>JBEEGV010000035.1:0-74608 GCA_041167085.1 Verrucomicrobiota bacterium
AGCACACCGGGGCTCTTGTCGCCTTCGGCGGTAAGTTCCATTTCAGACAGATTTTTGTGCCGGAATTTGGTCTTCAGGTAACGATCGACGAGCCATCGAATCAGGCCGCCAATCCAGATCGGGCTGGAGGAGGCCAGTGGCAGATAAACACCGACGGCAAAGGCAAGCGATGGGATACCGCTCATCTCGAGCACGATCGAAATCATGACGCCAAGCAGTACCAGGCCCCAGGGAAGTTTACGGCCAAGAATTCCTTTGATGATGTATGACATGAGGGTCGCTTTGGGAGCGTCGAATTTTTGCACGACCGATCCATTCGGGCGGGTTTTGTGCGTGCCGTTAATTCCGGGATCGACCAGGTAAGCGGCCACCCCATCGTTATTTACCAGGTAGCGCTGCGCTGAGCCGCCAGCGGGATCGAGCCGTTGCCAGATGCGATAGGTATTGTGATCGGAGGGGACCTGGGAGCTTTGGAACTTCTCCTCTGCGCCTAACTCGTTAGGCGGAGCACGCAAGTCAGGCGGAAAATTTCTCGACACCTTATAGGAAACATTGCCGTCGTCGCCGATAAGGTAGTCACCCGGTTCAAGACCGGGGAGATTTGCGTTGTCGCCCACGTGAAGCAAGCGGAAATTTTCGCCGGCATTCGGCTTCAGGCTTTCATCGAATGGCTGTAACGGGACGCCGGCCGGCGCGGGCAACTTGTTCGCGACGGATGCGAAAGAGGTCGGGGGAACATAGACTGTATAAGCCTCATTGAGCTTTAGCAGAATGGGTCCGAGCGCGATAGCCGAGGCGAGCGCGCCGAACAAGATGGCAATCTGCTGATATTTCGGGGTCGATCCGACCAGGAAACCAGTTTTCAGATCTTGCGAGGTCGTCCCGCCGTTCGAAGCCGCGATACAGACGATGCCGCCGATGGAGAGCGCCGTAACGAAATAATGCGGTCCGGTCCAGCCGACGAGCAGAAAGATCAGACATGTTAAGAGGAGAGTCGCAACCGTCATTCCCGAGATGGGATTCGAAGATGACCCGATCTCGCCAGTTAACCGGGACGAAACGGTGACAAAAAGAAATCCGAACGCCACGATCAACAAGGCGCCAAGCAGATTCCATTGCAGGTTCAATTGCGGCGCTACGATCATGATGAGGAGAAGAACAATGACGCCGCCGATAACTACCTTCATCGACAGGTCCTGATCGGTTCGCGGTGCGTTCGCTTTTGCCGCGTGACCGCCCCGCAAATCGGCCAGACCTCCCCGCAATCCATGCAAAATTATCGGGAGCGAGCGGAACAAACTAATGATTCCGCCCGCAGCCACTGCGCCCGCGCCGATATAGAGAACATAGGCGCCGCGCACTTGATCGGGAGTCATGTCGCTGATCGGCATCGTTCCCGGGGCGACAACTCCGACGACATGTTCCCCGAAGAATTTAATCGCGGGAATGAGCACCAAGTAGGCAAGTACGCCGCCGGCGCACATGATCGAGGCGATGCGTGGCCCAATGATGTAACCGACTCCCAGCAGCGCCGGTTCAATTGTCGCGGAAATAGAACCTCCCTTGAACGGGTCCGCGAAAATCTTTTGCGGATCGCTTTTCCACATTTTCAATGCGCCCATTGCCGCTTGATACAGGAAGCCAATCCCGAAACCCGCGAAAATGACTTTGCCGCCTCCCGCCGCTTCCTCATTGACGATCTCGGCGTCTGTCGTCGTGTGGGTTTTGTCTGCGACAGCCAGCGATTCTTTGGAGGCTGCAGCTTTCAGCACTTCGGCGCAGGCCGTCCCTTCCGGATATTTGAGCAGCCCATGTTGATCGACAATCAGGGCGCGACGCAATGGAATCATCATCAGGATTCCCAATAAGCCGCCGGAAACGGCCACCAGCATCACCCGCGTGATTTCCAGATCGAATCCCAAAATCATGATGGCCGGCATTGTCACACCCAAGCCGAAGGCGATTGATTCGCCGGCCGAACCGGCCGTTTGCACAATATTGTTCTGTAAAATATTTGCGTCCGAGAAGCCGAGTTTGGAAAGGAGCCGGAAAACCGTAATCGAAATGACCGCGACCGGGATCGAGGCGCTCACGGTCAGTCCGACCTTGAGGACCAGGTAAAGCGAGGACGCCCCGAAGACAATGCCGAGAAAAGTCCCCAGAATCAGCGGGAACCAGGTAAGCTCTGGCAGCCGAACCGATGCGGGAATGAACGGACGAAAATTCGCGGCGAGGGGATTGGTCGGCCGCGCGCCGATAATGTCTGGATATTCCATCGGCGGATTCGCAGGGTCGATGGTCGCCATTGGCGGCAAGCATCCCGACAAGCTGCACAAAGTGCAAGCCCGGAATGACCAGCTGCTTCCCGCCTGCTTCATGATAACCAAGTAACGAAAGTTCAGGACGGATTCGAAAAATTGAAGAAGATCGAACAATAGGGTTGTGACCTAAAACGCCCACTCGTCGATCCAAAAGGAAAAGAATCAAACAAGAGGAGATGCCGAAAAAATGAAAACCGTGGGGGCTTTGTTTTGTATACTATTTGTTGGAAACCTAGCGGCTGGTCAGTGTCGACTTTTACTCATTCCGCGCGAGGCGATCATGAAGGCAGGAGCCGGCATTTCCTTCGACTTATTCGTGATCAACGAAAGAACAAAGCCCGAAACGATACAGGTTTTGGAATCATGGTCCGCAATTTGTAGTCTGCGCGATCTTGCTAATAGAACGGCCGGTAGAAGTCTTGTTTTCGGGGGTTTCATTGATCATCCTGCCCCCGAACATATGCTGATGCCTCATTCGGTCGAACGGCGCCGAATCACCATGAAGATCGATCCGAAGCCGGGAGACCTTGCCGAAGTTCACGTAACGGCAGGACCAAAACCCAAGTTACAAAGCAATACCGTAATACTATACTGTCCGAAAGGGCATTGAGTTTTTCAGGGAGAGGCGATCTGAATCGGCGGCAAAAGGAAGACCTTTAAAGCATGAAGAGAAAATGGAACTGGAGTTTGTGGACCGGATTCATTTTTGTCCTGGCCGGTTTTCTGACCTACACCTTTTTCGTCCAATTCCCCATCACCCGCGATTTTCCGTGGGCCAATTTTTTGTTGTTTGGCATTGGCGGCATTTTTTTGGTCGTAGGACTTCGCCACGCATTCCGGCAACCGCAACTTTATCGGGGCAAGGTTTTTGGTCCCATATTGGCCGCGCTCGGGGCGCTCGTCCTTGGTTTTTTTTGCTTCATCTTTTTCTACGAACTTCGACAACTTCCAGCATCAACCGGGGCGCCCCGGGTAGGACAAAAAGCACCTGAGTTCGTTTTGCCAGACCAGGACGACAAATTGATTGCGCTGGCCGATCTGGTTTCATCCGCAAATGGAAAAGGAAAATCCGGCGGCGCGCTTTTGATTTTTTACCGCGGATTTTGGTGACCGCTTTGCAACTCCGAGTTGCGGAGTTTTCAGCATCGGCTTCCTGATTTCGAAAACCGCGGTATCCGGGTGGTGGGGATCAGCGTCGACCCGCCCGACGTGAATCGCCGGCATCGCCAAGAGATGGGTTACACCTTCCCGTTCCTTTCCGATCCGAAGGTGGAAGTGATTCGACGTTACGACCTTCTCCATCCTGGTGGAGGACCCAAAGGATCGGACATATCCCGGCCAGCCGAATTCCTGGTCGACTCCAGAGGCACCATTCGCTGGGTCAATCTCACGGAGAACATAGGTATTCGGGCGCGGCCGGAAGAGGTGCTGAGAATCTTTGACGGACTAAACGGGAAAACTGCTGCTCCTTAGTTGCTGCAAAATTGACGACGGAATTGGCGCGGATGATTGACCTTCTCGCGGGCCGCCCATAACGTTGCCGTCCGTGCATCAGGAGCTGGAACAATTGCTCGTTCTGCAGGATCGACAGCAAAAAATCCGGCAGATCGAAAACGAAATAAAGACGGTACCGCTGCAGCGCAATAGTTTGGAGGCGCAGCTGGCGACCACTGTTGCCGGCGTTGAATCGCTGAAGCACCGCGCGCGGCAGGTGGAGGTGGACCGCAAAAACCTGGAGCTTGATGTGGGTACCCGCCAGCAGAGCATCGCCCGTCTGCGCACCCAGCAATATGAAACGCGAAAGAATGACGAGTTTCAGGCGATCGGCCACGAAATCCAGCGCTACGAAAAGGAGATCGTCGGCATCGAAGACAAGGAACTCGAGCTGATGGATCAGACGGACAAGCTCAAAGCCGAGCTCGGCACGGAAGAGAAAAAAGCCTCGACGATGAAGGAGTCGATCGCGCGGCAGCTCACGGATCTGGAAGAAAAATCGAAAACACTCGAAGGACGATTACTGGATTTGAAAAAGGAACGGGCCGAACTGGCCGGCACCATCGACGAGGATTTGCTCGACCGTTTCGAGCGCCTGTTTGCCAGCAAGGGAGACGCTGCGGTCGTCGCACTCGAGCATGATGTCTGCACCGGCTGCCACATGAAGGTGACGACGGCTACGGCTGTGCACGTGAAGGCCGGAAAAGAAATAGTCAGCTGCGAGCAGTGCGGCCGGATTCTCTACGAGGGAAGCTGAGGGAAGTTAAAAAGTTAAAAAAGTTACAAGGTTACAACGGCAGCAGAGTACGCCGAGCCGCGTTAGACCTTGTAACGCTCCAACGCTTCAACTCCCCAACCTCTCAACTTCCCCCTCACACATTGAAGCGAAACTCGATCACATCGCCGTCGCGCACGACATAATCCTTTCCTTCGATCCGCAGCTTTCCTGCTTCCCGCGCTTTGGCGAATGATCCCAACTCGACGAGGTCATCGTAATGCGTGGTTTCCGCGGCAATGAAGCCACGTTCGAAATCGGTGTGGATCACTCCCGCTGCCGCAGGCGCTTTGTCGCCCGCGTGAATCGTCCACGCGCGCGTCTCCTTTTCTCCCGTGGTCAGATAGGTGCGTAATCCGAGCAAATGATAGACCGAGCGAATCAACGCGTTCACACCGCTGTCTTCCACGCCAAGCCCACGCAAATATTCCAGCGCCTCTTTCTCGCCGAGCTCGGTCAGTTCACTTTCAATTTGGGCGCTGATCACGACGGCCTCGGTGCCGAAGTGGCTTTGGGCGTAATCGTTTACCGCCTTGACGTAGCCTACCGCCGCATGTTTCCCGCCGTCACCGACCTCGCTTCGGCCAGCGTAGATCGCGGCTACAGCTGCTAAATCGGACTCGGCTACGTTACAGGCAAACAGAGTGGGTTTTGACGTGAGCAGGAAAAAGTCGCGCGCGACACTCTTCTCTTCTGCAGTCAAATCGGCCGTGATCGCCGGCTTGCCTTCGTCCAGGTGGGGCAACAATTTCTCGATGACCGCGTTCTCTGCTTTCGCGGTCTTGGACCCGGCCCGGACTTCCTTTTGCAAGCGATCGTGACGCTTTCTTAACGAGGCAAGGTCGGCGAGAGCGAGTTCCGTATTGATCACTTCGATGTCCCGAAGAGGATCGACCGTGCCGCTGACATGGTGAACATCAGCGCTTTCAAAGCAGCGCACCACCTGCACGATGGCGTCGACTTCACGAATATGACTGAGGAATTGATTGCCCAGTCCTTCCCCGGTGCTCGCGCCTTTTACTAACCCGGCGATATCCACGAACTCGATGGCTGTGGGCACGATTTTTTGCGAATGCGACAATTCTGCCAGCCGGTTGAGACGCTGATCCGGCACGATGACCATGCCGACGTTGGGATCGATCGTGCAAAAAGGATAATTCTCCGCGGGCGCTTTCCGGCTGCGCGTCAGCGCGTTGAAAAGTGTGGACTTTCCAACATTCGGTAAACCGACGATACCGGCGCTTAACATAGGCGCGCAGCGTAACTGCGAAGCGGTGCCGTCGCAATCAGAGAGCTGGCCACAGACGAATACCGATCTTCACAGATGAGGAACCGGACAGGGCCTGATTGGCAGCGGACGTTGCCAGGTAGGGACATCTCTCCGAGATGTCCGATTCGTAATCAAAGATCTGGCCACAGATAAACACTGATCTTCACGGATGAAGAATACAAAAGAGCTCGATTGGCGGCGGACGCCGCCAGGTAGGGAAGGCTCTCCCCGCCGGGGCGTAGGCCCCTCTGGGCCGGAGGCGAGCCGTCCGTCTTTTCGCGCACAGATGTCCGATTCATTTCCTCTCTGGCGATTTGCCTGCCTTCGGTCAATAGTTCGCAAGAAATCGGGCCGTAGCACAGCTTGGTAGTGCGCTTGAATGGGGTTCAAGAGGTCGTGGGTTCGAATCCCGCCGGCCCGATGCTTCTCAAGCCCAGGTAGGGACGGCTCTCCGAGCCGTCCGATTGGGTGGATCGGCCTCTCCGAGGACGATGCTAAATATAGGCGGCGCAGCCGCACTTCATTACCAACGCGCTCGGAGAGCGCGTTCCACCGGGAGGGACGCGCTTGTCTCGTCCCAATATTTCTTGTTAGTGGGCGGCTCGGAGATGCATCCCTACCGAGTTTCTGCTCATGCTCCTGATCGTCTCCCTGCTCTGTATCGATCAAGCCCGCGATCCCATTCCCCCAGACGGCTCGGAGAGCCGTCCCTACCTGTTAGTGTCGTTTGCTTTCCGCTTCATCGGCTCTTGGCCGTTCGTCCACCCCGTAAGGAAGGCATCGACCAGTTCTGGCAACTCATCGCTGTAACCGCCTTCCAAAACCGCGGCTGCGGCGATTCCCGTCTGATTAAGCCATTTGCCGAATGTAGCGAAATCCTCATGCTCGAGTGTCATCTTCGTGATCGGATCGCCACGGAAAGCGTCAAAGCCCGCGGAGACGAGAAGCAGATCGGGTTGAAAGGCGACCAGCTTCTGCAATGCACGTTCCACGGTGTCCATATGCTGGGTGCGGCGGGTATAGGGCAGCAAAGGAAAATTATCGATATTGGCGAACGAAGTCAGTCCCGTGCCGGGGTATCCGGGTGATTGATGGATGGAAGCAAAGGCGATGTGGGAATGATGGGCGACGATGTCTTCGGTCCCATTGCCATGATGTGCATCAAAATCCCAGATAGCGACGCGCTCGACTCCGCGTTGCAGCATCGCGAGCGCGGCGACCGCGATGTTGCTGAAATAGCAGAATCCCATAGCCTGTTCGCGCCGCGCGTGATGGCCAGGCGGTCGCATCAGACTGAGCGCGCGGCCACTTTGCCGCGCAGTCTCTGCCGCTTCAATCGCTGCTCCGGCCGATCGCAGCGCATGATCGTAAATATTCGGATAAGCCGGAGTATCTGCGTCAAATTCGTGAAACGAAGAACGAACGCGATCGATGTGTTCCCGGGAGTGGGCGTTGAGCAAAGCGTCGACGGGAGCACGGTCCGGCATGCGCCACTCCCAGTCGGGGTGGCGCTGCTTCAATACCGGCACCGTAGAGGTGATCCTTTGCGGACGCTCGGGATGTCCGGGCGTGGAATATTCGACGCAGCTGGGATCGTGAAAAATTACCATTGTTTGAAATCTCGCCGGTTCCGAATTGCGACCGATGATCTAAGGCGCGCGTGTAATGAACGCGGCGGTTTGCGGAGGAAGCGTTATCTCCAGTTTTCCATTGCGAACGTGCGCCGGTATTCCGTTCAGCGCATCCAGATAATCTCCGTCGGACATTTCGGGGGCCACTTGCATTTCCACCTTCGAGGGTTTGGTCGCTCGATTGAAGACGACTGCTACGCGATCCTGGAGATGAACACGAATAAAGCCATAGGTATCTTGATCGAGCGCAATAGTCCGGCGGCTCCCATAACGCAATGCCGGGTGGGCACGCCGCAATGGGCCAAGCTTTTCGAAATTTTCCAGGACGCGTTTTTCATCGGCCGATAGCGCTTCGCCAAAACGCATGTCGCGTCGATTATCGGGATCTCCCGCGCCCGTCATCCCGAATTCATCGCCATAATAGACCATCGGCACGCCGTCGATCGACATGAGAAACGCCTGGGCCAGCTCGATCTTGGCGTAGTTAGCCGGCTCCTTCAGTTTCGGCGGGTTTTTCCATCCGACCTCTTCTTCCTTCATTTCACCCACTGGAAGTTCTCCATCGGCATAGGCCATGAAGCGTCCCTTGTCGTGGTTGCCGATCAGCGGCGACATCAGAGTCTCCTTGCCGTAAATTGTTTCGGACGCGCCTAACGAATCGTCCAGCGCCTTCATCGCGCCCTGGGTCTGGCCAAACGTTTCTTTAATCTGGTCGTAGAGCGGAAAGTCAAACTGCCCGTCTAACATGTTCGGACCGACAAAGGAAACGATTCCAGAACGATCCTTGAACGTTTCACCCACCAGGTAAAGCGGCGTCTTTCGGCCCCGGTCCAGTTTCTCGCGTAAAGCGGCGCGGAATTTCCACCAGAAACTCGGCAGAATATGTTTCACCGCGTCGAGGCGAAAGCCGTCGAGCTTATATTCTTTCGCCCACCAGATGGAATTCTCAATCAACGCCTGCACGGGCGCGGCTTTGGAGAAATCGAAGGAAGGCAGGTAAGGCTCAAACCAGGTCGTAAATTGTTGTTCGTCCCACAGGCGCAGATTCTTCCGCCCATCCGGAAGATCGAGTGAGCCGAACCAGTCGCGGTGTTCCGTCCACCAGGGATGCTCGGCGTGAACATGATGCAGAACGAGATCGGCAATAATCGTCATGCCGTGCGCGTGGGCCGCTTCGACCAGCTTATGGAGATCTGCACTGGACCCGATATGCGGATCAAGCTCGGTCGAAGAAACCGGCCAGTAACCGTGGTATCCCGTATACCAGCGGTGCGGCTCGGGATATTCCTGGTAGGCTCCGCTTGGGTTCTTGTTCAGTGGCGCGACCCAGATCGTGTTCACGCCCAGTTTCTCGAAATAGCCTTCCTCGATTTTTTGTTTGATGCCGGCCAGATCCCCCCCGTGAAAGTTGGCCGGAGGAGCGACGTTTGGATTATTGACGGGCCGGTCGTTCGCCTTGTCCCCATCGAGGAAACGGTCAGTAAAGGCGTAATACAAAATGGCATCCTGCCAGTGAAACGCTTCCGGCTGTGAACCGAACGGGCAACGAACGACGTTGCTCGCCACCCGATCCGCATCGGCGGCGATGACCCGAATGAATCCTGTTTTGCCCGGAGGCAGACTGACCGCAATTTCGTCTCCCTTGATCTTGGAATCGACCACGCTGGATTCCTCCGCGCCTTCGAAAACCGCGGACACGGTGGCGATTGACGGCCCCGATGTCACTGCACGAATAACCAAAGACTTATCCGTCAGCCGATCTGCATAAATTGTCGGCGCATTCCTGGCCTTTTCGCCAGTGACAGCGGCGATCGAGTTCTTGTCGCCCAAACCGTTGTCCTCCGTCTGTGGATTGTCCGGATCGAGCATCCATTTTCCATCGACAATAAATTTGTAACCGTAACGACCCGGCTCCAGGGGCAGATCGACCACGTATTCACCTTTGTCGTTCGGGCCGGTCATCGGAGTTTTCTCCGCGCTCCACCCATTGAAGATGCCTGCTAAATAGACTGTCTGAGGCTTTGCAGAAGCCGGCGTTCCGGAGGCAACCTTGTCCGGTCGATTTTTCTCCCCGGCGACGTCCGCCTCTCCGCGTTTCGGTTTGAACACGAAATGATGCGTCGATTGCGAAGGCGTCACTGCCAGGGTCAACACAGTCTCGTGCGATTCTTTGTCCGATTTGGCCGTTAGCGGGATGTCACAGATTCCTGTTTCCTTGGCCCGGAGATGCAATTGCAACGTCTGCAAATCGTAGGCGACATCGATCCCTTTTTTCCCGCTCACCTCCAGCTTCGCTCCCGCTGGTTGAAAGAAGCGGTGCATATCAAGCGCCACCTCGGTATCGGGATGGGCGTATTGCACCGGGATCGGACCGAGGAACGTGTTTTCGGCGTCAATCGACCCGGTAAACGCACAAACAAAAAAAATGGCCGCACGCGGACGAAGCAGTTTCACAGATGTAGATTTGCTATATCATTCGACCGCGTCGAGTCGGAACTCGTTTCGCGACGAAAAACTAGTCATGCTGAATGGGCAAAAAATTATCGTTGTCATGCCCGCGTACAACGCGGCGGCGACCTTGCGCCGGACCTATGATGAGGTCATGGCCCAGGGGATAGTCGATCTTGTTATTCTAGTGGACGACGCGAGCAGGGATGAAACCGTCGCTATCGCGCGAACGTTGGACCGTGTTCAGGTGGAAGTGCATCCCAGAAATCGAGGGTACGGAGGTAATCAGAAAACCTGTTATCGCCTGGCTTTGGCGGCGGGAGGCGACATCATCATCATGATCCATCCCGATTATCAGTACACACCCGCTCTTATCCGGACGATGGCCTCGCTCGTGCAAACCGGTTTGTTTCCCTGTGTCCTAGGGTCGCGCATTCTCGGTGGCGGCGCCCTGCGCGGCGGGATGCCTTTGTGGAAGTATGTCGCGAACCGCATTCTCACCTTGACCGAAAATTTTCTGCTCGGAGCGAAGCTGTCCGAATATCACACCGGCTACCGCGCTTTTGCCCGGTCGCTGCTGGAAACACTGCCGGTCGAAAGCAACTCCGATGATTTCGTTTTCGACAATGAGATTCTGACCCAGATTTTCTGGTTTGGTTATTCCATCGGGGAAGTGACCTGCCCGGCCAAATATTTGCCGGAAGCGTCCTCGATTAATTTCCAACGCAGCATCCGTTACGGCATTGGCTGCATTCGGACGGCGCTCGCCTACCGCCGGGCAAAAATCACGGGCAGCGGCCCGCTTTTCCCCGCGCGAACTCAACCATGACTCCGGGAGGGACGAGCTTGTCTCGTCCTCCTCTTTCGAGTGATATTAGCGCTCCAAAAACCCTGAATGAAATCTCGTTACGATGTCGTCATCCTCGGTGCCGGCCACAACGGCCTGGTCGCCGCTTCCTACCTGGCTCGAGCGGGTTTGAGCGTCCTGATGCTGGAAAAGAACGATTACGTCGGCGGCGCCACGACATCACAGAAGCTGTTTCCCGATTACGACGCTCGACTCTCGCGTTACTCGTATCTGGTCAGCCTCTTTCCCGAAAAAATAGCTCGCGACCTGGATCTCAATCTTGAATTGCGGCGCCGGACCACTGGCTCCTTCACGCCTTACGTTCGCAACGGCCGAAACGGCGGGTTACTTCTGAGCAACGTATCGGAAGAGAAAAGCGTGGCTTCCATGTTCGAACTGACCGGGAACCATCGTGAGCTCGAACAGATGAAAGCGTTTTATCATCTGTCCCGCGTTTTCGCCGATCGCGTCTGGGACACGATGCTGGAGCCGCTCGTGGCGAAGCAGGAATTTCAGCGCCGGTTCGATGTTGACGATGTCTCCCGGGAAGCCTGGCGCAGTCTGGCTGAAGAACCGCTCGGTCGAGCGATTGAGCGTTATTTGCAGGACGACCTGGTTCGCGGCCTCGTTCTGACCGACGCGAAAATTGGCGTGTTCACTTACCCCCACGATCCGTCGCTCGTCCAAAACCGTTGTTTTATTTATCACCTGATCGGCAATAAGACGGGAGAATGGAAAGTGCCCGTGGGCGGAATGGGCAATGTCGCGAAAGAACTGGAGCAGTCAGCGACGAAGGCCGGGACGGAAATTGTGACAGGAGTCACTCTGCGCGCCTTGAATGTCACAGGAGATCGGCGCGAAGTAGAATTTGAAGTTGGCGGAAAGAAACAAACCGTCGAAACGGGATTTCTTCTCGTAAACTTTGGCCGAAACATACTGGCCAAGTATCTGGGCAAACCGTATCAGCCCGAACCGGCCGACGAAGGATCCGTATTCAAGATCAACATGCTGTTACGTCGTCTGCCGAAATTAAAAGCCACCGCGTATCGCGCCGACGAGGCTTTCTGCGGTACATTTCATAGCGACGAAGGATACGAGCAAATGAATGTCAGCTACGCCCAGGCGTCACGTGGGCAGCTGCCCGAAAAAACGCCCTGTGAGGTTTACTGCCACACCTTGACGGACAATAGCATTCTCGCGCCGGACCTCCGTGAACAAGGTTTTCACACCATGACCCTCTTCGGGCTCGACACGCCGTGGAGCCTGTTCGCACGGGATAACAAGACGATGCGGCCATTGGCCGAGAAGAAATTCATGGAGAGCATGAACCAATGGCTTGATGAACCGTTGGAAGATTGTTTGGCCCTGGCCCGAAACGGCGAACCTTGCATCGAAAGCAAAAGCCCGGTCGATCTCGAGGACGCGCTCGGCCTCTATCACGGCAACATTTTCCAGGACGCGCCGAGCTTCCCGTTCGCTCAAAGCAAGGATGAAGTCGGCAAATGGGGGGTAGAGACGGAGCATGAGAACGTCTTCTTCTGCGGTTCCGCCGCCTGTCGCGGCGGCGCCGTGAGCGGCATTCCAGGTCACAACGCCGCCAAAAAAGTCCTAGAAAGCCTGAACGACCGCAAATTGTAGAGAGTCCGTGCCAGACGCCACCGCTTCTACCGCGTCGCGATACCGTAAGAAATCGACCGCGGATTTCGCGGATTAAACGGCTGGGAGGGGCGACCTCGTGTCGTCCCATTATTTTGCTCAACCCCGAAAGCATTCGGGGCCGTCCGGAAACGGCGGGCATCGAACATCCGGGATGGTTGTAGCGGTGGTTGTGTCAACCACCGGATGTAAAAACAGGTGCTTGGCACAAGCACCTCTACATTCGCGGTTTGATTTCACTTCGCCACGGACCGCGATTGAGCTGACGAAAGCCGATTCCCGCGCTCGCTCCCTTTCTCTCCCCCAGCGAGAGGATTGAGGTGAGGGCCAACCTGTTCGCCCCGCCTCGACAGAGCGAGGCGGCTACTTATAGCCACGGCGCGGCGCCTGCACTGAGCGAAGTCGAATGTGCCGCCGTGTCACTTAGGGGCATTCCTCGGCCAATTCGACATCGAACATCGAACATCGAACATCGAACGCCGAACGCCGAACGCCGAACTCCCAACTACCGCGCCGGCGGCAGTGTTTGCGGCTTCGCGTTCGCGCGCTTCAGCAAACCGAACAAATCGCTGTCGGTGGAAAAGACGAGCGTGGCGTCTTTGTTCAGAACTTTCCGATAGGTTTCCATGCTCTTGAGAAAATTATAGAACTCGGCCGCCTGCGGATTCTGAGTGTAAGCCTGGGCGTAAATCTCCGTCGCCTTGGCATCAGCTTCGCCGCGGATCTGTTGCACCTGCCGATACGCGGTCGATTGAATCTCGTTCAGGTCGCGCTCTTTCCGGCCGGCGATACGGGCCGCTTCCCCTTCGCCTTCGGAGCGAAACCGCGAAGCAATCTGCCGGCGTTCGCTGATCATGCGCTGGTAGATGCGGTCGAGCACGTCCGGATTGTAATTGACGCGCTTCAGCCGGACATCGAGCAGATCGATCCCGAACTCCGCCAGTTTCCCGGCCGCCTTCATCTTGATCTCATCCTCGATTTTCTGTCGCCCAAATTGGATGGGAGGCAGAACGCCGATTGTTCCCAGACCAGTCGCGACATTTTTCAGATTTTCGTCCTTCAACGGTTTGCGATCCTTGTCCGTACGCACAATCTCAATCAGGTCGTTCTTAGCTACGGCGTTGCGGGTCTCGCTCCCCAGAATGTCTTCCAGGCGTGATTGCGCGCTGCGTTCATCGCGCAGCCGGACGAAGAACGTCTTTGCGTCGCTGATGCGCCACCGGGCGAAGGTGTCGACGTGGATATAAGTCTTGTCGCGCGTCGGGATGGCAACGGGCAGGCCATCCCACTCGAGAAATCGTTTATCGATCCGGTTGATTTCCTGAATAATGGGAAGCTTGAAGTGCAAACCCGGATCGGTGATCGGCTCGCCCACCGGTTTGCCGAATTGGGTGATGATCACCTGTTCGGTCTGGTTCACGGCGTAGAAGCATCCGAAAAGCACGCGCAAAGCGGCGAGTGCGACGACGATGGTGAAGATGATGAGACAGCCGCGTTGATTCATTTCTTCTCCAAAGGATTTTTGGTCAGCGGCAAAATCGGCAACAGATTTCGCATCGTATCGTCGATGATAATTTTCTCGCCCGAGTTGGGTAGCACATCACCCATCGTCTCGAGATAAAGCCGGGTGCGGGTAATCTCAGGCGCTTTCACGTACTGGCCGAGCATGGCGTTGAACGACGCCACATCGCCCTCGGCTTCATTGACGCGCTTGAACCGGTAGCCTTCCGCACCGCGGATCGCCTGGTCGGCCTCGCCTCTGGCTCTGGGCACCGCTTGATTGTAATCGCCGTTCGCGATGTTGATCGCGTTCTCGCGGTCCTGTTGCGCCTTGTTCACTTCGTTGAAGGAGGCTTGAACCTCCGCTGGAGGATTGACGTTCTTCAGTTGCACTTGATCGACGCGAATGCCGAGCATGTAGCGCTTGGCCAGATCCTGCATTTGCGCCAAGGCTGCGACCTCGATGTCTTGCCGGCCAATCGTGATCACTTCGTCCACCGTGCGGTCGCCGATCACTTCGCGCATGGCCGCTTCCGATAAATCGCGCAAGGTCTGGCCGGGATTCCGGACGTCAAACAGATACTGCTTGGGATCGTCGATGCGATATTGCACCACCCACTCGACCAGGGCCGCGTTCAGATCGCCCGTGACCATGGACTTTTCCTCCGATCCTTCTCTGGTTGGTTGGTCGATATTTGTGTAACCCTCAGTGACGAACCCGAACTCAAGTTTCAACTGCCGCCGGGTCGGCAGGACGGTGACCTGGTCGACACCGAAGGGAAGTTTGAAGTGCAGACCGGGCTCGACCGTTTTAAGAAACCGGCCGAAACGCAGGACGACTCCCTCTGACTCGGCCTGGACGGTATAATAAGAGGTCAACACCAGAGCGATCAGGAGAATGATCGCGAAAATGCCCGCGATCAGCCGCACCGGAATGTGCGGCATCTGGGGCATCTGGATCGTCTGCAGGTCGTGCGGCTGGTTGGGCATTGGGAATTTTAGTCGAACGGGACGGTGAGAGCGTAGCGTCCTCCAGAGAAAGCGCAAAGTGCTAACCGCGCACTAAGGTGCGTGTTAGCTGCGAGTGGTGCGCGATGCAGGGTTCGAACCTGCCAGTCGGATACTGAGCATCAAGCACTTACGTGTGCTGACTCACAAATAGACTCACAAAAACTTCGGAACAGCGCCGAACTGATCGAAATTATTCGGACCTGGGCGCGGTTGCCGGAGCCGCTGAGAGCCGGGGTTTTGGCAATCGTTAGGGCGGAGAGGGCGCAATGACCAGGGACGAACTCTTGCAGCACGTTCTTCGTGGTCGGCTACTGCTCGTCGGAGAGTTTCGCGGCGCGCGACCAGAAGCGGCCGGATACGTGGATACACGTTCGGGGGAAGCCATAACCTATGTCCGCGTTACTTACATCGTGGAATGCTCAGCGCGCGGCGTTTTGGATCGGGCAATAATCCGCCAGAAGCGACCTGAGGTTGAAAAGCCGGAGGAGATAACGGTCCTGTGCGAAAAGGGGAAGAACTACGTGTTTTTCCTGGAGGGCTTCAAAATGGAGCGCGGCGTTTTCTCTGGATGGCTCGGAGATCGTGAGCCTGAGCCGATCGAGGAGGACGGGGAGGCGGGCGGCGCGCCGGAGGCGCGGCCCCGCCCCCTAACCTTGTCTATAAGCAAACAACTCCACAGCCCCGAATGAACAAAAGCAAAGCCGCGTTCCTTTTTGCTTCCCGCAGTCTTGGAAAAGACGACCGGCTGTTTATGTGGACGTTCACCTTCAAGGATATGCTGAACGTTAAGGACACCCGAAAGAGATGGAATTACCTGCTCACCTTGCTGCTGCGTGCATGGCCAATGCTGCAGGGAGTTCGGGTCTTCGAATTACACGAGGAACATGGGCTGCATGTTCACCTGGTAACAAACAGCTTCATCGACGTGAATCGTGCTCGATTGCTCGCTGAGAAAGCGGGATGGGGACGAATCCATGTCAGGCGCATCCCCGCTGAACGTGTCGGTTATTTGGCGAAATATTTGAGCAAGGATCGCCCCGAATGCCTAAAACGATGGAGGCTTTGGGCTGGTTTCGGACAAAGCTGGGAGTGGACGAAAGTCAAAGATGTGGTTTCGGATTCGGCACTTAGTCGGATCTATCGGGCATGCAAGGAGTGGCAGGGTTGGACAGGGAAGGGAGAATTCTTCGAGAGGATGGCTTTGGTGCGGAAGATTTTCATAAAATCGATAGAAGAGGGATGGGACATAGGCCGGGGCTCATTCGGCAAACCATATTGGATGTGTAGTCCTGAAGAGCTGGAGTGGGGCTCACTGAACGTTGAAGCTCCCTTTTAAAGAGAGCGGAATGATCCTCGGGCCGAGCGAGCGCTTGAAGTATGAGGGCATGCTGTCTACCCTTCGAGTTCGCTTTCAGTCCGAAAGCCGAGCAACGAATGAAAAAGCTTACCGTTAAGGGATTTCTCAGCCGGCCGAGAAAAACAGCCGGTGGCTCAGCGTATCACGGGAGATTCACTTGCCACGACGTTCAGTGGACCGGTGAGGGTCAAGATATTCTGGGAACATTTACAATTACTGCCGAACAGTTAGCGGATGCCGCAGAAAATATGTTGCTCTGGACAGACCAGGGTGTGCAGCGAGGGATTCGTCCCGACGTGTTTCCACAGCCTGCACGTGAGCTCGCTGTTGGTAATGGATATCCAGATCCAAAGCTTTACATTTTTGACGCGAGTAATGCGGACGACATAACGGAAAAGCTGCTACGCGGTGATAGGCTGTTTCTAACACCACTCGTCTGGAACCTGCGCCCCGGTTCATTCGAAGCGTACTGGGATCGTAAAAAGGCAGCATTGCATCTTTATACGGGCAAAATTTATTTGCCCGATTCGCATCATCGCCAACAGGCCATACTAAAGGCGGTCCGCGCATATCGTGACGCGAAGTCCGCATACCCAAAGTTCACGGCAGAAAAGCAGTTCAAGATCGAATTGTATTTTCTCTCTCGCGAAGATGAGGGGAACTATTTTTTCGATAAGAACCAGCGTCCTCGCCCAACAGCGAAATCAAAGGCGTACGACCTAACGACTCTGGATGATCTTTCTCTTCTCGCGAAAAGAGTTATCGAACTAAGCGAGTCGCTTCGCGACAATGTTAATCGGGTGACAGATCGGCTGACGCCAAAAAATCCTCAGGTCATTACGCTTTCAACCTTGCGGGAAATGATGAGATCACTCGCCCATGCGGAATCGCTGGATGAGCCTGAAATCGAAGGCTTGGCGACCGTTGCAGCCGTTTTCTACGACCTGCTGGCTAAGGTGCGACCCGAATTGGGTCTGCTGGAAAAGACCGGTCGGAGGGCGGTGAGGGACAAGCTTGTCGTTGACGCGGCGGTGATGATGCATGGCTACGCTTCTCTGATGAGACGCTTCAACGAGGCCATCGGAGAACAAGGGGTACGACAGGCGACGAACGAATGGCGCGTAAAGCTTAATAAACTGTCGCACGATCAAGAATACAGATTCGGTCGATGGCAAGGGGACTTTTTTGACAAGAGAAATCCGTTGTGGCAGCGAATTGGCGTCGCTAAACCCGGCAAGGATGGCAGAAAGCTTACTGTGTTAAATACCGGTGCTGCTCGTTCGGAATGTGGCCGCGTTTTGCGGCAACTGGTGGAGGTAACAGGTCCTGGATCTGACATCAGATTTCTTGCCGCGAGGTAGGATTATGGCTGGCGAAAAGCCATCTCTACTCGCTGGCCGAAATGTTGCCCCCTTGTCTCTGGGCGAGATCAATCGAGTGGTGAACACATTTCTCGGGCTGGATAGAAACGTTAACGTTCGGCATGAGCCCGGTGCACGCACGGTGTTCCGTGTTGTAAACGACGACCAGTCTGGTGCGCAATACGGTGAGGTCATCTTCGGTCCGGACATTTATCCGGGCGGCAACGTTATAGATCCGAATTCGGCGCTTAGTATTGACGCGGCGGCGGCCCATGAACTTACGCATTTCTACCGGTGGAAAGATAAAGCTGCAATCGAAGGCGACTTTTACGAGCACATCGACGAGGCCCTAACGAGCTTGCAGGCAATATGCAGGTATGGCTCACACTTAAATGACAGCGACAAAATTCAGCTCGTCTGCGACGCAATTCAGCGTCTTCAGTTGTTTATGCGTGACCACGCCCAGGATAGTGCTGGGCCACCGTTGAAGCCTGCCGGCGAAGTTGCCGGTAAGAAGGGGAATTTGATAAACGAAGAGTCCCCGCCGTCAAAACAAAAGTAGAGCTCGGGTTTTCGGCTGCCAGTTCCCCCTAGAAGGGGATTTATAAGGGGACGCGATGAGTCCCCTTAACTTTTGTAAACGCCCATCAATTTAGTAAAGTTACAGACGTGAAGGTAGAATTTCCCGGATACTTTCCTATCTCGGAGCAAGCGATAAAGGCTGCTTGGAAGGATGGATTGTTTTCCTTCGACGCTAGTGTGTTGTTGGGTTGTTACCGGTATTCCGATGACACCAGACAAGAGCTTTTGAAACTCATTGCGGCTCTCGGCGACAAAGTCTGGATCACAAATCAGGCAGCATTGGAGTTTCTTGACGGGCGGTTAGGGGTGATTACCGCACAAGCGAAACAGTACGAAACTAGTGTGGGTTCGATAAATTCGATCGAAAACAGCTTTAAGAATGTTCGCGGTCATCCATTCTTGTCGCGAGCGCTAGCCGCCGAGGCTGACACATTCTTCGGAAAGTTGCGTACATATTTGACCGAGAGGAAAGCGGAGTTGGACCTGCTGGTGACAAAGGACCCGATTCAGGAAGCGATTGTTGGGATCCTAAAAGGTCGGATCGGCGGGTCGTTTTCTGAAGAGGAGTTGAGAAAACTGTTTACTGACGGTGAGCGACGATATGTTGCAAAGGTTCCCCCCGGCTATGAGGACGCAAAAAAACCCGATGGTTCTTCACGGTTTGGCGACCTGATGATTTGGTTTCAGCTGATTGAAAAAGCGCGTAAGGAAAAGAAGCCAATCACCTTTGTAACTGCGGATGGCAAAGAAGACTGGTGGCGAATTTGGCAGGGAAAGACTATTGGGCCACGGCCGGAATTAGTAGCGGAAATGAATGCAAAAGCCGGTGTCACATTTCAAATGTTTTCGCCAGAGCGGTTTATGGAAGTCGCTAGTAAAAGGCTGTCACGTGTTGTGAAAGAAACCGCGATTCGAGAGGTTAAGGAGGTTCGGAAGGCGGAGTTATCGCCGAGTACCATAGACATTTTGAGGAGCTGGGAACAGGGGAGACTAGATGCTCAAATGGGTCCAACCGGAGCGACCGGTCCTTACCAACAAGGGCTAACGCAACAAGAGCTAAATGCGCAGTTGGGGCTAACTGGACCTGCTGGGCTGGGGAGCAGTGCCTATCAACAAATGCTAGCGCAGCAGGAGAAGCTGAATGCGCAGTTGGGGGGACTAACCGGAGCGGCTGGACTCGGAATTAGTGCCTACCAACAAATGATAGCGCAGCAGGACAAGCTGAATGCGCAGCTAGGGGGACTAACTGGAGCGGCCGGGTTGGGGAGTAGTGCCTTCCAAGAAATGCTCACGCAACAGGAGAAGCTAAATGCGCAGTTGGGACCAACTGGACTAGCCGGGCTGGGGAGCAGTGCTTACCAACAAATGCTGGCGCAGCAGGACAAGCTAAATGCGCAACTAGGGGGGCTAACTGGAGCGGCCGGGTTAGGGAGTAGTGCCTACCAACAAATGATAGCGCAGCAGGACAAGCTGAATGCGCAGCTAGGGGGACTAACGGGAGCGCCCGGGCTGGGAAGTAGTGCCTACAAACACATTCTGTCACAGCAGGAAATACCAAAACCTCAATCGGCGACCAAACCAAAGGAGCCAAAGACGCTTCCAGGAGAAAAGAAAAACAGGAACAAGAAATAAGGTTGACAGTATGCAAACGGCAGAGCTAGGTTTGCGCCGTGTCAACTGACTTTCCGTTTGTCGAGATTCCCGAAAAGCTCCTTCCAATCGTTGGAAAGCGCGATCCTGGCACGCACATTTATCGACGCGATGGGTCGCAAGAGGAGAGCGCCGCGTGGTTCGACCTGCTTACCGAAATTATAGGTCCGTCTGTTTCGCCCGGTGGTGTCGGGATGTATTGCCCCGCATCTCGCGCTGCCGTCTATAAACGAATACAGGAAGGCAAACTTTCGATTTTTCTATTTCACGTTACGTATCGAAAGACGACCCTGTTCGGAAAAAACAAAATCCTCCGCGAAAATCCCTACGGTTACATACCCGTCAGCGAAGCTCGAGCTTGGCGCAAAGAGTTGGAAGAACGTGCGGTCAGCCAGGGAAAAATCACGGAAGAGGCGTTAGAGGGAGCGAGGCCAGATTGGCACGGGGAATTTTTGCAGTGGCAGAATAAACACGAACGCATGGACTTTTTTTCTGCGATGGAGAAGGACGGGGAGGGACGGTTGCAGGCATTGGGATCTTTAGCGAAAGCATTGTTCCTTTCCGCGAAGGACGATTTAAAGCGCCCTGCAAAGAAGCGGAAGGGCACCCGTGGAAACTGAACGACTCATTCCTTTGGCCGAAGTGGGGCGCATTCTCGGTGGCCGCTCTGAAAAGACTGTGAGGCGGATGATCGCCGGGGAAATTCTACCAAAGCCCGTTTACATCGGCCGCACGCCCATGTTGTGCCTTTCGGATGTTGTCGGATTAATCGAGAAGCTAAGGCAGGAACGAAAGGAACACGGCGAAAAATGATCAACGAAGTATTCAGGCCCAGCAGGTGGAAAGACGAAAAGCGCGTTGTCAGTAGGCTCTATCGAGGCAAATATCGTCTTGATCCACGCGAGCCAATCAAAAATGTCGCGCTACATACGGATGATAAACAGGTGGCGCAGCAACGCTTGGCCAAGATTATTCGAATTGAGCAACACGAGCGCGAGGGATTGATCCCTCACAAACACCAGCGAGAAGCAGCCCAGCGTAGTTTGACCGCACACGTCGAAGATTTTGTCGCCGAAAGGCGCGCGGTGCGGTGCAATGAAAAGTATGTGCGCGAGCTGGGCAAAAAATTGCTTCGGCTGATCGCGGAATGTTCATGGCAGACGTTCACGGACGTGACCGAAGCATCCTTTTGTGCCTGGCGGGCTAAAGAGCAGAAAAGCCCGAAGACATTGAACGAATATCTAATCGCGCTTTCTGGTTTCATGAACTGGCTTGAGCCGCGCATTGGCGCCAACCCGGTTCAGCGAGTGGAAAAGGTCCAAACAAGTGGAACGCCCTATCGAACGAGACGTGCATTCACGGAAGACGAGCTGCAACGCTTGATATTGGCAGGCGAGGTGCGGGGCATCGCTTATCTTGTCGCGGCTAGAACCGGAATCCGACGTGGTGAGCTCCAGCAAATCGAGTGGCGTGATATTCATCTCGACGCGGCGCAGCCATTTGTCCTGGTCCGGGCGTCGGTCTCGAAGAATCATCGTGAGGCAATGCAACCTCTCCCGCCTGATGCGTGGACGGCGTTGTTGAGTTTACGGACTACCTGTGCGGCTCAGCCGTACGAGCGAGTATTCGCCGGCCTCATTCCCAGGATGGAGCAATTCAGGAAGGATCTGAAGACAGCGGGGATTCCGTACGAAGACGCGAGGGGTGAGCATGCGGATTTCCATGCGTTGCGAAAGACGTTCGGCACAATGCTTACCTTAGCCGGCGTCGGTCAGCGGACCGTCATGGAGTTAATGCGACATAGCGATATGAGGCTAACGGCGAAGACTTACACGGACGCGAACATGCTGCCTGTGTCCGATGCGATGGCATCCCTCATGCGATTTGCTGATAAGCAGAATGACTCACAAATAGACTCACAAAATCTAGTCCCAGAGAGTCCAGCCTTGTCCTCGCCTGTCCCGATAACTGCAGGTGAGCCGAAACTGCTAACTACTGGAGATCAAACCTTTAGTCCGTTAGAGTCAGCATCTGTCCTCGTTAGTCCAGAAGAGGAAGAAAATGCGCGATGCAGGGTTCGAACCTGCGACTTCTTGCGTGTGAAGCAAGCGCTCTACCGCTGAGCTAATCGCGCCAAAGAGAAGTAGCCGCCTACGCATAAGGCTACCGCGCGCCGCAGGAAAGTAGAAATTAGAAATTGGAAATTACAAGCGACTGAACCGCGGATTACGCGGATTTCTGTAGGGGACGCTGTTAGCCTCCAGATCGGGAAGCGAACCGCTTCCCCTACAGCCGGAAAAAAAATGGGACGACAGGTCGTCCCTCCCATCAGAGTTATCCGCGTAATACGCGGTTGAAAAGGTTGGGTAGGGTTTTATACAAGGATATGTCCGAACACAAAGTTACGCTTACCTGGGAACGCGGCGATGCCCCGTTCGATTATCAGAAGTATCCGCGCGATCACACCTGGAAGTTTGATGGCGGCCACGAAATGACGGCTACGGCCGCACCGGTCTATCTTGGTAATCCGAAAAATGTCGATCCCGAGGAATCATTTGTCGCTTCACTCTCGAGCTGTCACATGCTGACCTTCCTCGCCATCGCTTGTAAGCAGAAGTTTGTCCTGGACGAGTACGTCGATGAAGCCGTCGGTCACATGGAAAAAAACGCGGAGGGAAAGATGGCGATCACGCGTGTGGAGCTGCATCCGAAGATAAAGTTTTCCGGTGATAAGCAGCCGACCGCGGAAGAGCTGGAGAAGATCCACCACGCCGCGCATGAAAATTGTTTCATTGCCAACTCGGTCAAGACACAGGTGACGGTGGAGAAGTAAGAAAAAAGCTGAAAACTGAAACGGGAAGCTGAAACGGGAAGCTGAAATACAAGGCGGCCCTCACCTCAGTCCTCTCTCGGGGGGAGAGGAAGGGGGGCGGGACTCGGCTTTCGCCAGATAAGTCGCGGGCGATCATGAAGTGAAATCAAACCGCGGATTTTGTAGAGGTGCTTGTGCCAAGCACCTGTTTTTACATCCGGTGGTTGACACAACCACCGCTACAATTGCCCCGGATGTTCGAACTTAATGTTCGATGTTGGATGCCTGCCGTTTACGGACGACCCCGAATCTTTCGGGGTTGAAAAATAGTGGGACGACACGAGGTCGTCCCTCCCACCATTTACTTACGGTACCTCGACGCGGTAGAAGCGGCGGCTGTCGGGAGGGGGGCCGGTTTGGGTGTTATCGTCGATCCAGCTCAAGGGATCGCCGGTACCGACGAAATCGGGAACGATGCTCATCCATTGCGGGTCGAGCAGGTCGTTTTTCCACTGCACGCGATACGGAATTCCCAGCTGAGACGACCAGGTGACGTGAAAACCATCCGGTTGTGAAACGACGGACGGAGCTGCGAACGTGCTGGTCGGATCGTTGGGATTAGTGCCGGCGAAATATTCTTGTGCGTTGGTGAAACCGTCTCCATCACTGTCGGCAGTATCGTCGGTGATCCCGTAATAATTTCGCCAGGAATCGGTCACGCCGTCGCCGACGGAGTCCGGACCGAAGGTAACGGTGGCGCCGCCGCCAGCATGTTGAAACTTTGCGTAAAGAAACTTGGCTCCGCTATCGTAGAACCAACCGAACGACGCCGCGTCAAAAGTGTTTTGCGTGGCAAGATGCGGCAGGCGGAGCCCGTTCCGCTCGACCCCGGCCGGTGACGCGTCCGCAAAAACCTTGAAGACGACCGGCCGGCTGATCGAAGAGAGCGTCAGCGTTGTCACCGTTCCGGCGACGGCGCATTGCGCGGTTGTGCCGTCGTAAATGGTAAAGCTGGCCGTGCTCGGGCCCGGATAGACCAGGAATTGCAATGCATTATCCATGGCCGCGATATTCGAATTGTTGACGTAATTCGCGTCGCACAGCGTCTGCGGCACATGCAGAAGCATTGGCACAATTGCACTTTCGCGAACGAATAGAGGAATCTTGGTAGTGTCGGCGTTCGACCAGGCCAGATTTTGCCCGCCAACATATTTCGCGTTGGTCCAGTAGTCGTACCAATTTCCGGCCGGCAATTGCACATTGCGTGAAGTGGAAGTGGCCGCGTTCATTGGCGCCACGAGTAATTCGTTTCCGAAATAGTAGGTGTGTTGCACACCCACGAGCGCGGCGTCGGTTTGATTCAGGAGGACAAGCGGCCGAATGATAGGCAGACCATCAACGCTCGCTTCCTTCGCGTAGGTGTAGATGTAAGGAAAGAGCTGCGAGTGGAGCTTGGCGTAGCTCACGTAATTGTTGAGCGCGGCAGCACCATAGCCCCATGGGTATTGCTCGAGGTTGTTCGTGTCGGTTAACGAGCTGGCCTGGACACCGCGGTGCATCTGCATGATCGGCGTGAACGCGCCGTATTGCGCCCAGCGCATGAAGAGATCGGCGTGGTTAGACGTGAAATTAGCATTTTGATAACCGCCGATGTCGTGGCCCCAGATTGTAAATCCGCTCATCGCGGCCGAGTCGCCTGCCGTGATCACACTCTGTAACCCGTTGGTCTGTGTATAATTCGGCTGGTTATCGCCGGGCCAGCCGGCCGGGAATGCGCCGGTGCCGTTGAATCCGCTGCGGGCGAAGAGAATTCCATTTGCGCCGAGAACGCTCGACACCGTTTTGTGATACTCAACGCAGTAACCGTTCTGCATCTCGAGACCGGTCCGGCCATCGCTGTAAACGGCCGTCGTCGGAATGTACGTGCCACCGCCCTTGATCGCTTCGCCGTCATCCGTTTTGAATCCGCCGATGGCAGGTTCGAGCGATGAGTTTGCGGTTGTAACTTTGCTCCCGTCGACGAGCGGCTGGAGTTGCGTGGTCTTGAACCAATTTACCGCCGCCGGATTCGTGAAATCGATCGGGCTGCCGGTTCCTTTCCACCAGGTCTCAACCAGCGGTGGACCGCTGGCCGAATTGCGAACGAAATAATTGTTCGCCGCAGCGAAATCGTAATTTGGCGATTTCCCGGTGTTTTGTCCCGGAATGTTTTGCCCGTTGACGCTGTCGTTGAACGAACTCGTATTGAGGAAGGGCGTAAACCAGCAAATCACTTTCACTCCATTTTGTTGGAGAAAAGTCATCATGTCGTTGACGGAAGAGAAGCCGTTGTAATTGGTGCCTTCGTAGCTTCCGCCCGCGCCCCACTGGGCCATGTCCCAGGTGAAATCGTTGTAGCTGACTTCCCATGGCGAATCGAAAACGAAGACCGAGATCGGGATTCCGTTCTGGAGATGTTTCGTGATCGCGTACCGCACTTCGCCGCCGGTGCGCCAGATATCGGACGAGACCCAGGTACCGAAGACCCACGGCGGCGGCAAATAGGGCCGGCCGGTGTAACCGGTGTAACGGGTGAGCACATCCGTCAGCTTCGGCCCGGCCACGACATTGAACTTGAGCGTACTGAACAGATTCTGGACCGTGTAACGGTCCGGCGCGCCATTGCGCATGTCGAAATAACTTTCCGCGCTGGAATCGAGGTGGAAACCGTATCCGCGCGAGCTGACGAACCAGGAGGACGATTTGTAGGAGAAATCGTTCTTATCCCCGCCCATGTCCGAGGTGATCACGTGGACTTTGTTCCCCGCCTGATCGAGCGAGTTAAACTTTTCGCCGAAACCGTAGAAGTGCTCAGTGCTGTCGGAAGCTGCGCTAATGTCCGTTTCGGTTGGGCTCAGTCCGTTCCAATTCGTCACTTCATAATGCATCACGCCGTCGCTCGTAAAAGTGAGCTGGGCGGTGACGGTGGTTCCAGCCATGGCTTGGGTGAGCTGGATCCCGTTCGCTATGTTGGTCACGGACAGGACTTTCCCGAGGTTGTAGGAAGCACCGCCAATTTTGGCTGTTGGCGGGGCGAATGTGATCACATTGGCAAAAGGATTTCCGTTCAAGTCCGGCTCGCCGATGGCGATGTGACCGGTATCGTCATAGATCCGGGCCTGAAAATTGCCGGATGTGGAATTGAAGGAGTGGAAGGCGGCGTTGTTAGGCGGCACGAGCGGAAATCCAAATGTCTGATCGGCGCCGTAGGTTAGGCCACGCGTATTCTGCCCCACGGCGCGGTAATGATACGTGGTGTTCGGAGTCAGCCCCGTGATGTTGGCCGTTGCCGTCACGTTGCCGGTTCCATTGCCGGCCGACGTGGAATCGACCAGCGAAATACTGTCGAAAATAATGTCCTGCACGTTACCGGTATTGAAATTGCCGAAACCGAGATAAGCCGGAGTTACGTTGCCGGCCTTCAGATTACCGGACGTGAACAGGTAGCCGGCACTGGCGCGAAACTTGGCGCCGAGCTGATACGTGCCGGACAAACCATCGTAGTTAAGGACGAGATCAACGACCTGGCCACGGATATCGGAGCCTAGATCGATTGTCTGCACGCCGCCGTTGACGGCGATGGCATTGTTGCCATTGGCCGGCCGAATACCCACGGAAATGAGTTCGTTAGACCCAAATGTCGTGCCCGCAGCGCTCTTAAGATTGAATCCGCTAAAGGCGGTTGAGTTGTTCACGTTCCAGCGCACCGAGATATTCAGCGTTCCCGCCTGTTTGGCATTGAGGATCTGCCGATCCGCAGCCTGAGTATTTCCTGAGCCGCCCCCTGCAAACATGCCGAAGGATTTTGCGCCATCGATCTTAGCACCACCGGTTTCCAGGTAAACGCCACCGCCACTTCCTTCGCGGTAGGTCAACGCGCCCAGGCCGCTGCCGCCGTTGCTCCCGTAGGCCATGGACGTATAGGATTCCATGTCGTCGCTGCTCCGGGACCGGGTGTCGGTCCCGTAAGCGTTGGTCAATCCATACTCGAACCAGGCCTGGGTTTGATCTCCGTTTGGATTAACCGTGCCCCCGAGCGTGGCGTTTCCGCCGGAAACATTTGCCGCACTTGTTGTGGTTACGCCCGGCGAATCTGAATTCGGAATGGCTCCATTGACGAACAGACTGCTCAAGTCGGGTGCGGTAGCCGCGCCGCCCAGCAGCGGGGTTCTCCCGAAGATCTTTTGCAGCGTCCGCAACGTCGCGCTGTGGGTGTAACGGATCGCATTGTGATAACCCGCACCTCTGGCCAGGGGCGAAAGGACGATGCAACCAATCGGTCCGTCGCTTCCGCCTTCGCCTTCGTCCCAGGTAACGATCAACAGGCCGTTGTTTTGATAGGCGGCCGAATTCAGAATCGCCGGGACATACGTCGCAAGCCAATCGTCCCCCTGTTTGACGGCATTATTCGTGGGCGCGCACGAGTCGTGCATGTCGCTGCAGACGTTCGGAGTAATGAAGTTGTAATGCGCTAACGTATTATTCGCGAGATCGCCGTTTCCCGGGTTCGCTGGATCGAACAGCTCGGTCAGAGGTCGCACGACGCTGGTACAATTTGGGCTGACCGAATTCGTGACGTCGTCGAAGAAGACAAATGGATTGTGGCGGACAGCGTAAGGATAATTGTCCGCCACCGGGCAGCTGAGGCCGTCGATGCTTTCCTGGTAAGCTTTCCACGAAATGCCGGCGTTCTTCAGTTGAGTGACAAAGTGATTGGTCGTGCTTTGATGATTTGATGCCGGTGGATCATCATTGGTGATCGCGAAATTGCTGCCCGCTTCGAGCCAGAGATAATTCGGCTCGCTTGGGTGAAGTCCGGGCGGGTTGTAGTACTGGTCGCAATAACTGGCCAGCGGCAGGAGCGTGTTATTGATGTAAGGCGCATCGGAGCTGCCCTTGATGCTCGACCAGTTGTGATTCTCCATCACAATCACGAAAACTGTGCTGTTCGCATCGAGACCGGCATGGGCAGCCGTAGCGAACGAGGCAAAGGCGCAAAGGCTTAAAAGCAAGGTTTTTACGGGAGAGAATTTAGTCACCATAAAAGGCTGATATTACAATAGGGACTGCACCAGGGCCATGAGTAAAACTTCGTGCCCCTGAGATTTACGTTTATGGAGTCGCCAGGCGAAGCCGGAAAAACTCCTGGCTGGTGTCGGAAGGAATGGTGAGCGCACGCTGCATCGCAGCCGCCGGGTAAGTGGGGGTGTTCCCAGGAACGTCCCACAACGCCCAATGGGTAAGATCGATACTGGTTTCAACGAGTACCGAACGGTTCGCCTGTTGGAGAAAATTCAATGTCAGCTGGCCATTGCCCACGGTTATGGCAGCCGGCGAGGCGGCGCTGCCGGCGTTGTTTGGATCGGTATAGGCCAGAAATTCCAGGAGGTTGGTTTGCCCATCGTGGTCGGGATCAGCGTCCGGCGCGGCGTTAGGGTCCGACGTCGAGCCGAAGTTTTGTATTTGCCAATCACTGAACGATTGCCTCTGCGGCAACGACTGAGTGATCCAATCGCTCAGAAGCTGAATCGCGCCCGGGTCCAATTCGTTGGTGGCGAGAGGCGGCATGCGCGGGACGCCGTTCCCCTGAATTCGCTTCAGGGCCATGGAATGGTTCGTATCGGCCGGGACCACAAACTTGTTTGCCGGATCTCCGCGATTATCGGCCAGGACGCCATTGATCATGTTGGCCGAATCCGTGGGCGTGGTTGGTCGCGCATCCCAATTTCCGAGCGCCGCGCCGCCGGGTTGATGGCATTGCACGCAATTCACGGCGAAGTAAGAGCGTGCCCGCCACTCCAGGC
Organism: Verrucomicrobiota bacterium; assembly: GCA_041167085.1. Taxonomy (GTDB): domain Bacteria; phylum Verrucomicrobiota; class Verrucomicrobiia; order Chthoniobacterales; family UBA10450; genus DATFCK01. Next base: position 28,559 of record JBEEGV010000035.1, read on the forward strand.
TCTGGGTCGTGTCGGTGGCCTGGGCGAACGCGGGCAGATTATTCACGCCGCTGACTGGCGATAAAAAGTAACCGAGGTCGCTCAGGTACTGAATTTGGTTGATGGTCTGATTCCCGTAAGTGTTAGGTCGATTCAACTGGCGCGTATTGAAGCTCAAGGCGTGGCCCGCAATCGGCGTGTGGCAGGTGCGGCACTCGTTGCGGCTGGGATAATGCCAGGTTTGCGTTGTCGGCGTGCCGTTGACCTGCACGTTGATCGCTTCATCGAGCCCGGACTCAGCTACCAGGTCGGCGTCCGAATTATCCGCGCGCCATTTGTAAGTGATGCCGTAACTGCCGCTGCTCGTTTTGACGATAAACCTTGTCTCCAATCTTCGGCGTGAATTTGGATCGCCCCGCACGGTCTCCAGTTCGAAATGTTTGATCCAGACACTGCCGGTGGGAAATGTCCAGTTGGCGTCCTGACTGAAATTGATTGTCGCTGTTGGATTCGGAATACTGAACCAGCGTGTTTTGACGGCATAATCTGACCAGAACGAAACATTCGGAACATAAGGCAGGATGCCGGCGTTCGGCGTAAGGGTTGTCAGATTGGAAAAGGCGCCGGTCTGGGATAACAAGGCGGGTGGATTCGTGCCGCTCGTGCCGCTGCGAACGAACCGCTCGATTTTTCCCGAGCCAATATTGGCGAGTAATGCGTCCCCATTCCGCGGATCGACACCGAAAGCGACAATGTTGGCTTCGGTCGCCATGAGCGAGGCTGACCATGTGCCGTTGCTAAGTTTCAGCGCCCAGATGTGGCCGTCGACCTCATCACAAAAAATGTAGGCTTCGAACAGCTCGCTGAATTTCGACCCGCGGTAGATGATGCCGCCGGTAACGCTATTGCCCTGGAAGTTGCCGGTGCCGTGCCCGTATTCGTAAATGGGAGAGATGTGCGGCGTGCCGTTGACCAGGCTCCCGATGCGCGGCCCGTTATGGGTCGCTTCAAAATAGCTCCAGCCGTAATCGCCGCCGGCCTGTCCGATGTCGACCTCTTCCCAGGCATCCTGCCCGACATCGCCGATAAACATGCGGCCAGTCGGGGGATCGAAGGAGAATCGCCAGGGGTTGCGCAGACCGGTCGCCCAAATCTCGGTGCGCACGGTGTTCGAATTGAATGTGAGCCCGTTGTGCGAGGTCGCGCCGATAAATGGATTATCAGAAGGAATTTTGTATGCGCCCGCATGAACCGCCGATGGATATGTGGCTGAAGCCTGTGAATGCGGATTCGGCGCCAGACTGCCCGGTTTGTTGTCGACATCGATTCGCAAAATCGCGGAGAAGAAATCTTTGTTGATAAAGCGGGCGTTGTCGTACTGGTCGTTCGCCCCGCCCTCGTCGCCCACCGAGATGTAGAGATATCCATCTGAGCCGAAGTGGAGATCGCCGCCGTTGTGATTCCCGGCTTCGTCGAGCTGAGAGATCAGCGGCGTGTGCGTGCTCGTGTCCGCCAGGTTCGCATTGTTTTGCGAGACCCGGAACCGTGCCACACGCTCGAAGGTATTATTCGTGCCGTTGTCATTAATGGTGACGCTGTAGAAAATGTAGAAGAACCCGTTCTGCGCGTAGTTCGGATGGAAGGCGAGGCCAAGAAAACCTTGTTCGCTGGTGGTCGATAATGTTCCGCCTCCCGTCGCGCTCAAAAACGCGTTCAGATCGAGAAAGGTTGATTTTGTCGGGGTGGTGTTCAGGTTGTTTACGACCTGGATCGATCCGCCTCGTTCGACCACGAAAAGCCGATTGGTTTCACCTGGCGGAGAAGCAATAGCGATTGGCGCGTTAAAGGTCAGCGTGCCAAGCGCATTCTCGGTTGTATAACCAGTGGCGGCCGGCAGATCGGCTGGTAGATTCAGCGTCGCGTTTCCCTGATGCGCCAGCGTGGCCACATTGAAAGTGAACGGACTGGCCTGCGCCACGCTCTCAATCTCAGTGGATTGCGATTGCGAATCGGTCCCGTAGAGAAAAGTTGGCAAATGGTCTCCGAACGGGATTTTCAGATAATACTGGACCACCTCGCCTCCGTTAAACGCCGGTAACGTTCCGCTGTAGTATTTGTTGTTGGCGTTCTGCGATTGAAACGTCGTCGGCACGGAGGACCAGAGCGCATCGGTCGTGCGCTTGTAGAAGATGGTTGATCCGGTTTGCAGCTGGTTGCCCGGATCGCCGGCCCCTTGGAATTGGCTGCCGTTGTAAATCGAAATGGTCGATCCGGCCAGAACGCTCAGCGGCACGCGCATGGTCGCGCCATTGGTCGCTTCCGCGCTGTTCGGGATGTGCCATGCGTTTCCGATACGCGCATTGAAAGCAGAATTGGTCGTGAGCAGGACGCGATCGATCTTCATTCCATCTTCCCGCATCCAGAGATTGACCGTGTGGTTGCCGGTGCTGGCCACGTTGATGGTCGCAGCGCCGCTCGGCTGCACCGTATTGCTCCATTGCCAGGCTCCGGTTTGGGTCAACGTCATCGGCACGGACGAGCCGCCGTCGATGCCTACGTAGATGGAGTCATCGCTGCCGCTCGCGCCATTACCGCGGATCCAGACGTAATGCGTGCCGGTACTTGCAAAATTAACCGTCAATTGCAGTTCCGGATTCGAAGAACTCGCGGTGGTAAGGTTTGCGCCGTTGTTCGGTGTCGCTTCCATATAACCGAGCCCGCTGAACCCGGTGACGGCGTTGCTAAAGGTCCAATCATGTCCGGAGCGCGCGGAAAGGTTCATCCCAAAATTCTCCGCTTCAAAAACCGCCACACCGCCGGCTTCTGTTATCTGGGCGCTCGTAAAAGAAAACGGCGCCGCGAGAATCGCCAGCAATAACCCTGAAAAGAACGCCCTGGAGGAAGCAACCACGAGTCGGAAAGATTAGGTGAATTTTAACGGCAAAAGCGACATAAATCGAGCGGGACCGATCCTCTTGGCTCCTCGGGGGGCAGGAAGCGGATTGTGGCCCTTTTTAGCCGGGGAACGGCGCGCTCGGAGATCGCGCCCTACCTCCAAATGATTTGCCAAATGTGGGGCGAGGTCCCAGTTGTATGCCGATGTCGAACGTCAAGGTGGATTCTCAGCGCATGGAAAGGATCGTCAGCTTATGCAAGCGGCGAGGATTTATTTTCCAATCGAGCGAGATCTATGGCGGCTTGAACGGCGCCTGGGATTATGGGCCACTCGGGGTGGAATTGAAGCGCAACCTCAAGAATTATTGGTGGCACACGATGGTGCATGAGCGCGACGACGTGGTCGGTCTGGACGGTTCGATCCTGATGAACCGCGCCGTTTGGAAGGCGAGCGGACACGAAGAGACGTTTAGCGATCCGATGGTCGATTGTCGGACATGCAAGGCGCGGCTGCGGGCCGATCAGCTCCCGGAGAAGAACGGAGCCAAACAATGTCCGAATTGCGGCGGCAAGGATTTGACCGAGCCGCGGGCATTCAACCTGATGTTTAAGACCTACGTGGGTGCGACAGAAGATGAATCAAGTGTGACGTATCTCCGACCTGAAACCGCGCAGGCAATCTTCGTTCAGTTCAAAAACGTCCTCGATACTTCGCGCAAGAAACTGCCGTTCGGGATCGCGCAGATCGGGAAAGCTTTTCGCAACGAAATTAATCCGCGCAATTTCACGTTCCGATCGCGGGAATTTGAGCAGATGGAGCTGGAATATTTTTGTCGCGCGGAGGAGGGGACCGGACTGCTGGATTACTGGCTGGAGGAGCGCCTGAAGTTTTACGAGAAGATTGGTATCGCGCGGGAGAAGCTGCACGTTTTGACCGTACCGGACGAAGATCGCGCGTTCTATTCGAAGGGAACTTACGATATCGAATATGAGTTCCCTTTCGGTCGGCAGGAGCTCGAAGGAGTGGCTTACCGAACCGATTACGATTTAACTCAGCATCAGAAAGCCAGCGGCAAATCCCTGGAATATTTCGACGAGGAAACAAAGCAAAGATTCATTCCCCATGTGGTCGAACCGAGCGCCGGCGTAGATCGCACGGTGCTGGCGCTGATTTGCGAAGCGTACTCGGAGGATCAAGCGCCCGACGAGAAGGGCAAAATGGAAACGCGGATTGTCCTGCGCTTCCATCCGCGGATGGCCCCGATCAAGTGCGCGGTGTTTCCACTCCTCAAAAACAATGCATTGCTCGTAGCCAAGGCGAAGGAGATCATGGATCTGCTGCGGCCGCATATGTACGTTTTTTACGATGAGAGCGGTGCAATCGGACGACGTTACCGCCGGCAGGATGAAATCGGCACACCCTGCGCCGTGACCGTCGATTTTGAAACGCTCGGTGAAAAGGACGCTTCTCTGACTGATACAGTCACTCTGCGCGACCGCGATTCGATGAAACAGGAACGGGTGAAAATCGGCGATCTGCTGAGCGTGGTTGCTTCGCGAATCCGCTGATTCTGCGCGCGGTTGTTGATTGCAGGGCGTTTCCGCGAACCCGAAAGCATTCGGGGCTGATACAGACGGAACAGAGGTTGGCTCTCATCTCAATCTTCTCCCTGAGGGAGAGGAAGGGAGTTCGGCATTTGATGCCTGCCGTTTACGGACGGCCCCGAATGCTTTCGGTGGTTGAGCGAAATAATGGGACGACACGGAGGTCGTCCCTCCCATCCGTTTGATCCGCGAAATCCGCGGTTGAAGCGGCGTTGGCGTCTGACACCGACGCCCTACAGTTGCGCGCGAATTCGCATTCGCTGGGTTCGGCTGCTAATAATAACGGGCAGTGGATTTGGAATCATTCCGTGAATATTGCCTGAGCAAACCGGCCGCGAACGAAGGGACGCCGTTCGGCGAAGACGTCGTTGTTTTCAAAGTCGGCGGCAAAATGTTTGCCCTGGCTGCGTTGGACGAGGTCCCGGCCACGGTGAACTTGAAGTGCGATCCGGATCTGGCCTTGGAGTGGCGCGATCGTTACGAACAGGTCCAGCCCGGCTACCATATGAACAAGAAGCACTGGAACACGATCGAGATCGGCACCGGAATTCCGGACGCGGAGTTGCGGAAAATGATCGACCACTCGTATGAGCTGGTGGTCAAAGGCCTTCCGCAAACGATGCGCAAGAAGCTAAAGTAATGTAGAGGCGGCTGTGTCAGCCGCCTGTTTAAAACAAAAGGCGTCTGACACAGACGCCCTATAATTTGCTCGTGCTCGTAATCGATCCCGAACACGGCGACAGAGCGCCGTGGCTACATGTAGTCGTTTCGGTCTGTCGAGGCGGGGCGAGAGGTTGGCCCTCACCTCAATCCTCTCCCTGAGGGAGCGGAAGGGCTCGGCGTTCGATGCATGCCGTTTATTGACGGCCCAGAATGCTTTCGGTGGTTGAGCAAAATAATGGGACGACACGGAGGTCGTCCCTCCCATCCGCGAAATCCGCGGTTGATTTCTTACGGCACCTCGACTCGGTTGAAGCGGCGCGGGCGTCTGACAAAGACGCTCTACAATTGTGCGTCTACAACTATTTGTGCAGCACTTCGCGCAGCTCAACCTCTCCGATCTCTAATTGCAGCGCTTCCCTGGCCACGCGTAAAAAATTATCCGGGCGATCTGTCAGTGCGACGTCCAAACCGCCATGGCTGCCGGCCGGCGCGCGCAACGATTCCTGATCGAGCATTTTGCGAGTTGCCACAGCGCAATTGCGGGCCGAATCCACCAACGTCACTTTTTCGCCCAGAACGCGCTGCATGGCGGGCGCCAGCAGAGGATAATGTGTGCAACCCAACACGAGCGTATCGATTTGTTCCCGGAGCAGTGGCTCGACATAACGCCTGATGACGCTATCGGTTACCTCATCGTCCAACCATCCTTCTTCGATCAGGGGGACTAGGAGCGGGCACGCCCGACTCGTCACCTGGACTTCCGAATTAATGGAGAGCAGCGCTTTTTCATAAGCGCGACTCCTAATCGTAGTGTGAGTGCCGATCACCCCGATGTGTCCATTGCGCGTAGCTTTGACGGCTGCTTCCGCTCCAGGTTGAATAACCCCGATCACCTTGACTGGGAGTCTTTTTTCCAATTCCGGGAGAGCGACTGATGAAACCGTGTTGCAAGCGACGACAATCATCTTGGCATCCCTTTCCATGAGCATATTGGCTATCTCGAGGCTGTAACGTTCGACCGTAGTCGCGCTCTTGCCGCCATAGGGAACCCGGGCGGTATCGCCGAGATAAATGATGCGCTCTTCCGGCAGCAGATCGCGCAGAGCCCTGACCACCGTCAGGCCGCCTATGCCGGAATCGAAAACGCCAATCGGCCGTGAATTCTTATCGATCATCAGGTCCCGTCGTCAGTCCCCACCGCTAATGGAAATGCTTGGCTGTTCTGTCCGGCGGATCTCGGGAACGTAGTTCGTTATCGGTTCGGTGATCGAGCGAGAATGCACAGGCAGGGTTTTCTTGGCGCTCGCAAACATCTGTTGTCCGTCAGCCCGAAAATTTACCGCCGCATCATAGTTTTGGACACCTTGCGCTATAGCCGCCGCAATCTCCTGTCGGAATTGTGACGTGGCGATGCGTTGGCCTTCGCTGCTGTTGCTAAGGAAACCGCACTCGATCAGAACGCCGGGAATCTTCACGTTCCGCAGAACGTGAAAACGCGCGTGTTTGACGCCGCGATCGAACATGGAAAGCCGCGACAGGACGGTCGCGTGAATTGCCGCCGTGAGCGCGATGTTGTGTTCGTCCAGGGCGTTGCCCGGGCAGGCCGCCACATCGGCGGCCGAGACATGGCTTTCGTTGGCGGCATTGGAAGTAACTCCGGCCGGGGCGAGGGCGTAGGTTTCAAGACCTTCCGCGGCGCCGCTCCAGTTGAAATGGATGCTGACGAAGACCGCGTTAGGAAAACGGTTGGCGAAGTTGCCTCGCTCCTCCAGGGAGACCGCGGTGTCGCTGGATCGGGTCATTTCCACCTTGTAACCGGCGCGGAGTAGTTGAGCGCGCGCGTTCTTGGCCACATCCAGGGCGAAATTTTTCTCACTGCCCCAGCGATTGGACGCGCCCTGGTCGATGCCGCCATGGCCGGGATCGAGGACAACGGTTTCGATTTTGTGGGCGTTGTGCAATCGATTGGGGCGCATGATCGGTTCGATCAACTTGCTTACGTCCATTGCCGAAATCAGTTCGTCATCTCCGCTGCTTAAAATGGGAAAGTCTGTCACGAACCGGACCCCATTTATATAGAGTTCGGACGTTCCCGCCTGCGCCCGGATACCGCGCCGCTCGGAGCGCAGTGAAACACTATGGCTCACGCGAGTGTATTCCGGAAAGCTGTAGAAGTGCGCCAAGTTGGAGAAGGTGACATAGTCGCGCCCCTGCTGGCGAATAACATTCCAGTCCGTTGCGCGCAGCGTGCCAACCCAAAAGAGGGTAAGAACAATGAGAAAGGAACTTCTGCGCATTTGTCCGGTGAAACTCGCGAGTCCGGGTCTGCGTCGCAAGTTAAAGTAGCGCAACCCTCTGCCCTGCGTTTGTTACGGGTCGCAGCGCACGGTGTGCTGGTTTGTCGCGATGTCTGAGCTTTCCAAAACATACGATCCGAAATCGGTGGAGCCGAAATGGTACCAGCGCTGGATCGAGAATGATGATTTCCAGGCGAACCCGAAATCGTCGAAACCGCCATTTTCCATCGTCATGCCGCCGCCGAACATCACCGGCGTTCTCACGCTCGGTCACGTCTTAAACAACACGATTCAGGATATTCTCGCTCGCCGCGCGCGCATGCAGGGTAAGGAAGTGCTGTGGCTGCCGGGTATGGACCATGCCGGAATTGGCACCCAAACCGCTGTCGAAAAATGGCTCCGCAAAAATGAAGGCGTGACTCGTCACGACCTCGGCCGCGAGAAATTTCTCGAGCGCGTTCTCGAATGGCAGGACAAGCACGGCGGCATCATTATCCAGCAGTTGAAACGGCTGGGAGCCTCTTGCGACTGGTCGCGCCAACGCTACACCTTTGACGACGCATACATCCACGCCGTGCAGAAGGTCTTTGTCGATCTTTTCCAAAAAGGTCTCATCTATCGCGGTCGTCGCATGATCAATTGGGATCCGGCTGCGCAAACAGCGCTGTCCGATGAAGAAGTCGTTTCCAAACCGCAAAAGGGAACTTTGTATTACGTTCGTTATGAAGGAGTGGAAGATCGGCGCCATTCTCTGGAAGTCGCAACAACGCGGCCGGAAACGATCATGGCCGACACGGCGGTCGCCGTGCATCCGGGCGACGAACGCTACGCTGGCCTTATTGGCAAGCATGTATGGCGCCCGCTTGTCCGCGAAAAGATTCCGATCATTGCCGATGAGGCAATTGATCCCAAATTCGGCACGGGCGTACTGAAAGTCACGCCTGCGCATGACAAAGTCGATTTTGAGCTCGGGCAGCGTCACCACCTGCCGGTGATCGATGTGCTCCATCCCGATGGCCGGATCAATTGTCCTGCTCTTCCCGATCTCGATAAACTTGATCGGTTCGAAGCGCGAAAGAAAGCGGCGGAGCTACTGGAGGAAAGCGGTTTGCTGGTGAAGACCGAGCCCTACGAAAACAACATCGGGTTCAGCGACCGAAGTGAAGCGGCGATCGAGCCACGACTCAGCGAGCAATGGTTTTTGCGGTATCCGAAAACCGAACAGGCACTTGCGATCGTGCGCGAACACTTGATTCGGTTTTTTCCCGGGCACTGGGAAAAAGTCTACGGGCGATGGCTGGAAAACATCCAGGATTGGTGCATCAGCCGTCAGGTCTGGTGGGGCCACCGGATACCGGCGTGGCATAAGGTGGGGCAAGCGTCCCGCTTGCCAATTACCGAGGATCGCAAGCCGGAGGCTCGCGCCACAGAAATCTACGTCGGCATCGAACCGCCGCCGGATAGCGGAAACTGGACCCAGGACCCGGATACGCTCGACACCTGGTTTTCCTCCTGGCTTTGGGCCTACGAGACGATGGATCAAGAAACGCGAAACAAGTTCTATCCGACGAGCGCCCTGGTCACAGGCCCGGATATCATTTTCTTCTGGGTCGCCCGCATGATCATTGCCGGTCTTGAATTCACACCCGGCAAATCGGATCGCATCGAAGATAATATTCCGTTTCGCGATGTCTTTTTTACCGGTCTGATTCGGGACAAGCAGGGCAGGAAAATGTCGAAAAGTCTGGGCAACTCGCCTGACCCGCTGGAATTAATCGACAGCTATGGTGCCGACGGCGTGCGGTTCGGATTGATGCGCATCGCGCCGAGTGGTCAGGATATCCGTTTCGACGAAAAGCAAATTGAAGAGGGCAGAAATTTTGCGACGAAGCTTTGGAACGCAGCGCGTTTTCGGCAAATGCACGGGCCGAGCACACGTGTGCCGCGAATCGATGATCAGACTTTGTCGATCTACGCAGTGGAAATGCTCGCCCGGTTGAACGAAACGATTGACGACGTCGAGGCAGCATATGGCGAGTATCAATTCAACGTCGTGGCGCAAAGGCTCTACGATTTTTTCTGGAACGATTATTGCGATTGGTTCGTGGAGGCAGCAAAGAGCGACATCTTCAGCGGAGACGAGGCGAAAAAGAATTCCACATTGGCGGTAATGGATGTGGCGCTTTCCGCGGTTTTACGGCTGTTGCATCCTTTCATGCCCCACCTGACCGAAGAATTGTGGTCCAAGTTCGGCTTCGGCGAAGGTTCGATTCAGTTTGAAGCCCCGCCACGGCGGATAGACGTCGATCCTGGAAACAACCAGCGGCAGATCGTTAGCGCCATTTATCAAATGATCGAGGCCGGCCGCAATCTTCGATCCGAATCGCACATCGCTTCAAATCAAAAGGCGAAGTTCGTTCTGCGGGCGGATGCGCCACAGATTCGAAAAGAGCAGGAGACCATTGCCCGGTTGCTCAATGCATCAGAGTTGGTTGTTGATGCCGGTTTCACGGCTGACGCCGGGACACCGGTGGCGGCAACGCCTGCGGGCGAGCTTCTCCTCATCGCGGAAGTCGACCGGGCGGCCGAGCGTGAACGACTTGATAAGGAAATCGCGAAGCTGGAAAGCGAACTGCGCACAGTAAAAGCTAAATTGGAAAACAAATCGTTTGTCGACCGCGCGCCTGGTGCGGTGGTGGAGGAACATCGAGAACGTCAGAGAAATTTTGCCGAGCAGTTGGCGAAGTTGACGCAGGCGCGCGAGAGACTGTAGCTGGGGAGCGCACGCGCCCTCGCGTGCCGTTTCCAGCGCCCTCGCCGGAAATCTATACTATTGGCAGATCTCAAATACATTCGGCAGGGGCGCCGAATGTTGCACGCGAGGGCGCGTGCGCTGGCCCCGGAGCTTGCGCCGTTGGGAATTGAAAACCTGGCGCGCAGTGTTCATGTTGTGACCAGCGAATGTCTCTCTGGAAAAAACTTGCCTGGATTGCGGTCACGTTACTCGGTTTGGCCGCCCTCGCCGTCCTGGCATTTGCGCGGGGTGAACAGGTCAGTGCTCTCTGGATTGTCGTTGCCGGAGCTTGCGCGGCTGCGGTCAGCTACCGTTTCTACAGCAAGTGGCTGGCGACGAAAGTGCTGATGCTGAACGACGAACGTGCCACCCCCGCGGTGGTGCAGAATGACGGCAAAGATTTCGTGCCGACGAATCGCTGGATGGTGTTCGGACATCATTTCGCCGCCATTGCCGGCCCCGGACCGCTGGTCGGACCGGTTCTCGCTGCGCAATTCGGCTTTCTCCCCGGTACGCTCTGGATTCTGATCGGCGCCACGCTCGGGGGAGCCGTGCATGACATGATCATCCTCTTCGCTTCGGTGCGCCGCGGCGGGAAAACGATTGGTCAAATGGTGAAGGAAGAAATCGGGCCTGGTGTTGGCGCGCTCGCGCTCATCAGCGTGCTCGCCATCATGACCGTTCTTCTGGCCGTATTGGCATTGGTCGTTGTCCAGGCCCTCGCCAAAAGCCCCTGGGGGGTTTTTACGATCGCGATGACGATACCCGTCGCTTTGATCATGGGGATCGGCCTGAGGACCGGTAAAGTGAACGTTACCACGATCACTATTTTCGGGCTGCTCGGCTTAGCCTTTGGTGTCTGGGGCGGTCAATTTCTCGGAAATTTCCCGACCGTTGAGGGTTGGTTTCAACACGGCGACCGCTGGCTGGCGTGGGCGATAATGATCTACGGATTGTCCGCGTCCATTCTGCCGATCTGGATGTTACTCACGCCACGCGATTATTTGAGTACGTTCCTTAAGCTTGGGACTGTCGCTGCCCTCGCCCTGGCCGTGATTGTGATTCACCCGACACTGCAGATGCCGGCCGTGACGAAGTTTATTGATGGCACGGGATTGGTTTTCGCCGGTCCGGTGTTCCCATTTGTCTTTATCACGATCGCCTGCGGAGCCGTCTCTGGTTTTCATTCGCTTATCGCTTCCGGAACGACTCCCAAAATGGTGGGTCGCGAATCGCGGATTCGCGATATTGGCTACGGGGCCATGGTAACGGAGATGATGGTGGCCCTGATGGCGATCATTGCCGCCTGTGTGCTGCAGCCGGGAGAGTATTTTGCCATCAACTCGAAAGGTGCGCCCGCTGAAGTGGTGGCCAGGGTGGCCAGCGCGGGGTTTCCCGTAACCGAGAGCGAAATGTCGGCTTTGGCTCATGACTTGGGCGAGACAACGATGTTTAATCGCGCCGGCGGCGCCCCCACGTTTGCCGTCGGCATGGCACGGATGTTTGCCCGTATCTCCGCGGGGCCGACTGCGCTGGCGCTCTGGTATCACTTCGCCATCATGTTTGAGGCGTTATTCATCCTGACGACGATCGATGCCGGAACCCGGGTGGGTCGATTTCTGCTGCAAGACTTGTTAGGGAATTTGTGGAAGCCGTTAGGCAACACCCGATCATGGAGCGCAAATTTGTTTGCCAGCGTGCTCCTGGTAGCGGGGTGGGGTTGGTTTTTGTATCAGGGCGTGATTGATCCGCTCGGCGGCATCAATACGCTTTGGCCGCTCTTCGGACTCGCGAATCAATTGCTTTCCGTGATCGCCCTCTGTCTCGCGACGACTGTATTGATCAAGATGCAAAAGGTCCGCTACCTTTTTGTCACTCTGGTGCCGCTCTTTTTCATGAGCGCAGTCACTTTTTCCGCGGGTTATCTGAAGATTTTCTCGGCCGATCCGAAACTTGGCTTTTTGAGCGGAGCGCAAGCTTTGCTGCAACAGGCAGCGGGAATGGCCGACGCGGGAAAGGCGGCCGGACTCGTTCGGCAAGCTGGAGTCTGGCGCGTGGACGCGGCGGTGGCTGGATTTTTTCTCCTGCTCGTGGCGATGATCGTCACCGGTTCAGCTATCCAATGGTGGCAGCTGATTCGTGGGACCAAGCCTGTGGTATCGACCGAAACGGAATTCGTCCCGGTATCGCAACTGGAACTGGTCGGTTAGGCGCCGATTGTCGGCCGGAAGTTCTTCGCGAAGTCGAATTGCGCGGCCGTTACTTGCGGCGGAGCGGAATGACGATTTCCTGGTCGCGACGGCCGAGGACGACCTGGCCATCCTGGATTGCCTTGACCGTGATCTGGTAGGTTTGGGAGCCGAGCTGTAATCCAAATTGCTGGCCTTCCTCCATGATTTTGCCATTGATAATCGCGTAATGCGCTCCGTGGCCCAATGTGATCGAGCTGACGGCGAATGCACTGGTGGGAATGTCCGGGCCCGCATGTTCCGCAGTTGAGTTGGTTACTTTCGCGCTGGGCTTCCATCCGATAGGCCAGAAGGGACTGCGACTGCTGGCATCCATCTTAAACGATGACTTATTCTTTGTTTCGATGCGCGGCGCTTCGGCGCCCGGGCATCGCAGGGCTACCGCGAGTAAGACAAAAAGCAGTGCCGATGTTTTCATTGCTTCTGAATAGTGTTCGTCGTGGTCAAAACGATTTGTTGGAATTCCGGCTGATCCGGAGCGGCGTGGATGCTCAACTTCGTAACGGAAAGTAAGGGCTCGGCGTTCTCCAACTCAGCAATGGCCTGGCCCAGGGTTGCGTAATCGGCCTGCGGGAGATCGATCAACCAGTTGTATTTCAGCCAGGCGGCGAGCTCCGGTTGCTTAAAAGCCGAGCTGTTTTCCAGGCGCGCCACCGCTTTGTCGATGTGCTGGTTGGCGAAGAACGATTTCATCCGTGGCGGAAACCAGGCGATCGGGGCGCCTTCGGGGTTCAACGCCTTGAGAGCGGTGAAACGCGCAGTGGCAGTTTTAGCCCGTTCTTCCAAAGCGCTGGCTTTCGCCAGGTTACTTTTCGATGAATCGAGCTTGCTCTGTTTGTCCTTAATATTTTTGAGCATCGAATCGCGGCTGCGGTTGAGTGGCCCGAGGAAAAAACTGAAGTAAACGTAGAGAAGAGCGACGAACCCGACCAGGGTTAGTCCGACCTTCTGAAGTTGGTCTTTGCTTAATTTGCCCTGCTTCATTTTCGTGGTGACCGGCCTGGGGCGGGGGTTGAAGCGGTTTTGGGTGTGGTGCCGAAATTTATAGCGAGGATGTAATGTGCCATTGCCATACTGCTTCCTCCAACACTGACAATGGTATCCAGATCCTCGAGCGCTTTGAATTCGACTTTGACTTCGCTATAGCCTCCTTGAGCGAGCTGCTCTCCCAGCATTTGTCTCAAATCTTCCGCCGCCGATCGGGGTTCCCGGGCCGCCGCCACGCCTTCAATCGTCACAGCGACGCCTTTTCCTTCTTCGAGCACGGTGCCTTCCAGACTTGTCAAAGCCGTATTGGGGGCAACGCAGCGGGCAACTTTTTCCAAAAACGGACCCCAGAAGAATCGATTGTCGATATACTCATCCAGGACGCCGGTGGTTTTGATGATGCTGTTGAGCTCATTGGAACGCTTTTCAGCCGCAGCGACTTTGGGCTCGACCTTGGCCCACTCACGATCAACCGCCGCCAGCCGAGATTTTATCGCAAGAGTCTGGTATGCATTCCAGCTGTAGTAGAGAAAGAGCATGGCGCCAAATCCGATCAACACCATCATGCCGATCTTGAGTGGATCGCGCTGGCGCTGCCTTTGTTCCAGAATCTCCTCGTGGAGAAGGTTAAGGTGGAGTGCCATCGAATTAGTTGCTCAGGTATTCAAACGCGGCGCCGCAGGCGACATTTAACGAAACAAACTCATGCGGTAAGGCCTGGCGCTTCGCGGCCGGAAGCGCTACTTCGCAGGTCTCCAGCGGATCCCAAATCTCGCAGGGCAAAGTGAGTTCGTCGCTGAGTCCTTGCAGAACAGTTTCGGCCCGAGCTAAACCGCCGGACACGAAAATGCGGCTGATGCTGTCTTCCCGCTGCCCCTCGAAAAATCCGATTGAATTCCGCACTTCGGTAGCCAGGCGTGTCAAAGAGCCGCGACAAATATCGGCCATGCCTGGATCACCCTGTTGAACCATTTCCCATGCTGCAGACGCGTCTAGCGCACCTTCGGCGGTCAGTGCCTGTGTCAGTGCCTTGCCTCCGTAATCAATGCTGCGGACAAGGACCAACTCTCCTTTGCTGCCGATGAGGACCGTGCTTTGCGAGTGACCCATGTCCAAAAGGAGAAATGCGTCATTGTGAAAAATTTCCGGGTAGGCGAATTCGAACGCATTGAATGAGCACACCGGGGCAAGTTGCAGAATATCCGCAGGCAGCCGCAATTTGCCCATCGCCTCGGAGATTTGTTTAACCAGCGTGCGCAAGGTTCCGCCGACGAGATATTTTGTTTTTGTCATCACGCCGCTCTGTAAAGCGACATTTCCAGATTCGGTTGGTCCATCCGCAGCGGGCGATGCATTGGCGATTTGGGCCTGGACTGGCGCGACATCGAGCACGAAGTCTCTGCACTCCTGATTGAGAACGGCAAGACCGTTCAAGCGCAACGCGTTGCGGAGAAGATCGACGGGTGTATCGGGTTGCTCGACAATACGCAGGAGCGAAGCAGGATTGGAAACAGCAAGGGCGTATCCCTTGGCGCTCCCGCCGAGGTCGCGCAAAAGCAGTTTGATCTGTTGCGCCAGTTCCTCTGTCGTCTTGATTTCTTCCGGAACTTCGCGCGACGTAAAGCTGGTCAGGATAAAACGCGAATCACTCTTTCGGCGAAGCGAGACTCCTTTGAAGACACGATTGCCTAGATCTATCCCAATAACAGAATCTCCGCGTCTGGCCATGATGGTCGTTTCCCCTGTAGCGGAAAGCGTGCCGACAGGACCCTTTTCTCTGGGGCGCGATGAGGAGCGCCCGGGGCGCGATTCGGGCGGACTCGACTTCGCGGTGAGACAATCCGATCAGGACGGCGCGCTCAGCTTGATTTTTCAGCATCCATTTTAGCAAGCGAGTTCGTTTCCCCATTGAGCGGGACTGTTTTGTCCCGCGGAATTTTGTGGAAACTGGCAGAAATTATATGATCGTCGCCCGCCTCGCGCAGACCCTTCAGTGTCGGGTGAAACTCGCGCGATGAAAGCGCCGCGCCCACCTTCCACCTCCGCGCAGATTGCGCAAAGGTCGTTTCCAAGAATGTCATTACGCACATTTCTTTTCGAGGACGACGGCGAGTTGCGCCGAGCTTTGGCGAGCCGCCGTGCACATCGCTCGACCGCGGACGAGCGGGGATCATCCCTTCCGGGGTCAAAAATGCCTGCCGGTTTTGGAGGAAAATCTCACGCGCTCTGGCCTCACCTTCTTTTCTGGCCCGCTGCGCTAGCGGCACTGCTTTTCGTGGCAGTTGTGATTAAGAATGGTTTGAAAAGCGAGAGACCGCGCACGGCTAACAGCATCCAGGTCTCAAAAAACGCCGCGGCGTCCGAAATGGATCCGGCGGATTTTTATTCAATGAGTGAACCCGGCCTCACGACAGTTCGGAGTGACCAGGAGATTGCAGCACCCCTGTCGGGGAACAGTTACGTTTTCGGGTCGATCTACTATGTAGATGGCTTTCCTGATCTGACGGCTTTGACGAGTCCGAGTGTCAACGGGTCATCAGCATTCACTGTCGCCGGAAACAGTTCCAGCTTCGGGGCGGGATCCCCATTCGCTTCGACGAGGGCAGGGGGCGACGTGCCGGCGGCTGGACCGGCGGACGAACCGAGTCACGACGGCAGCGCCGCGACGTCCCGAATTCCCGACACGGGATCGACCTGGGCATTGCTCTTGTTGAGCCTGGCCCTGGTTGGCGGATTCAAAGCATTTACCGCGGACCAAGAGCGGCACTAGGTTCGCTGGCTCAGCAGGAGATCTTTTGTGGCGACCGGTACCCGATAACCGAAGAACTCGCGTTGCTTGATAAGTTGGACCACTTCGGGGGGGACCATCTGCTCCCAGCTGCTATCGCCTGATTGTAACTTGGCCAAGGCGTCCGGCGGGAAGATGGCCAAGTACTCCGGATGATAATCAGTGATCTCTTCAATAAACTGGTTATCGATTACATATCGAAAAAGCGATCGCAGGTTCGGAGCAACGTTGACCTGTGTCGCCGTCAGAATCTTGCCGGTCTTTTCGTCAATGGTGGGATAAACGAAAAGCTTCAGGCCACCTTTAAACATTCGCCCGAGGGCTTCCAGAATTCCTCCTTCGAGATTGAGATAATATTTCTCGTCAAAGATTCCGAGGAGACTCGGAACACCCATCACCAAACCAATTGTCTGGTTTGTGTAGCGGTAAAGATAACTGGCGAGCCGGTAGTATTCGCCAAATCTCGACACTAAAACCGTCCGGCCGAGACTACCGAGAACATCAACCCGCGCCAGAAAATCCGCGTGGTTCAACTGACCCTCCGACAGCAGATTTTCGAGCGTCATCTCCATCAGAACGACCAGATCTTTTTCGGAATGGCCGAATTTGTTGAGTAAGACCTGGCGCGCGCCGTCGAGCATGTCGTTCGTCGCGTAAGTGACCGGGCGAAAACTTCCGCGCTCAACCAGGATCGCTTTCTTGTAGAAGACCTCTGCGGGCTGAACCGTTTCGCCATCGGCCTTGAAGAGAACGGCACTGGTCAGGCCCTGGCTGACGAGCTGTAAACTCATCAGCCGATTGTCCACGTCTTGAAATGCCGCGCCGGAAAATCTGATCATGTCCACTTCGATCCGTCCCGGTGCGAGGTTTTCCTGGAGGGAAGAAATCAGCTTTTCCGGCTGCGAGTGATAGAAGGCGCCATAGAGCAGATTGACACCGATAACGCCCAGCGCCTCCTGTTGATCGACGTTGCCTTCATCGAGCATCCGAACGTGAATGATAATCTGGCTCGGTTCGCCTCTTGGTGTTGCTTGAAATCTCACACCGAGCCAGCCGTGTGATTCGTTGTGTTGCTTGAAACTTCGTGCTGCGACAGTGTCGGCAAAAACAAAGAACGTTCGTTGATCACCGAGTTTTTTGTCGAGTCGCTCAATCAACAAATCATACTCGCGTTCGAGCATGGTTTGGAGGCGCACCCGGCTGACGTAGCGATCCGTTGATCCATAAATGGCATCGCTAAATGTCATGTCATACGCGGACATCGTTTTCGCGATAGTCCCGGAAGCGCCGCCAACGTGAAAAAATCGCCGGGCGACTTCCTGGCCCGCGCCAATTTCGGCAAAGGTCCCGTATTTCTTCGCGTCAAGATTGATTTGGAACGCTTTTTTGTTCGTTCCAATGTCCATTTCCGCATTCATGCGCTTAACCAAGATGGAAGTATTTGGCGGCTTCTCAACTGAAGAGCCGTCGCGTTGTTAGATTCTGTAGGGGAAGCTGTCAGCTTCCCCGGGAAGGCAACGCCTTCCCCTACAGGGGCCCCTCCGTCGTGGAAAGTTGGGTCCTCTAAAGTCTCACCGACTCTACGCTGCTACCCGGGACCCAGCCGCGGAGATTATTTGGCAACAGCGCATAAATCCAATCACCGCGCTCGCTCATAATTCTGATTTCGCTGCCAGGCGGGAGAGTCAAAACGCTCTTCGCATTGTCGGCCGTTGCTACACGCGCCGTCACACCGCTGCGCGTAACGACGGCGAGTGATTTGGCCGCGCTCTCAACCTGGATGATACTGATGGCCGCAACCGCAACAACAGACAGAGCTAATATCGATAGGACGATGAGACCCATGGACCGGCGGTGGACAAGAAACATCGCCGCGATCGAGAACGCTGCGATCCAGAAGGCCACCGTTGCCGTGATCGTTAATTGGTTGGTTGCGGCAAATTTCAGCCAGCGCTCCGGCCGCGTCCGTTGCAATTCGAGCGCACGCGTTTCATCGCGGGCCACGCTTAGATTAGCCGCTGCTTCGGGGTGATGAGGATCAAGGGCAAGGGCCCGCTCGTAACTCAAAATCGCCCGCGCAAAATCTCCATTTCGGAAATAAGCGTTGCCCAGGTTGTAAAGCAGCGGAGCGCTCCACTGTCGCGCACTGACCAGGCTTTCATAATCTTGGACGGCTTCCTCGTAATGCTTCTGGGCGTATTCTTCGTTCGCCTTCGCAAATAAAGTATCGGATTCGGCCCGGACGGAGCAGGGCGCGGCCGCGATCGCCAGAAGAAGGCAAAGCCAATGAGCTGATCTCGATGTGGTCATGGGCGTAGGTTCTCTATCAAGTGCAGAACGTCCCGCCGCATTTCCGGCGATACTACATTGCCGCCATTATGTGCACCGCTGTAGCGTAATTCATCGCTTCGCTGAAAGAGCTCCCGCAGTTGCTCGCGTTCGGACGCGTCCAGCCGAAAGGCTCCGGCCGCGATTTCCATATCCACCGCACCCGGATCCACATTTCGAGCCAAAGCCGTCTTTACCTGGATTAAACGCGATGCCTGGGGGAAATATTCCTGGGGCGAAATATCGCCACGCCGAAGTTTCCGCATCAGATCGGTCATCTCATGTTGCAAGGCGGCAACTCTTTTTGCCTCACGATTCTGCGATCGCGTGTGCCGCACCTTCCAGCCGATCAATCCGATGAGAGCCAGAAAAGGAAGGATTTGCGCGATCCAGAAGTCGCGACGGCGAAACAGCGGAGTGAAGGATTGGGCCTGCGCCGGACGCTCGCTCAGCTGGTAGAGGATATCGGTCGGTTGTGGACTTGCTTTGCCTGATGCCGCTGGTGCGGGAGCGGCTGACGCAGATGGAGACTGCGGGGACGCAGCGGCGGTAATCGCGCCGCCTTCGACTCGTATCGGAACCGGATCGCTTCGCAAGTTAACGTAATGTTCCTTTACCGGATCGAAATAGGTGAAGAGAAGCGACGGGACCGCCGGCTTGTTCTCGTTAGGGGAGAGGACCGTCTCGAATGTCTTTGTGCCGCTGATGCCTACGTCGTCATCTTTTTCGAATTTGGAACTGGCGGGGTATTTGTGCCAACCGCGTTCATCTTCCAGCGGCGGCGCTGCAATCCGATCGAAGTTGCCACGTCCGGCGATTGCTGTTTTTACGGTGATTGGGTCGCCGACTTGCACACTCTTCGGATTTGCTTCCACGTTCATGGTGAAATTACCGACAGCGCCGCCGAAACTTGCCGGCGGATTGGGAGGCAGCGGTTTGATCTCCAAAGCGACCGGCTCGCCTGTGATCTCCACGTCTCTTTTCTCACCCAGTCTGCCGAAGGGATCGGAAAAAAACGGATCGGAAAAAGGATCGTTGTTGAAGATATCGAATGGAGAACGCGAACGACTCCGGGAGCGCGCCGCCGGCAGCACGACTTTTGCCTTTGTTTTCGACGGCCCGATTTCAAACTTCCCCGGACGGACGGCGGCAATCGCGGTCTTGAAGGTATAAACTTCCCACTGCCGGCCGCCGGCCGTCTCGACCTGTGGCTGGTCGGCGCCCTGCAGTTTTTGCATCGTAAATCCCTGGCCAACTACTTCCGGCGCTTCCAGACCGAGCACGTGCACGGCCGACGCAATGCGAACTACCGCCGGTATCATCTCGCCGACGAAAGCGGATTTTTTTGGAATGATCAATTCCGCCGTAACCAGCTTGCTTGGGTCGAGATTCTCACTGCCAGGATTCCCTCTTCCGGCGGTGCCAGGAACCGTTTGACGGCCTGCCGATGCGGCAACATGCAATGTCAGTTCCGGAGTCCGCAGCGAGCTGCCGCCAGCTTGAATTGTTTGCGGCGGAATTTTGAATGTGCCGGCTTTGAGTGGCAACACTGTGTAGCTGTACGTAACGCTCGTCGACTTGCTGAAATTATGGATCTCAAACTGGCGCGAGGTCCCTGTTTGATGAATCTCCAGGCCTTCCACGGAAATCTCGGGCGGAACGATACCATTGCCGGCATCGCGGATATGAATTTCCAGTTGAACCGTTTCACCCACCGCGGCGTCGGAATTACTCAGAACCGCAGTGAGACTGGGTACGGCGGCGTCCGCGATATCCATCGCAAAAAGCACCCCTGTGGCAACCACCAAGATTGAAACGAAAACCCGTGGTCTTTGCATCGCCGATTTACCAATCATTATAGACATGGCGTGCGGCCCTCCGTTCATCAAGCTGGACACGGGCTTCTTCGTCTTTCATCGATTCCAGGAGAGCTTCCGCCTGACGCTCGCTCATCTCGCCCTCTTTCTCTGGTTCGGTATTTGCGAACTCGGGCGTCTGATTTGGCTGGGGTGGTTTATCATCTGCGGCACCCTTTACCTCACCGGCTAATTTCTTTTTCGGCGGCTCAGTCGGCGCGGCCGAAGGAGTTGGACTTTCGCCCGCTCCTTCCCCTTCACCGGGTGAGGGTGTCGGACTGGCGTTCTCCCCTTCACCGGCGGTCGGCGATGGCTCCGGTGGATTGTCTTGAGGTGGCTTCTCATTTTTTTCCGTTTCGCCCGGGCCCGGAGAAGGGGGAGGCGTCGGCGTGGGCTGACCGGGTTGCGGAGAAGGCGACTGGTTTTGATTCTTCGCCTGCTGATCCTTCTGCGATTCACTCTTCGACTGAGGCTGCTGCTGTTTATCGATTTCTTTTTGATTCTCTTCCGAATCGGACTGCTTCTGCTGATCTTGTGATTGCTGTTTCTGATCTTTTTGATCGTTCTTATCTTTTCCACCGCCGCCGCCGCCGCCCTGATCCTTTTTATCGTCCTTCTTTTGCGGCGGCGGAGGAGTAGGGGTAGGAGTAGGCTTCGGTTTGCGACGATCTTTCAGTCTCGCGATCTTCTTTTTGACCTCTTCTAGGTTGGCTTTTGCCGCTTCGTTGTCGGGATCCAGTTTCAGAACATCTTCATAATGGGTTTGGGCGTTGGTTAGGTCCTTTAATGCGTCGTCATCCGTCTTGGACATATCCGCGCGCTCTTCAAGAGTGCGGCCCATATTGAAGTGACTGCTCCCCTGCAGCCTCTTGTCATTTGTCAGTAACGCCTGGCTGAAGGCTTCCGCAGCCTTGTTGTAATCGCGCATTTTGTAAGCGGCCGCGCCGGCGTCGAATTGCATCTTATCTCTCGCCTCGGAATCGGGGTGTTTTTTCAAATCCTGTTCAAAGGTCTCGTAGGCTTCGGCGAATTTGCCATCCTCATAAAGATTGAGGCCGGGCGTGCTCGCCGAGGCGAACGGTGAAAGTAATAGGATGAGCGCCGCCGCACCCGCAGTGGCGGGTTTGATCCGGGAAGGCGCACCGATTCGGCGGCGTCCTCGTTTTCGTTCGGAGATGAAAATTGACAGTGCCAATGCAACGACGGCGGCACCGAGTGGCCATTCATATCGTTCGATCGGACGACGCGACAGGCGCGCATCGATTTCGCCGGCATTTAACCTGGCAAGTCCCTCGGCGAACAATTGCTGCATCGTGCGCGGCCCATTTTCCAAATGTAAATAAGATCCGCCGGTGCTTTCGGCGACTTCGTGAAGTCTTTTTTCGTCCAACTTCGATTTTACGACCTGGCCTTTTGCATCTTTAACAAAAGCAGTGCCGCCTTCCTGGGAGCTGAGCGGGATAAGAGAGCCCTGTGAAGTGCCAACGCCCACGGTGAAGATGCGGATGCCGGCGTCGGCTGCTGCCTTTGCCGCCTTTGCCGCGTCGCCACTTAACTCTTCGCCATCTGTAAAAATGACAAGAGCACGGTTGCCGACCGCGCTCTTGCCGTAAGTGCGCTGGGCCAGGCTGATTGCTTCTGAAATATTGGTGCCGCCTTCGGGAATGGTTTTTGTGTCGAGGTCGTTGATTGCTTCGACGACCGCGTCGTAGTCGATCGTTAGGGGCGCCTGGATAAATGCGCGCCCGGCAAAAGCGATGAGCCCAACCCGATCGCCTTGCAATTGCATGATCAAATCCTGGGTGGCAAGCTTGACGCGCTCGAGACGATTCGGTTGAACGTCATTGGAAAGCATGCTGCGCGATGTGTCGACGGCAATGAGCAGGTCAATGCCTTTACGTTTGACGTCTTCAAAAGTGTAACCCCAGCGCGGGTGGGCAAGGCTCACCAGCGCCAGCGCCACGGCGAGCAGCTGCAAGGCAAACCGAATCGCTCGTCGAAAATGGTCCACCTCGCCCGCAAGTTGTGGCAGCAGCCGCGGCGCGACGAAATCACGTAAGCGCCGTGCGCTTCGTCGTTCGGCCAGAACAAAAATGACGACAAGCATCGGCAACGCCAACAGTCCCCATAGCCAGCCTGGTGCTCCAAAGTTCATCGGATAGAAGAAATATTTCCGTCAGGCAATCTCATGGCAATTTTTTCCAGATCGTTTGCGACAACAGGATTTGCCCGATCAATAGGCCGGCGCCACTCATGATACAGAGCGGAAATAAGTCACGGTACTGCTGATACTTCTTCGCGCTGATTGTCGATTTCTCGAGCTTATCGATATCGCGATAAATTGCAGCCAGCGACTTGGTGTCGGTCGCGCGGAAAAACTGGCCATCTGCAATCTTGGCGACCTCTTTCAGGCCCGCTTCGTTGAACTGCACTCGTTGACTTTGATAAAGAATGTTTCCGTCCACATCGGTCAGAGGTCCGCGAGACGTGTAAATCGGCGCGGGAGCGACCCCGTTGATGCCGGCGCCTATTGCGTAGAAGTGCACGTGTAAGGCTTTGACCGCCTCCGCCGCGGTTTTCGGAGGAATTTTTCCCGCGTTGTTTTCGCCATCGGTTAGGAGAACAAGAACCCGGCTCTTTGCTTTTTTGTCATTCAATCGGTTTGCTCCGGCCGCCATTGCCGAACCGATTGCTGTGCCATCTTCGACCAATCCGATCTTCACGCGGTCCAGGTTTTGCAGGAGCCAGTCGTGGTCGAGCGTCATGGGGCTGACCACGTATGGTTTACCGGCGAAGGCGATGATGCCGATGCGATCGTTGGGACGGCCCTCGATGAATTTGCGGGTTACTTCGCGAATCGCGTCGACTCGAGTAGCACCTTCGCCGCCGATGGTGAAATCCTTCGTTAACATGGAACCCGAGACGTCGAGAACAAGCATGATATCGATTCCGCTTGCCTCCACCTCAGTCAGACTTTTGCCAAGCTGCGGACGCGCGAGCGCGATGATAAAAAGGGCGAGGGAAGCAAACAGGAGTGCTCGCAACAATCTGCCTGCTCGCGAAACACTGCGTTTGCCAAGTTCAACGAGCGGGCTCGTTGATGAATAAATCAGGGCGGCAGCGGCGCCTGCTTTTCCTCGCAAATAAGAAAGCAACGGAAGGAGCAACAGCAGCAAGAGCAGCGCCGGCCGTGCGAAGGTCAGAGCGCTGTTGCCCAGGGTCCAATCAGGAAACAGCGACAAGTTCTCCTCCTTTCACAAAGCGCGTAGCTTCGTCCAAAAGCAAGCGACTGTCCTCCGTCGTTGCCTGATAGCGGGCAAATTTGATCAGGTCGCAGCGGCTCAGGAAATCCTCGAGGAGCGATTTGTCGTCTCCGGAGAATTCGGAACTTCTGGTCAAATGTTCGAGAAACTCGACTGAGGTCTGGCGCGTAACCGGAAGGTTGTACTGCTGTGTCACAAAACGCCGCAGAATATCCGAAACATGGATGCTGAATTGGTAGGGATCGAGCAGCTCGATTTGCCCGCTCATCTCTTCCAGCGCCTCGAGAGCTTTGTCCCGGACGGACTTTACCGGAATCTTCCGCTTAAGTTTTCGCGCAATCCACCAGGCAGCCAAACCAAACATGGCGAGGGTGAAGAAGCTCAGCAGAAACACCAGCCATGTCGGTATCAAAGAATAGCCGACCGGCGGGACGATCTCATGAAATTCCTGAACCAGGAGTCTCGCGGTGAAGAGGGGCATGGTGAAACACATCATTCCTGACGTCATCGAATAGCGAGACGGCGTACCCGTTGCTTAAAGAACGATCGCAACGCCGGCAGATAATCATCGCCCGTCCGCAGCGCAATCGCATCGATGTTGTTGCGCCGCAACGTGCGTAATAGTTCGGTCTCCTGGCGTTCGACCACGTCAGCGAGTCCGGCGCGCGTAGCCCGATCGGAAGTATTTACTTCAATCTGTTCTCCTGTCTCGGCGTCTTCCAGAGTAATGATTCCGATGTTTGGGAATACCTTCTCCCGTTCATCCTGAATGTGAATGGCGATGAAATCGTGACGCCGGGCCGTGACCGCAAGCGCTTTGGAAAAATCCGGTGCCTGAAAATCCGAGATAAAAAAAACAACGGCACGCCGTGTGACAATTTTGTTCAGATAATCGAGCGCAATCGCAGGCTTGGTGCCGCGCGCTTCCGGCTCGAAAAACAGTATTTCGCGTATCAGCCTCAGGGTGTGGGATCGCCCTTTCTTCGGAGGAATGAAGAGTTCGACGTGATCGGTGAAAAGCAGCAGGCCAACCTTGTCGTTATTCCGGATGGCGCTGAAGGCGAGAAGGCAGGCGATCTCAGCGGCCAGCTCGCGTTTCGATTGCGATGTGCTGCCGAAATTTCCGGACGCGCTGACGTCGACAATAAGCATGACGGTCAGCTCACGCTCCTCGGTGAATTTTTTGATGAAAGCGTCCCCCATTCGAGCGGTCACATTCCAGTCGATCGCGCGAATTTCATCACCGGGCTGGTACTGCCTCACGTCTTCAAAGTTCATTCCTCGACCTTTGAAGACGCTATGGTAATCACCGGCGAACGCAGTCTCGACCAGGCCGCGCGTTTTGATTTCGAGCGCGCGGATCTTTTTGAGGATTTCCGTGCTATCCATCAAGGCACTGGGAGGCCGGCAAAGATTTTCTCGATGATTGTTTCGCTTGTGACCGCTTCCGCCTCGGCTTCGTAGCTGACAATGATGCGGTGACGGAGCACGTCGGGCCCGATGCTTTTTACATCCTGCGGGGTGACATAGCCGCGCCCTTGCAGAAACGCGTGGGCACGAGCGCCCAGCGCGAGGTAAATCGTCGCCCGGGGGGAGGCTCCGTAACGGATCAAGCCTTCCAAGTGCAGGTTGTATGCGGCCGGATCGCGCGTGGCCCAAACCACGTCAACGATGTAATCCTTAACTCGATCATCTATATAGATGCTGTTTACGACCTCCCGCGCCGCGATGATCTTCGCCGGGTCGACGACCGGTTGAACCCGCAGATCCGGGGTGGATGTTGCCATCAGATCCAGAATGCGGCGCTCCTCCGTCTTTTGCGGATAACCCACGTTCAGCTTGAACATGAATCGATCCAGCTGAGCCTCGGGTAATTGATATGTCCCTTCCTGTTCCAGCGGATTCTGCGTGGCCAGGACCAAAAATGGATCAGCCAGGGGATAGGTCTTTTCGCCGATCGTTACCTGACGTTCCTGCATCGCCTCGAGCAAAGCGCTCTGCACCTTGGCCGGGGCACGGTTAATTTCGTCCGCCAGGATCAGGTTGGAAAAAATCGGCCCGAGCTTCGTCGAGAATTCACCGGTCCGCGGGTTGTAAATCAGAGTGCCAATCAAATCGGCGGGCAACAGATCCGGCGTGAATTGCAGTCTTTGAAAGCCGGTCTGGATACAGGCCGCCATTGTTTTTACGGTTAATGTTTTGGCCAAGCCCGGGACGCCTTCGAGCAGAATGTGGCCGTTAGCCAGCAGGCCAAGTAAAAGCCTGTCGACGAGGTATTTTTGACCGATCACGACATGTCCAAGCTGCTCGCGCACGGCCGGAATCCATTGTCCCAATTCCTGCACTTGTTGCGTGGTTTCCTGCGTTGACTTCATAGGTGTGAGTCAGACAGCGCAAAAAGCGTCTGCGTTCAACAAGCCTGACCGGCAAGAGCGCTCAGCGTTTCCGCGTTTCCGTGCGCGCCCGGCACTTCAGGATCACGGGCAGGCCCTCGTAGGGTGCGGCCCCGCGAATTCGACCCTCCAGATAACGTCGATAATTTTGATTCAACAGGCGGGGCTCGTTAACGAAGAGCACGAATTCCGCGGGCGCGAGCGCCTGGTCGTCGACCGCCTCGTTCGATTGGGTGGCATAAAACAGTTTGAGCCTTTTGCCCGATACCATAGGCGGAGGATTAGCGTCGAATGCCGCGCGCAAAAGGCGGTTGAGCACGCCGGTGCCGATTTTCACCCGGGCGGCGCGCTGAACTTTTCTGATCAGTTTGAAGAGCTTCTCGACGTGTTGGCCAGTCAGAGCCGAGCTGACGAGGACCGGAGCATAATCGAGAAAGAAGAGCCGCTCGCGCGCGTCCTGCACAAGCTCTTCGATGGTTTTGCCCCGGCCGGCTCCTGACTTCACCAGGTCGAATTTGTTCACCACGACGAGCGCCGCTTTCTCAGCGTCCTGGATGAGCCCGGCAATTGTTTTATCCTGGGCGGTGACGCCGGTTGTCGCATCAATCATCAAAACGCACAGCTTCGCGCGGCGGATACTTCGCTCCGACCGCATCACGCTGAAGACTTCGACGGAAGTAGAATGTCTGGCCCGCTTTCGCATGCCGGCGGTATCAATAAATAGAAACGCTTCATTGTTTTGCTGGTAGGCAATATCGACCGCATCGCGCGTGGTGCCGGGCAGCTCACTGACAATTGCGCGATCGCTCTGCACGATCGCGTTGATGAAAGAAGATTTTCCAACGTTCGGCCGGCCCACGATCGCGATAGGCAGCGCCTTTTCTAACGCTGGTGATCGGTCGTTGTGCTCGGTCGGCTCAACCGCGTCGGGAAGAAGTGTCTCGATTGTTTCGAGAAGCTCCGAAGTGCCGATGCCATGGGCCGCACTGATCGGCAGTGACAGATCAAACCCGAGCGCGGAAAATTCAGGAGCCAGATTCTCGTGCTTTGGATCATCGACCTTGTTAATCACCAGCACAGTTGGCTTTCTCGATCTGCGCAGAAGCCGGGCGAGTTCCTCATCTATCGGAGACAGACCATGTTGCGCGTCGACCATGAAGAGCAACACGTCGCTATCGTCCATCGCCTCTTTAACGACACCGTGGACGTGGCGGGTCAGCTCCCTTTCGCCGGCGCCACCAATGCCGCCGGTGTCCCAAAGCAGGAACGGCTGTTCTCCGCGCGAGCAGACGGCGGAGAGCCGGTCGCGTGTCACGCCTGGTTGATCGTGCACAATCGCGATTTTTCGGCCAACCAATCGATTGAACAGGGCCGATTTACCGACGTTCGGCCGGCCGACGATGGCGACGGCAGGCAACCCATTTTGCCGATTCATTTAAAAATAATCAGAGCGATCCCGGTTTGGCGTTTGCGTGTCCTTCGGCTTGGAGCTGTCGCACGCCGTCCATCACATAAACGACACCTGAAATGAAGGTAAAGATTCCGGCCGCTGCGACCACATAGGGCAGCGGAATGATTCGAAATTGAAGCATCACCCAGCCAATGGCCGTCATCTGCAGGACCGTGGCAATCTTACCCGTCCAGTGTGGTCTGACTCGCACCTTGCCGTTTAGCAGATGCAACACGACCGATCCAACCACAATGACCGCGTCGCGCGTTATGACAAGCACCGGGAACCAGAGCGGGAATTTTCCGTAATCTGGATCGCTTTCGCTCCAGTTGCTGATGCTCAGTGTGATGATTCCGCTCAGCAAAAGTCCTTTGTCGGCAATCGGATCCAAGATGACACCGAGGGTACTGCGCTGGTTGTAGCGACGCGCGACGTAGCCATCCAGCCCGTCGCTCACTGCAGCCAGAAGGAAAACGGCAATGGCAAGGAAACGCTGCCATTCGAGTGGTTCTCCTCGAGTGACACTGGCCCCGTAGTAAATCGCTAATGTCACGAACACCGGTATCATCAGGATCCGGACAACCGTGATCTTATTGGCCGTGGTCATTGTGCGCTCTCCCACGAAACAAGTGTAGGGCGTTTGATTCGCTCACGCCAGTTCGCGCACCTCTTCAGGCTTCCCGTCTATGTCGCTCGGCTCCCGCCGGCTCCATTCTGTGAACCCCGAAAGCATTCGGGGCTGACACAGACGCCCTACAATTCGAGACACGCGATCGCCGCTAGAACAAGAATGCCCGCGTTCTTTATTTGCGTGCTCGCCGCAAACCGCGAGGGGAGAGCCACCCGTTAGGTTTCCAGTTGAGCGGAAAAGCTCCCCGCTCTCTCGGCATGCCTGCCTTCGCAAAACTCCTCTATCATCTTCGCGTTGAAGGCGGGAATATCATCGGGCTTGCGGCTTGTCACCAGGCCGTTATCGACCACCACTTCCTCATCAACCCAGTTCCCGCCCGCGTTCTTAACGTCGGTCTTGATCGCCGGCCACGACGTCAACGTCCGACCTCGAACAACACCGGCATCGATTAAAACCCACGGGGCATGACAGATTGCCGCCACCGGCTTGCCCGCGTGAAAGAAATGTCGGGCAAAGTCGAGCGCCTCCGGCGTTGAACGAAGCGTATCCGGATTCATCAATCCTCCTGGAATCATGAGCGCGTCGAATTCTTCAGGCCGCGCTTCATCCAGCGTCAGGTCGACGTCGAACTTGTCGCCCTTGTCCGCGTGATTCATCCCCTCGACCTGACCGGCTTTGGGTGAAACCAATTTCGTTTCAGCGCCGGCCTCTTCCAGTGCCTTACGCGGTTTGGTCATTTCTACCTGTTCAAAGCCATCGGCGAGAAGAATGGCTACCTTTTTTCCGTCGAGTTTCTTTGTCATAAAATTAATGATTAGTTGTCAGGTGTCGATTAAGCGTGATCGAGGAGGCGATTCATCTTAACGGCGGGATATACTGTGATCTCCCCTCCATATGTAAAAACGCGCGACCGAGGCGCGCCGGACGTAATCAGCGTGAGCAGAAATTGCTGGCCGTTGCCAGCGGCTGCTGGCTCAATTCTACTTTCTACTTTAGAATTTCTACTTTCCTCCAAGCCGATGTGGCGAAATGGCAGACGCAACGGACTTAAAATCCGTTTCCTTTAAACGGGAGTGTGGGTTCGAGTCCCGCCATCGGCACCCTCAGTTCTTAAATGCCATCCAGACCGATCAAATGGTGGTTTGCTTTTGGTTAACGACGTTTGCGGGCGGCAGTCGTTGTCGTTGTGGTGGAGGCGCTACTCATCGAAACGGCCACGGATTTGGAAGGAAGGCTTTCCAGGCCGATGCCGTTATAGGCCGTGACGGCGAAATAATAGGTCTTGGCGCTGGCGGGGACCGAAACGGTTGCTCGGGTTACGTTGCCGACCACCAGGTGTCTGGTGTAGTTGCCGCGAACCGTCCCGTAGTGCAGACAGTATCCGGCGATTCCAGGGCCGGGCGAGGCATTCCAAGCCAGCGACGCTTTCCATGAATTGTCGATCCGCACTCGAAGAAAAAGTCGCTTGATTCCATTGATCGGCACAGCCGATGTCATTATCTGGTTCAGCCCATCCTGGGCAATCACGCTTTCCGAGGCATCCGCCGGGATCCAATAGAGGAAATCCGACGTCTGTTCGACCGTCACTGCGTTTTGCGGAGCTTTGGTGTAAGTCAGTGTGACGAAGCTGCCGTCGCGCGCAATATCAACGGCCTGAGCGTGAAGGGAGCGTGATGCGACCGGCCCGGCGGCGAGAATTACGCTGATTAAACCAAGATTGATCCGGCGGTGCAGCATGGAGATTCCATGTCGTAGCGAGTCTGCCAAAAATTACAATATTTTTCATAGAACACGTAGGAAATGCCTTACCGGGCTGTTCCCAAGCAAGGTGCAATGATACTTCCGATGACGGAAAGTTCTGATTCTCTTTCGTTTGCGCCCCCCCGTTCCTCATCGGACCCAGAGCCACGGGTAGCCTTATCGTTGGGCAAAGAGGGGGATTTTTTTTAAATATCGCAAAATTTCGAGAATTGCTACACTGCGCCATCTGTGAATTTCGCTGGCTGAGAGAGTTACGATGCAATCCGGGCGTTTGCTTCATTCGGGCTGTGTCGCTTTGACCGCGGCAACGTTTTGCCTGACCTCAATGACAGCCCGAGCCCAAAACCATAGTGTGCACACTTCTTTCCTCTGGCATCTGCATCAGCCGATTTATTGGCCGGATAAGCGTGCCGCCAGTGACCATTATGAAAATGCCTGGGACACAATCATGGCGCAGGATAACGGACGCCCGCATCCCAGCCCCGAGATTTTGCGACAGATCTTTGGATTGGACGATCGCATCGCCGCTTATCAATCGCGGCCAAAAGATGCGCTCAATTCCATTGCCGGCACCGGCTCGGGTGACCTTGGATTAAGCAAAGCTGGCGTGCAGGTGAACTATTCCGGTGCGCTCATGGAAAATGTGCAGAGCCTCGGCGCTGCTGGTCAACTCGGTTACGGGCCAGGTTGGTTTCAATCAAACCGCGATGGAAAAAGTTGGCTTACCTCAGGGGGCAAGCCGCACATGGACCTGACCAATTTCACGTATCATCACTCCCTGGCTCCATTGCTGAGCGACGAGACGCTGGAAATGGAACTGCGAATTCACCAGCGCCATATGCAGATTCTGTGGGGCGACCCGGTTTCACGTGGTTATTTCCCGGCGGAGACTTGTTTTTCCGAACGAATGATCCCGATTCTAAAAAAAGTCGGAATCGCCTGGAGCATCATTGCCAATAATCACCTTTCCCGCACCTGCCCCGATTTCCCGCTCATCCTGGGCTCGGGAGGCGAGAATTGCGATATCCCGAACAAAGCCGATCAGATCAATCCGAACGGAAACAACTATCAGCGTTTGACCATCGATCGTGGGATGTCGCCCGCGGCGGCTCTGCCGTTTGCGTTTCAAGTGCACCAGGCGCGCTATGTGGATCCTGCGACAGGGACTGCTTCGAAATTGATCGTTGTCCCGAGCGATCAGGCGCTCGGATGGAAAGACAGTTACAGCACGTGGGACGTCGGTTTGCTCGGTCCATTGCGCGACCACAACGACCAATCCAAACCAGCGCTGGCCCTGGTCGCCCACGATGGCGATAACGCTTGGAGCGGCGGTTACTCTTACTACATGGAGTGGGTGAAGAATTTTGTCAGCCAGATCACCGGCGCGGGATACGAAGCGACCACGGTGGAGCAGTTTTTGCAGGATTGGCCGCCCGATGACAACGATGTCGTGCACGTGGAAGATGGCGGCTGGGTTTATGCCGACGGTGATTTTGGTTCACCGACGTTTATCAACTGGCACTTTCCCCCGAGTTACAAGAATTCGTCCAATAGCAATGTCGTGGATCCGAGCGCGGGCGTTTCGGATAAGGCGGACGTCTGGCGAGTAATCGTCGCGACGGAAAATCGAGTCAAGACTGCGCAGCAGATCAGCGGCATTACCCCGCGCATCGATCAGGTGCGCGATCCCGGCAGTTTTTCGACGACGCCCAATAATCTCGAGTTGGCCTGGCATTATTATCTCGCGGGCCTGGACAGCGGATTCGTCTATTACGGTTGCCACGACGACGAATGCCAGCGCCCCGTAATTGCGCAAAATAACGCGGAACGAGAAATCGGGGGCACGATATCCGCGAACACCAACCAGGACACGACAGCACCAACCGTGTTTTTGCCACAGCGACATCCGTGGAATCCGGGCGGTCAGAATTATGGTGTGCAATATGGTTACAAATCCACCACGCCGCCGAACACCGATTTCTGGATCTGGACTTATGCCTACGACGTTTCCGGCGTGGCCAGTGTGCAATTGAAGTACCGGTCTAACGGGGGCAATCAGCCGCCGACCCAGGACCAATTCAAAACCTACGCCGGCGGCCAGAATACCGGCTCGTGGAACACGATCGACATGACAAAACGTGTCGTTGCGGCGGTTATCGGCGCGACCCCGTCATTCATTGCAGACTATTACCATGCGAAGCTCAGCGGTCTCTCGAACACGTATGTCGATTATTACGTCACGGCTGTTGATACGCATGGGAATACATACAACTCACCAATTCAACACGTCTACGTGGCTCCTAACGGCAATGCCACGCCGAGCCCCACCCCTACGCCAACTCTAACACCGACACCGACACCGACACCGACACCGA
Source organism: Verrucomicrobiota bacterium (assembly GCA_041167085.1). Classification (GTDB taxonomy): domain Bacteria; phylum Verrucomicrobiota; class Verrucomicrobiia; order Chthoniobacterales; family UBA10450; genus DATFCK01. The sequence continues at coordinate 60,873 of JBEEGV010000035.1, forward strand.
CACCGACACCGACACCGACACCGACACCAACTCCAACTCCCTCATCCACACCAATTTCATTCACGCTCGACGGCCAGGCGGATTCAGCAGGTTATCTTCAGTATCCGAATGGGATGACGATCTATGCGGCGGTCCGCGGGCAAACTTTATATGTCGCGACGTGGTCGCCCGGAAACAGTGGCGGCGCGAACGACCATTTTGTTTTTGTGACGGATCAGTTGCTGCCTTCGGCATCCGCGCCGGCGCCCTGGGCCAAGTCCGGGAATGTTGCTGTCGCAGCGAACAAGCCATTCATTGGGGGTGAGAGCGCAACGAATTACTGTGGATGGTTTAATGCCCCTGCCTCGTCCGCGGTCGTCAAATCGTCGACCAACGGCGGCCAATTGGAGGGGACCGTCGATCTCATCGCGGCATTTGGTTCGATCCCGCAAACAATTTATGTTGCAGCCGCGGCGTATGCGACCGCCGACGGCGGGGTTTTGGCAGCGCAAGGACCGGTTGGGAATGGCGATGGCAACATCGATCCTGCTGAATTCATGCAGCTTTGGACGTCCGCGATCAGAGACGAAAATGCTGATGGCAATTACGATCGTCTGGATCCAGCATTGGATTTCGTTATCGCCAGCATGACAAAGCAAGATGGCGTTACCGCAATCAGCTGGAACTCGGTTCCGGCGAGAACGTATCAGTTGGAATACGCCAATCAGTTAAGCGGACAGTGGTTCTCTTTAGGTTCACAGAAAACGGCCGGCCCGGGTGAATTGATTCTTTCGCAAGATGATTCTTCCGCGTCACCGGCTCGATTTTACCGGGTGCGCCTGGTCAGTCCGTAAGAGGCGCTGCTGGGAGATCGACATTCGGTAGATCGAGCAATCGCTTGATTGCATGGCAAACTGTCGACACAATCCGACCGTGGCCGATTCCAAGCGACCTTTATTTATTCCGCTCATTCTGGGAACGGCGCGCCAGGGGCGAGAAAGCGAACACGCCGCACGGCTGGTTTTTGAGCAAACACAGAAACGTGCCGGAGTGGAGACAGAGTTTATCGATGTGCGCACTCTTCCGATGCGACTCGACGACGCCGGCGAGCAAATGAAGGATGACAAGTTCGCTGCGACGATTGATCGCTGCGATGGATTAATCATTGTTACTCCGGAATACAATCACGGGTACCCGGGATTGTTGAAACACGCCCTCGATATGAATCTCAAGGAATATATTCACAAGGCGGTTGGAATATGCGGAGTCTCGGCCGGAATCATGGGAGGTGCGCGTGTCATAGAGAGTCTTTTACCGGTCATGCGCGAGCTTGGCCTGGTCGCGATTTTTGAGGACGTTAACTTCGGCAAGGTCGGCACGCTTTTCGACGAACGCGGCAAGTTGCTTGATGAGAATTTTATTCGGCGAATTGACGCGTTCTTAAACGAGCTGGTCTGGATGGCGCGTGTTTTAAGGCACGGCCGCGAGAACATTCCTCCAGTTTAAGCGCGAGGAGATTAATGGATCTTCAAGCGGCGGATCCTCCCCGCAGTCAGTCTGGCTGGACGAGTGACGTCGCGCTCCTCGTTTATCTGGCCGCGGCTACCGTCGTTATACATCTTTTCACCGGTGGCCGTTACGGGTTTCATCGTGATGAGTTGGCAACTCTGGACGACGCCCGGCATCTGGCCTGGGGTTATGTCGCTTATCCTCCAGTCACACCATTTTTTGGACGAGTATCGCTGGCCCTATTTGGAACTTCGTTAACCGGCTTCCGTTTTTTCGCGGCCCTGGCTGCGGCGGGTTCGGTGTTGTTAACGGGCCTGATGGCGCGAGAGTTCGGCGGGGGTAGGACCTCGCAATGGATGGCCGCGGTCGCACCAATCCCGTTTTGCCTCCTTGCCGGCAATTTGATGCAATACGTCGCATTCGATTATCTCTGGTGGGTTCTTCTCGCGTATTTCGCCATGCGCCTGTGCACGACCGATGACCGGCGATGGTGGGTGGCCATGGGGGCCGCGATCGGGCTCGGCATGCTCACGAAATACAGCATGATCTTTTGTGCGGCCGGGCTGGTTACTGGAGTGCTGGCGACGCACCTGCGTCGTCATTTGCAAAGCAGATGGCTCTGGCTTGGCGTTGCGTGCTCGTTGCTGATCTTTTTGCCGAATTTGATCTGGCAAGTGCAGAATCACTTCGTTTCCCTGGATTTTTTGCGGCATATTCACGAACGCGATATACGCATCGGGCGAACCAGGGATTTTCTTCCCGATCAACTGGAGATCAATCTTCTGGCCGCGCCGATCGCCATTCTCGGTCTTTACTTTTACTTCTTCTCGGCGAATGCGAGCCGCTGGCGCACTCTCGGCTGGCTCTATGTTATTCCTTTCATCCTTTTCCTGCTGGCTCGCGGGCGCGGATATTATCTGGCTCCGGCTTACCCAGTCCTTTTTGCGGGCGGGGCAGTGATGATCGAACGCTTTCTGCGCCGACTAAGCCGGCCGTGGTCTCTTTCTATTTCCGCCGTGATCTGGCTCGCGCTGATAAGTGACATTGCGATCATCGGGGCGGTGGCTCTGCCGATCGCACCGATCGATTCGCGATGGGGCAAGGCGGCCATGCAAAAAAATGACGATTTGGCTGAGGAAATTGGCTGGCCTGAATTGGTGGAGACCGTGGCCGGGATTCGTGACTCACTGCCTGAAAGCGAGCGGCGCGGATTGGGCATCCTGGCGGGCAACTATGGCGAGGCAGGCGCGATCAATCTTTATGGTCCACGTTACGGCCTGCCGACGGCGATTTGCGGCACGAATTCGTACTGGAAGCGCGGATATGGCGATCCTCCGCCCGAAACGCTCATCGTGCTCGGAGTGTCACGAGAATTCGTGGAACATTACTTCGAGCAGTCTGAGGTGGGTGGGCGGTCCTGGAATCGCCACGGAGTCGCCAATGAAGAAACCACCCGACATCCCGACATCTTTGTCTGTCGGCGGCTGCGACAAAGCTGGGCGGAATTCTGGAAGGGGTTTCAGCGATTTGGATAACTGGCTAGTGTAGGGCGAAGGCTGAAGATTTGTGGAAAGCTTGAATGAAGGTCGAATGCGGCAGCTGGGGATTCGAGATGCCGATCTCGAAGAAAAATTTGCACGTTCCAGCGGGCCGGGCGGACAGAATGTAAATAAAGTCTCCACGGCGGTGACTCTTCGGCATCGACCGAGCGGAATCTCAGTGACGGTGCAGGATTCAAGATCGCAATCGGAAAACCGGAAGCTCGCCCGCAAACGGTTGTTGGATGCCATCGAAACGGCGGAAAGAAGGAGACGCGCAATTGAAATTGGAAAAAGGGAGAAGACGCGACGGCAAAAATCGAAGCGACCGCCCGCGCTAAAGCGGAGAATCCTCGAATCCAAAAGAAAACGCGGCGAACTGAAGAAACAACGCGCGAAGCCAGAGTTGTAGGCGCTCGTTCAGCGGCGCACAAGATTTACAATGCCATCAGCTATGGCCCGCCGGACGGCGAAACAGCGAAACCGGAAAAAATGAGGAAGCTCAATTTGGGAATCATTGGCACCGGCTGGCCCGGGCAGATGCATGCCGAGGCGATCAAGACAACGTCGCTGGCAAAACTTTATGCCGGCGCGGACGTGGATGAGCAGCGACTCGCAACTTTCCAGTCCGATTACGGTCCCGATAAGACCTTTAGGGACTATCACGAGCTGTTAGAGGATCCAAACGTTGACGGAGTGATCGTCTGTTTGCCAAATTTTCTGCACTTTCCGGCCTCTCTCGCCGCGCTCGAGGCGGGCAAGCACGTCCTTTGCGAAAAGCCGCCCACCTTAAATGCGACTGAGATGAAGGCTTTGCGCGACGAAGCAGTGAAACGAAAGCTGACTTATTCCTTCAGCCGGCAATTTCGATTCACACCAGCGATGCGCGCCGCCAAAAAAGCGATCGAGGAAGGTCGCCTCGGGGAAATTTATCATGCCCAGGCGACATTCGTTCGTTCGCGAGGCATTCCGGTAGGGGTGGGGAATTGGTTCACAGAAAAAAAGCGTTCGGGAGGTGGCGCATTGATCGACATCGGTATTCACGCGCTCGATGCCGTGTGGTATTTAATGGGAACGCCGCGCCCGTTATCGATCAGCGCCAAGGTATTCCGGAACTTCGCGCACCTGGCGAAGGTGCCGGTTTTTGACGTGGAGGATGCGGCCTATGCCTTCATCCGCTTCGCTAACGGCGCCGTTGTTCAGTTGGAGACGTCGTGGGCCGGCAATCTCACGGACGACATCCCGCCTCGGCAATATTTTGGACAGGAGTCGAACAATTCGATCCTCTACGGCACGAAAGGGTCTGTGCGGTTGAGACCACTGACGCTGTTCGAAGATCAGGGTGGTGAACTGGTTTCTGTTCCGCTTGATGTTGCGGAGGACGAACCGAATGGGTTTGCCTTGCAAATTCGGAATTTCCTGGAATCGGTCGCGGGAGAGGCCGAACCGGTGAACAATGCCGCACAAGCGGTCGAACTAATGGAAATGATCGATGCGATTTACGCATCGAGCGAGCTTGGCCGGGAGGTGCTAATTGGCTGATGACCCTGAAATTTTCGCTTCTAATACATCTAACAAAGGTACTTGCGACGAATCGCTTGTGAGATTACCAATCCAACTTATGAAAAAACTGACTCTGATTTCCATTCTTCCCGTGCTCGCACTCTGTCTGGCCTCCTGCACCACAGTCGTCAAGGAACCTGCGGCGTCGACAACAACGACCACGCATGAAACCGCGGTTACCCGGACTCCGGCTTCAACCAGCACGACGACAGTGCATACGGGCAGCGGTTACTAAGAATCGCAAACAGTTCGAACGGGAAAGGGCACGCTCAGGCGTGTCCTTTCTTTTGCTCGAAAGGGGATGGGCTCGCCGAGGAAGGGTTACACCTTCTCCGACGATTCTTCGACTATTTCGGCTTCTTCTTCCGCCTGACTGACAACGGGCGCGATTGCCTGAAGCTTTTCGACGCCGCGTAAGTCCATCAGCTTCACGCCCATCGTATTTCGTCCGACAACGCGGATTTCCTTTACGCGCGTCCGCACCATCTGACCCTTTGTCGTAATGAGCATGAGCTCGTCGTTGTCCGTTACTGTTAACGCGCCCACCACATCGCCGGTTTTCTCTCCGGTCTTCATCGTGATAATTCCTTTGCCACCGCGGGACTGCCGCCGGTAATCGTCAAAAGGAGTGCGTTTACCGATGCCGTTTTCACCGGCAACGAGCAGCATGGAATTTGCGTCCACGATAGCGATGGCGACGACGTGATCCTTCTTTTCCGGCCGGATTCCCCATACGCCAACCGTGTTTCGCCCCTGGTCGCGCAGCTGTTCCTCGTGAAAGCGGAGGCTCATTCCCTGTTTCGTGATGAGCACGATTTCGTTGTTACCGTTGGTCATCTTGGCATCGATCAGGCAGTCGTCCTTTTCGATCTGGATGGCGATAATACCGCCCCGCCGCACGTTGGCGTAATCGGATAAATTCGATTTCTTGACGATGCCCGACCGCGTCGCGAAGACGATGTGAAAATTCTCGTCCCAGGTTTCATCGACCACGTTCGCGCCCGTGCCTGATTTCTTTGCCTGGACACGAATGGTGGCGGCAATCTTTTCGTCCGGCCGCAATTCCAGGATGTTCGCGATGGAACGACCCTTGGCCGCGCGGCCCATCTCCGGGATCTCGTAAACTTTCTCGACATAAGCGCGTCCTGACTGCGTGAAAAACATCAGGTAATCGTGCGTCGTCGCGGTGAAAAGATGCTGAACGAAATCGCCTTCTTCTTCCTCGGTGGCGCCTTCGCGTGTCGACATTCCGATAACACCCTTGCCCCCGCGTCGCTGCGCTCGAAATGCGCTGACCGCGGTGCGCTTAATAAAACCGCCGTGGGTGATGCTGATGATGCACCCTTCGTTGGCGATAAGATCCTCCATGTTGATATCGCCTTCGTCGGGCACCAGCTGGGTCAGGCGCGGAGAACCGTGTTTATCGCGGAGGTCGCGCAGTTCCTTCTTGATGATGGTAAAGACGCGCAGTTCTTTGCCGAGGATGTCGCGCAAATCTTTGATCGTTTCGATCAGCTCTTTGTATTCACCTTCGATTTTCTCCCGCTCAAGCCCGGTCAATTGATACAGGCGAAGATCAAGGATCTGATTCGTCTGATGCTCGCTGAAGGCGTAGCGGCCATCGATCACACGCGCCTCGTTGCGAATCAAAACCCCAATTTTTTCAACCTGCTTTCGGGTGAATTCGAACGCGAGCAGTTTTACGCGCGCTTCGTCGCGATTGGCCGATCCGCGAATGATTCGGATGAACTCGTCGAGATTGGCCAGAGCGATGAGATAACCTTCCAGGGTCTCGGCGCGTTCCTCGGCTTTACGCAGTTCGTAACGGGTGCGACGAAGGACGACTTCGCGGCGGTGCTCGATGTAGGCCCGATTCGCTTCCCGCAAGGTCAATAATTTCGGACGGCCATGATCGATGGCGAGCATGTTGACCGCGAAAGACGTTTCCATCGCGGTATGCTTGTAAAGATTGTTCAGGACGACTTTCGGGTTGCCATCCCGCTTCAGCTCGATCACAACCCGCGTGTTCTCGTCCGACTCGTCGCGAATCGCGCTAATGTCGGTGAGCACCTTGTTGTTCACCAGATCGGCGACGCGCTCCACCAGAGTCGCGCGGTTCACGTTGTAGGGAATCTCGGTGATGACAATCTGTTCCCGGCCGCCCTTCACTTCCTCGACGCCGGCTTTACCGCGAACTTTCATACTGCCGCGACCGGTCTCGAGATACTGCTTTAGACCTGAGATCCCGAGGATGGCACAACCAGTGGGAAAGTCCGGCCCTTTGACGTGCTTCATCAGCTCATCAAGCGTGATGTCGGGATCGTCGATCTGGGCGCAAATTCCGTCGATCACTTCGCTGAGATTATGGGGCGGAATGTTCGTCGCCATGCCGACGGCGATGCCGGTCCCGCCGTTAACGAGCAAATTCGGGAAAGCGGAAGGGAAAACCGTAGGCTCGGTCCGCGTCTCGTCATAGTTCGGGACGAAATCGACCGTGTCCTTCTCCATGTCGGTCATGAGCGCGGCCCCGAGATGGGTCATGCGCGCCTCGGTGTAACGCATCGCGGCCGGCGGATCGCCTTCGACCGATCCGAAATTACCCTGGCCATCCACGAGCCGCTCACGCATGGCCCATGGCTGGGCCATATGCACCAGAGTCGGATAGATTACCGCTTCGCCGTGCGGGTGATAGTTACCGCTCGTGTCACCGCAGATTTTCGCGCATTTACGATGCTGCCGATTGGGAAAGAGGGACAAATCATGCATCGCATAAAGAATTCGCCGTTGCGATGGCTTGAGCCCATCCCGCGCGTCGGGCAGGGCGCGCGAAATAATAACCGACATCGAGTAATCGAGGAACGACCTCGATACCTCGTCGGCGACGTTGATGTTCTCTACTTTTTCGTTGGCGTTATACACAAAGATTTCCGGACAGGATGAATCGGATTGAGAGGATTACGCAGATCGACGCTTGCCCGGGACCTGCATCGAAAGACCGCTGTCTAAACATCGAGGTTGCGGACGTTGAGGGCGTTATCCTCGATGAACTGGCGGCGCGGCTCGACCACGTCGCCCATCAGAATGGTAAACATCTTGTCGGCATCAACGGCGTTGTCGTCGTTCAAATCGACCTTGAGCAGCTTGCGCTTCTCCGGGTTCATGGTGGTCTCGAACAATTCCTTGGCGTTCATTTCGCCGAGACCTTTGAAGCGTTTGATCTGAACTCCGCGACGGCCGATCTCGAGAATCTTGTGCAGAATTTCCGGAATGGAAAAGAGCGGATGAGATGTGGCCTTGTCGCCTTCGCCTTCGATCAACTCAAAGATGGGCCGATCGCTGGCGGCGTAGTGATCCACTTTCAAACCTTTCCGGGCGAGCTCCGCGATAATTTTCTGAATGGTGGCCGACTCGTGCAATTCCACCAGCTTGCCGCGGCGGCGCGGGCCACTCCCATTCGTCTTGACCGCCGGAGCAGTACCCAAGGGCAGCAATTCCTGCTGCGCCTGCGCTTCGGTATCGAAAAGATTCAGGTCGGTATTGTTCTGATGGAACTTCCGAACTTCCTTCTCGTCGTGAAAGTAATGAACCATCTCCTCGTTTCCGTCGCGAACCTTGACCAGATACGAGGGAAGTTTTCCTGACTTGGAATCGCGTTCTGCCAGATAGGCCTCAAAATCGCCCCCGTGCCGGCGCATCGCTTCGCTGAGCTTGGCCAGTTTTTCAAGCGACTCGAGAATGTCTTTCAATTGGGCCGCGCTGATTTCCTTGTCGTCCGCCAAATTCTTTAATTTCACGTCTTCGGCCCCGAGCGAGATGAGAATCTTATTCAGCTGCACGTCGTCATCGACGTACTCCTCGCGTTTTTTCCGTTTGATTTGATAAAGTGGCGGCTGGGCGATGTAAATCTTGCCCGCCCGGACCAGCTCGGTCATCTGCCGGAAGAAAAATGTCAGCAGCAAAGTGCGAATGTGTGAGCCGTCCACATCGGCATCGGTCATGATAATGATGCGACCATAGCGCAGACGTGTGATATCGAAGCGGCCTTCGTCCTTGCCGTTGCCGTCCTCTTTCGGCTTGCCAATGCCCGCGCCGATCGCGGTGATCATCGACTGGATTTCGTTATTCTTGAGGAATTGATCTTCGCGCGCTTTCTCGACGTTGATTAGCTTGCCGCGAATCGGCAGGATGGCCTGATAACGGCGATCCCGTCCCTGTTTGGCCGAGCCGCCGGCGGAATCACCCTCGACAATGTAAAGTTCGGTCAACTCGGGATCGCGCTCGGAACAGTCCGCCAGTTTCCCGGGCAATCCACCGCCGGTGAGCGCGCCTTTGCGAATGGTCTCGCGTGCCTTGCGGGCCGCTTCCCGCGCCCGTGCGGCGGTTAAAACCTTATCGAAAATGCGGCGGGCAATGGGAGGGTTCTGATCGAAGAAAGTCATGAGACCTTCGTACACGACCGAATTGACGATGCCGTCGATCTCGGTGTTGACCAGTTTCACTTTTGTTTGCGATTCGAAGCGTGGGTTTGGGAGTTTAATGCTGAGCACGCAAATCAATCCTTCCCGGACATCGTCGCCGGAAATCGAAGGGTCCTTCTCCTTGAGAAGGCTGTTGGTTTTGGCGTGCTGATTGACCGCTTTGGTCAGCGCGGTGCGAAAGCCGGTTAAATGGGTCCCGCCATCCGGGTTGGGGATGGAATTGGCGAAAGGCAGGATCTGATCGTTATAGCTGTCGTTGTATTGCATAACGACGTCGACATAGATGTCCTCCTCCTTGCCGTCGATTCGAACCTTGCGCTGGCCGCGCAGCATGACTGGTTTGGGGTGGAGCACCTGCTTGTTTTCGCCTAACTGCTTAACGAATTCCTCGATCCCGTGCTTATATAAGAACGTTTCCTTTCGGGACGGATCAGTGCGCTCATCCGCCAGCGTAATTTCCAGGCCGGGGTTGAGAAAAGCCAGCTCACGCAACCGGCTGGCCAGCCGCTCGAACTTGAATTCTGTCGTGATTGTGAAGATCTCGGGATCGGGCAGAAAAGTGATAAAGGTCCCGGAAGTCTTCTTGTTTTTGACTTCGCCGATGACGGAGAGCTTGTCGGTCGTTTTCCCCTTGGCGAAGGCCATGTGATGGACCTTGCCCTCGCGAGTGACTTCCACCTTGAACCATTCGGAAAGGGCGTTCGTGCACTTGGCTCCGACGCCGTGCAATCCGCCGGAATATTTGTAAGCGCCCTGGCCGAACTTTCCGCCGGCATGCAAATTCGTCAGGACCAGTTCTACGGCCGGCATTTTCCATTTCGGATGGACATCAACCGGAATACCGCGGCCGTTATCGCGGACGGAAACCGAGCCGTCGACGTGAACGGTCACTTCGATCCTGTCACAAAAACCGGCGAGATGTTCGTCAATGGAATTGTCGAGCACCTCAAACACCATGTGGTGAAGGCCGCGTTCGTCCGGGTCGCCGATATACATCCCGGGCCGTTTCCGAACGGCTTCGAGACCTTCCAGTTTATCGATCTGGGCGGCATCGTATTTTTGGGCCGCGGCGATTCCGGTCGCGCGTTCGGGAGCTGATTTAGTGACCGGAATTTCTTCTTGAGTTTGCGGCATAGGAGACGGGCGAGAGAACCCTTAGGAACGATAGCGAAAAACGGGGGTAAAACAACAAATAATCTCGTGCTTTCGAAGAGGTTGGTCCCCCTACAGATTGAGTAGTGGAGGAACAAAAAATACTCTATATGGGGCTCGGAGCTTTCATCCTCAACCAGCCATTTTTTTGCTTGTCAGCAATGCTTGACCGCCGCCCCTGAAACCCGAAATTATCTGCCCAAATTATGCGTCTTCAGACTCTTCGGGAAGGTCGGTGGATCTTCATGACTCTGCTCATTCTGAGCATCGCCGGCCTGTGGATCACGCCGTGGCTGTCGCTCATTTTCGTTGTGCTCGTGATTTACACGCTGGCCTTTTTTCGCGACCCCGACCGCGTGGCGCCGGCCGATCCTGACGCGGTATTGGCGGCGGCGGATGGAACGATCACGGACGTGATCGAGATTGATGAAGACGAAATAACCAAGACAAAAACGCGGCGGGTTGGAATCTTCTTATCGATCTTCGATGTGCACACGAACCGCGTTCCAATCGATGGCCGGGTTGTTTATCGCGAACATCGAAAAGGACTGTGTCTCGATGCGCGACGTCCTGATTGCTCGGAAAAGAACGAGTCGATGACATGGGCTTTTCAGAATCCGCGGGCCACGATTGTCGTTAGGCAGTTAACCGGCGCGATCGCCCGGCGAATTGTGGGCTGGGCCAAAGTGGGCGACGAGATGAAAAAGGGCGAACGGTTTGGAATGATTCGCTTCGGATCGCGAACGGAAGTATATTTGCCGCTTGCCGCCTCGGTGCTGGTGAAGGTGGGGGACAAGGTAGCGGGGGGATCAACTGTAATCGCACGGCTTCCTGGTTGATGAGCGATCCAAATCCAAAGATTTATTTGCTGCCGAATCTGATGACGGCGGGCAATTTGTTTTGCGGGTTTACCGCGACGCTGAAAATCCTCGAGGGCGCGTTGCTGCAGGCGGTCAATCCGGATGCCGCCGGCGATCTTTTTCATGCTGCGGTCTGGTTTATTCTCGGCGCGTGTCTCTTCGATTTGCTCGACGGCCGCCTGGCCCGTCTCGGGGGTCACGAAACTGCTTTCGGCCGGGAATTCGACTCATTAGCGGACATCATTTCGTTCGGGGTTGCGCCGGCCCTGATGGTTTATCGCATCGTGCTTCAGGAATTTCCGCGTGCCTGCTGGATCATTGCCTTCATTTATCTCATCTGCGGCGCACTTCGTTTAGCCCGCTTTAACACCGTCTCCGCCAATCAGGACGGTAACAACAACGGCGGCGACAAGAGTTTTACCGGCTTTCCGATTCCAGCCGCGGCCGGTCTCGTCGCATCCATCACGCTTTTCCTGCTCTGGCTGGCCGAGGGCGAACATCACCTCGGGAAATGGAGATTCGCGCTGCCGCCGCTCCTACTTTTTCTTTCCTTCATGATGTTTAGCCGTTTCCGATACCCCAGCTTCAAGGGGTTGAACTGGAAAACCAAAAAATCGATCCCTCGCTTTCTCATCATCATGCTCATCCTGGCTTTCACCTGGCTTTATTATGAGTGGATGCCGGCGGTTCTCTTCCTTTCGTATTTGCTCTACGGGTTCCTGCGGCCGTGGCTTTCACGGGAATGGCGGCGGGAGATCGAAGAGGAAATTGGCGAAGAGCCGATCGACGGCGAGCCGGTTGAAGAAACGCCGTAGCGGCGGTCTGTGACCGCCGACTAAATGAAAAACGGCGGTCATAGACCGCCGCTACAGTTCATTAAGTTGGGCCAGGATTTCAGGATCGCGCACGTCCGCCCATTCGCCGGCAAGTTCCATCGCCTTCACGGTCTTGCCGGATCGCGCCAGTTCCCGGATCGCATCGGTCAGCTCGTACTCGCCGCGCGGAGACGGTTGCAGCCTGGCCGTGAAATCGAAAATGCTCGGCCGAAAAGCGTAGATTCCCGCGTTGTACCACGGACTGGTCGGCTCGCCCGGCTTCGGTTTTTCGCGCAGATCGGTAAGTTCGAACCGTTCATTGATAAAGACCGCACCGCCTTTGCTGCAATCTTCGTCGCGCTTCACGCTGACGGTGGCTTCCACATCATCTGGCAGATCGATGAGACGCCGGTAGTTCAGCGGATCGATCAAAATATCGCCGTAGCTGAGCAGGAACGCGCCGTCGCAAACAAAATCGCGGGCCAGATCGACGACCCGGCCAGTACCGTCCTGGACGAGCTGTGTGGCATATTGGATCTCGACGCCGTAGCTCGATCCCTCGCCGAAATGATCGCGAACGACATCAGCGCGATAGCCGACGATGATCAGAAACTGGCCCACACCGGCCTCGTGCAATCCCTCCACGATATGCTGTAGAACGGGCCGGCCCCGGACCTGAATCATCGGCTTCGGGAGGTGGGCCGTCAGTTCGCGCATACGCGTGCCGCGACCGGCGGCGAGCAGAACTGCTTTGTTAATCTTCATTGGAATGCGTGAGGTTGGGCCGAGAGGTCCGAGTCCGACCTTACGATTGGTCGACGAAGCCGCAATTGTTTAGAGTGGGACGAGAGGTCGCGGAACCCGCCTGACAAGGCCTTCGAATGCCGCAAAAAAGTGGGACGAGACGAGCTCGTCCCTCCCGCGCAATTGTAGCGGTGGTTGCATTCCGCGCCGAAGCTGCGCGAAGGCGGGTGCCAACCACCGAAACTAAAGGACAGGTGCTTGGCACAAGCACCTTTACAACCCCCCTTCTGTGATTCCGAGCAACGTCGAGGAATCTCTCATTCCAAGAATTCGGGGAGTAAGAGATGTCTCGACGGAGTTTATCCTGAGCAGCGCCAAAGGGCTCGACATGACAAGAAGCCATTGGGCAACATGCCCGAGCTTCCCTCCCAACTGAAGCCGGAGTCTCCACTTGGTTTGCGGTTTCCATTGAAATTCTGACGCGGCTCAATCAGAGTGCGCGCCAATGGCTGCATTGCAATTCCTGAGCAAATATCGCGAGACGGGTCTGTTGCTTATCCGGGCAAGCCTCGGACTCATCCTGATCATTTTGATTGCACCAGTTTTGTGGAATGGAGCAGGGAGCTGGGAACGCTTTGGTTCGGCCATGCGTCATCTCGATTTTCATTCGCATTTCAAATTCTGGGGATTCACCGGTGCACTGCTTGGCTGCGCTGGTGGTGTGTTGATGATCCTCGGTTTGTTCTTCCGGATCGGCGTCCTGTTCGCGCTGGCGATCACGGTAGTCCACCTTGTCGTGCTGTGGGATACCAGGGGGGACTTTTACGGGCGCCTGCCGGCGCTCGAAATGGCGATTCTCCTTCTCAGTCTGCTCTTTGTCGGGCCAGGTAAATATAGCGTCGATAAGAACTGAGCACGACGACCGAGCGCCGTGGCTACAATTGCCGATTGTAGGGCGTTTCTGTGAAACGCCACTTAAACAAAACGGCGTCTGGCACAGACGCCCTACAATTTGCTCGTGCTCGTAATCGTAATCGATCCCGAGACGGCGACAGAGCGCCGGTGTAGTCGCCTCGCTCTGTCGAGGCGGGGCGGTAG
>JBEEGV010000036.1:0-99909 GCA_041167085.1 Verrucomicrobiota bacterium
TAGGAGTAGGAGTAGGAGTAGGAGTAGGAGTAGGAGTAGGAGTAGGAGTAGGAGTAGGAGTAGGAGTAGGAGTAGGAGTAGGAGTAGGAGTAGGCGTCGCCAGCGTCACGACATTGAACCCTTCAGAAGCATTCGACGCAACAAACTGACTCGTACCAGCGAAGCTTGCTGTTAGCGTCTGGGTACCTGAGTGGCTTGGTGTAATTTGACAGGTAGCCTTGCCACTCGCGTCAGTTATACCTCCACACGTATTCCCACTCAGCGCAAAATTAACAATCTGACCAGAAAGAGCAACAGCTGGAATCACTGACACATCCGAAAGCGACGCAATTACCGTCACTGTTTGACCCAGCGTGCCACTGGTTGGACTTGGGTTTAGTGTAAGGAAGGCCACGTGCTTCCCGGCGTCCCATGTCACCTCCGCCACATTGGAGGTGAGACTCTGGGTTCCCGCAGTTGCCGATCCGATCAGGACATCGGTTCCCGTAAACGCTCCCGAATAAGTGAACGTAGCTTGGCCGTTGGCGCCGCTATGGGCCAGAAAAGATCGGATGTTCGGTCCCAGCACATTGAAGACCACCTCGGTACCAACAGGCACGGTGCCGTAGTGGAAAGTTGCCGTGAAGCTCTGCGCAGACCCCTGCGCGGCATTGGGGGACACCGTAGTCGGCGTCAGGCTGAGCGCCAGAGGCTGCTGCCCAAAGTTGCAGGTACCGTCTGTTCTTGTGATTTTTGTTACCGTCGGGCCGCCCGCTATATACAGACATTGGTCAGGCCCAACCGCGAAGTTCGATAGGCCTGCGGGAAAGCTCGTCGTAATTTGCGCTGCCGCCGCCGCCCCTGGGCGCGTGAGGTCAATCGTTTGAATCCCCTGCCCAAAGCCGTCCTGTGCCGGCGACGGAAGGATGACGAACTGCGCGCCGCCGCTTGGCTGCATGCCGCCCACTGAGATCCCCAAAGAGCCCACAGTAGTTATCGGCGTGCCGGTGGCGTTTATCAGCGTCGTCACGACGGGCGGTAATGCTGCGGTGATTTGCGCGACCCCGGCACTAAACAGATCGTAAAGTGACCCGTCTGGAGCAACTTTGATCTGCAGATTCTCTGTGTTCGACGAGGGAACCTGCGCGTAAACGGCAGTGCTCGGAGTGGACCCGTCAATTCCCGTGACTTGCCAGATGTTGTCGCTGCCGCCCTGGCCGATATTGCAAAAGTCGATCGCGTATAGGGCCGGAATGGTCGGATCCAATGCCATCGAACCAAGACATCCGATTCCCGATGCGATCGATGCGCCGACCGCTCCTGTCGAAAGATCGACCCTCACGATGTCGCCGAGTGGGCCGCTCACCGAACCTTCGCTGGCGAACATGTTGCCGGCGGGGTCGATCGCCACGCCAGTCGCGGGCGCCTTGACCGTCGTGAACAAATGACTCGCATCGGCTACCCCACCCGACGGACCGAACTTATAGATGTGTCCCGTCGGCCAGTCAGTTACGTAGAGGTTGCCGGCTGCGTCCCACGCCATGCCATAGGCGCCGAAGCAGTTGTAAGAAAACCCTTGGTTGCCGCTGTCCACTGTAAAGCCGCTTGCGAAGGTCGTGGCCAAGAAGCCATTCGCTGGATTGACAGTTGCCGTAAGATTGCCGCGTTGGCTGATCGCGCATCCGCCAGGTCCATTAGTGAAATCTACCGCCGCATTGCCAGGCACCGGTAGATTGAAGTCGGTCACGTCGGTAGCCGTGTAGGTGACCTTCTCGGTGACGAGATCGGTAACCTCGAACTGAATCCGGCCGTTGTTGTCGGTGACCGACGGCGATGGCGCGGTAATTGCCGAATGGCCTGCGGCCTGGTCGAGCGTGACCACCTTGCCCGGCGTCGGACGCCCCAACGAATCCTGCAGCGTTACCGTGATCGTGTCCGGCGTGGTCCCGTCGGCTGGGTTGCTCGGTGTCGAGGCGATGATGCTGCCGACGGCAGCCGATAGCCCGGTGAACTGCACGGTCGCCGTTTGGGCCAGGGTCACGCCGTCAGCGGTGGCTGTGAAGTTCACGTTCTCTATGGTCGCGTCGGTCGCCATGAACACGACGGCCCCGTTGCCGACCGAGGAGATGCCACTTGCTGGGGTAATCACGGTGTGACTCCCGGAGCTAGCAGAAAGCTTTACCGTCGTTCCCGAGACTTGGTTCCCATTGGCGTCCCTCAGGTACACCACGATAGCCGCAGCCGATGTGCCGTCCGCCGGAATGGTTCCCACGAATGGGAGAAACTGCTCGGACGAAGTCGCTTTGATTCGCGACACGGTCCCGCTTGCAGTTCCTGCCGTGTGCCCGGACAATGCTAGCGCCAGCAGATCGCCATTCGGTGATCCCAGCCCGACATGGGCCGCATCGGTGCCCATGTTCGGCGCGGAGTTGAAGGCATTGGTGTTGGCAAGCGGATAGAGCAAGGGATTCAGGAAACCGATCAGATGTCCCGTGCCCTGATTGATTACCGCGGCGACCGCTGCCCAGAAGGGAACGGCGAGGCTGGTTCCACCGAATACCTCTGCGGTCGGACATCCACCCGCGTCCGCCTGGCATACCGCAATCCCGGTTTTAGGATCGCCCGGCGCCACCACGTCCGGAACGGATCGCGCCGATCCGGAGATCAAGTGCGTCTGATATGCCGGCTCGTTGAAGAACTTGCTCACGCCGAATCCCGATTGCGCAGTCGGTGGGACGCTACTCGATCCGTCCAGCCAGGCTTCGCCACCATACGTGAAGTCCGGTCCGTAGGTCGGCGAAGTGGCGCCCACGGCAATTGCATTGGGCGAGTCGGCCGGGACCGAGATGGTGTTGGCGCTTCCGTCCGAGCAACTACTGCCTGCATCACCAGTGGCATTAAAGACGTTGATTCCTGCTCCGGCCGCGGCAGCCAGAACATTATTGATGCTGAGTGCATCGGCGAGACTGGTTTGCGATTCGCAATAGCTCGAGCTGTTACTGATGACCGTAACTCCGTCATTCAGCATCGCGTTGAAAAGAGTCTGATAGCTGGTGGTCGCTTTCGGCGCGTGATAGATCACGACTTGAGCTCCGGGGGCCACGGTCAGGATAGTTTCAATCGCCATCAACACATCGGTTTCACCCGGGCCGAGGGTCGCTCCACCGTTAACTGCGACCTGAGTCACCTGATTGGCGAGATTCGGCGGGCGCTTGGTCAGCGCAAGCCAGTCGGCAACGTCCTGAGGGTTGATACTGCTGAACGCCAGAATCCCGATCTTCTGCCCGGCGCCGAGAGAAGCCCCTGCGGCGAGTCCGGACTGGGAGAACGCCCCCGCCCCCACAATTTCAAAACCAGCCAGCATTTCCGCGACTTCGAGTGACTGCACCGCCCAAAAGGACGCGTCGGCGCTGGCTAGCGTGGCATCGATGGATGCGGCAACGGGCCCCACCAACTCAGGGCCAGCGACACTGACCGCACCTAATTCCCAATTGAGCACGGCGAGTGCATTTTCGAGTGCCAGGGCGAGTTGCGCCGGCTGTGGCACAGCCAGACTGGATAGCCCGACAACGGCATCGATATTGGCGGCGAGGCTGGCGGGCACCGACGGATCGACATCATTGGCGAAAAATCTTTGGCCGTGCGCTTCGTACTCAGACAGATGCACGGCGAAGGCGCGCTCCGCCTGCCGCCGTGTGCCGCTAGCGGTCATCGTCATGCGATTGGCTGAATCTTCTACAATCCTGAATCCGTAACTTTGGAGATACGAGAGAACGCTGGCGTAAGCTGAAGCCGACGGGCCGAACTGTGCCGTAATTTCGCTCTGTCCAAGGAAATGGCGGAACTTGGGCGAGGTATGGTCATACACCTCATGGAGATAGCGTTCGAACCCATCCTGGTTAGTGCGCTTCAGAACGATCGTAAGTGTGAGCGGGTCATCCTCCGCACCGGGCGGCGGCGGCATCCGCGTCGCCTGCTTAAGGGCCTGTAGCACATGACCGGGCAATACTGCTCGCTCGGCGTGCATAGGCTGATCCAACAAGTTTGTGAAACGTGCCGCTTCAGGCCAGGTCGCGTCAGCGACCGATTTATTCCCATCGCCAATCATAGAGTAGCTGCCGCTGCTGCCCCAGCGCGGGATTCCGGCTACGTTCTTGTCCGTGGCGAGATTCGGACTATAAAGCGAATAGCGGTCATTTACCGCGCCGGCGTTCAGAAACGCGTCATACTGGTTCAGCGTTACGTCATGCGTACCGATATTGAACGTATCGTCGCCTGAACCGTTGCCACTGCGATCGGCCGCCTTGCCCGAGCTGCCGATTGTGACCGTTGGAATGGCGATCTGCGCCTGGACGGTCATCGTGAATAAGGAGAACGGTGTGACTAGTGCAATTGCCGAAAGAATCTTGCGGCTTATGCCGCGAATTCTGAACACCTGCAAAAAGCACGTTTGTGCACGCTCGATAAAGTACGCGCGCGCGTCGGCACGAATTGCACTAACAGGGAGGGCGGCCAGGATCCAAAGTATTCCAACCATAAGACGGCTTTCTTTTCGTTAGACCGAAGGGAAAAGTCATTTCAGCGGATGACCCGCTTACTACCCTTGCGCCGGAATGGCTGGCCGATTCGGATGAAGGGATGTCTACTAAGAAAGCCTAACAAATGTCGAGCTTTTTCCGTGTCGGACGTTACCTTTGCCGAAAGTTGCCTTCCATTTTCCGCACCTGCGCGACAATTCGGGTCTGAGCATGGCCGGGCTTCCAGGAAACGCCGCGAAATATAATTCCGCTCCCTCAATTGTGGCTTCCAGGATATTCATTGGTTAGGGGTTTTATCTATATCGTTATAACGGATTGCGCCGCAGGATTGGACTGGAGGACGCCGGAGCAGAGAATACTCGGGCAAAAACTTAGGAAGGTTTGGTGCCGTAATCTCAGAACGTATGAGACGCTCAGGCTCATCTGACGTAGGAGAAAAGCGATGACGGAAGGATTTTGTCACCTGCCGTTGTCCACGGGACAATGTTCTAAATGTGCGCAAGGAGCCTTCCCTGCGGTTATCGGAAATCAATTCACCCGTTAGGCGTGCTTTTTTTAAGACAAAATCCTCGGAGCCTTTATGGCTCGAACCCTTTCTTCATCTGCACTCGATTAGTCGCACCGGTCGTGCACGTTTCAGATCGGCGAACCTAGTCGAAGTCGCACTCAGTCCCCAAGCAAAAACACGAATGAGATAAAGTGTTGTGCCTCTTTACCTTGGAGCCTAGCCCGTTCACTCCCCTTTTGTCATTTGCGCCTGATTTTTAGCAGAAACGGCAACCGAAAATGCTGATTTCTCCTGGGACGAACCGGTTCCGTTCCCTTTTTGACATTTGCTCTAAAAAGCCACCAAGCCCGCCAGTTCTGATCATTTTTGCAGGTTACGGACCCTTCGGTTCTCCCCGAAACCGAATCGCCGGCTTCCCTAGGCGGATCAAAAGACTGACCGCCTCCCGCCGTAAGGTTTACGTCCGCAAACCGTTTTTGATACCTTTTTGACACTGGGATAAGAAACGGCGTTTGAGATGAGGCACAGGGCCATCCTGGCCTCCCACGCGCTGGAAGAGGCGAAATAATCATGGTCACCGGAACTGCCTCTATATAGAGATAGGTGGTGCCGCCGGAGTCGGACGAAAACCTGCGCCTGGAGATCGGGCATGTCCTGTTTATCGACATTGTCGGTTACTCGAAACTTCTCATTGAGGAACAGAGGGAGCGGCTGAATGCGCTGACTGAGATCGTGCTGGCGACAGCGACGGTCCGGGATGCAACCGACGAACAACTGGTTAGGCTACCGACCGGCGATGGCATGGCCCTGGTGTTCCGGCACAGCGCGGAGGAACCGGCGCGTTGCGCGTTGGAGATTGCCGAAGCGCTCCGCAAGCATCCCGAGCTTCCGGTACGGATGGGCATCCATAGCGGGCCGGTGAGCGAGGTAAAGGATGTGAGTGGACGGACGAACATCGCCGGAGCGGGGATCAACATGGCGCAACGGGTCATGGATTGCGGAGACGCTGGACACATTCTCCTTTCCCAACACGTAGCGGATGACCTCATCCAATACCGGCAATGGGCGCCGCGCTTGCGCGACCTTGGTGACTGCGAGGTCAAACACGGGGTCCGGCTTCATTTGGTCAATCTTTACGCGGAGCCGTTAGGCAATCCCGAGCCGCCGGAAAAGTTTCGCCAGATTGCTGGGGCAACGCCCACGCCGGCTCCGGTTAAGAAACCGAAGCGAATGCCGTGGCATGAAGTGGTCATCGCCGTGGTGCTATTCGTCCTCCTGATCGGTGCTGGCGTCTTCTTTTTCCGGCAACGGACTTCTCGCACCGCTTCGACCTCAGGTGCTCCTGCGGTTTCCGAAAAATCAATCGCTGTTCTTCCCTTCGAAAATCTGAGCGAAGAAAAAGCGAACGCCTTCTTCACCGAGGGCGTCCAGGACGAGATCTTGACCCATCTGGCCAGGATTGCCGACTTGAAAGTGATCAGCCGCACGAGCGTCATGCAGTACAAAAGTGGAACGCCGCGCAATCTGCGCGAAATCGGCCAGCAACTCGGCGTGGCGCATGTGGTCGAAGGCAGTGTGCAACGCGCGGCCAACAAAGTGCGGGTGATCGCGCAATTGATCGATGCCCGCAATGACGCGCATGTCTGGGCCCAAACCTACGATCGCGATCTGGCCGATGTGTTCGCCATCCAAAGCGAAATCGCCAAGGCCATTGCCGACCAGTTGCAGGCCAAACTTTCGCCTAACGAGAAGAAGGCGATCGAACAGCCGCCCACTACTGATCTCGCGGCATTCGATCTTTACAGCCGGGCGAAGTCACTTCTTATCACGACAAATTTCAGCGCGACGAACGAACCAAACGTGCGCAAGGCAATCGAGCTACTCGATGAAGCGGTGAAGCGCGATCACTCATTCTTCGATGCTTACTGCCAGCTTGCCCAGGCGCACGAAGCGATCTACGCAACGTTCGGCACCGATCATACTCCGGCCCGGCTCGCGCTGGCTGAGGCTGCTCTCCAAGCCGCGATACGGTTGCGGCCGGATGCTGCCGAGACGCATTTGGTGCGCGCGCAATTTCTTTATTTCGGGCGGCGCGACTTTGCTGGCGCATTGGCAGAGTTGGAGATCGTGCGCCGAGCTTTACCGAATGATCCGCGCCTCTTCGAACTAACCGGCTACATTCTGCGGCGGCGCGGCCAGCAGGATGAAGGGCTGCGCAATCTGGAGCGCTCGGTGGAGTTGGACCCGCGCAACTTTTTTACTCTGCAACAAATCGCGCTCAGTTATGAATACATGGGGCACTATCCCGAGGCGATCTCCGCGCTGGATCGCGCGCTGAGCATCGTGCCCGACAACGTCGAAACAAAGGCAAGTCGCGCCGAGTTCGAACTCTACTGGAAAGGGGACACGCGGCCGCTCCACCAGACGATTGATGCAATCGTCGCTCAAGGAGCAAACGCCATTGCCAGCGCCGCGGATGTCTGGTTTGCCTGCGCGCTGGCCGAACGCGATCCGGCTGCCGCTGAGCGAGCACTCGTCGCGGTGGGCGACAATCAATGCTGGCCCGAAGGCACGATTATTCTGAGCCGCAGGTTTGGGGAAGGGCTGCTGGCGCGCATGACCAAAGATGAGGCAAAAGCGCGCACTGCGTTTGAAGCGGCTCGCGCCCAGCAGGAGAAGATCGTGCAGGCGCAGCCGGACTACGGGCCGACCCTCTGCGTCCTCGCCATGATCGACGCTGCTCTGGGGCGCAAAGACCTAGCCTTGGACGAAGGCCGCCGGGCAATCGCGCTTACGCCCGTGGAAAAAGACGTAAGGCGGGGCACTAGCATCATTCAGTACTTCGCGATCACCGCGGCGTGGGCAGGCGAAAAGCAGCTAGCCTTGCAGCAACTGGAAACTGGACTGCGTGCTCCGATGACGTCAAGCCTGCTGAGCTACGGCGCCTTAAAACTGTTGCCTTTCTGGGATCCGCTCCGCGGCGATCCGCGCTTCGAAAAAATCGTCGCCTCGCTCGCGCCGAAGTAACATCCGCCTTCTCGCAAGGCTTCCATCTTCGCCAAGGCTACGGCGAGACAAGACGGCGCGACAGGTGAGCAGTGTGCAAACAAGGGCCAACTCGTTAGGCGCATTTTGTATTACAAAAACCTCGGATCCTATCGGGCAACAAAACACGAAACGATTACGAGCACGATCACGAGCAGGATCCCCGTTACACCCGGAGCCTACAGGGCTCGAACCCATAATTTATCAACACTCGACCAGCTCATAGTTCGTTTAGGTTGAAAATCCCCGAACTAAGCGAGGTCGCAAGAATTCGCGACCCCAACGAGCAATACTCGAATGGATAGCGCGATGCATCACGTTACCGTGGAGCCTAGCCCGTTCACTCCCTTTTTGTCATTTGCGGCTGGTCTTCGGCCGAAACGGTAACTGAAGAGTGTGATTTCTCCTGGGACGAACCGGTTCCGTTCCCTTTTTGACATTCAGCTCAGATGCCGGGCGAAAACCGGCCAATTTCACGGCGAGGATGGGGGTTACGGACCCTCGTTTGATACCTTTTGACACCCAGCGTTCTTAGCTACTTGTGCAGACAGTTAGTAGGTATTCGTCCTACAGATAAAGTACTCGACATTGGTTAGGCATTCACTTCAAACTAACGCCGCCTTAGGACCGCCCGACGTTCAACGTTTTCCGCGGTCAAGTGTGACGAAGCTGATCGGCTGAGTCGTTAGGGCAAAGTCCTGGGCTACGGCAATATTCACCAGGACCTGCAATATAAAATTAGCCAAGTCTCGGATTCAGATCAGTCAACCACATCGCAAACGCTTGCCAAGGACCCACGTCGGAACACCGGAGTCACTATACTATATGAGAACACTGTCTAGGATCGCTTTTATCCTGATTTGCTTTTGTAGTGTCAGTCTCGTTTTGCACGCGCAGGTGCCGCAATTGATCAACTACCAGGGACGCGTCGTCGTCGGCACCACGAACTTCGACGGTTCGGGCCAGTTCAAGTTCGCGCTGGTGAATACTGCGGGCACGACCACCTACTGGAGCAACGACGCCACAAGCACGAGTGGTTCCGAACCGACCAATGCCGTCACACTCACCGTGACAAAGGGACTTTATTCTGTCGGCCTCGGCGACAACTCGCTAACCAACATGACGGCTCTACCCGGCTCCGTTTTCACCAATTCCGACGTTCGGTTGCGCGTCTGGTTTAACGACGGCACGCACGGCTCGCAGTTGCTCACGCCGGATCAGCGCATCGCCACAGCCGGTTACGCCTTCATGGCCGACAATATAAAGGACGGCGCGATTACGTCGACGAAGCTCGCTAACGGCGCTGTCGGCACAACGCAGCTCGCGTCGGGCGCGGTTGGATCCGCCAACATTGCCAGTGGCGCAGTCGGCGGCGGCCAGCTCGCACCCGGACTAACTTTGGCGGGCACCACGACCGGAACATTCAGCGGTCCACTCACCGGCAACGCATCGACCGCTGGCAGTGCAACCAACTTTACCGGTTCGTTAGCCGGTGATATCACCGGCACTCAGGGCGCAACCAGCATCGCCGCGGCCACCGTTACAGGCAAAGCTCTGACCGGATTCTCTTCCACCACCGGCACGATCACCGCGAGCGACACAGTGCTTTCCGCGATCAACAAACTCAATGGAAACGACGCGCTGAAAGCACCGCTCGCTTCGCCTTCTTTCACTGGAACGGTCAGCGTCCCGGCGGTCAACCTTCCGGCGACGACGAGCGCCACGAACGGTGTGATCGAGATGGCTGGCACGCCGATCTTAAGCGCGAAAGGCACACAGAACCTATTTCTCGGCAACGGTGCGGGGAACTTCACTCTCACCGGCACTCAAAACACGGCGACCGGAGCTTCGTCATTCGTCAACAATACCAGCGGCACTGGAAACACGGCCGCGGGAGTTTCGTCCTTAGCCGCTAATACCACTGGCTTTAATAACACGGCGACCGGGTTTCAGGCATTAGGCAGTAATACCACCGCCTCTAATAATGTGGCGACCGGGCAAGCGGCGTTACTCGCCAACACCACCGGCGGTAACAACACCGCGACTGGAACTTCGTCATTACGCAATAACAACGGCTCGTCCAACACGGCGATCGGAACTTCGGCATTAACCAATAACACCAGCGGCGCGAACAACATCGGTATCGGGATCAATGCCGGCCAAACCATCACTACCGGCAGCAATAATATTGACATCGGGAGCGACGCGGCTGCGGCCGCGGAGTCCAACACCATCCGCATTGGAACGACAGGGACACAGACCGCCGCCTTCATCGCCGGAGTCATCACTGGCGACGGGTCGGGGCTGACGAATCTCAGTGCGTCAAACGTCAGCAGCGGCACCGTTGCGAACAGCCGCACTACGGGCACAAATAACAATACGGCCAGCACACTCGTGCTACGCGATGCCAGCGGGAACTTCAGCGCCGGGACGATCACCGCTTCGCTGGCCGGCAACGCATCTACTGCGACGAGCGCGACCACCGCCGGCAGCGCGACCAACTTCAGCGGTTCGTTAGTCGGAGATGTGACCGGCACTCAAGGCGCAACGGCCATCGCTGCGACCAGTGTCACCGGCAAAGCCCTAACTAACTTCTCCTCCACAACGGGCACCATCACGGCCTCCGACAGCGTGCTTTCGGCGATCGATAAACTCTACGGAAACGATGCGCTCAAGGCGCCGCTCGCGTCGCCCACCTTCACCGGCGGAATCACTCTCAGTAGCGGCGTGATCAACATCCCGGCTACGAGTAGCGCGACGAACGGCGTCATTCAGATGGCCGGAACACCGATCATCAGCGCGCCAGGCACCAAGAACGTGTTCCTCGGAAATGGCGCGGGTAACTTCACCCTCTCGGGGACGGGACAGAACACGGGCGTTGGGTACCAGGCGATGCAAAGCGTGACGACCGGCTTTCAAAACACGGCCACTGGGTACCAGGCATTATCTTCGAATACGGCTGGGCAAAGAAACACCGTCATGGGTGCGCAGGCGGCCTCGCTTACCACCACCGGCGTGGACAACACGGCCATCGGGTTTTTTGCACTAGCTAACAATACGGATGGGAGCGATAGCACTGCCTTAGGCGACGGCGCCCTTAATAACGTGGTCGGCACGAACAACATCGGTATCGGCTTTGGCGCCGGCCAATTTTTAAACGCCGGCAGCAACAATATCTACCTCGGTACCCCTGGCGGCCTCCAGACAGAGTCCAACACCATCCGCATCGGGACCACCAGCGGCGGCAACTCGCACACGGCCGCGTTCATCGCCGGCATCAGCGGAGCCACGTTATCACCAAGTGGCACGGCCGTGTTTATCAACTCGAACGGTCAGCTTGGCACCATCAACTCTTCGCGGCGATTTAAGACCGACATTAAGCCGATGGATGATGCCAGCGACGTGCTGCTCTCGCTGCGGCCGGTCACCTTCCGTTACAAGCCGGAGATTGATGCCAAGGGCATTCCTCAGTTCGGTTTGATCGCCGAGGAAGTGGCCGAAGTCTGCCCCGATCTCGTGATACACGACAACAAAGGCGAGATTCAGACCGTGCGCTATGAACAGGTGAACGCAATGTTGCTCAACGAATTCCTCAAACAACACGGGCATATCGCCGACCTGGATAAGGAACAGCAAACTCAGCTCGCTGCTCTGCGCAATGAAAATACGAAATTGCGCGCCGAAAACGCCGCCAACGCCAAACGTCTCGCCGCGCTCGAGACGCGCGACAAAGAACGCGAAGCGCGGCTGACCCGGCTCGAGATTGCCACACCCGGGGCGCGGCCAGTTTCAAATAGCATCGTCGATAACAACGCGGCGAATGAGAAATAAGATGAAGCGTCCTCAAGCTGTCACTCTGCTGCTATTTCTGGCGGGCACGGTTTCGCTCCATGCCGATCTGCGGACCTCGGCAAATTACTCGATCGCTACCGAAACGACCGATATCGCCGGAAATCACGCGACCAGCGCGAACTACAGCAGCGATGGAAGCGCCGGTCGCATTACCGGCTTGCAGACAGCGTCGGGCGAAACTTCAAAGAACGGTTACATCGGCCAACTCTACGAGATCACCGGCCTCCTTTTGTCGGCGCAGAGCAATCCGGTTAACGAAGGCGCGACTGATCAGCTGAGCGCGGCGCAGAGCCTCGATGACGCAACCTTCCTCAACGTAGCCCCAACCAGCGTCAGCTGGAGCGTCCTCAACGGACCGCTCAGCGGAATCGACGCCAATGGTTTGGCCACCGCTGCTACGGTTTACCAGGACACGCTCGCTACTGCGCAGGGCGTTTTCGGTTTCACCGCAACATTGCCGCTGACCGTGAAGAATGTGAACACCGATGACTTCGGAGCCTACGCCGGCGACGGCATCGACGACGCCTGGCAGGTGCAATATTTCGGTCAGCCGCCAAATCCACTGGCCGGCCCGAATGTTGACGCCGACGGAACCGGGCAAACCAATCTCTTCAAATATGTCGCCGGTTTGAATCCGCTCGACGGTTCACGCTTCGTCTTAACAATCGCGCAGGTGAGCGGTCAGCCTAACCAAAAGAATCTGATCTTCAGCCCGCGGTTTGTCGATCGGATGTACACAGTGAAGGCAAAGCTGAGCCTAACGAGTGGAAGTTTCTCCGCATTGACAAACTCAACCTTTAGCGACAACGGCCAGGAACGCACCGTAACCGATTTCGATGGCAGCGGCGCGGCAAAGTTCTACGAGGTCGAGATCACGAAGCCGTGAGAAGACCATAGTGACGGGTTGCCTGAAGCGGCAGCCGCGGAGCCTACGGGGCTCGAACCCTTGTTTTACCCACTGCAGGCTAACTGCCTAACGAGCACGAACTCGAATAAGATAGGGTGTTGCCGTTGCGTTACCCTGGAGCCTAGCCCGTTCACTCCCCTTTTGTCACTTACAGCTGATTTTCAGCAGAAATGGCAGCCGGAAATGCTGATTTCTCCTGGGACGAACCCCCTCCAACACCTTTTTGACACTGGTCCTGAAAAGCCCGGCGAAGTCCGTCAATTTTGGGCGTTCGTGCAGGTTACGGATCCTTCATTTGATACCTTTTTGACACAGAATAAGAAACGTCGATTGAGACGAGGCGCAGGGCTATCGTCGCTTCCCTCGCGCCCGGAGGAGACGAAATAGTAATGGTCACCGGAAATGCCTCTATATAGAGATAGATGGTGCCACCGGAATCCGAGGACAGTTCGCGCCTGGAGATCCGGCATGTCCTGTTCATCGACATCGTCGGTTATTCGAAACTGTTGAACGAGGAGCAGAAGGAGCGGCTGAATCAGCTTACTGAGATCGTGCTGGCGACGGCGCAGGTGCGCGAATCGACCGACGAACAACTTGTCAGGCTGCCGACCGGCGACGGGATGGCGCTGGTCTTTCATCACAGCGCGGAGGAACCGGCCCGGTGCGCACTGGAGATTGCCGAGGCGCTCCAGAAACACCCTGAACTTCCGGTGCGGATGGGCATTCACAGTGGACCGGTGAGCGAGGTGACCGACGTGAGCGGGCGGACCAATCTCGCCGGGGCCGGCATTAACATGGCGCAACGGGTGATGGATTGCGGCGACGCCGGCCACATTCTTCTCTCCCAGCACGTGGCGGATGATCTGGTCCATTCCCGGCAATGGGCGTCGCGGCTGCGCGACCTGGGTGAGTGCGAGGTCAAGCACGGCGTCCGGCTTCATTTAGTTAATCTCTACGCCGAGCCGTTGGGCAACGCCGCGCTGCCGCAGAAATTTCAGCAAGCCAAGCAAAAGCCCGCTGCCGAAAAGCCTCCGCGGCGGAGGAATGTCGGGTGGATCGCTGCGCTCGCGCTTTTTGTCCTTCTCGGTGTTGCGTTCTTCTTGTTCATGCGAAAACCGACGCAGCCGGTCGTCGCAGCGATCGCGGACAAGAGTGTTGCAGTGCTTCCCTTCGAAAATCTCAGCAGTGACAAAGAGAACGCCTTTTTCACCGATGGCGTGCAGGACGAGATTTTGACTGATCTTTCCAGAATCGCCGACCTGAAGGTGATCAGCCGCACGAGCGTCATGCAGTACAAAAGCGGCGCGGCGCGCAATCTGCGCGAGATCGGCCAGCAGCTCGGCGTGGCCCATGTCGTCGAAGGCAGCGTGCAGCGCGCGGCCAACAAAGTGCGGGTAAATGCGCAGTTGATCGATGCCCGCAACGACGCGCATCTCTGGGCGCAAACCTACGATCGCGATCTGGCCGATGTCTTTGCGATCCAAAGCGAGATTGCCAAAGCCATCGCCGATCAACTGCAAGCCAGGCTGTCGCCTAACGAGAAAGCGGCGATTGAAAAGCCCCCCACCACAAACCTGGCTGCCTTCGACCTTTACAGCCGGGCGAAGACTCTTCTGCTTTCAATCGGTTTCAGCACTATTGATGAAAAAAACTTGCGGGAGGCCATTGAGCTTCTTGACCAGGCTGTTGCGCTCGATCCGGCGTTTTTCGAAGCCTACTGCCAACTGGTCATAGCTCACGGGAAGTTTTATTCACTGAACTACGATCATTCTGTGGGACGGCTGGCTTCCGCCGAAGCTGCCCTCCAGGCGGTGACTCGTTTGCGGCCCGATGCCGGCGAAACGCATCTCGCGCGCGCGCAATATTTGTATTACGGGCACCGTGACTACTCCGGCGCCATCGCTGAACTGGAGCAGGCGCGGCGAAGTTTAACGAACGATCCGCGGGTGTTCGAACTGACCGGCTACATCTTGCGCCGGCGCGGCCAATCGGACGAAGCCGCCCGCAATTTGGAAAGATCAGTCGAGCTGGATCCACGCAATTACTTCATCATGCAGCAGCTCGCGCTCAGCTATCAACTTCTCCGCCGCTACCAGGAGGAAGCCGCCATGTATGATCGCGTATTGACCATTGTTCCAAAGGATGTCCCAACCAGAGTTCAACGGACCCTGGTCGATTTTTACTGGAAGGCCGATACTCAACCTCTGCACCATGAAATCGACTCAATTCTCACGGAAGATCCCGCTGCAATTCCCGCCGCGGCCGATACCTGGTTTCTTTGCGCGCTAGCGGAACACGATGCAACGGCGGCGAAACGGGCGTTGGCGGCATTGAATCATACTGCTGCTTTTGGCGAAGGCGGCGTCTATTTGAGCGCCAGCTTTGGCGAAGGCTTGCTGGCGCGGGTTACGAAAGACGAAGCGAGAGCGCTCACCGCCTTCAACAAAGCCCGCCTCGAGCAGGAGAAAATCGTGCAAGCGCAGCCGGATTCTGGACCTGCCCTTTGCGTGCTTGGGTTGATCGACGCCGCTTTGGGACGCAAAGAGTCTGCCTTGGTGGAAGGGCGGCACGCAGTCGAGCTTCTTCCGGTAGAAAAAGATTCCGTTACTGGCAGCCTGATGATCCAGCTCTTCGCGATCACTGCGGCATGGACAGACGACAAGGATCTGGCTGTGCAGCAATTGGAACTTGGAGTTCGCACTCCGGCCGCAGGAATTGTGGTTACTTACGGTGGATTAAAGTTGTTGCCTTTTTGGGACCCGCTCCGCGGCGATCCACGCTTCGAAAAGATCGTCGCCTCTCTCGCTCCGAAATAACAGCGACTTTCGCAACCAAGGTAGAGTCGTTAGGCCAATTTCTGTAATACAAAAACCCCGGAGCCTACAGGGCTCGAACCCTTTTTCACCTGTTACTCGACTAGTCGAATCGATCGTGCACGTTTCAGATCGGCGAACCTAATCGAAGTCGGATCCAGTCCCCGAGCATAAACACGAATGAGATTAAGTGTTGTGCCTCTTTACCTTGGAGCCTAGGGGATTACGCCCCTAGCTAGTGCATCCGATAATGAAGAGTTAAAGACGTCTTTTGACGAATGCTCGCCCAGAGGATGACTTTAGGTAGCGCTCAAACTCTACAGCTCGATGGCGATCGGAAAAACCTGCATATGTTTTCAAACGCCAAGGCTTCCATTTAGATGTATGAGGCACCCTTCCGGCATTGTGCGTTTTTATCCGCTTCGGCAGATCATCAGTTAAACCTGTGTAGAACCGATTAGGTTCGACTTCGCTCTGAAGAATATAAACGTAGACGAACTTCGACATTGTCGGCTGTGGCTTGCCGAGTCGTAGCTCGCAACGTTGATGTGCGCAAGGTCAGTGAGGTCCGCCTTCGCCAAGGCTACGGCGCGACAGTCAACGCTCTCCTCTGCGATGCGAGCGTAGACTGGAGCCTAGGGGATTCGAACCCCTGACCTCCTCAATGCCATTGAGGCGCTCTACCAACTGAGCTAAGACCCCGAAAAACGAAGATGGAAGATGGTAGATGGAAGATGACGAAATGCAAAACTTCTGAATGGATGGAAAAATAAGCGATTTGCGATGGGAAGTTACTAAATTTTCACAATGCGGTTTTTAGAGGCACGGGAAAGCCCTGAGAGGAGCAAGGTTCGCAGCTGGTTTCCCTTCTCGATGCAAGCGAGCAGCGTTCTCTCCCGCCTTCGCCCGGCTACGGCGCGGCAGGCAACTATCAACTAATCTCCCTTTTACGAATACGATTTGCCTGCCGTGGCAGTTTCCCTATGATCGGTCGCATTAATCGGGATTGAATTGTGCCAAGACCGTCTCGCGCTATCTGGCATGGGCTCTTTATCGTCGTCGCAATTGGCGGGGCCTGCGCATTGACGTTGCTTTCTCTGCGCGATCGCGAACGTCAGTTGCAAGCGCCGTCGAATCGTCCGATTGCGGCGGAGACCGGCAACTATGTCACTTCGAACGCATGCCGGGCGTGTCACCCGGGAAATTACGCCAGCTGGCACGCGTCGTTCCATCGAACGATGACGCAGGTGGCAACCAAAGCCAGCCTGCTCGGAGCATCCGATCAACTCGAACTCTCGTTTAACGGTCGCCAGTATAAAATGGAACGGCGGAACGATAAGTTTTATGTCCGGCAACGCTCGTTAGGGGGCAGTGATTACGGTGATCCCCGAGAGATCGTGCTGGTCACCGGTTCGCACACGCTGCAAATCCCCTGGCTCGAGACTGGTCAGGGACGCACGCTCGAACAATTTCCCCTGGCCTACATCGTTCCGGAAAAAACCTGGGCACCCGTCGGCGACACATTTCTCATTCCGCCGGAATTGAAGGAATACTATTCCATCGGCGCATGGAATGGCGCGTGCATGGACTGCCACGTGACCCATGGCGAATCACGCTTCGTCGAAGGCAACAAATGGGATTCGCACGTGGCCGAGTTCGGGATCGCTTGCGAGGCTTGTCACCACGAAGGACGCGAGCACATCGCGTTGAACCGAAATCCCATTCGAAGATTTAAAATACATCTGACGGACAAGACCGACCCGAGCATGACGAACCCGTCTCGCTTAAAGGGTCCGACGTCCGGCCTCGACTGCGGGCAATGCCACAGCGTCTGGGCTTTTAATAACATGACGGACAAGATCGATTTTAATCGGCACGGTCCGAGTTTCCAACCGGGCCACGACGATCTCGTCCAGCGATTCGTGGTTCAGCCCAACACGACCGATCATCAGGAGCAAAAAGATTTCATTCATAAGACGGAGCCCGATTTTTTCCGGAACCGCTTTTGGGGTGACGGCATGATCCGGGTAACCGGCCGGGAATTTAACGGCTTGCAAGCGTCGCCTTGTTTTCGCGGCGGCAATTTTTCCTGTATCTCGTGTCACGAAATGCATGTGGCGGAAGCGAGCCCGATTAGCCTGACGACCTGGGCTCGTGGCAGTCAGTTGCGACCAAAGATGGAATCGGATGAGGCGTGTCTGCAGTGTCACACAAACATGCGCAACCAGATCCCGGCTCATACTCATCACGCGGCCGAATCTTCGGGCAGCCGTTGTTACAATTGTCACATGCCGCGGACCACCTTCGGTTTGTTGCACGCCATCCGCAGCCATCAGGTTTCATCGCCCACGGCAAAGGAGAGCGTGGAATTTGGCCGGCCGAATGCCTGCAATCTTTGTCATCTCAACCAGACTCTTGCCTGGACCGCGGACAAATTGCACACGTGGTTCAATCAGCCTGTTCCGGCGCTTTCGCAGGACGACCAAACTACCGCCGCGGCTGTGCAGTGGATTGTAAAAGGTGACGCAGCGCAGCGCGCTCTGATAGCGTGGGGAATGGGTTGGAAATCTGCGCAGGACGTAGCCGGGCGGGACTGGCTCTACCCTTATCTCATTTACAGCATGGTCGACCGGTATGCCGCTGTTCGATTCGACGCGTGGAAATCGCTGCAGACCCTACCCGGCTTCGCAGATTTTTCTTTCACTTACACAGCCGATGGAGCCTCGCTGAAAAACAAAGCCGCGCAGGCATTCGACAAGTGGTCACACGACATTCGATCGCCAAACTCAGTATTTCCGCCCGAGAGTATGCTTGACTCCGAAGGACGTTTTCAGGAAGAGCCTTTTCTCCGGTTGCGACGGGCGCGTGACGATAGCCCGATTGTGCTGGCTGAATAAGATGAAAAACTCAAACCGTAATCTGCGCTTCGGCTGGTGGTCGCTTCTCGTCTTTCTCTCGTTAGGGGGCGCCCTCGAAACCCTTCACGGCCTGAAAACCGGTTGGTATGTAGATGTTGGGAACGACATGCGCCGTCTCATGTTCACTCTTGCGCACGCCCACGGAACCGCACTTGCCCTGGTCAACATCGCAGCCGGTTTGACGGCGCGGAATGTAAAGGACTTCGATCTGACATCGAGCGTGACGTTTAGTTTGATCTGGGCCGGCATTCTTTTTCCGGTCGGGTTTTTCCTCGGTGGAGTCGTTACTTATGGAGGCGACCCCGGATTAGGCATTTGGCTGGTGCCAATCGCAGCCGTGCTCCTTTTCTATAGCGTGCTGAAGATCGCTCTCGCCGTTTGGAGGCTGCGAGAATAGTAAACGGGAGGGACGAGCTCGTCTCGTCCGGTTAGCCCCTCGGTAAATAATGGGAACGGCGGTCATAGACCGCCGCTCGCGGAAGCTCGCCCCTCCATTGTCTCTAGGAGAAGCCAACGCCTTCCCTTTCAGATAAAACAGGACGAGACGAGCTCGTCCCTCCCATTAGCGAACGGCGCAATGTCTAGTCCCTACTTGGCCTCGATTGCGTAACCGCTCTTATCGTTGGCAGAGCTCGACTTAAAAACCCGTGCCAACGCTGAAACATCCGACGTAAACGCCTGATGGCCGATAAAGTCGTCGAGATCCCGCGTCGCTACCTGGGCGCGCGCGTCATCATGCACTGCGATGTAACCGGCTTTGCGAATCTCCAGAAACCTACGGTCCCACATGATGTACGGCTCGAATGCCATGACTGCGCGGACTGTATTTTCTCCGGGTTTGTTTCCGTCCAGATAGAGGCCGAGCGTTAGCACCCGCGACCGGCGATCAGCTTCGCAATTCGATACCGACAGCGGTTTGCTCAATACATGATAAAATTCGCGAGCCGCATTTCTTGAGGGGTCGGCTCGAGCAATGATTTCGGCTCGTCCAAATGAACGCCTGATCAGATCCTGGTCGGGCCAGGGATCGGTATGGAGAGCCAGAAGAAAATGCTGCAGCGCTTTCGTCGCCGCGAATAATTTTCCCTGTTGCAAGAAAAGTTCGACGCGAATTGCTTCAGCATCCAACGGAGCGACAGCGGCGATCTTGTCTATATATCCTTCGGCCGAACTGTCGCCCGCTGCGGCGAGAGACTCCGCCACGAGAGCCAGCTGATTCAGCGTTTGCGGTGCGGCAGGCTGAGCGCGCCAGGATCGCAAGGCACCCGCGAGATCGCCGCGAGCATAGTTCACAAACGCGTCGGCACGGTTGCGTTCGTCCGCGGTTGAAGCGACCTGGACCTGCTCGGAACCGCTTACGGTGACGTAACTTGATAGCTGTCCTTCGCGAACTCGCGCCCAGTCGATCTCATGTTTGGCGATCGGCGGACGATCACAGCCAGCAGAGCGCGCGGCCGCGCGAAGATTGAGCATCTGGAAACTGTTCGTCGCACCCAGGCTTCGGGCGAAGGCGAACTCGATCACCGTCTGATCGTCGGTGTTAAGAGGCCACGGTTGCAGATTCGCCATTTTTCGGGCGACCGCGGCGTTGGCGACATAATGCGAGATGAAATCTTCCAAGCTAGTCGCCCTCCAGGCAGCCCGTAACGCAGTTTTGAATGGCTCCGCCGCAAGCCGCTTTCGCAAGGTCGGGATGTCGTAGGTTAGAGGTTCACGCGAAGCAACCAGGAGAAGATCGCCTTCCTGCGTCTGCCAGGATTCGATATTGCCGAAAACTGAGCCAAGCGTGCGATAAAAAGTCTCGATTGTCCGGTCATCAACGTCGTAGGTCTGCATCCATTGCACGAAGATGCCGCCCGATTCGAGGCGATGTTCGATCGACTGATAGAATTCGCGAGTGAACAGACCGGCGACCCCGGCCCGATATGGATTCGAGGGTTCGGAAACAACCAGATCATACTTCCGGCGAGTCGTGAGCAGTGTTTCCCGGCCGTCGCCGATGATGACATGTACCTTGGGATTCGCGAGAGCATCATGGTTTACCGGTGCACAAAGTTCCGCCACCTTCAAAATGCCGCGTTCCAATTCGACAACGTCCACCCGGTCCATTGTCGGGACTGCCGCGAGCCAGCCTGCAGTGCTGCCCGTTCCCAGGCCGATGACCATCGCATTTTGTGGATTGGGATGTAACGCGGCGCCAACCAGACCACACATGACCTGGGTTCCGGCATCCGTTTTGGCGTTGCCGTCAGATTTTCCGTTGACGATGAAGGCGAGACTGTCGGCGTCCGCGAGGGCCACGCTGCTTTCGATACCGTCCATCTGCCAGAAGACCTGTCGCCGAATGCCATTAACCAGATCGCGCATTTCATTTCGGGATGCGTGGTATTGCCGCATACCACCAACACCGATCTGACTGTGGCGCCAGAACGCAGTCGGGCCATTGGCGGTAAGCAAAACGATTGCGGTTGCGGCGATGGAAAGCGGGCAAAGCGCGCGAAACCAATGGCGCCAATCCTTGACATCAACAGCAGCCGCGAGGATCGCGACGCTGGCAAGAAGCAAGACGACGAGTTTCCAAACGCCCGGCGCGGAAAACATCGGCATGAAGCCAAATCCGCCGGCCAAGGAACCAATAAGCGCGCCTATTGTGTTCCAGGCGTAGGCTGCGCCCGTTTGCGAACCGACACGGGTGCTTCCTTTGCCCAGAAGCGAAATTAGCAACGGAAATTGCAAACCGGACACGAAAGCGGCGGGCAAGACCACGATCGAGCAGACCGCTGCCCAGGCCATCACGTGCCCGTAAAATCCAAGCGTGCCGAGCGGTCGTAGCAACATCGTAGTCGTGGCAATCCGGTCGCCCAGTGCGTAGGGCAACCCGATGAAAAACGCTTCGGCGGCACATGTGATCGCGAAGAACTGCATCGAGGATGACTTTTTCAAATCGAAGAAAGCGTAGACGACGGCGCCAAAACCGATCCCGAGCAACGCGACCGAAAGGATCAAACCAAAGGCGAATGTCGAGCCGCCCAGGAGAGGGGCGAGCATGCGATACCACACCATCTCCATCAGAAGAAAGGCAAAGCCGACCACGCCGGCAGCGGCAAACACAAAAATAGAGTTCACGCTCGGTGCTGTCGTGTCGGTATGGGAATCGAAGCGGGCTTCACGCTGAACTTCCGGCATCGATCTGGCAAAGTGCAGCGCGATCAAAGCGATGATGACATTTAACCCGGCCGCCCACCAAAGTGTGAGATGATTGCCGAAGTTCTCGAAAAAATAGAACGTGGCAGCGATGGCACCGGTGACAGCGCCAAGAGTATTCACGCCGTACAAAAGACCGAGCGAACGGCGGGAAACGTCATCGGAAGTTATGACCGCACGTGCGACTGCCGGCAATGTTCCGCCCATGGCAAACGTGGGCACGCCGAGAATGATTACGGCAAGAACAAGGCGGACGATTGTCCCGAGGGGCATGCCCATTGTTTCTGTCCCACCGAGCGCGACGTAAATGTGGCGCGCGGCAAGGATAAGCAGCGGTGACAAGGCCGCGCTAAAGGCGATGAGCAACTCCAGCCGCCCGTAAAATACCAACGGTCGGGCCGCGTTTTCGGATCGACGCCCTAGGACGATGCCGCCAAAACCCAGGCCGGCCATGAAAACGCCGAGGACAGCCGCGGAGGCGGCGGTAGATGCGCCAAAGATCAGACGAAATTCACGCAACCAGGTAGTCTGGTAGATGAGAGCACAAAAACCGGAGCCAAAGAGAAGCAGCGCGGCTACTCGAGTGCGAGCCGGCATCGATCTAGCGCGCGAAAATCGAAATGCCTGAACGGCTCGCCATTTCGATGATCGCGTCTTGCTCGAGGAGAAGAGTGCGAGCTGCTTCGACCGCGATCACGCGCACACGCGCTTCAGATGCTGTCCGAACGGTCTCGAGCCCGATGACTGGCACATCAAATCGCATATCCTGATTCGACTTCGCCACCTTGATCATGATTGCGCCCTTACGCGCAAGTCTTCCGCCGCGGAGTATCGTTTCATTTGTTCCATCGAATCCCTCGACAGCAAGCACGGTGCCGTTCTTGACGATAACTGTCTGCCCGATGTTCAGTTGGGCGATTTCCTTGGCGATTTTCCAACCGAAATCGAGATCGTTTTCTTCGCGACGAGAAAGAGCTGATCCGGCAATTAATCCTGCCTGCGCCAGCTGGTCCTCGAGAAAACTAGTGGCCGGCAGGAGCTCGACACCGGCTTTACCAAGCTCAGCAGCGATCGCAGCAAAGATCGACTCGGCGTTCCGCTCTTTCAGATGGGCAAGAAGAAGGAGAGCTTTCCAGTCCGGCCGTAAATCGAACAGGTTCTTCGGAGCGATCTGTCCTGCCATGACGGCATGACGAACCTTCCCGTCGCTTAAAACCTTCAACAATCGGCTGAGCTGACCGACGCGCAGCCATTCGATGGCATCGACATGTTGCACAAGCGCCGGATCGGTTTCACCGATAAAAGCCGCGGCGATGATTGTTTTGACACCCGATCTACGCGCGGCCGCCGCCAGTTCTTTTGGATACGCGCCATTCCCAGCAATGATTCCGAGTATCTCCGGCATTTGTAGCGGTGCTTGTGCCAAGCACCGAATCTGAGACAAAGAGGCGCTTGACACAAGCGCCTCTACATTAGGAATGAGGCCGGCGACGTTTGACGTGCAATTGCGCCAGCGCCTTCTGCAAAGAAGCCTGGATGGCAAGGACTTCATCGGAAGTGTGTTCTTCTTTCAACGCGGCCTGAGCCCGTTCCACTGCAGCCTCCGCCGCAGCGGCGTCAATCTTCTCCGATTCCAACGCCATATCGGTTAAAATAGAAACCGCATCGGCTTTGATTTCGACAAACCCCTCACCGGTCGCCATTGCCGTCTCCTGCCCATTTTTCAGGATGCGCAGTTCGCCCGGTTTCAAGGTTGTGAGCACGGGAACGTGCTGCGGATAGATGCCAAGCTCTCCCTCGGATCCAGGCAGCGTCACCATATCCACGTCCTCCGAGTAAGCCTTGGCTTCGGGAGTGACGATTTCCAGTCTAAGAGTAGCCATGGGAATTTCGATTTTCGGTTTTCGATTTTCGATCTAAAAGCCAGCTATGACTGAAAAAGAAATGAAACAGCGAAGCAAGGAATTCACGTTGCGACCGCTCAAACTCGTTGATGCCATTCCCAACACTCGCAGTGGTAACGCCGATGCTAATCAGCTCGTGCGAAGCGGTAGCTCCGTTGGCGCCAATTACCGCGCACTTTGCAGGGCCAAATCCCGTCAGGACTTTGTGCACAAAACTACCATTGTCGAAGAGGAAGCGGATGAAAGCTGCTTTTGGCTGGAAGTCACGATTGAGGCTGCGTTGCTGCCCGCACGGCGTGTCCAACCATTGCTTAATGAAGCTAACGAAATTACCGCAATTCTGGTAGCCAGCCGAAAGACGGCAAGGCGACTTAGTGCGGCCTAACAAATCGAAAATCGAGATTCGAAATTGGAAATTCATTCTACGATCTGATCAATCGTTCCCTTCATGTAGAAATTCTGCTCCGGAACCTCGTCGTGTTTGCCGTCGAGAATTTCTTTGAAACCCTGCACCGTATCGGCAATCGAAACGTATTGGCCCTTGTGTCCGGTGAAAATTTCCGCGACGTGGAACGGCTGGCTCAGGAAGCGCTGGATTTTTCTGGCGCGCAACACGGACAGTTTGTCCTCCGGGCTTAATTCGTCCATGCCAAGAATGGCAATGATGTCCTGAAGATCGCGATAGCGTTGCAAAACACGCTGCACACCGCGCGCGACCTCATAGTGCTCCTCGCCCACGACTTCCGGTGCGAGCGATTTCGATGTCGAAGCCAACGGATCGACGGCGGGATAAATACCGAGCTCGGCAATAGAACGCTCGAGCACGATGGTCGAATCGAGATGTGCGAAAGTGTTCGCCGGCGCCGGGTCGGTCAAATCGTCGGCTGGAACATAGACCGCCTGGAACGAAGTGATCGATCCCTTTTTAGTCGATGTAATTCGCTCTTGCAGGTCGCCCATTTCCGCAGCCAGGGTCGGTTGATAACCGACAGCGGACGGTGTTCGCCCGAGGAGAGCGGATACTTCCGAGCCTGCCTGGGAAAATCGGAAGATGTTGTCAATGAAGAGCAACACGTCCTGGTTGCGCTCGTCTCGAAAATATTCCGTCATGGCCAACGCCGACAGCGCCACGCGCAAACGTGCGCCGGGAGGCTCATTCATCTGGCCATAAACCAGTGCCACCTTCGATTTGCTCAGGTCTTTTTTGTCAATGACGCCCGCCTCGGTCATTTCGTGATAGAGATCGTTCCCCTCGCGACTGCGTTCGCCGACTCCGGCGAAGACGGAAAAGCCGCCATGTTTCATGGCGATGTTATTGATCAACTCCTGAATGATGACCGTTTTGCCGACACCAGCACCGCCGAAAGCTCCGACTTTTCCACCTCTGGAAAAAGGACAAACAAGATCGATGACCTTGATGCCCGTCTCCAGGATTGAAGCTTTTGTGTCCTGGTCGACCAGGTCGGGCGCTTTCCGATGGATCGGATAACGCTTTGTGAACTTAACCGGTCCAAGATTATCGACCGGATCGCCGGTCACATTGAAGAGGCGTCCGAGAACGCCTTCGCCGACCGGCACGGTAATCGGTCCGCCCGTATCCGACACACTCATGCCGCGCTTCAACCCTTCGGTTGACGACATGGCAATGGATCGAACCCAATTTTCGCCGAGATGCTGTTGCACTTCCAGGGTCAGCTTCGTCGGGTTGCCGGTGACTTCGTACTCGATCTCGAGCGCGTTATAGATCCTGGGTAATCCCTTTCCTTCCGGGAATTCCACGTCCACCACGGGACCGATGACTTGAACGATGTTTCCTTTATTCATAAAACTTTGATTACGAGCCGAGAGCCATTTGGGCGGTGGCAATTTCGAGCAACTCCGTCGTGATGCCGGCCTGGCGCATCTTGTTGTATTCCAGGGTCAAATCCTTGATGAACTGGTTAGCGTTATCGGTGGCGTTCTTCATCGCTACCATTCGTGCGCTGTGCTCGGAAGCCCGCGCATCAAGGATCATTTGGTAAACCTGATACTGCAGATAGTACGGGAGCATGATCTCCAGAACCGCTTCTGCGTCAGGTTCAAAAAGGTAACCCACCATCGGATCGGCCGTGCTCTCGGCTGATTGATCGACTGATGGTGCGGCGAGATCAAAACGCGTGATCGGCAGCAGCGTCGCAACAATCGGACGCTGATTGATGGTATTGATAAAATGGGTGTAAACGGCGGTAACCTTGTCTACCTCGCCACTGAGAAACTTCTCGGTGCAGAATTTTGCGATCGCCTTCGTCTCAACAAAGGACGGGGCATCTTTCAACTCAAAGTCCGCCAGAAACTCGCGTTTCGTTCGAGCGACAAACTGGCGCGCTTTCCGGCCGGAAACAACATAGGCGGTTTTGTCGGCGTCGAACCCTGCGACTTCACGAAAAAGGTTCGTGTTTATTGCCCCCGCCAAACCCTTATCTGTACTAATAATGAGGACGAGTTCCTTTTTCACCGGCCGCACCTCTAAAAGGGGATTCAGTTTGGGGTCGGTCCGCTGCTGCAGCGAAACCAAAACCTTGTTCATCAAGGCCGCATAAGGGCGACCAGCCAGGGCGCTCTGCTGGGCCCGCCGCATTTTAGAGGCGGCCACCATCTGCATTGCCTTTGTGATTTGCGCCGTATTTCGGATCGATTTGATCCGGCGGCGGATGTCCTGTGTGTTTGCCATGAAAGTTTTAAACCACTGTTTTACTGCCAGGTCAGTTTAAACTCATCGAGGGTGGCCTTGAGCTGACCTTCGAGAGCTTCGTCCAACTGCCCTTTCTCCCGGATCGAAGCGAGCAAACCTTCTTTTCGCGTTTGCAGATAATCCTGCAGCTTCAATTGGAATTCTTTCACCCGTTCCACCGGCACAGGATCGACATAGCCGTTTTGCATCGCCCACATGATGGCAACCTGCTCCTCGACTGGGATCGGGTTGTATTGCTTCTGTTTGAAGAGTTCGACAATGCGCTGGCCGCGATCAAGACGCGCCTTCGTGGCGGCGTCCAAATCGGAACCGAACTGGGCAAATGCCGCCAGCTCGCGGTACTGAGCCAGATCCAGCTTCACTTTGCCCGCCACTTGTTTAATTCCTTTGATCTGGGCGGCGGATCCGACCCGGCTGACGGACAGACCGACCGAGATTGCGGGTCGGATTCCCTGGTAGAACAAATCGGTTTCCAGATAAATCTGACCATCGGTAATGGAGATGACGTTGGTCGGGATGTAGGCGGAAACGTCCCCGGCTTGCGTCTCGATAATCGGCAAGGCGGTTAGGGAACCACCGCCAAATTCCTCTGAAACGCGCGCACTGCGTTCGAGCAGTCTGGAATGCAGGTAGAAAACGTCACCCGGATACGCTTCGCGGCCGGAAGGCCGTTTCAGAACGAGTGAAACCTGACGATACGCGACCGCGTGCTTGGAAAGATCGTCATGAATGATGAGCGCATCCATGCCGTTGTCCATGAACCATTCGCCCATGGCTGTGCCGGCAAACGGAGCCAGATATTGGTTCGTTGCGGTGTCGGAGGCTGGCGCCGAAACAATCGTGGTGTAAGGCATCGCTCCTTCGCGCTCCAGAATCGCCAGAGCGCGCGCGACGTTAGAGTTCTTCTGACCGACCGCAACGTAAATGCAATACAGGGGGCGATAATCCTTCAGGTTCCCCTGCTCGGCCGCTTTGTTCAGCCGGGCCTGGCTGATAATGGTATCGATCGCAATCGTGGTCTTCCCCGTTGCGCGATCTCCGATGATCAACTCGCGTTGACCGCGTCCAATGGGGATCATGGTGTCGATCGCCATGATACCGGTCTGCACCGGTTGACTGACGGACCGGCGCTTAATCACGCCTGGGGCGATCTTTTCCAGTGGATAAAACGTCTCGGTCTTGATTGGCCCCTTGTTATCCAACGGCTGACCGAGAGTGTTCACGACGCGTCCGAGCAGCGCTTTTCCGACCGGCACCGAAAGCAGGCGTCCGGTCGTTTTCACCTCGTCGCCTTCCGCCACCAGCGTGTTGTCGCCGAGCAGAATTGCTCCGACTTCCGTCTCCTCGAGGTTCAAGGCCAGTCCGAACACCCCGTTCGGAAACTCGATCATCTCGTTGAGCATGACATCGCTCAGTCCTTCGATGCGGGCGACACCGTCCCCCGTCTCGCGAACAACACCGACATTGCTCTTGCTCGTGGATGTTTTTAGTCCTGCGATTTTCGTTTCGATCTCTTCAAGTATGGTGCTCATATAAAAAGGGGAGTTGAGGGTTTAAAATCAGACGGCGGCCAGATCATTTTTCAGGCGTTGTAACCGGTTGCGCACCGAACCATCCCAGACATCGCTTCCGACGTGGATACGCAAACCGCCGAGAAGCTCGGGATTAACCAGAAACTCCGTCGTCAGATCGCTGCCGTATTTTCGCTGCAAGCTGGCGACAATTTGCGACCGTACCGCTGGTGTCAGCTCGTCCGCGCTTTCGATTCGGGCATGCCGTTTTTCCACTTCCAGCCGAACGAGCCGTTTGTAATTCTCGAGAATCGCGATGTAGTGCCGCGGCTTTTTCTCAATCAAAGATTGAATCAATGAGGCGATCTTACCCTGGTCGAGCTGACCATCGGTAAGACTAGCGCGCAACATTTCACGGGAAAGCCGACGGATTTCGCGATTGACCTTCATGAAGCAAGCTGACGTGCGGCCTCTTCTTGCAAACGCCGCTGATCTTCCGGTGTCAGGATCTTCCCTGTCACCTTGGCTGTGGTTTCGATGACCAGGCGACCAAGCTCGCGTTTTAGAGCGCTCATGGAACGCTCATACTCCAGGGCACTCGCTTCCTGTGCTTTGGCGATGGTTTGCTCCGCGGCCACGATCGCTTCCTGCATTTTGCGATCGGCCACATGCGACGCGCTTTCGCGCGCTTCATCAATCATTCTCTGCGCTTCCGCGTGCGCCTTGGCCAGAATTTCGGCATGCCGTTGCTCGGCCTCAGCCAGCTGCT
This sequence comes from Verrucomicrobiota bacterium, assembly GCA_041167085.1. Classification (GTDB taxonomy): domain Bacteria; phylum Verrucomicrobiota; class Verrucomicrobiia; order Chthoniobacterales; family UBA10450; genus DATFCK01. Next base: position 28,680 of record JBEEGV010000036.1, read on the forward strand.
GCTTGATTTTCTGGGCGTTGAGTTGTCCCTCTTCAATTCTTTTCCGCCGTTCTTCAAGCATGGCAATGATCGGTCCGAAGGCGAATTTCTTAAGAACAAAATAGACGATGATGAATAGGATGAGCTGGGCCAAAAATTTTGGCCATTCGATACCGAATGTGTCGAGAAGTTCTTTCATAAGGAAAAAGCTGCGCAACCACGGGGTTGCGCAGCATTGCGATTAATAGTTTTTCACGAAGATGACAACCAGGGCATAAATCGCGATCGCTTCCGCGAGCGCCATGCCCAAAATTGCAATCGTCAGAACACGACCGAACGCTCCCGGATTTCTCCCGACAGCTTCGGCGGCTTTAGCTCCGACCAAACCAACACCAATTCCAGCGCCGAGACCAGCGCCACCAAGAGTGACACTGCCACCCAATTGGGAAGCGGCCTGGGCCAGGATCGGTAACATATGGATTAGCATGTTTTTTTCCTTTCTTTCTGTTTTCCGGCGCCCACGCATTGCATGGTCTCGCCGGGAAATTAATGTTCGTGAGCAGTATCCTCTTCCTCGTGAGTCGTCGAAAGTTGGATGTAAACCGAGCATAACAACATAAAAACGAACGCCTGAATCAACCCCACCAGCAGTTCGAGAAAATAGAAGGGCAGCGGCAGAACAATGCTCGACAGGTAGGCGAGGGGCAGAGGCAGCTTGTCTCCCAGCGTGCTCATGGCGTGAAGAAGATTTTCGCCGGCAAAAATATTTCCGTAGAGACGCATCGAGAGCGAGACGAGGCGGAAGCTGATGGAAATGATCTCGATCAGACCGACAAAAACAAAGATTGGAATCAGGATGATTTTTAAGAAACCGGTCAGACCGCCCTTGGGTCCGAACGTGTGCTTGAGAAATTGAACAGGCCCGGTCACGGTGACTGTCCAGTAGATCCATGCGCACATAAACAACCCGGCCACGGCCAGCGTCATGTTCAAATCCGCGCTGGCTGGACGCAGCAATGGATGTGTCACCTCAGATAAGGCCATCGGCCCGGACTTTTCGCCGAATCCTATGGTGCCAACTCCCGGTAACAGCCCGAACCAATTCGCGGTCAGGATGTAAATGAAAATTGTCGCCAACAACGGAAAAGTTCGCGCAATCATCTGTTTTCCGACAACACTTTCCAACGTTTCGTAGAGACCCTCGACCAGCGCTTCGAAAAGGTTTTGCGTGCCGCGCGGAATCAGTTCCATTCGCCTCGTTGCCCGGCGCGCGAAAATAAGAAGAACCAGGACGCAAATTCCGGCGACGAAGATCGAATTGGTCAGGTAATGCAGGGTCGGAATCGGGGGTTCCGCCGTGATCGGCACTCCATGCTCGGTCGGTTGCGCAACAGGTTCCGTGTCAGCACCCAGGACCGAGCCAGTCAGCGCCCACGCGCAGGACAAGGCTGCGAAGGCCAGGCTTAATCGTAAATAAAAACGGTAGGGCATGAACTCGTGGTCTGGCAAAGCCGCGGCCCGATGTCTTCCAACGTGCGCCGGCGGCCAAGGCCAGGGCGTCAACACGAGGCGCGCTTGCGTCGCGCATACCAAAGCGCGTTTTGTCGTTATGACAAGCGACTTTACGAAAAAAAATCGGCTAACGAACCAACTTGTCGTTTCAGCCGCAAATGCGGCCCGCTACAGCGCCAGAGTCTGCACCAACATCTTCTTTAGTTCGTCGATCCCTTCGCCTTTTGCCGCGGACACGGGCACGACCTCGATCTTTCCAAATCTCTTCCTCAAAACCTGCAGATTCTCCTTCGCCTCCGGCAAATCCATTTTATTCGCGACGACAAACCACGGCCGGGCCGAAAGCCTGGAGTCGTAAAGATCTATCTCGCGCCGAAGATTCTGCAGATCCTCCAGTGGCGAGCGACCTTCGCTGCCGGCGATATCCAAAACAAACACAAGCAGGCGGCACCGGGTGATGTGACGCAAAAAATCGTGCCCGAGGCCAACGTTTCGATGCGCGCCTTCAATCAATCCGGGAATGTCCGCAATGGTCGCCCGGCGATACTCGCCAAATTCCACTACCCCAACAATAGGGTGCAATGTCGTGAAGGGGTATGGGGCAACTTTCGGGCGGGCCGCCGATACTTTTCTGAGCAGCGTAGATTTCCCGGCATTGGGATAGCCCACCAATCCCGCGTCCGCGATCGTGCGAAGCTCAAACACAAAGTGCCCTTGCTCTCCTTCTTCGCCTTCCGTGTATTCGCGCGGCGCGCGATTTCGCGAACTCTTAAAGTGGACATTACCCTTTCCGCCTTTTCCTCCCGAGGCGAGAACGAATTCCTGGCCTTCGCTCGTCAAATCGATCAAAGGCCGGCCGATTGCGGACTTGGGATTGCGAACGGGAGACTGAGCCAGCCCGACTGTCGATTCGTTCGTCTCCCTGATTTCTTCTTCACGGGCCGTCGAAGGCTGACCGAATTCGGGCTGTGCGGTAAACCCAAATTCCTCCGCCGTCTCTGCATCCCCAGCCCGATAAACGACTGTTCCTATCGGGACCTTTACGATTTTCGTCGGTGCGGACCGCCCATGCATCTTCTTCCCCTGCCCGTGCCCTCCACTTTTCCCTTTGATAATCGGCTCGTAAAAAAGATTGGTAAGGTTATCGACGTGCACGTCGGCTTTCAGAACGACATCGCCGCCGCGACCGCCGTCACCCCCATCGGGGCCACCCTTCGGGACAAACTTTTCCCGGCGGAAACTGACGCAGCCGCGGCCGCCATTTCCAGCCTGAGCGAATATTTTGATCCGATCGACAAACACAATCTCTATATACAGTCGTTGGGCGACAATGCGGCGAGTTTCGTCCGAAAATCGCCCGGAGTCACAGGCGTCCGGACCGGGGATTGACCGCTGCAATTCAATCCGCCACTCGAGTTGCCGGGACAGGCGGGACGATGCAGTCTATCAACTCAATTCGCCCGCCTATGAAACTCAACCTCGTCCCTGCGATCTTAATTGTCGCCACTCAAATGTCTGCCTCCGCCATAGCCGCAAACCAAAACGTGAAAAAGACGCCGCCGACCAATTCAGATAATCCGCTTCTATCCGAAAGCTCGTTGCCCTACCACTTGCCAGTCTTTGACAAGATTCGAGACGAAAATTTCGTCCCAGCCATTGAAGCCGGCATGCGCGCGCAACTTAAGGAAGTCCAGACCGTGGCATCCAGTGCCGAAAAGCCCACTTTCGAAAACACGATCGTTGCATTGGAACGCACGGGGGCACTGCTCGACCGCGCGGAGAGGATTTTCTCTAACCTGAACGCGGCAGACACCAATCCGGCCCGGCAAAAGATTGAGACCGAGATGGCTCCAAAACTCGCGGCCCATAACGACGCGATCCATCTCAACGGAAAACTGTTTGCGCGTATTCAGGACATTTACGATCGCCGGGACAAGCTCGGCTTGGATCCAGAGTCCGCGTATCTCCTGGGACGCTACTACAAGGATTTTGTCCGTGCCGGCGCCAGGCTGGCCGAGGCCGATAAGAAGAAACTAAGAGCGATGAATTCGGAACTGGCGACTCTGCAAACAACGTTCGAACAGGACGTGCTCAAAGAAAAGAATGCGTCTTCCGTCGTTGTCGATAATCGGGCGGAGCTCGCCGGTCTTTCCGACAACCAGGTGGCATCCGCGGTAGCGGCGGCAAAAGACGAAAAGAAAGAGGGCAAATTTGTTTTGCGAATGCAGAACACGACTGGACAACCGGTGCTCGGCTCCCTCGAGAATCGCCCGTTGCGGGAACGCATCATGCAAACCTCGCTTTCCCGGAACAGCAAGGGCGGCCCCTTTGATACTCGCGCCGTCGTCATTCGCATCGCGCAGTTGAGAGCGCAACGCGCCAAGTTGCTCGGCTATGAGAACCATGCCGCCTATCAATTAGAAGATCAGACGGCGGGGAATGTCTCGACCGTAAACAAACTGCTCGGCGATCTGGCGCCGCCGGCCGTAGCCAACGCGCGACAGGAAGCCGCAGACATGCAGGCCATCGTAGATCGAGAAAACGGCGGATTTCAGATCGCCTCGTGGGATTGGAATTTTTATTCAGAGAAGGTGCGTAAAGCTCGCTACGCCTTCGACGAATCAGAGCTGCGACCCTATTTCGAACTGAATCATGTCCTGATCGACGGCGTATTCTTTGCCGCTGGCAAGCTGTATGGTCTCACTTTTAAAGAGCGGCACGATCTCCCGGTTTATCAGCCGGATGTGCGCGTGTTCGAGGTGAACGATGCCGATGGTCAGCCGCTTGCGTTGTTCCTGGTCGATTATTACGCGCGACCGTCCAAACGCGGTGGGGCATGGATGACGGCATACGTTCAACAAAGCAAACTGTTCGGTTTCAAACCGGTCGTCGCGAACCACCTCAATATCCCGAAGCCGTCCGCAGGCGAACCTACTCTCCTCACCTACGATGAAGTGCGCACCGCATTTCACGAATTCGGGCATGCGCTCCACGGAATGTTTTCGAATGTGCGATATCCGCGATTCAGCGGCACGAGCGTGCCTCGTGATTTCGTGGAGTATCCATCGCAGGTCAATGAAATGTGGGCGACCTGGCCGGAGGTGCTGAAAAATTACGCCAAACACTACAAGACGGGGGAAGTCATCCCTCAATCCCTGCTCGACAAAGTCTTGACCGCAGAAAAATTCAATCAGGGATTTAAGACAACGGAGTATCTGTCGGCCTCGCTCCTCGACCAGGCCTGGCACCAGTTGAACCCGCAGGAAATACCGAAGGATGCGCTGGCCTTCGAAGCGAGCGCCTTACATAAGGCGGGCGTCGACTTTCCACCGGTGCCGCCACGATACCGAAGCACCTACTTCTCGCACATCTTCTCCTCGGCGGCGTATTCTGCCGGGTACTATTCGTATCTGTGGAGCGAGGTCCTCGACGCCGACAGTGTTGATTGGATGAAGGAACATGGGGGACTGACGCGGGAAAACGGCGATCGCTTTCGGCAGACATTACTGTCCCGCGGCGGATCGGCTGACGCGTTAGGCTTGTTCAAGAATTTTGTCGGCCGGGATCCTTACATTGAACCATTGCTTAAGCGCCGCGGGTTGGAGCAAACGCCGGCGAGCGACTCGAAAACGGAACCGGCAAACGCGGCAAAACCATAAGCAGGACGCCTCGGAGAGGCGTCCCTACCTGCCGGGAGGGACGAGCTTGTCTCGTCCCTAAATGAGAGATGCTCGCCACGGCGAGCACTTGCTTGTGGGAATTCGGGCGATTGACCACCACGACAATCTTTAACAAAAGGGGACGACACGAGGTCGGACGTGTTGCCCAAAAGGCGGGGCGACAAACCAGGGCCGATTCGCCCCTACTGTCATTCCGAGCAACGTCGAGGAATCTCTCATTCTAAGAATTGGGGAGTAAGAGATGTCTCGACTGCGCTCGACATGACAAGAAGCCATTGGGGGGCAACTCGCCCGAGGTCGTCCCTCCCGGTTACTTGACTAACGAGTCGTAGAGCTTCTTTGTTTCCCGCGCAATCGCCGACCAACTGAATTTTTCTTCGGCCCGTTTCCGGCCGGCTTTGCCGAACCTCTTCCTCAATTCAGGGTCGGCCATGAGTTGATTAATTTTTGCGGCCAAATCACGCGCAAACTTCTCCGGATTGATCGGCTCGAAGGGACTTTCCTTCATCTGCTCGACCGGGACGAGAAAGCCGGTCTCCCCATCGACGACAACCTCCGTAATCCCACCAACCGCACTCGCGACAACGGCGGTCTCGCATGCCATCGCCTCGAGGTTAATAATGCCGAACGGCTCGTAAATGGACGGGCAGCAAAAAACGGCGGCGTGCGAATAAAGTTCGATGACGCTCTTCTTATCAACCATCTCCTCAATCCAAATGATTTGCGATCGTTTGGCCTTGGCCTGATCAACCGCACTCTTCATTTCCGTTGCAATTTCCGGCGTGTCCGGCGCCCCGGCACAGAGAATGATCTGAAAATCCGGATCCATGAATTGAATCGCACGGACGAGATGAATGATCCCCTTCTGGCGCGCGATTCGACCGACAAACAGCAGATACGGCTTGCCGCGGTCGATCCCGTATCGCTTCAAGGCATCATCCGATTCAACCGGCCGGTATTCGGCCAGATCAATTCCATTGTAAATGACGGGCACGTGCGCCGGGTCGACATCGAAAAGACGCTCAATGTCCGCTTTCGTGCCGTGGGAAACGGCAATGACCGCGTCCGCCATTTCCAGCGCCGTTTTCTCGACCCAAAGGCTGAAGTCATATCCGCCGGCGAGCTGTTCCCGCTTCCATGGCCTAAGGGGCTCGAGTGAGTGGACCGTAACCACAAGCGGAATACCGTAGTTCTTTTTCGCCAGGATACCGCCGAGATGCGTATACCAGGTGTGACAGTGGACCAGCTGGGCATCGATGTTCGTCGTGTTGAAGTCGGTGCAATGACGGACCGCGCTAAAAACGGACTGCAACGGCTTGGGACAGGTGAATGTGCTCGTATCCACTTCGAATCCTATGGCCGTCAGATTTGGGCTTTCGATTCGCTGATCGCCAAAGCAACGAACTTCTACCGGCATTAGTTTCGCGAGCTCGCGCGAAAGATAATCGACGTGGACTCCCGCGCCGCCGTAGGTGTGCGGCGGATACTCGTTCGTGAGAAGAAGAACCTTCACCGCATGTTAGTAGCCGCACCGCAGTGATCGGGCAAGGTGGAACCGCTCGCCCAGCGCTGCGAAGGTGGAACGCGATCTCCGAGCGCGTTGTTAGGACATGCAACGAGCGCCAGCGCCCGCTCAATTCTTCACTTTCAACAGCAGAACCGGGACATCGACTGAATGACGCACTTTGTCGGCGGTTGCACCATGAAGAATGTCACTGATGAAGCGGTGGCCGTGCGTTGACATCGCGATCAAATCGGCGCCGCTCGATCGCGCGAGTTTGATGATTTCAGTGGAAGGCTCCCCCATGGCCAGCACAGAGCTCACGGAAAACCCTTCCGCGCGCAGTTCTTTTTCCAGGTTCTCCAAATATTCGCGATCATGCTTGATCTCATCGCTTTCGCGGAGCTTCAGTTGATCGTAATTACGGGCGACCCAGCCGTCCGCCACATGCACGAGCACCAGTTTCGCCTTGGTCAGGCGAGCGAGCGGGCGAATATGCTGAAGAATCGTTTGATCGGTTTCACGATTCTCGACCGGAACAAGGATGGTCTGGTACATAACGTTCAGGCGCGGGCCCAATTTTGGAAAATCTGCACCAAAAGCCAGGCGTTTAATAACGCAATAAAAATGGCAACAGACCACGCGAGCGATTTCACGATCGGGCCGTTCGCAAATTGTCCCATCTTCTCCCTGCTCCCGGTAAACAGAACAAGCGGAAAAACCGCGAAACTTAACTGCAAACTCAGGATGACCTGGCTCAAAACGAGCAGATTGGTCGTTCCTTTCTCTCCCGAAAGGGCGGTAACAAAAATTGCCGGAACGATCGCGATGCCGCGGGTCAGCAATCGCCGCAACCACGGACGCAACCGGATGTTGAGAAAGCCTTCCATCACAATCTGACCGGCCAATGTGCCGGTGAGCGTTGAGTTTTGACCGGACGCGAGAAGCGCGAGGGCGAACAACGTGCTGGCACCGGTCATCCCCAGCAAAGGCGAAAGCAGTTTGTAGGCGTCCTGAATTTCGGCCACGTCATTGCGGCCCCGCGTATAAAAAGTGGCGGCGGATACGATCAGAATCGCCGCGTTAATGAAGAGCGCGAACATCAAAGCCAGAGTCGAATCGATCGTGGCAAATTTGATCGCCTCGCGTTTTCCGGCCGTGTTCAACTCGTAGCGGCGAGTCTGCACAATGGAAGAATGCAGATAAAGATTGTGTGGCATGACCGTGGCGCCAAGAATTCCGATGGCAATGTAAAGCATGCCCGGATCCGTCACGATATGCGATGACGGAACAAACCCCTTAGCCACGCCGATGAGGTCCGGGCGCGAGGCAATCAGTTCCCAGGCAAAACAACCGCCGACGACGGTAATCAAGGTGATAACAAGCGCTTCAATATAACGGAACCCTTTGTTCTGCAGAAAAAGCACGACCAGGACGTCCAGAGCGGTGACGCAGACGCCGACGAGCAGAGGAATTCCGAATAAGAGATTGAGCGCGATGGCGGATCCGATGACCTCGGCCAGATCGCAAGCCGAGATCGCGAGCTCACAAATGACCCAGAGACAAAACGAGACGGGTCGGCTGAAATGGTCGCGACACGCCTGCGCCAGATCCCGGCCCGTCACGATGCCGAGCTTGAGGGAAAGCGCCTGCAGCAGAATTGCCATCAGGTTCGACATCATGATTACACTGAGGAGGCTGTAATTGTATCTGGAACCACCGGCGAGATCGGTGGCCCAGTTCCCCGGATCCATGTAACCGACGGCGACGAGAAAACCGGGACCGGCAAAAGCGAGGAGTTTGCGCCAGAAGCTGGCCGAAGTCGGAACGAGAAGACTGCGGTGAACCTCGGAAAGGCTCGGGCGAAGAGGACGGGAATGCCAGCCCGCTTCCGCCTGGTCAGGCGGTGGCTCAACCTCGGAATTAGGCATACCTAAATTAGTTGTTGAGAACTAGTATTATGTCAATCGACAAGATTTTATTTCTTTGACTATTTCCAGGAGGTCTTTTATTGATGCGGTATGCCGGCCAAAAACCCTCGGTCCGCCCTCGGACCCTCGACTGCCGTCGAAGATTATCTCGAGCGAATCCTTGAACTCATTGATTCCAAGGGCTACGCCCGGGTCGTCGATATCGCGTCCGCCCTCAAAATCTCACAGGCCAGCGTGACCAACATGGTGCAACGTCTCGGGGTCGATGGCCTGCTCAAGTACGAGAAGTATCGTGGGCTGGTCCTGACGCCGGCCGGCGAAAAGCTGGCGCGCAGTATCGCCCATCGCCACAGGCTCCTGAGCGATTTTCTAAAACTCCTCGGCTTGAGTGAACGCGTTATCCATCACGACGTGGAGGGAATGGAACACCACATCAGCCCTCCCACCCTTCGCGCTATCGAAGCGTTAATTGGTCAGCTCCGCCGCCGACCGGCGCTTCGCGCAGAATTGCAATCGGTAGTTTAAAGGAAATTCACTTCGCCGGAATGCCTTCGCGCTCGGAGGAACTGCGAGACCCCTCTTCGTTTCCCCGCTTCTGTAGCGGCGGTCTACGGCCGCCGATTTTTAAACGATGGTGAGGTCAATGATCTCCCCGGGCTGACACCGAATTTCCAGGGTAATTGGTCGGCAACAAATGGAACAATCCTCGATCAAGGTCTGCACCGCCTGGGAAGTATCAACGAGCAAGGGAAACGTTTCGCCGCAATGAGGGCACGAGATGTCGGTTTCGGTCGAGAATTGCACGAACCCTCGACTACCTTCCGGCGCCGGGCTTCTCCGCCGAAGCAAGGCTTGGCGCCTCAGCGCCGGAGACTTTCCGGAAATGCAGCTGGCGCACGCGCCGGCTGTCTGCCTGGGTCACCGTCACCAGAAAATCGCCAATCCTGACCTGTTCGCCCTGCCTCGGAAGATGACCTAACAAGTGCGTCACGTAACCGCCGATCGTGCTCACATCCGCGCTCTCCAGCTCCAAACCTATCGCGTCGTGCAGTTCGTAAAGTCCAAGCGCCCCGTCCACCGCAAACTCGTCCTCGCTGAGTTTGTGGAATTCCTCCTTGTCGGTGTCGAACTCGTCTTGAATATCGCCCACCAGTTCCTCGAGCACGTTCTCCAATGTTACCATCCCCACGGTGCCGCCATACTCATCGACCACCATGGCGAGATGAGCGTGCCGGCTCAGAAACAGATTGAGCAATTTTTCCAGTGGCATCATTTCCGGCACAGGAATCAACTCCCTTTTGATCCGCATGAGATCAGGATGTGGATCACGCAGCATCAACAACAACTCCTTGACATGGATAAGACCGATGGTGTTGTCCAGATGGCCGCGACAAAGAGGAAACCGCGTGTGACGGGACTCGAGCACTTTCCTGAGGTTCGTTTCGAAATCCTCTTCGACGTCGAGGTAAACCACTTCACCCCGCGGCGTCATGATATCGCGCACGACACGGTCACGCAGATCGAGCACGTTCACCACCAATTTGCGGCCGAGCGCTGAAACTTCTTCGACCTTTTCGCTTTGCTCGAGAATAAGGCGCAGCTCCTCTTCGCTATGCGCGAGTTCGGTCGCCGGCACCGGCTTCACGCGGAGCAACTTCTGCAGGAGAAGATTTGACGATTTATAGAGCAACCAGACGGCCGGGCGAAACAAGGTGTAGAAAACACCGAGGGGCCGGATCAGGCGAAGCGAGACGGCCAGAGGATTGGCGATGGCCGTGTATTTGGGGCCCAATTCGCCAAAGACAATATGCAGAAAAGTAATCCCTACGAAGGCGAGCGTGATCGAGACAGAGGTGACGAAGGCGTGGGAATAAATGTGGGCCAGCGCAAAGAAAGGCTGCAGCATCTCGACCAGAAATTGTTCGCCCACCCATCCCAGAGCCAGACTGGCCAGAGTCACTCCAAGCTGCGTCGCCGAGAGGTACGAATCGAGGTGACCGCGAACGTGTTTAACGAATTTAGCCTGTAGATTTCCCTCATCGATCAGAGCCTCCAGCTGGCTATCGCGAACTTTGACAACCGCGAACTCGCACGCTACGAAAAAGCCATTGAGCGCAACAAGCACGGCGATCGCAGCCAGCTTGCTCAGGAGCAGGATCGGCGAGTCCCAGTGCTGCGCGATTGCTTCGGCAATCGGCATTCTACCGACTAGAACAGGTAAAAGCAGGTTCATTGACCGGATGCGGCCTCAGCATCCGAAATCGAGCCAACAACTTACCAGCTCGACTTTGTTACGCCAGGAATAAGGCCGTTAGAGGCCAACTCCCGGAAAGTCAGCCGCGACACCTTAAACCGCCGAATGAACGCCCGACGGCGACCTGTCACTTCACAACGATTTACCACCCGTGTCGGACTGGCATCCCGCGGAAGTTGGGCAAGGCCGGCGTAATCCTTCTTGGCCTTGAGCTCCGCCCGCACCGCGGCGTACTTTTTGACCGTTGCGCGTTTGCGATCGTTTCGATTGATCCAGGAGGTCTTTGCCATAAAGAACGCGAAATCTAACGGGGAAGTTTGAAATTGCAACTCTTCTCCTTAAAGTGCTCCGGCAGCGGGATTTGACAATTGCACTTCTCGGATTGCAACACGGCAGCTATTTTGGATGTATGGTGCCACCCCTTTACAGTCTGCTCGCCCAGTGCGACCGGGCTTTCTTTTCGGCCGAGCAATGACTCCAGACACCCTCCGCACAGTTCCGATCTTTGAGTCGCTCGATAACGAGGCGGCAGCAACCATCTGTTCGTTACTAGAAAACGAGGAGCGTCAGGCCGCCGAAATATTATTCCGCGCCGGCGACGCGGGGAATGCCATGTACCTGATCGAAAGCGGCAAAATCCAAATCGGAATGAAGTCTTCGGAGGGCGAAGAATTAATTCTGGCTGTTCTCGGCCGGGGCGACTTTTTCGGGGAGATGGCACTTTTCGATGGGAAGCCGCGATCGGCCAACGCCACTGTGGTCGAGACATCGCAACTAGCCGTCCTGTCCCGGCCGCACTTCCTGTCCTTCCTCAGCACTAATCCGAATGTCGCGGTGGAAATGCTGACCGCGTTGACACGACGCCTGCGTCGAACGGACGAGCTGCTCAGGCATCTCGCCACTCGCAACGTGAACGAAGAGGAAGCATCCCATCTGACCTTCGGGGACCGTGCCGCCGACATGATCGCGGAGTTCGGCGGAAGCTGGAAATTCATCATCGCATCCCTGGCAACTTTTTTCGTCTGGGTAGCTGCCAACACAATTCTCCTCACGCAAAGGCCTTTCGATCCGTTTCCGTTCATTCTGCTCAATTTAGCCCTGAACATGGTTACCGCGCTCCAGGCGCCAATCATCATGATGTCCCAAAATCGGCAAAGCCATAAGGATCGACTGCGGGCGGATCTCGACTACAAAGTAAATCTCAAAAATGAATTGACGTTGAACGAGATCCTCCGGCGTTTGTACGTTCTGGAAAAGGATTGCCTCCCGGCGAACGAAGACAAAGCCGACACGCCCGACTTTATTTCCCGCGCATAGCTACTTGGCTTGGCGAAGAAGAGCCATCATTGCCGGGCCAGGCGGCGAAACAAAAATGTGCCAAGGACGAGAAAGAGCACATTGGGAAACCAGACAAGGTATTCGGGGTGGACGTTCGGATTGGACCGCAAAGTGTCAGCGATAATGACAAAAAGGAAATAGGCGATGGCGACGATCAAACCCATCGCAAAACCAATCGACGTCTCGCGCCGATGAGCCGTCACGCCCAAAGGCACTCCGATCAAGGCGAAAGCAAGACAGGAGAATGGAAAGGAAAAACGTTTGTTAATTTCGGTACGGCTGGCGCTACGCTCTCGTTTGTTTTCGCTTTTCAGCTGATCGAGTAGTTGTTCGATCGACAGGGCGGATCGGCTCGGCCTCTTTTTTTCCTTTTCGTAGAGTTCCTCCAGGCTGATCGGCAGCGTGCCTTCGGCCATGTTAATGCCGTCGCGAATTTTCCGCAGATCGAGCGGGTCTTTTTCGTCCCGTTGCTGGTAACGCGCGTCATAGAGACGCATCAGGATGCGTTTGTTGGCCAGGTCTGCTTCGAGCACCCCGGTGCGAGCGTACGTTACCCGGACCGGAAGCGAGTTCTCGTTCATCTCGAAGACAATGATGTTATCGAGTTTGTTGCCCTCTTTCTTACCAACGTAAATCTTGCGACCGGGGAATTGATCGATGACTTGATCGCTCCCGAAGAGCGCCATCGGATTTCGAGTGGCGAGATCGAAGATGGTGCTACGCAACTTTTCCTGTGCGGCCGGCGCGACCTGGACGTTGAGCCAAAGGCAAATGGCCGTGCAAACAATTGCGACCATTGCCAGCGGAACACAGATCCGGCTAATGCTCACCCCGTTCGAGCGAAGGGCGATCAACTCGTTGTCGGCCGAGAGCCGTCCGAAGACGAGAAGAATCGCCGTCAGTAAACCCCACGGAATGGTAAAGATGAGAGAAAATGGCAGGACATACGCGATAAAGGTGAGCAAATATTCCACCGGAACGTCATGGTTCACGAGCAAGGGAAGAAGTTTGCGAAAAATGTTCCCGACCACCAAAACAAGGCTGAGGACAACGATGGCAAAGAGCACGTTGACGAGCAGCTCGCGGCTGATTACGCGATCGATCAATTTCATAAGGGCCTGGCGCTTTTCGCCACGGTTGGGGACAGATTAACACAGATTCACCTCTCGCACGTCCGGATCCGGCGAATGCAACGGTCAGCTCCAGGGAAGCTCTGGCCTGGATTCCTATTCGTGTTTCGTTCCGCTCTCCGTTAATACAATTCATGCGCTGGCTCGGACTCATGATTACGCTTACGATCTTGTCCGCAGTAGCCACTGCACAATCAGTCGATCCATTGCGCGACGCGGAGCAGTGTCTTGCCGTCATCACAGAATCCTGGGCGGCCACGGCGGGGACTGCCTTTCTTTTCGAACGCAACGGGCGCTCGCCGTGGCAGCAACACGGGTCGAAAATGCCGGTCGTTGTTGGCAAAGCCGGAATGGCATGGGGACGCGGTATGATAAGGACGGAGAACGGGGGCGGGCCCGTGAAAAGAGAAGGCGATAACCGAGCTCCCGCGGGTGTTTTTCGATTGGAGTCCGTCTTTGGCTACGCTGGAACAAGTCCCGCTACAAAAATGCCTTACCTCCCCTTAACGACCAGCATCCTGGCCGTGAACGATCCACGTTCGGTTCATTACAACCGTTTGGTCGATACCTCTCAGATCCACGATCGTGATTGGAGCACGGCGGAGAAGATGATCCTGAGTGACAATCGCTATAAATGGGGCGTGGTCGTCGCACACAACGTCCCGCCGAGACCTGGTGCCGGTTCGTGCATTTTCCTGCACGTCTGGAAAAGTCCTTCCACACTAACGAGCGGCTGCACGGCCATGACCGAGCACGATCTACTGAGCATCATTCGATGGCTCGATCCCGCGCGAACTCCGCTGCTCGTCCAATTGCCCCGGCCTGGATATGACACTTTGCGCGCAAAATATGAACTGCCGTCTTTGCCAAGATAGAAGGTACTGTTTGGCCGTCGCCTGATCCGAAAACAACACTGCGTGCCATCCCTACCAAAATGCGAACTCTTTGCTAAGCTGCTCACAACATGAGGGAGGAGCTTTACGATGTTGCGATCATTGGCGGCGGACCCGCCGGTAGTACCGCAGCCACCCTGCTCGCACGGGCACAGCGAAGGGTCGTCGTCTTCGAGCGAGATAAGTTTCCGCGCTTTCACATCGGCGAATCGCTTCTGCCTTTTAGCATGAAGGCGTTTACTCGAATGGGAGTTCAGGAGAAATTTCTTGGCGCGGGTTTTATGAAAAAATTCGGGGGCGAGTTTTTCAGCGCATGTCGTGATGAAGGAGTGAAATTCTATTTTAAGGACGGTTACAAATCGCAAACAGAGTATTCGTTTCAGGTCACGCGCGCGGATTTCGACAAACTGCTCCTGGACCACGCGACCGAAAGTGGCGCGGACGTCTGCGAAGAAACGTCCGTGGAGCGGGTTCAGTTTGTTAACGGGCATGTCGCGCTCGCCATCAAACCGAAGGGACAGCCAACGGAAACGGTTTTGGCGCGTTATGTCATCGACGCCAGCGGCCGCAATTCAGTTTTGGGGAATCATTTCAAGATCAAGAAAAGCTACGAGCATCTGCAGAAATTGTCGCTCTTCGCTCACTATGACGGTGTCTGGCGACCGGAAGGGCGGGACGGCACGCTGACCGTTTTGGTCCGGGGAATCGACCGATGGTTCTGGATCATCCCGCTTACGCCCGACCGGACCAGCATTGGGGTGGTGCTCGACAGCGAAACCTTCCGCCAATCCGGGCAATCTCCGGACGATTTTCTCGCGGGAGCGTTGGCTGAACAACCGATTATCGCCCGCCGGATGAAGAACGCGCGCTGCGTTTCGGAGGTCCACGTAGCGGCCGATTTTTCCTACCGCAGCGAGAAATTATATGGTGACCGTTGGCTCCTCGCAGGCGACGCAGCTGGTTTTATCGATCCCATTTTCAGCAGCGGCGTTTTTCTTGCCGTTTTCAGTGGCGAGCTGGCGGCCGATGCCTTGCACGAAGTGCTCGGGCAGGCGGCAAAAGCGCGAAGGTTGTTTACTCGCTACGAGCGAAAAGTGAATCGTGCGATGGATGTTTATTTGCGCTTCGTGGATGCCTGGTACACCAAGGAATTCATCGAGGTATTCTCGGCCCCGCGCGAGTTTCTCAATCTTCCTCCGGCCGTGAACGCGGTCCTGGGCGGAAATGTCGGGACAAATTTCGCGATCAGGTGGCGAATGTGGGTGTTCTACTTTCTCGTTCGATTGCAAAAATATTTTCCTATTGTCCCGCGACTGACGCTCGTACCGCGGGCGCCGGACCCTGCGATCGCGTCGGAAACGGTCGATGCAATGTCATGAGACGCGGTGGCAGCGGCTCTCGCTGGCGGCAGAAAGATAAGACTGCCATGCATCGAGCTTGGGCAAGCATTGCGATATCGGCCCTCGCAATTCTCGCCTTCACCGGCTGCGCGACAAATTCAGGACATCCTTTTAACGATCCAACCGCGGACTGGCAGGCAAGAAACGGTCAACTTTTGTATCGCAACGCAACGACTACCCTGATCGGGGAGGTCTTCGTCCGATTTTCAAAGAAGACCGGCGATTTTGAACTGAACTTTTCCAAAGGACCGGTGGGCATGTTGCTGGCGATTCGCCAGGATTCAGCTTTTGCGCGGGTCACAGGTGCACTCGCTCGCCGAGGGTGGTCCGGAAAGGTTGATCATGCGCCGCCTCAATTACGCGGCTGGCTGGAGCTTCGTGCGAAGTTTTTCGGAACCGAAGTCGCACAAAAATCCCATGTGACGCTCCGTCACAACAAGGAAACATGGGTATTCCACTTTTGACCGAACGTTCCTGACCTGCGACGGTCGCGAACCTCTTTGCGTATGCGACCTGATCAATTTATCGCCGAAACCGTAACCCATCGGCGGGTTTATGTTTGGTTCGGTGTCATCACCCTGGCGGCGACGTGTATCATCATCCTGATTACACGCATCTCGCTCGACAGCGACGTCCTCAACATGCTGCCGGGAAACTTCAGCTCGGTTCAGGGCCTGAAAACCTATAACCGCGATTTCGAGCAGACCCGCGAGCTGACCTTTGCCCTGCAATGTCAGCTGGAGGATGTCGACAGACTGGAAGAGTTCGCGACTACCTTTGCGGAAATGCTGCGCAAGCAACCATGGTGCGAACGCGTCCTGGCGGGTTCGCCAATGGAAACGCCCGAGGGCATCCACGATTTGCAGACCATGGCGGTGCCGCTTCTGCTGAACCTTGAACCCGCTGCATTCGACACCGCGATATCGATATTGCAGCCGGAGAAACTTCGTCAGCGGTTGCATCGAATTCGTGAACAGATTGAGGCCGGTTCCCCTCGTCCCCAATTCGAACTCGAGCTCGATCCACTCGGCGTAATCGCGCCGGCCTTGAAGCCGTTCGCCGAGAATAATGCGATGGCGGAGGAACAGCCGCTCACATCACCCGACCGGACCATGCGCGTGTTTCTCGCAGTCACAAACCGTCCTTCTGTCACCGCCTTCGAGTGTCAGCGCCTGATGCGCGAGGTAAACACATTCCGGGCGCACGCTGCCGATAGATGGACTGGAGGACCGCTCCAAGTGTTTGTGACCGGGCGGGCGGCTTATGTCGCCGAGATTTCGTTGAGCATGCGCTACGACATTGTCGCGACATTGCTCGGCTCGATTCTCCTCGTCGGCGTCATCTTCTTTCTTGGATTTCGACGCTGGGTTCCCCTGCTCGGAATGGGATTCTCCCTGCTCTTATCCTGTCTAGTAGCCCTCGCTGCTGGGTTGCTGATCTTTCACAGGCTGAACATGGTCACCGTCGGGTTCTGCGCCATTCTGGTTGGACTCGGTGTCGACTTCGCCATCCTCACTTTTGGGCGATATCAGCAGGCCCGCACCGATCGCGAAACGCATACCGAGGCTGTTGCCACCTCGATTCGAAACCTCGGCCGGGCAGTTTTTTTCGGCGCTCTTACCACTGCTGTCGGATTCCTGGCCCTCATCCTAAGCGGTTCACGGGGTTTCGTTGAGCTCGGTGTGCTGATCGCGATTGGCATTCTATTCGCCGGCTTTTTCATGTGCACGATTCTGTTTCTTTTCGTGCGAGAACGGCAACCGCCCATGCGACACGATTGGATTTTCGAGCTGATAAAAAAATACGTGCAGTCGAGCGTGCGGCGACCGAGGCCGATTCTCATCATCTCGATCTCCTGCTTATCGCTTCTTACCGTGTTCGGTTTTTCCCCCAGGCCACGACTCCCGTTTGACTCGAGCGCTCGTTCCCTCGAGCCCAAAAACAGCCGCGCTGGCTACGCACTGGCTGCCATCATGAACAAAATGCCAACGCGATGGGAACCGGTTCTGGCAATTGTTCGCGCATCGGATGCGCAGCAACTGCACGACGATTGGCGAACGATTTCAGGGCATTGGGCGGAGTTGTTGCGCCAGAACAAGATCAAGGGTTTTTCCACTCCGGCGGCGCTGACACTCTCTCCGAGCTCCATGCGGCGGAACCAGGAACGCCTGCGCACTCTCGATCTCGAAGGTGCGCGGCGCGCCCTCGACCAGGCGTTGGAGGCGGAAGGATTTACCCGCGATTCGTTTACGAGTGCGTTTCGATTGCTCGACGACTTGCACTCGGCTGCCGTCGCCGCCGATCTTCCGAGCTGGCGAGACAAGCTCCCGAAGTCTTCCAGCTGGTGGTTCTTGGTCGACCGGTATTTCGCACAACGTCCTTCGCTTACGACAGGATTTGTTACAACAAATGCGCCGATTACGAATCATGCCGATTATGACAGGTTGAGCCGCGAGCTTCCCGTGCCGGATGTGCCGATGATTCTGTCGGGCTGGAGTTACACATTGGCCAATCTGCTGCCGTGGGCGCAACGGCAACTGCTAATCATCAGCGGCCTGATGGCGCTGTTTGACGCTGCGCTCCTCGCAGTTCTGTATCGTGACTGGCGTCTGTGGATCATTCAGGAGGTGACGTTGCTTTTCGCCATTGGCGCGATGCTCGCAACAATGAAACTCTTTCACGTGCCTCTGAATTTGCTGAACGTGCTCGCCTTTCGACTTGTGCTCGCAATCGGTGTCGACTACGGCATTTACATCCTTCTCGTCTGGCAAAAAGCGCGCGAACTCGAACACGATGTGGCAGGCGTCGTCAAACCGGTTTTGCTCGCCGGACTTACAGCGGTAAGTGGATTCGGGTCGCTGGGATTAGCCAAAAATCCTTCCCTGAGCGGGCTCGGCGTCGCCTGCGCCATCGGAATCTTCTGGAGCTTGGTTGCGACCCTGTTTTTTACTTTGCCTGCGGCAGCTGCGGCTCAACCCAAGACATGGCGCGAAGATAAGTAGATATTCTCAAAATCCATTACGGAAGATGAACAAAGTCTACCTCGCGATATTGCTTCTGCTGACGCACGCCATCGCAGCCGGCGCCGCACCGCTCACAGCCGGCGAGATCAAGGCGTTATTGGCCAAGATCCGCGACCGGCGCGCAACCGCCCCGCACGTTCAAGCCGATTTTCGGGAAGAAAGGACCATTCATTTCATGAATAAACCGGTGGTCAGCACCGGGAAGGTTTGGTTCCAGCCGCCGAACAAATTTCGACGCGAGGTGACAGGCAGTTCGCCCAGCGTCACAGTGAGCGACGGGCAGCAACTGTGGATCTATTATCCCACTTTTAAATCGGCCGAGAAATACTCCCTCGGTAAGCGCTCGCCGGCTGACTCCGCGATCGCGGCAATTAACACCGCGCTGAATCTTGAAAATGTCGAAAAAACTTTCCAGATTACCGGATCGAAGATCGAACGCGGCTACGAACTCCAGCTTTTGCCGCGAACTCCTTCCATGAAACGAATGTTTCAGAAATTCAATGTCACAATCGACGACAATCTGTTCGTGAGTCGGACGGAAATGTGGCAACCAAACGGCGATCGGCTCGTCACGACCTATTCTAATCCCAGCCGCGCGCCGATTCCCTTATCCACGTTCGAGTTTGCGCCTCCCACGGGAACGGAAGTGAGTACTCCGCTGGGCCGCTAGGCTATTATCCGACGACGTCCTTTTCTGGACGACCCCGGCCTGGAGTGCTTAGACTCGGCCACATGTCGGCTCGGCAACTGTCTTTCTTGGGAGGACTCTTGAGCCTCGTTCTGATTGCGTCGCCGGCAACGGATGCCGCCGACGCGGTGCAGCTTGTTTCTCACATCCGGCGTGAGCCCCTCGGCTCGAGCGCCCTAGCCACTGCCGGCTACAGCAAACGTCGCCACATTCTGGAGATCGAGTTTTGGAACGGAGCGATCTACCGATACCTCGATGTCCCGCCTTCCGTTTACCGCGACTTCGTTTCGGCCGAATCCAAGACCCACTTCTACGACACCAACATTAAAGGCAACTACCGTTCGCTGCGGCTGCATCCTGCGCGATCCACCCGCGAGACCAACTGACTAACTCCGGCACAGGTTACTCGGCTTTACCTTATCCGCGTCCTGCCAAGAATCTGATGCGACGCCTGGTCCTGACCCCTGAAGAAAAACGAGTGCTCGTCTTTGTCGTTCTCGCTTTTCTCCTTGGCCTCGGCGTGAAGCATTATCGCGAAACCCGTCCCGAGCCTGCGGCCTATCGCATAATAAAGGGAGGTTCGCCTGAAATCGGTGGGACGTTTCGGTAAAGGAATTTTTTCGGTGGGCCAAGTTAGAATTCTTACCTGTTGGCATGGAAAGTTCTGCCATAAACACTATGAGGGTCCTCATTGCTGACGACCAAAAGGGTGTTGGCGCTACTCTGGCCAGCCTGGTTTCTCACTGTAACCACGAAGTCGTGGAAGTAGTGGAATCCGGCCTGGAGGCGATCCAGGCTTATAGTCGGCATCATCCCGACGTCGTCCTGATGGATTATTGGATGTCCAAACTCAATGGCGCCACCGCTTGTCGCAATATCCTGGCTAAGGATCCGAACGCCCGCGTGATTTTGGTGTCCGCCTGGTCGCCTCTCCAGGAACTCGAGAATACCGGCGCCATCTCCGTACTCTCGAAACCAGTCGATCTTGAGCGCTTGCAGGAAGCGCTCGACGCCGCGCTAACTGCTGGGCAACCGGCTTTGCACGTAGTCGAAGATTGGGCCGTCGCCTAGCAGGCAACGGCAATCCTGACTAACCCCCGTTCGCCTGCAAAAGGCGATACCCTCGCCGATGGCTGGCGAAGCGATTTCATTGGTGAGCTGCGCTACTTTGCCGTTTTCCTTAGTAAATGAAATAAACTCCCGGTGAAAGCCGTCCACGACATGATGAAACATCCCGACGCGCCAGTTCCCCATGTCCGGCATAGCACTGTTCATTCCGGCGGTGACTTGGAAACGCCTGCCCAGCGCCGATTTCGCCTGGTCGAATTGCTCGGAAAGAAATTCGATATCCGTTCCGTCGCGCTGACCGGTCTCTTCATTCTGGCGATTTTCTACACGATGTATTTCATGCGCGCCATTCTCCTCCCACTCGTCCTGGCCGTGCTTTTGAGTTATCTGCTGCGGCCAATTGTACGCGCCCTTAATCGAATCAAGATAATTCCGCCGATCGCGGCGGGCATCATACTCATCACACTCATTGGTGTAATCGGTTACAGCGCGTCTTACCTGGCGACGCCGGTAGCAGGTTGGCTCGAAAAAGCCCCTTACAGCATGCGGACGTTGCAACGAAAACTGCTTCCGTTGAAGCAACCGATGGAGAAAGTCGCCCAGGCGAGCGGAGAAATTGAGAAGCTCGCTACTCCCGAAAATGGTCAGACGAAAGCGGCGGTCGAGGTGAAACGGCATCCCATCACCGACGCACTGCTCGGACGCACTCCGGATTTTGTCGCGGGCAGCGTACTGTTTCTGATTTTGCTCTATTTCCTACTCTCCTATGACGGCATTTTTGTGCAGAAACTGATCAAGCTTCTTCCGACGTTGTCCGATAAGAAGCGCGCGGTAATGATCCTAACCGAAATTGAGAGTCAGGTTTCGCGTTACCTTTTCACGGTCACGGCTATTAATTGCTGTCTCGGCCTGGCGGTGGGATTCACTGTCTGGCTTTTAGGGCTGCGCAACCCAATCATGTGGGGCGTGATGGTTGCGGTACTGAACTTCGTTCCCTACGTCGGAGCGCTAACGGGGATTGTCTGTATTACCTTGGGGGCGGTGCTTAGTTTCGACAGCATCAGCTACGCATTTATCTTCCCGGCAGTTTACCTGGCCTTTGCCACGCTCGAGGGAAATTTCATTACGCCCTGGGTTATGGGGCGTTCGCTCACACTCAACCCGGTTATCATTTTGTTGTCGTTAACGTTTTGGGGATGGATGTGGGGAATTGTCGGGGTCATTCTGGCCGTGCCTATTCTGGCTGCGTTCAAGATCTTTTGCGCTCACGTCGAGCCGATGGAGCCAATCGCTGAGTTCCTGAGCTGAACAGATCGTTATTCAGTCCTGCTCGACGGCCTCAGCAAAAGCGACGTCGCCAGATTGTGTATCCAGCTTCGCCTCTTCCGCCGTTCCGAAAATTCGCGCGCGTTCGACATCGAATTCCCCTTCCCATCGCGCAATCACCGCAGTGGCGAGGCAATTCCCGATCACGTTGACGCTGGTCCGGCCCATATCCATCAATTCATCGACGCCAAAAATTACGGCGACTCCAATCGGGCCGATGCCCGCCGGAAGAAAGCTGTTCAATGTCGCCAGCAGAATCACCAGGGACGCGCGTGGTACTCCAGCCACGCCTTTGGATGCGATCATCAGGGTTAGCATCATCGTGATCTGCTGGCCGATGCCCATGTGATAACCGGTCGTCGCTTCGGCGGCCTGGGCGACAAAGACCGAGGCAAGCGCGAGATAAAGAGTCGAGCCATCCAGATTGAATGAATATCCCGTCGGCATCACGAACCCAACGATGTGCCGGGGAACGCCAAAACGTTCCATCGCTTGCATTGCCTTGGGCAGGGCCGACTCACTGCTCGTAGTGGCAAACGCCAGAGCCGCCGGCTCGCGCACCGCGCGAAGAAACTGTCGCACCGGAATCCGGGCCAGCAGCAAGACCAACCCGAAGACGACGACAACAAAGATGAACAAAGCCAGATAAAGCGACAGAATCAGTTTTCCAAGATGGACGAGAACGCCGAGCCCCTGCGTGCCGACCGTGTGCGCCATCGCCGCGCCCACGCCAACCGGGGCGAACATCATCACGTAATTCGTGAATTTGAACATGACTTGTGACAGGCTCTCCATCGCTCGAATGATTGGCTTTCCTTTTTCGCCCACCGCTGAAACCGCTGTCGCGAAAAGAACGGAGAAGGCCACAATCTGAAGAACATCGCCGCGAACCATCGACTCAATAACACTCGACGGAAACGCGTGTACGATCGTTTCAATCAGGGTCTTGGGATGACTTTGCCCGATGCTCTTAATAATGTCGGTATTCGTGGTCGCCAGAACCACGCCGACACCTGGCTTCGTTAGATTGACTACCCCGAGCCCTATGAACAGTGCGGCCGTCGTCGCAATTTCAAAATAGATGAGCGCTTTCACGCCCATACGCCCCACTTTGCGCAAAGCTCCTGCGCCGGCGATGCCGACGACGATCGTGGAGAAGACGAGCGGCGCGATGATCGATTTGATCAGGTTCAGGAAAATGTCGCGTAGAAAATAAACCTTATTGCCCCACTCCGGTTCCAGCCAGCCGACGGCAGCGCCCAGAACCAACCCAATCATAATTTGAGTGGTCAATGACGGCCGATACCATGGGCGTTTTCGGCGCGGCAGGGGCGAACCTTGTTTAATCATGGCGTGGAAATGGCGATGGAAAGCAAGCTGCGACGCCGCACTCGCAAAAAGCGAGTCCTCCTACGTGTAGAGAGTAGCGTGAGCTCCGGCAACGCGTTTTCTTCCTGAAGCAGGGAAAAGTGAGTCAGCCGGCAGCATCGCGTTACGGCCAAAGAGCCTTTCTCAATTGGATGTTGTGCGTTGAACGTTGAGCGTTGAGCGTTTGCTCTCGGAATGTTTCTCACCCATCTCACCTGCACATCATGCGGGCTTAAGCACAATTGGGCACAATTGCAGAATGTCTGCTCGAACTGCCAAAAGCCACTGTTTGCCAGTTACGATCTAACGGCCGCGGCTGGCGGTGGATTTACCCGCGAATCACTCAGGACGCGCAGGGAAACATCCCTGTGGCGCTACCGCGAGGTCCTGCCACTGCCGTCAGCGGTCGAACCGGTATCGTTAGGCGAAGGCGGCACTCCGTTGCTTCGATCGGAGCGCTTCGCATCGTCATTGGGAATAAATCATCTTTGGATAAAGGACGAATCGATGAATCCGACACAGAGTTTCAAAGCCCGGGGGATGTCGGTGGCGGTATCGATGGCAAGGCATTGCGGTGCGAAGAAACTCGCCGTGCCGAGTGCGGGCAATGCCGGAGGCGCACTCGCTGCCTATGCCGCGCGTGCGGGACTTGAGGCGCACGTGTTTATGCCACGTGATACTCCGCGCGCCAACGTCATCGAGTGTCGAGAGCTCGGCGCTTACGTGACTCTCGTAAACGGCCTTATTACCGATTGCGCTGCGGAAATCGCACAACGTAAAGATGCCGAGGGTTGGTTTGACATGTCGACTCTCAAAGAACCCTACCGCGTCGAGGGTAAGAAAACGCTCGGCTACCAGCTGGCCGAGCAGATGAACTGGCAATTACCGGATGTCATTCTCTATCCGACTGGTGGCGGCACGGGTCTCATTGGAATGTGGAAAGCTTTCGATGAAATGGAAATGCTCGGATGGATCGGCCATCAGCGACCGCGTATGTTCTCCATTCAGGCAAGCGGCTGTGCGCCGATCGTTCGCGCCTTTGCCGCTGGCGATCAGGCTGCCGTTGAGTTTCCAAACGCGGCCACCCGCGCCGCGGGCTTGCGCGTGCCCAAGGCAATCGGTGATTTCATCATGTTGCAAATCCTGCGAGAATCACACGGCGGCGCCATCGCGATTGATGACGACGAAATGTTTCGCACGACTCGCGAGATCGGCTCGGCTGAAGGTTTGTTTGTTGCGCCCGAAGGAGCGGCCTGCTTTGCCGCCCTGCGCCGCCTGGCCCAATCCGGCGAGATAAAGCCGACACAAAGTGTCGTCATCTTCAACACCGGTTCGGGAATCAAATATTTGGAGTGCTTCGAAAGCACTGGCCACGGCAGTGACTAGTGCAACAACCGGAACGCAGCCTGCAGAATCGCTCCCGTCGGCATCTCCGACACATCACGCGAGCGACCACTGCCGCCGCCGAACGTCACCGGTTCGTTGGACGCGATCTTCTCCGGCACCGCGCTCACCGTCTCATGCCCCTTTGCTTTCAAAGCGTTGTTCAGTTCGGGCAGATCTTTCCCGTTTAATTGTTCGAATTGCTTTGTCACATCGCCCAGCTCACGGCGCAAAGCATCGAGGTTGGCTGTCTGATAGTCGGCCGGCTTTCCTTCGAAGCTAAGGATTGCGCCATACAGCTGATCGGTGTGTTCTCGAAGACGTTCTTCTCCGGTGATGGCGCCACCTTCGGTTGTCGCTACAATCTGCTTTCGGACGGCGTCCACTTTGCCGTCAAAATCGCCGATCGTTTTCCGCAATGGGTCGCCCTCGGGCAAAGAGGTGGACGCTTTCGCCAGTCCGGTTCGCAGCGTGAGAATGCGATCCATCAAATCGCTTTCATCTCCAAAAAGAGCATGCACTTTCATTGCCGCATCGAACTGTGCCTTGCGATCCGCCTCATTGAATTTGGCACGACGATCCAGCCCAATGGTTAGCTTCGTCTCCGAAATTTTGCCCGCCTTGGTCATGCGAATGGTATAAACCCCAGGCAAAACCCTGGGACCGTTGATACCGGCCTGGGCGATTTGCGCCGCGGGCGGCACGCGCGGCGGTTTCTCGGTCATACTCCAGGTCACGCGATTCAATCCCGGCCGTTTACTTGCCGGAAGTTCATCAACGACACGACCGGAGGCGTCCAGGACCTCGAGTTTCAACTTACCAAACAGATGACGCGACTTTTGATAGTAAGTGATCACCGCGCCATCAGGCGGATTGTCGCCCACGAATACGGCATCGCCATTAGCCCAACCACCGTTGCCTTGTATCCGTTGTTGCACTGGTTGAGCGGAAATAAAGGTTGCCTCCTGTTTGAGAACATCGGGCGTCAAAGCGCGCAACGGAGTGATGTCGTCGATAATCCAGATGCCACGACCATGCGTCGCCAGAACCAGATCGTTATCTCGCGGTTGAATTGCGAGATCACGCACAGCAACAGCCGGGAAACGGTTGCCCTTGAACTGAGCCCACGTCTTGCCCGTATCGATCGATACGTAAAGACCAAACTCGGTGCCTAGGAAAAGCAAATTCGGTTGCACGATGTCTTCCTTGATGACGTGGGCATAACCGCGCACTCCCTTAACCTCTTCCGGCCTAACAAGCGGCGCCCAGGTCGCCCCAAAATCGGTTGTGCGGAAAACGTAAGGGGCGAAATCGCCAAAAGTATGACGGTCAAACGATGCGTATGCGGTGCCGGCGTCAAAATTACTCGCCTGCACCCAGCTCACCCAGGAGTTTTTCGGCAACCCCGCGATATTGTTGACGAGATTATTCCAGGTCTTGCCCCCGTCGCGCGTGAGCTGAAGGTTACCATCATCGGTTCCCGCCCAGATCACGGACTTGTCCTTCGGCGATTCGCTGATCGAATAAATTGTTGTATGCATCTCCGCCGCTGAATTATCAATCGTCACGCCGCCGGATTGCTCTTGTTTCTGCTTGTCCGGATCGTTCGTCGTCAGGTCGGGCGAGATCCGATCCCAAGTCTGGCCGTGATCGCGCGAGCGGAAGAGAAACTGCGCGCCAATGTAAATGGTTCCTTTTTCCGTCGGCGACCACGCCATCGGTGTGTTCCAGTTAAAACGCAGCTTTTCCTTGTAATTCGGTTTCGGCTGGATGTTTCGCGCCTCATGCGTCCGGCGATTAACCCGCGCGACAATCCCGCCCTGAAACTCGGCGTAGACGTAATCGGCGTCGGCCGGGTCGGGAAAGGTGAAGAAACCGTCGCCATTATACAAATTCTCCCACTGCGCGTTGGTGATGCCACCGGGGTATTCCGACTCGCCCACCCAGCAACTATTGTCCTGCAGACCGCCGTAAACCCGGTACGGATCGTTTTCGTCCACGCTGACGTGATAAAATTGCGAAACCGGGAGGTTCTCCCCTTTCCACCATTTGCTGCCACCATTATACGAGTACCACATTCCGCCATCGTCCCCGGAAAACACTGTTTGCGAATTTGTGGGATCGATCCAGACATCGTGCACGTCTCCGTGTGCACCCTGGAAACCGCCGACGGTGGAAAAGCTTTTTCCGCCGTCCTCGCTCATGATCAGAGCTCCATCGGTCTTGAAAAGACGATCGGGATTTTTCGGATCGACAATCAGATTGGCGAAATAAAACGGACGCCACACCATCCAGGTGCTCTTGTCCCGCCGCTCCCACGTTTGACCGGCATCGTTCGAAACGAAAAGCGCGCTGTCCGGTGATTCGACGAACGCATAGACGCGTTTTGCATCGGACGGCGCGATGGCAACGGCCAGGCGGCCGTAAGGTTTTTTTGGAAAGCCTTTGCTGCTTTCCGCGGTAACCTCTGTCCAGTTATTGCCGCCATCGATCGATTGGAAAAGCCCGCTACCGGACGGTTTGTCCGGCCCGTCGCCGCCGGAACGGAAGGTCCAGCCTTTCCGGCGAAAATCCCAAAGCGCCGCGTACATCTTGTTCGGGTCCGCCGGATCGATGACCATCGTGGAACAGCCGGTCGAGAGATTTGATCCCTTCAGGACCAGGTTCCACGTCTTGCCGCCATCGATTGTTTTATACAAACCGCGGTCAGACGAATCGCTCCAGAGTCCTCCCGGAACGCAGGCAAAAACGGTGTCGCTGTTTGTTGGGCTGACGACGATTTTCGCGACCCGCTCCGATTTCTCCAGCCCGACGTGCGTCCAACTCTCTCCGCCGTCGGTTGACTTATAGAGCCCATTGCCGATCGAAACACTATTGCGCGTCCAACACTCGCCTGTTCCAACCCAGACATTTTTTGAATTTTTCGGATCCAGCGCAATCGCGCCGATGGATTGAACCGGCTGCTCGTCTAAAACCGGTTTGTAGCGCGTTCCGCCATCGTCGGACTTCCAGACACCGCCGCTCGCCGCGCCGACGAACAAGGTGATCTTACCGGAGGGTTCGTGGATTCCGGCAATGGCCGAAATGCGGCCGCTCATGGTAGCCGAGCCGATGTTGCGAGCATTCAGGCCCGAAATTGTGGACGAGTTGTAAGTTGGAGATTCTTCGGCCCGAATGGAAATGCTGACGGCGAGAAAAAAAGCGATGGTAACGAAGCGCATAAATTTATTTCTTGGGATTGGCGGAGGGAAAATCAAAGGCGGCATCCTGCACGGGCACGTTTGCTTCCCCTTTGTCTAAAACAATCTTTTGTTTATCGGCGGCGTTCTTCGGCCCCGCCTCGATCGAAAAAGGAATAAAGATTCCTCCGATCTTTTCATAATCGCCCAGATCGGTTTCCACTTCGATCTGTGCACCCTGCTCGAGACGCTGGCTGATAATTCGAATGTCGAGAAAGTGTTCGGGGTCGAGATAAACGAAATTCACATCCCCATTTTTGCGCACAACTTTAAGTTTGTGCGCCTGCGTTCCATCCACATCTTCCGTTCCGAGATACGAAACGGTACTTCCTTTTTCCTTCCAATCGACCAAAGGCCCGCCAATTTCAGCGTCTTCAATAAGGGATTTGCAATCGTCGCCCGACATTTTTTCGGGATCCTTTCGACCTTGGAATGGTGAGATCTTCCAGCCATCCTTTCCGTCATAGGCCTGAACCAGGGTCATGCCTTGAAGCGTTGCTTCAGTTCTGACTTTGCCCGGACGCCTTTTGGTCTGAACATAGGTAAGCTGAATCTTCCCCTCGTTGACCAAGAGCTTGCCTGTGACTTTCAAGGATTGCAGTGCACTGAAAGCGGCGGCGCCTCCCTTCGCCTCAATATTCTTGGAAACCAGTTCGTCAACACTGGGCCCCGGCGGGCTTTGGCCGCGGCTCGGAGATGCAAACAACAGAGCGAAGAAGACAACAAGGATTACGCGTGAGTACATAGAAGTGGAGTTGCGAAGCAAAAGAGCGCCTTCGCGCGGCCAGCATACGCAGCCCGCGTACCAGCGCCAGTATTCTTCATTTAACTAGCCGCTGTTCAGTGGCTTACATTCACACTTCAACTCCGCGATAGCCGCCGAATAGTCCCATGATCGGGATTCGTCTATTCGTTTCTGGGAAGATTCAGAGCCTTCTAATCTCCTCGACCCAATCCCGCCTCGCCCTATTCCTGGCCTCAGTTGCCACTCAAATATTTCGCCGGAATCGGATGGTCGCGATTCTCGTGCTGCCAAAAGATGGTCACGATCCACCAACGCGTTCCGTCATGGAAAAGTTGGATGCTGTTGATCCCGCGCATAAAAGGATTGGGATCATCGGGATGATGGCGCGACTCATAAGTGCTGAGCACGTGAGCGATATTTCCGAACTCCTCAACGCGCCGCGCAACTTCAATTTCGAAAAATCCGTTCTGCTCGAAATACTCGCTGACCCGGGCGGCGTAACCATCGAAATCAAGAACCGCAGGTGTTTCGGAATCATTCGCACCTGCCTGCCTGGTCGTCGGAATCAGGCGCGCATCGGGAATAAACAGCGCGCGCATGCGCTCCCAATCACGCTTCTGCCCTGCGTGACCGGAAATTAACTGATATGCGGCGGTGACGATTGCATCGACCGACTCCACGTCGGCCCTGTTTGTTGGCGCGACCGGCTGCGCGCTTTTCCGTTCCGAACCATTTCTCTTCATGTCGATTTCCAATCGGTAAACATTTGATTGAGCTGCTGGTGTGGCGCGGCATCGCTAAAACCGCCAAACGTTCCCTTCTCCGAAAGTTCCTTTGCTGCGCGAATGAATCCGCCCCAGGCCGCGCGCGCGAGTGCACCACCAACGCTGACACGCCGGACACCGAGCGCCGTGACATTATCGACCGTCAGGCCGCATGGTCCACTGATGAGGACGTTGACTGGCTTTGGAGCCACTGCTTTAACGACGGCGGAAATTTGCTCGCCTGTTTGAAGACTCGGTGCATACAGGCAGTCGGCGCCGGCCACCGCATACGCGGATAAACGGCGTATCACTTCCACGATGTCAGGCTTTCCGACAAGGAAGCATTCGGCTCGGCCGACCAGGATCACGTCGCTACCACTCTCGTCGATTGCCTTTCGCGCCGCCGCGATTCGAGCCACGGCAAAATCAATGTCATAAAGCGGCTTCGCCTTATCGCCGCTCGAATCCTCAATCGAGAGCCCAGCTACGCCCGTTGCAACGCAGCGTCGCACATTTTCGGCCAACTCTTCGGGCTCATGCGCGAACCCATTCTCGAAATCGGCATTGACCGGTATATCCGCCGCGTCAACGAGATCGCGAATGTGGGCGAGGACAACGTCGCGCGGCACCGCGCAATCGGGCAAGCCGCGCGAAAAGGCAAAGCCGGCTGACGTCGTAGCGATCGCCTTAAAGCCGAGATGCTGAAGGTAGCGAGCCGAGCCGATGTCCCAGGCATTCGGAATCACAAAACACCCTTCCTGGTGAAGTTTACCAAAAGCAGCGCGTTTTTGCACGATTGTGAGCATACCGATGGGCGACCGATCTGAATTCAACGTGGTCACCCGCGAATAGTCAATCGAGCGGCCGGCTGTTTGGGAAGTTAGCACGGACGTGTTGCCCAACGACTTCTTGTCATGTCGAGCCCTTCGGCGGTGCTCAGGATAAACTCCGTCGAGACATCTCTTACCCTTCTTGTCATGTCGAGCCCAGTCGAGACATCTCTTACTCCCCGGTGATTCTTAGAATGAGAGATTCCTCGACTATGGTCGGAATGACAGAAGGGGCCAAGAAGGTCTTGGTTTGTGGCGGAACCTCTTTGAGCAACACGCCCAGCATGAGTGTTCCCGTCGTCCCGGAAGAACAGGGCGAACAAAATGCTCGCGCACGGGAAAGCTTCTCTGATAATTTACCTGAAATTCATAAAAATGGTGCGGCTCGTGCTGCAAATTGTTGACGTTTTGCCCCCACAAATGGTCGCGCTTCTTTTCCCCCAGACCTGTCGCCGCACGCCCCGCCGCCGGCTGTGGCGGTCGACGCTTACAGCAATTACTTTCTGTTGCCTCGTCTCTTTGGCCGACGCGAAGCATGGCCGGGGGCGCGGAAATGGAAACGGTCAAAAACTGACCGACGGCGTTGCCGCACGCTTTCTAATTCAATCAACGTTTGGGCCGAACAGCCAGCTCGTCGCACAGGTTGAAAAGAAGGGGATCGCCGCCTTCCTCGACCAGCAGTTCACTGTTCCCGCGACCGCCACTCTGCCGCTGGTCGATCAATCGGTGGCGGGTTTGCCAACCGGGACCGGCCCTTCCAACCCGCAGTTTCAAGAGGCTTGGTGGCGTACCATTGTGACCGCCCCGGACCAGTTGAGACAGCGGGTCGCGTTCGCGCTGAGCGAAATCATGGTCATCTCGGCCAATGGCAACGGCATGTCCGAACATCCCGAGGCAATGGCCGTTTATTGGGATCTGCTGGCGCAGGATGCCTTCGGCAATTTCCGGCAGCTCATTGAGGACGTGACGCTGAATCCGGCTATGGGCGATTTCCTGGACATGGTGCACAACGACAAACCGAACGCACGGAGGAACACTGAGCCTAACGAAAATTACGCTCGCGAGTTGATGCAGTTATTCACCATCGGACTATACCGCCTTAACCCGGACGGATCGCAGCAGCTCGACCCTAACAAGAAACCGATTCCGACGTACGATCAGGATGTCGTAGAAGGTTACGCGCATCTTTTCACGGGCTGGTATTGGGCTCAAACTGGCACTCCTACCTGGAATTATGTGCCGGCGAACTACCGCCAGCCGATGATTGCCTTTCCCGAAAATCACGACTTAGGCGCGAAAACACTTTTGAACGGGATGACGCTGCCGGCAGGCCTGACTCAGGCTGAGGACCTGAAAGACGGCCTGGATCTTCTGTTTAATCATCCAAACACGGCTCCATTCATTTCGCGTCGACTGATTCAACGCCTGGTCACGAGTAATCCGACCCCTGGCTATATCTCGCGAATCTCCCGGGTCTTCGCGAATAACGGACACGGCGTGCGCGGCGATCTAAAGGCGGTGGTCCGTGCGATCCTTCTGGATTCCGAGGCCCGGTCAAACGCGTTCGCGGACGATGCCGGTTATGGGCATGAGCGAGAACCGGTCATTCGCCTGGCAAATCTCTATCGCGCTTTCAATGCGGCCGCGCCAAGCGGGAAATTTGTCGTCAACAATCAATCCTTCAACTTCGGTCAGGCGCCGCTTTATTCGCCTACAGTGTTCAACTTCTTCGCGCCTGACTACGCCCAGCCGGGCGCAATCGAACAGGCGGGATTGGTCGCGCCTGAATTTCAAATTACGACGGACACAACCGTCATCACTTCGGCCAATAGAATGCGCAACGCGGTGTATCAGCAGCCTTCCGCGACAAACCTTGATGCGATCGTGCTCGATTTCTCCTCACTTATTCCCCTCACCTCCAATCCGGCCCTCCTGGTCGATTCGTTGGACAATCTTCTGATGGGTGGCGCGATGTCGCCGGAGATGCGCACCATTGTCATTACCGCCGTCACCAAGATTCCAGCGGCGAGCACCTTCGAGCGCGCTCAGACCGCGGTCCATTTGATCGTCACTTCTCCGGAATTCGTCATCCAGGAATAATTACATGCAACTCTCCCGCCGTCGGTTTATTCGCCAGGCTGCTTGTGCCGCGGTCGGCACCACCTCAATTGCTTCCACCGTCTGGAATCTTCGCGCGCTCAACGCCGCGACGGCGCAGGCCCTCACCGCCGGTAGTGAATTTCGCTCTCTGGTCTGCCTTTTCCTCTATGGTGGAAACGACGCGAACAACATGGTCGTTCCGATCGACAACACAACTTATGCAACCTATGCGAGTGCGCGCGGCCCACTTGCGCTGGCACAATCCTCCCTCCTGCCGATCAACCTTGTCACAGCCGACCCGCAGGGGCGTGCTTTCGGTTTGCACCCAAGCATGCCGGAGCTGCAGTCTTTGTTTAATACCGACCGGAAACTGACGGTGATGGCAAACGTTGGCACTTTGGTCGAGCCGACCACCCCCGCAAAATATCGCAACGGCACAGCCAAACTCCCGCCGCAACTCTTCTCGCATGCCGATCAACAGGTCGAATGGCAAACTGCCTGGCCCGACGCCCCATTAACGACCGGCTGGGGCGGACGCCTCGCGGACCTGCTCACGTCATTTAACAACGCCGACGCGATCTCGATGTCGATCTCTCTGGCTGGCACGAACACGTTTCAAATCGGCAAGAATGTTTTTGAATACCAGGTCTCGAGTTCGGGTGGAATCTCGCTCAATGGTTTCGGCGGAACCAATGGGCAGGTTCGTTACCAGGCGGTCCAGGACCTCCTGAATTTGCCTCATCAAAATTTATTTGAGGCTGAATTCGCCAAGATCACGAACCGCTCGATTGCAAACAATGCCCTTCTCGTCAGCGCCTTGGGCGATGTCACGATCAACACGCCGTTTCCGACGAATTCCAGTTTGAGCGCGCAGTTACAAATGATCGCAAAAATCATCGCCGCGCGGGACGCGCTGGGCATGCGTCGTCAGATCTTCTTTTGTTCGGTTGGGGGATATGACACGCATAGCAATGAACTCGCCTCTCAGGACAACCTGCTGGCCGAATTGAGCCAATGCATGAATGCGTTTTATCAGGCGACCAAGGAGCTCAACATCGCGGATCGCGTGACTCTTTTCACAGCCTCGGATTTTGGCCGAACATTTCAATCCAACGGGAGCGGCGCCGACCATGCCTGGGGAAGTCACGCTCTCGTTCTGGGAGATTCCGTCAAAGGCGGCGAAATTTACGGGTCATATCCGACAGTCACAATCAACGGTCCGGACGACATCGGCGAGGGGCGATGGGTGCCGACGACATCGGTGGACGAATACTCCGCTACGCTTGCGCAGTGGTATGGCGTGAACAGTCAGAGTGATCTAACGACAGTTCTGCCGAATATAGGCCGTTTCGCCAAACCTGACGTTGGATTCATGAATCAACTTCCCGCTCCGCCTTCGGCCGGATCGTGAAGCGCCGAAGGCGACGAACCACCCAAGCACGCCCTCCTCGCACAGTTTAAGCGGCACTTACTCCGGTTTAC
Source organism: Verrucomicrobiota bacterium (assembly GCA_041167085.1). Taxonomy (GTDB): domain Bacteria; phylum Verrucomicrobiota; class Verrucomicrobiia; order Chthoniobacterales; family UBA10450; genus DATFCK01. The sequence goes on from JBEEGV010000036.1 coordinate 62,314, forward strand.
CTCCGTTCCTCATTAGTGAAGTCTCAGTTGTAGCCACGGCGCTCCGTCGCCGGCTGACAGCACGGCCACGACGCCCCGACAGAGCGGCGCGGCTACATATGTTGAGCACAAGACTCGCGCTGGCGGACTTTTTGCTGCGATCTAAATTCAATTAACTTCAAGCGCACAGTTTTTTGTAATCATGTTTGCCACTGCAACCCGACCCGGTCACCGCACGGACGCACAGAAGGACCATATCGATGCCTTTACCCAACAGATTTGCGACGTCATCGTTGGCAAGAGAGAAAGCGTAAAACTGGCTGTTGCGTGTCTGCTCGCGCGTGGTCATTTGTTGATTGAAGACATTCCCGGCGTGGGTAAGACCACTCTGTCGCAGGCCCTGGCGCGCTCTCTTGGCCTCGCCTTTCAACGGATTCAGTTCACGAGCGATCTGCTTCCCGCCGATATCCTTGGCAATTCAATCTTCGATCGCGAGCAACAACGATTTGTATTTCACCGTGGGCCGCTTTTCTCCCAGGTCGTGTTGATCGATGAAGTGAACCGCGCCACGGCCAAGACGCAGAGCGCGTTACTCGAGGCCATGGAAGAGCATCATGTTTCTGCGGATGGCACAACCTACGATTTGCCAGAGCCATTCTTCGTCATCGCCACCCAGAATCCACAGCATCAGGTCGGGACTTTTCCACTGCCGGAATCGCAACTGGACCGGTTTTTGATGCGGATACACCTCGGAGTCCCCGATCGGGCGAGTGAGCGTGCGATGCTTCTCGGAATGGATCGACGGGAAATGCTCAAGGAACTGAAACCGGTCTTTGATTCCCCCACCCTGGTTGAGATTCAAGATAGCGTTCGCAACGTCCATGCGTCCTCCGCCTTGCTTGATTATCTGCAAGATTTGCTCGATGCGTCACGAGAACGACATAGTACGGGCCTGTCGCCGCGTGCGGGCCTCTCTTTGCTGCACGCTTCGCAGGCGTGGGCGCTGATGAATGGGCGTGACCTGGTCCTGCCCGAAGATATTCAGGCCGTGGCCGTGGCTGTCATGGGGCATCGGCTCGGGCATGACATCGAAGAACCGGGCCAGAGTGGCCGGACACTTGCGGAAACTTTGTTGCGAAGCGTGCCTGTTCCGTAGTTCCAGAACCCGCGATGAAAGGACGCGGACTCCCGTGTTATCCGACGAGAAGCCTCGCCGGCCTCGTGTTTGTGCTCGCCGCCATGTGGTATGCGGGCTCAACCCAAAATAGTGCTGCCGTTTACCTTCTTTTGTTCGCGCTCGCCTCTGTTTTCCTGGTTTCAATCCCACACACCCTTCTGAACCTAGCCGGTTTGACGGTGAAAGTTGAATCGGTGAAACCGGCATTTGCCGGTCAGGAAATCTCGTTATCGGTCGAAGTCATCAATGATTCTCGCGCGACACGGCGCGGCATTGTCCTGGGGTTTTCCGATGGAATGGAAGGTTCGGAACGCACTGACCAGATTCCGGCCGGCGATGGGGCGCGCTTAACACTTCGATTTCCCGCGCCCAAACGGGGCGAACATCGGGTTGAAAAACTTCGCCTAACCAGCTCGTATCCGCTTGGTTTTCTCGATGCCCGAAAAAGCCATGTCGTGTCGCAGCGCTATGTCGTCTATCCCGCGCCCGCTGGCGATCCGACGCTGCCAATGCAGCCTGCGCATTTCTCACAGAACCGGCCGCAATCTGAGCTTGGCGAAGGCGACGACTTTGCCGGCGTGCGCGCCTACGTGGCGGGCGAATCGCAGCGTCATATCGATTGGAAGGCTGTCGCGCGCGGGCAATCGTTCATGACAAAGCAATTTACGACGGACGCGAACAGCGGCTCGCTCTCCTTCGATTTTGCGAAGGTGCCATTCAACGATACCGAGAAGAAGCTTTCGCAACTTGCGCTGTGGGTCATCGAAGCGGAACGCGCGCAACGGCCGTACGGATTACGGTTGCCAGATACGATGATCCCGGTCTCGCTCGGAGAGCAACATTTCCATCGCTGCCTTGGCGTGCTCGCGCTGTTTAGATGAATACCTTGCGCCAACGCGACACGCGCATTCCCCGAAAGCCATTTCTATGGCTCACGGCTGCATTGGTCTTCACGCTCCCACCCATGTTCGGTGCATTGGCCTCGTGGGTTCCGGGGTTTTTCCTGGCCACACTGGTTGCGAAATTCTGGATGGAACCAAAGGATTACCGGCTTCGCTCGGCCCCTTGGAAACTAATCCTCGGCGCGATAACTCTCCTGGCAGTTTTCCTCACCTACGGTTCGGTCCGTGGCATCGAACCCGGCGTCTCCATTGTCGTCGTCCTAATGGCCTTGAAGATTCTGGAAGCGCATACGGCGCGCGAGTTTCAGGTGATGGTCGCAGTAGCGTGGATTCTCTGCCTGTGCGGGTTCTTCCTTTCCCAGGACCTTGCCATCGCCTTTTGCCTTTTCGTCGCCTTCACGTTGCTGCTCGGGGCGCTCATTCAATTCCAGATCGGAGCGGCGCCTTCTTCATTGTGGGCGCCACTGCGTATTGGCTGCGGCCTCGTGCTCCAGGCAACGCCGCTTATTGTCCTGCTCTTTGTCTTTTTCCCGCGAATAAACACGGGCGGCCAATTCCAGTTCGGTCAGATGCGTCTCGCCGCGTCCGGGTTCTCCGATCAACTCTCCCCGGGCAGTGTCAGCGCCCTGGCCAACTCAAACGATGTAGCCTTTCGCGCCGAGTTCCCAGATGGCCGGGCGCCGAAGCCTGGCGCGATGTATTGGCGCGGCCTTGTTATGTCACAAGGCAGTGGATTGGAATGGCGAGCAGCACAAGCTCCAGCATCCATCCCTCGTTCGCTGAGACGATCTCCGGCCGGCGAATCAATTCGCCAATGGATCACGATCGAGCCTCACGGCGGACATTGGATATTCGCGCTCGATTGGCCGGCCGATCCCCCCGCCGGAACCACCATTGCACCCGGCAACTACCTTTGGAGCGGTCAACCGATCCGGAAACCGCGGAAGTATGAGGTCACTTCATATTCTGAGATCCCGCAGAAGGAACTCCAGCCGCGCGAGCGAAAAATATTGCTCGAAGTCCCGGCATGGATCACTCCCTCCGTTCGCGACCTGGCGCAATCGTGGGCCACCCCACGTACGAATCCGAGGGATGTGGTCAACCGCGGTCTCAACTTCTTTCGGACTCAGGGCTTCCGCTATTCCTTGTCACCTGGCGAATATAGGAAGGATGACCTCGAGGATTTTCTCTTTCGCCGGCGAGTTGGCTTTTGCGAACACTATGCGGCGAGCTTCGCCACCTTGATGAGACTGGCCGGGATTCCGGCGCGCGTAGTCGTCGGCTACTTGGGAGGCGAATTCAATGGGCTGGGCCGCTTCTTTGTTATTCGCCAGGCCGATGCTCATGCCTGGTGCGAAGTCTGGCTTCCACAAAGTGGCTGGACCCGGATTGATCCGACGAGCGTTGTCGCGCCCGAACGCGTCGATCTTGGACTCAACACTTTTCTGGAGAGGAGCGTTGAGGCCGGGCAGTTCGGCAATCCCCAGAACCGGCTCGTCCGGAATCTGGCGCGTTCTCAGATCTTCATCAAAACTCGACTGGCCTGGCAGACACTTAACTACGCGTGGGACACTCGCGTGCTCAGTTTCGACGGTGAAACCCAGGAATCGTTTCTTAGCGCCGCCGGTTTGACCAGAACCGGGCCGCTCGGCCTCGTTTTCATGACGGCGACAAGCGGCATGGCCGTCATCGGAATTTACACGATTTGGATGCGGCGACGCGCGCGCGCGCCGAGGGATCGCGTAAAAAAGCTGTACGAACGCTTCTGCCGCGCCGCCGCGCGTCTTGGCGCAGTCCGTAATCCATCAGAAGGACCGATCGATTTTGCGAATCGGGCCGCGCAATTGCTACCAAATCGAGCCGACCAGATCCGAATAATTGTGAATACTTACGTTGCATTGCGCTACTCCGCCGAACCGACGGGTTCGCTTTTCGGAACACTGACCAAGCAAGTTGATGCCTTTAGAAGAGAGCACCGGCCTCTAGGGAATTAGCGCCGACAGTACAAACAAAACGGCGGCATCCATGAATTGGATGCCGCCGTTGAAAAACTGCGTTTTGTTTTCTAGAAACCGAAAGTCAAACCACTGCGCACCATGCCGAAGTTATTGTGCGGACCATCGAGAACGTTCCAGCTGAAATCGCCAGTAATACCAATGTGCCGGGTGATGCGATACTCAAGACCGCCTCCGAATTGACCCATAAATCGGCTTTCGTCTTCGTTTCTGGAAACGCTAAACGCTCCCTCGCCAGCGGTGTCCACAAACGGCCGATCATTTCTGCCGCCGAACGCTCCACCGCCGCCCGCCCATACGTATGGAGCAAAGCGTGTGCAGCGAAATGGATAACGAAGGGTCAAGGTGCCGAGTGCCGCGCCAACGAAATGATCTTCGTGCGCGTAAACCTCTTCCGACACATCTGGGTTCGGACCTCCGTCGAACAAGGCGTGGGAACCCTTGCCGTCCAGTCCAAATGCTTCGAGACCGACACCGAAGTAGCGACAGAAAAAGTATTTCGCATCGATACCGCCGCCCCAGGCATGATCTCCGCCGAGGAATTTGTCGTACTCGCCGTAGACACCGGAGTCGTCGGCCTCTTCGATTTTGGTTCGATCGCTTTCGGTCCCGGTAAAGGAATACGCGCCCCAAAGGCCGAATTCCCATTCGTGATCACCGTACCATTCCGGGCACGGGGCTGGAGCGACCTCTTTCATCTCCTTGCCGGAGTAACTGGTGGTTCCTCCGAAGGCAAAGGCGGAAAGGGTGCACAAAACTGCTAAGGTTAAGGTAAGTGGTTTCATAGCGGCGCTACCGATATTAAAACAATGGCACCGAGTCAACTAATATTTACCTAGGGAACGCTAGGGGGAGGCAGAAAAAAAGCGCGGGAGTAGCACCTACGTTGCAAGTTTCTTCCCTGGAAATTCTAGATTCTATGGAAGTTACCTGGGCGCAAAGCGCCGATTCTATTGGCCGACATTCGACTTTGATTCTGACGCACCGGATTTTGCCGCAGGCATCCCGGAGTTTCCTTTCAGATACTTGTCCAGAAAATCAAGAATCGCTCTGTTCCCCCGAATCTCGTTCGCCTTTTTCGTAAACCCGTGTCCTTCGTCGTCGAAAACGACATATTCCACGACGCCCTTCCTTCGCTTGATCGCCTCCACAATTTCGTCCGACTCAGGCTTGATCACGCGCGGATCATTCGCCCCCTGCAGGACCATAAGAGGCTTGGTTATTTTATCGGCATGGAATAACGGCGAGATTTCGCGCAGCATATCCTTCTGCTTTATCGGATCCCCAATCTCGCTATAGAGCGATTTGCGTTGCGATTCCCAGTACGGCGGAATGCTCTCGAGTGTTCGCACCCAATTGGAAATACCGAACAAATCCACGCCGGCGTTGAATTCCTCCGGCTTGAAGGTCAGCGCCGCGAGCACCATATAGCCGCCGTAAGAGCCGCCCAGGATTCCGATCTTTTTTTCGTCGACGTAGCCTAACGAAGCCAAAAATTTCTTGGCCTCGACGCAATCCCACAGTGGTTCCCGTCCGTGTTTCTGACGGTCCGCGAGATGGAATGTTTTGCCGTAGCCGCCGGAACCGCGGTTGTTGACGTCGAGGACGCAGTAGCCGTGGTTCACCAGATATTGGACCGAGGCGATGTAGGGCATGCGCGCCTGCCCGCCGGGACCGCCATGCACCCGCACGATCGCCGGAACCTTGTTCTGCGCGCTCGCTCCATGCGGAGTGTAGAGGATTGCGGGAATCTCCAATCCGTCAAAGGACTTGTAGCGAATTACGCGCCCATCCACCAGATCCGCCGGATTGATTTCCGGATTCAGGCTATCCGTCAGTTTCGACAATTTTTGCGTGCCAAAATCGTAGACATAAAGGTCAGCCGGAGAACGGGACCCATCATCGTAAAAAGCCAACTTCCTCTCGCTGTCGGAAATGTTGATACCGCTGATGTCGCCCTCCGGTAATAGCGGAAGATCAACGGGCTTACCGGTCGCTTCCTCCCGGATCATGACTTTCGTGCGCGCGTCGTCGTTCGTCGCCACGACGCGGTATTTGCCATTCCGTGAAAAAGCCATGAAGGAAACGTCCCATGGCGTTTTCTCGACAACTTCGCGGCGGCCTTCGCTCAAGTCGTAACGCGCGACATACTTGAATTCGCCGCCGTCATTGGAAAGGAAGTAGAGATACTTCGAGTTCACATCAAAAGTCTGCGGATCGTTTTCCGACTCGACCTGATGCGTTGTGATGTTTTTCATCTCTTTCGTATCGGTTCGGTAAAGATAAACGTCGGAATCCGCCGTCGTATTCCCGGGCTTGCCGAAAGCGATGAATTTCCGGTCGTTCGAGATATCGCCGAATTGAAATCCTGTTTCGTCCTTGTAAATCAGTTTCGGCACCAGATCGGCGATTGCCGTTTCGTAGATGTCGAAAAACTTTGGGTCGCGCGCATTGGTCGAAAAGAAGAAGGATTTTCGGTCCTGACTCCATTTCAGGAAACTCGCCTTCGTTTTCCCACCCGGAGTCAGATCCCGTTCCTTTCCATCAAGCTCTCTTATATAGATGTGTGAGTTCTCATTCCCGCCCTGATCGTGCGTATAAATGAATCGCGTATCGCCAGGAAAAGCAGAGACGATATAAGTGCTTTCCTTCGTTGAGTCCGTCAGTTGCGTGGCTTGGCCGCCGGTTACCGGGACGCTGTAAACATTGAAGATGCCACTCTTATTTGAGTGAAATAAGATCGACGTCTCGTCGTCCGAAAACGCAGCGCCGCCGACGCGCGTCGTGCCCATGAACTGCTCGATCGTGTGATGCTTCACTGAAGCTGATCCGTCACCTTTTAGAGGAAGAGTTGGGCTTGGCGATTGCGCGTGTATGACCGAAATTACGGACATGAGCGATAGCACAAACAGGATTCGCGGAGTCATAGAAGTTTCTTTTTCCCACACTACGCAGTTTCCAAGGCTTGGGAATAATTTGCGAATTGTTCGTCTCCCACCCCGCCGTTGCCGGAAAGGCCGCCGGCCCGGCTTATTCCTCCCGAAACAGTTCCTTGATTTCCTGCGGCAAAAGAGGCGTGGCTCCATAGTGTGACGCGACGAATGCGCCAAGCCGGCACGCATTGGCCAGCATTTTCTTCGTCTCTATCCCGCGCGTCAGCCCAACCATCAAACCAGCCATGAATGCATCACCTGCCCCGACGGTGTCTTTCACCACCACTTTGGGGGCGGGCGCTGTGACCAAGGTGCCCCGGTCCCATAATGCCGCGCCTTCTTCAGCGAGCGTCACGCAAATGCGCGAAACATCCGCCGCGTCCGCGATCGTCGCGCACGCCTTTGCTATGTCATCCGGATTTCGTGGCGTCCTATCTTTCAGCTCCCCAGTTTGTAACCAGTAGGCGAGTCGACCCACTTCACCGTCATTCAGTTTGAGGACGTCGGCCCGCTTCGCCAGGTTCATAACCAAAACCGGATCGACAAACGGCGGACGCAAATTTACGTCGAAGAATTTCAATGGACCCTGCACCGCAAGGAGCCGATCCAATTGCTCAATGTTATAAAGTGATCGGCCGGCCAGAGAACCGAAAGTGAATGCACTCGCTTTCTCAACCGCGCTCACGGCTTCGGCCGTCACTTTGATTTCATCCCACGCCGCGGGCTGGACCAGCTCATAGGTCGCGTTTCCCTTCGCGTCCACCGTAGCCACAACCGTGCCGGTGGGGAGACCGATGCGCACCCGCCTGACGAATTTGATATTGACCTTCTTATCTTCGGCTACTTTCAGGATTTCGTCGCCGAGAGGGTCCTGACCCACCGCCGAAATCAGCGCAGCCGATACGCCGAGTTGTGCGAGATGCGCAGCGACGTTAAACGGCGCGCCACCGGCGTGTTTGCCCGATGGCAGACAGTCCCACAGAATTTCGCCGAAAGCGTAAAAGTCCGTTTTCATTGCCCCATTTGATCCCGGGCGCTGGCCGCGGAAACCGGTTGCTCGATTGAACCGGAGTCAGGCGCGGGCGTGTAAATGAAGATGAGATCCTGATCCATCCCCTTGGGATCGATAGACCGCTCGAAGATGAGCAGGTTTTCCGTCCCAATCACACAATGTTCCATCCCCGGCTCGAAATGAAATTGCTGGCCCGGAGCGAGTGCCGTGACGGTTAGTGGTTGAGCTATTTTTTCCCTCCATAGCAAAAGGCCGGCGCCCTCCCTTATCTCCAATCGTTCGTCTTTTTGTTCGTGCATTTCGAGCGCGAGATATCCGCCTTTCCGGATCACGAGATACTTTTCGACGCGCGGAGGTTCGTGCAATGTAATTACAACCCCACCCCACCCGGTTTGGATCACATCTTCGCCGCCGCGCTCCACGCGTTGCAGAAGCTCGGCAAAATGGGCCGAGGTTTTGCCAACACCGGACCGGAAATGTTTGTCCCATAGCCGGCATGCTTCACGGCAGTAACGGTTGAATGCCGCCTGCGAATCGATCGGCGACAAGGCGTTGAGTTTTGTCGCGAACTCCGCAAATCGCGGATCAGTGGCAAGTGCCTCGTGATTCAACTCAAAGACGTCACTCATGTGTTAAGCCTTGAACCCCGATCATGATCATGATCATGAGCAGGATGGCATGGCTGAATTGGACTGCCTGCCCCGATAGGTTTTCGGGGTTGAGCACCTGCCACCGGACGGCCACGAACGGCTTCGGGGTTGAACGTTTGCTTTTTTCTGCATGAACTAGTGCCCACCCGAAGTCGAAACCCCATGCATTCCCTCGCAACCGCTCAGTCTCGGCCACAGGAATCCGTAGGCCGCGACGAAAGCAAAGCAGAGCATCGGCACGCTAAACCCGCGGGACAGATCGTATTTATCGCCAACCGCTCCCATCACTTTTGGCAGAATAGCGCCACCCATGATCGCCATGACGATGAACGACGACGCTTTCTTCGCCCGCTCGCCCAGTCCGAAAATCCCGAGCGCAAAGATGGTCGGGAACATGATCGACATGAAGAAATAAGTCAGGAAGACGCTGGCCACCGATACCCATCCCAACTTGCAGAAGATCAGAAGACAGAGGACGACACTGATCGCGGAATACAAACCAAGAATGGTGTGCGCGGCGAATTTCTTCAGGATGGCCGAGCCAGTAAACCGGCCAATCAAGAAGCAAAGAAAACCTAACGACGCGAGATTGGCCGCGGCCTTGTTGCTGAAACCAAGAGCACCACTCTTGTGAATTTCAAACCAGCCGGCGAACCACCCGGAGCCTGCGCTCGGCGCGTCCCACGAAGCCGGAATCGGCGGCACCTGTGAGGTCATGTAGTTGATGAAGAAGCTAAAAATGCCGGCTTGCGCGGCGACATAGAGGAATTGCGCCAACACCGCCATGGTGAAATGCGGTTGCGACCAGATCGAATGCGAGCCCTCGTGTGTGGCATCGTCGAGATGATAATCGTCCGTCATTTTGATATCGGGCACGTCGGCGAAGAAGAAAATGATCGAGAGAACAATGACGACGCACCCGATGAACGCGTACGGGATCCAGAGCCGCTCGCTGCCTGTGCTGAGGCCGGCTGCATTCTTGGAATAAAAAAACGCGCCGCCCGCGATCGGACCGAGAAGTAAACCGATGCCGTTGCAAGATTGTGCGAGATTAATACGCGTGGCTGCGTAGGGCGCCGGACCGAGAACAGTGGTGTAAGGGTTGGCGATCGTCTCGAGAAAGGTCAGTCCAGCAGCGATGACGCAGACGCCCAACAAAAAAGCCCAAAACTGTGCGATGTGCGTTGCCGGGACAAACCAAAATCCACCGACCGCGACCATTAAGAGCCCAGTGATGATGCCGCCTTTGTAACCGAGCTTCGTCGCCAGCCATCCCGCCGGCAACGCCATCAGGAAATAGCCGAGATAGTGCGCGAATTGGACCCAGGCCGATTGCGACAGGCTCAGGTGCAGCTCCTCCTGAAAATGTTTGTCCATTACGTCGATCATCCCGTTACAAAATCCCCAGAGCGCAAACAGAAAGATAAGAAGCACGAAGACGAACAGGACATTTCTGCCGTCCTCCAAAACGAACATGCTTTTTTTCGGAGCGAGGCGCGGATCGAGCGGCGCTGGCCGGTGTTCGGAAGAAGAAGTGTCCATAATCGTTATGTCGACCTTTCGATTTAGAAGGTTAGACCCATCTGTGCGCCGATGACGACGGCATTCGGAATTCTACCGGTGCCGCCGGGATCAATGACCCATTGAATGTCGGGTTGTACGTAACTCCATTTCGTTACCTGAAAGCGATGGGCAAACTCGAGCACCTTCTCTGAGTCCGGATTTCCCCGGCCCGCCAATCGAACGACTTGGGCAAAATCGTGGCTCAGATCGCCATAGATGAAGTGAAGCACGGTGCGGTCGTCGTTCCGCGAAGGAATTAGCCCTTTATAGTTTAGGCCCAGGTTCACCTGAAACGGCACGATCGATATTTCCTCCTGCGGATAGTAAGCGGAAGCGACAAAAACGGTCAGCCCCTGATCGCCACCCGGCGTTTCCTGATAAATCATCTGATCGGCGTGCGCATAGAAGCCGTAGGAATGATCCTTAAATCCCCCCTTGAATTGCGGATAAAAATCCCATTGCGAAAAAGTCATGCCTAACCAGTAATGGCCCGGCAAGCCTTTCATAACGACCGGTGCAACATTCTTATCACTCAACGCTTCCCCGTTGGTAACAGGCCGTTTAGAAAATTCAGGCGTCCACCCAAATTGCATGATCGCAGTGTAACCATCGGAATCATTGATGCTCCAATTGACACCGTGGTCGTCATTTTCGAACATCCGTTTTGTCACCTGAAAAAGGCCGGCCTTCACGTGAAACTCCGTGCTCGGAACATAAAACAAGGCCGCGGCCCAGGTCGCGAACGGATAGGCCGAGAAACGCGTATCGAAAAGGACGTTCCGAATATCTCCGTTGATACCGTTGTTGAGCGAATAGCCATAAAGCGGTGACGCGTTGAAATCGTCCGATGCCCCGAACCGCCCTGCCTTCAGGGTCAGCTCATCGCCGAGAAGCTTTTGCTGCAAATACACCTGGTAAAGAAACGTGCGCTGGCCGCCAACCATTTGCTGCGTGGAATAAATGCTGCCGATATATTTGTGGGTCAGATCGTTGCCATCGCGGTTGATACCGCTGATGACGAACTGTCCCCCGCTCCAGCCTAACAATTTCTCCAGATCGAACTTCACTCCCAACCAGGCGTCATCGACGTAGGTGGCATGGCCGGGGTGGATCCCGCCGCTGACGTTTCCGGAAAAAATGCTGTTATAGAAAGCGAACACCTCCACTCCGGCCGCCCACAACTGCGTGCGATACCCGCCCCAATCACCAGTCGCATAATCAGCTTTGTTGAAGCCGCCGCCCGGCGGAACCTCGACTTCCATTTCCGGTTGAAAAATCGAAGGTTCAGAATCCGAGCTCGAGACGGCGTCCTGCGCGACAGATCCACTGGGAATGGCGACGACGGACCAAAACAGGAAGGCCCGCGTAGTGATGAGGTGTCGTCCCTGGCTAGCTCGCCATTTCATCCCCGCTCAGCCTGCGGACGACGATCATGAAAGCCAATCACAAAAGCAGAATGATCGCGGTAAATCGCGCGTGGCTGTAGCCAAGGCGCTCCGTCGCCATGTTTTTGAAAGAGCGCCCCGACCCGCCTTTGCTACGCTACGGCGCGGCAAGCAGAGCGGGGCGACTACAAAGGACCTTGAAAACAAACCGCCGCCCGCCGCCGCAGCCAGAGGCTGCAGCGGACGAGCGGCGATCTTGGAAGCTTCTTAGCGGCAATCCGTCAAAGACAGATCACGCACCGGCTGACGTTCCGCTGAATCCTTCCCGTCCTGTTTTTACTCGTCGGACGAAGCCTCGTCGGAATCGTCGCCTGACTTTTCCGCTGATTTGCCGGTCTTGATGGTGAACTTCACCGTGGTAGCGAGCTCGTCGCCTGAGTAAATCTCGACCCGATATTTCCCGGTTGGCCAGCCTTTGTTTGGCTTGCTCAGCGAGAAAGCGCCGTAGAAATCATCTTCGTCGGCGGTGACGGTGGCTTCGTCGATCTTTGTGTTCGCCGGGGCAGCAGCGCCCACATCTTCCGCGATCCAGATTCCGCGCAACTTATCGCCCTTCTCCGACCCGTGTGTCTTGAAGAACGCATACAGCTTCGGGACGTCGGCTGAGAATGAGGTTGTTGGTTTAGTATCTTTATCCTTGGCGACGGCCGCCTCCACTTTCATTTCTCCGGCATGGCAGTGGGAGACGACCGCGATCGTGGCGATGATAGCGAATAGATATTTCATTTGGTTAGTTGACTGATTTCGACGTTAGGCGTTGAACGCTTACTTCCCGGCCGCCTTCAGGCTGTTTACGATCTTTCCGACTTCTTCCTGGTGTTTCTTTTCCTGCTCGGTGGAAACCCAGTAGGTGAGAACGACCACTTTGTCTTTGATCGGCACGAAGGCAATGCTGACCGCCGCTGGCCCGTCTTCATCCTTACCCTGAAAGGTTAACTCTTCGGCCTCGATGTCGCCGACTTTGAATTTGTCCTCTGTTTTGCTCGATTTATCGAGCTCGACGTTGTGTGCCTTCAGAAATTCAAATGTATCATCGAGCTCAGCGTTCATTCCCTTCTCATTACCTACAGCGACGGCTGCCAGATAGACCGCCTTGTCCGGACTCTCGCCCGCGACACCGTTATTGATCTCTTCCGGTTCCCACGAATCCGGGATGTTAATGGAAGCGACGGCGAACTCGTCGTTAGGGAGTTTCAGCGTTTTGGCAAACGCCGGAACGGCAAGGAAAGAAGCGCAAACAATTAGGGAAAGAATGGATTTATTCATAGGTTGGCCCGGAGCACTACTCATACCGCTGCGCGGGGTTTTTCTAAGCAGTCGCGCGCTTTTCCAGGCAATAGCGCTCTCTCAACGCGCCGACGGCGCCGGAGGGATGTCTATAAACGCTTGAAAACCCAGGGTATGTAAATGCGTCAATGGAATTTCCGGGCCGGGCCCAACGCGGCCGGGCCCAAAAAGAAGATGGACAGCCAAGCTCCAGACCGCGAAAACGTGGGGATCGTCACCCCAAGCTTATGAAAAAACTCAGCGCCAACGTTGCCGCAATAATCGCAGGGTTAATCGCCTTACCACTGGAAGCTGGAACCATTACTTATCAGGCAATTGCGCCAGCGCAGAGTGATACCGGCTGCGGCATCAGCGACGAGAACCACTACACCACCGCGGTGGATGGCGGCAATGCAACCGGCACGAACCGTACGCTGAACGGGATCACGCTCTTCGCTCTGGCCGGAAGCGGGCCGAGCAGCACCGCTGATAATTGCACACTCAACGCCTTAAGCGGCAGCCTGACGAATGGAAACAGCGGGAAAACAGCGATCCAGGTCGACGGTACTTTCAAAGACATTTTGTCGGACACAACGACTGTGAAGGGCGCTGGCGACAATACCGAACAAGAAGTCGCGCTCGACCCGGCAAGTTTGGAGAAAGGCGTCACCTACGATCTTCGCGTCTATGTTTGCCCCTCATCGGGAGAGAATCGGCAGGTGAATCTCTCTTTCGTCGGAGACGAGCAGGACGCGGTTGAGACCGGATTTTTTAACGAAGACGACGCGACGACTTCGGCGGGCCGTTTCAATAATCGCAACCAGGTTTACTACATCAATTATCGCTACACGTGGGACGGCGATACCACTCCGGGAATTACGATCACGCAAAAATCAGGAGCAGCGCCTTTCTGCTTGTCCGCGCTGACCAATCAAATGGCGGAGGAGAGCGGCGCGACTGCCCGGGGAAATGACGACGAGGCCGGTTACAATCCCGGCTTCGCCCTGGTCGACATGAACCGGATCTTCAAGGAATATGGCAAAACCAAAGACGCCGAAGCGAAGATCAATGCGTCCAAGGAAGAGGCCAAGAAAAGCTATGATAAGCGTGCGGATTCCTACAAAAAAGCGCTCGATGAAATTAACGAATTGAATCGCCAGCTTGCGCTCTCGACCACGACGGCAAGTAGCAGGCAAAAACTCGAGCGCGAGCGTGACGATAAGATAGCGTCGATCCGGAAGATGGAGAGTGAGATCAATGAATTTCGCACAGCGCGCGAAAAAGACCTCAAGGATCAGGCATTGAAGATGAGAGCAGAAATCGTCGCGGAAATGACGGGCACGATTAAACAGCTGGGGAGTAATGCAGCCGACGTCATTCTCGACTACAACGGAATGAGTCTCAACGGCGTGGCTTTCATTGTGCATTCTCCACCGGGCGCCGACATGAGTGACCGCGTCATCGCCGCGTTGAATAAAAAAGGATCATCCGAGTTCGCTTCCACGCAGGATCTGAAAATTGCTTCGATCGACATGAATGATGTGTTCAAGCGTTTCGACAAAACGAAGGCAAGTGAAGCCAAGGTAAACGAGGCCAAGGCAGCCGCGAAAAAAGAATATGATAGCCGGGCCGACAACTACAAAAAGGAACTGGCCGATGTTAATGGATTGTCCGGCGACGCCCGGGATAGCCAAGTGTCCAAGGTGAAGGAGATGGAACGCCAAATCAACAATTGGCGCACCACCCGGGAAAAGGAGATTCAGGATCAGGCACTCAAATTGCGAACTGAGATTGTCTCGGAAATAAACGGCGCTCTCAAGGCGCGTTTGCCGGCAAATGAGGCGATCCTCGTTTTCGATAAGAGCGGGACGACCATGAACGGAGTTCCGGCAATTTTATCCAGCAGCAAAGTCCCGGATCTCTCCGATCAAATCGTCGCTTCCTTAAACAACACGGGCAAAAAATCACGTTCCCGCGCTGCGTCGAAGCCCGACTTCGCATTGTCTTCCGAGCTCCGGTTTGCCTGTGTCGATGTGAATCGCGCATACCAGGCGCTTCCGGAAACGAAAAAAGCAGAAGCCGAAATTGCGGATCTCAAGAAGAAAACGGTTGCTGCCGGCAAGACCGAAGATGCAAAGGAAGTGCGCGATGCAGCTCTGGAAAAACGTAACGCAATCGTGCAGAAGCTCGCGACCGGTATCCGGCAGATCGCGCAAGCGGGCAATTACAGCATTACTTTCGATTCAAGCGGCAACAGTCTCAACGGTGTGCCCTTCGTTATACGAAACGTCAACCTACCCGACGTGACCAACGATGTAATCTCCAATATGTCCGTTAAGTCGCAGTAGCGGCATCGGGCTGGGAGGGACGAGCTCGTCTCGTCTCATTATTCATCTCCGATCCTTTGGCTAACACGGCGGCGGCGCTCTCCTTCTCTCTCCGGGAGGGACGGGTTCGGGCGTGTTGCCCAATACCTTCTTGTCATGTCGAGCCCCGTCGAGACATCTTTTACTCTTCGGTGATTCCTAGAATGAGAGATTCCTCGACTTCGCTCGGAATGACAGAAGAGGCGTTGTAGAGGTGCTTGTGCCAAGCACCTGTCCTTTAGTTTCGGTGGTTGACACAACCACCGCTACAATTTGCCCGGGGAGGGACGAGCTCGTCTCGTCCTTTGCGAATGAGCTGGCGTTTCGTCATGCCCCTTTCCATTGAGGCATGAGCATCCTCACTTGAGAACTGCCGACACAGAGACGAGAGGAATTGAGCCTGCTCGATGAAATTTTTAATCACGAATGATGATGGAATTGACGCTGCTGGTCTGGCCACTCTGGTCACGGCAGCTCAGAATTTGGGCGAATCTGTAGTGGTCGCGCCCGCTGGTCCGCAATCGGGTGTCAGCCATGCGGTCACCTGGCATGGAGGCGTCCGAATCGAAGAACGCGGTAAACACCGGTTCGCTGTCCACGGGACGCCGGCTGATTGCACCCGGCTCGGATTGCTGCGGGTCGTGCCGGACGCAAACTGGGTGCTGAGCGGCATCAACCACGGTTCAAACCTTGGCGCCGACATGTACTACTCCGGGACAGTTGCGGCCGTGCGCGAGGCTGTCCTGCATGGCTGGCCGGGCGTGGCCGTCTCGTACTATTATAGAGCTGGTGTGGAATATGACTGGAAACGGGCCGGGGACTGGCTGGCTCCGGTCCTCATCGAAGTGTTGGGAAAACCGATTGAGCCAGGTCTATTTTACAATGTGAATCTTCCATCGCTCCCGTCTGAGGCAGATAATCCGGAGGTCGTCTGGTGTGCGCTCGACCCGAATCCTCTCCCGCTCAACTATCGTCACGAAGAAGAGAGCGGCCTTTATTTCGCGGGCGATTACCGCTTACGCGAACGCACACCGGGAGCAGACGTTGACGTCTGCTTCGGCGGCCGCATCGCCGTCACTCCCGTCCGATTGCTCTGAAAAATCGATCGCTTCCATCGAACACCCGCGGGAAAGCGAAGTGCCACGGACGCATTGGTAATTTAAGATCGTACATCAAACCATTCGCTGCCTTGATATTACGCCAGCGATATGGCAGAAGACCTTAATTCAAAAGAAATACAAGAGCGTGCCGGACAACTTGCGTGTGATGCCGGCCCTGCTCCGCCTCGATCCGGATTCGGACAACCTCCGCGGGGACCCGCGCTTCGAGAAACTGTGCCAGGAAAAACAGCAGTGAACCTGGGCGAGGAAAACGTGACAACTTAGAAAAAACAGAGGCATGCGAAGATTTATTTCATTCAGCATAGTATTGGCCGGAGTTGCGCAAGCGCTGGCCGCGGAACGAACAGACAAAATTTTCATCCTGGGCAACCCAGCCGGCACGCAGACGGTGCAGATTGACTCCAGCGGTGCGGGGCGTGTTGAATACTCTTATAACGACCGCGGCCGCGGCGATCACATTATTGCCACTTGGAAAGTCGATGCTGCCGGAGTGCCTACGGAATACGAAGGTCACGGTAATGATTACATGAAAGCGCCGGTCGAAGAGCGCTTTGAGATGAAAACCGGCCGGGCGAACTGGAAGAATCGCAGCGAACAAGGCGAACAGGCGGTGGCGGGCGAAGCGTTTTATCTTCCGATTAATGCGCCGCCGGAATTCATGGGCGTGCTCGCGCGCGCTTTGCTGAAAGCGCCTAACCACAAACTAGTCCTTCTGCCGGCGGGCGAGGCGAGCATCGAGGAGGCGGGAAAAGCAAGCTTGTCATCCGGCAAGGGAGAGTTGACCCAATACCGCATTACGGGCCTCGGCTTTTCGCCGCAACCGATCTGGCTCGATCGCGACGGGAATACCGCAGCACAGGTATCCTCCTGGTTCTCAACTGTCTCGCCTCAATCCGAAGACGCGATGGCGCAGCTCCGAACAGCTCAGCAGGAAACCGACAACGCATGGTCGGCGCGCCTCGCTCGCGAGCTTGCTCACATTCCGAAAAGCGATCTTATCATCCGCAACGCTCGATTGTTCGATCCGCGTGATCTGAGTGTGACTCCGGAGAGCAGCGTCCTCGTGCGCGGTGATCGCATCGTGCGCATTGGCGCTGACGCGGACCTGAAACCACCTGCGAATGCCGAGATTATTGACGCGCACGGCCGGTTCCTCATGCCTGGGTTATGGGATAATCACCAGCACTTCAGCGACATTGATGGCGCGCTCGATCTCGCCAACGGCGTGACCAGCGCCCGCGACATGGCGAACGATACCGACAGTTTTTTGCAGCGCGTCGCGCGCTTTGATGACGGCAGCGAACTTGGGCCCAGGGTGATGCGAGCTGGAATTATTGACGGCACCGGCGAGTTCGCCGGTCCGACAAAGATGCGGGTCGACACCGCCGAACAGGCGATCAAGGACGTCGATTGGTACGCCGATCACGGATATGTGCAGATCAAGATTTACTCCTCCATCAAACCTGAGCTCGTTCCGATCATCGCCGATCGTGCTCATGCGCGAGGGCTTCGGGTGAGCGGCCACGTCCCGGCTTTCATGTCGGCGCGTCAATTCGTCGAAGGCGGGGCGGACGAGATCCAGCATCTCAATTTCATCGAATTGAATTTCCTCTTTCCCGAAGTGAAGGAGACGCGCAATCGGGATCGTTTCATCAAAGTGGCCGAGCACGCGCGCGAGTTCACGCCGGACAAGCCGGAAGTGCGCGAGTTCATCAGCTTTCTAAAGCGTCACCATACTGTTCTCGATCCAACGATGAACGTTTTCGAAGGGCTTTTTTGCGGCAACCCGAGCGCAGTCACCCCCGGCCTCGAAGATATTGTGCCGCGGTTTCCGGCGCAGGTTCGGCGCTCGATACTGAGCGGCGCGCTGGAAGTTCCAAAAGAAAAGGAGGCGGCCTACCGCGAGGCTTTCCCGGCGATGCTGCGCCTGCTAAAAGCGCTGCACGACTCCGGGGTCACGATTATTCCGGGAACGGACGCATTGTCCGGTTACACCTTGCACCACGAACTCGAACTCTATGCGCGAGCCGGTATTCCTGCGACCGAGGTTCTGCGTATGGCGTCGTTAACGCCGGCGCTTGTGATGGGTGTGAACAAAGATCGGGGCGTCATCGCCGGCGGAAAACTTGCCGATATGGTTCTGGTCGATGGCGACCCGACCCAGAACATGAGCGACATCCGCAACATTACGGCCGTGATCAAAGGCGGGAAAGTTTACGACCCGGTGGCGATCGAAAAAGCGCTCGGCATCGCCGCTCGTCCGGCTAGGCCATAATGCCAATTAGGACAGGGGCGCCGCGGGGGAGCTCTCTTGAATCAGCAAATCCAGCTTGTTCAGATCGATCGGTTTGACGAGGTGATGCTTGAAACCGGCATCGTGACTCTTACGAACGTCGTCCTCCATTCCGTAACCAGTGAGAGCAATTCCGAAGACGGGCCGCTCGGAACGGAACTGTTGTATCACATCGATTCCACTGCCATCCGGCAACCCGAGATCGCTGATCAGCACATCGAATTGATCCGTCGCGCTCAGTTCGATCGCAGATTGGACGTTGTTGGCTGACTGCACGTGGTAGCCGCGCAGCCGAAGCAAATTGGTCAGCGATCGATTCGTGTCCTCGTGGTCTTCCACCAGCAATATCCGCTTGCTCAGGCGCTGCGGAGCTTCGGCGAGGACGGGTGGCGCAGCTTGCGCATCCACCTTTGCGCTCGTCGGAAACGTCACCGTAAACTTGGCCCCTCGATCGCGGCCGTCGCTCTCCGCGGTGATCGTTCCCCGGTGGGCTTCAACCAGTGTTTTGCTGATGGCAAGACCCAAACCCAGACCTCCCAGCTTCGTCCGGCCGCCTTGTTCAAAAGCATCGAATATTTTAGGCAACGCTTCCGCCTCAATCCCGGCGCCTGTATCCGCCACAATCACGCAGAGGTGACCAGTAAAGTCATTGCTCGTGGAAATAACAATTTGACCGTCCTTCGGCGTAAACTTCACAGAATTCTTTATGAGGTTCCAAAAGATTTGCTGCACACGCGCCGGATCGGCTCGCAGATGAACTTTTCGCGCAACGAGATCGAGCTGCAGTCCCAGATGTTTTTGTTCGATGTCGGCATGACAAATCTCGATGGCGTTGCGCAGCAGCGTATGTGCATCAACGACTTCGAAATTGAGCTGCACCTTGCCCTTGCTGATACGTGTAAGATCGAGCAGATCGTCGATCAGGCGCGCCTCCAATTCGACGTTGCGGCGGATGATCTGCAGTGACTCCTTCATATTCTCCGGAGACAACTGCTCACTTTCGAGCGCGAGCGCCGACGCCAGCACGGGTGTAAGAGGCGTGCGCAATTCGTGACTGAGCATGGCGAGAAACTGATCTTTCGCCAGGTTCGACCGCGCTTTTTCCTGCAGCTCCACGTTTGTTTTTTGTAATTCTTCCTGGCGATTTTGGAGTTCGGTCGCGAGCGATTGCGATTGCTTGAGCAAATCCTCCGTCCGGGTGTTTGCTTCGATGGTATGTAGGACAATCCCTATGCTCTCGGCCAATTGATCAAGAAACGCCTGGTGCGTCGGGTTGAAACGATCGAGAGAAGAAAGTTCCATCACCGCCTTTACTTCGCCCTCGAACAAAATGGGCAAAACCACAATGTTCATCGGGCGTGATTGGCCCAGACCGGAACTCACCTTCACGTAATCGGTCGGTACATCGGCCAGGAGGATGCGTTGTTTTTCGAGAGCTGCCTGGCCAACCAGACTCTCGCCCAATCTGAAGCGTGTCTTCCCGCCATTGGCTCCGTCCTGGGCGTAGCTGGCGAGAAGGCTCAGCTCCGGGTTCCCGTTCGCGTTGTCCATGATATAGAAAACGCCATGTTGCGCCGAGACGACCGGAGCCAGTTCCGACAGGATAAGTTTACCGACATTGAGCAGGTCTCGCTGCCCTTGCAGCATGCGCGAGAACTTGGCGAGATTGGTTTTTAGCCAATTCTGCTCCTCGTTGCGCAGAGTCGTCTCCTTCAGATTGCCGATCATTTCGTTGATGTTGTCCTTGACGAACGCGACTTCGCCCTGCGCCTCCACTTGAATCGAGCGCGTCAGGTCGCCTTTCGTAACCGCCGTGGCGACATCGGCAATGGCACGAAGCTGCGTCGTTAGGTTCGCCGCCAGCCGATTCACGTTGTCGGTCAGATCACGCCATGTGCCGGCGGCGCCTGGCACGTTGGCCTGACCGCCTAACTTCCCTTCAACACCCACTTCGCGCGCCACGGTCGTAACTTGATCGGCGAAGGTGGCCAGCGTCTCCGTCATGCTGTTAATGGTGTTGGCCAGCTCGGCAATTTCGCCTTTCGCCTCGACCAACAGCTTCTGCTTCAGATCGCCATTTGCGACTGCGGTAACGACTTTCGCGATGCCGCGCACCTGGTTCGTCAGGTTACCGGCCATGAAATTCACGCTGTCGGTCAGATCTTTCCAGGTGCCAGCGACGCCTTTTACCATGGCCTGTCCGCCCAGCTTTCCTTCCGTGCCCACTTCGCGGGCCACGCGTGTCACTTCCGACGCGAACGAATTCAGCTGGTCCACCATCGTGTTGACCGTGTTCTTGAGCTCCAGAATTTCGCCCCGCACATCTACGGTAATTTTTTTCGACAAATCCCCGGTCGCGACTGCCGTGGTGACGTCGGCAATATTCCGCACCTGAGCGGTCAGATTACCGGCCATCGAATTGACGCTGTCGGTCAAATCTTTCCAGGTCCCGGCCACACCTTCCACTTCGGCCTGACCACCCAGTTTTCCTTCGCTTCCCACCTCACGGGCCACACGCGTCACTTCCGACGCGAACGAGCGAAGCTGATCCACCATCGTGTTGTTGATCGTATCCTTGAGTTGCAAAATTTCGCCGCGCACGTCGACCGTAATCTTTTTCGACAAGTCGCCATTCGCTACCGCCGTGGTTACCTCGGCAATGTTTCGCACTTGAGCAGTGAGATTGCCGGCCATCGAATTGACGCTGTCCGTCAAATCCTTCCATGTCCCGGCTACTCCGTGCACGTCAGCCTGCCCGCCCAGCCTTCCTTCAGTGCCTACCTCACGCGCCACACGTGTCACTTCCGCGGCGAATGAGCTCAGCTGGTCCACCATCGTGTTGATCGTGTTCTTGAGCTCCAGGATTTCACCTTTCACATCGACCGTGATTTTTTTGGAGAGGTCCCCGGTCGCGACTGCGGTCGTCACCTCGGCAATGTTTCGCACCTGGCCGGTCAGGTTGCCGGCCATGAAATTCACGCTGTCGGTCAAATCTTTCCAGGTGCCGGCCACGCCATGCACGTCTGCTTGCCCGCCTAACTTTCCTTCCGTGCCCACTTCGCGCGCCACGCGCGTCACTTCCGCCGCGAACGAGCTGAGCTGATCCACCATCGTGTTGATCGTGTTCTTCAACTCCAGGATCTCGCCCCGCACATCGACCGTGATTTTTTTCGACAAGTCGCCGGTTGCGACGGCCGTGGTGACGTCGGCAATATTGCGCACTTGAGCGGTTAGGTTGCCGGCCATCGAATTGACGCTGTCGGTCAAATCTTTCCAGGTGCCCGCGACGCCTTTTACGTCGGCCTGACCGCCCAGAATTCCTTCGGAACCTACTTCGCGGGCGACACGTGTTACTTCCGAGGCGAACGAACTGAGCTGGTCCACCATCGTGTTGACGGTGTTCTTGAGCTCCGCAATCTCACCTTTCACATCGACCGTGATCTTCTTGGATAGATCGCCATTGGCGACCGCCGTTGTGACGAGAGCAATATTACGGACTTGTGCGGTCAGGTTGCCGGCCATGAAATTCACCGAATCGGTCAAATCCTTCCACGTCCCGGAAACGCCCGGTACTTCGGCCTGGCCACCCAAAATTCCTTCGGAACCCACTTCGCGCGCCACGCGTGTCACTTCCGACGCGAACGAGCTAAGCTGATCGACGAGCGTGTTGATCGTGTTCTTCATCTCGAGAATCTCACCCTGCACATCGACCGTGATCTTTCGCGAAAGATCGCCATTGGCAATCGCGGTCGTCACTTGGGCGATATTGCGGACTTGCGCCGTAAGATTGCCCGCCATCATGTTCACGTTATCGGTCAGGTCCTTCCACGTTCCGGCAACGCCCTTTACGTCCGCCTGACCTCCCAGTTTTCCTTCACTTCCCACCTCTCGCGCCACGCGCGTCACTTCCGAGGCAAACGACCGCAGCTGATCGACCATGGTGTTAATCGTATCTTTCAGCTCCAGAATCTCGCCCCGCACATCGACCGTGATCTTTTTCGACAAGTCGCCGGTCGCAACCGCGGTTGTGACGTCGGCGATATTGCGCACCTGAGCGGTGAGGTTGCCGGCCATCGAATTGACGCTGTCAGTCAAATCTTTCCAGGTGCCCGCGACACCTTTGACGTCAGCCTGTCCGCCCAGTTTTCCTTCCGTGCCCACTTCGCGCGCCACGCGGGTCACCTCAGATGCAAACGAACTGAGCTGATCGACCATCACATTGATCGTGTCTTTTAGCTCTAGGATTTCACCTTTTACATCCACGGTAATCTTCTTCGACAAATCGCCCCGCGCGACCGCGGTCGTGACCGCGGCAATGTTGCGCACCTGACCGGTCAGATTGCGGGCCATGAAATTGACCGAATCAGTCAGATCCTTCCACGTCCCGGAGACACCTTCGACTCGCGCTTGCCCGCCGAGAATTCCTTCGGAACCTACTTCGCGCGCCACCCGCGTTACTTCCGACGCGAACGAGCGAAGCTGATCAACCATCACGTTGACGGTGTCTTTCAGTTCCAAAAATTCGCCTTTGACGTCGACCGTGATTTTCTTGGTTAGATCGCCGTTCGCTACCGCGGTCGTCACCGTCGCGATATTCCGAACCTGGGCGGTAAGATTGCCGGCCATGAGATTGACGTTTTCGGTCAAATCTTTCCAGGTACCGGCCACGCCTTTCACTTTGGCCTGGCCGCCCAGTTTGCCTTCCGTGCCCACTTCGCGGGCCACGCGCGTCACTTCCGAGGCAAAGGCGCCGAGCTGATCGACCATCGTATTCACCACCTTGGCCGTCCGCAGAAACTCGCCTTCGAGAGGGTGGCCCTCCATCTCGGTCGCCATCGTCTGGGACAAATCTCCTTTCGCCACCGCGCCGATCACCCGTGCCATTTCGCTGGTTGGCTGGACCAGATCTCCAATCAAATCGTTCACCGAACCAATCGCATCCGCCCACGAATCCGAGACATCTCCGAGCGAAGCGCGCTGCGTGATCTTGCCCTGTTTTCCGACAACCCGTCCAATTCGCTCCAGCTCCTTGGTCATCCGCTGGTTGGTCGCGATGATATCGTTGAATGTGTCGGCAATCTTGCCCGCCACGCCTGTCCAATCATCGGGCAGTCGCGCCGAAAAATCGCCGCGTTTGAATGCCATCAATCCCGCGAGCAGCTGTTTGGCATCCACTTCATTATTGGCGAGCCGCGAACCGTTTACCGGCCGCGCCTTGGGTACAGAGTTTTTCTTCATGGTTAATTAAAATTGAGGGCGTCCGTGTCAGACGCCGAGACGAGGGGCGAGATTGGCCGTTTTAAACTCCACGCGTAAGAAAGATGCCCCATAAACGCACCAGCTCAGACTAATCGCACAACGTTATATCGTCGCAAAACAGCAAATCGACTGGGTAGATTTCGTCCTAAGTGCCAGATTCTGAATGCTTCCTGTCGAAAGAGAGAACATTGGCCATTTGCTCTTGGTTCACGATACGTTAAGCCTCAATTCACATGTCCAGCAATGTCAGTGCCGTCGAACCAAGGCACCCGCCCGCCTCTATCCAGCAAATCAGAAATGCCTTTCCCGCTCTCGAGCGGCGGCACAACGGCCTTCCCGTGGCTTACTTTGACGGACCCGGCGGCACCCAGGTGCCACGCCTCGTGATCGAGGCGATCAACGATTATCTATTGCATCACAATGGGAACACGCGCTGGGCGTTTCCGACAAGTGAAGAGACCGATGCCATCGTGCTCGAGGCGCGCGCGACGCTGGCCGATTTCCTGGGCGCGGCGCCCAACGAGATCGCCTTCGGCGCCAACATGACGACGCTCACGTTTCATCTCGCCCGCGCCCTCGGCCGCGGCTACGGGCGCGGCGACGAGATTGTCATCACCGAGCTGGATCATCATGGCAACGTCGCTCCCTGGCGTGCATTGGAGAAAGAACGCGGAATCACGGTTCGTCTTGCGAAAATGATTCCCGAAACCGGTCAGCTGGATTGGGACGATTTCGCGCGGCAAATCAATCAGCAGACCAGACTGGTCGCGATTGGCGCCGCCTCCAACGCGATCGGCACGATCACCAATGTCCAGCGCGCCGCGGACCTGGCACATGCGGTAGGAGCGCAGGTTTTTGTGGATGCGGTCCATTACGCGCCGCATCAACTCGTCGATGTGCAGGCGCTGGATTGCGATTTTCTTGCCTGTTCGGCTTACAAATTTTACGGGCCACATATCGGCATTCTTTTTGGCAGGGACGAGCTTCTGGCTGCGGTTGATTTTCCAAAGCTAATCCCGGCGCCGGATGAAGTGCCGGATCGCGTCGAAACAGGCACACCGAACTTCGAAGGCATGGCCGGTGCCGCCGCCGCAGTAAATTTCCTCTCCGGCTTCGGCACGGGAACGACCCGGCGTGAACGTTTACAGACAGCCTTTCGCGAATTTCATGAGCGCGGCAGCGAGCTGATCATCCGCCTCTGGAACGGCCTCTCTAATATAGAGGGCGTCCGGCTCTTTGGACCGCCGCCCAAAGCTCCGCGCACTCCCACGCTCGCCTTCGCGATCCGTCAGCTCCCTTCCACGAATGTGGCGCGGCAGCTCGCGGAACGCGGTGTCTTCGTTTCAGATGGCGACTTCTACGCCATGACCGTGATCGAACGGCTTGGGCAATCACAACAAGGCGTCGTCCGGGCCGGGTGCGCCTGTTACACCACCGAAAAAGAGGTGGACCGCCTGCTCGAGGGTGTTCGCGATATCGCGGGTTCCGCCAGTTAATCGAGGGGACTGCCGACCTCGCTACCTCCTACTCGTTTCCAGCGCCCAGTACAACCCGCAGTTGCGCCGCCCGCAGCGTGAGTGAAGACTGCGCACTCAGGTAATGCTTACCGTCTCCCAACTTTCGAAGGCTTTTGCCGGCCGGATCCTCTTTGACGACGTCTCGCTTCAGGTCAATCGCGGCGATCGGCTCGGCCTCGTCGGCCCTAATGGCGCCGGCAAATCCACCTTGTTTTCGCTCCTGCTAGGAGAGACCTCACCGGATAGCGGAACGATCGTGATGGATAAGAAGGCTACGATCGGGTTTTTGCCGCAGGAAACCGCCGCGGCCGGAGACGAAACCGTGCTTCAGCTTACGCTCGCGGTTTCGCCGGAGCTGGTTCACGCCCTGAAAGTCATCAAACACCACGAGGCCGGACAGGGATCGAGCGAAACCGCGTATCACGATGCACTCCACGTTTTCGATGCGCACGGCGGCTGGGAACTCGAACCAAAAGCCAAACGAGTGCTCGCCGGGCTAGCTTTCCGCGAAGCCGATTTCAACCGCCCGGCGAAAGCCATGAGCGGCGGCTGGATTATGCGCGCGCACCTGGCACGGCTGCTCGTGATGCAGCCCGACCTCCTTCTATTGGACGAACCGACAAACCATCTCGACCTGGAATCGCTGCAATGGTTTCAGGAATATTTGAAGACGTATCCGGGCGCGATTGTCATGATCTCGCACGATCGCGAGTTTTTGAATCAACTTGTCGGCAGCATCATCGAGATCGCTCACTCCAAGCTGGTCCGTTATCGGGGGAACTGGGACAGTTACGTCGAACAGAAAGCGGCGCGCGAAGAACAGCAGTACTCTGCCTTTAAGAATCAGCAGAAAGAAATCGCGGCGCTGCAATTATTCGCCGATCGCTTTCGCGCGAAGGCGAGCAAAGCATCACAGGCCCAGAGCAAACTGAAGCAGATCGATCGAATGGAAAAGATCGCTGCGCCTGTCGCGCGCGGAAAGACAATTAAGTTTCATTTTCCCCAGCCTGTCCGCAGCGGGCATCGCGTCGTTGTTTTGAAGGATGTCGACCACGCCTACGGCAATCTCGTTGTTTACCGTGGCCTCCAGTTTCAGGCGGAGCGCGGCCAGCGAACCGTCCTCGTCGGTCCGAACGGCGCGGGCAAATCCACGCTGCTCAAATTGCTGGCCGGCGTGCTGCCAGTGCAGAAGGGCACGCGCGAGCTCGGGCACAATGCGCGGGTAGGATATTTTTCGCAAAACCGGATCGACGTGCTCAACCCGCACCACACCGTTCTCGATACCGCGCGTGACATGATCCACCCGGTCTCGGAACAAACCGCGCGCACTGTCCTCGGCTCTTTTCTCTTTCGCGGTGATGACGTTTTCAAAACCGTGCGTGTACTCAGCGGCGGCGAGAAATCGCGACTGGCGCTCGTCAAATTACTGCTCGATCCGCCCAATCTATTGCTCATGGATGAACCGACGACGCATCTGGATGTCGGGTCGATCGACGCTCTGATCGGCGCTCTGGGCCAGTATCAGGGAACGTTGATTTTCATCAGCCACGATGTTCATTTTATTCGCGCGATTGCCACAAGTGTTCTTCAGATCACTGCCGGTCCAGTTCGAGTCCCCGGCGCGGATAGTGAAGGAAGCCGTCTCACCCGTTATCCGGGCGATTACGATTACTACCTGCGTAAATCCAAAGCTTCCTCCGCACGGAAGGCGCTGACCGCGGGGGAAACTGCGAGCAATGGGCACCTGCCCAAACGCCCGGATAAAAAGATCGGGGCCGGAAACCGCGCTACGCCAGGTCTAAAAGAACAAAAGGAACAGAAACGCCTCGAAGCGGACGCGCGCAAAGCCATCGCCAAAGGGAAACGCGAAAAAGAGAAACGAGTGCACGATCTCGAAATGCGTATCGCCGCCTTGGAAGGATTGCAAAAAGAGCTGACCGCAGCTTTGGAAAATCCGACCGCTTATGAGCCCGGCGGACGCGCTGTCGCTATCAACCGCGAACTCTCCGCCGTCTCCACCGACCTGCAGCGGCTAACGGCCGAATGGGAAAGCACAACTTCGTCCGCCACCGCATCCGCCTGAATCTCGACGGTGCCCGCAACCAGTGCACTGTATCACTTGAGGCGTGACAGGCGTCTGGGGAGCGGACGCGCCCTCGCGTGCTGGCGATGGCGCCTTCGCCAACGCGAACTTGTTCCCCTTAAGTAAGTTTGCACCGAGCCCTTTCCGCGAAAGTCCCAATTCGGCGAGGCGCCGAAATCAGCACGCGAGGGCGCGTGCGCTCCCCGGAGCGGGGAAAAAAGCCAGTGCGGCTGTCTGAAAGACAAATACGGTCTCTCCTGGCAGATCGTTCCGCCCATTCTAGGCCAGCTCATGGAAGATAGAGATCCCGCCCGATCATAAAGAGTGATGCACGCCCTGATGCAGATGGACAAAACTCGACATTGAAAAGCTGCGGCAAGCCTATGAATCTCCCGAGGATTGAGAGATGAACGATGAACATCTTTTCGCCAGGAGCTCGTAGCGCCTAAGTCTTGCCAGGCAAATCTTACGATGCCGTTGATCGCTATAACTCGGCCGGTGAGCTCGAGCATTAACGGGTGCGAGCTCTCCTTTCACGCGCGACAACCGATTGACCTGGCCACGGCAATGGCCCAGCACGATGCCTATCAGGAAATCCTGGCTGCACTGGGCGTGCAGATCGTTTCTCTTGCGGCCGAGCCGGAACTTCCGATGCGGTTTTCGTGGAGGACGCGGCCGTGGTCATGGACGAGGTCGCGGTCATTACAATCATGGGAGCGCCAAGCAGGCGAGCCGAGGCGGCCACTTTGGTCGCTACGATCTCGGCCTACCGCCCGACCAGGTTTATCATTGAGCCGGCAACGCTGGATGGAGGAGATGTTCTGCGGGCCGGCCGCTTCGTCTTCGTGGGTTTATCGCAACGCACAAATCGGGAAGGCTTCTCGCAGTTAAACGATCTGCTCGGGGCATACAACTACCACGTCCAACCGATCGAAGTTCGCGGCTGCCTGCATCTGAAAAGCGCATGCTCATACATCGGCAGCGACACCATGCTCGTTAATCGATCCCTGATCGAAGCGGAACGTCTTCGTCAGTTTGAACTGATTGACGTTCCCGAAGACGAACCAACGGCAGCGAATGCGCTACTGGTCGGCAATGTTGTGATCATTTCCGCTTCTTTTCCGAAGACCGCCGCGCTGCTCGAGAAGCGAGGATTTTGCGTGCAGACGATCGATTTATCCGAGCTGCAGAAAGCTGAAGCAGGCGTCACCTGCACAAGCCTGATCTTCAATCGCGAGGCAGCGCCTCTGGCGTAACCCTAAGCCAAGTGAGTTTCATGACCAATGCGCACTAGGTCTAACGAGACCAAGATCAGCAACGGCTGGTGCTGCGTCTGTTTCTTGCTATCAACTACATGTCGCGCCGTCTTTGTCACGTCGTAGCCTGGGCGCAGATGGAAGCCATGCGAAGGAGGATCATCCCTCAACTCTCAACTATCGTGGTCGCACCGCCGGCGGCGCGCTGCATCTCCTGGTTAGGAGGATTCACTTTAAACCCCAGAAAGCGTCAGCGCCGTTAAAAAGAGCGTGGACTATTATCGCTGGCAGTAGGCTGCCACTGCGTCGCCTCAATTCGCCGGCTACCAGTCCAAGTACGATAGCGCTCAGGACCACAAGGAGCCCGGACTCCGAGTGGATAACACCGAACAGAGCGGCGCTGAACGCCACCGCACCCGAGCACGAGCCACTCGCGAACGAGAAACGAGCCTTCCACCACCGCGCCATCATAGATTGAATCAATCCGCGAAAAATAATCTCTTCCTGGATCGAAGCACCGAGAAGAAAATAGAGTGCGATCTTCCAAGGAGCAAAACTCGAGACGTCGAATGGCGGCTTGGACGGGAATAAGTGACTCAGAAAAGTGAGCCCGAATCCGAGCGCGAGCCCAAGGACAGTCGCGCCTGTCAAGTAACGTGGAGGCGAGTAGCGAAATCCGAACTCGGTAAGGCCTCCCGGCGGACGAGCTAGCAGGAAAATCAGGATTAATGTGACCGGCAAAGTGATCACGACGATAACAGGTATTGCTATCTCAATTCGCGGCCGAGCAAGCGCTACCGTGATGAAGGCAGGAACATAGACGACCAAAAATAGCCCGATACCGAGACCTATTGCTTTGAGCGCAGGAAACTTCATTGATTGGCTCCAACGATTTAAAACATGCGCCTAACGAGACACAAGCTCACCTTCACGACGCATGATCAGATATTCTCCCATCGCCCCGGTTTTGATACCTCTCCAGCCGCAGTCGGAGGAAGGTCGGAGCCTTCGTTGGTTCGATGACGTGGAACCCGATTCCACCATAGAAACGGACGAGATGCACGTATGGGATGCAGAAGCAGCCTTTGCCATCTAGCTCGTCGGCGACAGACGCGAGGAGTCTTTTCCCGATTCCGAGGCGCTGAAACCTCGGGTGAACCTGAATTCCGCGCAGCACAACCACGCCTTCTTCTGCCGCCAGCCGAACGATGCCGACCAGTTCATCGTCACGTTCGGCGAGGAGCACCGCGTCCTCCGGCCGAATCTCTCCGCCGTACTGCCGTTCGGCATAGAAGTTTACCACTCGTGGGGTGTCATCAGCCGTCGCACGTCGAACTTCGATCAACATAGCTGTATCGGCTCAGAATGGGTCTAACGAGAATGGAGCGGACTGGCAAGCCACGACATAGACGGGAAGCCCAAAGGGTGAACTATTTGCCGGGTGGCCCGGGTTAGACCTTTTTAGAATCGATCTGAAGCGACATCGGTAATAGTAACTTTACGGGCGGTCACGGGGTCTGCTGGAATGGTGCGAAGCGACAGTGTATCCATGACTGATGAATTCGGTGCGAGCACCAAGCTGGCATCCTCGAGGTGCTCGACCGCAAGGGTCTTTCCGGCCGCATCGAGGCTCTCTATCTGAAAGTGTGGCCGTCGCCACGTTTTATCGCTGCGATTCTCCAGACGCACCGTAAGCAAACTTCTCTTGATCGCTGAGCCAGTCGGCGGCTCTTCCCGTACAACACTGACGAGGATCTTGTCCTTGTAGTCGGAGAACTTCACTTCAGTGGAGGAGTACGGATTGTGCCGGAACGTAAGCAGCAGAAGAGGAATCACAAACAGGAGTGGAATCCATTGGGGATTTCGGTACCAATGCTGATACGTCTGGCAGCGCGGGCATTTGGTAGCGGCCTGGTCTATTTGTTCTTTACAGAACGTGCATGGTTTGGTCATAAGAGATGCTGCGGCCTAACGAGAACAAGATCACCTATGCCTTCCAAGGTCGAGCTTTTCTCATGCTCCAAACTCCTTGCTCCATGCTTAAATGTGAATCGCGTGCCCGGCCTTTGAAATCCGTCCTTTATCATCTAAATCCGAGCTGAACTAAGAATAGGTCGCACTCTGACAATTCGGTCAGTCCAAACGGAAGAATTCCCGTTGAGGTAATGGTGGCTGCAGAAGCATTGGGGAGAAGGCATTCGTCACATCGATCCAAGGGTCGGAGACATCGTCAGCCTGTTGTAACGCGCCACGACTCCAATCGAGTTCAACTTGCGCTTCCACCTGCCGAATGGACAACGTCGCGGGGACTTCGACCTTTATTTTGAATAAGGCGATGTTTCCGATCGAGGTGTTCGCGAATTGCCAACCCACCATGTAGGCGTGGCCCAGTTTGTCCTTGGCCAGTCCTCCGAAAATAAGGTCCCGTGTTCCGTAGGTCGCGATGTTCGAATCGATCGTGCTCACCTGACGGGTCTGAATATTAAAATCAACAAACTTGTTTTGGTTGATGCCGGCGTATCGGAATACGAGTGCGTACAAATGTCGCTCGTTGTCGCTGAGGATAAGGTCACTGACGCGCGGATTTGGATTCGCTTCAAGAGTCCCCAGGTATTGCAGCGACTCGGTCGCGAACGTGAAGCGGTACACTTTTCCGTCGTACGCGATAAAATACACCATGTCGCCGGCGTTGGTGTAGACATGCATCACCCAACCCGATTTATCGGGTTCGTTGCCCGCGAGGAAAAAATTATCCGTGTATGATTTTCCCGTGTAGGCCCAGGTCGCGGCCGTGTTATCGTACTTGTAAATCCGGATTTCGCCGGCCGAGGTGCCGCGCATCGGAACATAGGCGTTTCCGTTCGCATCCACCGCGAAATTGCGGATGATGCCGTCGGCGTATCCTTTGCCCGTTTGGGCAATCATTTTGATGTCGCCCGTTTCCAGGTTAAGCCGGTACAGATAGCCGTCGCCATAGGTTATCCCGTAGATGAGCCTTGGCGTGCCCCGGGTCATTTCCATGCCGATCGTTCCGTAATTTTCGACGTGAACGCCGATGCTTCCATGGACGGTTTGCATTGCCGTATTCAAATAACTTGTCGCCGTTTTACTGAGGTCGGTGATAACGCCGTTTTTCAGCGCATAAATATGCGTTCCCCGATGATCCGTCAGCGTTCCCCAGGAATTGTCGTGGGTTGCAAAGTAGAGCCTGCCATCGGCTCCCCGAATGAGGCGAGTATGCACCTTCTGTTGGTTTTCCGTCGAAAGCCAGTTTCCGGCGGCAGTTGAAACGGATCTGATGTCGTCGACCAACTTCATTTTGTTTTCGGTCGGATCGTATTTGAAGACGGCCACGTTTCCGTCTGGGTAGTTGAGGTGATTGCTGATGGCCACATAAATATTCCCGTCATCATCGTTCCCGAGCGCCCACCAGCAGGAGTCCCACACGAAATTGGAGACGAGCGGCGTTCCCGTTGGAGAGCCGTCTTGCGTAAAATGAATTTTCTCATAGGTGAATATTCCTGACCCAGTCGCCTCGCGGTAAAAGGAAAACGCCACCGAGAAAATCAAACCGGCGGTGAAGGCGCGTTTCAGGTTCGATCGCGAACAAGATCGGCCACCGCTGGCGGGCCTGCGCTTTGCCGGACTCTCAACTACTTGTCGCGCCGTCTTTGTCACGTCGTAGCCTGGGCATAGATGGAAGCAATGCGAAGGAGAATCATCTAAGAACCATCAACTGTGTTTGGTACAAGAGCAGCGACCCGCACATGAAAGCGCGCGTAGCTTGTAGCCTGTGGCCAGTAATCATGTAGTCAGTGTAAACATTGCTCGGTCAGGGTTCTCTGCATCGCTTCCGATGGAGGTGTATCAGAAAAGCCGCAGCCGCGCCAGTTGCAGCGTCGGGTTAGGCTGGGGGCGTTTCAGTGCCCACCTTTCGATATGGCCGCGCAACTAGAATACTGATGGCAACGCCTATGACGATGCCGCCCAGAATGCCTTTGATGCCGACAAGCTTGTAATAGGCGTCACGTGTTAAATGATAGCTTTTCCAGTAGGCGATCATAAATCCGAGAGCGCCCCACCCAAGGCCTGCCACACAAATGACAATTGACGTGACTTTGGCCCATGTAGCGTACCGACGACGACGGTGAAAACAAACAAGCGCGGCAAAAACAAGTGTCAGAAGCGAACCCAGCGCCAACGTGATGAGATACGGGCTGGCCATAGGTCTAACGATCAGCCACGGCTGACCGCGCAGCGGGCAGCGCCTGGCCGCACTGCATGGATAGGCCTGATCACTTTGATTGTCGCGCCCGAATCACCAGCCAAGTCTTCCACGCGATGAAGAGCGCGACCTGACTCAGGAGAGCCGCCCCATATCCAGACAGCTGATATGCTCCGAGCCATAGCGCAACGCCAATGATGGCGAAGACTAAGCCTGAATACATCCAATATCCCGAAAGGATC
Organism: Verrucomicrobiota bacterium; assembly: GCA_041167085.1. Classification (GTDB taxonomy): domain Bacteria; phylum Verrucomicrobiota; class Verrucomicrobiia; order Chthoniobacterales; family UBA10450; genus DATFCK01. The sequence continues at coordinate 95,618 of JBEEGV010000036.1, forward strand.
ATTACAGGAACGAAGATAAACCGAACAGCGCCGGCGTACTGTTGAACTTCCGAAGCCGGTTCATAAATGTAACCGAGTATTGGAATGCTCAAGATAAGGTGAACGCAGCGAAGAATCGCACGTTTGGTGCCTTGGTTCATGATTTTGTGAGGTTGATTTGGTGATGATGAGTGACGATATCGGCGGCACTCCTAATTGCAGTCGGCCGCCAAGTCCGTGACGACGACGCGAAGCTGCTCCAGCATCTTCGCCCAACCGAACTCGGCACCCCGAAATGCCTGATTGGCCGACGGCTGGGAGAGGTCGAAGCCCGAGTGCTCGAAGAGGATGCGCGTTCCTTCGCCGTCCGGCTCGAGCTGAAAGCTCACCCGCGTATTGACGACCGGTCCGCCGGCCGACCACGAGAACACGAGCCGACTGGGCGGTCCGCACTCCAGCACCTCGCAGCGCACGACCAGCCCGTCAAAACCAACCGTGGGGTTTGGCGGCACGCGGAACGTGAAGTGGTGGCCGACGCGCGGCTCGAAGTCGTTTGGGAACATCCACTCGGCGAGCGTAGCGCTGTCGGTGAGCGCCCGCCAAACCTGCTCCCGCGGTTGCGCAATCAGAATCTCCCGTCGAATCGTCTTGGTCATTTTTTGCTCTCTTTGGATAGCTGTTTCCGAAGACGCTGGAGGTGATCGTCCCAGAATCGCTCGTATTGCCCGATCCAGTCACGCACCGGACTGAGTTGTTCCGGAACGAGGCGGTAGCGGCGCTCGCGGCCGTGCCGCCGCTCGGTTACAAGACCGGCATCGAGCAAGACACGAAGGTGCTGGGAGACAGCGGGGCGGCACATTTCGAAGTGTGCAGCGATGACGCCGACAGGGCGCTCGGCTTCGGTAAGCAGATCCAGCATCTGGCGTCGCGCACGATGGCTAATCGCTGTGAACACATCGGGCTTGCGATCGGAAGTCACGACCATGCCGCCAATATGCGTAAGCAATTGCTTACCTGTCAAGCCTAAGGATACCCTCTTTCCGAAAGCAATGCGATCACTGTTGAATCGGAGTGGCTTCCTGGTGAACGCTCGACCGAGCACCGCCTAACGAAAATGCGGACGCTTTCCTCGCAACAATTTCTCGAACATTGGTGAACGGAATCCGGCGTGCCGCCTGCGTGCTCTCGCCTGGTTTCTCCATGCAGCGACGGTTTAGACCTTTCGTTCACGCAGCAATCCAGCAAAAAACGCCATCGCTGCAGCGGCTAAAAGCATATGAGCAGGTATGAACATGCCCATAAACATATAGAGCAGAGCGGCAATCGCAGCAGGTATGAACGCCATAAGCATGACAACGGATCCCGTTGCCACGTGGGGCCTGGTCGCGATGAGTCCGAAAATAATAGCCAAAAGAATAAGCGTTGTTGAGTTCATCAGCCAAAATGCCTTGAGCACGTTTGCGTAGAGGACTGGCAAGTTCGAAGAAGCGACGGCCGCTGCCGCTTTGTTGAATGCGCTCGCATGCAGCAGGCCCGCAAGAGCCAGGACTGCAGCAGATGTCACCAGAAGAGACCGTGAAAGTTGATTTGTCATAATTACGATAAGCCGATCATGGTTAAGTGTTCAGAGGTCTAACGAGAACAAGATCAGCTACGCCTTCCGGCGGCGAGGCTGACTTGGAATGAGGATAATCTAATCATGATAAAATGTGGACGCGGTACGGGAAGGCGTTAGCTGCATCAGATGGTTAGATGATTTGGCGTGATAATCACTCTGACTTTTTGCTGCGGAGATGTCGGATGATGCATCGATTGTATACTGTGGCGTAGTCGATAGCGGCTCCAGCGCGCGGCTCGGTGCAGCCCATCGGCAGGCTACGATCGCGTGGCAACTGCGCAACCAAAGTGCGGTCTCGCGGCTCAACTCCGCTCTCAAGAGGCGTCTCGGTGCCAGCCAAATAGATTTTCATGCGCCCAGCGCTGATATCGCGCTGCGCTTCGCGCGTCGCCGCTGCCGCCGATAGATCACGCGCGGAGGCAGACGTGACAGCCATGCCGAGACATAGCAAAAGGGCAACGAAGCGGAGCATCATCTAACGAGAACAAGATCAGCCACCGCTGATGGCGGCTAGGCTCGATTGAAATGAAGGTGTGTTAATCATGCAAAACGGAGATTGTACGCGGTGAAGCGGTTGGCTGCATCGCAGGGTTAGATCTCATCGAACCACTCGCATGTTGTTCATCCATCGCTGGTCTTCGAAAAGGTGAACCCTCCGCCCGTATAATGGAACCGTGAACTTATAAAGATACTTCCCATGCGCTGTACGTAACAATGTGAGCATCAAAAGCTTCCCCGTGACCATTTGCCTCATTCATCGCGAGGTGGAGCATTTCCTCGGACTTTACATCATATCCTGTAGGGAGAGGCAACTGATGCATGTTAATGTATCGCCGCGTCACAGCGATTGCTTCGTCGGGCGTGACCTGCGCGCAGCCGGAGAGGGCTAACACCAAGACGAGAATAATGAATCGCTGCAAGATCTAACGAGACCAAGATGAGCGACGGCCACCGGGAGCGCGCGTCGCTCGAAGCGATGAGGTTGTAGTCACGCAAAACGTGAACGCAAAGCGGGTGGCCGTTCGCTCCATCGATTGGTTAGATGTTTTTGGCGAATCTCGCAAAATCTTTCGGTCTCCTAACCTTCGGCTTTCCAGGCGAGTGGGTAGCTCCGCCTGCCTTCTCGATGATGATCTCAGGACCTGGCTGACCTGCGATGCCCACTCTGGTCTGCGCGACCCAGTAATCGCCAGCATCCCTCGGCAACTCGGGAAAGCCGCAACCGCTGATGTGCGAAAGGAAATAAGCCCAGGCAAGCAAGTACGCGTCGAACTCCCCGATCGACCTGCGAGTGTCAATATGCGCAGTGGCAGCAAATCTGTCGACCCCGGCGAGACGACGCTCGTAGTCGTCTGCGCGCCTGCGATCTGCCTCACTCTCCTTCGCGGTGAGTGGCGATATCACGACGACCACAGAAACCAGAGCTGTAACGAAGCGCGTCAACATCTAACGAAAACAAGATCAGCGACGGCTACCGGGAGCGAGCGCCAATCGAAGTGGAAGTGTTTTAATCATCAAAAATGTGGTCACGCAGCGGTAGCCGTTCGCTGCATCGCCTGGTTAGGCCATTGGTGTGGCTGCATCTATGGCGAAATGGGTGAAGTGCCATCTGGATGCTCGAACCCGCCATAGTTGAGTTGTGGATGCTTCGAATCGAATCTGGCGAGATGGAAGAGCAAACGATCCTCATGCAGCTTGTGATCTTTGAGCTGCCATTCTCGCGCATACTGTGGCAGCAGAGCAAGCTGACCATGATGAGAGAATACATACCATTTAGTGGCGTGTAGATCCTGCTTAGATGTGAGCTCAAGGACCGAGCCGCTCCATCGCCAGCTGCCCTTGAATGGGTAATGCGGCTTCGGCTCGCCGACGATGACGACATCGCTGGAATCCCAATAACAGAAAGTGCCTTCCGGCTCGAACTGTATCGCAACGCCCATGTAGCCTTGCCATGCGCCGCTGAGAACCCACGCGCCGCCGGTAAGTTTCGGCCGCTGTACCGAAAGCTGCGGCATGGGGCCAACCGCACACCCGGAGAGAAACGAAGCAAGCAACAGGGCTATCGCAGTGAGTGGCTTCACGAAGCCTAACGAGAAAGAGATAAGCCACGGCAGGGTGTTGTGGCAAACACGCTGAGTTTATCTCGCAATGGGGACGTTGGCTTCATCGATTGGTTAGGTCTCGACTATTCAATAGTGGGGTTTACCCACACGCGACTACCAAGCTCGTAGGACCAGTTTGTGATCCTCTCGCGCGTCGCACGCGAAGGATATGCTAAAATGTTCCTCGGTGGATCATCGCTCCAAATAATTGACGTGCCGTGTGGAAACGCAGCTAACCGCCGCTTCAGCGCAGCTTCGCCGACGACAATGTCACGAGAGTGCATGATCTTATAATCGTCGACAGGGCGCGTCTGATCGAGGGGATATACAAGCGCGTAGTGCCAAGGCTGACCTGACGGCTTCCAACTCCAGAGCCCCCAATCTTTGGCGTAGGGCTGATGTGATGACGAACCGGCACAGCCGACGAGCACAAATGCAAGGGCAACAACTATAGCGCGCATGAGACCTAACGAGACGGAGCTCAGCTACCGCTGACTGAAGCCGAGGTTGGTAACATCAAAGACTCTCTCATGAAATTTCAATGTGGTCACGCGACGGTCAGCGGTTAGCTGCAGCGATTGGTTAGATGACGT
>JBEEGV010000037.1:0-4412 GCA_041167085.1 Verrucomicrobiota bacterium
TACCTGTCGGAATCCCGGTCGGGCGTTAAGGTCCCGACGTCGGGCTCCAGTGTCGCACCACTTGCCTGGTGAGAGTGTGGCGGGATCCGACTTGTTGCCCCAGGGCGGGTCGGCGCCGATTCGCAGCGCTCTCCGGGGTGTTTACTGTTCGAAAAGCAGAGTGGCTCCCCGCTGCATGCGGCGCTCTTACTCTCTAGAGATCGTTTGCGTCAAAGTAACGCGAAATAACGCTAAGCAGGGATGCCGTCTTCTGGATGGCAGAGGCAGGTGTATAGCGGAAATGCTGGATGATCAACCGGTTATGCCGCTTTGCACCGGGGACCACTGGGTGTTCGAGGAATTCAGGCCGCGTTAAATCGCCGCGTTAACGCGAGCATTCTCGCGTTAAAGGCCGGTGCCGGCGCGTTATTTCGTGGTGAGGCAGGTCACCGCTTCGCCTTCGGGGCGAGCCAACCCTTGACGATATGCACTTTCTGGCCCAGCGCGGCAGCAATTTGCCGAATGGTTTGGCCTTGCGCGCGAAGACGATGCGCCTCTTTTGCCTGCTTCCGTACATTGCGTTTCTGGTGGCGTTGCCGGCAGGCCGGCGAACAGTATCTGGCTTGGTAGGCGCCCGAAACAAAGGGAAATTGACAGCAGGGGCACAGCAGAGTAGCGCGGCCGAAGGTGACATCCTGGGCCAACATCTCGGCAAAACTGGCTAACAGAGAAGGCGTATGCCAACCTTGCTCTGGAGTTCCCTTCGCGTTCCATTCCAAAATCGCGCTGATGGGTCTGCGCCAAAGATTGATGGTCTCGAGCGCTTGCTCGCTCTCGAGATCGACATGGCTCGCTCGTGCCGATACCACATGCGTAACCGCTTCGGCGAATAATAGGGCCGCGCTGCAGAAGAATGATAAGCGTTCCGCATACAAGTGGCAGAACTCGTCGGTGTAGGGCGGCGGGTAAGCATAGGTATTTCGTTTTTCGAACTGCACACTTGGAAAAAATTTGCTCCAGGTTTTGTCCGGAGTCTCTTCCACAAGGTCCAGGTCATTCAAGCCGTGCAGCAACACGCTTGCCTTGCGGCCACCCCCATGACCCGAGCTCTCGAAATGATAGACATTTTGGCCGAAGGCGTGCACGTATCGGACAGAGGTGAACTGATCAGCTTCGCCCGCCTGAGGGGCCAGTGTGATGGCTTCCCATCGAGAAAGAAGCACACCTAGCGGGCCATGTTCCCGGCACCAATCGAGAATCGCTTCCTGCGACGCCTTGGTCACCTGATCTGGATAGCGCCCTGAAGTGAACTTGAGTTGCGCCCCCAGCTTCAGAAGGCTTTGATACGGAGGCTGAATGTCATTGGAGCTTCGAGTTTTGATGAATTCGTCCCACGGATCGTACCATTCCAGCCGGGCACCGGCCGCGGGCTGGATGGATCCGTCCTTGATTTCGTAGCGATCAAATCTCCACCAGTCGCCCTGGGCCGACGGAAGCCTTTGCCGGTGAATGGTTTGCGGCTTTAGTTCATGTCTGTTCATAATCTGCACTGACACAGACGACATTTTACCCACTATTCAAATAGCAATGCAAGTTCAACCTCTGACCTCCCCTCCCGTTTTGGCCAGCCAAATTCAGCTCTGGCCGCTAGACCACCTGATCCCTTACGAGCGCAATGCTCGATCCCACCCGGACTCCCAGATTGCACAGATTGCCGCGAGCATCGGTCAGTTCGGCTTTACAAATCCCATCGCCATTGACCTCGGCGGACGAATCATCGCCGGCTATGCCCGGTACCTCGCTGCCCGGAAGCGGAAGCTAAAGCAGGTTCCGGTGATCGTGCTCGAACACTTGAGCGAAACGCAACAGCGCGCCTACCGCATTGCCGACAATCAGCTCGCGCAGAATGCGTCGTGGGATGAAGAAGCACTCCAGCAAGAGCTCCAGGCTCTCATCGAGGAAGCGTTCGAACTCAATCTGCTCGGCTTCACAGAACAAGAGCTGAAACGTCTGTCGGCGTGTCTGGAACTGCAGACCGGCAGGACGGACGAAGACGCCGCGCCCGAACTGGCGCAGGTCGCCGTTTCAAGGACAGGCGATCTGTGGCGGCTAGACCATCACCGCGTGCTGTGTGGCGATGCGACTTCGAGCGAAAGCATGGAGCATCTACTCGCCGGCGCCATGGCCGCCATGACCTTCACCGACCCGCCCTATAACATTGGCTATCGCGCCACGAGCCGGCAAGGGGTCAGCCGTCCGATTCGCAACGACGATCTTGGCGCGGAGTTCGAGGCCTTTCTCTACAACGTGTGCCGGAGCATTTTGGCCAGGACGTCCGGCGCGATTTATATGTTCATGTCGTCTTCCGAGCTGCACACTCTGTACAACGCTTTCACCACAGCAGGCGGACACTATTCGACATTCTTGATCTGGGCCAAGAGCCACTTCACATTGGGCCGCTCGGATTATCAGCACCAATATGAACCGATTCTCTACGGCTGGCGTCAAGGGGCGGAACGGTTCTGGTGCGGCGCCCGGGACCAGGGCGACGTGTGGTTTTTTCCCAAGCCTGCAGTGAACGACCTGCATCCGACCATGAAGCCGGTGGCGCTGATCGAACAGGCGGTCGTCAACAGTAGCCATGAACAGGATCTGGTTTTAGATCCGTTCGGCGGATCTGGATCCACGCTAATTGCATGTCAGAAGACTAAGCGCCGTGCGCATCTGATCGAGATCGATCCGTTGTACGTGGACGTGATCGTGCGGCGATGGCAGGAGTTTACCGGACGAGAGGCGGTGCTCGAAGCCGATGGGCGAACGTTCGCTGCAGTCGCCGAGGAGAGTGAGCGGGCGATCGAGGCCGTAGAGCAAGAGGCGTGAGCCAGCCGCGGGGGCGCCCGTTTCTACCCGGCAACAAACTTGGTCAGGGCCGGCCACGAGGCAGCCGCAATAAAGCGACGCTAGCGTTGCAGGACATGTTGGGGCAGCATGCCGAGGCGCTGGTGAAAAAGTGTGTCGTGATGGCGATGCAAGGCGACACGACAGCGATGCGGCTGTGCATCGAACGTCTGCTGGCGCCGCGTAAGCAAAGTCCAGTGAAGTTTAAACTGCCGCCGATCAGCACGGTGGCGGAACTGGCCCAAGCACAAATCAGCATGCTTGAAACACTCAGTCGTGGGCAGCTTACGCCTGCCGAGGCGGAAACCATTGGCAATCTGTTCGAGAACCGTCGGCGAATGATGGAGACGGAGGATCTCGCCGCAAGGCTACAAGCCCTCGAACAGCGCGACAGGGAGGGGCGCTCGGAATGACGCGTACGTTGATCAGACGGATCGGCAAGTTGGAAAGTCTGTACGCAGCGCCGAAGCTGGTACGCTCGCCACTCGTGATGCTCGTCGAGGGCGAGCAGGAACGCGAACTCGCACGCGGCGAGCGCGTGGTCGAAGATTGGTTCCGTGACTGCGGCCCGATTGTATGGGCACGTGAGCGCGTGACTACGGAAACAGAGGATGGCGGCCGCCGATGTCCGCCGGGCGGCTATTTGCTCGATGTGCTCGAAAACTTCCACGAGCACTGTCCCTGGCGCAGCAGCACCGGAATTTGTCAAATGTGTGAGGGAACGCCGGTAGGAAATGAGGAATGCAAAGAGAAGACAGGACTAGACACATGATTCGACTGAAAGGTCCCCAAAGGCAAGTATTCTTGAGCCCGCATCGCTTCCGGTTGTTGGTAGCGGGCCGAAGGTTCGGAAAGACCTACCTAGCGAACGTCGAACTCTTTCGCGCCGCTTCCGGCCCGGGTCGAAACGCCTGGTATGTGGCTCCGACCTATAGGCAAGCCAAGCGCATCGCCTGGAATCCACTCAAGCAGCTCACCCGCCCTTACTGGGCCTCGAAGCCGCAGGAAACCGATCTGCGTATCGAACTGAAGGGAGGCGGCACGATTGCCCTGCGCGGAGCGGATCGCTACGACTCTCTTCGTGGTGAGGGCCTCGACTTCGTGGTCCTCGACGAATACGCTTCGATGGCGCCCGCCGCCTGGACGGAAGTACTGCGGCCGGCGCTGGCGGATAGGCAAGGCAAAGCCCTGTTCATCGGTACACCACACGGCTTCAATCACTTTTACGACCTCCGCGAAGCCGCACAGGGGCAATCCGATTGGGCTACCTTCCGCTTCACTACCGAAGAGGGCGGGAACGTCTCGGCCGAGGAGCTTCGCAGTGCCCTGCGCGAGCTCGATGAACGAGTGTACCGGCAGGAGTTTCGCGCCAGCTTTGAAAACCTCACTTCGGGGCGTGTCTATTACGCCTTTGACAGGACCGATATCCAGCCCCTGGAGTATGACCCGCGCTTTCCTCTGTGCTGGTCCTTGGACTTCAACATCGACCCGGCCTGCAGTGTTCTGTGCCAGGTTGTGCATGGTCGCGTGCAGGT
>JBEEGV010000038.1:0-77926 GCA_041167085.1 Verrucomicrobiota bacterium
ATGCGCGCCCAAGGAATGTGCTCCGAGGGAATGTGCGCCAGCCGAATGAGCTCCGCCGCCCTTGGCATCTTTAGTAGGTTTCAGATCACGGACTTTGATGTTTTTCTTTGCTTTAGTAGCCATATTATTTACTCCTGATTTGGGTTATTAGTTGTTGTTGTTGTTGGTGTACTGAGTGGCACCGAACAACAAACCTTGCCCGCCAACGACATTTCCTTTTGGGATCAAGTCATCCAGACGGATCAACTTTTGTTTTCTGCGCTTGGGCCGTTGATGATCGTGAGATCCTCCGGCGGGCGCATGTTTCTTGTTACTCGGTGTGTTCACTTATGGCCTCCTATTAACACCATCCGTGCCACGGTCGGAAACTCGGCTGCGGAACAAAAATGATAGTTTCCTTAGTGACACGAAATCAGTTAGTTATGCTTGTATATCTTTTCAAGAAATTTAGGATGTCAATCCGTGTGCTCATTCTTTCTGGTATCGTTATGAGTCCTGGCATGTCTCGTTTCTTATCCATCCTATGATTTATTGTGAGCCCGACCCCGAAGATGCCGTGCCAGCGTCGCCCGCGAGATCCCTAAGAGCCTTGCTGTGCGACGCTGATTGCGGTCTGTCTGCTCGTAGACGAACTGGACATGCCGTTTTACCGCGCTGGCCAGGGAAAGATCCACGTTGTTGGGATCCGTTTGATTATTGTTGTGATTTGAAGGCGCCGCCGGTGCCGGGTGGCGTTCCGCGGGACTCGTGCCGCTCGGCTCCAGATCCGGAGGAAAAACAACGTGTTCCGGCAGAATGACCGTGCCGTCACAAAACAGTGTCATGGTTCGGACGGTGTGACTTAGCTCGCGCAGATTTCCGCGCCAGGGATTCCGCACCAGTTTCTCCATCGCTTCCGGGTGAATCGCAGTAATGTTCTTGCCTTCCTTCAACCCGGCTGCTTTCAGTTCGGCTGCAATGAGGGCAGGCAACTCCTGCATCCGCTCCCGCAGCGGCGGAATCAGCAGAGTGAGTCCATTGAGCCGCTGAAAGAGATCTTCCCGGAACTTGCCCTGGCGCACTCGCTCACGCAGAGAACAATTGGAAGCGCAAACGATCCGCGCATTGGAACGGAGCATCCGTTCCGAGCCGAGCCGCTCAAACTCGCCATATTCCAGGACACGCAGGATTTTTACCTGTGCCAGGGTACTCATCTCGGAAATCTCATCGAGAAATAACGTGCCGCTGTCGGCAAGCTCGAATTTCCCTTTGACGCTTTGCTGCGCGCCGGTAAATGCGCCGCGTTCATGCCCGAAGAGCTGGCTTTCCAAAAGCGTGTCGCTCATGGCCGAGGCATTAAATGAAACAAATGGTCCACGAGCCCGGCCCGACGAATTGTGAATCGCGTGCGCCAGCAAAGTTTTGCCTGTTCCTGTTTCGCCCAACAGGACGACTGGCACATCCGATTTGGCGGCGAGCGCGGCAAGTTGGAGGCACCTCGACATCGCCTCATTACTGGTCGTGAGATCCTCGACCTTCAAAGTGGTTGGGGGTGCTTGCATTGGCCGCGGTCTTACTGGCTGACTGTCTCGCGCAGCTGCCGAATCGGTTCGAACGCGTACTCAATGAGCGAGCGTCGTCCGACAACGATGTGCGCTTCCCCTTTCATGCCCACACGCAAAGGCAATACCTGTCCCGGCCGGGGCGAGATGGTCGTGCGATCGAGCGAGCCGCCGGCTATAAAATGGCCACCGTCAGTGGACGTCACGGCCGAAGGGCTGACCCATTCCAATTTGCCATTGACCGCTCCGTAGCGTTGATAGGGAAAAGCCTCGAAGAAATAACGCACCTTCTGCGCGATGGCGAGCTTGGGAAGGCCCGCTTCGTTCAAGATCATTCGAGCCCGCGGTTTTGTATTCAATTGCGAAAGTTGGCAAAGAACCTGTCCCTGCTGCACGACACTGCCGGCATTCCTTTGCTCAACCGAGGTGACGACTCCATCGTACGGACTGCGCACGGTGAGCATGCTGAGTTTTGTGTTTTCCAGATCCCCCGTGAGAGCGCTCACGCGCATTTTCAATTTCTCAATTTCAGCAAGCTCTTCCCCGCGTTGCCGTGCCCGTTCCGCCTCCATGCGCTGACGGTCGAGTGTGACTTGCTGCAACGAGCGTTGCGCCACGCTGTAATCTTTTTCCGAGCCGGCCAGGTCGAGTTTGAGTTTGAGCAATTCGACTTCGGAAACGCCGCCTTGTTTGGATAGCTTTTCCATCCGGTTTACCAGGTCTCGGCTGGTGTTGGCGTGATTCTCCCGAAATTTGACCTCGCTCTTGGCTTGTTCGATCTCGGCCTTTTTTATGTCCAGCTGAGCCGCGTAGGCCACATCGTTCTTGGTCAGGCTTTCTTTTCGATTGCGCAGATCGGCCTCGAATGTTTGAAACTGAGTGTCCCACCCGCGAATTTCGTCCGACCGCAAAACAAATAGCTCATCACCGGCTTTGATCGTTTGGCCCTCGGTCACCGAGACGCGGCTGACCACGGCCTGTCGTGGCGATTGAATTGGATCAGCACCGGTCGCCGGTACCAGGACAAACGGACAGCGAACTGTCTCCGGAATTCGCATTACGATCGCGAGCAGGAAGGCAAAAATGAATGCGCCAATGAGCAGCCATCCCAGTGCCCGCATGATCCAGGACGGAGGATCCTGCGGAAGCATTTCCGATTCCTGGTCAATCGAACCGCGTGGATCTGTTGACGCCATGGGCAGATTAAATTCCGAGCTGCTGGCTCGACAGGTAGTAATACAGGCCGCGCTGCGCCATCAGTTCATCGTGGGTGCCGACTTCGGCGACGCTTCCTTTTTCCAGAACAACGATTGCATGCGCCTCCCGGATCGTGCTTAGCCGGTGTGCGATGACGATGGTCGTGCGCCCGGCCATCAGCCGCCCGAGGTTATCCTGGATGGCGCGCTCCGATTCCGTATCCAAAGCGCTCGTGGCCTCGTCAAAAATCAGGACGGGCGGGTTGTTGTAAATGGCGCGGGCAATGGCGATGCGTTGTTTTTGTCCGCCGGAAAGCGAGAGTCCGGACTCGCCGATCTTTGTTTCGTAACCGAGCGGCAACCGCATGATGAATTCGTGCGACGCGGCAGCCTGGGCGGCGGCCAGAACCCGATCCAGGTCCGGTTCCGGATCGCCAAACGAAATGTTGCGCGCGATCGTGTCGTTGAACATGTGATTTTCCTGCAAGACCATTCCGATGTGACGACGCACATCACGATAGTTCAGCGCTTTCAGATCGACATGGTCGAAGAAAATGGTGCCTTCTGTCGGCTCGAGAAGCCCCGCGATTAGTTTGATCAGCGTCGTTTTCCCGCAGCCGCTTCGTCCGACTAATGCGACCATGCGTCCGGGCGCAAGATTGAGCGTGATGTTCTTCAGGATGTCCGGCGCTTCCGGCCCGCCATACTTAAAGCTGACTCCTTTCAACTCGATGCGACCCTCCAGGCTGTGCACCGGGATCAGGCGAGAGCGATCGTGCCCCTGCTCCGGCTCCTGTTCGAAAATGTCGTTCAAGCGGTTCAGCAGAACCGAGGCGAGCTGCATGTTATCCCAGACTCCAAGCGTGCGCATGATTCCGCCATAGGCCATGGCCGTGAGTGAGCTGAAGGCGACGAATCCGCCCACGCTCAGATGACCGTTAATCACCTGCGTTGCGCCGACCCAGAGGAACATCGCGGTGGAAAGTAACCCGATGCTTTGCAGCACGCTGTCGTAGGACATGACGATGAAGCTCGCTTTGAACATTTTTTTCGAGACGGAGAGGAATTCGTTCAGCATCGCGTCTCGAAAAGCGCTTTCCGCCGAGGCCGCCTTGACCGCTTCAATCCCTTTGATCGCATCGATCTGGTGTGAGCTGTATTTTCCCTGGCTCTCTTCCACACCGGCAAACAGCGGGCGCAGCACTTTCACGGAAAAGATCATCAGGATTACGTAAAGCGGAGTGGTGGCCAGAAAAGTCAGCGCCAACAACGGGCTGTAAATTGTCATCAAGGTGAGCGCGCCGAAGAGGTAAATCAGGGCAAGCAGAGCGCCAATGCCTTGTTGAACGGCGAACTGCCGGACCTGTCGTGCGCCGTCGAGTCGCCGCTGAATATCGCCCGTTCTCCGACTCGTGAAATAAGTCATCGGCAGGGAAAGAAGTTTTCTGCTCAGAAAATCGAGAATCGCGGTGTCGAGACGCACCGCGGCGAAGGCGAGCAAATACTCCTGCGCCAGCGCCGATAGTTGCACGAAGACGACCGCGGCGAACATGCCGAGCAAAATGGTTTTGAGGAGACCGATATCGTTTTCGACGATCACGCGGTCCACCACCATTTGGGTGAATACCGGGAAAAGGAGAGAGAGAAAGCTAACGGCAACGGAGAGCCCGAGGACCTGCAACAGAATGACTTTGAACTTGGCCAGAAACGGGACGATCCAGGCCAGAGCGGCCTTGCTTTCCGGCGCCTTTTCGAATGCCGTCGTATAATCAAAAAGCGCTGCGTAGCCGGTCCACTTCGCTTCAAACTCGCGTCTTGGAATTTTTTGCAGGCCAAGTGCTGGATCAGCCACGCGGACTTGCTGCTGATCTACATCGTAAAGAACGATCCAATGGTTTCCCTCCCAATGAACGATGGCCGGCAGCGGCATCATCGGAAGGTTGCGCAGCGACACCTTGAGCGCGCGCGCGGCCAATCCGAGTTCGCTCGCCGCCCGGCATAACGCTTTCAAACTCGTGCCGTCCGTCGCGGTGTGACAGAGTTGGCGAATGCGCGCCAGGCTCACTTTCCGACCGAAATGCCGGCATATCATGCCAAGGCTAGCCGCGCCGCAATCCATCTCGTCGATCTGAGCGATGTGCTCTATTTTGCGAATACGTTTCGCGCGCTTTCGGAACAAGCCTTCTTCGTCGACAAATGGATCCTGCCCGTCCAGAGCCTCTTTCAGCACTTCTTCATCGACCTGTACTTTGTCGTGTGCCTGCGTTTCGGCCGGCAGCATTTCGCTCGTGAAATCCAGTGGAATCCGGGCTTCGGATTTCGCCTGGTAAATGGCCAGACGTTCGCTCAACAGTTTGTCGAACTCCGGAAACCGGTTCCTCAATTCCAGCACCGATGCGGGATCAAGGGATAACAACTGGCAATCGGTGAACGCTTCGACCGATGCGGCCCGCGGTGATCCATTCAAAATGGACAACTCACCGAAGAAATCACCCTCGCGATAAAACGCCAGATTGCGTTCGCGTCCGTTGATGCCGGCAAAGACACGGGCCCGTCCTTTCTCAATCACATACATCGGCCCCGCGGCCTCGCCTTCCCGTATGATCAGGGTGCCCTTGGAGAAACCAACCGGTGTCAGCTTGTCGATCATGCTGCGTAAGGCCGGCGCCGGCAGACGTCCGAAATTGCTGAATTGATACAGGAAACTTTGCACCGCTCGATTACGGCCTGTCATTTCGATGTACCGCTTCATCTCAGGTTCGATCTGAGTGAGCTGGAGAAAATCGTCTCGATTGATACGCAGGACGTCGACCGCGGTGCTGCACCGGACGGTGGCGTTGCGGATGCCGCCTTCGGCCAGCGCCGCTTCGCCGAAACTGTCCCCTGGCTTCAGAGATCCCAGCGGAATCTCCTCGCCATCGGGTTTCACTTTCAGAGCCCGCGCCCGGCCGCGTGTCAGGATATAAAACGAATCGGCCGGATCATCCTGGCGCACGATGACGTCGCCGAAATCGTAGTGTTCCTCCAGGAGGAGCGGTTCCAACACGGCAAAATGCTCGTCCGACAAAAATCGGAACACTGCCGATCGCCGAACCATCTCAGCGTCTTGCGTTTTCATTCGGTTGACGTTGCCGCATTGAGGCGGCGTTCGACGTGTTTGCTCGAGAGTTCGGCAAAATGCCGGTCAAGCATGCGTTGTTCAATGCGCAGTCGCACGGCCGGATCCTCGGCGTTGGGCTCAATTTTGCTTTTGATGCGAGCCAACTCAAAGCCGTCTTCGCGCGGCATCGGATCGAGAACATCCCCAGGCGAGACGCTCAGGAATTTCTGCTGCAGATCGGGGGGGAGATCTTCCAGGAGAAAATCAATTTGCCGGTAAGCATATCTTCCTTCAACGGCCACCTCTTCCATGGACATCCCGTCTTCCTTGATACAAAACAACGCTTCTTGCGCGGCATCGCGCGATTCCAATTCCAGCACTTCGGCCTCGAAGCGGGTCAGAGGAAGACGCATCGTGGCGAGTTCGCGCTGCCGGGATTGGGGAACCAGCAAGGCTTCGCAACGCCGGCGATATGCTGCCTCCATTGCGGCCATTTCGGAAAACCATGCCGCGTCACGGCCCAGCCCTGACAGCCAGTCCGGAAGTTCGTCAGCCTTGATTTGATGGCGCTCGAAGAAATGTTCTTCTTCGGCACGTCCTCCTTCCGCTTCTTCCTCCGCGGTCCACGCCGCCAGCCGCCAGATCAATTCCTCGCTTATTCGGTCCAGATCTCCGGACAGGATCAGATCTCCTGCGAACAATCGGCGCAACTCGCCGGAAGCCGCGACGTAACTGGTGGGGGTTGGCGTGACTTCGTCGGCCAGCTTTCCGGCACAATATTGCCGCGCAAAATAGTCGCTGAAAACATCGAGAGTCAGTCCGCGCGTCGCGAGCCACTGCTCCGTTTCTTCCGCGGTGATCAGGTCGTGCCCGTATCGAAACGCCTCGGCGGCGGCGTCGAGCTCGCCTTCATCGATTTCCAAATCCAGTTCATCAGCACGCTTTTCCGCGGCCAGACCGGCCAGGAAATGTTGCCAAGAGTCATCCAGGGCGCCCCGCCACAATGCCGCGTCGACCGCATCGCGTGCCTTGTATTCCCGGTCACCGCATGCGCAGATTACCAAATCTTCGTGCGAAACTGATTCAGCGCTCGGCATTCGAATTTGCGTTTGTATCCTCTTTGGCCGAGGAAGTCGAGAGAATCGTGCTTAGGTGCTTCATTTTTAGGCCAGCAAAGGATACAGCCTAAACCATTCTGTTTGTTAATCTTAACATCTATAAACTGATCAACGACCCTAATAACTGTCCACTTTGAGCCATGGTCTCCCGTTCACTACGCGCACTTCTTTCGCAGTCAATCGATTATGCAGGCTTGTTCCCGCCGTGTAGTCTCGCGCTCGAACCGGCCCTAAAAAATCATGCGGGTTATACCCGCTTGCCGGAAGCGTGGATGTTGAATTCGTTCGTTCTCCCGGTTGGCCAATTTGCATCGGCGAAGCAGTTTCTTACAGAGTTCGACCCGGATCATCCGCTGCACATTTCCGCGCTCGGCCCGAAAACGGATGATGTCTCTTCGTTTCGAACTGCATTAACAAAAGCGGCTGCGGCTATTCGCTCTTTTTCCGCTCACAATGTTGATCTCATCTTGGTCAAACAGCTGGAAATGCCAATCATTGCCGGGGCGGATTCCGACTTGTTGCGAGAGGCACAGTCGATCGTCAAAGATCTGCCGGTTTTTTGGGAAGCGCCTCCGCAGATGGCCGACCGGGTGATCTCTTTGCTCGCCAAGCACAATGACCATGTGGGTGAGCCAGCGTTTGGTTTCAAGTTGCGCACCGGTGGAGTGACTGCGGATGCTTTTCCGAACACTGCGCAGATTGCCAGGGCATTGGTCGCCCCGGCGAAGCATCAGCTTCCGGTCAAATTCACGGCTGGCCTGCACCATCCGATCCGGCAATTCCGCGACGAAGTAAAAGCAAAGATGCATGGTTTTCTCAACGTCATGGGAGCCGCCGTTCTCGGTGCGGAACATAGATGGGACGAGCAGCAGACGGCTCTGATGCTGGCCGACGAGAGCGCGGCGGGGTTCTCGTTTGATGATCATGGATTCTCCTGGGGCGAGTGGCGGATAGAGACGAAACGGATCCAGGATCGCCGGAGATTTGTTACTTCATTTGGCAGTTGCAGTTTTGACGAGCCGCGCGACGATTTGCGCGCTCTTAATTTACTGTAGGGCGTCTGTGTCGGACGCCGTTGCAGTAGTCTTGGCGTTTTGCCGAAACGCCCTACAATTGCGCGAATGCCGTTGAAATCTTTTATCGAGACCGCGCCCTACTCGCATTTCCCGCTCGAGAATCTTCCCTTTGGTGTTTTTGCGCCACGGAATGGAGCGCCCCGCGTTGGAGTCGCAATCGGAGAACAAGTTGTAGACCTGTCCGTCCTTGAGGATGCTGGGCACTTTGCCTCTGTCGTCGCCGGCGGCAACGCGCCTTTAAACCCATCGCCGGGGACGGCGACTGCTACAAAGCAAACAATTTTTGCCCGGGATTCGCTCAATGCTTTCCTCGCGCTCGGCCGGCCGGTGTGGAAGAAGACGCGCGAAATCTTGCAGTATCTCCTCGCGGCGGACACACCGGTTTTGCGCGACGACGCCGCACTCCGCGAGCGCGTTTTTCATTCTCGGAAGGAAGTGGTAATGCATCTTCCGGCCCGGATCGGCGATTACACGGACTTTTATTCTTCGTATCACCATGCGCACAACGTTGGGACGATGCTGCGCGGCCCGGAAAACGCGCTCATGCCGAATTGGAAATGGTTACCGGTGGCATATCACGGACGCGCCAGTTCCATCGTCGTCAGCGGCACACCGATACGGCGGCCGCACGGACAGATCAAAGCGCCGGACGCTTCGACGCCGTCATTTGGTCCAAGTAGAAGTTTTGATTATGAGCTGGAAATGGCCTTTTTCGTTGGGCCTTCCAATTCGTTAGGCGAACCGGTTCCGATTGGTCGCGCGACCGATCACATTTTCGGCTTTGTTCTAATGAATGATTGGAGTGCACGCGATATCCAGGCATGGGAATATCAGCCGCTCGGTCCTTTCCTCGCGAAAAATTTCGCGACGAGCATCTCACCCTGGGTCGTTACGCTTGACGCGTTGGAGGCGTTTCGGAAACCGCTGCCTCCACAGGACCCGGAACCATTGCCCTATTTGCAGCTGGCTGACGATTTCAGTTTCGACATTCAATTGGAGGCGCGCCTGCAAACCGCAAAAATGGAGCGGCCTCATGTCATTACCCGCACCAACTTCCAGAACCTTTATTGGAGCATCTCCCAGCAACTCGCTCATCACACTGTCGGCGGGTGCAACCTGCAGCCGGGCGATTTGCTGGCCAGTGGTACGATCAGCGGACCTACCGAAGAATCGCGCGGCTGCATGCTTGAACTAACATGGCGCGGAGCAAATCCACTTACCCTGCCCGGGGGGGAGACACGAAAATGGCTGGAAGATAACGATACCCTGTCCATCACGGGCTGGTCTCAAGGGGATGGCTATCGCATCGGCTTTGGCGAAGTCGACGGATGCATCATGCCGGCGTGAACGACATCACGACTTGATGTCTTAATCTCGGTAGGCGCAACGATTTACAGAGCTCGATATACCTGTAAGTTACGAAAGATGAATGAGGCGCCTGATCCTGCGTCTAAATCGCAAACCAATTAACAGAAAGTTTATATGAAATTATTCCTCACCACAATTTGTGCCGGTGCGCTCTCCCTCGCGTTCGCCGCCGCGCAGACATCATCGACCACCACCACGACAACCGCAGGAGCTCAGAGCACGACAACCACCACGGAAAATGTCGGCACCATCACGGAGTTTACTCCAGGCTCGGCCATCGTCCTTAATGCAGGCGCCGGCGAACCGGTGCATTACAAGCTCGGCAAAAGCGTCACCTATATTAATGCCAGGGGCAAAGTGATTAACGCAGAGCGTCTCCGGAAAGACCGGAAAGTTCGTGTCCACTACGTCAAAGAAGGCAACGACATGGTCGTGGACAAAGTGACAGTCATTAAAGACAAGTAACAATTATTCGAAAATCAACTGCGCCCGGTGTCTGGGATTTCCTGGCACCGGGCGCTTTGTTTTGGCGGACGACGCGGGCCTCCATGATTGTAAATCTGGATATTGGCCGTTGCGTCTTGTTGTCCATAATAAGCAGAATGTGATCGCAACGTCGGATTCAAACTGATACAAAGCCGCGATCTGATTGATGTCTGACGATGCTCTCGCTCGCTCCATCGCGGCTACATTCTGCTGAGTTCGAGCACGACGCCTGCGGTGTTGGCTTTGTCGCCAAGATCAACGGCGCACGAAGCCACGATGTCGTCGCGCGTGGTCTGCGCGCGCTCAAGGGTCTGGCGCACCGCGGTGCGATCGATGCGGATGCGATTACCGGCGACGGTGCCGGAATCCTGACTCAGATTCCGATCGAGCTGTTCCAGGATTTTTTGGCGAAGGAAGGGCATGCCTCTCTCCGCGGTCAGGATCTTGGTGTCGCGATGTTTTTCCTGCCGCGCAACGAGCGCCATGCGCAAGTCGCGCTGCGAAGGATCGTCGAAGAAGCGGCAGCCGATCAGGAGTTGAACTGGATCTGCTGGCGCAACGTACCGGTGGACGGTCGGTGCCTCGGCCGGAAGGCGCTCGAAACCCAGCCGCTGATCTTGCAGGCATTGGTCTCGCGCAGCACACAGGTCACGGATGAAGATTTCGAGAGTCGGATGTTTCTCATTCAGAAAAGCGCGGAGCGTCGCGCGGCGGAGCAGAAGATTGACGGCTTTTACGTCTGCTCCAGTTCGTCGAAAACCGTCGTCTACAAAGGGCTCTTCAACGCTCCGCAACTACGCCGATTCTATGGGGACCTGAAGTCACTGAAGTTCACGTCGGCGTTCGCGATTTTCCATCAACGCTATTCGACGAACACCTTTCCCACGTGGCATCTGGCACATCCCTTCCGGATGCTCGCGCATAATGGCGAGATCAATACCATTCGCGCGAATCGCAATGTCATGCGCGCGCGCGAGCAGTGCGCCGCGCAGGGAGTTTGGCGTGAGCATATGGACAGCTTGCGGCCATTTGTCGCGCCGGGCGGTAGCGACTCGGCGTCGTTCGACAATGCGCTGCAATTGCTCACGCTCGGCGGCCGTTCCCCTTTGCAGGCGGCAACGATCATGATGCCGCCGGCGTGGGAGAACGATCGCTCCGTCACGCCGGAAGCGGCCGCTTTCTTCCGTTATCACGCCTGCATGATGGAGCCGTGGGATGGGCCGGCCGCGATTGTCTTCACCGATGGCCGCTATGTTGCCGCCGCTCTCGACCGCAACGGCCTTCGCCCGGCGCGCTACAAAATTTACGACGACGGCTATGTCCTGCTCGCGAGTGAAGCAGGGCTCGTTGCGGATTTTCCAGGCAAGGTCGTGACGGCAGGCCAGCTCGGCCCGGGTCGCATGATCGCTATTGATCTCCAGGATCGAAAATTCCTCGCCGATAGGGATGTCAAAGCGCTCGTCACGCAGGACCAAAGCTTCCGCGCCTGGTGCGACGAACACTTGATCGACCTGCGCACGCTCGCGCATGAGTCCGTCAACACAGCCGACGCCCCACCCGCGCCGAGCCTCACGGAACAGATCGCGTTCGGTTACGATCTCGATGAACGCGAGTTAATCCTGACGCCGCTCGCTGAAGGCAAGGAGCCGACGTCCTCGATGGGCGACGACACGCCGCTCGCAATCCTTTCGCGTCGCCCGCGGCTTCTCTACACCTATTTCAAGCAGCTCTTCGCGCAGGTCACGAATCCGCCGATCGATTCCATTCGCGAGCGCTCCGTCATGTCGCTCCGCATGTTCCTGGGCGGACGATTGAGATTGTTCGAGAATTCTAGCGCCTCTCCGCCGTTCGCCGAACTCGATTCACCTGTGCTCGCCGCGCGTGAGCTGGCCGCGTTATTCGAAGCGCCTGCTTTCCACGAAGCAACCGTAAGGCTGGAGTGCTTGTTCGACGCACAAACCGGCCGCGGTGCTCTTGAACCGGCATTGCGCCAACTGCGTGCGGATGCGCTCGCGGCGGCCAAAGGTGGTGCGCGCATCGTGGTACTAAGTGACCGCGGCGCGACGGCAGAGCGCGCTGCTATTCCCATGCTCCTCGCCGTTGGAAGTGTTCATCAGCATCTCGTGCGTGCCGGTCTTCGCCTGGATTGCGACATCATCGCGGAAACGGGAGAAGCGCGCGACGTGCATCAGTTCGCGAGCTTGATCGCCTTTGGGGCCAATGCCGTTCACCCATGGCTCGCGCTCGAAGTGGTCTCCGATTTCGCTGCAACCGGGCACTACTCTGAGGCTATCTCGTCGGAGCAGGCGCGCGCAAATTACATCAAGAGCCTCAATGCCGGTCTCCTCAAAGTAATGGCGAAGATGGGGATCAGCACGGTGCTGAGCTATCACGGGTCGCAACTCTTCGAGGCCCTCGGCATCGGACCCGAAGTGATGGATGACTGCTTCACCGGTGCGCCCTCACCAATCGGGGGAATTACCTATCGCGAGATTGCAGAGGAAACATTGCGTCGACATCTGAGCGCTTTTCCCAAGATAGAAGGCGAGGGGGCGGAGGCGAATCTCGAGCTTCATCGCGAGGGCTATTACCAGCCGAACAAAAAGGCCGAAGGCGAGTTCCACGGGTGGAACACGAAAGTCGTTGCAGCCATGAACAAGTTCACGCGTGCGCCGGCGGAGAATTTCGAAGGCTGGCGCGCCGCCGCCGATGAACACCAGCCATCCGCGCTGAAGGATTTGTTGAAGCTGCGGATCGGACTGAGGCCTTCGATCGACGTCGATGAAGTGGAGCCGATCGAGGAGATCCGCCGGCGCTTCACGACCGCCGGGATGTCGTTAGGCGCCCTCTCGCCGGAAGCGCATGAAACGCTCGCCATCGCGATGAACCAGATCGGCGGCAAATCGAATTCCGGCGAAGGAGGCGAAGACCCAGCGCGTTATTCCATCCGGGCGAATGGCGATTTGGCGAACTCCGCGATCAAGCAAGTCGCTAGCGGCCGGTTCGGCGTGACTGCTGAATACTTGGTCAACGCGAAGGAGATCGAGATCAAGATGGCGCAAGGCGCGAAACCTGGCGAAGGCGGACAACTGCCCGGCCACAAAGTTTCGCCGATGATCGCGCGTCTCCGTTTCAGCACGCCCGGCGTGACTCTGATCTCGCCGCCACCACATCATGACGTCTATTCGATCGAAGATTTGGCGCAGCTGATCTTCGACCTGAAAGAGGTAAATCCGCGCGCCAAGGTTTGCGTCAAACTGGTGGCATGTTCCGGCGTCGGACCCATCGCCGCCGGAGTCGCAAAAGCTTATGCGGATGTCATTCTCATCTCCGGTCACGAAGGTGGAACCGGCGCGTCGCCGACGGCGTCGATCAAGAATGCGGGCTCAGCCTGGGAGATCGGCGTCGCCGAAGCGCATCAGGTTCTGATGATGAATGGACTGCGCAATCGCGTCGTCCTGCGGACCGATGGCGGGATGAAAACCGGTCGCGATATTGTCATCGCCGCGATTCTTGGCGCGGAGGAATTTAACTTCGGCACGGCGGCGTTGATTGCCGCCGGCTGCGCCATGTTCCGCGTCTGTCACTTGAACACGTGTCCGGTCGGCGTCGCCACTCAGCGGGAAGATTTGCGCGCGAAATTCCGCGGCAAACCCGAGAACGTGATCAGCTTCTTCAACGGCGTGGCGGAGGACGTGCGCAGAATCCTCGCGGAACTCGGGGCCGGCTCGCTCAATGAAATTATCGGACGCACTGAGTTGCTTTCGCAGATCGACGACCCGGCGAATCCGAAAACGCGGCTCCTCGATTTGTCACGCCTGTTGCACAACGTCGATCCGAGCGGCGAAGCGGACCGCTATCACACGCGCGAACGCAATGAGCGTTTCGGGTCCGAGGGATCGCTCGACTCGACGATTGTCCAGGAAGCGCGGGACGTGATTCTCGGCAAGTCGCCAAAGCTGGTCCGGCATTACGTGGTGACCAATGCGAACCGCGATGTCGCAACGCACGTCTCCGGTCAGATTGCGTATCAACGCGGAGACAAGGGACTCGCAGCCGGCGCGCTCGATCTGTCATTCACTGGGAGCGCGGGCCAGAGCTTTGGCGCATTCCTCGTGGAAGGCGTACGTCTTACGTTGCGCGGCGAAGCGAATGATTACGTCGGAAAAGGAATGAGCGGTGGAGAGATCATCGTGCGGCCGAAGCCAGAGGAGACTTTCGAATGGCACACGAACTGTCTCGTTGGGAACACCTGTCTATACGGCGCGACCGGCGGCTCGCTTTTCGTCGCCGGCCGGGCGGGTGAACGCTTCGCGGTGCGAAACTCCGGCGCGACAGCCGTAGTCGATGGCGTCGGTGATCACGGGTGTGAATACATGACTGGCGGCGTCGTGGTGGCGTTGAACCAGATCGGCAAGAATTTCGCCGCCGGCATGACTGGAGGCCTTGCCTTCGTGCACGATGAACGCGGCGAGCTGCCCGACAGGCATAACTCTGAGATGTCGAGCGCTGAGCGGCTGACAAACAACGAAGAGATCGCCAGCCTGCGCCGGCTGATCGAGCGCCACGTTGAGTTTACCGACAGTCCTTACGCAAAGGGCCTCCTCGACCGTTGGGCGACAACAATCAGCCATCTCTGGAAAATCGTCCCGCATGCGGCAAGTGCGAATACAGCAAGGGCGTTTCTTCAGTTCGAAGCCTTGAAAGTTGTCGCGGCCTGACAGTCACGAATGCTTTCGGGGTTGGTCATCCGTGATGAGCCGTGTTTAATTCCGAAACAACACGGGCCTGTAGCTCAGCGGTTAGAGCAGGGGACTCATAATCCCTTGGTCCCAGGTTCGAATCCTGGCGGGCCCAGCCTTCGCTTGGAGCGCGGCGAAGAAAAGGCTGCCGGGATCGGAGGCACGGGGCTGCTTTGTTGCGCTTATTATTAAGATTAAGAGCTGGCAGGACAAACGCAGTGAACGTTCGGCCCCGGTGAATTTCGGATTGCGAAATGTGGACTGCGGATTTGGGATAGGGTGTGATGAAACGAGCTACCGCTTTTCTGGAGATTCTTCTTCTGAGCGCGCTGGTTTTGGCCACGCGATGCGCGAATTATCCCGACGTTTTTGTCGGCGGCAATATCATCTTTGCGGACGGTGATTGTTACGCGCGAATGACGCGTGTCCGGTTATGCGCACAGCATCCGGGGCTGATCATCCGTCATCACACCTTTGAGAACTTTCCGGATGGGGTAACGCCCCACACCACCGCGCCGCTCGATTATCTGATTCTTGGGCTCGCCTTTCTGTGCAAGCCTTTTGCATCCAGCCCCACTGATCTGGCCGGTGCTTTGATTTCTCCTTTGCTGGGCTGGTTGGCGGGCATTTTCCTTTGGTGGTGGTCGCGTCGAATGAAATTCCGGTTTCGTTGGGCGTTGCTGATCCTCTACGCCATCAGTCCCATCCTCGTTCACGGCACCGAACTGGGCCGGCCCGATCATCAATCATTGTTGATCGTCTTGATGGGGATCGCGCTTTGCGCGGAATGGATTGTGCAAGCCGAGAAATCGAACAGCTGGAGCGTTGTCAGCGGGTTTGCCTGGGCCATCGCTCTTTGGATTTCACTCTACGAACCGCTTCTTTTGTTTTCGATCGTTCTTCTCATCGCCCTACTGCGCGATCCGCCGTCCATTGCAGCGCCTTACCGGCGCATTGGCTGGATCTGTTTCGGCGGCACGCTTCTTCTCGCCCTAACAATTGAACAACGTCTGCCATCGCTCCCATCAATTCACGCGACGTCTGCGTTTCATAACTGGTCGCGCAACATCGGCGAGCTGCAAAAGGTTTCGCTGCCGAATCCGATTTGGTTTCAATGGATCGGCTGGCTCATTTTCGCGCTGCCGTTGTTGGTCTGGTTAGGATTGCGAAATAAAACGCGTGTGCCTGTTTTTATTTCCGTTTTGCTGCTTGCGACTTTCTTTCTCACGATCTGGCAGGCGCGCTGGGGATATTTCTTTGCGTTGATCGTTGCCATTGCTCTGCCTGGTTTTCTCGAATTGATGAAATCGAAACGGATAGTGTGGATCGTGTTCGCGATATCGGTTCTACCCATCCTTCGTGCCTGGGATGAGAAACTGTGGCCTAACGAGTCCGAGTCTGCGCGCCGAATCGAACAGCGGCATGAGGCGTTGGAGTTTCGCGCCCTGGCTGTGACGTTGATCGGGTCCGGGCAACGCGCGTTTATCGCGCCATGGTGGCTGTCACCGGCAATTGCGTATTGGTCCGGCCAAGCCGGTGTGGCCGGCAGTTCGCATGAAAGCCTGCCCGGCATCATCGACACCGCCAGGTTCTTCGTTTCTCAGGATGCGGCAACAGCTCGTGACTTGTTAATAAAGCGCGAGGTAGGGTGGGTGTTCTCCTACGACGCTGGACGCGTGGAAGAGAATTGCGCAAGTTTGCTCGGTCAAGCCACTCCCGACCGGCCCTTGATCCGGTTGCTCGATCAGCGACCGGCCCAGGCTCCGGCCCTCTTTATGCTCTCCGCTCAAAACGGGACTGGCAAAGTGTATCAAATTGGCAATAACCGGTGAAAAACTTGGGTTTATCCTGTGAGAATCCGTTGACAGCGCGTGTTAGCCTGACAATAATAACGCGTGTTGAAAAAATTCATCCCGCAGAAACCTATGTCTTCGATCGGCGAAGGATCGTTGACTTCGGCTTCCGAGGAGACCAACCGCGCCGCTTATGGCGAACAGACTAGTAGAACATCACTAACCGAGCATCAAAAGTTTATGGCTGAACATTCTGGCAAAGACATCCTGTCGAGCGACGTCGAGATCAAGGGATCCATCAAGTTTCAGAAGGAGCTTCTGATCGACGGAAAAGTCGAGGGCGAAATCAATTCTGAAGGGGTGCTGACGATCGGTGAGAATGCCGATATCCGTGGCGAAATCAAAACGAAATCAATCGTCGTTTTCGGTAAAGTGCATGGAAACATCACCGTGAATGAGCGCTGCGAGCTGAAATCGAAATGCACTTTGCAGGGTGACTTGAAGGCAGCGCGCCTTGTTATCGAAGAAGGCGCCACTTTCATTGGCAAGTCTGAAGTAACCAGTGGAATGAGCGTTACCGCGGCCAAGAGTGGATCATCGAGCCGCCCGGAAATCGTGCGGAACGATGAAGGCGCGAAGCCGGCTTTTGCCGCGCGCGCCTAACCGAAAGGAAGTTCCGCCAGGTAACCAGTGGCCAAACCGTCCCCTGCTAAGGTCAGTGTGGAGTGTCCACACTGCGGCTTCAAGCAGATGGAATACGCGGCGGCCAAGAGCACAATGTGCCGCCAGTGCGGCCGTTCGTTCTCTCCTTTGTCGCCGAAGGCAGGGCTAAAGCTCGCTGCCATCAAGGAACAGGGACCCGCCCAGGAAGGGTCAGGTTTCCGCAAAATTGAAGGGCTTTGGAACCGGCAAAAAAGTCGCCTCATCTCCTGCTTCGAATGCAAACGGAAACACGAAGTCAGCGAGGCCGCCACTTCGACCAATTGCCCTGGCTGCAGTGCGCACATCGACCTGCGCGATTACAAAATTACAACCAGCTTTAGCCGGTCAATCCGAACGCGCGGAGAACTTCATCTCACGTCCAAGGGCGATCTCAGTAGCACGAGTGTCGTCTGCAAGTCGGCGCTCATCGAAGGGAAACTGCGTGGCAATCTTCAGTGTGAGGAATCGGCCACCATTAATTTTGTCGGAAAGATTCCAGGACGCCTGACCGCGAATTATGTGAGCGTCGAGCGCAAGGCCGATGTGCAATGCTTTCGCCGCGTCCGGGTTAGCAGCATCGATATCAAGGGCAAAATGTCCGGGGAAATCATTGCCACCGGCGCCGTGAATATTCACAAGACCGGAGTGCTCGATGGCAACGTGACCGCCAAATCGATCAACATCGATAAAGGCGGGATATTTTCCGGCCAACTCGTTATTGGGCAGGCCGACCTTACTCAGGCCGAACTATTGCCGGACCAGATGTCGGCGCCGGCCCATGCGAAAGAGACAGATCTTCAGGGAGCCGCTGCGCAACCGTTGCCTGCGACTTAGCCGCGGGACCGATGCGAAAACCGCACCCGCGCAGTCCGTACGAAAAGCTCGGCGGTTACGTGCATCTGCCGCGCTTGATCGACAAGGCGAAGCTTCACCGCCAGGGACTGCTCAATGGATACAACTACAAGACGGTTGGTTTCGACAAACACTTGCTCGCGTTTCTCAAGCTCGATCCCGATCAGTTTGAAGAAGCCGCCAACCGGCTTGAGGACGACAGCGCCATTCTGAAATGGGTTGAAGAAAACGCCAAAAAGCATTCGTCTCAGGCGATCGAAGAATGGAATGAGGTGATGATTTCCCGTCATCCGGACACAGCGGCGAAAAAAGCGCGCTTCATGCATTTCCTAAAGGAAGCGGGCGGCGCTGGGCGCAAAGAGATCAAGACGTATTTCGATCTGATCGAGTTCGACGAAGGCCGCTTGAAATAGGTAGGGACGCGTCTCCGACGGGTCCTACTAATTAACTGGACGGCGGTAGGGACGCGTCTCGGAGGGGTCCTACTAATTAATGGGACGGCTCGGAGATCCGTCCCTACCTACAGTTTTGCAAAGATCTTGTTCGCCTCTTCCAGAGTTTCTTTGCTGCCGATGTCGAGCCACTTACCTTTGATCTGAAACGTTTTCACTGGTTTGCGGACATAAAGCCATTGCAAAAACCGACCAGGCTGATCCGGATTATTCCCACTTGCGAGATAGGTAACAAACAGAGGAAGGATGTCTCGCGAGTAATAATAGAGCGCGATCGCGGCAAGCGTGGTGGCAGGCTTTTCCGGTTTCTCTTCGAACTGCGTGATGACGCCCTCTGAATCGGTTGTGACGGCAGCATATCTTTTTATCGCATCAACGCTTCCGACATCGTAAACCGCGACGGTCGCTTTCGTGTTCTTCGCGAATTCGACGAAGCCTGCCAGCGGATCGCTGAATAAGCTATCTCCCGCGGCGATGAGTAAGTCAGTGCCGGCGAGATTCTCTCGAGCAAGAACGAGGTTGATGTCTCCAATCGCACCGAGCTTGTCGGCGTCGCTGGTGGAGCCGTCGTTGATGATCTTGAATGTCGCCTTGAAATGTCCGGTGCGATATCTATCAGCCCAATTCTGAAAGTCCGTTGCAAACTTGTCGTTAGCGACGATGAAAATTGTTTCCAGCCCGGGAATGGCGATCAGATGATCGACCAGCCACTCAATGATTGGTTTGCCGGCGATCTCGAGAAGCGGCTTGGCCTTATTCAGCGTCAATGGATATAGCCTTGTCGCATAGCCGGCAGCCAGGATGAGTGCGTTCATAGTAAAGAGTGCACAGCGCCTCCGCGCGGCGAACAGTGCATCAATCGGGATTCAGCGTGGCAGTGGGCTCCCCCGTCACAGCGTGGAGTCGCTTTTGCAGCGTCTTAATCCGATTTGAATCGGTAATCTTGGCACGGGTGCCGGTGTCGGTAACATAAAAAGTGTCGATGGCCGCACCAGTCTGCGTGCTGATGCGCGAAAGCGCAATAGAGACGCCTTCACGTCCAAGACAGGAGAGCAGATCGTATAACAAGCCCAGACGATCCCGCGCCTGGATTTGTATTAATGTGTAGGCCGGATGGGCTTTGTTATCGATCGCAATCAAAGTCGGAAATTCCATGTCCTGTCTCGCCCGGCGCAATGCCCGATGCCGGGCTTTTTCCATGAGAGGTCCAAAATCGAAGTTTTCCTTTTCCAGAGCCGCCTGCAGCGTCTTTTCGACAAGCTCGTAATCACGCAAGTCAGTCACGGCCCGGCCTCTCGTGTCGCAAACATGAAAGATATCGAGCACCGAATGATCGCCCCGCGCAAAAGTATCCACGCTTAGAATATTAAGAGGGACGACCGAAAATGAGCCGGCGATCTTGGCCAGAAGTTGCTCCCGATCCCAGGTGCAAAACGATGCGATCGTGTGCCCCTGTTCGGGAAAGGCCTTCCAATACACCGCCGGTGCGAGCGGACGTCCATCGCGAAGGTTTTCCATGAAAATCCGAAACAGTTTAACGTGAGCCACCATCTCCGGTACGTCGGAACCGCGAAAATAATTGTCGGGCATTACTTCGAAATGGGCCTCGATTTCTTCTTCGTAATCCGGTGGCAAATTCCCTGCCACGGCCGACCGCAGCTTGTCGCGCTCGATTTTTGACTGCTCGTAATACGACTGTTGATTGGCCAGGTATTGCGTTGTCGCGTGATACAGTTGCCAGACGAGGGATTCCTTCCAGTCCGACCAGGCGCTGGCGCCGGTGCCCTGGCCGTCAGCGAGTGTCAACAGCATCAGAGCGTTCAGATTCTTTTGGTGTTTCACGATGCTGGCCAGCTCGACAATGGTTGCCGGATCATCCAGGTTTCTTTGCTGCGCGATATTGGAGAGAGTGACGTGATGGTCCACCAAAAGGATGAGTGATTTACGCTGGTCCGAGGGGAGGAGCATTCGCGATGCGACCCTCTGTGCGAACACGGCGCTCGCTTCCGAGTGCGGCCGCGCCCGAACGGCTTTGCCGGTGTCGTGCAACAAAAGGGCCAGGTAGAGCATGAAAGGATCTTCCAGTTCTTCGAAAAGTTTGCGATAGGCGATGAATTTTGGCTCTTCGGTCTTGGCCAGCGCGTCCAGCTTGTCGATGCACAGCAGCGTATGTTCGTCGGCCGTGTAACGATGAAAAAATTCGTGTTGTACAAGACACGTTAACTGGCCGAACTCGGGCATGTAACGACCGAGAAAATCTACCCGGTGCATGATGCGCAGTATTCGCCCCACCTCACCTTTCTTCGAGAGAAGCGATTTAAACATCTCACGCGGCGCTTTCGCATACTGATACGTCCGGGTCACCAGGCCCAGGGACCGATTGAGCAGATCTTCCAGCTCGGCGCTCAGATTTAATTGGTGTTCCTGCGCCAGTTGAAAAACCCGCATCATTTGCAGCGGATCGCGCTGGAACAAATCGCGCCCGTCGGCATGAAGTTTTCCATTTCGGACGAAGAACGATTCTAGGCGGGTCTTAGCCGTGCGAATCAGCGGTGGCAGGAAATTGAATAAGGAACGCGTCCGATCGGACGCGCGCCCGGCACTAAACTGTTCCGTAATGCGCTCGGTAACGCGAAAAATATTGCGCGCGTGCTCGTAATAGTCCCGCATGAAGACTTCACTTCGCAGCTGTGCGTTTTTTTCATCGTAATGCAGGCGCGCGGCCACCTGCTCCTGCATATTTAGATGAAGAATGTCGCTGGCTCGCGTAGTCGCGTAATGCAAATCCGTTCGGACGCGTAAGAGAAAATCGTAAGCTGCCTCGAGCCTGCGGCGATCCGGCTCGCTCAACCAATCCTTGCCCACCAGGTGCGTTGTCGTCAGCGCACCCTCTCTGAAGTAGGTCATCCAAAGCAAATTTTGGTAGTCGCGCAGTCCGCCGCATCCGTTTTTCAGATTCGGTTCCTGCATGTAAACGCTGTCTCCAAACTTGCTGTGACGCGAGGCCTGATCCTCCATTCGCATTACGGCGTATTCCCGTTCATGACCCTCAACGCATTTCACGCGAAAACGCTCCCGAAATTGCCGCACGAGCTTGGCATCGCCAGCGACGAAACGCGATTCGAGCATGGAGGTCTTGGTCAGCATGTCTCGATTCGCTTCGGCAATCGCTTCTTTAATCGAGCGAGTCGAATGACCGACTTTGAACCCGATATCCCAGAGGAAATAGAGGATTTGCTCCACAATTTGCTGGATCTGCGGTGCTACCTTGCCTGCCGCCGGTCGATGCAGAAACATTACATCAACGTCGCTGAAAGGGTTCAACTCGCCGCGGCCGTAGCCGCCGAGAGCGATGAGGGCAAACGGCATTTCCGCGCTACCGCCGTTGCCGACAGTGTTCGCCGTGGCCGCTTTAAGAACGTGCGTCAACAATACATCAACGAGACCGACACGTCGGGCGCATGTTTCACGTCCGCCGCCTCCCGCCTGGTGACTCAGGCGCAAGCGGTGTTCTTCGATTTTGAGAAACTTTTTGTAGAGCGGGAGGACTTCCGTCGGACGTCTCGTTCCCGTGGCGGCCAGCTGATTCTCGGCGTGCGCCAGGACCTGTTCCAAATGACGGGACATTACAGTTCGAACACTCGATTTGCCTTGGCGATTTGCAAATGAGCCCCGGTAGCCGCGGCGCTCCGCCGCCGTGCCACACCACGCCCCAACCCGCCTTCGCATCGCTCCGGCGCGGCGGGCAGAGCGGGCGGCTACAACCGAAAACCGCGTCCGCTTCTTCCAGGTAGGGACGCATCTTCCCGCCGGGCCGTAGGCCCTCTGGGCCGGAGGCGAGGCGTCCGGGAGAACGGGGACGATCATGAGCAGGATCATGATCATGATCACGAACAGGGTTATGCTGCTTCCATTGAGCGGTGAGCGCCTGCCGATGGACGGCCCCGAAGCTTTCGGGGGTGAGCGTGTGCTTGCTAGCTAATTTAGGCGCCGACGCGTGAAGTACAGGTAGGGACGGCTCTCCCCGCCGGGCCGTAGGCCCTCTGGGCCGGAGGTGAGCCGTCCGCGCGATAGCGTATTTGGACTAAAGCGCAAAGCTTTGGCACCACCCAAATCGCGGGGTGACTAAAGCTGGATGGCGTAACGCTTTAACTTGCTGTAAAGCGTCGGCCGTTGAATGCCGAGGAGTTCGGCCGCTTTCTTCTTGTTGCCGTGACATTGCGCCAGAGCCTGCAAAATCGTGCTCCGCTCGACATCATCCAGGCTTTGCACCCCCTGCCGCTGCGGTGTCCCGAGTTCGATTTGCTGCAGCGCAGCCGGTAATTGCACCTCCGCCGGTAGCTCCTTTACGTCGATTAAATTCTGCCGGGACAGCACTACGGCGTATTCGATCGTGTTTTGCAATTCGCGGACATTCCCCGGCCACGAGTAGTCCAGGAGCTTTTGAAAAGCGTCGGGAGCAATGGCCGGTTCCGGCTTGCCCAGTTGCTGCGCGAACTGTTTCACGAACGATGCAACCAGGGGTGGGATGTCCTGCCTTCGCTCGCGCAACG
This sequence comes from Verrucomicrobiota bacterium, assembly GCA_041167085.1. Lineage (GTDB taxonomy): Bacteria > Verrucomicrobiota > Verrucomicrobiia > Chthoniobacterales > UBA10450 > DATFCK01. The sequence continues at coordinate 22,980 of JBEEGV010000038.1, forward strand.
GCGGAACGGCAATCTGAAATGTGTTTAGGCGGTAATACAAATCGGATCGCAACCGATTTTCAGCCAACGCCTGCGCGATAGGCCGGTTCGTCGCCGCGATCAAACGAAAGTCCGCTTTTGCAACACGCGTGCTTCCCAGGGGCCGGTATTCGCGTTCCTGCAGCACTCGCAGAAATCGAGTCTGAAGATCGGCTGGCATGTCCGAAATTTCGTCGAGAAACAACGTGCTTCCCTCTGCCTCCGCGATCATGCCGGGAAAATCGTTTGTCGCGCCGGTGAACGCCCCTTTCACATAACCAAACAGCTCGCCCTCGATCATGGTCTGCGGAAACGCGGCGCAATTAAGTTTTACCATCGGCTTGGCCGCGCGCCGGCTGCGCTGATGAATCGTATTCGCGATGACCTCTTTGCCGACGCCGCTTTCTCCCGTGATCAGGACATTCGCTTCGGAAGGAGCCATAGCTCCGATGAGGTCGTCAATTTGCTGCATTACCTTGCTGGTGAAGACTGGCGCCAGCCGCGTTTCCGCGATCTCCAGACGTCGCTCGAGTTGGTGTGTCCTTTGTCTTAGCTCTTCCGTCTCGCGAAGGAGGGATTGTTTTTCCACTGCCTTTTCCACCAGACTAAGCAGTTCCTCGGGTGCGTAAGGTTTGCTGATGAAATGATAAGCGCCCCGTTTGATCGACTCGATCGCGTTATTCAACGAGTCATGCGCGGTGAGAATGATCACCTGTGTTTCCGCGTAATCGGCCTTGATTTGTTCGAGCATGTGCAATCCTTCCGCGTCAGGAAGTTGCAGATCGAGCAGGACCAGCGCGGGACGTTTGCTCTTCAACGAGCGCAGCCCATTGGCCGCCGTCGCCGCAGTATCGACCTGAAAACCGCGCCGCGTGAGAAGAGCCTCCAGGGTCAGAAGAATTGGACGTTCGTCGTCGATAATCAAAATGCGGCGATTGTCGGTCGTGACCGAAGGGGCCTCTTCAACAGGATCCTTATCTGGTCTTGCCCGTGAAGGCGCCGCTGACGTAAGTCTTCTCACTGCAGTCACGGTAATAACGGAAAGCTGATCGTCGTTGTTAGCTCTGACAGTTTAGAATCATAACGCGCATGAAACTCGCCGCCTTGCGCCTCCACGATCGACCGCACAAGGTGGAGCCCAAGACCGTAATGCCCGCGATGTACATTTCGCAACGGTTCACGACCCCAGTTCTCCGTCGCTAACTCGAAGTTTGTTTTCGGCTCGGTCAGGGAGAACATGTAACGATTTCCTTCAACGCCGGCGCTCGCGCGCAGCGTTCCTTCTGGTGAGAGGTGTTCGAACGCATTCGTAAAAAGTTCGACCAGGGCCTGTGGTAGCAATTGCACATCGATGTCGATTTTACCGTTTTCTTCTGAAATATGCCATTGGATCCTCGGTGTCTCTTTCGGAAACTGTTCCGCCAATTTTGACCGAACATGCTCCATGAATTCCTTTCCTTCGTAGGGCAGCAAACTCGGTTTCGACGGGTTCAGCCGCGTCGTGGTCTTTTGCAGACTGTTCCCGAACTCGGACACCATCTGTCGCAAACGCTTGATCTCGCCTTGCAACTCGGCGTCAGTGGTCAGTTCCGCGAGAAACGCCGATTGCAGTTCGATTGCGTTAAGGTGGTTTCGGAGATCATGGCTCAGCTGTCGAACGAACCGGATCACATCGCTCCAGCGAACGTCGATAGAGCCCCTCTCAGGATCGGTGTTGGAACCGGAAGAAGCAGACATGGGGGCTCCGGATAATCAGACGGTCGTGGATTCCCCGATGAAGAACTTGTCATCAGCCGCGCCTTCAGCGGAAGCGACGCGAACCTCGGGGTCGTTGCCGGCAAGGTGCCGCAGGATATGAAACACATCCTCGGGATCGGACGAGAGGTTTCGCGCAATCTCTTCGGCCGTTTTGCCCTCGGGAGAAAGCTGTTTCCGCACTTCCATTTGTAGTGCCAGCAGTTTCGTCGCCGCTTTCTTTCCCGCTTCCACACCCGGCTGATCGTAGGCATTGATGTTGACGAGTGAGCCGTAAAAACCAACCGCACGTTCAAAGAGCGCGATTAATGCGCCGACATGAAATGCATCTACCTCGGAAACGTTTAGAGTGATCGACTCGCGGTTCTTTTCAAATAAGGCCGCGCGCGTCCCGCGCAGAAACCCATGCAGATAATCGCCGCTCGTTACTCCGGGTTCCACCGCCATGGGCGCGCCTTCTCGATCCTTATCCACCTCGATAAAGGTAACGAAGAAATTTGGAACACCGTCGCGCAGTTGTTGAACGTAGGCGTGCTGATCGGTTGAGCCTTTGTTTCCGTAAACGGCAATTCCTTGATGAACGGTCTTTCCGTCCTGGTCTTTCTCCTTGCCTAACGATTCCATCACGAGCTGTTGCAAGTACTTGCTGAAGAGCGCGAGCCGATCCTTGTAGGGAAGGATCACCATGTCTTTTTCGCCGCGGCCATTGCCGGCGTGGTACCACATCAGCGCAAGCAGCATCGACGCATTCTGCGATACATCGCTGATTCGGGTATGTTCATCCATGGCGGACGCGCCGGCGAGGAAGCGGTCGATATCAAAACCTGCGAGAGCCATCGGCAGGAGGCCGACCGCGCTCATGACAGAGGTGCGGCCGCCCACCCAGTCATGCATCGGAAAACGAGCGATCCAGCCATTCTTCTCGGCATACTTGTCCAGTTCGCTGCCGATACCGGTAACAGCTACGGCATGGCGGCCAAAGGGGATCTGGGCGGCCGCGAATTTCGCTTCCGTCTCAAGCATGCCGTTGCGCGTTTCCTTGGTCCCTCCCGACTTGGAAACGACAATCACAAGAGTTTCAGAGAGTTTGTCGTCCATTCTGGCAAAGACGCGATCGAATCCGTCGGGGTCGGTATTATCCAAGAAATAAATATTCATCGGATCGTTAGGGGACCCAAGTGCATCGCTGACGAATTGCGGTCCCAGCGCTGAACCGCCAATACCGATGAGAAGAAGATGTTTAAAGTTGCTGGAGACACCGCGGATCTTTCCGCTGTGAAGATCAGCCGCGAAGGCTTTTATCCGCTCATTCGTTTGTGTGATGTCGCGGCGAAGATTCTCATTTGGCGCCAGCGCCGGGTTGCGCAACCAATAGTGTCCGACCATGCGTTTCTCATCCGGGTTTGCGATCGCTCCCGCTTCCAATTGGCTCATCATCTGCAAAGCTCGCTCAGTGCGTGGCTGCATCGTCGCCCAGAAGTCGTCGGCGAAGTTCATTCGGCTGATATCGATGGAGAATTCGACATCGGCGTAGCGTACAAAATACGCCTGAAACCGTTGCCAGAGAGAAGACGAGGCCATTTGCTCTAATTAATCTCGGAGGGACGAGCTTGTCTCGTCCCATTTTTAACCGGGAGGGACGACCTCGTGTCGTCCCATTAATCCTTGTAGAGGCGGTTGTGCCAACCGCCTGTTTAAAGCTAGGTGCTTGGCACAAGCACCTCTACAACAGGAATGGGACGAGACAAGCTCGTCCCTCCCGAACGCTGCACGTACACACGGTTGTGCCAACCGCCTGTTTAAAGTTAGGTGCTTGGCACAAGCACCTCTACAAACGAGACCCCCGCCTTCGACTAGTCTACGGCGCGGCAAGCAAGCTCGCCCCTCCCGAGGATCCGGGCGGGCTGGGCGCTTGTCCCGGAGCGTGCCGGGCGGGCACGTCCTCCTGCGGTGCCACGTCGTACTCAGGTTTGGACGCCCCCATCAGCCATCGATCGAACCAACCCACAATGTGCTGTAATCTTTCCACGCGATGCCACGGTTGGCCCGAGCGCGAAAGCTCGTGCGACTCATTCGGGAAACGCACCATCACCGTCGGAATTTTGCGAAATTTGAGCGCACGAAACATCTCCTCACCACCCGCGCCAGGCGGCGTGCGATAATCTGCTTCGCCCAGAATAAACATCATCGGTGTTTTCACATTCTTGATGTAGGTAATGGGCGATCGGGCTTTGAAATCTTCTTCCGCCTCAAACGGCGGCGCCTTGAACCAGTTCGGCTGAAAGAGAGTAAAATCGGCCGTGTACCACCAATGGGCCCAGCTCGCGATATCCCGTTGCGCCACAGCTGCGGCGAAACGTTGGGTTTGCCCGACGACCCAGTTTGTCAGGAGGCCCCCGCCGCTGCCACCGGTCACACCGAGTTTCTTTTCATCAATATATCCGCGGCGAACAACGTCATCGACCCCTGTCATCAGATCTTTGTAATCGTCCCCCGGATAATGATATTGGATTACGTTTCCGAAATCCTGACCGTAGGTGGTGCTGCCGCGCGGATTCGGATAAAGCACCACGTAGCCCTTAGCGGCCATCCATTGGAACTCATGCTCAAAAACGTAGCCATAAGCCGCGTGTGGACCGCCATGAATGTTCAGAATCAGCGGATATTTTTTTGTTTGTTCGAATCCGGGCGGCTTCTGGATCCACGCCTGTATTTTCTTGCCGTCAAAACTCTGATAAGAAATCTCTTCCGGCTCAGTCAGATTGAGCTGTGAGAAAAGCTTGTCGTTAATATTCGTCAGCTGCTTCGGTTCGGCGCTCCCGCTGTCCAGGACGAAGAGGTCGTTAACGCGTGTCGGCGTGGACACGATGTAAACGATCTTGGAACCATCGGGCGAAACGCGGAATCGGCTGACTGCCTGATTCCCGTGAGTCAGATCCGTCGCCGCGCCGCTCGCGACGTCGAATTTGCCCAGAACAGTGCGACCTTCTTTTCCGTAGTTTTCGATCAAGCCATTGCCATCGGGAGTCCAGATCGGTTTGTTACCACCGCCTCCGCGCGGCGCTGCGCTGTCCCCAAAGACTCCCGCACCGAGGTCAGAATCAAAGTTCGCGGTCAGATTGCGCGCTTTTGCGTTCGGGCTCAGGTCGGCCACCCACAGATCCGGCTGGGTATATGAATTCACCGGTTGTGTGGCGGACCCAATAAAAGCGATCTGTTTGCCGTCCGGGCTAACCGACAAGTCCGCGATCGCCATATCAAAAGTGTTGAGCTTTGTCGCGTCCCCTCCGCCTGGGGGGATCGAGTACAATTCCGTCTTCGGCAGCTCGTAATACGGCTCGTCCACGCGTTGCGTGGTAAATAAAATATGCGCGCCGTCTTTCGCCCAGACCACGTTGCCTTCATCAAAACGACCGGTCGTAAGCTGCTTCGGCGTGACTTTTTCGTCAGCGCTATGCGGAACGCTCACGATCCAGATATGCGGCGGACGCTTGGGATCGGCATATCCTTCATTGTCCTCCCGATAAACCGCGCGCGTGATCACGCGGACGTCGCTCTCGTGTTCGCTATCTGCCTCCGCTTTCTTCGTTGAATCCGTGCTGCCGGTTTCCGGTTTAGCGGGCGACGCGGAAGGCGAGCGCGATGGCGACGTCATTTTTGCATCTTTCGCTGCCGGCGATGTCGTCGCAGATGGGCCGGCGTTTGCCACTTTCTTTAACTCCTCTTCCTTCTGTTTCTTTTTCGCCTGCTTGGCCAGATCCTCCGTGTTGGTCGTGCTCGTGAAAGCAATCGTCTTTCCGTCCGGCGACCAGGTCGGATCACCGGCGCCTTTCGGCAGGTCCGTAAAAACAAACGAATCGCCGCCCGCCATGGGTAGGATCGACAACTGCGGGGGTTCAGGTTTTCCGTCTTTCTCCGCGGCGCGGACAAAGGCCAGGAATTTTCCATCGGGCGACCAGCGCGGCTGGGCGTCGTGATCGCCACTCGTTAACTGGCGCGGCTCTTCACCGCCATTGGTCGAAACAGACCAGATCGAAGTGTTATATCCCTCTTTCTTTTCGTTCACCGTTACGCGCACGAACACAACCCGCGATCCGTCAGGCGAAAGCTCCATGTCGCCGATCCAGACAAAATCCCAGAGATCTCGCTCGGTAATGTTGCGTTTGTCAGCGGCGTTCGCGCAGGAGACGACGACAAAAATGGATAAAAAAACGACAAACCTTGATCGAAACATCCGGTTAGCTAACCGGAAAACTTAGTGAAGCGGAAGCGCGAAGATTACGGGAGGGACGACCTCCGTGTCGTCCCATTAAACGTTTAACGTTAATGTAGAGGTGCTTGTGCCAAGCACCTTTGTAATAAACAGGCGGTTGGCACAACCGCCTCTACAAATGGGACGAGACCCGCCTTCGATTAATCTACGGCGCGGCAAGCAAGCTCGTCCCTCCCTGGCGCAAATCACATGTGGGCGATGATGTTAGCACTCGGATGAAGATGACGAGGCACGAAGGACGAGGACAAGGTCAACCGGAAGGTCGACCTCGTTTCCTCGTTCGAACATTTGTCATTCCTTCGAGCTTCGTCATTCGGATTTCGTCATTCACACTCACATGTGCTCGATCACATTATCGCCGAACTGCGAACACTTAATCTCGGTCGCCCCTTCCATCAGTCGGGCGAAATCATAGGTAACACGTTTGCTGGCAATGGCACCGTTCAACCCTTTCAAAATCAAATCCGCCGCCTCCGTCCAACCCATGTAACGGAACATCATCTCCCCGGATAAAATCACCGAACCGGGATTTACCTTGTCTTGGTTAGCGTATTTGGGAGCCGTCCCGTGAGTGGCTTCAAACACCGCATGGCCGGTGATGTAATTAATGTTGCCGCCGGGAGCGATCCCAATGCCGCCTACTTGCGCCGCGAGCGCGTCGCTCAAGTAATCCCCGTTCAGATTTAACGTCGCGATCACATCAAATTCATCAGGCCGGGTCAGCACCTGCTGCAACGTGATGTCGGCAATCGCGTCTTTGATCACGATGCCGGCGCCCGGTTTGCCCATCGGAATTCTGCACCACGGTCCTCCATCGATTTCTACCGCCCCGAAATACGATTTCGCGATCTCGTAACCCCAATCGCGAAACGCGCCCTCGGTGAATTTCATGATATTGCCCTTGTGCACGAGTGTGACGCTCTTGCGATTGTTTTGGATGGCGTAGGAGATCGCGCTGTGAATTAATCTCACACTTCCGGCGCGGCTGACCGGTTTGATCCCGATGCCCACCAGCACATCGTCCTTCTCCGGTGCGCCGACCTCCTTCCAAAAATCAGCCGCTTTTTCCTTGGTGCCGAAACGGATCTTGGTGAAGTCTTTTGGAAATTCTTTTTCGAGAAAGGCGAGAATCTTCTGCGATTCGGGCGTGCCCGCGGCGTATTCGATTCCGGCGTAAATGTCTTCCGTGTTTTCGCGAAAGATAATCATGTCCACCTTCTCCGGATGTTTGACCGGGGAGGGGACACCTTTGAAGTACTGGACCGGTCGGAGACAGACGAAAAGGTCAAGGAGCTGACGTAGCGCGACATTCAGCGAACGAATCCCACCGCCCACCGGCGTCGTCAGCGGCCCTTTGATGCCAACCAGATATTCGCGGAAACCTTCTACGGTATCGTCCGGCAGCCAGCTCTCGAATTTGTCCTTGGCCGCCTGACCGGCGAAAACCTCAAACCAGGCGATTTTCTTTTTGCCGCCATACGCCTTCTCGACCGCCGCATCAAAAACGCGTTCGCTGGCCGCCCAGATATCCGGTCCGGTGCCGTCACCGCGGATAAACGGAATAACCGGCCGATCGGGAACGGTCAGGCGGCCTTTATCGATCGAAATCTTCTCACCAGCAGGCGGTGCAATATCTTTGTACGGCATAACGGCAGACTGTATTTAGAAATTGGAATGAAGCGAATGGGATGAGCGACCCGCCTGCGTCCCGCGGTCGCGGGACTAGGGCGTGGCGGGCATAGAACACGTCGCGATGGGGAGTCGCACGGGTAGACGGCAACGCAGCTAGGGTAGCTGGCGCAAGCACGGAAGTGCGAGTGATCAAGGTAAAGGAGCGAGCGAGCGTGGGCAGCGAACGAGTTTCAAAGTAGAAAAGGTGAAATTGAAGACGAAGTAAGAGAGCTTTAAAGCTGACAACTGAAAGTCTGCCTGCGGAGCAGGACGCCCCGGAGGCCTTCGGGGCTGATACCCAAGGCAGCGAACGGGATGATATGGTGGATCGCGATCTCCGCTCCGAGGCGTAGGCTCTTCTCTCCGAGCGGGAGGACTCTCCGAGCCGGAAGCCGAGCTGGTGGAAAGCGCGATGCTAAATCCAACCGCGGTCAGCGACCGCGGCTACAACAGAGCAAAAAAACGCCGCCGGGCCACTGACCTTGGGAGCGGACATTAATACGGCGGCTAACGATCAGTTCGAGCGTGTTGAATATTCAGGATAACAGGACACTGGGCGATCACGGGAATAATCCTTCGGACCGGGATGGGAAGTTTCGCAGAAAATCCTGGGGAAAAAGCTTGACCGCATGCCACCCGATCTACTGATATCGGGTAATTATCAGACTTTGACATCCGTAGCCTCTTATGAAACGTCTCCCACCAGCCCATAAAATCTTCTGCATCGCTGCCCTTCTCTGCGCTGGGGCGTGCAGCGCGAATGCAAACATCATAGTTAACCCGGGCTTTGAAACCGGCAATTTCGCCGGTTGGACAGTCAACGATTCGAGCGGTTTCACCGGTGTCGGTAACGATTCGGCCTTCGCCCACTCAGGAGATCACTACGCTTTTCTGGGCGCGACGCCGAACACCGGATCTCTGAGTCAAAGTTTCCTCACAACTTCCGGATCGCTCTATTCTCTATCGTTTTGGTTAGCCAATGACATCACCACGGGTCCCAATGTCGGCCCCTTCTCGTCTTTCGAAGTTCTCTGGAATGGCGCACCAATCTTTACCCTCCCAACCAGTTCGCCTGCTTTCAACTACACCCAATTCTCGTTTTCGGGCCTTGTTGCCACGGGGCCATCGACAACTTTGGAATTTCGTTACCGACACGATAATGATTTCTTCAGGCTCGATGATGTCGCTGTTAACGTTCCTGAATCATTCTCGACGCTTTGGCTGGCATTGCCTTTTGCCGCCTTGGGTCTGTTGCATTTCCGAGGTAGAGCGGGGAAAGGCTTGGCTCCGGTCTAAGAACCTCATCCATCTGCTGTTAGCGCGGTTGCTAACGCAGCAGCCGCCGGAAAATCGGAGGCGAAACGGAAAGCCGAAAGAGGGCTAACTTAACGGTTACCCTGCGCTCGCGAGAAAAGTGATTCGATATGCTGGTGAATGACGGCCTTTTCGTGGCCACCGGGCGGTTTTAGGCTTTTTTAAAACCACATTTTGCGCGAGATTCGAAAGAACCACCGATGAATCGCTCCTTTTTCCTGGTCCTGCTGGCAGCGTTCTTCATCCCAAGTGCCGACGGTAGTAACCAACTGCTTTACGATAATGGCTCTCCCAACCTAGTAGACGGATTCGCACTTACTCATTGGAAAGAGGCGAATAGTTTTACTTTGAACGCCGCTTCCATCCTGCAGAATATTAAATTTTGGGACATAGAGTTCGCATCCGATTTTCAAAGTACCGTCTTCTGGGAGATTCGCTCCAATGCGGCGAACAACACACCCGGGGGGGTGCTCTTCAGCGGCACTTCGACGAATCTGACTCATGTCGCTACCGGCCGCCACGATTCTCCTGCCCCTTATCCGGAGTACGTCATCACCTTCGACATTGGTTCGGTTTCGCTGCCAGTGGGGACCTACTGGCTTGTCCTGCACAATGGGCCGCTGTCCTACACTGCTAGTCTTTCTACTGACAACATCGTCTGGGAAACGGCTACGACCAGCCGCAGCGACCCGAGTTTTAGCGATGAGGCGCCTTTCAACAACAACTGGGAGAGCAATGCGGCCAATGGTCCCTCGCAGATGGCATTCCAGCTCAATGGCGTCCCTGAATCGTACAGGCCACGCGTCACGGTGTTAGGCTTCAACAACATGGGAGCTCCACAAATCAGTTTTACCACCATTTCCGGTCAACATTACCGGGTCGATTACAAGAACAACCTTAGCGATTCGACTTGGAATCCCGTGTCGGGAGCGACAAATGTGTCCGGAACCGGTAACGCGGTTCAGGTAACCGACTCTGATCCTAACGCACGAAGCATGATGCACCGCTTTTACCGGGTGGTACTACTTTAACTCGATTTCCGGCTCTAGTTTAACCGAATTCCCTAGAATTTCTATATCTCCCACAAAGATAAATATACCTTGCGCGGTGGTTGGGGATTTCATACAACGACCGCCGAAGGGCTTCCTCCAATGAAGAAATTTCAACGCCTCGTAAACTTTCCGAAAGCCAACCGTGCGGTGCGGGCGCCAGTTTTCATCATGCTGGTGGCAGCTTCGGCTGTTACATTTTGGTTTGCCAGCGCGCCTAAGGCACTTGCTACCGACTGCATGGTTTGTCACAAACGAACCCAAACACTAACTTTGACATGCGGCAGTTTAGCGTGGCGCAGACATAAAGATCACGGAGATCCGGACGGCGCCTGTGGAGCAACCACGGCAAACAGTTTTGTGACACCGGAGCGGCCGGCGCCGAGCCATCCAACACTGTCTCAATCTAACTGACGGGTGGTTAGTTTCCCCATCGACCGCTCGCCAAGACGATTTTTGTGACGAATCCCTGGATTCCCCGCGTCGGGGGATTCGTTACTCTCCTCTTGGTCGGAGTGGCATTGGCTCTCCTACAGGTCTCGATTGCCGCAGATGGATTGCTTTTTTATCTTCCCTGTTACGCTCTGATTGCAATCGCGGCGCTGATTGCCTTCGCTACGCTGCGCGTAAGTTCCGGAGCCGATCTTCTCTGCCTATGCATGAGTGGACTGTTTGGCGGATATATCGCCATTCGCGCGCTCACTTCGCCCGCACCGTATTTCGCGCGGGCAGACCTTTACTTGGTTCTGGCCGCGCTCACCATCTACGGTCTGACTGTGACCGCGCTGAACAGTTCAGCGCGGCGGATTGCTCTGATTATTGCGCTGCTGGCCTTCGCACTCTGTCACGTGCTGGTAAGCCTCATTCAGTTCGGTATTGGGCAAAATTTCATCGTCGTTCCTTTTCTGCAAAGCCTGCCAGTCGGCGAACGTGCGCGTGGACTTTACGAGAATCCAGATCACCTGGCTGGGCTGCTTGAGATTCTCGGAATCCTCGGTCTAAGCATCGCTTGCTGGAGTCGTTGGCCCGGCTGGGTCAAAGTGCTCGTCGGTTACCTCGCTCTCGTTTCCTACATCGGTGTTGCTCTTACCGCTAGCCGCGGAGGATATTTAAGCGTCGCGGCCAGTCTCATTATTTTCGCGGCTTTGAGCCTCGTCGCGTTGAGGGCAGGCGGCCCTTCCGTTCTTCGGAAATACGGAGCAATCGGATTGATTGTTCTAACCGCAGCGTTCATCGCAGCCGGGTCCTTAATGCATCAAAGCACTTCACTTAGCGAGCGCCTGGCGAACATCGTTGCTCCAGACAACACTCGCTTCGACCTTTGGCGCGCGTCGATTGAGCAGTGGAAGTTGCAACCATTAACTGGGACCGGAAGCGGCACGTATCGATTCTACGGACGTCAATTTCGTACCGAACGCATGCAGATGGATCCCATCGTTGTTCACAACGACTACCTCCACCTACTCTGCGAGTATGGACTGGTTGGTGCCGCCGCATTTCTGCTCTTCTTCTCCGCACATCTCCTTTATGGGTGGCGAAACTTTGTCCGTTTCGGGCCCAAACGGCTTGGCGTGGGAAGTTCTCCCCTGAGCGACAGGCTCGCGCTAAATATCGGAGCATTTTCCGCGATTGGTGCGTATGTCGTTCATTCGGCTGTCGACTTTAATCTGCACGTTCCCGCGAATGCTCTGCTCATCGCGTTCGTGTTCGGAATTTTGGCCAATCCCGGCATGACGCCTGATTCGAAAATTCCACGAACTAGTGGTGTGAGCCTGGCTCCCAGACTTGCCCTCGTAATGGTCGGAGTGATTCTGCTCTTTCAGTGCGCTCGTCTTCTGCCCGGAGAATACTTTGCCGAGCGCGCGTCTATCGCCTTGGAGGGCGACGATCCTGCCGGTGCGATATTGTTCGCCAATAAAGCGCTCATTTACGAACAGCGGAATCCCAACATTTTCTTTTATCTGGGCCGCGCACTCGGCGCGCTCGGAAATGAAAAACGCCGAAGCGAAAAGCGCAATTCTTATTACGCCGCTGCACTGGCGGCTTTCGATAAAGCTCGCCTTCTCGCACCGCTGGATGGGAGTTACCCGCTGGACATGGCTTTCGCCTACGACGAGATGGGCCGTTTCCCGGAGGCCGAATGGATGTACGGCGTTGCTCGATCACGTGATCCGCGCTCGGTCATGATGTCGCAGCTTTACCAAAGCCACCTTGAAGCGTGGGAAAACGATGGGCGAAAAAATGTCGCTGACACGCCCGACTTGTCCGATCCGACGCAAAATTGAAGCGCTGGATCGTTTTGGTGGATCGCGATCTTCTCTCCGAGCCGTAGGCTCTTCTCTCCGAGCGGGAGGACTCTCCGAGCCGGAAGCCGAGCCGTAGGCGAGCGCGATGCTAAATCCAACCGCGATCTCCGACCGCGGCTACAATGAAAGAAATGCCAAAAATTGTAGCCGCCCCGCTCTGCTCGCCGCGCCGGAGTCCCGCGACTGCGGGACGAAGGCGCGGGTCGGGCCGACTCCCGACAACGGCGACACATTCGGCTTCGCTCAGTGCAGGCGCCCGCGCCGTGGCGACAGATCTCAGCTCTGCCCACCGCTATATCTTCATTGAGCGCCTGCCGATGGACGGCCCCGAAAGCTTTCGGGGCGTTTGCTGCCTATGACGCCTACTGATTGCCGACCACTTGAGGCGAGGGTTTGCTCAACCGCATCTCAGTCTTCACCGCCTGGATTTGCGATGCCTGCTCTTTCAGGCTACCAGCGAGCGCTTTGATTGCTTCTTGTTGCGCGGCTGCTGCTGCTCGCTGCTCAGCGATCGTCGCTTCCAGTTGCTCCACCTTGCGGTGTTCTTTCAAAAATTCGTTTAGTAACATCGCGTTCACTGCCTCGTAGCGCACCGTGTAAACTTTTCCGGTCGCATCGCGCGCCACCAACGCGGGATTCACTTTCTCCACCTCTTCCGCGATCAGGCCAAACTGCGCGGCGCCGCTTGGGTCGATTCCGTTTTTATATCGATAGGTAACGGGCTTGAGCGAGAAAAGCGCTTCGCTCGTCTGGTTCATCGGCTTGATCTGATCCTTGAACTGTTCGGAAGAAACGAGAACGCCGAGCTGCCCGTTGGCATCGACCACCACGTTCACGCCGGCCACGGGCGATCCAAAGACGCCCGCCATGAATGCGGCTTGCTGTGATCCCTGAGTTCCAATTCGGATCGTCGCTGATTCGCCCGTGACTCCCTGGTTTCCGATATCGATGTTGCCACCGCCGGTGGTCACGTTAATCCCGGCCGCGTAACCGAGCGCGATGTTGCTGCCGCCGGTGCTGAGATTTAACGCGAACGAACCAACGGCGGTGTTAAAGCTGCCGGTCGTGTTGAAGTAAAGGGCGCTGGCGCCACTGGCGGTGTTAAACCCACCGGTGGTGTTGTTATGCCCGGCGTTCGCGCCATCGGCGACGTTGTCGTTGCCGGTCGTATTGTTGAAGAGCGAATTGCTCCCGGAGGCGGTGTTTTCATTGCCGACGGTGCTGAAAGTGAGAGCCTGCGATCCCAGGGCGGTATTCCCCGCGCCCGTGGTGTTGTTGAAAAGGGAAAGGAAACCGTAGGCCGAGTTACCCGATGCGGTTGTATTGTTAAACAACGCTTGGGCGCCGGTCGCCGTGTTCGCATCGCCGGTCATGTTCTTGAACAGCGCGTTGAAGCCGTCGGCGGTGTTATTTGCACCGGTGGTGTCGCTGGAAAGTGCGCCAGTTCCTTCCGCGGTATTCCCGTTGCCCTGATCTCCGTCCGGGGCCGGCCTGCCATCTGCGGTAAAGGACAGGAAAGAACAGGTCAGAGCGAGGACCGCAAAAAAGAAATATCGCTGCTGGTGTGAGCGGAAATTGAACGGGGCTATCGACTTGGTCGCGGGCGTAGGTGCGGTTCGTGAATGCATGTAGTGGTTTCCTTTAGGGATCTGTAGTTTTTATCGAATTAGCGTGTTCTGTGCCCAATTCGGAGCATTTTCTCCCCGACGGCGCCCCGGGTTTGTCGACAGCACACGATAACTACTAAAGTATCGCCTTCCCACCTCGGAAAAGACGTATTTTTCGCAGCGTCAAAGGATTACGCAAAAAGCCCGCATAATTATCGGTAATTACCACACATGGCATGACAGCGGCTAATGCATGAACAGTGGCATCGTATTTCACGAAATTTCATCGTCTTTTGACCCTGCTTTTGTGCGGGTCGGCGCTGATCTTTGCCCTTCCCGCCGCGAGTCTTAATGCCGGCATCTTTACCTGGAACGGGGCGGGCGGAAACGTCAACTGGATCACAGGCGGAAACTGGGGCGGGAGCGCTCCGACGAGTTCGAATGCCACCGATCTACATTTCGCCGGTGCGACCAACCTCGGCACGCTGGCAACGCCGTTAAATAGCGGCACGACTCCATTTACACTCAACAGCTTGACCTTTGACTCCGGAGGAAGCTCGTTTTGCCTGGGCGGTAGTGCCCTTACCTTTACAACCGGCGCGAGCAATAGCATTCTTCAAAGTTCATCGAGTAACGAAAACATCGCGAACGCCATCACCGCCACGGACAACTCGACCGTTACTCTGACTCTGGGTGGAAACGGGAGCGGGATCGTGACCCTGGCCGCTGCAATTACGTCAGGAACGGGCAACCGCGATTATGCGCTTGTTAAAAGCGGCAGCAGCACGTTCTGCTTGAGCGGCGCGAATACTTATACTGCTGGAACCACCGTCAGCGCCGGCACCTTGCAGATCGGCACCAGTGAACGCCTGGCGGACACGGGTTTATTTACCGTTTCAGGTGGCACGTTCGATCTGCAAACATTCAACGAGACAGTTGGCCTCGTTACGTTGACCAGCGGCTCGATTATTGGAACGGGAGCGAGCACATTGACCGGCTCGTCTTACGCGGTTCAGAGTGGGTCAGCCAGCGCGATTCTGGGCGGAACAGGGACATTGACGAAAACGACAGCCGGAACAGTGACGCTCACCGGCGCGAATACCTACACGGGTACCACAACGATCAGCGCCGGAGTGTTGAACATTCAAAACTCAGCTGGCCTGGGAACAACGGCCGGAAGCACAACGGTTAATGCCGGCGCTCTGCAGCTGCAAGGGGGTATTAGCGTGGGCGCCGAAGCGCTTACTTTAAACGGCTCGGGCATCAGCAGCGACGGCGCGTTGCGCAATATTAGCAGCAACAACTCCTGGAGTGGAAATCTAACGCTCGCTTCAGCTTCGAGCGTCGCGTCTGACTCTGGAACGCTCACGTTAACCGGATCCATAACAAATGGTGGCTTTGCCCTAACCCTGGACGGGGTCGGCAACATCACCGCAAGCGGCGCAATTTCTGGCACTGGCGCGCTTGTCAAAAACGGCAGCGGAACTTTGACCCTCGGTGCTTCAAACACTTTCTCGGGTGGAGCGACCCTTAACGGCGGCACGACAATTGTGATTAGTGGCAGTCTCGGCGCGAGTGCCTCTGCGGCCACGATTAATTCAGCCACACTTGATATTGCCGCGACAGTCAGCTCGGCGCGGAACTTCACGCTTGGCAGCGCTACCAGCACTATCCTGGTTGATCCTGGTCTGACCTTTACGGCCACCGGAATTTTCAGTGGAACCGGCACCCTCAACAAAACCGGCGCGGGAACATTGGCGCTCGGCGGCCTTAACACTTACAGCAACGGCACAAACGTCAGCGCAGGCACATTGCAGATCACCGCAAGTGAACGACTAGCTAACGGCGGCGCCGTAACCGTTTCCGGAGGGACATTTGATTTGCAGACGTTCACCGAAACGGTCGCTGTGGTCGGTCTTACGAGTGGTTCGATCATCGGGACTGGCACGGGCACTTTAATCGGGTCGTCCTATGGCCTGCAGAGCGGCTCGGTCAGCGCGATTCTTGGTGGAACCGGATCGCTCACGAAAAGCACGGCCGGAACAGTAACGTTGACGGGCGCCAATACCTATAGCGGTGGCACCAGCATCAACGGCGGAGTGCTCGTTGTTGGCAGCTCGGGCGCGTTGGGATCCAGCGGCAACATCAGTTTTAGTGGCGGCGGCACCCTTCAATATACTTCCAGCAATACCACAGACTACTCCGCACGTTTCAGCAACCTTATGAGCCAGACATTCTGCATCGACACGAACGCGCAGAACGTGACGCTCGGTACCGCCTTTACCAGCACAGGTGGGACGATGACTAAGATGGGCGCCGGCGCGCTGACCTTGTCGGGAGCAAACAGTTATACCGGGAGCACAACGGTCAGTGGCGGAACTTTACAGGTAAACGTCAACAACGCGCTCGGGACGAACGCGGCTGGCACGACGGTCGCAAACGGAGCGGCGTTGAAACTGAACGGAGTCAATTACTCGACCGCGGAAGGATTGACTCTGAATGGTACCGGAGTCAGCAACAACGGCGCTCTCTACAACACCGGGACGAGCACATTCGCCGGCGCCATCGACATCGCGACCAACGCCACGATCAACGCTGGTGGCGGCACCTTGAATCTTACCGGCGGCATCGCCAAAAACGGAACGACCCTCACACTCGCCGGCGGCGGCACCATTAACATAAACGGCAACGGCATCACCGGCAGCTCGGCCAATTCCGATTTGGTGGTGGATGGAACAACCGTGGTTTTGAATACGGCGAACAGTTACAACGGCCCCACCACCGTGCAGAACAGCGGCATATTGCAATTGGGCGCGAGCAATGTTCTGCCAAGCTCGCCGCAAACGGACATGGCTGTGAATACGTCGAGCATCTTCGACATGGCAAGTCGCAACGACGGCGTTGCATCACTCGCGGGCGATAGCACAGGAACGGTTAAGAACACGACCATCGGAACGACGAGCACGCTTACCGTAAATCCGAGCACCGGAGTCTCGACTACATTCGCCGGAGTGATTGCGGGGACAAACAGCGGCGCGCAAGGCAACATGGCGTTGATTAAAAGCGGGGCTGGAACTCTGGCGCTGACCGGCGCCAACACTTTTACCGGTAGCACGACGATCAACGGCGGCACGCTCATGGCGGCGGATACGACCGGGAGCGCACTCGGCTCTACCGGCAGTATCACGGTGAACTCCGGCGGCACGCTGTTACTGGGTGCGAGCGATCAAATTAATAACAGTGCAACCGTAACGCTCCATGGCGGCACGTTGGCAAGAGGTAGTGGCAACTATAATGAGGGAGGGACCGGTCTTGTCGGGATGGGCGCTCTCACGCTGAGCACGACCGGCTCTCACATCGATTTCGGGACCGGCACGGTTGGCATTCTTACCTTTGCCAGTTTCAGTCCTGGCTTGAACACACTGACGATCGATAATTGGACCGGCACGGTCAATACTCAGGGAATCACGGGCTCGACCGATCGATTGATCTTCGATTCCGATCAAGCAAGCAATCTGGGCAGTTTCAGTTTCGCCGGCTTTGGTGGCCCCGTTACAGAATTCGCCCTGGGTAGCGGCTATTTTGAAGTCGTTCCCGTTCCGGAACCGTCGACGTGGGTGAGCGCTGCTTTATCGTTAGGGGGTCTGATCTTCTTCTCCAGCCGCAGCCGCCTAGCTCGCATTTTCCGCCGCCGCTGAAAATTCTATCCGCGAGTCACCCGCCTACGCCCAGGCTACGGCGCGGCATCCGCGAAATTCGCAAAATATGGAAGGGCAGCGAGAAGCAATTGTGTCTTCGCGGAGGGAGGGATGAGCTGGTCTCGTCCCACTAACTGAAATCGCCAGGTAGGGCGGTTTGGAGTTTACCCGTCGCGTGCGCGAGGCGTCCGTTCAGGCGGCTGATCCTACGCTGCGCGCTTGAGCAAACGCGTCATGCGCCGCCGCTGCGTAACGAGCAATAAGCTGAACGCAAGAGCGCCAACGACCCAAGTACTGGGCTCGGGAATCGGAACCACTTCGAAGAAGCCCGTATCCAAAGCAATCTCGGTAGCGGCGATTCCGCCAAAGTTAAAAGAGCCAAGGTTGCCGCTCTGATCCTGGTTAAAGATAAGCCGGTCGTCCGTGCCATCCACACCGGAAATATTGGCCGGCTGATTTGCAGTGCTTGTGTAGTTGAGGATGTTCAGTGTGAAACCGGTTGGCGCAAAGCTGGTGAAATTCAGAGTTCCGACACCTCCCGTGCCGAAATCGAGGTTCGAGGTCGACGCCAGAGTCAGCGCTCCGAATCCAACACTGCTAGTGCCTGTGACTGTGCCGCCATTGCGGCTCGCACCGACGCCCTCGCTCACCGTTCCGTTACCAGAACGGAGGATAGTCCCCGCCGCGCCCGCCGTAGTTCCGAGTGTAATCGGAGCCGCGTTGTTCACGCGGTCAAGATTTCCAGAGCCGCTCAAAGCAAGTATGCCGCCACTGTTCACCGTTACGCTCGCCGTGTTGCCGAGCGCACCGGTCGCACCGGCAATGAGTGTGCCGCCGTTTGACGCAATCGTCGTTGCGCCGGTGTAAGTGTTCATGCCGGACAGCGTCCATGTGCCTGCACCGGTCTTTGTAACAGCGGTCACATTTGGGCTGGTGCCGTTGGCGATGACTCCACTTTCAGAGCCGGAGCCTGTTCCGGTAAGTGTCAGCGTGGTCGTGCCAGATGTTCCTGCGCTCGTGACCCCGCCGCTAAGGGCAAATGTCGTTGAACCTGAGGCGTCGAGGCTGCCCGCGCCGCCCGTCGCGCCAGTAAGGTTAATGACGCGATCGCTGCTGCCCGCAGTGCTGCCGGTGTATTGCAGCGTGCCGGCCAGATCAATAATGCTGTTCGCTCCAGATGCGGGTTCGCCCAACGCGTTAGGCGTGGCGCTACCGGCGTTCTGAATCGTATTAATCGACAGAGTGCCAGCAGTAATAGTTGTTTTTCCGGTATAAGTATTCGCACCGGAAAGGACGAGTGTGCCTGCGGATTGTTTGCTAATGCCGCTGGAACCGGAGCCGTCCTGGATGATCGAACTTATGGTCAGCTCAGCAGCCGTGGTGGTGGAATCGCCGATGCTAAACGTGCGGGTTCCATTTAAGCTGAGCGCCCCGGCGCCAGAGATTGTTGCGCCGTTAGGATTGTTTGTCTGGGAATAGGTGACGGTGCCGCCGAGATTCAGAGTGCCACCGCCAAGTGTGATATTAGCGGACGTTGCTGCGACTCCACCGCCGAGAAGCAAAGTCGAGATAGTTTGCGTCGTCCCGTTTAGATCCAGCGTCCCGCCTCGAATGGTCAGCGCATTAGATGTAGCACCCAAAGTTCCGACGCCTGAAAGCCTCAGAATGCCCGCGTTGGCAGCCGTCGATCCAATTGTTGTCCCCGCTCCGGCGGAATATGAGTTTGCGGCGGTTAGTAAAACGGTGCCGGTATTAAGATCTGTGAAGGCCCCACTGGTCCCACTTCCATTGCTGATTATTCCGCCAAACGTCGTGTCGCCCGTGCCGGCGATTGTTAACGTTCGTCCGGTTGCGCTGCTCGACAGATTGAACGCTCCGAGCGTGAACAGCTTACCGGCGCCGATGTTGTTCGTTATTTGATTCGAATTGGTTTGCGTCCAAGTGCCACCCAACGTCAAGTTTTGGGATCCATTGATCGTCACGTCTGTCGTGATGGCCACAGCGTTATTCACAGTGTGACTCCCGCCAACGGCCTGAACTGCAATGGTGTTGCTTATAGGACTTGCCGTCAGAGTTAGCGTTCCTGTGCCAAGCGGCCCGTTGGTAATGGCGCCTGTTGAATCGGCGCCGATCGCAACTGTTCCGTTGTTGAGCGTAAAACCACCACCAAATGTGCTAGCGCCGGAAAGGGTCAATGTACCAGTGCCGGCGTAGGTAAGTTTGCTGAGGGTTGCAGTACTACCATTACTGACTACGCCAGTGATGCTGACGTTACCTGAGCCATTAAGTATTCCTGTTCGACTCGTGCTACTATTAGCGAGAGCATAGCTTCCCAGAACCAGAGTGTTCCCGGCGCCGTTTACCGTAGTGGTTTGTGTGGTGGCCGATGAGTTTGTCATCAATCCACCCAACGTCAGTGTGCTTCCGACGCCGTTTAGAGTGATTGTGCGGTTGCCAGCGTTGGTAATTGCGCCAGTGCCGAGGTTCAAATCTTTCGTCCCGGTGAAGGCAAAATTCGCGCCCAACGTGATCGGGTTGTTGTTCGCCAGGGTGATTGCTCCAGCTGTCGTGTTGTCGATCGTCCCGCCATTGATCGTGAACGCGGCCGCCGTCGCGCCAAGGGCGGTGGTACTATTAATATTGAGCGTGCCAGAGCTGAGCGTCGTGCCGCCAGAATAAGTATTGGTGCCAGAGAGAGTAAGCGTTCCAGCGCCGTTCATCAGGACGTTGCCGCCGCCGGTAGAGCTGTAGATCGTGCCGCTGTCGTTGATGGTGCCGCCCGCCCCCGGTGTGAACGTCGCGGTGAAGCCTTTGATGTCGTAGCCCGTGCTGTTGTCAACGCCTTTTGCTTGCGTGATGTTCAGCGCGCCCGTACCCGCCGCCTGCGTAATTGTGAAGTCGTGGTCGAGGCCTATATGGTTCGTCAGACTATTTGTGCCGGATGTATTCTGCGAATTGAGACTCTCAAGACCAGTGGTGCCGAGTCGAGGATTGATCACACTGTCGATTGATTGCCCTCCGGCAGTCGTCGCTAAATTGAGCGTGATCGCTGCGGCTGAATCCGCATTTGCAACTCCATCTCCCAGCCGGAATGTGCTGTTGTTCGCCCGGCCCGTGGACGAACCTGCAGTCGCGAATTGAACTGTGCCGCCACCTTTAACGACGGTCTCTCCGCTGTAACTGTTATTTGCGGCAAGAACGACTGTGGCAGTGCTTTCGATCGTCAGAGCGGCAGTTACTGCGCCGTTACCTAACGACCCATTCAAGGTTAGAATGTGACTGCCGAAGACGTGAATAACCCCCGATGCTGAATTATCGACGAAAATGTCATTGTTGATGGTGAGATCGCCGTTCGTTGGATCCAACTCGAGTGTGCCACTAGTGCCGACGAATCCAATCGACTGACCGCTGGTATTAAAACTAACAGTCTGAAGTAACGCGCTGTTGTTTTCGATCTTTGCGACGCTGCCACCGTTCGGTGCCAATTTAATGGCGGCACCGCTTAGCGTGAAACTGATAGTTGCACCCGAGTCGAATAAGATCTGGTTAAACTGCGTATATGCGCCGTAATCGTTGAAAGGATTGGGACCGGTGCCTCCGGAAAAGTGAACGATCGTCGTGCCACCTCCATCTGGATTGGCATTGACCCCCGACCAGTTGCCAGTGTCGGTCCAGTTGTGGCTGTTGACATAGTCGCCGCCGTTCCATGTAGCCGGATTAGCCGTAAGTGTCGCAGCCGGCTGGATTCCTCCGCCGCTGACCGGAGCGATTTGAAACGAGCCCCCGCTGCCAATTGTTCCGACGCTTCCTGAAGTAGATCCACTCCTTGCTGGTGTCGGCCCGAGGGCAAGCCCGTCCGAGTCGATCAATCCAAATTGGAGATTCCCATCCAGGCCGGCTACGCCGACCCAGCCCAGGCGAAGATGAAAAGTTTTCGCAGCAGCCTGGCTTTCCGGAACGAGATCGGGTGCAACAGTGCCGGCGTCGTGCCGAACACCTTGGTAAATCTCAGCGGCAGGAACAGGATCAGCCGCTGGCGTTCGATGCTCGGTCTGCGTTATGGCGGGTTCGCTGGAAGTCGGGCCGTCGTAAACTGACTGGCGCGAAGCGATCAGCCAGAGCAGCGCGGTCAGAAGGACGGCGGCGAGAGCGGGAAGAAGTTGGAAATGAAGTGAAACGCCGCCCCTGCGATTTTTCACTTTACAGTTTTTATCGGCAGGGATTTGTTGGTTCAACGGCACCTCTTTACACTCGCCGTTCATGACACCAAGTAAGCCTTTGAATGTCAACGCTAAATCCGGACGTTAAGTGAATTAATATGGGGTAAGTGTCCGTTCAGGCAAAACGATCGGCTTAAGGGCGATTCCCGTTGGGTCGCAATACTTATTCTTTCATTAACGGTGAGCTCGGTGCTGAGACCCACTGGTCACGTTTCAACCGGCGCAACGTAGCGCACCGTGCTCTTAGCTCTGCGCTTTAACCAAACCGCGAATCCGTCGGCGCTGCGACAATCCGAAAGCGATAAGGGTAAGGATTGCGCCGATCCAAGTGCTCGGCTCAGGAATTGCGATAAGGGTAAGCGAGATATCGTTTCCACTTGCACCACCTGCGGTATCGTCGAGGTAATTAATGGTGAACATATCGCCATTATTGCTAGCGGTGATCGTCGATAAATTTGCCTGACTAGCGAACGTTCCGGTCACAGCATCCGTAGAATCGTTGGCTAGAATAAAATATTTTTGTCCGATATTTGTCGCAGTCAGAAGTGAATTAATTAGAAGATTACTGCCGGTGATCGCCACTGCGCCAGTTACGCTGACCTGATCATACGTCGTGCCTGCATTCGCGGCCCCACCTGTGCCAGCAAGTTCGACAACAAAGTTAGAGCTCGAGGCGAGCGTCAAAGCGCCCGTCTGCAATTTCCCTGGACTGTTACCGGGTGAAAGGTTGGCTCCGCTATTAACTGTAACTGCGCCACCGATAGTTCCGCTTCCTCCAAGTGTTGTTCCACTGCCACTAACAGTTACCGTACCCGTCGCGGCAGATTGATTACCGTTAACCAAGAGCGTTCCTGCACTCACTGTGGTTGCCCCGGTATAAGTGTTCGCGCCCGTCAAGGTCCAACTGCCATTCCCGTTCTTAGTAAGCGTTGTGGCGCCGACTCCATTGTCTGCGAGGATCCCGCTTAACGTATTGCTGCTGGTGTTCGTTCCAGTGAGAGTCAGCGAGCGTGCCTGGCCAGAAGTGCCGTAAGTGAACGCGCTTACACCTGTCGCAGTAAAACTCAGTGCCCCAGAGCCTGAGGCGTCAACCGTGGCTCCATTCGAAGTGATGTTGAATTTTCGGTCTGTGCTCGCGGTAATACCAGTATATTGAAGAGTGCCCCCATCGAACACAAGACTTGAAGCATTGGAGTTGGATTGACCAATGCCACTCGGGGCGCTCCCGTTAGCTAAGTTATTCGTGCTGAGAATCCCGCCGCTGAGCGTCGTTACTCCGGTATAGGTATTCGCGCCATTAAGCGCAAGTGTGCCGCTTCCTGCTTTCGTTAAGTTTACTGTAGGGGTAGTACCATTGGTGCCATTGGAAATGACGCCGCCGACCGTCAAGGTGCTGGCACTTACCGTTACGGTGCGAGTACTGCCCGAAACGGTACCGAGAGAAACCGTGCCCGTGCCAAGGTTCAGATCGTGATTCGTGCCTCCGGTAAAAGTGAAATTACCGTTCCAGATCTGCGCGTTGTTGTTAGTGCTGGTGGTAATGTTCGCGCCACTGGTATTATCGATTGTCCCGCCGTTGAGTGTTAATGTGCCTGATCCGATGGCGCCGCTGTTGTTGATGTTAAGAGTAGTGCCTGATGATACTATCGTTCCGCCTTGATAATTTTCTGCTGCACTAAGCGTTAGTGCGCCAGTACCTGCCAGGGTAAATCCGCCGACTCCGGTTAGCTGGTTCGTGGTACCGAGCGTCGTTGCCGCGGAGCCGCTCAAACTAAGCGTGTTATTAGCATTATT
Source organism: Verrucomicrobiota bacterium (assembly GCA_041167085.1). Taxonomy (GTDB): domain Bacteria; phylum Verrucomicrobiota; class Verrucomicrobiia; order Chthoniobacterales; family UBA10450; genus DATFCK01. The sequence goes on from JBEEGV010000038.1 coordinate 46,685, forward strand.
GTTTAGAGTAACAACATGTGTGCTAGACAGATTGAAGCTACTACTGATGTCGAACGTTCCGCCATTTAGCGTGATGCCGTCATTCACGTTGCCAAGAGCAGCATCGTTCGATGTCGACAGTGTGCCGTTATCGATTCGCCAATTTCCGGTATAAGAATTCCCGGTGCTACCGCTAATCGTAAATGTTCCGATCCCGGACTTAACGATCGTAAGACTCGAGGAACCTCCTGTAAGTCGAGTTGCGCTCGAGCTGAAACTCATACTCGCATCGTTTTGAAATGTAACGGTCGAACTGGCCACACCAGTCAGTGCGAAGTTATGAGTCGTGCCCGTGAACGAGCCCGTATTGTTGAATGTAGCGCCGTTGTTTAACGTTACCGCATTACCGGTTGTACCTAGAGAGTTAACACCACTGACACTCAAGGTGCCTCCATTTACTACAACTCCACCGCTCGCGGTGCCTGCAGTGCTGCCCGTTAGTGCGAGTGTTCCGCTGCCATTCTTTGTAAGTGAAAAGCCCGCGCCGCCAAGCGTGCCGCCTACCGTCAAAGTGTTAGCGCTAACTGTAACTTGACGGTTCGCGTTTAATGTCACAGCGCCGGTACCTAGATTCAGGCTATTGGTGCCCGTAAAGGTGAAATCGCCATTCCAATTCTGCGTGTTGTTGCTGCCGAGAGTAATCCCGGCAACCGTGCTATCTATCGTACCACCGGAAATCGTGAAAGCGCCGGTACCGATTGCAGATGATGTAGTAGTGCCGCTCGCTCCGTTGTTGAGCACCAACGTGCCGGCGCTCAATGTCGTACCACCAGAGTACGTGTTGGCGGCATTCAGGGTCGTCGTGCCGGTGCCAGCCTGGGTGAGTGAACCCGAGCCGGTGATCGCACTACCGCTGAAGTCAGTTCCCTGCGTCACCGCGTTGGTGCGGTTGATCGTGAAGTTGCCGTTATCCACGATCGTGCTGCTGGTTGAGAGCGAGCCGGTGGAGCCGGGGCCGGTGACGACACCGCCAGCGATAACACCTCCAAGTTCCAGCGTGCCGGTAGTGATCGTCGTAGCGCCGGTATAGGTATTTGCACCAGCCAGCGTGAGCGCACCCGACCCGATTTTCGTCAGTCCACCTGCGCCGCTAATGACACCCTGCACGCCACTTCCAGCATTTCCTGCCGTGTCAATGGTGCCGATTACGGTAGAGTTAATTGTCACCAGCCGATTGGCCACTAAATTGTTATTGCCTATCTGGAAGGTGCTATTGCCGGTAAAGGTGAGCTGAGTAGTAGCTATTCCCGGAGAAGGTCCTAAATTAGTTCCTGCATTAGCCAGAGCCAAGGTGCCCGCGTTCAGAAAGACTCCACCAGTAAAAGTATTATTGCCCCCAAGAGAAAGCGTGCCAGCGCCAACCTTCGTAAGCGAAAAAGCACCGCCAATCGCGCTAGGTAGCGTAAGGTTACCCGCGCCTCCAACGCTACTGTTGCTTTGCAAGGTTATCGCGCCAGTCAACGTGCTCGTCGCGCCGGTATTGCTGTTGATCAACGCACCACCGCTGCTTATACCGGTTCCGTTAAGGTTAATTCCTGAAACAGTCTCTGAGAGAGCATTCATGTCAAAGACTCCACCGGAATTGACCGTGGGTGCGGCCATCGAATCAAAGATTTGATCGCCGCCGGTGCCGCCGAGTTGAAGCGTTCCGCCGCTGTTGATAGTGAGGCCGCTACCGACCGCGTGGATGGCGCTTGTAGAAGCCTTGCCTAGCACAAGGGTTCCAGAATTGACGGTTAGCGCTAAAGCAACGTTATCAAAGCTACCGCCTAGAGTTACGATGCCTGTGTTACTCGAGGCAATAGTTCCGTTCCCCGAACCGGTGCTGTTGTAAACATCATTGAAGCTGATGTTGCCAGCCCCAGTGAGGGTTACGGTTTTAGTCTTGATGTCGAAGCCGGTCGTAGAGCCGGCGCCGCCGGCCCGCGCCTGGGTTATGTCCAAAAGACCGCCAGCCGCCTTATTGATGGTAAAGTCGCGATCGACACCGAAATGGCCGGAAAGGGTGTTAGTTCCCGAGGTATTTTGCGAATCTATTTTGAAGAGGCCGCTACCGCTCGTCGTGACAGGATTGATGGTGCTGCTAAGCGTTGTCCCACCCGCAAGAGTAATGAGGTCCAATTCGGACACTGTAGTGCCACTGGTCGAACCAAGGCGGAAAGTCGAACTGTTCGAACTCCCAGTAGAACTGAACTGGAGCTTGCCCGCCAATACTGTTGTGTCGCCGGTATAGGTGTTAACGGCGTTCATCAAGACGACGTTATTTGTTTGGATGGTTAGCGATGCCACCGCAGCCCCGAATTGGCCAACCACCCCGTTTAACGTCAAGGTATGGCCACCCCCGCCATAAACGCTGATTAGATCGGCTCCGTTATCGGCGAAGACACCATTGCTTATCGTCAAGTCGCCTGAGGTCGGGTCGAGTTCGCCGCTGCTCTCGAAAAGAATGGAACGACTGGTCGCGTCGGCCGTGCTAAAGCTTACGGTTTGCAAGCTTGAGCTGTTGTTCTCGACTTTCGCTACGTTAACGCCATTGGTGGCGAGTTTGACCACCGCACCGCTGAGAGTAAACGCGCCCGCGCCGGAATCGAAGAGGATCTGATTAAACTGAACATAGGCACTGTAATCGTTGAATGGGTTGAGACCGGTCGTGCCGGCAAAATGGATAATAGTAGTGCCACCGCCGTCTGGGTTTCCGTTGGCCCCGCTCCAGTTGCCGGAGTCGCTCCAGTTGTGGCTGTTGCCATAATCGCCGCCGTTCCAAGTTGCAGGATTCGCCGTGGCGAAGGCGCGTTCGCCCGCATTGGCAAGAACAAACGCAATAGCGATGAATACACCACTGGTACGTAATGATCGGGAGGGAGTTTTCAATGTGGGGAGCAGGACGGAAATGGGGCTAGCGACCCATAAGACCAGATTTCGCCCTACAGTGTCAATCTAAAATCCTACAATTTTTAGAGGGCCGGAAAGCCAAGGGCTTGGGGGTGTGGATAACTTTCCCCAACCTGGCTACGCAATGGGTGGGGGGAAAGTGAGAAGTCCGCCTGCGAAGCGGGACGACCCCGAAGGCGTCGGGGCTGAAATTGGGGCAAAGCGGGGGAGCGGGGAGCAGGGGAAAAGGCGAGGCGCAAAGGGCGAAGCTGAAACGCTGACCACGGGACTACGGACAACGGACCACCGGATCAGGGAATGGAGCGACCAAAGGGCGAAGAGCAAAGAGCCGCGTAAAAGGCGAACGCGCGCCTCACGCGGTTGGGGAAGGGACAATAAACAGAAGGTAACGAAGCTTTTTCAGGATTGGGGCGGAAGAGGACCTTCGTTTTCTTGGTTATCTTCTGTGGCGAATTCTTTCCGATTTCAACAGAAGGAAACGAAGGTAAGGAAGTTCAATTCTAATCCACCATTACTCAGCGCACTCCTTCCTATTTATGAGAGGGGTTCTAGCGCTTTTGCCGGTGCGCGGTACAATGGCCGACTATTATGCAGGCGGCTTTTGATCTCTTGGCGAGCTGTTCGCAGCCATTTTTGATTGTTGGGGGTTACGCTCTGGCGGCTCATGGTGTGGTCCGTCAAACTATCGACATTGATTGCTTGATTGCCGTGGAAGACCAGGCCGCGTTCGACGCGAACCTGAGCGGCGGAGGCTATGTTCTGACGGCGCGGACCGAAAACTTCGCCCGTTACGCCGCTAAAACTTCAAACCTGCCGGAGATCGATGTGCTGTTTGTCGACGCTCCCACCTTTAAGAAACTAGAGGAAGCGTCCATATCGCTCCGCCGCGGGAAACACGAATTTCGGGTGCCGGGCTTAGCCCAACTCATTGCCTTGAAACTGCACGCCATTCGCAACGAGTCGCGGCGGGAAGGACGGGATCTGCCCGACATCGCCGAACTGTTGCGTTTAAACCCGGGACGGATTACCGCGGGTGAACTCGGCGAACTCTGCGAAAAATTTGGACCGGCGGGAATCGGAAGTAAATTGCAACCCTTGTTATGCTAACAGATTTCGTGTTGCCAAACTGGGTAACGCCGGCTCACGAGCGGCTCACGATATCGGATGAGGCTTATCTTACCTGGCTCAGTGAAGAACGCGCCTGGTTGGTTCGCGAACGTCAACTGGAAAAACTCCGAACCGATCCAGCACGTCGTCCGGTCGATGCGCGCTTTGTGCTCTAATCTGGAGTCTGGAGATGGAAGATGGGGGCGGCGGGACTGGCTAGGCGCAAAGAGCGAAGGGCAGAGAGCGTCTAAAAACGCTGAAAGCTGACACCTGAAAGCTGAAATTGGGGCAAGGCACAGAGCATGGAGTGGTGAGTGGGGAGCTGGGGCAGACGTCGGCGGTCAGCCGGAGCGAAGGCCCCGAGGCTTAAGAGGGCCGACCTGATTATTGGCAGAGGAGGCGGAAAAGCCGGCGGCGCTGGCTCACGAATAAGGAGCCGAGGAGCAAAGCGGCGCCGATCCACGTGCCGGGCTCGGGGACGGGGACAATTTCCGTCCAACCATTAAAGGCGATTTCAATCGCCCCCATGTTGAACGCCGTGCCGCTGTCGTCGTAGAATTGGAATTGCGCCAATTGTAAGGCGCTGAAATTAGGATCTGTTTGGAACAATAGCCGGTCGTTCGTGGCGGAACCGTTGTCGGTTGATGAAATGCCAGTCCAGTTCTTGATCGAGATTGTTCCAGCCCCACTAACCACTCCCGAAGCAGCGGACAAAGTGCTGCCGTTAGCACCCGTAGCGAAATCAATTGTCGCTCCCCCCTGCAAAGTCAAAGCTCCTACTCCACGTGTTGCTCCAGATGCGCTCGAGCCTTCGCTAAATCCCTGCGTTTTAAAGGTTCCGCCGCTATTAATTGTGACAAATGAGTTTACGAAAATCTGATCCCCGGAGCTGTTGCCGAGTAGAGCGGTGCCGCCGTTATTCACCGTCAGACCGGAACCGACCGAGTGGACACCCGAGCTACTTGTCTTATTCAACAGTAGGGCGCCGGAATTCACTGTTGCAGCGATGTCCGTGTTATCGGCTGATCCCGTAAAGGCAACGGTACCATTATTGGTTGTAGACGCAGAGCCGACGCTGATTGTTCTCGCCGTGCCGGGAGTTCCAGACAGCATCTGCGCCGTGTTAAGCGTCGCGCCGGAGTTGGTCGTGGCGACGGTTAAATCCTTGTTGAGTGTGATCGTGCCGTTCCAGTTATTGGTCGTCCCGTTGCTGTTTTGCGATCTGAGAACGGCTTCGCCACCATTGCCGCTTTGAACCGTCATGGGGCTAGAAAGCGTCTGCGCGCTCCCAAGCATCGTCACAGTAGCTGATGCAGCTGTCCCGATCGTATTGCCCAACAAGATGGTGCTGTTATTCGAGGAGCCATTTTGGCCGAAACGCAATTCCCCGGCCTTGATCGTGGTGTTCCCGCTATAATTATTTGACCCATTAAAGATGACAATGTCGTTGTCATTAAGGCTAAACGACCCGGTGCTATTTTGAGTGATCGCTCCGTTGAACGTCAGAACGTGCCCATTATTGCCAAAGACATTGAGGGTCGGGGTGTTGAAATCCAAGAGGACGCCATTATTGATGGTTAAGTCTCCTTGAGTTGGATCAATTTCAAAACTGCTCTCGAGTAAAAGCGAAAACCCGCTCGCACCGTTGAAGCTGATCGTTTGTAGAATCGAACTATTGTTTTCGATCTTCCCTGTGATGCCGTCACCCGAGACATCGAATAGCTTAATTCTCGAACCCGTTAGAGTGTAGGAGGAGCTTGTGATCGTGTTGTCGAACAGGATCTGTTGAAATTGGCTATCGTCACCGTAATCATTGTTCGACGTAGTACGGCCGCCTTGGGTGTAATGGATTGTTGAATTGGCACCGCCTCCTGTCGGTTGAACGCCGCCCGACCAGTTTGCGGTATCATTCCAGTTGTTACTGGTCGATGAACCGCCGGTCCATGTCGCCGAGTTTCCCCATAACGTGCCAGCATTAAAAATAACGGCCGCGCCGATCATGAATGCAAAAAGGCTACAGGGACAATGGAGCTTGTGATTCATTGAATGAGAATCGGTTCGGGGGTGGGGATCTATATGAACAATTTACGGACTTTTTTCAATGTATGTCCGTCGCAAAATGCTGTAGGTAACGGTCCTACACAATGGCCGTGGAAGTTAATGAACTGTTAGCCCGAAGTCTAAGTGGACCAGAAACGCGCACGCATAATTTCTGTAACGGATGCTTCATTTGCGGGCGAAAAGTATCATACGAAACAGGCGTGGTGTCGAATAAATTTCTGTTTTCTTCATAAGTAATTCGAGACCACCCGCTTATGAGATTTTCTCTGGATTGCCCTCGATCATTTCGCCCTTTAGACCCCTCTGAAAATGCCCAAGAGGAAGCAAAAAATATACCGCCGCCGTCGATGCATTTCCGAGCTCGCAGATGAAGCATAGGGCGAGGCGAGCTCGGAAATAGTTATCAGTTATCCGTTAATCGTTATCGGGACGGAAAGCGTCGAGCGCTGAGCGTTTGCTTCCTCCCAGCTCCGATCTCCCCGCTCCTTGCTCTTTGCCCAACTCCCAACTCCCAACTCCCAACTCCTACTCCCTCAGTCCCTGAATCAGCGCTTCTTCCTCAGGCAGGAGGCGCTCAGCCGGCACTTCCGCCGCTTCGCTCTTTGCCTCTTCTGGTCGCGCATTGGCGAAAAGAACTGCGGCATGAACTGCCAGCGCAGAAGGAGTAAGCGCGTTCGTCGCAACCTGAACGTTCGCGTAAACATCGAGCGCCTCCGTGAATCGGTTTTGACGAAGACGAGCGAGTGCGAGCAGCGTCCGATGGGGAAGGCTGCGGGGGTTACGCTCGACGAGCTGTAAGGCAAGAGCCTCAATCGCCTTCAGCTCGCCGTTATCCGTTATCAGTTCGTCGTTATTAGGGGACGGAGCCGGGAGTTGGGAGATGGAAGTTGGAGGCGCTTCGGAAGTTGAGGAGTTGAGAGGTTGAGAGGTTGAGTCGGCATTCTCTACTTTCTCCTTTCTACTTTCTCCTTCACGCGATTGCTGCAACAGCAATCGCGTGTACGCTTCATCATTCTCGATCGCAGGATCGTTAGGCCAAATCTTCAGCATCTCGCTCAGAATCTGGTGCATCCTTTTTGTGTCGCGCTGGGCCTGGGCGAGACGGAGCTGTCCCTGATGCCCGGCGCGTGATTTCGGCGCGGCGGTCACCGCCCCGGCGTAGGCGGCCTCGGCAATGTCGATTGCTCCATTTTTCTCGGCGTATTCACCGAGCGCGACGAGTTTGCCGGCGTCGCCGCCGCTGCCTTCCAAGGCGCGTTTCCAACTGTTTTCACTCGCGGTTTTCTCGCCCAGCTGCGCGTAACAACGCGCCAGGTACATGTGTTCCACGGTTTGATCCAGCGGAAACCGCTCGTTCACGAGCAACTGCCGGATCTCATCCCAGCGGTTCAGCGCACCGAGCGCATCAACGTGCTGCAGAAACAGATCGTGCGATTGCAAAGCTTTCTCGAGCGGAATGGAATCGAGCGTGAGCTGATACTCGCCTTTTCCGTTCAGCCACGTGGCAAGCGCGGTCAGCGAAGTGGCATCGGAATTTTTCCATTGTGTAATCGCGCGATTGACCAGTGCGTCACGTTGCGATTCATCCGCGTGAATCTGCAAATCGAGCGCGAGCAGTTTGTGCAAAGCCACCGCCAGCGGATGATTTTCGAGAGATTGAGCGATCTCTGCCGCTGACTTCTGACTTGTGACTTCTGACTTCTGCTTGTTGTCCTCGCTCCGCGCCATAGGCTCCGCGCCGGAGGCCGACGTCTGCTTCTTCGACAGCGCCTGCTGCGCGAGGATGACCAGCGCATCGAGCGCCGGCTTCGATTTTCCTTCGGACAATTTGTTCAAACGGGTCCAGGCAGCGGCCCCGTCCGGTTCCTCGCGTGGCGTGACTGACAGAATCAGGAGCGCCGCCTGTAATTGGCTCCGTTCGTCCGCGGTCGATTCAGCCAAAATCTTGTTCGCAAAACTTCTGACTTCGTCGGGCGCACCCTTCTGCTGTGCGGCTTGCGCCGCCAGCACCCAGTCAGGGGACGTGGGGGCCGAATCTTTGCGTGTCAGAAGATCGGTTAGGCCATTTTCGGTCGTGGTCACATCGTTCGCCGCCAGCGCGACGGCGACCTGATCGCGCCGGTCACCTCGCGTAAGCAAATGACGTTGATCCAGCTGCTTCCAGAATTCGAGCGCCTCGGGATTGCGGACGCGCGAAAGAAAACGTGCCACTGCGCGGAGCGACTCCGGCTCATCCTGCTTGAGCTGAATGGCGGCAGTCGCTTCTTTTTGCGCGTCGTTCCATTGTTCTTTATCGATGAAAGCGAAAGCGCGTTGCGCGTGGCGGCGCGCCTGCCAGGCCTTGATCGCATTTCCGGCGGGTCGCGCTCCGAGGAAGGCACCAACGATTACGATTACGAGCACGAGCACGATTAGGAGGATGCGGCGCCGCTTGCGGCGGTGCAGACGCAGCTCCTCTGCGGTCATCATGTATTCGTCAGCTGACATGACTACGGGACTACAAGACCACGGGACAACGGGACCATGGGGCTACACGACTACGAGACAACGGGACGACGGGACTGCAAAACTGCGGGACTACGAGACGACGAGACAACGAGACCGTGGCACTAGGGGACAGCGGGACTACAGGACCACGAGACAACGGGCCTACGAGACTGTGGGACAGCGGGACCACAGGACCGCGAGACAACGGGACTGCAGGATGACTCGACAACGACGAGATAAGGCAACAGTCTAACGGCCTTACAAAATGAAGGATATCCATGAGAGATTATACAAAAATCGAAGCTTGGAAATTCGCTGATGATTTGACGGTCGCCGTTTACCAAGCCACGCGGTCATTTCCGAAGGAAGAAATTTACGGGCTAACCAGTCAATTGCGCCGAGCATCGTATTCAGTTCCCGCTAACATCGTCGAAGGTTCGTCGCGGGACAGTAAAAAGGATTATCTTCATTTCCTTTACATCGCTCGTGGTTCGTTATCCGAGACCCAGTACTTCATCCACTTAGCCCAACGGTTAGGATATCTATCATGTGAGCTGGCCGACCAACTGCATTCACAAACAAAGCGAACGTTCGGTTGTCTTCATGGATTGATCGGGGCAGTCGAAAAAGAGGCGGGAAAGGTTACTAAAGCAATCGCCACTCTCACGAGTTTGCTGGTGCTCGCCGTTGCGCGCTGGTCGATTGGTCACTCGTCCGTCTCATAGGTCCGTTGTCCTGTTGTCCTGTTGTCCTGTTGTCCGTGGTCCCGTAGTTCGTAGTCCGTGGTCCCGTAGTCCCGTTGTCCTGTTGTCAGTGGTCCGTTGTCCGTTGTCCCGTTGTCCTGTTGTCCTGTTGTCCTGTTGTCCTGTTGTCCAGTAGTCCCGTAGTCCCGTAGTCCAATTGTCCGCGGTCTCATTGCCGCGCGCGGACAATTTCCCGCACGATGTAGCCAAACTTTTCTTCCGCTATTTCATCCGTCATGGCGGGGCCGGTTAAGATGACAACTTCAAGCACCTGCTGGCCCAGGTTGCGTACTCCATTCTTCACGACTTGAGTTCGACCGATTAAACCCCAGTCGGGCTGAGCGCCCCCGGTCACGGCCAGATCCGGTCGCGGCTCGTTCTCGTGCAATTTATCTTCCTGCAGACAGAAGAAGGTGTGCGCGACAGCGTGGCGCGCGGCCTGATTGAACGTGATGTGATGAATGGGCAACGAAGTCCCGTCCTGCGTGGAATAATTTCTCACTCCGCGATCCGTCACCTGGTGCCAACCGACGCTTGGCAGACAAATGTCAGGGCGATGCGCTCGCGCGCGCACTACGCTCGAGCTGCCGGGGTCCCAACGAAAATAGAAAGCGTAAACCGTTGAAACAAATTGGGGCGAGTTCGGGTCGTTAGCCTGCCAGGCCACTTCCTGCCCATCGTCAAATCGAAGCGTGCTTCGTACGCCCTCCGGTATTTTAATCTCTTGATAACCGGGCAAGTTTTTCGGCCATTGCACAGTCCAGCCCGGTCGAGTGATGAGATTGCGCTCGTGCGCGCGATACCAGCCGTGGGCGGCGAATTCGACAAGAAGAAGCCAGGCGAGCGCGCCTGCGAAGATGGAAGCTGGGAGATGGAAGCTGAAAGGAAACGGTTGAGAGGTTGAGCGGAGTTGAGAAGTTGAGGAGAGTTGGGCGGTTGAGATGTTCTGATCGGTCCCATCGCCCTCCTTTTCTACTTTAGACTTTAGACTTTCTACTTTGCTTTTTGCGAGCATGCTCGCAAAAGCCAAGGTTCCTAGGAAGACAAGACCCACGATGGTATAGCCGGCGACGTCGTGCCAGCGATTTGCTTCCGACAAACTCTTCGTTGCGGCGATCCAGACGAGGACGAATGCGCGCGCAAAATTCGCCAGGAGAGCGATGGCGACTGCCGCTGCGATCAATGCCAGGCGGCGACTGACTGAGAATCTTCTTAGTTCGCCGAACAGCAGCCCGATCATGAGCGAGGTTTGCAGCGACCGTACTCCGCTGCACGCTTCGTTGACGCCCACCAATCCATTGTTGACCCGGATCAGACTTCCTTCCAGGTGGGCGGGAATACCAAACAAAGTGAGTGTTTCGGTCGCGACTGCCGCAACGATGCGCATCAGACCCTGAATGATCGGCTCCTCAATCGGTCCCAACCACGGCACAGCGACAAGGAAGAAGGCCACCGGAAAGGCGAAATGGCGCAGCCAAGGCCGACCGCCCACGTACCATATATATATGAGTGTCAGCGTTACGACCGCGACCGCATGAATCCACCCCAGCGGCCGCCAATCCGGATTCCCGATCTCAAATACACGCAGAGGCAGCAGCAAAAGAAGAGTGGGGATTGCGACCGCCAAGGCGATCAATCCCCGTTGAGAGTTGCCTCTGGCTCGGAGAAGCCGACGGCTCGGAGAGAGTAGTTGATGGTTGTTTGGAACTTGGAAGTTGGAATTTGGAACTTCCGCCGCGCGCGGCGGCGGCCGATCCTCCCACCTTAGCCAAAAGAGAAAAGCGGCAAAGAACGGCACGAACCAGCCATAGCTGTACTGTTCGTTCACCGACCATTCGCTGCTCAAGTGGCGGCAGAGGACGAACCAGAGAGCGCCCAGCGAAAGGAGAACAGTCACCCCGCTCCAGCTCAGCGTTCGGCTGGTGAGAACGGGCAAGGATTGATCAATGCTGGGCGTCGCGGTGTTCAGAAGTCAGAAGTCACAGGTCAGACGAGACAACGTCGAACGCCCAACGCCGAACGTCCAACGCCCAATTGCAGAGAAGAGATCAGCAGTCAGATCCTACAGGTCCGTGGTCCCGCCTACGCCGGGCTACGGCGCGGCAAGCAGCGGTCAGTGTTTCAGCTTTCGGTCCGGTAGTCAGTGGTCCGTAGTCAGTGGTCCGTCGTCCGTAGTCCGTGGTCCGTAGTCCCATGATCAGCCGCGAACAAATCTTTTGAGTGAGATAGCAGTTTCGGGAAAATCTCGCAAAATCTGCCGATCGACAGTGAGCAGAGGTACTCGCTGCTCCTGAGCAAGCGCAACAAATTCGCAATCGTAAGCCGAGCAACGGGACTGAGCGACCAACTGCAGCACCGCAGGACTCGAAACGAGAAACTCCTTTCCCGCCAGGATCACCTCGGCCAAGCTCACGATCTCGAAAGCCGATTCCAAGGCCAGAGAACCTTGTCGAAGCGCGCCGGCAAGGGCGTTGCGAAACTCGGACCGCCACAGCATCGGTGCGATCCAGTTTTGGTCGCGGTTCCAGGCAGCATCAGCAGCGTTTGCATGGACCGAGGCCATGCAGCGATAACAAATTACGTTGGTATCGACGACGATCACAGACGCCCGGCCCGCTTCCACAAATTGATTTGCCGGGCAGTGACTGGCCGTCGGAAAAGGGCGCGGGCGCGGCCCACGGACTCTTCCAAAGCGACGCTATCAAGCGGTCGTGTCGTTGCCGTCGCCTCCCGGAGTGTTGCAATCACTTCTCCGTTCAGGCTGCGCTGATTTGCCTTCGCGCGAATCTTCAGCGTGCGGTGAAGTTCGCGTGGCAGATTTTTCAAAGTAATAGTCGGCATGCTACAACCATAATGGTTCCATTATGGTGTTTTGTCAATGACGGAAGGCAAAGTAAAAAATTAGAAAACGAGAGGACAGAGTGGCGCAGCAGGACATCACTATTAACGATTAACCGATAACGGGTTCTTCGGGATTTTTTCTTTCGAGGAAAAAATCCCCAAGAACCAGCACATCCATTTTCGTTCTTAAAAAACAATCGAGCGCTTCCTCAGGATAACAGACCACCGGTTCGTTTTCGTTGAATGAAGTGTTCAGAACCATTGGAACGTCGGTCAACGCGTAAAAAGCTGAGATGAGTGCGTGATAGCGCGGGTTGGTTTCTTTGTGCACGGTCTGCAAACGCCCCGAGCCATCGGCATGGGTGACTGCCGGAATCAGTTCGCGGCGTTTCGGGCGAACCTGAAACACTTCCATCATGAAGGGCACATCGTCCTCTTGCTCGAACCATTCCGAGACTTCCTCACGCAAAATCGATGGCGCGAACGGTCGGAAGGATTCGCGTCTCTTAATCTTGGCATTCAGGATTTCCTTCATGTCCGCACGGCGCGGATCCGCCAGGATCGAGCGGTTTCCGAGCGCACGCGGCCCCCACTCCATCCGGCCTTGAAACCATCCAACCACTTTTCCATCCACAATCGCCCGTGCCGTTCGTTGCACCAGTTCGTCTTCGACACCGAGGAACGCGGTCGAACATCCCGCCTCCGAGATTTCCTGTCGCTTCCAATCAAGTAAAGCGTGGATCTCTTCGTTCGTTGATGATGGGCCGAGGTAGGCAGAGGTTAGAGGTTTGAGGTCCACAAAGCCGATTGCGGATTGCGAACTGCGGATTGCGGAGTGTTTTAAAATCGAGCCTGAAGCAGAAAGCAGCGACGTCGGAGAGTCGAGCGTGGAGCCTTCGGGGTAAAGCGTTGCGGGGTCTTCGTATTCAACTCTCTCAACCTGTGTATGGCGATTGGGATCAATCGCCCCTGCCGAACCGGCTTTGTTCAATTTCGATTGAACAAAGACGGCGGCACCGATCGCTCCGCCGGCGTCGCCGGCCGCGGCCGGCAGATACATTCTCTTGAAAGCAGTTCGGCGATAGACTTTGCCGTTGGCGACCGAATTCATGGCGCATCCGCCTGAGAGCGCGAGGTTTTCGGAGGGATGTTGTTTATGCAGCGCCTGAAGCAGTTCAAAGAACGCTTTCTCGTAAACGGTTTGGACCGAGCGGGCGATGTCTTTGTGCCTTTGTTCCAACGGATCGCTCGGCACACGCACCGGCCCAAGCAGATCGGCCAGGCCATGTTGAAAGAGACGTCCAACCTCCGGCGCGCAATCCTGCCAGGAATAAGAAACGTTGTCGGTGTGATGCCGGAAATATTTCAGGTTCAACTGAAACATTCCATCGGCTTGGATAACGAGAACGTCGCGGAGTTGTTCGACGTACTTCGGTTCGCCGTAGGGCGCGAGTCCCATGACCTTGTATTCGTCCCCGTAATGTGGAAATCCGATAAACTGGGTCAGCGCCGAGTAAAAAATGCCTAACGAATGTGGGAAATAGATACGATTATCGATTGTGAGGTCGTCCCCCTGCCCGAAACCGATGGCGGTGCTGGCGAAATCGCCGAAACCGTCGATCGAAATGCAGGCCGCTTCGTTAAAACCGGATACAAGATAGGCCGAGGCGAGATGCGCCAGATGATGCTCGACATAATGGAGCTCGGCTTTGAATTCGTGCCCATAATGCTGTTCGAGAGCATCCTTGACCGATGCTGCGCTGCGGATGTTTTTAATTTTCTGCCACATCAACTTCGGACTTGGCCGATGCGTCAGGACGAACGCCAGCCGCTTCCGATTGTTCACGCCCGGCTGGCGATTGATCGCAAGATGATCGACATCGCGCAGTGCCATTCGGCCTTCGCGCAGGCAGTAATCGATCGCCATGGTGGGCAACCCGGCCCAATGTTTGATCCGGCGAAAACGCTCTTCTTCCGCAGCCGCGACGAGTTTGCCATCAACAATCAGGCACGCCGCGGAATCACCGTGGTAAGCGTTTAGCCCTAAGATTGTCATCCCAAGTAGAAGGTAGAATTTAAAAAGTAGAAAAACATTATTCTTTTTCTTCCAGATTGCGGAGAAGATCGCCAGCAACTCCGAAGCCTCGGCGTGAAGTTTAACAGGCGGCGTCTCGATTAGGTTGGATTCAACGAACAGTTCTAACCAGTACTGAGTTTCAGATGCCTCTTTCTGGACCGTTCCAATCTTGTTCCCGAAGTCAGGGCGAGATACGGTTCGGTTCGCCTTGCGGTAGTTGGCGCCTATCGAGGTGCTAGAGCGAAGCAACTGTCGAGCTAGAACGTCTGCTTCTCGGTTGCGCGGCAGGGATGCGGTAAACTTGATGACATCCAGGGAGAACTGCTTTGTCCTCTTTTCCAAATCTTTCTTCACACTCGTCTTTTACTCGCGTCATGTCATGTTTTCTACTTTAGAAATTCTACTTTCTAATTTAAGCGGCGGCATCTCGCTGCCATAGCGCGCGATCAGAAGCGGCAGCCCCAGCGCGCGCGTGAGCCTTGGAATGAAAACGCGCGGTTGGGCACAGAGCCGCAGGAGCCAGCCTAGATAAAACTGATCGGCCCAATCCGGAATCGCGACCTGATCACCGGTTAGGAAACCGAGTGCGGCGCCGATGCAATGGATCGCCGGCCGATAAGACAGGCTTTCTCGCAGATAGAGTCCCAGTTTTTCCTGCGGTCCGCTGCCGATACCGACCACCACATGATCAGGACGGCGTTCCTCAATCTCTTTTACGAGCTGTTCGTCTTTCACTGCGCTTTGATAGTAGGGCGCAAGATAAAAGTCCTGTTCCGCAAACGGGAAATGGTTTGCCAGTAACCAGTCGGAAGTCTTTTCGCGCGAACTTTCATTCGGCAGCACCCAGAGCACACGGACTCTTTGCGCGGCAAAGAATCGCTGGCTTAGGTGATGAATGTATTTCCAGCCGGAGATACGAGTAAGCTTTCGACCGCGCAGCAACTTCCAAAGGAGAACCAGTGCACCGCTGTCGGGGAGCGCCATATCCGCTCGCGCCACCGCTTCTCTATATAGAGTGTCCTGTCGTAGCCGGGCAAAACAGGTGCCGGAAGGCGCGACAAGATAACCTCCGTTCTGAACCATCCCCGCGACGGCTTCGTCAACCGTCCCGTCGAAGAACCGAATCCCGAGAATCTGAATTCGCTGATCCATCAGCTGAATTAGAATTTAGAAAGTAGAATTTAGAAAGTAGAATAGAGCGAATGGGAGGAGCGACCCGCCTACGCCAAGGCTACGGCGTGGCGGGCATAGAACACGTCGCGATAGGGAATCGCACGGGTAGACGGCAACGCAGCTAGGGTAGCTGGCGCAAGCACGGGAGTGCGAGTGATCAAGGTAAAGCGACGAGGGCAGGAGCGAGCGAGTCCGGGCAGCGAGCGAATTTCAAAGTAGAATTTAGAAAATGAAAAACTCTAGAACCTGACGTGCGGGCCGGGCTGCCCTCTGATATCTGACTTGTGACGTCCGTTCTCCGTCCTCTTAGCCGTCTTCCGCATTCTCTTCGAGCCGTCGGCTCCTCTCTCCGAGCGGGAGGACTCTCCGAGCCCGGAAGCCGAACCAGAGACCGAAATTCAAAACTCCCTGCTCTCCCTTTTTCTAAATTCTAAATTCTACTTTCTTATTTCTACTTTACCCGGTTCTTCAGATACCACTCATACACTTCGCCGATTCCCCGGTGAAGCTCGACGCGCGGTTTCCAACCAAGCGCTCGGATGCGCGTTACATCAAGTAGCTTTCGCGGGGTGCCGTCCGGTTGTGTTGTGTCCCACTCGATTTCGCCGGTGTAGCCGACAACATCGCGCACGATGTGAGCGAGATCGCGGATGGTGCAATCTTCGCCCGCGCCAACGTTGATCGGTGCGGACTCGCTGAATTTTTCCAGCAACACCAGGCACGCTTCCGCCGCATCATCCGCATGAAGCCATTCGCGGCGCGAATTACCTGTCCCCCACAATTTTACCGTGGCCGACCCCGCTTCTTTAGCCTGATGAAACTTATAGATCATTCCGGGGAGGGCGTGGCTCGTCTCGGGGTCGAAGTTGTCCCACGGTCCGTAGATATTAGACGGCATCGCGGAGATGAAATTATCGCCAAACTGACGGCGATAAGCGTCGCAAAGTTTGATGCCCGCTATTTTAGCAATCGCGTACCATTCATTCGTTGGCTCCAGCGGTCCGGTAAGAAGCGAGTTCTCCTGAATCGGTTGAGGCGCAAATTTCGGGTAAACACAAGAGCTGCCGAGGAAAAGCAGCTTACGCACGCCGCCGCCATGCGCGGCTTCGATCACGTTGTTTTGAATCTTCAAATTCTCCAGCAAAAAGTCCACCGGCGCGCTCTGGTTCGCCTTGATCCCACCAACCTTTGCCGCGGCGAGGACGACGTGAGTCGGCTTTGTGTTCTCGAAAAACGTGCGGACGGCAGCGGGATCGGCCAGATCCATTTCCGCGCGCCTGCGGGTCACGATATCGAAATCGGTGCCGCCGTTTCGTTTTGCCTCAAGGGCGCGAACGATGGCACGGCCGACCAGGCCGAGATGACCAGCCACGTAGATGCGGGAACCTGTCCAATCACTCATCGAGGAAAAATCACTGCCGGATGTTCTTCCCGCTCATTTCATGCGCGAGGAGCGCGATATCGGCGTCGGTCATAATTTTGACAAGATCCGGGAATTGCGTCCGAGGCTTCCAACCCAGTTTCTTCTTCGCCTTGGTCGCGTCGCCGATCAATAAATCCACCTCAGCCGGCCGGAAATAACGGGGATCGATCTCGACATATTTTTCCCACTCGAGACCGGCGTGGCGAAAAACGAGTTCGAGAAACTCGCGCACGGTATGGGTTTCGCCCGTGGCGACGACAAAATCGTCAGGGTTATCCTGTTGCAGCATCAGCCACATCGCTTCAACGAACTCCGGCGCGTAACCCCAGTCGCGTTTCGCATCAAGATTACCGAGGAACAGCTTGTTCTGGACGCCCGCCTTAATCCGCGCGGCCGCACGAGTGATCTTGCGCGTGACAAACGTTTCGCCACGCCGTGGCGATTCATGATTGAAGAGAATTCCATTGCTCGCATGCAGGCCGTATGACTCACGGTAATTCACCGTCATCCAATAGGAATACACCTTGGCGGCGCCGTAAGGACTGCGCGGATAGAATGGAGTCTTTTCCGTTTGCGGAGTTTCACGGACCAACCCGTACATTTCGCTGCTGCTGGCCTGATAAAAACGGGCTTTAGGCGCCGCCTTTCGCATCGCTTCAAGAATCCGCGTCGCCCCGATCGCGGTGATATCACCAGTATATTCCGGAATATCGAAGCTGACCCGGACATGGCTTTGCGCACCGAGATTGTAAATCTCGTCCGGTTCGATATCGCTCATCAGCGTCGAGACAACGGATGAATCGGCCAGATCGGCATAATGCAGGAAGAGACGCGCATCGGTCCGGTGCGGATCTTTGTAAATCGGCTCCAACCGTTCGGTGTTAAACGACGACGCGCGCCGAATCAGCCCATGGACTTCGTACCCTTTGCCGAGCAAAAGCTCGGCGAGATACGACCCGTCCTGACCGGTAATGCCGGTAATCAACGCCTTGTGCATCGTTCCAGATAACTAGCTCGCAAACGGAAGACCCGAAAGGCGAATTTCAAGCAGGGAGCAAGGAGCGGGGAGTCGGTCGAATAAAACAGAAGGAAACGAAGGTAACGAAGTTTTGTAATTGGGGAGCAGGGTTTCTAAAAAGTCTTTGTTTACTTCGTTGTCTTCTGTGAGGAACCCAATTCTTCTCTTTAAGCAGAAGGAAACGAAGGGTAGAGAGTCTTTTGGGTGGGTAGCAGGGGCTTTGGAAAATCTTTGTTTACTTCGTTATCTTCTGTGTGAGTTCAATTTCTTCTATTTAAACAGAAGGAAACGAAGAGTAGAGAAGTATTATGTTGGGTCGGTAGCAGTGCTTTGGAAAATCTTTGTTCTCTTGGTTATCTTCTGTGAGAACCTGAATTCTTCTGTCTAAACAGAAGGAAACGAAGATAACGAAGTCGTTGCTTTGTTTTTTCGCCTGATGCGCTCAATCTCGCTTCATGCACCCACTTTATGAGAAGGCGGACAGAATCAGCCGAGAGGTAATTGGGGTGCCATAGAAGTCCACCGACAAAAAGGACCTGGACTGATCGAATCAATCTATGAGCGATGCGTCTTACGTGAGCTGGAACTACGAGCGATCTCTACCGCCACGCAAAAAATTGTTCGTGTGCAATACAAGGGCCTCGTTTTCGACGAGCCCCTCCGTTTCGACATTCTCGTCGATGAATGTTTGCTCGTGGAGCTAAAGGCTGTCGAGATCTTGCATCCGTTCAGCAAGGCGCAGCTCTTCAGCTACAGGAAACTACTGAATATCCCGGTAGGGTTGCTTATCAATTTCCACGAGCGCGTACTTAAGAACGGCATTTATCGGATGATCTTACCGTCGGCAAATGGTTCAGAAAGCAGTGAAGACAGCGAGGCGTCGCTGTAGATTCAGGGACCAACAACCTTGGTTTTCTTGGTTACCTTCTGTCGGAGTGCTTTTAGGGAGCAAAGAGCAGGGAGGCCGTTCGAATTAAACAGAAGGAAACGAAGGTATCGAAGTGGTTGGTGTAGATTCAGGAACCAGCAACCTTGGTTTTCTTGGTTACCTTCTGTCGGAGTGCTTTTGATCTTCCAGTCTTGGCTCTTGGCGTCCCAACTCCCGCTCTTCGCGCTTCGCCCCTGCCATTCGCTCCTTTGCGCTTGGCTCTTAGCCCTTAGCTGCGAAGCTTGCTGCTTCGCCCGCCTTTGTGGTTTGATGGTTCAGTTGTTGCTGCAGCTCCTGGCGCCACCGTAGCAAAACCAATAGCTCACTTCTACTTTCTACTTTTATTTGTGTCCGCCCGCGCTTTCAACACGCCCGATAATTACGCCTCCACTCTGCGCCAGCTCAAGGTTCTCGCGGTCGCCCTGATCGTCTCGAATATCGCGCTCGGCGTGTTTGGCGTTTACGTGCTGCGCAAACTCGACCGCAATTATTCGGCTCTGATCACCCAGACTGTCCCTTCCCTGAATGAGCTGCAGACTCTGACCGCGGTGAGCATGGAGGCCATGCGCACCACGAATCCAACATTGTTTAGAGCATCTCCCCGGGATCGCGCAGAGCCGTTGACGCGAGCGCATCTTGCGCTCGAACGTGATCGCGATCTGCGGCAACACGCATTACAGCGCGAGTGGCTTGTGCTTAACGTCGATGAGCGACGCAACTTTGAGGAGTCCGGTGACGCGTTTACTCAAAAAGCCAGTGACGTCATCAAACTGCTGGAATCCGGAGATAATGCAGGCGCGAACAGGCTCCGTGAGGAATCGCTCCGGCCTGCCTTCAACCGCTACGTCACGGCCACGACAAAGACAGCAGACGTGCTCGAGGCACAAAGCCTCCGGACGAGCGGTCAATTGACGGCGCAGGCCGGGAGCATGTCGCACATGTTGTTAGGCCTGGCTGGTTGGCCCGTCATCATCGCGATGCTGTTCCTCATGATCGCGATCCTCTTCATCATGGGCGTTCTGCTCAAAGTTTTCTTCTCCGGACGGGAAGCGGCCTAGACGGCCAGGACGGCCGTCTGGAAGATAGGAGATGGAAGTTGGAAGATAGGAGCAAGGGCGGGTGCCATCCGCTATTTCACCTTCAATATTCTTTTCCTAACTTCCTTCTTCAATCTACCATCTTCCAATTATGAGTATGACATTTGAAGATCTGGAAAGTTGGCAAAAGGCTCGGGAAAATGTACGCGCTATTTACTCGCTTACCCGGAGCGAAGAATTGTGTCGTGACTTCGGTCTCTGCAGCCGATTGCAGCGATCAGCTGTATCAGTGATGTCGAACGTAGGCTCCGCCCCGTAGGTTATGCCGTTTTGTGTTTATGGAATTAAAAGCATCCGGACAAATCGTGTCTACGTTGGACAGGCCGAAGATCTTCCTCAGCGATTGCTACAACACAACGCGGGTTACGTTTCCTCGACAAAGGCAGATCGTCCGTGGACGCTTGTCGCGGAACAGGAGGTCAAGACGCGCGCCGAGGCTCGCTGGATTTAATACCAACTCAAAAAATCGCGGGGCAGACGAGAACAATGGATTCGTGATTATACAATCACGATCGAGGTGGTTTGAAAGGGCTACGCGCCGGAGGGCTGAAGGTTTCGAGCGAACACATTTGCCGGAGAAATTGCAGTTTTACAATGTCGCCCGGGGCTCGACTGCTGAAGTTCGGTCGCTGCTTTACGTGCTGGAAGACAACTTCCCACAAGATGCTGCGCAGGCAGTTCAAATTCGTGATGAAGTAGTCTCCGCTGGAAGATTGATCAGCGGCCTCATTCGGTCTACCGAAGAACGAAAGACAACACGATCGGGGCATGCTCGTTAGAACCGGGTCGACTGGTAGAGTGAGGTGCAAAGGGTATATTAGGCACAAGGCTCGCCGTCTCGACTTGATCACTGTGATCTACCAGCTTCCAACTTCCAGCTTCCAGCTTCCAGTTGCCCTCGCCTCCCAGCTTCCAACTTCCAACTTCCATCTTCCAGTTGTATGTGCGGCATAGCGGCCATCTTTGCTTACGGCGAATCCGCTCCGCCGGTGGATCGCGACGAAGTGCTGCGCGTTCGCGACCATATGCTCTCACGCGGGCCCGACGGCGAAGGTCTCTGGTTTTCCGAGGACGGCCGTGTCGGACTGGGGCACCGGCGTCTTTCCATCATCGATCTCTCGCCGGCCGGCGCCCAGCCGATGTGGAATGCCGATCGCTCCCTGGCGATCATCTTCAACGGCGAGATCTACAATTATCAGGCGCTACGCGCCCAGTTATCCGCTAAAGGTTATCAGTTCCGGTCGCAGAGCGATACCGAAGTGCTTCTGCATCTTTACGAGGAACGCGGCGACGAGATGATGAACGAGCTGCGCGGCATGTACGCTTTCGCGATCTGGGATCGAAACAAGCAAGGCATGTTTCTGGCGCGCGATCCATTCGGGATAAAGCCGCTCTATTACGCCGACAACGGGCACACCTTCCGGATCGCCTCGCAGGTGAAAGCCTTGCGTGCCGGCGGGAAGATCGATCTGACGCCCGATCCAGCTGGTCACGTCGGGTTTTTCCTTTGGGGGCACGTGCCCGATCCCTACACGATGTACCGCGGGGTTCGGAGCCTGCCCGCCGGCAGCTCCATGTGGATTGACCGGAATGGCGTGCATCCGCCAAAGTGCTTCTGCAACATCAGCAGCATTTTGGCGGATGCAGAAGTTGGAAGATCGAAGTTAGTAGATGGAGGGGCGAGCTCCCGCGAGCCCGCTCCCCGCGATCTCCCATCTTCCAGCTCCCAACTCCCAACGGACCGGCTCCGCTCGGCTCTCGCGGAGACCGTTCGCTACCACCTGGTTGCCGACGTCCCCGTCGGCGTGTTTTTGTCTTCGGGTCTCGATTCGACAACGATTGCCGCGTTAGCTGCGGAGCAAGGTGGAAATTTGCGTACCGTCACGCTGGGCTTCCAAGAATACAAAGGCACGGCCCAGAATGAAGCGCCGCTGGCGGAGCAATTCGCCAAACGCTGCGGCGCGCAGCATCAAACCATCTGGGTATCGCGCGCTGATTTCGAGGCAGAACGCGATCACCTCTTCGAAGCGATGGATCGTCCAACAACCGACGGGGTTAATACCTTCTTCGTTAGTCTGGCAGCCCGGCACGCGAATCTTAAAGTGGCACTCTCGGGAGTGGGGGGTGACGAACTTTTTGGCTCGTACCCCAGTTTCAGCGACATCCCCCGTACCGTGCGATTGCTCAGGCCACTCGCCCCGATCCTGCCGGGCTTCGGTCGCCAGCTGCGCATTGTCACGGCCCCGGTCCTGAAACGCCTAACGTCGCCGAAATACGCAGGGATGCTCGAGTACGGAGGAAGTTACGGGGGCGCCTACCTGTTGCGGCGCGGCATGTTTATGCCGTGGGAACTGCCGGAATTCCTCGATCCGGACTTCGTGCGCGAAGGTTGGGCAGAACTGCAAACCCTGCTTCGGCTCGATGAAACCCTGGACGGCATTCAGAATTCACGGCTCAAAGTATCGGCTCTTGAGTTGAGCTGGTACATGCGCCACCAACTATTGCGGGATTCCGATTGGGCGGGCATGGGCCATTCGGTTGAGATCCGTGTTCCTTTTGTTGATGTCGATCTGTTGCGTGAGATCGCGCCGCTTCTCGCCAGCGAAAACCCGCCCACGAAGCGCGATATGGCCGGTTCCGCAGCGCCGTTGATCAATTCGGAAATGCTGAACCGGCCGAAGACCGGATTTCAGATACCGGTCCGCGATTGGTTGATGGCCGATGTTCAGCCTTCTACAATTCATTCACAACGGCACTTTGGAATGCGTGGTTTGCGCGGCTGGGCCACGCACGTTTACCGCCATTTTCCCGGATCGCAGCTCACGCGCGGGAAGATTGGAGATAGAAGAACGAAGTTGGAAGTTAGAAGATCGGAGATAGAAGATCGCAGTTCGGCCTATCTGCCAACTGCCAGCTCTCTCCGAGCCGTAGGCTCCTCCGAGCCGGAGGCCCAGCTGCCATCTCCCAAGAACCATCTTCCATCTCCAAGCTCCCATCTTCCAGCTGCCCTATCCGGAAAACGAATCCTCGTTTTCCGGATCGGCCAGCTGGGCGATACGATCATTTCACTTCCGGCAATGTCGGTGGTGCGGCGAAATTTTCCGGAGGCCCATATCGCATTGTTATCCGACCGGCACCCGGGAAAATCTTACGTTCTCGCTCCCGATCTCCTTCAGAACGCTGGAATCTTCGACGAGTTCCTGACATATCCAGTGGAGGACACCGGCGAAATTTCAAAAGGTAGTCGGATGGCCGCGTTGTTAGCTAGAATTCGTCGCAAACGATTCGACACGCTCGTCTACCTTGCGCCGACAAACCGAACGCCGGAACAGATCGGGCGAGACCGTCGCTTTTTCTCCTTTGCTGGAATCGGGAACTTTATCGGGATGAACGGTTTTGAACATCTGGAACCGAAAGTGCCTGGTCAACCGATGGCGATGGCCCCGAGCGAATCGGAATTGCTGCTGCGTCGGCTCGCTGGCTCCGGCCTGGTGATCCGGCCCGAAGACAAAACGCGGATGGATTTCGGACTGCGGGTCGACGACGACTCCGCGGTGTTAGAATGGCTCAGACAACAAGTGACTGCCGATGGCGGGCGAATCTGGGTCGCAGTTGGGCCGGGCTCAAAGATGCCGGCCAAGCGCTGGCCATTGCGACGGTTCGAGGAGGTTGTCCGCCATCTTATCGATGAATTCGATATATGGCCGACGGTCTTCGGCGGCGCCGAAGATCGTATTATCGGGGATTGGTTACTGGAGAGATGGGGCAGGGGATACAATGCTGCGGGGGCGCTGGCGCTCCGTCCGTCGCTGGTTGCGATGAAACGGAGCGTACTTTTTCTTGGCAATGACACTGGGACGATGCACATGGCCGCGGCCGTAGGCGTGCCCTGTGTTGCGATCTTCTCCGCGCGCGAGCGTCCCGGGCTTTGGTATCCGGAAGGCGAAGGTCACAAGGTTTTCCGCTCCCAGATCGATTGCGAAGGCTGCGGCCTGGTTGAGTGTATCGAACGCCAAAACGAATGTCTCAAACGCATTTCGGCAATTGAAGTTTTGGAAGCGTGCCGTGAAATGTTGGCAACTCGGGCAAATACGACCCGGAAAGAAGCGGTGGTGGTCAGTGCTTCTAGTTTCTGACCACGGACCACGGGACTACTGACAACGGGACTACTGACCACGGACAACGGACTACGGACAACGGGACGACGGACTACTGACAACGGGACTAAAGTGGCAAAGAGCGAAGCGCGAAGCGCAGAGAATGAGTCCGCCAAAAGATTTTTTGAACAAAAGATAACCAAGAAAACGAAGGTCTTCTTCCGCCGCCAATCCTAAAAAAGCTTCGTTACCTTCGTTTCCTTCTGTTTATTGTCCCTTCCCTGAAGGCGTTCGGGGCCGCCGCCAGCAGGCGGGACCACGGGACTACTGACGACGGGACTACGGGACTACGGACTACGGACTACGGACTACGGGACGACGGACTGCTGACAACTGGACTACGGGACCGAAGTGGCAAAGAGCGAAGCGCGAAGAATGAGCCCTCCAAAAGATTTTTTGAACAAAAGATAACCAAGAAAACGAAGGCTCTTCTGCGGCAGACTCCAAGAATAAAGCCGCGCGAGACTACGGGACTACGGGACTACGGACTACGAGACAACAGGACAACGAGACAACAGGACCACCGCTCTTCGCCCCCATGGCTCTTTGCTGGGTGCTCGGCGCTTCCGCCGCGTATTCCGCATTCCGAAATTTCAGCTTTCCGTTGTCCGCTTTCAGATTTCAGCTTCCCGGCTCCTTGCCTTCGCGCTTCCCGCTTAGCCCTTCGCTCCTATCTCCCAGCTTCTAGTTTCTACTTTCACTGAAGCGGCAAACCGCGCGGGATCGTACGCTCCCTCACGGTAGCCTTGCAGAACTCTCTGCAAGATTTTCTGGTCGTGCCTAGAGGGCCATGGCGTTGGCCGGCCCACCCCAATCGCTTGGACCGGCGGTGCCGTTCGCGCGGGCGCGCGCCCAGTAGACTTTCCCCGGTGTGAACCCGTCCAGGTTGACACGCGAGCCGCTGAACAGGCCCCGATCTTCCCACGGGCCATCCGAGCTAATCGCGGTTTGGACCGAGTAATTCGCCGCGTTGAGTACGCGATCGAAACGCAGGCCGAGCTCTCCGCTGACTTCGGTCAGAACGAGGCGCACATTCTGCGGCGCCGGCAACTGACCGACGGGTGAAGGAGCCTTTACGGCTTCGAACCCGGAACCGAGTAGGTTCACGAGGTCGTCTCCGCAATGCCCTTGCACATAGGCTGCCAACTGGCGGACCATCGAGAGCAGCTCGACTCGCGCCGCATTCCGCGTCGCGATGGCGATCTTGCCGCCGTCGAGCGCCTCGTTTACGGCTACTTCGAATGCATTGACCGACGTGGTGATCGTCGCCAGCGTAGGCGACGGCGTCGGATATTGAGCGTTTCCGGTCATCAGAGTGACGACATTCCGGGCGAACGCGATGAGATCGGTATCGATCTTTCGCGAGAATCCGAGAGAAACGCGAGAATACAATCCATTAACGGCTGTATTCATTTTTTTTACCTCCATTGTTATGGTTTACTGTAGTTCGGGCCAATTACTGGCCTTCACATGGAAGTATGGTTCAGCTAGTGCAATACCAGATCCTATGGGTTCGTGAGGTAACACCTTACTTTTATGGAGGAAACTATCCTCAGATAGATTTGCGCAACCGTGTGATGAAATGATGACCGGCCCCCTTTTTTTCCGAGGAGAAAAAGGATCCTGACGCCCCGCCGGGTCGGCCAGGGATGCGCTTAATTCGTCAGGCTTCGGAACGCTTGCGCAGTAAAAATAATTATTTTTTCGCGGCCTGATTTCTACAACCAGCAAAGACAAAATTGTGATTCACTTTTGCGATTTGCAAAATTGCACCAGGTAAAAACGACTGGGATTTCGAAAAAACCAAGGCACATTTTCGAGCAAGCAAGTCGGAAAAACCGAAAAGCAAATCGCTAAATCTGTCTGGCGACCGTGTTTTCCCGTCAACAATCATTCCTGCAGAAAAGCGAGTCGTATTTTCAACGGTCGTCTCGGGATTCCCATCTGTTGACCATGTTTTTACAAAGAGATGGCCAACCTTTCCCGCGTCATCATCATAAGAGCATCCCGGGTTGACGGGCTTTTTCGAAAAGCCGGTCATTATCCTACAAAATCCCATGGTAGGATGAGATAAGATGGTGATAAGAGTGCGGGGGAATATCAACGAGGTGCCATCCGAATCGCAACTTGCTGCTGGATCGACTTCCGTTTCGGAGGTTGCTGTGAGATTTGCGGCCCTATAACGAGGCTAGTTGGATCGCGGCGGATCCGCGATCGAAAACGAATGATTATTCGAACGCCAAAACAAATGTCTCAAACGCATTTGCCCCGAAAGCAGTAATGGAGGCATGTCTAGAACTCTTAATCAGTTCAGCGCGAAGCCGGCGGCTAACCAATTCGAATCAGCGGGCGGTCAGGGCATTAAAACAAGCCTGATGTGGCTTGTTGCATTCTATCGCATAATTAGTGATCAAATGATTGGGGATTTCAAGCGCGGATGCTGTCACTACGTGTAGCCATTCTCACTTCCGGGCGGTTCCATGTCTGCGACTTGGCGAGAGAGTTGCATCTGCTTGGACACAAAGTGGTATTTTACTCGTGCCTACCAAGCCGTCGAACGCGACAATTCGGTCTGCCGGATCGCGCAGCGCGCAGTCTACTTCCGTGGGTCGCTCCAGCTTTTCTGATGATGCGGCGCACTCAAGGAACGCCTCTCCAGCATTTCGGGGAGCGCTTACTGATCGAAAGTATCCGGCGAGTTGCTCCTCGCCGAATCGTAGCCTGTGACGTATTTATCGGTATGTCCGGCATGAGTTGTGATGCTGCGGCCATGGCGCGCGAAAAGTTCGGTGCGGCAGTTTGGATCGAGCGAGGCAGCCGCCATATTCTCTCCCAGCAGAGAATTCTGGACGAGCTGGAGCCCGCGAATTCACGTTCTGCTGTGTCAGACTTTGCGGTCAAACAGGAGCTCGCGGATTACCGCGTTGCGGACCGAATCGCGATCCCGGCTCGCCATGTCGAACGCAGTTTCCTCCAGCGTGGCTTTGATCCTGCAAAGCTGTTCGTTAATCCTTACGGGGTTGATTTGGAAATGTTCCTCCCGACGCCGACGCCCCCGCGAGGTCCGCCGACGCTACTGATGGTCGGAGCCTGGTCAAAACGGAAAGGCTGCGACGTGCTTGCTGAAGCATGGCAGTCTCTGTCTGGGGTACACTTGATTCATGTGGGTAAAGTTTTTGATGTCCCGCTTCCGGTCAGTGCTCGTTTCTCACATTTCACCGCTGTTCCGCAAAACCGACTCTCTTCTTTTTATGCCAAAGGCCACGTGTTTGTCCTCGCTTCTCGCGAAGAAGGCCTCGCCACGGTTCAACTTCAGGCCCTCGCGTGCGGTCTTAAGCTGGTTTGCACAGATAGGACTGGAGGCGAGGACTTGAAAGTTTTGGTTGCGGATCCATCCATAATCACAGTGGTCCCGCATGGCGATGCCGCGGCGCTCGCCGAAGCGTTAATGGTGGCACTCGAGCAAGCGCGGTCTGGTTCGGGGATTCGCGATTCACTGGGGGCGTCACGGCAGAATCTGTCGTGGGCAGCGTATGCTCAGCGCTATAGCGACGCTCTCATCGCTGAATTTTCTCGTTCGACTCGACGAGCCAACCCGGTGGTTCGTTGATCCACCAGCAATTCAAATGAATCGGGCCGAATTTGTAGGAGGCAGCGCGCGCACGCGGTTGACGAATCGGCTAACGCTTCCGTTCTACATTGTTTTTCAAAATCGGATTCTCGGAGCGTATGCCACCAGCCTCGCCGGGATTTTCTCCGGCCTAATCACGAATCTCTGGCTACTGCGCGAAATCACGCGACACGTGTCCGTCGCGGATTTTGGCCTATACGCATTTGTTCTGCAGATCACAGCCTATCTCACCATTCTTCAGCTCGGCCTGGACTTTGCTGCATCACGGCAGATCGCAGAATCTCTCGGACGCAATGATGTCGAAGGTGCCAACCGCGCGTTCTGGGAGCTAAAAAGGGTTAACCGTATGTCTGTTTGGGTGGTCGGCATCGCCGTGGTTGCACTCTCGGTGGCGTTGAGGTCGGGTGCGGGCATCTCGCATATTGAAGCAAGAAATTTGGCGGCGACCATCGCGTTACTGGCAGGAAGCGCGCAAACGCTTGGTTTCCTCAGTCGTCCCTTCTCTGCGGCATTGATCGGAAGCCAGCACCTCGCCGCGGTCAACCTTCTCACGGCAGGTAGAACAATCGTCACGAGTCTTCTTGGGTACGGTTTCCTTATACGAGGTGCTGGCATCTTGTCCGTTCCGGCTGCCGAAGTGATAATGCAAGGGCTCTGCTGGGCGGTCTTGGCGTGGCTATTTGGACGCTGGTGTAAATGGCGAACAAGCGAAGCCCCTCCTCGTGATCCGCAGTTGTTGAAAGCGATCTTCAAGTTTGGATCGATCGCGACGCTTGGCGGATTTGCCTGGACGATCGAGGCGACGAGCGACGTCGTGATTCTTGGATCGTTCGCAGGTCCGGCGATGGTTGCGATCTATGTCCTTTGGTGGCGATTTCCACAGATGCTTTTCGATTTGTGTACCCGCCTGGCGTTTAGCGCCTTTCCGGGGTTTGCCGAACGCCATGGTCGATCGGTCGCGAGTTCGCGCGTGTTATTCGGCAAAGTCTCCGCGCTAAGCATGGGACTGGCCACTCTGGCATTGTTAGGTGTAAGCCTCTGGCTGCCGACCTTCATCCATGTCTGGATTGGGGATAAGTACATTGTTCAAAATCCCAAACTACTGGCACTTGGAATGGGCCTTTTAATTTGCCTGCGCACGTGTGGGAATTTGCTGGCAATGTTTTGGATGGCAACCGGCCGGGCCAATTTGACGACGGTTTCAAACTGGGCTCAAGCCGCGGTTAAGGTGAGCGTGGCGCTTGTAGTCGTAAAACAGTACGGGATTGTTGGCTTGGTCGGAGCGTCCTGTCTCGCCGCGACCCTGCAGATCCTTTTCGTGGGCGCCTTCCTACGCAAAGAACAGTTTGTCGACGCCCGACAGATCCTGCGCAACGCAGCCCTTGTCTTCATCGCGCTCATAGCCGCGCTCGTTGAATGGCGATTACCTATGGGAATGGGAACTGTGTACCTCGCCATAGGATCCTTTATAACTATCATCGCTTGGGCAGCTATCTGGTTAATCTTCGCATGGAAGACTGAACTACGACCATCGCTCGTTTCCGTCGCCGCAGACCTTAGTCACCGCCTTGGCGCAGCGTGGTTAGTCCCTGGAAGATGACTACAACTATGTTTTCGCCGCCCGATTATTCCGCTCCCAGGAATTCTTCTAATCGACGATGAAGTCCTTCGCTTACGATGCGGGATATTACGAAACCGGCATCGGTGGTTTTCATAGGGCCAGTTTTCCTATCATCTCTTCAGTCTTCGACAAATACTTCAGGAGCCAAGGATTCGATTGCATCCTCGACTTTGGCTGCGGCGCGGGATTCTGGGGCCAGTTTCTCTCCAATCATTGTCGGCGACTGATGGGGGTCGATTTTTCGGACATCTTGCCGTCAACTATCAGTCGGCCCCTATATTATGAGTTTAGTCAGATTGACCTCGGCCGATCTTGGGAAAGCATCGTCAAATATGACTTAGTGTTTTCTATCGAAGTCATCGAACACGTGGAAGACTGCGAAGTATTTCTTGCGAATGCCTTTAATGCGTTGAAACCCGGCGGTTTCCTGTTCCTTACTACCACAACTTATTTCTGGACTCTGTTTGTTCTCCTTATTGTCTATAGGCGCCAAACTACCCTGACCGCACTTTGGGAATTCCTCGCCGGACTTTTAGGAAATGAGAGGAAACGCCGAGCTTTCGTTAGTCGATTTTGGGAATATTTTGCGGGGCATTATCATGGCTTTACTCGCAGTCAGCTTCGCCGATTAGCGCTCAATGTCGGATTTCGCGACATCCAGATTGAGAACCTTCATATTCAGCCTGTGGTGCCGGTAAATTATCTCGATCAACCTTACACGGGATCGCACCCTGGCACGGTTGCTGCGGTCGTTCCTTTAATTCGAATCATAGGCAATGCGATCAATTGGCTGTGTCGAAGCCTGGACATCTATGCGCCGAATGTCCTTCTCATCGCGCGCCGACCAATCGAGTGAAGCGGAAAACCTCGGGTAGCCCAATAGTGTTTTGTATCGACAGTCCCGGATTTGGCGGCGCAGAGAAAATGCTGATTCGCTTGCTCGATTGGATCGGAGACGAGGATTTTCGTGTCGTGCATACTGAAAGACTTTCTACCGAAGTGCGGAATTTTCTCCTAGGTAAGAAAATTACTGCGAAGGAAGTTACAGCCGTAGGTAATAGTGCACCATTTGTGGGCAAGGGCATCGCACGGGCGATCAGGATCATCGCAACATGTCCTAGCGGATTGTTTGTAATATGGGGACACCACAGTGACAGCAATCGGTGGCTGCAGCTTGTTTTGGCTCTCTTTCGGCGACAGTTCATTCTGGTTGAACGTCTTGTGCCGGCGCAACGATCAGATCTTGACCGAAGTCGGCTTACGGTTCCCCTAAAGCGTTTCGTCGCTCCGAAAGCAAAGGCTGTCGTGCTTAATGCCTATTCGCAGGTCGAGCATTACCGAGGTCTATTCGGTTTGAAACGAGCGCGAATGGTTGTCATTCCGAATTCGCGGCCCGTGGTTGCAATCAACGCCCAAGTTGGCAGGTTGCGCGCAGGGAAGAGTGAATTGCGAGCTTCTCTCGGATTACAAGATCGGCCTATGGCCGTCTGCGTGGGACGATTAACCAAACAAAAGAATCAGGCAGGGATCATTCGGGCGATGGCCGAATTGAAGTGCGACGCGCAAGCTGTATTCGTCGGCGAAGGACCAGATCGTGCTGAACTTGAAGCGATTGCTTCGCAGATAGCGCCAGGACAAATATTCTTCGCGGGCCAACAACCTGATCCTTTGCCTTGGCTGGCGGCAGCTGATGTTTTTGCGCTGCCAAGTTTGGTCGAAGGACTCCCGGGTGCACTAATAGAAGCGATGGCGGCCGAGTTGCCGTGTGTTGCCAGCGATATTCCCGGAAATCGTGAGCTGGTTAAAAACGAAGAGACAGGACTCTTAGTTTCGCCACATTCATCTACAGACCTCGCGCGGGCTCTTGAGAAACTGCTAATGAATAAGTCGGCTGCTGATCAGTACGCCAGAGCGGGTTTCATGCTCGTGAAGGATCGCTACGATGAG
>JBEEGV010000039.1:0-69082 GCA_041167085.1 Verrucomicrobiota bacterium
CATTCCGCTGGTGCTCATTCAGCCGGGGCTCATTCGGCTGGGGGCGGCGCGGGTCATAACTAAGACCTAAGCTCTCCAAAAGAGCCGCACTGGTTCGATCCCAAGTGCGGCCTTTTTCTGTACCGACATGGAACCGGCGTCCCCGCCGCTTTTTAATTTTACCCAACCCCGGTCTTTTCGTTCAAATCAAACCCCTGTAATAAGCATCTATGAAATACGCCATCATTATCGTTCGGATCCTGCTCGGGCTGGTGTTTGTTGTCTTTGGTTCGAACGCCTTTTTACATTTCATTCCGATGCCGCCAATGCAGGGCCCGTCGGGCGCATTCATCGGAGCTCTGGTGAGCAGCGGTTACGTTTATGTCATCGGGGCGCTTCAAGTCCTGGGCGGCTTGTGCCTGCTCGCCGGGCGATTCATCCCGCTCGGACTGACGCTGCTTGGTCCGGTGATCGTCAATATCGTTTTATATCACGTCTTCCTCGACCGCAGCGGTCTGCCAACGGCGATTGTTATCTCCCTTCTGGCTCTCTTTTTACTCTGGATTTATCGCTACCGCTTCCCCGCAATCTTTCAGCCCTGACCCGAAGGCCCGAGGGCACGATGATTGCGCCCATTCCTTTTGAGCTAGGATTCGGCCTTTGCGATCTGATGCTTGAAGTAACTCTTCCAACTTTCCGGCAGCGCCGCCACCTTGATCGCGCGCCGCTTAGCGTCGATATCCTCCTTGTCGAATGCATACAATCGCGTGACGTCCCACACGCTGATCTGTTGCTGCTCGCGCCGGACGAGCTTCACCGTGTCACCGGCTCCGACCGTCCCCTCGCAAACCACCGCGAAATAGAATCCAGTTCGCCGGCTTGCCAGAAATCGCTTCATAATTTCAGGATTGCCGAACTTGATGCCCAGTTTGTAACAGGGCATGCGCGGTTGCGTGACCACGACTTCAGCGTCGCCGATCTCGAATCTGTCCCCGATGTAGACAGCATCTTCCGCCAAGCCTTCCGTGGTCAGGTTCTCGCCGAACATTCCCCAGGGCAGATCCATTCCTGGCAACTCTCCACCCCAATAGGAGTAGTGTTCGGATGGATAGGCATAAACCGCCTTGTCGATTCCGCCGTGAACGGTTAGGTCAGCTTGTTGATCGCCATCCAGATTTAAGCTACGCATCAGGACGCGCCCAACTACCGGGGTTTTATAAATTCCGGTTGTGACAGTTCGGCCTTGCCAGCTGACCTCGCGCGGCAAGCCAACATTTAGCGAAACGATTTTCAAAGCTCGAAGACCGCCGTCAGGAAATTACCAGAGCCGTTTGTTTTTATCGAGATCGTTCCAGGCCTTTTCCGCGGCTCTTATCTCAATCGGTTGATACATCGGATCTGATTTTCGCTGCCGATCGCTGACCCGCGTATGCTCCGCGTGAGCTGTATTGATCACCTCCCAATATTCCGAGCCGGCCCCTCGCGCGATGATAAGCGGCTCATGCCAGCCAATTTCATCGATGATAAGGCCGCCCGCCTCGTGAGGTATGGCCAAAGCAAACTGGTTGGGATTACCAGCTCGCTTCAATCGGTAACCGCCGGCAACCTCTCTTGAGTCCGGGCCCAGGAAATCAGCGTCGCATGCGCAAAGGCAAAGAAACACCGGCAGAAGGGCGATGCCACGAACACGTGATTTTTTGTTTCGAATCACGCGCAAGTATGCGGACAACCATCTTGTGATATCCAGCGCTTTCTAATCGACGTTGAACCAGCTCAATTTAATATCTGTGATGTCCGCGTAATTCGTGATTAAGCATTCCTGAGCGATGGCTAAACTTGCACTCATCGGCAGCGGATTAGCCGGTGGCTTGCTCGCGGCTTACCTGGGACGACGCGAATATGAGGTTGATCTTTACGAAAGACGGGCCGATCCGCGCGAGGGCAATATGGTCGGCGGACGCTCCATCAACCTGGCCCTGTCGACGCGCGGAATTCACGCATTGCAGCAGCTGGGCATCGCCGATCAGGTCTTACAATACGCGATCCCGATGCGCGGACGCATGATCCACGACAAATCGGGTAACCTGCATTTCGCACCGTACGACCGCGATCCGAACAAGTTCATCAATTCAATTGGTCGCGCCGCGCTTAACACCGCTGTCATCGAAGCCGCGCAGCGTTACCCCAATGTGCGAGTGAAGTTCAATCATCGCTGCACGGATGTCGATCTCGATGGTCCGGTGGCGCATCTGCTGAATACCAAAACAAATCAAATCATTGAGTCGCGTGCGGACGCCGTTATTGGCGTCGATGGCGCATTCTCCGCTGTCCGCCAGGCGATGCAGCGACAAATAGACCGTTTCGAATACGACGAGAGCTATCTCGCACACGGCTACAAGGAACTGACCATCCCGCCCACGCCCGACAACGGTTGGCAAATGGAAAAGGAAGCGCTCCACATCTGGCCACGCAAAAGTTTCATGATGATTGCTCTGCCGAATCCGGATGGCTCTTTCACATGCACCCTGTTCTGGGAGTTCGCCGGCCCGCGCAGTTTCGAAACGATCAAAACGGATGAGGAAGTTCGCCGGTTTTTCGCTGAAGAATTTCCCGACGCTGTCCCGCTGATGCCGACGCTCCTTGAGGATTTT
This sequence comes from Verrucomicrobiota bacterium, assembly GCA_041167085.1. Taxonomy (GTDB): domain Bacteria; phylum Verrucomicrobiota; class Verrucomicrobiia; order Chthoniobacterales; family UBA10450; genus DATFCK01. The sequence continues at coordinate 2,631 of JBEEGV010000039.1, forward strand.
AATGAAAATCCGACCGGCTCGCTCGTGACCATTCGCTGCGCCCCCTGGTATTATAAAGACCGTGTCGTGCTCCTGGGCGACGCCGCGCATGCCGTTGTGCCCTTCTACGGCCAGGGCATGAATGCGGCCTTCGAAGACTGCGTCGTGCTCGACGAATGTCTGGCCGAATTTCCGAAAGATCGGGAGCATGCTTTCGCTCAATATTTTCTCAGACGCAAAATGAACGCTGATGCGCTGGCCAATCTCGCCGTTCAGAATTTCATCGAGATGCGCGACAAGACCGCCTCGCGCGTATTCCGCGCGAAGAAGAAACTTGATCACCTTCTCGAGGGTTTGCTGCCCGGGATTTATTTACCGCTCTACACGATGGTCACCTTCACGCGCATCCCCTACGCCAATGCTTCTCGCCGCGCGCGACTCCAGGACCAGATCGTCTACTGCGGGTTAGCGCTAGTCGTGTTCAGTATCGCGCTGATGGCGATCCGATTTATTGTATCAGGTCGCTGATCGCGTGCCGGCGGATGGTGTTTACAGGACAGCGCCTGAATCCTTTATCCACTATGAATTTCAATTAGCTCGCTCCGGACCGATTTAGCGCAACCGAATAGGAGGGGCGAAGTCGCGCCAGCGCGAAAAGTCCGCAAAGGGGAAGTGCCAGCCAAAGAGTCGAAAGCGCATCCGGGACTGAAGTGGGCGCTGTCGGCGCCACCGCCAGCCCGTCTAACCCATTCACGGTCGCGAAAACCCCGGTTACGTTGCCGGTGGCGACATCGATTTGGGCAATAAAATTAGCGGTCAGAGAGATGCCACCGTCTATGCTGGTGGGGACAGCGTTGGCGACGTCGCCTCCGCCGTGAACGACCGATGCGTATAAAATTCCGCTGGTCAAATCATAATCCATCGCATTCGGGCGGGGATTAAATAAATCGGAAGGGTAAGTTACCGTCGTGCCCGTGGGTGTCCCGGCTCCGCTCATCTGGTCAATGGTCCCGATTGTCGCGCCATTGATGTTGTAGAGCGTATTGGATGGATCGAAAGCGAGCCCACTGCCAAACTTGCCGAGGGAGGTTGCACCAAGCGCACTAGCCGCGCCGGTTATAAGATCAATCGTGTAGGCGGTCCCGTTTGCCACGCCAAAGAGAGTTCCATCGCTCCGGAAAGAGATGTCTTGGAAATTGTTTGAGAAATAGATTCCGGTAAAGCCAACAGTCGTCGCCATTCCCGTCATGGTATTGATCTTGATCAGGTCGACCGCATCAGTCGATGTATCGGTCCCTATTCCGTAGAGGATTCCGGTGAGCGGATCGAAATCGATTGCGCCAACGCGGGTATAACCGGTGCCCAGCCCGACCGGGGTCCCAATACCTGTGGTCGAATCGATCATGTAAAGGGTCGCCATTCCAGAGGAACCAGAGTAGGCAGTGCCATAAAGGGTGATGGCAAAGACGTCCGAAAAACCGGCGCACATTCCAATGAACGCCAAAACTATCGCCGAAAGAATAATTCTACGCATTGTAATCTCCTGAGTTTATTTCGAGGACCTAGGATTACAGGAACGCCGGTTTGGGTGTAAAGCCACTTTTTCGTGAAATTCGTTATTAAATTCCGATTACTGGGGAAAGGAACCGGCACCGTGGCCGTTAGTTTGAATCCAAACACCCCAACGAGGCCTCTAATTGTGCAACAGTTCCGAAACCAATCTCCGGCGTGACTTCGTCGAATTGTTGAAAACATTGTGACGTCGCAGCAGTAATTCGGTTGTCTCGGCTCGAGTAGATCCTTAACCTTCGCTTTGACGGGCGTCCGCCTGTCTCCACTCAACCCATTAACTTGTTCATATGAGCACCTCTTATGTTCCACTGATCAGTTCCGGCACAGCCGGTCCACTCGGGGTTCTGCATCTGCCGCGGCTTTGGCAGAAACTTTCTCTCGAAGCGCAGGGTAAACTTGCTTCAGGTTATCCCGGCATGGGCCGCGGGTTTGACGCCATGACCTGCGCCGCGTTTGGCCTGGATGAACAGGCGGTCCAAGATTACATCAAAAAGGAGAAACCGTCCTATCCTCAGTTCGAAGCCTGGGTGAAAAAGAGCGCCAAGTCGCTCAACTCGCAGACGATCGAGAAACATAACGCGGCAGTGCGCGGTTATAATCACGAGGACGCTAAGCGCAAAGCCATTCTGGGAGCGTGCGGCGTCGCCGACGACGCATCCGCGGCAAAGGACGCGGTGAACCTGAACAATCTCGATGATTGGCATGAATTTCATCAGGCGGTGCTGAAGTAGTTGATGGTTGAGAGTTGATTGTTGATAGGTGGAAGCAACCGCCGAATGTAGCCACGGCTCTATGAGCCGTGCGCGCACGTCGCGCAGCGACGTGGCTACACACCGATAGAGAAGTTTGAATCCAACTTGGTCGGGCGATGCATCTAACCGTAAACGCCTATGAGCCCCAAACCGTCAATACGTGGAAGAATCGTTCGAAGTCTTTGTTCCTTCGGCCTTGGCCTGGTCGTCCTCGGAGTGGTGATCGGTTCTACCTTCTTATCCAGCGATATTCGTTTACTTTTTCTGCTTGGCGCCGGCGCGCTGTTTGTTTGTGGTCTCTTCGCCGGCGCAAAGATTGGGCGGAATTGGCTTACGGGAGCGCTTCTTTGCCTGCCACTCTGCGCCACCTTTGCTTTTGCCGTTTTGCAACAACTGCCAGCATTGTGGCCGGCTCTCTTAGCGTGGCCGATCGCAGCCTTCATCGGTCTTTTTTTCTTCAGCAGCCGGCGATCGTGGAGTGTCTTGGTCAGCGCAACGATTGCACTGCTGATTTTTTCGTCATGGTATTGTGTCGCTTACATCCCAAACCAAATGCGGCGGGCGATGAGTCATGTCGGGAATGATTCGGCACCCGGGTTCCATTTTGATTCGGTCAGCGAAGGAGATGTTCCGCGCGGTGCGACTCCCGGGAAAATCCTGGTGATTGATTTCTTCGCGACCTGGTGCCGGCCGTGCATTGAAGAGTTGCCCGAACTTAAGGCCATCCGGGACGAATTGCGGGAGCGGCCGGACATCGAATTCGTGGTCGTTGCAACGAATGCCGGACGGGATACACCGGAGCGGCTCCGCGAATTTGACAAACGGCGGCCGATCGGATTGCCGCTGGCGTTCGATTCTGCTGGAAAGGCGCATACCGCCTTTGGTTTCAGTGGCTTTCCCGCACTGGTTGTGATCGATCGTGCCGGCCAAACCCGGTTTAGGCACGAGGGATACAACAGTTCCGAAGTGAATTTCCATCGAGACATGGTTCAATTCCTGAAAGCTCTGTAATCCCCGAACCAGGGGGACCGCGTAAAGGATAAGCGGAAGTGCAATAAAACGAGCCCGGGTGGACTCAGCACTATTCCTCTTGACAGTCTAGGCGAGTTAGGGAAATATTCTCACTAAGACTGTCTAGGTGACACAAATTATGGCGAAAGAAAAACCGGACCTCGTTTACGGCACACTCGATATGCTGATCCTCAAAGCGCTGCAGCATGAGCCAAGGCATGGATTGGGCATTGCCGATCGGATCCAGCAAATGTCCCAGGATATTCTGCGCGTCGAGCAGGGATCACTTTATCCGGCACTTTATCGTCTCGAAGCCCAGGGATGGATCAAAGCCGAGTGGGGCGTTTCGGATAACAATCGCAGAGCGCGTTATTACAAACTAACCGCCGCCGGCCGGAAACAGCTGGCCGCGGAACGCGAACATTGGTCGCGCATAACCTCCGGAATCAATCTCGTCCTGTCCAAAATCTAATCTCCAGTTTATGCATCAGTTTCAGGGCTGGCTTCGGAGGATCCTCGGGCTTTTTCGAAAGAAGAGCCGTGACGCCGAAATGTCCGAAGAGATTCAACAGCATCTCGATGGTTTGACCGAACGTAACATTGCCGCGGGCATGTCGCCTCAGGCGGCCCGAAAAACGGCGCTTAGAGAATTTGGCGGCGTCGAGCAAATCAAGGAAGTCGCTCGCGAAGAACGAGTGTGGCGATGGGCGGACGAATTTTTGCAGGACCTGCGCTTCGGTGCGCGAATGCTTTTGCGGACTCCGGGCTTCTCGATCCTGGCGATTCTCTGTCTCACCCTCGGCATCGGCACGAACGCGGCCGTATTTAGTTGGATCGAAGGCATTCTGATCCGTCCCTACCCGCTCGTTGCCCACCAGGACCGAATGTTTGCGCTCAGCGGCACGACGCGCGGAGTCACTGGGGGCAATGGGCTCTCTTATCCCGACTTTCTCGATTTCGAAAAGAACTCCACGCTGTTCGAATCGTTCATTGTCGATCGGATCATGGGCACGTCGCTGAGCGTCGGCGACCGAGCGGAGCGCGCGTCCGGCGGGATCGTGTCAGCCAACTATTTCGATGCGCTGGGCGTGAAGCCGATCCTTGGCCGCGGTTTTCGCCCGGAAGAAGGCACGGGCCGAAACGCGCATCCGGTAACGGTGATTAGTTACCGGACATGGAAGGACCGCTACAACTTCGATCCAAACATCATCGGCCGGACGCAGCATCTCAATGGTGTTCAGCACACAATCATTGGTGTCGCGCCGGAAAAATTTCACGGCACGTTTGTCGGCTACTCATTCACCTTCTGGGTGCCGACGTCGATGCAGGAGACGTTCGACTCCACCGGCTACAAGCTGGAGGACCGCAGCGCCCACTGGATTGAAAGCTACGCATTCTTGAAACCGGGTGTCACGCGTCAGCAGGCCCAGGCGGAGCTCAATGCCATTGCGCAACGTTTGGAGAATGATTTCCCCGACACCAATCGCGGTCATGGCGTCGAGCTCATGCCGCTATGGAAGACGCCCTTCAATGGCGCGGGCAACATGTCCCCGACTCTCGGCATCACGATGGCCGTCGTGTTCCTGGTGCTGCTGATCGCTTGCGCGAATGTCAGCAATCTCTTGCTCGCTCGCTCCTTGTTACGGCGACACGAGATGACCATGCGCCTGGCGCTCGGCGCTGGCCGCAGTCGTTTAATCAAGCAACTTGTGACCGAAGGTTTGCTCTTGTCACTGATTGCAGCGGTTGGCGGAATCGCTGTTGCCTACTGGTGCCGCAACGCGCTCGTGCTGGCGTTCCCCTCGCCTGCCCCGGGAATCGTGATCGATTATCCTGGTCAGATCGATTGGCGCGTGCTGGTGGTGAGCGCTGGAATTTGCGTTCTCGCGACTCTGATCTTCGCGCTGGTTCCGGCGATTCACGCGAGCCATGTCGGTCTTTCCGGCGCGCTGAAAACAGAAGGCGGGGGGGTGCTAAGCGGGAGTGGTCGGTCGCGGCTGCGTTCGGCGCTCGTCCTGGTGCAGGTCTCGCTGAGCTTCGTTTTACTCGCCGGCACCGGGTTGCTTTTGCAAAGCCTCGAACGAATGCGCAACACGAATCCCGGATTCTCCACGGAGGTGATTGCCTCCGGAGCAGACTTGTTTTCGGCCGGATATAACGTCGAGCGGGGAAAAATCTTTCACACCCAATTACTCGATCGCGTGCGCACACTGCCTGGTGTCGAGTCAGCCAGTTTGACCCGGGTGGTACCGTTCACCTACACTGTTTATTCTTCCGCCGCGATCGAAGTGGACGGCTACCAGGCTGCGCCAAATGAACAACCGACCGTGGAGTACAATGAGGTAGCCGAGGATTACTTCACTACAATCGGAATCCCGATCGTTTCCGGCCGGGCGTTTGTTCGCACCGACGATGAGAACGCGCCGCCGGTGGCAATCGTCAATGAAACGACGGCCGCAAAATATTGGCCCGGGAAGAACGCGCTCGGGCAGCGTCTCAAAGTCAAGGATCATTGGCTGGAGATTGTCGGCATTGCCAAAAATGCAAACTACCGGACGAAACTGGAGACTCCGGCGCCGTTCTTTTATGCGCCGCTGCGTCAGAATTTCGGTGTGGAAAACAGTTTGCTGATCCGGACCCGAGAAACGCCTGGGCGAATGATGAATGCGCTGGCTCGCGAGGTGCACGCCCTGGATCCGAATTTAGCGCCCGGCCGTGTCTATCCCCTGCAGGAGCAGGTCGATCGAATGGGCTACAGCCAACGATTAGCCGTGACACTCGTCGCAATTTTCGGCGGGGTGGCGCTGTTCCTCGCCGCGATCGGATTGTACGCCGTCATGTCGTATTCGGTTTCGCAGGGCACCCGCGAGCTCGGCTTGCGAATGGCGCTCGGCGCTGACGCGGGGAGTGTTTTGCGGCTCGTCCTTTCGCGCGGTCTACGACTGACGACAGCGGGAATTGTGGTCGGTGCAATCGCCGCCCTCGTATTGACGCGTTTGATGGGGAACCTGCTTTACAAAGTGAGTCCGCGTGACCCGCTCGCCTACGGCTTTGCCCTGCTCGTGTTACTTGGAGTTGCGCTGCTCGCCTGTTTTCTTCCAGCCCGCCGCGCCACTCGAATCGACCCTGTTCGAGCACTGCGCACTTAAATGGGGCTGATCAAAGGTTGGCCGCGCCTGTTGAGAAAGTGTAGGCGCGTCGAAACCGTCCCTGCATTTTTAGCGCTTTGCGATCCTAATCATCGCTTCGACGCTCCGGTCTACGTCGGAGTCGGTGGTAACCCACGATGAGACGCTGATACGCATGGCCGTTCTGCCCTGCCATATGGTCACGCCACACCAGCATGTCCCATCTTCCTGGATGTCCGTGATCACGTGATTCGTTTTTTCGGCGTCACCGAACGACACGAGCACTTGATTGAGCACAACCTCGTTCAAGATTTCGATTCCAGCCGCCGAGAGCTGCTCGGCAAAGCGCCGCGCCTGTGCGCAGTTGCGTTCGATCAACTCGGCGAGGCCTTCGCGGCCGAGCGAGCGCAGAGCGGCCCAAACTTCCACCCCACGCGCGCGCCGGGACAACTCGGGAGTGAAATCCGCCGGATTGCGAAATTCGCTTTGGGTAGGCAGATACTCGGCGGTAATTGCCATGGCCGCCGGTAAGGCTTTCGGATCGCGCACGAACGCCAAGCCGCAGTCATATGGCACGTTCAACCATTTGTGAGCATCGGTCGCCCACGAGTCGGCCTCTTCGGTTCCAGCTGCGAGATGTGCGCGAGAGGGCGCCGCTGCTGCCCACAGGCCAAAAGCGCCATCAACATGAACCCACGCGCCGGAGGCATGAGCATGGCGACAGATTTCCCGAGCGGGATCGAATGCGCCGGTATTCACATTGCCGGCTTGCACACAAACGATGGTTGGCCCTGAGATGTCCGGCAGCCTGCCGGCAAGCATCCGGCCTTGGTCATCGACCGGCACCTTGGTTAACCGGGTTCGCCCGAGTCCAAGCACGCCAAGCGATTTCGTTAGCGAGGGGTGCGCTTCACCACCGACGATTACGGTAATGGAAGGCGCACCAAACAATCCGTCCGCCTCCACGTTCCAGCCAGCCTGCTCGAGAACGGCATGTCGCGCAGCCGCCAGCGCACAAAGATTGGCCACGGTAGCGCCGGTCACAAATGCGCCGCTCGAATCGGGCGGAAGCCGCAGAACATCCAGCAGCCAGCCGAGTGCGACTTGTTCTATGAAGGCCGTTCCTGGAGTTGGGCGATAAAGGCCCGTGTTCTGATCCCAGGCATTGGCGAGCCAGTTAGCGGCCAGAGTCACAGGGAGAGATCCGCCAATGACAAACCCGAAATATCTTGGACCCGCCATTGCCGTCGTGGCGGGCGAACCTACCTCGTCAAGTAACCGGAGCGTTTCACGCGGATCGCTTGGCCTAACCGGTAACGGCTGGTCGAGCGTCTTTAGTTTCTCTATTGCGGCGGGTGCCGGTGCGACCGATCGGGAGGACAACCCTTCAAGATAACGAACCGCCCGATCCGCGGCGTCGGCCAAAAGCTCTTTCATGGTTGCCGAAAACTAGCAGGACGCGATCGCATCAACGATCGTCGCCTGCAGGCATCGTCGTGGCAACTATTCGTCAACCAGGGGGCGACCCGACGAAGCGATTCTTGATACTCGATTCTGGATACAGGATGATGTTCTGACACGACCACGTGCTTATAGATGCAAACAACGAAAACAATATCGCCGTTTCGAAAGACCGCCGAGACGCTCGCAGGCGGCGCGAAGACTTTGCCCCGGCGGTGCTTCGTTTCACCGGAGGTTTTTGCCGACGAGCAGAAAAGGATTTTTGCAAAACAGTGGTTGTTGGTTGGCCATCAAAGCCAGCTCACTGATGCCGGTGATTACTTCGTTGCGGCTGTAGCGGGCCCGCCGTCGATCCCGGCGCCCTCCTCTGCCGAGCCGGGCGAAAGTTTGATCTTGGTTCGTGATAAAGGCGGAGAGCTGCGGGCCTTTTACAATGTGTGCCGGCACCGCGGAACCCGCCTCTGTCAAGGGACGCACGGACATTTGCCTGCGATTCAATGCCCATATCATGCATGGACGTATGGGCTCGACGGCCGGCTCCTCGGGGCGCCGCATATGGATGAGGTTCCAACATTCGCGAAGGCTGATTATTCGCTGCACGCGGTGAACCTGGCGCTATGGGAAGGATTCATTTTCGTTCATCTGGCGGAAACCCAAGACGCCTCGGCCCGCCTTCACGACGCTACGGCGCGGCAGGCAGAGCGAGGCGGCTACATCCCGCTCGAAGAATGGTTCGCGCCGGTAGCGGGTAAATTTTCACACTGGAATCTGCCGAAGCTGCGTTCTGTGAAACGGATCACGTACGATGTCCGGGCCAACTGGAAACTCATTTTTGAAAATTATTCGGAGTGTTATCACTGCCCGGGAGTGCATCCAACCCTTTCGAAACTGACGCCGTACGATTCGGCGGAGAACGATCGTTGCGAGGGGCCATTCCTCGGCGGATTCATGCCGATTATGAACGGCAAGAGTTTAACCATGAGCGGAAACGCGTGCGCGTTGCCGGTGGGCGACATCAATGTCGAAGATTTCCAGCGCGTTTTCTACTATTCCATTTTCCCGAATATGTTGCTCAGCCTGCATCCCGACTATGTCATGGTGCATCAGATCCTGCCGCAATCCGCGGAACGCACCATGATTCTGTGTGATTGGTTTTTCCATCCGGACGCGGCCGGGGCAAACGACTCGGGCTGCAGATTTAACCCAGAGGACGCGATCGAATTCTGGGACATGACGAACAAGCAGGATTGGCACGTGTGCGAGTTAAGTCAGCAAGGTATTGGCTCGCGTGCTTATGAACCCGGACCGTACTCGTCGAGGGAAAGCATCCCTGCGGCATGGGATGATTATTATTTGAGCTGCATGAAGTGACGCGGACACGGCGACGCTGTTAGCGAAGTGCATCCTCTTTGACGCGCCACGTCGTTGCGCGGAACTTCCCGGATGCCGCCGCTCACCTACGCAAATTATCTTGACCTGGAGAAGTTACTAACGCTTCAGAACCCGCGCTCCAGCCCGGCCGAGCACGATGAGATGCTATTCATCATTATTCATCAGACCTACGAGCTCTGGTTCAAGCAACTGCTGCACGAGTTCGAGAAGATCAACCACGATTTTTCTGCCGGACGTCTGTTCGATGCGATCCACGCGTTTAAGCGGACCCGGACAATCATGAAAACACTGGTCGGACAAATCGACATTCTCGAAACGATGACGCCTTCATCATTCTCCAGCTTCCGGGACCGGCTCGAGACCGCATCGGGATTTCAGTCCATCCAGTTCCGGGAGCTGGAGTTTCTGCTCGGATACAAACGGGCGTCGACGTTCGACCATGTAAAGCCAGACTTCCCTGGATATCCCCGGCTAAAAGAGCGACTCGGAGAGCGGACCGTGATCGATCATTTCTACGATTTCCTGGCCACGCGCGGGGCGCATATTCCCGACGATTTGAAGAATCGCGACGTATCGCAACCGAACGAACCCAACGAAGCGGTGCAAGCAGAAATTCTTCGGCTCTACAAAACGTCACCTGAAGTCTCGATCCTTTTCGAATTGATGACGGACTTTGATGAGGGCCTGCAAGAGTGGCGTTACCGGCATATCAAATTGGTCGAGCGCACGATCGGCGCCAAAAAAGGAACGGGTGGATCGCCGGGCGTCCCGTTTCTTAAGGAGTCGCTGTTTAAACCGATCTTCGCCGATCTGTGGGCGATCAGGCACCAGATGTGACGGCGTAAAGCGCCGCGAAGAAAACGCCCAACGCTCAATGTCGAAGTCAGAAGCACGGAGCATGAAGTCCATTCCATCATTGATCATTGTTCTCATTGGTCTCGCGCCGCCGTTGATTGTCGCGGAGAATCAAAAAGTCGTTCTGACCCATCTTCGCGGGAACGTTTATGTGCTCGAAGATTATTTTTATTCGAAGGAGAATTCAGTCGTCTATGTGGGCGACAGTTCGGTCACGGTCATTGGAGCGACCTGGAGCCCTGAAACGGCAAGGCTATTGGCAATTGAGATCGGCAAGGTGACGTCAAAGCCGATCGCGGAAGTGATCGACACGAATTATCATCCCGATCGCGCTGGCGGGAACGCTTACTTCCAGAGCATCGGCACGAAAATCGTGTCGACGAAAATGACGCGCGATTTATTGGAGGCGCATTGGGATGAGATGGTGCGCTACACGCAGAAAGCAATTCCAAGCTATCCGTCGCTTCCACTGGTCCGGCCCGACAAAACATTCGCCGGCGACTTCGAGCTACAAGGCGGCGGCGTAAGGGCCATTTACCTCGGTCCGTCACACACGCCCGATGGCATCTTTGTTTATTTCCCGGAGGAAAAAGTCCTCTACGGCAATTGCATTCTCAAGGAACAACTCGGTAATCTCGACTTCGCCGATCTCACGGATTATCCGAAGACGTTGCAGAAATTGAAGCAGCTTGATCTCGGTTTCACGACGGTCGTGGCCGGGCATTGGTCGGCGATTCACGGACCCGAGTTGATCGATCAATATTTGCAGCTGCTCGCAGCCCGGCGCCCGAAAGACTTGCGCGAAACAAAGTGATTTACGACATCACGCCAGCAATCACTTCCAAGCTTGCGGTCTGGCCCGGTGATACCGCGTCGAGCCGCGAAATGCTGATGGACATGGCGCGCGGCGATAACATCACGCTCTCGACGTTGCGCGCGACGGTCCATCTGGGCGCGCACGCGGACGGACCCAACCATTATGGTGAAAACGCGCCGGCAATTGACGAGCGAGCTCTCGACTACTACCTCGGGCCCTGTCAGGTGATTCGACTGAATGCGCCCCGCGCAACGCGCATCACTCCCGCCATGTTGTCAGGCGATTCGGTCGCGTCGCGCGTCTTGTTTGCCACGGGCTCTTACCCGGATCCGGGAAATTGGAATGCCGATTTCGCTGCGCTTTCGGTCGAGTTGATTGATTCTTTACATGCCAGCGGAGTAATCACCGTAGGCATCGATACTCCGAGCGTGGATTTCTTCGACTCGAAGGATTTGCCCGCGCACAAGGCGATCTTGGGACATGACATGGCGATCCTGGAAGGGCTCGCCTTGAGGAATGTGCCGGAAGGAATCTATGAGCTGATCGCGTTGCCGCTGCGTTTGGTGGGCTTCGATGCAAGCCCAGTGCGGGCAGTGCTGCGGACCACCGGGTAGCGGTGTTTGACTCGATTGCATGGCCGGCGGGGATCGGCCCGCTACCGGAGGCCGAGAAATTCCCGCGCTGTTCCGGATAGAAGGTGCGTTTTTTCTTTTGCGGAAAGTTTGAGTGACTCGATCAATTTACCGGGCTGGGCTTCACCGAGCGGGAAAGGATAATCCGATCCGAGCGCGACACGTCCTGCGCCGAAGAGATTGAGCAACAATCTGAGCGCGCCAGCGTCGTGAACAAGTGAGTCGACGTAAAATCGAGCCGGAGTGTCTCCGTGCGTAAGATAGGTTTTCGGACTTGCCGCAATGTCCGTCGCGCACAAATCCGGGCGGACATGAAAAGCGTGCTCGATGCGACCGATCGTGAAAGGAAATGCGCCGCCGCCATGCGCGAAAGCGACACGGAGTTTTGGAAATCGCTCAAAGACGCCGCCGAACATCATCGAACAAATCGCGAGGGAGGTTTCGGCGGGCATCCCAACCAGCCATGGCAGCCAATAATTGGGCATGCGTTCCTTGCCAACCATGTCCCACGGGTGAACAAAAACAGCGGCACCGAGCCGTTCGGCCGCGCTCCAGACAGGTTGGAGTGACGCGTTGTCCAGGTTCAGGGTGTCGACGCGACCCGAATGAAGGTTAGCGTCGACATGCGTTCCGATCTGCACGCCGTGTAATCCCAAATCCTCGATGCACCGCTCCAATTCGCCCGCCGCGAGATCCGGATCCTGCAACGGAATCGTAGCAAGGCCTGCGAATCGCTTCGGATGATCGCGGACGACGCCGGCGATGTGATCGTTCAATCGCCGAGAGAGATCGAGCGCGTCGGCGGGCTTCGCCCAATAACTGAACATCACCGGGACCGTTGAGAGCACCTGCATGGTCACACCGGTTTGGTCGCACTCCTCGATTCGGCGTCTGGGATCCCAGACGTTGTCGGTAATCTCGCGAAAGACGCGGTCACCGATCATCATCCGGGCGCAGCACGGCTTGTAGTGATCAAGCCTAACGAAACCCGGATAGCCGTACTTCGCGTCCAGATCCGGCCAATCGCGCGGCAGGATATGCGTGTGCAGGTCTATCTTCATGTCGAACACCGCAGCAAACGTCCAGCGCTCAACGCCCAACGTCCAACGTCCAAGTCAGAGACAAATATGGCGGCCGAGCCGCTCATTGATAACATCGCCCGACGGAGCAGTCGATCCACCTTAGAACGGTTTCACTGGCTGCGGCTGCGGGACCTTCGTGCCGCATTTCTTGCAGGTTCGCCGGGCGTCGTCGCTCCAGAAATCGAGCATCGCCTTGCTGAAATGTTCGACGATATCCGCACAATCAAAATCGATGTCTTCAACCAAGGCTCCGCAGTTCTCACAGTAAAAGATCACATGCTCACGTTCTCCCGGCGGACGGCGTCGCTCGACCACAACGCCGATAGTGTCCGGCGGGCGCACCGGCGCGTGTGGAACATTGGGCGGAATGAAGAAGGTCTCTCCTTCGCGCACGATGTGATCGACAATATGTTCCCCTTCCCTCAGGCGCACTTTGATATCGCCTTTGAGCTGGTAAAAATATTCTTCGGAATCGACCAGATGAAAGTCATTCCGGGCGTTCGGCCCCTTGATCACCATGACAAAAAAGTCCCGGCCATCATACAGGTAACGGTTGCTGACCGGCGGTTTAAACTTGTCCCGATTCGCTTCGATCCAACTCTCCAGGTTGATGGGCGATTGCACGGCGGAGGTAACGCGATCTGGCGGAGGCGCCACTGGCTGAGACTCAACAATTTTTGCCATGATTCAGGCTATTCGATGCGTGCGTAGCGTCAATTCGTTGTAGCGGTGGTCGTGCCAACCACCGACGTAAATAAAAGCCGGTTGGCACAACCGCCTCTACACTTATCGGCGGCCGATCTCGTTTTTTCCAGATGGCGTTGTTAGGGTGGATTTTCGCATTGAACGCCAGGATCCGTGCATTAATGTCGGCTCCGCATGAACGGCACCAGAATTTTTCGGTACGCGTTGGGTCTTGTCTTCCTCGGATTTTTGGCGGGATGCGAAGAGCTGCAGACCGCACGCGACGCTACCACCAGCGCGATCAGGTCTGCGCTTCCTCCGGACTGGTACACGACCGGTGGTTATTGGGAGGGCGATGATGTTCCTGGCCGGCCAAAAATCGTCGTTCATCTCTCCGAGCAGAAAGCTTACTTTTACAAGGGTAAACATCTCGTCGGCGAAACCACGGTGTCGACCGGGAAGCCCGGGTTCTCGACACCGCCCGGCCGCTACCACGTTGTTTCCAAAGACCGGGACCATGTCTCGAGCGAGTTCGGCGATTATGTCGATGATTCCGGTAATGTGTTGAAATCAAATATCGACGTGCGCAAGGACAGCAAGCCGCGAGGAGCGCATTTCGATGGTGCGCGCATGCCTTACTGCATGCATTTCAATCGCGGCTACGCCATGCATGAGGGTTATGTTCCGCCCTTTGCCGCCTCTCACGGCTGCATTCGCTTGCCGAAAGGGATGGCCAGGCATTTCTATGAAAATGCGCGCGAAGGCACGCCCGTGATTGTGAAGGAATAAGTGAACTCGCCGAACGCAATCGGCACCTTATGGGCGGGGAAATTAGCTCAACGCAGATACAAACTTTTAGCGTATCTCCTGACGTGGTTTTTGGCCCTATTCGCAACGGATCCTTCCGGAGGCCTTTGGGCTCTGGCCTACATGTTTCCCCTTGGATTGGCTGCGTTTGTCAATCTGCACGCTGGCAATGACGGTGGCTGGGGTGTCTTTGCTCTTTGCATCGCGATTTATCTGCTGCACGGCTTCTTCTACTTCCGATCCCGGACCTCGCGCTCGACTGTCCTTTGGTTCACGGCTCTTGTGATCTTGCTGGTTTGCAACATTTCCGGATGCCGAGCGATGATCCACGGTCACTGAAGTGATGCGTGCGACAGCTGAACCAAAGCGGCAAACGTTATTTGTCTTGCTAGTTTCGTTAGGGCCGGATATTCTGGCGCGGATGCGAGTGATTGGCGTTCTTTTGGTTTCTCTCTGTTCTCTCGCCTCGACAAGTTTCGCGAGCGGGATCGTTCGTTCCGGGAACTGGGGTGGGTTGGATATCGCCATGCACGTGCGCGTGAATACCACTTTTGTTGAGTTCGACTGCGCCCATGGCAGAATCGACGGTCCGATTTTGGTCGATCGGCAGGGACACTTCACAGTTTCAGGAACGTACGTTCAGGATGGTCCCGGACCGATTCGCCAGGGGGAGGATCCTCGAATTCAGCCGGCGGCTTATGTCGGCAATGTGAGTGGGAAGAACATGAATGTAACGGTCGTTCTGGTCGAGACCGGCGAACAGATCGGAACTTTTACTCTGACCCGCGGCGTGCCCGCTTCGATCTTTAAGTGTTTGTAAGCCCCGCGGGGCATCAGGCGTGCATCGATTCTCGATGCATGGAAACGCAGAATCCCTGCTGTCTTAGTTATCAGGATTTATCGCCTCTAACCTGGAGGCCAGGCTAGCGCGCGTTTGCCCAGCAAATGAACATGCAGATGCGGAACGCTTTCGCCTGCGTCAGGACCATTATTAATCACGACGCGATAGCCACCGCTTAAATCGAGCTTCTTCGCGATTTCACTCGCAGCCAGAAGCAGTTTGCCGAGCACAGCAGCATCCTTTTCGGTCGCTTCCGCCAGGCGCGGAATTATCTTTTTCGGAACGATCAGGACATGGACTGGTGCCTGCGGATTTACGTCATGAAAGGCAATAGCTTCGTCGCTTTCCCAGACAATCTTGGCCGGAATTTCACGTGCAATAATCTTCTCAAAAATCGTCATAAGCCGGTCCTGCGATCGATCAACGTAGCGAACATTCAACGCGCGCAAACCCGGATGCCGTTGTCAGCTTTTCTCGAACAAAGCAGACGATCTCTTCGCGCAGTATATCGCAAGCGCGGGTCCACACTTTCACGCCGCGCAAATGTTTGACGCAACCCTGCAGCGAACAAAGCTTCAAATTCTCCACGCCCATTTCGAGAAGACCGTTAATTCGCTTTTCCAACAGATCGAAGAAGGCGAGTTCGTAGCCGGCGCCGGCTTCATCCGCGATGTCGATCAACGAGATCGAAATCGGCGGCGGCGCCGGTGTGAAGTGAGGAATGATTTCCTTGTAACCGATGACTTTTAAAACGTAACGGACCGTTTGCGAAAGCTGACTGAACGCGACGACCGATTCGTCCGTTCGCAGACGGAGATAGAACGCGATACTCTCGGTCACGTGGTCCGTCAGCCACCACCTGGGATATCCAGCCCGGTCGGCCGCGCGCGTGATGGCGGCGTGCAACCAGTCGCGGTCAAACTCGAAGAGCTGGCCCGACTCACAGCGCAAATAAGGAAATTCTTCTTTAAACGCGACCATGATTCTTGCCTGTTCCCGTTCCGCGCGGTTTCGGAGCATCTTCGCCCGGTTCGGGCGGGAATAATTCGCGCTGCAACGAGTTTGATTTAATCCGTTTTCCCAGCGCCTGGACCGCGTCGACAAACTGGTCGGCATCTTGAAACCGCTGGTGCACCGACGCGTAACGCAGATATGCGACCTCGTCGATGCTGCGGAGCTTTTCCAGCACCTTGCCCCCAATCGCCGTGGAGAGGACTTCGCGGCCGCTTGTTTCCAAGTCGTGCACGATGTCATCGACAACTTCTTCCAGGGTCAGGAGACTGGTCGAACGTTTTTCGAAAGCCCGGGCGATGCTCGTAGCCAATTTACGCCGGTCGAACGGCTCATGGGTGCGATCCCGTTTCACCACGCGAAGATCCGAACGCTCGATCTCCTCATAGGTGGTGAACCGATATTTGCAGCTGAGACATTCCCGGCGTCGGCGAATACTGGAGTTATCGCGTGATTGACGTGAATCAATAACCTTGTCATCACGAGACCCGCACTTGGGGCAACGCATGGTGTTGGGAGAGCATCTACCACACAACAGGTTGTGGCGTCAATGCTTGTTTCGTTCATCTCGCCACCGGCCTGCGGCCGATTCATCTTGAAGAGCTGCCAGCTTCCCGGGAAGGCAACGCCTTCCCCTACAGATACGCAGTTAGGCGGCGGCCGGTTCGCTCGCTGGCTTTTTGACCGGGCTGGTTTTTTTTGCGCGCGGTTTCTTCTCCGCAAACTCGAAACCAACCTTGCCGTTGTCCAACTTTAAATGCGCCGAGAACGGCCGGCCTTTTTTCGAAATGAACTTGGGCAACAAATCAGTTTTGCCCTCGGTCATTAACTTTTGCACCTGCTCTTTGGGAATTTCGCGCTGCAAGATTGTCTTACTGATGCGAAAAGTGCAGGTCTTCGGCGTGGCCAGGGCGCGCTCACAGATATAGGCGTTTTCGAGTTCATAAACCTTGCCCTCCTTGCAAATCGGACAGATTCCCATGAGCTCATGGCGCGAGGCGTCGATGGTTAAGGCGCCGCCGCTTCCATTTTCGCCAAAATCAAATTGCTGTTTGAAATCTTCGCCCAACTTGACTGGGGCGTTGAACTTGCGCCCCATCTTGCTGCGAAATCCTTCCAGCGGACCGACCCGGCCATCCCGCAGGAGCGCTTCCATTTCGTTCCGATCAAACAAGCGACCGGCCATTGTCTTCCAGAGGATCAAGCCACAGGATCGACATTTAAACGTGCGGTAATCTTCATCGAACGGTCCCTTGCTGCATTTCGGACATTTAACCTCCAAGACTTCGAAATTGCCGCCGACGCTGTCG
Source organism: Verrucomicrobiota bacterium (assembly GCA_041167085.1). Classification (GTDB taxonomy): domain Bacteria; phylum Verrucomicrobiota; class Verrucomicrobiia; order Chthoniobacterales; family UBA10450; genus DATFCK01. The sequence continues at coordinate 19,965 of JBEEGV010000039.1, forward strand.
CCCTCAAAGGTTTTGGCCTTGTTCACGATTTCGCGCGTGAACTTCTTGATCTCGGCCATGAAATCTGTGTCCTGCATTTCGCCGGCTTGAATGCGGCGCAGGTTGTACTCCCACTCGCCCGTCATTTCCGGTGAGCACAGTTCGGCAACGCCGATTCCGCGCAGGAGCGTAATCAGGGCCATGCCTTTTGCCGTGGCGATCAAGTCACGTCCCTGCCGCGTAACGTAGCCATCGTGGATCAGACCTTCGATGATGGCGGCACGCGTGGCGGGCGTGCCGAGACCCTTCGATCGCATCGCCTCCCGCAATTCTTCATCTTCAACTAACTTCCCGGCACCTTCCATGGCCGACAAAAGCGTCGCCTCATTCAACCGCGCAGGCGGATTGGTTTCGGCCTGATGGACTTCAATATCGAGCACTTTCGCCGCCTCGTTAGGTTCTATCGCGACAAGGGAAACGCTCTCGTCATCGCCGGCCGTGCTTTCGCGCCCGTAAACCGCCTGCCAGCCAGGATCTTTGACGATTTTACCCTCGGTCTTGAACGCATCTTTCTCCACGCGCGTGATTCGAGTCGTCACCTCAAACTGGGCCGGCGGGAAGAACACGGCGATAAATCGCCGCACAATCATGTCGTAAATTTTCTGTTGTACTTCGTCGAGGCCGTGCGGAGCCGTGCCGGTAGGCACGATGGCAAAGTGATCGGAAATTTTCGCGTTATTAAAGATTCGCTTGGAAGGTTTGACCCATTGGCTCTCCAATACCTTGCGCGCGTGTGGATTTTCAATCTTGCCCAGTGTCGCCTTCACCGTGGCGATGTAATCCTCCGGCAGGTAGCGTGAGTCGGTCCGCGGATAAGTGATGACTTTGAAACGCTCGTAGAGTTGCTGGGCAATCTGCAGCGTGCGTTTCGCGCTAAAGCCACGACCGTTTGCCTCCCGTTGTAAACTCGTCAGGTCGTAAAGCAATGGCGGCGCCTGCGTTGTCGGTTTGCGTTCTTCGGTGACGACGCCGGTTTTTTCCAGGCAACGATTCTTGATTTCGTCCGCTGCGGCCCGCTCCCAAATTCTCTCCGCCCGCCCTTCCTCATCGCCCTCTTTGGCAAAATCCTCGCGAAACCATCGGCCGCGGTATGTCCCCGCTTTCACGTCAAAGTCGCCGAACACTTCAAAGTAGGTCCGTGCTTTGAATGCGTGGATCTTATCCTCACGTTCCGCCAAAATCGCCAAAGTAGGAGTTTGCACGCGTCCCACCGGTGTGAGTTGAAACCCGCCTGTTTTGTTGTTGAACGCGGTCATGGCCCGGGTGCCATTGATTCCGACCAGCCAGTCACTTTCCGAGCGACATACCGCGGCTTTGGCCAGCGGCACCATTTCTTCGTCAGAACGCAGCTGTCCAAACGCGGCGCGGATCGATTCCGCCGTCATCGACTGGAGCCACAAGCGTTGCACCGGCTTCTTGATGCCGGCGAGTTTAACAAGGTAACGAAAGATGAGTTCCCCTTCCCGGCCCGCATCGCAGGCATTGATCAGCGCATCGACATCGCTGCGTTGCATCAGGCGCTTCAGGACATTGAATCGCGGCTTCGTTTTCTCGATCGGTTTCAGATCAAACTCGTCCGGAATAATCGGTAGGTTGGCAAAGCTCCACTTTCCGCGTTTGATATCGAGCTCGCTCGGCAGACATAGCTCAACCAGATGTCCAAGCGCAGACGAGATGATGTACTGGTCGTTCTCGAAATAGTCGTCGTGCTTTTTAAAGCCACCAAGCGCGCGAGCAAGATCACTCGCCACACTGGGCTTTTCCGCGATGATCAACGATTTCGACATTAGAATAGAAGGGAGGGCACCTCGAGAACGTGGCAGCACATTGTGGGCGAGCTTAGCCCAGTTTCACAAAATATTTGCCGGGTAACTGCTTAACGAGCCGCTTCAGCTCAAGGCGGAGGAGAGTAGAAGAGACCGTACCACTTGGCAAATCGCATTTCGCGGTAATCCGGTCGATAGGCGTTTCGGCCGAGTCGATCGCCTCGTAAACGAGGCGCTCATCGGAGGAGAGGGGTGGCAGCGGCCGGACCGCCGCTTCGGCCGAGGGTTTGGTCTCGGGCAAGAGGATCTGTAAATCGTCCAAAACATCGGCGGCGCTCATAACCAATTTGGCTCCCTGCTGGATGAGGCGATTGGAGCCCATCGCGCTCGGAGCGTTGATGTGCCCGGGTACGGCATAAACAGAGCGCCCCTGCTCGAGGGCCTGCGAAGCCGTGATGAGCGCTCCGCTGTTGAGCCCTGCTTCAACCACGAGGATGCCGTGGCTCCAGCCGCTGATAATCCGGTTGCGCATGGGGAAGGTTTGCCGGTCGGGTTGAATTTGCATCGAGAACTCCGACACAATAGCGCCGTTTCCGTTGCGAATTTTTTCAGCCAGCTCCCGATTTTCCGGGGGATAAATCTCCAGCAGGCCGGATCCGATAACGGCAATGGTCCGCCCTTTTGCGGCGAGAGCGCCCTGGTGCGCCGCCGTATCGATTCCACGAGCCAGGCCGCTGATCACGGTCAACCCGGCGTAGGCGATCTGGTAGCTCAGTTTTTTAGCTGATTCCAACCCGTAATGGGTGGTCCGCCGCGAACCGATCACCCCAATGGCGTGTTGATCGCGCTCCTGGATCTCACCCCATATATAAAGAACAATGGGCGGAGCGTGAATTTCGCGAAGCGACTTGGGATACATCGGAGATTCCTGGGTAATGACGTCGGCGCCGAACTCGCGAATCCGGGCCAGTTCGGCACCCAGGTCGACAATCGATTCCCAGTTGGTGATTTGGTCGACTACTTCGTTTCCGATTCCCTCCACTTTGCGGAGCTGATCTCGCTTCGCGGCCAGGATCGCATCCGGCGTTTGGAAGATTTCCAGGAGCCTGCGGAGCCGCACCGGCCCCATCGTTGGAAGCATGTTAAGGGCAACGCACGCATCAGTGGGGTTCATGTTGTAAAGCCGTTCGAAGCGGCGAACGCCCTGTTTAGTTCGTTCCGGTGCCCGGCACAAGCACCACTACAATCCTCCCTCGAGGAGACGAGAGACCTAGAACGGAATTTCGTCCTCGTCCGCCTCGCCCGCCCCAGCCTCAGCTGTTTTCGGCGGCGGAGCGGCGGCCCGTCCGGCCGCACGCGGCGCCCGGTCGTTATCCCCGCCCTCAGCGCTACTTGGACGGCTGCCGAGCAGCTGCATCGTTTCTCCAATCACGCGCAACTTCGACCGCTTCTGGCCACTCTGTTTATCGTCCCAGGTATCGAGCTGCAAACGCCCCTCTATAAAGACAGGGCGTCCTTTTTTTAGATATTCCCCTGCAATTTCGGCTAGTCGCGCCCAGAGCACGATGTCCACATAGGTGACTTCCTCGCGCTTCTCCCCATTTTCCAGCGTGTACTGCCGGTTCACCGCCAGACCGAGATCACAAACGGCGCTCCCCTTCGGCGTATAACGGATCTCGGGGTCACGGGTTAAATTTCCGAGAAGAATGACTTTATTGAAACTGGCCATGCGCCCGTTCTAGCGGGTTTATTGCGCGCGTGCCAACTTTTTCGGCGAAGGCTCGCCTTTCTCGATTTTCTTTCCCAGCCGCTGGTAATGCTGCCGATAAACCTCCGGATCAAGCTTGAATTTGGAGCGCAGCTTCGTGATCAGCTGCGGGTCGGCGTGAAAAACGAAATTGACATAATATCCTGCGTCGAGCGGGCCGGCCGTGTAAGAAAACTGGCGTTTATCCATCTTCTGCACCTGTTCGATTTCAGCACCCTCTTTTTGGAATTCCGACTCGAGGCGGTCGACGATTTCCTTGGCGCTATCTTCGGTCCCCTGCGTGTTTAACACGAGCAGGGCTTCATAACGGTTCTTCATAATTCTTCAGGTTTGTTGAAGGTGTTCATCGCGGAAACGAGCCCATTGTCAATTGCGCATTTCACCGCATCCACCGATCGTTCGATCGTCGACCGCACCAGCGGTAATTCTTCCTCGAAAAATCGGCCGAGCACGTGATCGACTGTCCCGGCGGCCGGGGCGCTACCGATGCCCACGCGCAACCGCGGAATCTTGTCTGTTCCGAATTGCACAACGATTGACTCCAGTCCGTTGTGGCCCCCCGTTCCGCCATCCGGACGAAGGCGCAGACGGCCGAGCGGCAGGGCAAAATCGTCCAGGACCACGAGAATTTCGGCTGGCTCAATCTTGTAAAATTGCGCGATCTCAAAAAGAGGAAATCCGCTGCGGTTCATGAAACTGAGCGGCTTAACCAAAAAAACACCGGATGCCTTCGCCAGATTCGCATCGGCCCGGCCGGATTTTTCCCAACTTGCGTCGAGACGCAAAGCCAGGGCATCAAGGACCAAAAAACCGACGTTGTGGCGCGTCTTCTCGTATTCCGCGCCGGGATTTCCGAGGCCTGCAACCAGGCGAAGACGTGGGCTATTAGCGATCTCGTCAGACATTCACAAAGTGGTCAGAGGGTGGATCGCGTTCTCCGAACGCAATGTTAAATCTCGCGGCTCCGGCCGCCACTGTAGGATCGAACTCGGAGAGCTCGATCCACCCAAAAATCGGCCGCTACAGATTACTTCTTCGACTCTTTTTCTTTGCCCGTCGCCGCAGGTGCCGCTGTCCCCTCTCCCTCTGCCGGCTTCTTCTCGGTAATCACTTCCGGACCGGCGGCGGCACCCTCGACTACCGCTGCAACCGGCTCTTCTTCCACTGCTGGCGCCAGGACTGAAAACGCGGTCAATTCACCCGGAACTTTTGCGGCCACGCCGTCCGGCAACTTGATGTCACGAACGTGGATGGAATCGCCAATATTCAATGCCGAAACGTCGACGGTAATTCGGTCCGGCAGATCGCGAGGCAAACATTCCAGGGTTAAGGCGCGCAGAGCCTGCTCCAGCAAGCCACCAAAGTTTTTGACCCCGTTAGGCATGCCCACCGGCTCGAGCGGAACTTCGGCCTGCAGCATTTCGTCCATCGAAACGGCATGAAAATCGATATGCAGAACGTTCCCGCCCAAAGGGGCATGCTGGATCTCCTGGACGAGCGCGGTCTTGCTCGCTTTATCCCCGGCTATTTCGAGCTCGACCAGGATGTTTTCTCCGGCGGCGTGGCTCAGCATCGCGTTGATATCGCGGGCTGAAACCTGCAGCGGGCGCGGCTCTTCCTTGCCGCCGTAAATCACGGCCGGCACCACACCTTTCGCTTTTAATTTGCGGACCGCCGAGCGGCCTATCTCCGATCGCGGTTCTGCTTTGAGCTTAACTTGTTTTGCCATTGGTATCCTTGTCGATCTTGAACAGCGATGAAACCGATTCGTCGTTATGAATCCGCTTCATGCCTTCTCCGAGAAGCTCGGAGACGCAAAGCACGGTGGTCTTAAATCCCTCCACCGGTCGCACCGGGGTGCTGTTCGTCGTTATTAATTCCTCGATTTTGGACTTTTGCAACCTCGCGATAGCTACATCGACGAGGACGGCGTGGGAAACGCCCGCGTAAATGTTCTGCGCGCCCCGTGTCTTCAGGAGCTCCGCCGCCGAGCAAAGGGTCCCCGCCGTCTCCGTTAAATCGTCCACCAGCAGGACGTCAAAACCATCCACCTCGCCAATCAAATAGAGCGCCTCAGTCTGGGTGGCGCTCTTGCGTTCCTTCGCCACGATGGCCAGGCTCGTCCCCAATGCATCGGCATAAGCCGAGGCCATTTTTAGACCCCCCAGGTCCGGGGAAACAACTACCGTCTTACGGGTCAATCGCTGCCTCAGATATTTGATCAAAACCGGCAGGGAATAAAGGTGATCTACTGGAAGATCAAAGAACCCCTGAACTTGCTGGGCATGCAGGTCCATGGTCAGGACCCGATGAACTCCGGAAGCGTGGATAAGATTCGCCACCAGCTTCGCTGTAATAGGAACGCGCGGCTGATCTTTCCGGTCCTGACGTGCATAACCAAAGAACGGAATCACCGCAGTGATGCGATCGGCGCTGGCCCGCCGGGCGGCATCGACCATAATGAGCAACTCCATTAAATGCTCATTGGTCGGCGGGCTGGTGGGTTGGACGATAAAAACATCGCGACCGCGAATATTTTCCTCGATCCGGACATAGGTTTCCCCGTCCGGAAAAGAACTGATCGTCGCCTTGCCAAGAGGTATCCCAATGTATTTGCAGATACTCTCGGCCAGGCCCCGATGGGCGGGGCCGCTGAAAATCTTCATCTCTGGTTGGAGGGCGAACATAAAAGGGGCGTTAGATTAGGCGCGATTCAGCAACATTAGCAACCAAGAATCGGTCGTCGAACTTGCCAAATGCCCGATGTTCCTCGAACATTGGGCTGCTGCGCAACCCCCCGTTTCTGCAATGACCACAGCTGATTCCATTCGAGTAGATCGTCCAACGACGACGTCAAAAGTATTCGCCCATACCCGCTGGGATGTACTGCCGATGCTTGCCGGTCTCTTCCATTTTTCCTACCTCTTCGCGCTGTTCTTTCTATTCCCGACGACACCGCTCTGGATCATGGTGGTCCTCGGACTCGTTTACGCGTTGATGATGAACGCAAATATTAACGGGATCGGCCACAACTTCATTCATAATCCTTTTTTCCGGGCAGAGCTTCCGAACCGCCTCTTTGGAGTCGCCGAATCGGTCGCCTGCTGCCATTCACAAACCTATTACGACGCCGTGCACATGCAGCATCATAAGGGCAATGCTGACCGCCCCGATGAACACGGCGAAACAATCGACTGGATCTCAATCTATAAACACGGTCATGACGGCGAAGCCGAGAACCCCTGGGGGTATATATTCCTGAGTGTTTTCCGGGATAATCCCGCGGCGATTCGGAAGGAACTTCGCAAGCGCGGCCGCAAAGAGTTGATCTGGGGTAATATTGAACTGGCTGCATTCGCGGTGACGCTTCTCACTTTGCTGCTGTTGAATTGGCGGTTTGTCCTCTTCTTTTTGCCCTTCATTTACCTCGGGCATTGCTTCAGCTACTTAAACGGATATTTCCGCCATTACGGCGCCAACCCCGACAAACCGATCGCGTGGGGAGTGAGCAGCTACGGGAAAATCTATAACTGGATCTTCTTCTATAATGGATATCACGCCGAACATCATTTCCGGCCGAAGGTGCATTGGACAAAAATGGAAGCGTTCCGGCGAAGTATCGGCGAACTGCAAAGGCGCGAAGGTGTCCGCGTAATCAATCACGCCCATATGCTTGGATTCCTCGACCCAAACCTCCCCAAGCGAGGAGAAAAACGCCCGGTTTCGATGGAAGGCGCCGCGCCGTCGGCGCAACTCTAGAGGCCGGTTGAGCCAATCGCCGGCTGAAGGAGTGGGGCCTGCGACGAGCCCACCAGCAAGCTCACCGCGGATCGGTCACACGGCCGATAAACAAACACACACCGCTGGGGACGTGTTGGATCGCATAAAAAAAGGGTCGATCCACCCTTACTTCTATCGGCTTGGGCGTCGGCTCCTGGTGCCTCATGGCTGTCGTCCGCATTGCCACCGCCGTTGCCGCGGCCGCCTCCGTCCCTTTTTCGTCCACGGCAATGAACGTCTTGTGAAAGACTTCGGAAATGGCGAGATACTCGTCCGGCTTGCGCGGAGCCATCCGATCGAAATTGGCGCTACCCGCCGGTATATCGAAAGCACTCTTCATCCCGAGCCTCTGGAGTTGTTCCGATAACGGCAACGTTCCTGGTTCCAGTTTAAACTTGGGCAGGTGTAGATCGACATCGACCGCCTGCAATTTTGTGCACTCTGCCAGCGCCGCCGCATTTAGCTTTTGCTCGAGTGCAGAAACGCCGTCGACCTGATCGGGCACAAAAATTACGAATTGAAGATCTCCGCCGGTGTACGGGATAGTCACTACCTGGGAGCCGCTCTTTTTGGCGTAACCCAGAGTCTTTAAGGCGCGCATTGTCCGCACGTCAACCGGAGCGCCGCTCTTGACGTGAAACGGCTGGGATTGGGTCGCCGACTCAACAAAATTGCTCTGCCACGGCGCTTTCAAATAGATCGCGTTTGCCAAAACCAGTCGGGTCGATGGAGGCAGCGTCTGCGGGATCAGGTCGCGGATGCGGTCATGGGTCTGCGTCGCCACCCAATCATTGATCCGCTTCGTCGCCGGACCGGCGTTCTTCTTGTAATCCAACGGTTCGGGCGGCGCGCCGTACTCGTCTTTCATTTTGGCGAAAAATTCTTTGCGGAATTCGTATCCGGATTGAGGGAACAATCGATTTCCCATCGCAATCGTGATCGGTTCGGCTGGTCCACCGTATTTTTTCGAGTCTTCGGCAATTTCCGCCGTGCGCGCACCCATCGCTGCGAGGGATTTCTGCAAGGCGCCAAACGATGGATCGACATCCGCCTTCGAATCGACGTGTAACACCCCCGCTATTTCGGAGCGTGTCCCGTCATCGGCGCCGGAAAGAGCCATGGCCAGAGCGCAACTGATCGAATAGGGCGACAGACAGATGTTCCCGTCGCCAACCGCCACCTGGCGATACAGATCAACGCCGAATTCGTTTGTCGCTTTTGCCGCGGAATCGAAGCTCGCAGCAGCAGCGGAACCAGAAATCAGCGCAGTAGCGACAACGGACATTTGGAAAGATATGCGCCGTTGTCTCCGTGCGACTGTCGCTGACCTGTCTTTGACTGGCTTCGGTCCCGCCTTCTCCAGATCAACTTCGCTCGAAGGTCGCACGTAATTTTTCTTTCTTATCTTCGCAATCCTCCTGCAACCGGCGGACCTCAGAAGTGAGCTGCTTCGTTAAAGCATCCAGCTCCTCCAATTTGCCGGCCGCTTCGGCTTTGGCTATCTCGCCTTTGAGAAAGACTTCCCGCTCGGCGATCTTCGCTTTGAACGACGAGTCGATTTCAGCGAGCTGTTTTTTTTGATCGTCAGTCAGAGAAACAGTTGGCGCGCCTTTTTGGAGTCGCTCCATGGCAAGTTCGTAGGCGGATTTCATAGAAGGCAGGGACAACGCGCTGCGCTGTCCGCGAACGCCGCAGCGCGGCGTCCCTACCAACGTGCGCGTTGCGTTACTGAAATCAATTCCTAAGTTAGCCATTCCCGATGCGCCCTGAAATACGCCTCCTCAGCACCGATTTTGACGGAACCCTGGTTTGCCGGACAAACTCGCCGATTCTTTACGCACCATGCATGGAATTGATTGGCCAGCTGCAACGTGACGGAGCTGTTTGGGCCATCAATACGGGCCGGTCCGTCGATCTTCTCGAGTCCGGCCTGGTCGATTTTGCATTTCCTTTTCAGCCGGATTTTATCCTAACGAGTGAACGAGATGTTTTCCGGCCCGGAGCGAATGGCCAGCGGTGGGAAGCATTCGGCGAATGGAACGAACGCTGCGCGCGCGATCATCACGAATTGTTTTCTGCTTCGGAATCGGTCCTGGCCGAGGTGATCGATTTCGTAAATCAAAAAACGAAGGCGCGCGTCATTTACGAGCCGGGAGGGCCGGCGGGATTAATCGCGGCCAGCGAAGACGAAATGAATCGCGTGACGAAGTTTATCGATCAAGCCCGCGCCAGGCAGCCCAAGTTCCATTATCAGCGCAACACGGTTTACCTCCGATTCTGCCACGCCGATTACCACAAAGGAGCGGCGCTGGCCGAGCTCGCTCGTTTGATCGACATCTCGCGCGAAAACATTTTCGCCGCAGGCGATCATCACAACGACATTTCGATGTTGGACGGCAGATTCGCCGCCATGCCTGCGTGTCCGGCGAATGCGATCGATGAAGTGAAAGATGCCGTTCGCAATGCCGGCGGCTATGTCGCGCAACGCGAACAAGGCGCCGGCGTGCACGAAGCGCTGCGCCATTTTCTCCTGTAGCGTCTTCTGTAGCGGCGCTCTATGAGCGCCGAAACTAATAGATCCGGCGGTCATAGACCGCCGCTACAATCTGCCGAATCCGGGAGCTCGGCGGTCATAGACCGCCGCTACAATGCGTGTTAGCCACAGACGAGCACGGATAAGGAATTTTGAAAGCGGGTTGGCTTCTGCATCCGTGTAAATCCGTGTTCATCTGTGGCTTGTCTCTCCTGCCATTTTCTTCTGTAGCGGCGCTCTGTGAGCGCCGAAACTAAATAGATCCGGCGGTCATAGACTGCCGCTACAATCTGCCGAATCCGGAGAAGGCCGGCGGTCATAGACCGCCGCTACAATCCGTGGTGCGTCTTTTCCGCCACGGCCAGCGCGAGAGGTGCGTCCGCTTCCACTTTTCCAGCGAAACGGTTCGTCATGTAAGTCAGCAGCAAGACCCAAAAAGAAAGCGCGAGACTAAACAGCGGAAACTGCAACGCGAGGGGTAACGAATAAATGATCCCCATTAATGGAATCCAGACCGCCCACGTCGCAATCAAAGTCGGGATGATTTTGTCTCGATAGTGCCGCCAGGTGAACAGGTCACGCACTGGCCGTATCGAGATGGTCGTGTTTTTCCATTCGTAGGTCAGGACACCAAATGGCGCGGCGAAAAACGGATTGTATCCGAATTGGTCGACACAAATCTTGGCGCACACCACAGGAATGCTGACGATATCGCCGAACCAGGCCGCCTCGGTGCGATACAAAATATCGACCAGCGATCCGTCGAACCCCCAGACCGGGATGGTGAAAAGTAAGTTCCTCAGATTGCCGCGGTGCGGACGGCCGCGCTGAAAAAAGAGAATCAAAAACAGTTCGGGAATGAGCGCGCCGGCCGTGACGGACGCCACAATGACAAAGGCAAGGCCATGGTTGCGCTTGAATGTGGCCAGCCTTTCCAACATGCCGGCGGACGTTGCGCTGAAGTAAAAGGCTAGCAGCAAAGCGAGCATCGCTGCTTGGATGATCAAAGCAGGAATGGCATTGGCTTTGGCCGCTTCCCAACCAATCGACAGTGGCGCTCTAGATTGTTTTGGCGACTTCATTGAAACCGTCGCCGCAAGACGCGGCACCACCGGCATATGCAAAGAAGTCTGCCATCCACCGGAGGAAATCGCTCCGTCGAAGGGCTTACCAGTGCACCCCAGCTCCGGCAACGCCCGGACCGGCCGTGCCGGTCATTCCCTCTTCGGAGGTTTTCTCGCCTGGGACGGGCGTGGAGGTTTGCGAGGTGGATCCCAAATCATCAGTCGAGGCACAACCGATTAACAACGCCGTCGCTGCGAGAAGAAGGATTGCGCGTCTGACATCGGATTTCATATCTGGATAGTAGTCAGGATTTGGCATGTCTCAACGTCTGAGGTTTGAAGAGACTCCTCCCCTCCGTTAGCTTCCCCTGTGACGTTCCCGTCGAAGAAACAAGTTAAGGCGCTCGAGAGACTTGAACTCCAGGAAACGTTGTCCAACCTGGGTCAGCCCCCTTATCGCGCCGGACAAATCCTTGACTGGCTCTATCGAAAGCGCGCGCGGTCCTTCGCCGACATGACCGATCTGCCCCAGCCGTTGCGAACAAGTCTCGAAGCCGAATTCAGCCTAACCAATCTCGAACCGATGCGTGTTTTGGGGTCGAGCGATACCACGCAAAAATTCCTGATGCGATTGGACGACGGAAACCTGATCGAGTCGGTTCTGATCCCGGCCTCGCCGGCTCTTTACGGAAGTCGCTCGGATCGCCGGACAATCTGCATCTCCACTCAGGTCGGATGTGCCTATGGCTGTAAATTCTGCGCGAGCGGTCTGGACGGATTTACGCGCAATCTTCGCCCGGATGAAATCGTGGATCAGATCATCACTGTGGAAAGGCAGGCAGGGGAAAAGATTGATAACATCGTGTTCATGGGAATGGGCGAACCGCTGGCCAATTTCACCAACCTGATGTCCGCCATTCGCATTATCAACGCACCCTGGGGTCTCGGAATTGGCGCGCGACATATTACCCTCTCGACCAGCGGTCTCGTCCCGCAAATCAGAAAACTGGCGGACGAATCCACGCAGGTCCGCCTTGCGGTTTCGTTGCATGGCGCCACGGATGAAGTGCGCGATCAGATCATGCCGATCAATCGCCGATATAACATCGAGATGTTGCTCGATGCCTGCCGCTATTACGCGTCGCACAAAAAGCAGCGGCTTACCTTCGAGTATATTTTAATCGCCAACATCAACGACTCCGAGGAACAGGCGCATATCCTTGCTCGCCGCTCCAACTGCATAAACGCCAAAGTAAATTTGATTCCATACAATCACGTGCCTGGACTTTCCTGGTCGCGTCCGCCCCGTCATCGGCAGGAAAAATTCCTGGCCATCCTGCGCAGCTCCGGCGTGGCCGCCACGCTTCGACGCGAAAAGGGACATGACATCGAGGCCGCATGCGGACAGCTCCGATTGCAGACAAAGCGGGAACTACAAGCCTCGTAGCCAACCCTGCTCTCTTACATGATGGGTCCACGCCAGCTCAGGCGTGTTGCCCAACGGGTACGAACACTTCCAGGCGCGATTGATCCTCTTTTGTCATTCCGAGCGAAGTCGAGGAATCTCTCACTCCAACAGTTACTAGCAGTAAAAGATGTCTCGACTGCGCTCGACATGACAAAAAGGCTTTGGGCCACACGCTCTAGGTCGTCCCTCCCCAGCTCGCCAAAACCTTTTGCGCATGGAGAAAACAGGCGTTTAGTCTTTTCATGGCCGGTTTCGATTCTGAGCCCGAGCGTATCTGGGACGAATACGACTGGGAGCGTTTTCTCCAACAACAGGATCACAAAACCGAAAAATACATGGAGCTGTTGGAAAAGTATCTGGACGATCCGCAACGCGACCAAATCATCGCCCAGGAAATGGGTTGGACCCAATTGCTGGAAGCCAAAGATTGGAGTGCCGAAGTAGACGCGCTTTTGGATGGCGATTCGGCCGAGACGGGTGCGAGCGATTGCGACCAAATCGAGTCGGCGTCGGAAACGTTCGAGGATCATAACCTGTATCGCGCCGCCTTTGCCCTGACCATTTGGATTGATCAGCTTTTCGACCAGGACTCATCGCTCCAGAACGAACCGGCGGCGGTGAAACTGGCAACCCACGCGGCCCTGGCCAGCGCGAAGCTGGCGGCGGCCCTGAGCGATGACGATGTAGATGAACTTGGGATGACCATCGCCTATCTCAAACGAGCCCTGAAGGCGATTACAATGTCCATGGATGCCGCCGCGCAATTACTTGCGGAGAAGCATATTACATCAGATCAACATGCCGTCGTTCAGCAGCGCCTTTTTCAGGTGCGGGACGGCATTATTACCCTGATGGGGGAATACCGCGGCGAGTGGAGACGCCGCTTCGGCAGCCGTTAGATGGCTGTTGAATGAATTAGGGCCTTCTCCGTCTAAATATGCAAACGGAAGCGACTCCGGCCCAAGCCGATGTGTCGGAACTGGATCTGGTGAAAAGATGCCAGGACGGTGACTCCGAGGCATTCGACGAGCTGGTAACCCGCTATCGAACGCGAATTTTTGGTATGATCTACAACATGGTACATAACGAGCAGGACGCCTGGGACCTGGCTCAGGACAGCTTCGTCAAAGCGTGGAAATCGATTAAGCGCTTTCGTGGCCAATCTTCCTTTTACACGTGGATTTACCGCATTGTCATGAACGTGACGATCGATTGGCTGCGCAAGAAGCAGGTCAAAGGCGCGGGTTCCGAGTTCGACGACACTATCCAGTTGAAGGAAATTGACCCCGCTTCCAAGACCGTGCCCAGAGCGGACGCTTTGCCTTATCAACAGATGGAGCAGGCCGAGATTCGGTCAGAAATCGACAAGGCGATCGCCCAGCTTTCGCCGGAACATCGGGCTGTAATTTTAATGAAAGAAATCGAGGGAATGCAATACCATGAGATTGCGGAAGCTCTCGAGTGCTCAATCGGAACAGTGATGTCGCGATTGTTTTATGCACGCAAGAGATTGCAAAGTTTACTGAGAGAGGTTTATGAAAACGTTTGAAGAAAAATGGACCGCCTGGGTCGATGATCAGCTCAGCGGCAAGGAGCTGAGCGAATTTGAAGCGTCCCTGCCGGATAAAACGGCGGCCGAAGCGGAGAAACTTCAGGCCAAGAAGTTGGGTACGCTACTGAAGCGAGAGCTCGGTGCTCAGGCGCTGCAGAACGAAGAATTTTTCAGTCACCAATTGCGGCAGCGGATCGGCCGGGAAAACACAACTTCCACGCGTGACTCGGAAATGGATTCCTCTGTCATCTGGGCGATTCGGCGTTTCTTTTGGGTGGGAGCGACGTCCCTTGCGCTTTTCGTAGCGATTGCTGTTTTTGTGATGCGCGACAGGCAGCCTGCTGAGCCGTCGCAGTATTTAACCCAGATTCTCCATGCCACGGTGGATCCAGCGGTGAATCCGAACGCATCCATCACCATATTCGAAGCAAAAGAGGACCGGGTCACAGTACTCTGGACCGAGGGTTTGAAATCATTGCCTGCTGATTACGCCGCCAAGTAAAACGATCATGTACCGCCGCGCCTTGCTCTGCACAGCTGCGCTCGCATTGACCATGAGCGTGGCAGGGGCGAACGCGGCTCATTTGGTTTGGAGTGGGCTCGTCATTGCGCAGAACACCGAGAAACCGCAGCCGGTGGCTCCTGAGTTGGCCCGCTTGGAAGAGACGCTCAAGGAACTTTTCGGCTATAACCAATTCGAAGTAATCGGCCAGTCGCGAAAGACGCTCAAGACAGGCCAGGAAGACTGGATGGCTCAGAGCAAATACTTTTCCCTGCACGTTGACGCGCAAGGCGCCGATGACGCGGGCTACGAATTGAATCTCCAATTGTTCCAGGAAAAAGAACTGCTGCTTCAGACCAATACCAAGCTGAGTGAGCGTAGCCCGCTCGTGATCAAAGGACCCCAGGTCGGGGGCGGCCAGTTGTTGCTCGTCCTTATGGTTGACGATGATGCGCTGAAGAATCAAGCGGGCGAAAATCATCGGCATTCGAATCACTCAAACAAAATGGTCACCGCTTGGCGTCATTTCTCGCGGATGATTCGCGGCTCCCCGTAACACAGGCATTTCGCCTGTCTCAAAAACCAGCGATTTTCCCCCGGTAAACAAAATCCCTGGCAAAGTCCGGGGATGCAAAACTATCCGGGCTGCTGTTTAGTGCGGGCTGTGCGTTTTTTTCGCTGCCTCTGGGTTCCTTTTTGCCTGCTCATCGTTGTCGCCCCAATCAAGGCAGAAAAACCTTTCGATTTCGCTTCCACTCCCGGCAAACTCCCTAAGCAGATAGTCCCCATCGAATACTCGATTCGGATTGTGCCAAATGTCGAGAAACGCACGTTTGCCGGTAACGAAACGGTAAAACTGAAGGCAGAGGCGCCGTTTCATCAACTTGTCCTGAATGCTCTTGAACTGGAGATCGCAGCCGCTGTGGTAGACGATCAGGTGCTGCCCAAGTCGGCGATCAAGTTCGACAAAAAACAGGAACTGCTCACGCTGACCTTGCCGGCTGACCTGCCCGCGGGCGAGCACGCCATCGGCTTCACTTTCTCCGGCAAGATTAATCAGCAGGGTCAGGGCCTCTTTTACGCGACCTACCAGGAGCAAGGCACGGGTAAAACGAAGACCATGTTGGGAACACAATTCGAAGCGACCGACGCGCGACGTTTTTTCCCGTGTTGGGACGAGCCGAGTTTCCGCGCAAAATTTCAGTTAACGGTTGTGGTCCCCGAAAACTGGCTTGCCGTTTCGAACATGCCGGTCGAGCACGAAGCGAAGGGCAACCAGGGCCGGGAAGTGCGTTTTGCCATGACGCCTTCGATGTCCAGCTATCTCAACGTTTTTGTTGCTGGTGAGTTGGATGCGATCGAAACCGATGCGGGCGGCGTGCACATCCGCGTCGTGGCCACGAAAGGCAAAGCGGAATCGGGCCGTTACGCGCTCGAAAGTACCGCGAAGATTCTTGAATATTATAATGAGTACTTCGGAGTGCCGTACCCGTTGCCCAAGCTCGATCAAATCGCGTTGCCGGGTGGATTTGGCGGGGCCATGGAAAACTGGGGCGGAATCACCTACTTCGAAAGCGGGCTGTTGTTCGATCCGGAGAAAAGTTCGGACCAGACCAGGCACGACATTTTTGCCGTGATCGCCCACGAAATGGCGCACATGTGGTTTGGCGATCTGGTCACGATGGCATGGTGGGATAATCTTTGGTTAAACGAAGGATTCGCCTCCTGGATGGGGACGAAATGCACGGCTCACTTCAACCCCCAATGGGAAGTGTGGCTGCGCAAAGACGAGGCTCGCAATCCCGCGCGGCATGTCGGTATTCCAAAAGAGCGGGCCATGGAAGGCGACGCCCGGTCCACCACGCATCCGATCCAGCAGCCCGTGACGACAGAGGCCGAAGCCAACAGCGCTTTCGATGAGATCACATATCTGAAAGGACAATCTTTCCTCCGTATGCTGGAGAGTTTTCTCGGGGAGGATGTCTTCCGTGATGGCATTCGCGGTTATATCGGCGCCCATAAATATTCGAACTCAACCACGGCAGATCTTTGGTCCGGATTATCGGAGGCTTCCGGTAAACCAGTGAACGAGATTGCCTCGGGCTGGACCGAACAGCCGGGATTCCCGGTCGTAAAATTGCGGCGGGACGATGGAGACAGGATCGCGCTTTTTCAGGAGCGGTTCAGGATCAACTACAAAAATCCTCTGCCCATGGAGTGGAAGATTCCGTTGACCTATTTGACCCTCGGACAACCGCCGCAAAGTCGGTTGATGACGGGGGCAAGTGACCAGTTGGAAAATATTTCAGCCGATCACCCGCTGAAATTAAATGTCGACGGCGCCGGAAACTATCGCGTGCAATATGATTCCCGGAGCTGGGATTCGCTGGTCGCTTCCCTCTCCGAGCTCACATTGCCAGACCGTGTCAATCTGCTGTGCGACATTTGGGCTCTGGTTCAGGCCGATCGCGTCCCGTTCGCTACCTTCTTCGGATTGGTGGATAAATTGCCGCGTTCGACCGAACTGGCACAATGGGATCAGGTGGCAAACATCTTCACTTCGATTGATCGACTGCTCGTCCATGAGCCGTCGCGCGAAAAGTTTCAAGAGTATGCGCGCTCGGTGGTGCGGCCCGTTTTCGACATGCTGGGATGGGATCCGAAAGAGGGCGAGGCGTCTGATATCTCCACTTTACGTGGCAGGCTTATCGCGTCGTTGGGCATGCTTGGGGATCCGGAGATCATCAGCACTTGCCGGGAGCGCTTTCAGAAATACGTGACCGACCCGAAGTCTCTCTCTCCAGACTTGCGCCGAGCGACGTTTGCCGTCGTAGCCCGCGATGCTGATGACTCGACCTGGGCTAAACTGCATGAGTTGGGATTGAACACGACGAACATTGAAGAAAAGCAGAACTATTATGATGCGCTTGCCCATGCGCGTGCTCCCAAGTTGGTGCAAAAGACGCTGGCTATCGCTGTCTCCAATGAATTGCCGCCGAGCGCTGCCGCCTTTCTCCCGGGAAAGGTAGCCCGCGCCAGCGAGCACCCTGAATTAGCCTGGACGTTTGCCAAGGCGAACATGAAATCTCTCCTGGGTAAGGTCGACGCGACCAGCATCAATAATTATGCCCCCACTTTCTTCACGTTTTTCTCCGAGCCGGCGCGGATTGGAGAGTTGAAGGCTTACGCCAAAGCGAACCTGTCAACCTCGAGCTCGAAAGACGTGGCCAAAGCTGTCGACGAGATTCAATTCCAATCCGAGTTTAAAAAGCGGCTCTCCTCGCAGTTTGCCACCTGGATTGAGAACCGCAGGCCACCGAACTGACAGGACGGTGCCGCGCCGCCCTACCACCTTCGTCGGCCGTCGCTAATTCGGAAACGAGGCCTCACTCCGATCGCTCGCAGGCGAAAGTAAAAGCCGCATCGGAATCATGGAAGACTCGTGGAAACCATGGCGCCGGAAAAATTCCTGAGCCACGTTCTCCGGCCGGTCCGTTAAGAGAGTGATGCGAAAGAAGTTTTTCTGTCGCGCGAAATCAATGGCGTGCTGCAATAGCTTTGAACCATAGCCGTGCTTCTGGAACTGCTTGTGAATGACAAGATCCTCAAGCAGGATGACAAAACCTCCTTCCGCCGTGCTGATCGTAAACAGCAGGTTGATCATGCCGACAATGGCGCCTTTGTGGCGCAGCACAAAAACGCGGCCACGGTTTGGTTGTTCGAAAATCAAACGAAGACCGCGCAGTTGCTTGTCTTTGTTAGGCCGGAAGTCGCTTTCCTGGGCGAAAAGCTCACCGACGAGTTCGGATAATTCGTCTAAATCCGCTTCCGTCGCAGGTTCAATGACTACATTCTCGCTCACCGCAATCGTTATTTCAGAAACGGCACTGGCTGGCAATTGTGATTCGCTCTAATATCAGGTAAGCCCGGCAATTGACAAGCCCACTCCCTGTTCTACCGTAGGCGCTCCCGTCCTTCCCCATATGAAACGCACATTTCAACCCTCTAAACGAACACGCAAACAGCAGCATGGATTTCGCGCCCGTATGAGCACGAAAGCGGGACGGGCCACCCTGGCCCGGCGCCGTCAGCGTGGCCGTAAGCGCCTTCTGCCGAAGGGGGCTGAGATTCACTTCGCTCGGCATACCCAGGCGTAAGAGACGCCGGCGGGGCGAAATTTCGCGACGCCAATCGTCTACTCCCTTCCTGCACTTCGCAGGATCCGGGCGTTTCTAATGTCGCGCGCGATAAGCGCCGGGTGAGAATCCGGTCGCCTTCCGAAAAACTCGGCCCATGTGCGCCTGGTCGTGAAACCCACACGTCGTGGCAATTTCGCACAAAGGCGCTCTGGTCTCGGTCAGCGCGCGAATCACTCGGCGAACGCGGACTTCGCGAATCGACTCCCCGACCGATGTATCGAGAAACCGGCGAAACGCGGCAGCCAGAGTCGCACGGTGCACGCCCAGTACGCTCGCTAATATCGTTAGTGAAATTGCTTCGCATGCGCGCCGCTCGATCAATGCAACGGCGTCGCCCAGCCATGGAGGTAACACCATTCGTGCGAGAACGCGGGTCCGTACCGCCGAAGACACTGCCAGCATTGTCCAGCCTTCGAGGGCGAGACGAGTGGCGTCATCCGAGCGGCCCAGTTCGCGGCGGATTTGGTCCGCGTAACCTCGTAACACAACGTCCGCAGTCCTCGGCGCAGCCGATTCGATCGGGATCCAGCGATCGTGGTCTATAAAGAGCAGCAACGTCAGAAGGTCCGATTCCGGAGAGGCCGAGACAGTATGCTGAAAACCTGGCGCCTGGGATCGTAACACGCCCGGTCGCAGATAATCGTCCCGGCCACCGGCCCGCTCGCGCATTTCTCCGTCCAAAACGAAGCAAATTTGACCGGTCTCGTGCGAATGGTCGGCCAGCTCCGCTCCGGCAGATACCAAAGTCTCAGAAACCTTGATCCCGTCCAGCTGACAGGACCGCAGGTCCATCCAGGTAGGGTTCGTTTCATTCACCGCCGTCACCGCGCTTACTATACCACAGCCCCATGTCAAAAAGCACGATGATCAGACGATTTAGACTCTTGATGGTGCGCTTTATTCCTGTTGCAGCGAAATGGTCGTGAATCAGGAATAACTGCCGTCCTTTCAGCGCTCCGTATAGGACGCGCGACAGATGTTTGGTATTTTCGTCGCCGCTCTAAATCGTTGGTTTTGTTGGACTATTGCATGACCACAACTCACGATATAAGCAGTCATTTTGGTCAACGTGATGTTATTCGTTAGGCATTCAATTATAATCCGCGCACTGTAATGACAGACTTCCGATTCGCTCTTCGACAACTGCGCAAGTCCCCCGGTTTCGCGATTCTCGCAACGCTCACGCTTGGTCTGGGTATCGCGGTGAACACTGGAATCTTCAGCCTGGTTAACGACCTGTTTTTCAAGCGTCTCCCCTTCGCCCAGCCCGATCGAATCGGTCGTATCTACGGCGAGCTCGAGACACGTAGCTTGAGGAAGCTGCCATTCTCGATACCGCGCTTCTGGCATTACCGCGACGGCCAGAGCGTCTTCTTAGCGGTTGCGGCCGATAGCGCGACGGCGTTGACCCTAACCGGCCAGGGCGAGCCTGTTCAGATCAATGCCGATGCGGCGTCGGCAAACTATTTTGAGCTGCTCGGAGTGCGTCCTCTTCTCGGCCGATTGTTTCGGCCGGAAGAAGAGTCATCGGGCGACGTCGCGCTGATCAGCCAACGATTCTGGCAAAGTAAACTCGCCGGCGATGCAAAAGTGATCGGCCGCAGCATCACTTTGAACGGCGTTCCCCACACGATCGTTGGCGTGCTGCCGAACATGCCCGTCGCCTGGTTCGGGCTTGATCTGGACATTTGGACCGCCAAGCCCTTTGAACTCGCGGGTTACCCGCGCGAACGGCTCATGCGCGGTGCCGGATATTTGCGGGCGATTGCGCGACTCAAGCCCGGCGTGACGATCGAGCAGGCGTGTGCCGCGCTTCCGTCCCTGGACCAAAGTTACCGTGCACAAAACGGCGACAAGAACGACAGCGCCTGGAGCACAACGCTCGTTAGGGCAACGGATGATATCACCTCAAACCTGCGGCCGGCCTTCGTCACGCTCATGGCCGCCGTCAGCTTTGTCCTGTTGATTGCCTGCAGCAATGTCGCCAACCTCCTGCTTGTTCGTTTTAGTGCACGGCGACGCGAGATCGCACTCAGAGTCGCGCTGGGCGCACCCCGTCGCAGCGTTGTTCGTCTCTTTGTCACGGAAAGCATTTTAGTCGGCCTGCTCGCCGGCCTGATCGGGGGCGCGGCCGCCTGGCTCTTGATCCCTGTCGTGCCGAAAATTGCCTCCGCTAATCTGCCATTGGAACCGCATATCGCGCTGAGTTGGCCCATGTTCTTTTTCACGTTCGCCGTTTCGTTAACGAGCGGACTGGCCATGGGCCTATATCCAGCGTGGCAAAGCTCCGGCGCTGATCTTATTGATGGATTGAAAGAAGGTGGAAGAGCCGTGGCCGGCGGGCGGCGGCAGCAACGGTTTCGGCAAATCCTGGTCGGCACTCAAGTCGCACTCTCAGTCGCGCTTTTATCTGGCGCTTCTGTTTTGATCGCCAGCTTTGTTCGCCTGACCAACCAGGAGACCGGCTTTCGCGCCGGCCATGTTTGGGTTGGCTTCGTCCAGTTGCCTCCCGCGCAATACCCCGATGTGGATTCGCGGGCCCGCTTTGCCGATCGTCTTTCCACTGAGTTACGCACTACTCCAGGCATCCAGGCCATCTCCGTAAGCGAAACCGTTCCTCTCAACGGAAACGGCCGATCCTCCTACGCCCGCGCCGACAAGGATGCGCCCCCGCCCAATCAGCGGCCGGTCGCTCCCACTCACAATATCTCGCCGGGTTATTTCACCACATTAGGCATTCCATTGAAGGCGGGCCGCGACTTCGACGAGCGCGATCAATCAAGTCGTCCCATGGTTGCGATCATCAGCGAATCCAGCGCCAGGCGAATTTTCCCGGGCGAGGACCCGATCGGCCGGCCATTATATATAGGCAACAACAACGGCATCGGCGATCGGGTCGAGATTGTCGGCGTAGTCGGTGACGTTCGCACCTTGCAAATCGCGATAGCGAACGACGCTGAGCTTTATCGCCCGTGGGCGCAGGACAACAAGGCTTTCGTCGCTGTCTCTGTTCGCAGTGGCTTCAAAACCGATGATGTCACAAAATTAGTCCACGAGGCGCTCAGGAAAATCGACGGCGCTCTCCCAGTTTTTCAGCCGCGAATGATGGATGAGATCGTCGAGACTTCGCTCGGGCAGAATCGGCTGGTCATGTTGTTGTTAGGAATTTTCGCCGCCATCGCGCTGTTGCTTGCCACCGTCGGAATCTACGGAGCAGTCGCATTCAGCGTGGTGCAACGGACGGGAGAGATTGGTGTCCGAATGGCGCTCGGGGCGCGGACACGCGACATTCTGCGACTGGTATTAAGCCAGGGAATGAAACCGGTCGTCCTCGGACTGGGTGCAGGTTTGTTATTAGCGCTGGCACTAGGTCGTCTGCTGGCCACGCAGGTCTATCAGGTCTCACCCAAAAATCCATTCTTGCTCTTGGGAGCGGCTTCGATCCTGGCCGCGTCGGCCGTGTTGGCCTGCTTGTTGCCCGCTCTGCGCGCCAGTTCCATCAACCCCGTGGACGCGCTCCGCGCGGAGTGAACTGCGTTTTCGCCTTTCCACCCAATCAGCGGATTCTGCAGAAGGCGACTTTCGGGGCAATAATTTTGCGAGTGTTCAACCTCGCATTGACGATATTGATATTGTAAGAACGAACATGGCTGTGGAACCACGGGGACCGCAATTTCAAAAGCAGCTCGCCCGGATCGAAGAATTGATCCAGGCGATTGATGGCATGGAAGACAAGGGCGCGCGCGCTCAAGCGCGCGAACTGGTCGAAGCTTTGCTCGAATTGCAAGGCGCAGGCCTGGAGCGGTTGATGGAAGTGATTTTCGATTCCGGCTCGGAAGGCCAGGCGATCATCGACCAACTTGGGGCGGATGAGTTGGTCTCAAGTTTATTGCTCGTCCATGGACTTCATCCGCTCGACCTGGAATCTCGCGTGCGCAACGCACTGGAGAAAGTCGGACCGCGTCTGGCGCAACACGGCGGCAGCGTGGATTTGTTAGGCGTGACGCGGGAGGGCGCGGTTAGGCTGCGACTGGCCGGAAATTGCCACGGTTGTCCGTCGTCGATTTTAACGTTGAAATTTTCGATTGAGGAAGCGCTTTACGCGGCTGCGCCGGATGTAACGTCAATAGAGGTCGAAGGCACAACTCCCTTAGAACCGCAGTCCGGGAATGGCGCCAACGGCACCGAGCCAGTAATTCCCAAATACACCGAATGTCCGCTGCCGACCGGCAGCTCATAAAAAACAAAGAAAGAGAGAGGCAAGATGAGCACAACAGAAACTGATCGCAGTGAACGGACCCATCAACCGGAGCCAAACCACATTCCGGGCACGAAGAAGGGTGAAGAACAGGCGCTGACGAGCAAAGAAGCTGGCCGCAAGGCGGGCCGGAAACATTATCAGGATGCGCGTGATTCCACCGGAATCAACCCTGCGGCCCGTCAGCCGATTAGTCCGGCGATGCCTAATATTCCGCCGGCATAGGGCGGGGCATCGTCCAAAAACATTCCGTTTTGAGTTCCTCGTCATTCGCAGCTCTGCGGCGTTTTGCGAAGGCGCCACGACAGCCGGTGCTCGAGCGCTGCGAGCTGTGTAACCTTGTCTTGTCACCAACGCACCGGCATCTCCTGGACATGGCATCGCGCCAGGTGGCCTGCTCGTGCGATCCCTGTGCGCTGCTTTTTCAGAATGCGGTGGGTGGGAAGTTCAAGCTGATCCCCCGCGACGCCCGCGCGCTACCGGATTTCCACATAACAGATGGCGAGTGGGAGAGCCTCGCGTTGCCGATCGATATGGCTTTCTTTTTTTATCACACGCCCAACGAGAAGATGAGCGCGATGTATCCAAGCCCGGCCGGACCGACGGAATCGCTCCTGCCACTGACGTCATGGCAAGAGCTCGTCAGGCAAAATCCGCTGCTGCAAAAAATGGAGCCTGACGTTGAGGCGCTGCTGGTTAACCGTGCCGGTCCTGCGCGGGAATATTTTATCGCGCCGATCGACAAATGTTACGAGCTGGTGGGCACGATCCGCATGCATTGGCGTGGGCTCTCCGGTGGTGACGAAGTCTGGCACGCAATTGAGAATTTTTTCGTAAAACTCAGGAGTGAAGCCACAGTCCCGCGGCTGGAGCGTAACGGTGCCTGATCTCGATTTCACGATCGTCGACGTGGCAGAGGCGTCGTATGGCTTGACGCCGCTCCTGCACTTCAAGGTCGGCATCACGAATACGCCTCCGGATGAAACAATCCAGAGCGTGATCTTGCAGGCGCAGATTCAAATTCAAGCGCCTGGACGGTCCTATAACGAAAACGAGAAACCGAAGTTGATCGATCTCTTTGGGACGCCGGATACGTGGGGAACGACTTTGCGCGCGAGACTTTGGACATTATCAAACACTACGGTCCGCAGTTTTACCGGAAGCACGGAAGCGATTCTGCCGGTCCCGTGCACCTTCGATCTGAACGTCGCGGGGACGAAATACTTTTACGCACTCGAGGGCGGGGAAGTTCCACTGCTCTTCTTATTTAGCGGAACAATTTTCTACGCTGGTCCCAACGGTCATCTCCAAGTTCAGCAGATATCGTGGGAGAAAGAGTGTACCTATCGAATGCCGGTGAGCGTGTGGCAGAAAATGATGGATCAACATTATCCGGAGACCGCCTTCATTTCACTCCCGCGGGAGGTCTTTGATCGGCTCCACGACTACAAACAGAGTGCCGGCGTTTCGAGCCTGGAGCAGGCAATCGAGCGGCTGTTAGCCGCAAATGACGAAACCCGAATGACGAAATCCGAAACAATGGCGAAACCCGAATGACGAAACGCCTGGCGGAGCTAATCGAGTCGAATGATGGCTCGTTTTGGCAGGACGAGACCTCGGTCGTACGAGAGGATCCGCCGACTCCCTTTACCCGCGTTTTCGATTTGGAAGAGCGGACGGCCCGCTTTGGCGAGGCGGTGATCGATTTTGCGAAACTCATTCCGCGCAGTCCGCTCACCGATCGGTTGATCAGTCAGCTTGTTGGCTGCGGGACAAGCGTGGGCGCAAATTATTCGGAAGCGGACGATGCGGTTTCCAAAAAGGCGTTTTTCCTGAGTATCAACACATGCCGGAAGGAGTCGCGGGAAGCGAAGCATTTTGTGCGCATGGTGGTTCGCGCCGTTCCGGAATTGAAAAACGCGGCGCGCCCGGTCTGGCAGGAAGCGAAAGAGTTGAACCTGATTTTCTCCAAGATTTGCCGTCGGAAATGACGAAGTTCGAATGACGAAATCCGAACCAATGACCAATGACGAAGCTCGAAGTGGTCGCCCTTTCATTCGGCCTTCGGGTTTGTTTCCGGCTTCGTCATTCTGGTTTCGTCATTTCCCTCATGAACTCCGCCCTCCTCGAAAATCGCCAATGCGGTTCTTTACGAGGGTTATCGAGCGGCTGTTAGCCGCAAATGACGAAGCTCGAAGGGTCCGCCTTCGTCATTTGAACTTCGGATTTCTTTCGGGCTTCGTCATTCTGGTTTCGTCATTTTCCTCATGAACTCCGCCCTCCTCGAGAAAATTGTCAATGCGGTTCTCTACGAGGGTTACATCCTTTATCCCTACCGCGCGTCCTCAAAAAAGAATCGGCAGCGTTTTACTTTCGGTCGCGTGTATCCGAAGGAATACAGCGTTGCGCAGAAGGATCAGGAACCATGCTCAATGCAAACTGAAATTCTGGTGCGCCCCCGATCGGCCGATTGCGCGGTGAACATCAGTGTGCGTTTCTTGCATCCGATGTCGCGCGAGGTCGGAGTGCTAAAGGAGCCAATTTCGGAAATGCCGGCCACGGGCGAGCCCGCATTTCATCTTGTGAACGAACAACTGATTGGCGAGAAGCTCTGCCAGACCTGGCAGGAGAGCGTCGAGCGGATGGTGGAGCTTCCCACTTTGATCGTGAGCGAGGCCGCGCCGAAAAGCACAAAGCTTGAATTCAGTTCGTCGCGTGAGCTGGAGCCGATTCGAGATGGAGAAAAGGTCGCGGCGTTGTTCGTCCGGCGACAACAAGAGCTTCGTGGCGTTGTCGAGACATCGGTCACGCAAATCGACGATCAGGTTTTCAAAGTAACCGTCCGAATTTTGAATCGAACTCCGGTGCCGGCGACCGAACTTCAGGATCAGGACGCGATTGTAATGCGAACATTCGCCTCTACCCATACGGTGCTGCAGGTCCAGGGCGGTGAATTCATTTCGCTGCTCGAGCCCCCGCCTGAATACGCCGAGGCCGCGGCCGCCTGTCAGAACGTCCACACCTGGCCCGTTCTGGTCGGCGAGGCGAGCAAGAACGAGCGCGACGTCATGCTTTCGTCGCCCATTATTTTATACGATTACCCGCAGATCGCGCCCGAGAGCGCGGGCGATCTCTTCGACGGCGCGGAGATTGACGAAATTCTGA
The DNA here is from genome assembly GCA_041167085.1 of Verrucomicrobiota bacterium. Lineage (GTDB taxonomy): Bacteria > Verrucomicrobiota > Verrucomicrobiia > Chthoniobacterales > UBA10450 > DATFCK01. The sequence goes on from JBEEGV010000039.1 coordinate 46,059, forward strand.
CTCTCCGGATCATGACCATGACGGATGAGGAGAAACGCGAGATGCGTGGCGTGGACGATCATGCCAGAAAAATTCTGGAGCGGACTGAGATGCTGCCGGACGATCATCTGCTCAGGATGCACGGCGCAATGCGTGGTATTCCCGCGTCGTCGTCTAACGACGAGTTCTTCAACCCGACGAAACGTTTGGAGAGCGCGATCGTCGCTGGAGTTGAGCTTAGGGCAGGCGACAAGGTGCGGATTTGGCCCAAGAAACGCGCCGACATCATGGACATGGCGCTCGAAGGCAAGGTGGCCACCATCGAAGCGCTCGAGGAAGATCTGGAGAAGCAGGTTCATTTCGCCCTCGTCATTGACGACGATCCTGGCCGTGACATGGGATTATTGCGGCAATCGGGGCATCGCTTTTTCTATTCCGCCGATGAGGTGGAGCCGATACGGGAAATGAGGAAACCCGAATGACGAAATCCGAATCAATGGCGAACGACGAACCTCGAACCTGCAGACTTCGTCATTCGGACTTCGGATTTAATTCGGGCTTTGTCATTCGGACTTCGTCATTTGCCCTCATCTTATGAAGGCACCGAATATCCTCGTCGCCGGCATTGGAAATATCTTTTTCGGTGACGATGCGTTTGGTTGCGAAGTGGCGGCGCAACTCATGCGGCGGCAATTGCCGGAACAAGTCCGCGTCATCGACTTCGGAATCCGCAGTTATGACCTTGCCTATGCGATGATGGACGGGCCGGATGTGACAATCTTTGTCGACGCGACACCGCAGGGAAAACCGCCCGGAACACTTTACCTGATTGAACCAGATCAAATATTTCTCGACAACACTGCGGACGAGGTCGTTAATGCTCACAGCATGAATCCTGTCCGGGTTTTGCAGCTCATCCGCTCTTTGGGTGGCCAACCCGGACGACTCTATCTCGTCGGATGCGAACCCGCCGTTCTTGAATCGGAAGACGGCGTGATGGGATTGAGCGAAACGGTTCGGGCCGCGATCCCGAAGGCTTTGGAGATGATCGAGTCCCTCGTGCGCGATCTTCTCGCCGAAACGTCGGAAACCAAACAAACCGCTCAGCCGACGGCACGCGTATTATAAATATAACGGAGGAATATCATGAATGGTTGGCTAATCGCACTCGCTATCGTGGCACTGATTGTCCTTATCATCATTATCTCAATGATCCCGGAAATGCGCCGTTATCTGCGCATGCGGAGAATGTGAGGCATTACCCTTTTGAACGTTAAGAATCGATTCAATATGTAGCAGGAAGATACAAACGGCGGTTTATCCTGATAAAACGAACCCGTTAGGGCGAAAAACGAGAGGAAACACGATCCATGGACTATCGAATGAAAACCCCTGAAATTGTTATGGATCGACCGCCCGCGGTAAAAGAGATCCATGTCATATGGATGACGACCGGCCTCTCCTGCGACGGTGATTCCGTTTCGATTACGGCGGCGTCTCAGCCCAGCATCGAGGATCTGGTCATGGGCAACATTCCCGGGTTGCCCAAGGTGATCGTGCATAACCCGGTCATCGCCTACGAGACCGGCGATGATTTCATGAAGTGGTGGTTCGACGCTGCCGCCGGGAAACTGGACCCGTTCGTTCTCGTGATGGAGGGCTCTGTCCCGAACGAGAAAATCAAGAACGAAGGGTATTGGGCGGCGATGGGGACCGATCCTGATACCGGGCAACCGATCACGACGAACGAGTGGATCGATCGCCTTGCACCAAAGTGTCTGGGGATCGTGGCTTGCGGTACATGCGCGACATATGGTGGCATTCACGCCATGGAAGGAAATCCCACCGGGGCGATGGGGCTTTGTGATTATCTCGGATGGGATTGGCGCTCAAAAGCCGGTCTGCCTGTCGTCAACGTCCCCGGTTGTCCCGTGCAACCGGATAACATGATGGAGACGCTGCTCTATCTACTTTATCAAGTGGCAGGTCTTGCGCCCCTCATTCCACTGGATGATCAACTGCGGCCGACGTGGCTCTTTGGCAAGACTGTCCACGAAGGCTGCGACCGCGCCGGTTATTACGAACAAGGCGACTTCGCGAAAGAATACGGCTCGCCCAAATGTCTGGTGAAAATCGGCTGTTGGGGGCCCGTAGTGAATTGCAACGTGACCAAGCGCGGTTGGATGGCTGGCATCGGCGGCTGTCCGAACGTCGGCGGCATTTGTATTGGCTGCACCATGCCCGGCTTCCCGGATAAGTTCATGCCATTCATGGATGCGCCTCCGGGCTCCGCGCTCTCGACAAAAGTCGTCGGCCTGTGGGGCGGTGTGCTCCGCAGACTGCGCGCGATCACTAATACGACTGTAAACAAAGAACCGAAATGGCGACACCCGCGTGCGGAGTTAACGACGGGTTACAAACCAAAACACTACGCACACAGCAGCCGCAACTGAACCGAGGAGAAATAATATGCCTGATGTAATGACAGCACCAAGCAGGGGCACTTCTGCGCCGCAAGGCAATCTCGTCGAGATGTCGTGGGACCCGATCACACGCATTGTCGGCAGCCTCGGTATTTATACCAAGATCGATTTCGATGCGAAAAAAGTCGTCGAGTGTTACAGCACCTCGTCGATTTTCCGCGGCTACAGCATCTTCATGCGCAACAAAGATCCGCGCGACGCTCACTTTATCACCAGCCGTATCTGCGGCATTTGCGGCGACAATCACGCGACCTGTTCCTGTTATGCGCAGAACATGGCTTACGGCATCAAACCGCCGCCGCTCGGCGAAATGATCGTCAATCTTGGCGAAGCAGCCGAATACATGTTCGACCACAACATCTTCCAGGACAATCTGGTCGGGGTCGACTTTTGCGAAATGATGGTCAAGGAGACGAACCCGAGTGTTTGGGCCAAGGCCCAGCAAACGCTCGCGCCGCACTCAAACGATCACGGCTACCGCACGATCGCCGACATCATGCACGCGCTCAATCCGTTCGAGGGCGAGTTTTATCGCGAAACGCTGCAGGTCAGCCGCTACACCCGCGAGATGTTTTGTTTAATGGAAGGGCGCCATGTCCATCCATCGACGCTCTATCCGGGCGGAGTCGGGACCGTCCCATCGATCCAGATTTTTACCGATTATCAGGTGCGCCTGATGAGATACGTCGAGTTCATGAAACGATGTGTCCCTCTCCATGACGATCTCTTCGACTTCTTCTACGAAGCCCTCCCGGGTTACGAGCAGGTCGGCAACCGGCGCATTCTTCTGGGCTGTTGGGGTTCGTTCCAGGATCCCGCGGTCTGCGATTACGATTACAAAACAATGGATCGTTGGGGCAAAGCAATGTACGTCACGCCCGGCGTGGTCGTGGATGGCCAGCTTGTCACGACCAACCTAGTCGACATCAATACCCAAATCCGGATCCTCCTCGGCTCTTCTTATTATGAAGACTGGGCGGATGAGCAGGGCAACGGCGACTATTTCGTCAAGGAAGATCCACTCGGCAATAAAATCGATATCCGGCATCCATGGAATCAGCGAACCATTCCCAAACCGCAGAAGCGCGATTTTGCCGGGAACTACACCTGGGTCATGTCGCCGCGCTGGCTCGACAAACGCACCGGCGATCATCTCGCGCTCGACACCGGCGGCGGTCCCCTCGCCCGGCTCTGGTCGACCGCGTTGGCCAACATGGTGGACATCGGCTACGTCCAGGCCACCGGCCGCAGCGTAAAAATCCGCTTGCCGAAAACGGCGACGAAACCGGAGAAGGAGTTCGAATGGAAAGTGCCGAAGTGGGCGAACACCATCGAACGCGATCGTGCCCGCACTTACTTCCAGGCTTACGCGGCAGGCTGCGCTTTGTATTTCCTCGAGCAGGCTATGCAGGAAGTCTGGGCCGGCCGCACCGCCACCTTCACTCCGTTCAAAGTGCCGGACGACGCGATCGGCTGCGGATTCCACGAGGCGGTCCGCGGCGTCCTTTCCCATCACATGGTGATTCGGGACGGCAAAATCGCGAACTACCATCCGTATCCGCCTACGCCATGGAACGCGAACCCGCGGGACGTTTATGGCACCCCCGGGCCTTATGAAGACGCCGTGCAGGGTTGTCCGCTGTTCGAAGAGAATGGTCCGGAGAACTTTAAAGGCATCGATATCATGCGCACCGTGCGCAGTTTCGATCCGTGTCTGCCCTGTGGCGTGCATATGTATCTCGGCAAAGGCAAAGTCCTAAAGCAACAACATACGCCGACGGCCTTTGCCGGTCTGGCTCATTAAGCCGTGGCAAACGAGGGCGCGGTGCAGGCGACGATCGAAGCGTCGCCAGATGAGATCTACGACATTGAACTGGAGCACAGTCTGCTCGAGGCGAACGCCAAACTCGCGGTCGCGAATCGGGCGGTGCTGGACCAGCATGGAATCACCGCGATCGATTTCATGGGCGCGATCGGATCCGGTAAAACGACGCTGATCACGAAACTTGTCGAAAGGTTAAAGAATCGCATGGGCGTTGCCGTCTTTAATGGCGACGCGACGACGAGCAATGATGCCGACGCGATCGCTGCGCAAAATGTGCCGGTTGTGCAAATCGCAACCATTAACGGCTGCCATCTCGACGCCAATCTCGTTGGCAAGGGGTTGAAAAAGATCGATCTCGAGAAACTGAAACTCATCTTCATCGAGAATATTGGAAATTTGATTTGTCCGGCGGAATTTCCGCTGGGTTCGAAGGCGCGCGTAGTGGTCGTGAGTGTAACCGAAGGCCCTTGGATGGTGCGCAAACATCCGCATATGTTCCTGGGGGCGCAGATAGTCGTCATTAACAAGATCGACCTTGCCCAGGCCATGGAAGTCAGCGTGGAACAACTGGTCAGCGACGTTCACAAACTCAAACCCGATATTAAAGTCATCCCGACCAGCACCAAGACCGGTGCCGGTCTGGACGAATTCGAGAAAGCGCTTCTCGCGGTCTGAGAAATGACGAAGCACGAATGACGAATTCCGAATTGATGGCGAATAACGAAACCTGTGCGGCGCATTCATTCGTCATTTTGGTTTCGTCATTCATTCGAGCTTCGTCATTAGGATTTCGGCATTCCTCACATGCATGAGCTTTCGATTGCATCGGGCCTGGTCGAAAAGCTCCTCGATTTTGCCGACAAGAATCCGGGAAGGAACATTATCGAAGTCCATCTCGCCGTCGGAGAGCTCAGTCATATCGAGGAGGAACAGCTGCGATTCTGTTACGAGGCAATTACGACGGAGACTTCACTGGAAGGCTCAAGACTCGAGGTCGAAAAGATCGATGCCATGGTGAAATGTCCACATTGTTCCTACCGCGGACGGCCGAAGTATTGGGATGGCGCGTTGTCCGGCATACCGGTAGCGACTCTGGAATGTCCTTCGTGTGGAAAGGCCGCTGAAGCCACCGACGGGCAGGAATGCGCGATTAAATCAGTCCGCCTTACCGAAGCCAGCTCCGTCCCATCATGATTGCTCTCTTTTCCATCCTTGTCCTCGGCTTCTTCCTCGGAATGCGGCACGCTACCGACTCTGATCACGTTATCGCCGTCACGACGATCGTTAGCCGTCAGCGCAGTCTTGGGAGCGCCGCGCTGACAGGTGTTTTTTGGGGAGTTGGCCACAGCCTCACTCTTCTTGTCGTTGGAGGCGCGATCATTCTCTTTGGCGTGGTCGTTCCGCAGCGACTCGGGATGGAATTGGAATTTTGCGTGGCGCTAATGCTGATTGGGCTCGGTGGGCTGAATCTGCTTGCATTCAAACGACGAGTAGCTGCCGTCGCAGTGACCGAGCAGCGTGTTCACCAACACGGCCACCGGCATGGCGATTTCGTTCACACGCATCCCCACGCTCACACTCCTGAAAGACATGGGCATAGCGACGAGGAAGTCCCGACCGCCCGCCTGGATCGCCAATTTGGTCGCTCGCATTTTTATCGGATGCTTCGGCCGATCATTGTTGGGATTGTCCACGGTCTCGCTGGTTCGGCGGCGGTTGCCTTGCTCGTCCTGCCGATCATTCGCGAGCCGCTTTGGGCCATGATGTATCTGCTCATCTTTGGCGTTGGCACAATTGCGGGAATGATGTTGATCACCATTGCCATCGCTGCACCGATCACTTATTCGGCAAATCGCTTCCGCGCTTTCAACCGTTACGTCGGCGCGGCTGCCGGCGCCCTCAGTTTGATATTCGGTTCGTTTCTCGTTTATCAAATCGGATTCGTAAACGGATTGTTTCGTTAGTCCGTGAAAACTATTCCTGGCAGGGCGCGAACGGTAGCGGCGCCGCTGTCGGATCGGCCAACCGACCCTGCCAAGGTGGAGCGATTGAAAATTGCTGTGCGCGGCGCCGTCCAGGGCGTCGGTTTTCGACCGTTCGTTTATCGGCTTGCCGCCGAACTTGGGCTCAACGGCTGGGTCTTAAATTCCGGCCAGGGAGTTCTGATTGAAGTCGAGGGACTGCGCAACTCGCTGCAAATATTTCTATCCCGTCTCGGAAACGAGAAACCGGCTCGTGCGATTCTGCAAAGCCTGGAGTCCTCATTTCTCGATGCAGTGGGTTACACCGCCTTCGAAATTCGCGACACAAATAGTCGCGGCGCAAAGACAGCGCTGATTCTTCCAGATATTGCAACCTGTGAAGACTGTCTCCGGGAAATGCTCGAGACCGCAAACCGCCGGTTCCGATATCCTTTTACCAATTGCACGAACTGCGGCCCGCGTTTCTCGATCATCGAAGCATTACCGTACGATCGCGCGAATACTTCGATGAAAAAGTTCGTCATGTGCGCGGAGTGCGAGCAGGAATATCACGATCCGCTTGACCGCCGGTTTCACGCCCAGCCGAATGCGTGTCCACGGTGCGGTCCGCAGGTGCAATTGTGGAGTGAAACTGGCGCGGTCCTGTCGGAACGCGACGATGCGTTGTCACAAGCAGCCGACGCGGTGCGTGCGGGCAAAGTTCTCGCGCTCAAAGGTCTCGGCGGATTTCAGTTGATTGTTGATGCGCGGAGTGAACAAGCCGTCAAACGTTTGCGCGAACGCAAGCATCGCGTGGAAAAGCCGTTCGCCGTCATGTTTCCATCGCTCGATGGAATACGCGAAGTTTGTGTAGTTTCCGTATTGGAAGAACGACTGCTCCTTTCACCGGAAAGGCCAATCGTCCTTCTTTCCGCGCTCCGCAGTTCGCGCTCCGCAATCGCTTCATCCGTCGCGCCTGGTAATCCAAATCTTGGCGTCATGCTTCCGTATACGCCGCTGCATCATTTGCTCCTGCGGGATCTCGATTTTCCCGTGGTCGCGACAAGCGGGAACTTAAGCGACGAACCGATGTGCATCGCCGAAGATGAAGCGATCGAGCGTCTCCGCGGCATCGCTGACGTTTTTCTCGTCCACAACCGGCCCATCGTGCGTCATATCGATGACTCCATTGCGCGAATTATCTGTGGCCGCGAACTTCTGTTGCGCCGGGCCCGCGGTTACGCGCCACTGCCGGTCACTTCGCCATCCGCTATCCGCGACCCCAAATCGGTAACTCTCGCGGTCGGTGCGCATTTAAAAAACACGGTTGCGTTGAGCATTGGCCAGGAAATGTTTGTCAGCCAACACATCGGCGATTTGGGAACGGAAGAGGCGCATTCGGCATTCCGGAAAACGATCTCCGACTTGCCGCATTTGTACGACGTCAAACCGGATATGGTCGTGTGTGATATGCATCCCGATTATCTGTCGACAAAATATGCGGCTGAATCGGGCGTGCCGATCCGTACCGTGCAGCATCATGCGGCCCACGTCGCAGCGTGCATGTCGGAAAACGAGATTGTCGCTCCGGCCCTGGGTGTCTCCTGGGATGGGACCGGCTACGGCCTGGACGGAACGATCTGGGGAGGCGAGTTTTTACTCGCCCATACATCCGGACTCACCCGGGTCGCGCATATGCGCCAGTTCAAGTTGCCCGGTGGGGACGCCGCCAGCCGGGAGCCGCGGCGCAGCGCGCTCGGAGTTTTACACGAAATTTTCGGAAACGAGATCTGGGAGCATCGCAAGCTGCTCCAGAGTTTCGAGGACAAAGATCTCGCGTTGCTTCGGCAGATGCTGACGAAGATGGTCAATGCGCCGCTTACTTCCAGCGTGGGCAGATTATTCGACGCCATCGCTTCGCTGGTCGGACTACGGGACCGCGCCAATTTCGAAGGACAGGCGGCAATGGAGCTGGAATTTGCGCTTCATTCCCATGTTGACGAAGCGTATCCTTTCATCTTGCAAGGTGATTCGCCGATCGTAATCGACTGGCAGCCGGCCGTGTTCGGAGTGTTGAGCGATATGGAGCGCGGCGATCCGGTCGGAGTCATCTCGGCCAAATTTCATAACATGCTTGTCGAAACCATCGTGGCCGTCGCCCGGCACATCGGCGAACGGAAGATTGTTCTGACCGGTGGATGTTTCCAAAATCGTTATCTGACCGAGCGAGCGGTCGATCGCCTATTGGAGGAACATTTCCATCCCTATTGGCACCAGCGGATTCCGCCCAACGACAGTGGCATTTCGCTTGGTCAAATAGTCGCCGCCAGTTGGGCATGGGAGAACGGCTTCAAATAAAGGGGCAAAATGGCAAGGCAAAGTCGGGCAGGGCGAAAAGAAAACCAAATTCGGGATAGGACCGCGCCACCCGGAGATATTGTTTACGAAGCGATCTCCAAATGAACCTGATCTACGGCGAAGTAGTGGAACTTCTCGAAGAGGACGGAATGCGCCTGGGGAAGATTCGCGTGGGGCGCGCTCTCAAAAAAATCTCGCTAGATTTACTGACGGACGCCGAATGCGGTGATAAGGTTCTGTTGTGCGACGGTGTCGCGATCGGCAAAGTAAAACGCACCGCCGGTTTGGATCAAAAACATGTGCCTCGCCATTCCAGGTAAGCTGATCGAGATCGCGCACGACGCGAACGGTGTGCGCATGGGGAAAGCCAATTTCGGCGGGATCGTAAAACAGGTCTGTCTTGAGTACACGCCGGAAGTTCAGACCGGCGACTACGTTTTAGTCCACGTCGGTTTTGCCCTCAGTAAGGTTGATGAAGAAGAAGCCGCGCGAACTTACAAAGCGTTGGAGGAACTACAGCAGTTAGGGGAACTCGATGTCCCCGATGTGGACGATCCGGAGGCGGACCCATTTCCAACGTCGCCGTCCGCTCAAATCCGCCCGGCCGCATAGCGCCATGAAATATCTCGATGAGTATCGCGACGAGGAGGTGGCTCAGAAGATTATCGCCGAGATTCACCGCACGGTCACAAAGCCATGGGTGTTGATGGAGGTGTGTGGCGGCCAAACCCACAGCATCGTCAAGTACGGCATCGATCGTCTGTTGCCCGAGCAAGTCGAGCTCGTTCATGGCCCTGGATGTCCGGTCTGTGTCACTTCGCTTGAAATGATCGATAAGGCGCACGCGATTGCGCAGCGGCCGGATGTGATTTTCTGTTCTTTTGGCGATATGTTGCGCGTTCCCGGCTCTGAATGCGATTTGCTTGTCCTCAAATCACGCGGCGCCGACATCCGCATCGTTTATTCACCGATTGACTGCCTCAAAATCGCGCGCGCTCATCCCGACAAAAAGGTAGTGTTTTTTGCGATCGGATTCGAAACGACGGCTCCGAGCAATGCGATGTCCGTTTGGCAGGCCAAAAAACAAGGCGTGAAAAACTTTTCCGTCCTCGTCTCGCACGTCTTGGTCCCCCCTTCGATCGCGTCGATTCTGCAGTCGCCGCTGAATCGCGTGCAGGGATTTCTTGGCCCCGGCCACGTTTGCACGGTGATGGGTTATCGGGAATATGAACCACTCGCAGAACGCTTCCGTGTGCCGATCGTGATCACTGGCTTTGAGCCGATAGATATCCTCCAAGGCACGCTGATGACCGTGCGGCAACTGGAGGCGGGCACATATACAGTCGAGAATCAATATCCGCGAGTCGTGCAGCGCGATGGTAATCGCGTGGCGCAGGACCTGGTGAACCAGGTTTTCGAAGTGTGCGACCGGAAATGGCGCGGCGTCGGCTCCATTCCGAAAAGCGGCTACAAATTGCGCTACGAATTTCATGAGCATGATGCCGAGCGCATCTTCGACGTGAAAGAGATCGACACTCAGGAGCCGGCGGAGTGCATTAGCGGCCTTGTCTTGCGCGGCGTGAAAAAACCGCACGACTGCGCCTGCTTTGGGAAGCAGTGCACGCCTGAGAGTCCGCTCGGCGCGACGATGGTTTCCGCGGAAGGCGCGTGCGCCGCGTATTACGCATACGGGCGACATTTGGAATCACAAAAGCAGGCACAGCAATCCGCGGAGGCGGCATGAATCGGGGAGCGCACGCGCCTCGCGTGCCGGCGCTGGCGCCTTCGCCAGCGCGAACTTTTATTTTCGCTTGTTCTCTTCAGCCAAGTTCGTTTCGGCGGGGCGCCGAAACCAGCACGCGAGGCGCGTGCGCTTCCCGAGTCGGAGAATCGCGCTTTTTCGATTTCCGTTCATGAGCGCAACACTTCCGGCGAGCGTCAGGACCGATAAATCAGTCGAATCTTTTCGAGACAAAATCCTGCGCAAATGCGGCGAAAGCGTCGAGATGAAGGAGAAATTCTTCGAGAAATATGCGGAGCGGATTGAAGAATTGAGCAAAGAGATGGCGAAACGTTTCGCCGAGGGAAAAAAACTTCTCACCATGGGAAATGGCGGCAGCCTTTGCGATGCGCTGCATTTCGCCGTCGAATTTACTCATCCAATTATCGAGAAGCGCGCCGCCTTCTCCGCCATTCCATTGATGACGGATATTGCCACCATGACGGCCGTCAGTAACGACACCGACTACGCTCGCGTCTTTGTTGATCAACTGCGCTTGCTCGGTCAACCCGGCGACATCGCTTTGGCCGTGAGCACCAGCGGCAAGTCGCCGAACCTCATCTACGCGCTCGAGGAAGCACGCAAAAGACAAATGCTTACCATTGCCTGGGCCGGAAAAGACGGCGGACGCTTTCCGGAAGTGGCCGACTATTGCTTTATCGTCCCTTCGTATAGCATTCACCGCATTCAGGAAGTGCATGCCACACTCGTTCATGTGCTCTGGGACCTGATCCACATCGTTTTGGGAGCCGAGGATGTGATTTAGTAGGGCGAGCCGAAGAATTCGCCGAGCGTTTTGGAGACGGCGCACTAGCCATCACGCCATACTATTACTGAGAAATGAACAAGCCTGATGAAGAGACGGTTTCGGGAACATCGCTTCTCACTGCCTCCTGTCCCCTGCCCATCACGAATTACAAGGAGATCGTGCTCGCGCATGGGAGCGGCGGAAAATTGAGTCAGCAACTCATTCAAAAAATGGTGCTGCCGCAGTTCCGCAATGAACTGCTCGAGCCGCTGCACGACGGTGCGATTTTTTCCATCGGAAATGAGCGCCTCGCCTTCAGCACTGATTCCTATGTCGTCAGTCCCATTTTCTTTCCCGGCGGCGACATCGGCAAACTGGCAATCCATGGCACGGTCAACGATCTGGCCATGTGCGGCGCGCGCCCCCTTTATCTTTCGGCCGGATTTATTCTTGAGGAAGGGTTACCGATGGAAGATTTCTGGCGCATCGTGCAATCAATGCGGGAAGCCGCCGATACCGCGGGCGTGGCGCTGGTCACCGGTGATACCAAAGTGGTCGATCGTGGCAAAGCCGACAAGATTTTCATCAACACTTCCGGGATTGGGTTAATTTCCAAAGGCGTAAACATTCACCCCGGTCGCGCCACAACTGGTGACCAAATCATCGTCAGTGGTTCCATTGCCACGCATGGCATCGCCATCATGTCTGTGCGGGAAGGCTTGGAATTCGAAACAGAAATCGCCAGCGACACCGCGCCGCTCAATTCATTGGTCGATGTCATGGTTGCCACGGGCCGCGATATTCACGTCCTGCGCGATCCGACCCGCGGCGGCATTACCAGCGCGCTAACTGAAATCGCCCAGACCGCCAAAGTTGGAATGCTGCTCGACGAAGCTTCTATTCCAATTGATGAGGCCGTCAAAGGCGCGTGTGAAATTCTGGGACTCGATCCCCTTTACGTTGCGAACGAGGGCAAACTGATCGCGGTTGTGGCAAAAAGCGATGTCGGTCCCGTCTTGAGCGCCATGAAATCGCACCCCCGCGGCAAGGATGCCGCGATCATTGGCGAAGTAACGCCCGAACATCCCGGCTTCGTCATGATGCGAACCCGCGTGGGAGGCACACGCGTTGTCGACATGCTCTCCGGCGAACAACTTCCGCGTATTTGCTGAGAGGTTGGCGGCCAGGCGTTTATGGCCAGTCGAAAACAAAGATCAGCCTGGCTCTCACATCATTCGTTAGGCATCGTCGCCATCGGGCTCGTGCTTTTGTGGATCGTCGGGTATCTCCAGCTCGACCCAAATACACATCTGGGTGCCTTTTGTGGAAACGCCATCGCCGATTGGACGGGAACGATCGTGGTTATTTTCGGCACGAAATTCTTTTACGAAACAGGTTCGGCGGAGAGCCGGTCCGTGCGCGGTCACAGACGGAAGACCTGGGTTGATCTGTTATGGCGCCATTCCCTCCTGATCATGATTGGAATTACTGGCCTGGCCTGGGTCGTTCTCTACCTGCACATGAGTCCGCAGAGCAAATGGGGACAGGTGGTGGGCAACATTGTCTCGGAATGGGGCCAGACCGCCGGTCTCATCTTTTTGACCAAGAAATTGATCGAGCGCGGATCAAAGGAGAGTCATTGAGAAGTGAGACGGGCATCGTGACCACGCCTATTTCATGGGAGCCAAAACCAGCCGCGCGGAATGACGTTAATCGCTTGCCCCGCGAGCGATTCATGTCTTAACAACAAGGCAGATGAATCTTTCTCAATATCTGCCCTCACTGGGTTTTCTTCTGATCGCAACCACTCTTGAGGTGAGCGGCGATGCAACTGTCAGAATAGCGATCTACAACCACGCAGGTGCCACGCGCCTGGGACTCATGCTGGCAGGCGCCGCGCTCCTCTTCGGATACGGTTTCAGCCTCAACTTGGCTCCTTTACCATTTGGGCGGGTTGTGGGGCTTTACATCGCTACCCTCTTCGTCGTCTGGCAGTTCATAACGTTCGTCGCTTTTCGGACGGTGCCGAACGTGCCCATCCTGGTCGGCGGCGCGCTCATCGTTGCAGGAGGGCTGATTGTGACGTTCTGGAAAACAAGTTCCCTGACATAGACTTAAAAATGAAACTGAACGGTTCCCGCTGGAAACCGTCGAATACTGAATGAAAAGAATCAAAAGTCTGCTTGGTTCGCTCGCTGTCTTGACCGTGATCGGGGTTTCAGGAGCAGCTCTTGCGGCTCCCAGCGAGACCGAACTAATGAAAGAGGCGAACATCTCCAAAGCTCAAGCCGAGAAAACGGCGCTTGCGAAAGTACCCAACGGCGCCATCCAGAGCGGAGAACTTGAGCGCGAGCATGGAAAACTGATCTGGTCGTTCGACATCGGGACGAACAGCACAAGCAGCATCACTGAAGTGCAGGTGGATGCAAAGGATGGTAGAATCGTTTCGGTGAAAACGGAAACCCCACGCGATCAGGCGAAAGAAGCTGCCGCAGAGAAATCAAAGAAGTAAAAGATTAGCGATCGTGCGATCTGCCGACCGCCGGTCTCACCCGCTCCGTCGGGCGATAATTATGTGGATTTGAAGGCGAGGACGACGGCACCTGTCAGAACAAGGCTGCCGCCCACCCAATGATGCCACGTTAGGGTTTCTCGAAGAACAATCACCGCGAAGAGAATTGCGAAAAGGACGCTCAGTTTGTCCATCGGCGCGACACGGGACGCTTCACCCAATTGCAAGGCCCGAAAATAGCAGAGCCATGAGAGACCTGTAGCGAGACCGGACAATGCTAGAAAGAGCCAGGTCCGGCGCGAGATGGTTCCGAATGACCAATCGGATCGGGTGAACGAAGCGATTAACCAGGTGAAAAGAAGAATCACCGTAGTGCGAATCGCCGTGGCGAAGTTGGAATCGATACCGGTCACCCCAATCTTCGCCAGAACAGCCGTGGCACCGGCAAAAACGGCGGAGAGTAATGACCAGGTGAGCCAATTATTCATTTCACGAGACGGATGCTCAGACAATTAAGAGCTTCCGATCCAGATCCCGACCAGGAATACCAACACTCCCCCGACAATCACTTGAAAGGCGGCGCGGAGAAACGGCGTGTCCATGTAGCGGTTTCGAATCCAGCTGATGGCCAGAAGTTCGATTGCCACGACCACAACGGCGATGGCCGTAGCGGTTCGGAAATTTGGAATTAAATATGGCAACGTGTGACCGATTCCTCCGGCGGTTGTCATCAATCCGCAGACGAAACCGCGCAGTAGAGGTTTGCCGCGGCCGGTCAGGCTGCCGTCATCTGAAGCTGCCTCAGCGAACCCCATTGAAATTCCTGCTCCGACGCTGGCGGCGAGGCCGACCAGGAAGGCGGCGTGGGTGTTGTGCGTCGCAAAGGCTGCGGCAAAAACCGGCGCAAGGGTTGAGACCGAACCATCCATTAGTCCTGCCAGCCCCGGCTGGACAATTTGCAGAACGAACAATCGGCGATGCGCTTTCTCCTCGTCCGCCTCTACTTCCGGAGTCAGGTGTTCCTGTTGGAGATTGTCGGCCAGGGTAACGTGCTTCCGTTCCGCCTCTGCCAGATCTCCGAGCAGCTTTCGCGTGGATGCGTCGCCAGTCTTACTGGCAGCCTGCTCGTAAAAACGCCGGGTTTCCGTCTCCATCACCTCGGCATGACGCCGAACTGCTTTGATTCCGAGCGGCCGGATCATCCACACTGGCTTGCGGTGCACGAACCCTTTCACGTCTTCTCGACGGACCAGCGGAATGTGCTCGCCGAACCGGCGGCGATATTCCTCGATTAACACGCGGCGGTGCTCGTTCTCTTCCGCCTCCATTTCCGTAAAAATTTGGGCAGTGGCGGGGTAATCGGTCTTCAATCCCGCGGCGAAGTCCGCGTAGATACGCGCGTCCGTTTCCTCGGAGCAAATGGCGAGCGCCAGGATTTCCTGCTCCGAAAGGTCTTTAAAATTTTTCGCCACGGGATCCGCTTCTATTATTCAGCTAGTGATTCTTGCCAGAGACTGGTGTTGGACGCAATCCGATCATTAAGCCAACCGTCGAATTGGGAATTATGTTAATCGGTTGATCTTGATTGGCGCTACCTCATTACGAATGTCGCCGCGTCTTTTTTGGGCGATGAAAAGGCAATGGAAAACAAAGGACAATCAATCAACCTTCGGAGGGGTGTCCTTAAACTCCAGGATCATCAGCTTCATCTGCTGATCGGATTCGTTAGGCACACTTAAGCCTGTGTCCGCTGAAAACCAAGCCAGCATTCCGGCAGGAAAAGGAGAGTTTTTTTCCTTCGATCCAGAAGCGTCGTTGATTTTATCGAGCATGACCACAAGGCGGTCATGTCCATCATGCGGCGGAGACCAGGCCGTGCTACTGGGGACCGCAACGGCATCTACCCGGATCTCGTCGCTCTCCAGGATGCGGGCCTGGCGAATACCCCAACCATCAGGTGAAGCCGTATCCAGCGCGTTGTTGATCGACGAATAGAAGTTTTTAACTTCTCCCTGTGCCTGCAGCAGTTCGACCGTGATATTGCGAAACGGCAGGTTGCCTTTGTTGGCAATAATGTGCGCGTAAGGTTCGCGCGCGAAATGCGTAGCCAAATCGGAAAGCTCCAGTATTGCCGGTTTTTCACCCGCGACGGTATTCGTCAGATCGGCGTCGCCGAAGACGACAAACAAATTGTCGTAATAATGCTGGTGCATCAGCGTGGCCTCGCCCGGCGCTACCTCTATTTCGTAAACATTTACGAAAGGATTTTGAAAGACGAGGTGATGATGCGGTTCCTGGCCGATCGGAACTCCGGGCAGTGCCGCCACGGTCATTACGTTCTGCGCCGAAACCTCGCGCGCGATGCCGGCAACGCCTAACAGACCCATTGAAAAAACAAGGATGCTCGCTCGTTTCATGGTCGGTGAACTTACTATTTCTTCGCCTCCGCCGGAGTCGCAGACGGAGCAGGCGTCGCGGCAACGCGGACCGTTGTCCCGGTGGTAAGGGAGTCGGATGGGTTGACGATCACGTTGTCGGATTCGGTAACGCCGTTCAGGATCTCGGATTGGATACCGAAGTCCCGTCCGACCTTTACGTCGCGAAGTTCAACGACGCCTTTGGCATCGACCACTCCAACCTGCAGATTTTTTCCGCGAAATATCAGAGTGTTGTCAGGCAAGATGAGCAGCTTCCCTAAAACGTCCTCAGGCAGGCGGACCGTCGCGTAGCTGCCGGGGAGGATCTCATTCTTCGAGTTGTCCACCTGTAACTGAACGAGCATGGTCCGCGAATCCGGTGAGACGGCCTCTGAAGTCGTGACCACCTTTCCCGGATACGTTTTAGCGCTTTCTGCCCCGATCTGAACATTGAAGGTTTGTCCTGCCGCGATATTTGGCGCCTCAGGCTGCGGGACGCGGAAATAAACACGGAGCGGGTCTGTCTGTTGGATATGAAACATCTCCATGCTTGTGTTATTCGCGTTGATCAGGTCTCCCACATTCACGTTGCGAATTGTGATCGTGCCGGCGAACGGCGCGGTCACCCGTTGGAATGCCAGCTCCTGTTCGAGGAATCGAAGATTGGCGGCAAACGCCTCGGTATTGGCCTGGTTCGTGGCTTGGGAGGTGGCCATGTTCTCGGCGTCGAGCTGTGAGACTACGCCTTGATGAAATAGCTCCTGCCATTTGTCGTTCGTACTTTTAGCCTGCTCCAAACTTTTTTGCGCCAGCGTCGCCTGGGAACGCGCCTGTGCGAGTTGTTGAGCAAGATCAGGGGTGTCGATCTCCGCGAGCAACTGGTCTTTCTCGACATGTGCGCCTATGTCTACCAGCCAGCTTTTGAGAAATCCATTGGCTCGCGCAAAGATGGAAGCTTCCTGCCAGGGTTTGACTTCAGCTGGCAAGTCAAGCCCACTGCCCGGTGTGATGAGAGCAGGTTTGACGACCCCCACCGTAGCGATGGCCAACTGGTTTGTATCAGCCGTGGCTGTTTGCCGCTGCCGCCATTGAGGAATGAACCCTACGACCAATGCGATCAGAAGTAGTGCGCCGCCGACAATGATGATGCGACGAAACCGTCGCCGTGGCCGGGCCGGATCTGCCTTGTTTTCGTCGGTGGTGAGGCCGCCGCCGCCAGAGTAAGTAGTTGTGCTCATATAATATAGAGAGAGATGTGTTTAGGTTGCAGGGATGGCCTGATCGAGGCCGGTTGATGGGACATTTTCTTTCGGTTCTTCCTTGGCCGTGGCGACTGCCTGGCGATGCAAGAGGCTGAAAACCACGGGAACGAAAAGCAGCGTGGCCACGGTCGCAAGCAGGAGGCCGCCGATTACCGCGCGGCCGAGCGGCGCGTTTTGCTCGCCGCCTTCTCCGAGACCCAGCGCCATCGGGAACATACCGATTACCATCGCCGTCGCCGTCATGATCACTGGGCGCAAACGGCCGGTGCCCGCTTCCCATGCTGCTTTCAACGGATCCATTCCTTCCTGGAGGTGAGTGCGTGCGAAGGTCACGACCAGGACGGAATTCGCAGTGGCGACACCGAGGCACATGATCGCGCCCATCATCGCGGGCACGCTTAGGGTTGTGCTTGTGATATGAAGTCCCCAAATTACGCCGGCCAATGCGCCAGTGAGAGCAGTCAGGATAATGAATGGATCGAGCCAGCTCTGGAAGTTGACTACGAGCAACAAATAAATCAGAGCAATCGACATGAGCATTCCGATGGTCAGTCCGGTGAAGCTTGAGCTCATGGTCGATGCCTGGCCGCGCAGAATGATATCGGTGCCCGTCGGCGCCGTTTTCTTCGCTTTCGCAATAATGGGTTTGATGTCGGCAAGCACACCGCCCAGGTCTCTTGCGCCCACGCTGCCGAAGACATCGACTACCGGCATTACGTTGTAATGCGAGTAAATGGGTTGGCTGGTGGTATGTGAGACGTCGGCGACGTTCTCCAGTAATTGGCCATTACCCTTCCCAGGAGTGGATGCGCTAAGCGGCGTCGACTTTAGGTCGGAGAGCGTCGTGGTTTGAGGCTCCGGCACGCGAACATTGACGAGATATTGAACGCCCGTGGCTGGATCGAGCCAGTAAGTTGGCGTCACCTGACTGCTGCCGCTCAAAGCAAGCAGGACCGAGCCGGCCACATTGCTCTCCGTAAGCCCGAGCTGCATGGCCTTCGTTCGATCGACCGAGAACAGGATCCGGTGCAAGTCGTTAGGCTGTTGAACCCGCACGTCTACGGCACCGCGAACGCCACGAATTTTTTGAGCGATCGCATTCGCCACCTTCTGGTCGGCCGCTTGATCTCGCCCCACAACCTGAATGTCGTAGGGCGCGGGGAGCCCGAAGTTAATGGTTTCGGTCACAATATCAGCCGGAAGGAAGTAGAAGGTCACGCCAGGGAAATCGCGGTTAAGACTAAGACGCAAATTGCGCACATAGTCAGCTGTCGGCTTATGTCCGGGCAGTAATGAGACTAATATGTCGGCATCGGCCGGCCCGGCCACGCCGCTGTCGTTGTAGCTCAGGTTGATGCCGGAAACCGGAAGTCCGATATTGTCGATCATGCCCTCGAGCTCCTTGGCCGGAATTTGGCGGCGAATGTTCGTTTCGACTTCATCGACCAACTTGGCAGTTTGCTCGATCCGCGTGCCGGTGGGAGCGCGCACGTGCAACCGAAACGTTCCGGCATCGACGGCGGGAAAGAAGTTTTGACCCAGGAACGGCACGAGCAGCCACGAGCAGACGCAGAAAGCCAGGAACCCGGCAGCGAACGCCACCCGGTGCTCCAGGATCGAGCCTAACAAATTTCCATAAGCCTCCTTGAAACGATCGAACGCTTTCTCAAAACCGCGTTGGAGAGCCGCCAGCGGCCGCACCCAAAGTGGGACATGTTTTTCGCCCCCGGCCGCGGCTTTCTGGTGATGGCGCTCGAAGAACATAATCATGGTCGGCACCAGCGTTCGGGAAATCGCGTAGGAAGCGAGCACAGCGAAAACCACGGCCTCGGCCAAAGGCACAAAGAGGTAACGTGCTACGCCGGCCAGAGAAAACATCGGGACAAAGACAATGCAGATGCAGAGCGTGGAAACCATGGCGGGCAAGGCAATTTCCCCCGCACCCTTCAGGATACCGTCTTCCAACTTTTCACCGGCGGCCAGGTGCCGCTCGACATTTTCGATTGTTACTGTCGCATCGTCGACCAGGATGCCGACCGCCAGCGCCAAACCGCCAAGGGTCATGATATTGATCGTCTGGCCGAGGGCGCTAAGAATCGCGAGAGAGGCCAGAACCGAAAGCGGAATGGAAACCGCAATAATGAGGGTGCTCCTCCACGAGCCGAGAAAAAGCAAAATCATCAGCGCGGTCAAGGCAGCGGCGATCACACCTTCCCGCACGACGCCGCTCACTGCGGCGCTCACGAAGAGCGATTGATCGGCGAATTGTTTCACATGCACATCGCTGGTCACGGTCTTTAGGACGTTGGCCATGGCTGCTTTTACCCCTGCCGCGACGGAGAGCGTCGAGGCGCTGCCATTCTTGAAGATTTGGATCAGCGTGCTGCGCACACCATCCTGGCGGACGATGTTTTCCTGCGGCATGTAGCCGTCGCGCACCTGCGCTACGTCGCTTATTCTAATGACCGTTCCGCCGACACTCTTGATCGGAAGAGTGTTCAACATGTCGATCTTGAGCGGACTGACATTAAGATCGATCGGCACTTCCTTTCCGCCAATCTTGGCTACGCCGCTCGGAAACGTTAAAGCCCCGGTGCTGATGGCGGTAACTACGTTCGATGCGACAAGGTTGTTTGCTTCCAATGCTTTTTGATCAAGATCAACTGAAATCACCCTTTGCTTTCCGCCATAGGGATACGGAATGCTCACTCCAGGCACGCTGATGAGTCCAACGCGAATCTGGTTCAAGGCGAGGTCAAAGACTTGCTGCTCGGAAAGCTTGGTGCTGCTAACTCCGAATTGCAGGATGGAAACGGTGGACGCGCTGTATTGCAGGATCAGCGGCGGAGTCGTGCCCGGCGGAAGCTGCTTCAAAATGGTTTGCGACACGGCGGTTAATTGGGCCACCCCGGTCGATGGGTTCACACCCGGCTGAAAGAAGACTTTGATTACTCCCTGGCTGTCATACGAAGTCGATTCGATGTGCTCGATATTATCGACCGTGGTCGTGAGTGCCCGTTCCTCACTGTAAATGATTCGCTGAGCGATTTGGTCGGCCGGCAGACCGGTGTATTGCCAGATCACGCTGACCACCGGGATATTGATGGAGGGAAAAATATCGGTCGGCGTCTTTGTCAGAACAAAAGGCGTCATCAAAAGCAGCAGTAAAGCCGCTACCACAAAAGTGTAGGGACGACTGAGAGCTAAGCGGACAATCCACATAACGTCCCTCCGATCTGGCTAAGTAAGGCAAACCGCCAGGGTGTGGCCTCCATAAAAGAGCGGTTTGTTTTCATGCGCTAAGTTTCGCTCCGCGGTCACAGAAGCGCTAGGGCGCATGGGTGGGATTTTCTGTTCCCGCCAGCGAGGTGATGGGTGCTCCCTCATTCGAGGTATTAGGATTACGGTAACCGCGGCCTAGCGAATGCGGTTGAGGCCAGGACCGGCGCTGTCGCATTTTCCGTCGCGGCGCGGTTCCGAAAAGCGATCGCCGCGGTGACGACAACGAAGACGGTGGCGACAAAGGAAAGGACCGGGGCATAAATGTGCGCATGCACGAGAAGCAAACCTCCCGCGAGCGCCCCGAGGAACAAAAAGATAAGCACGCCCCAAAGCCGACGCCGTTCATCCCCCGACTCGGACCAATTTACGAAGTCTCCCATTACGAAAATGAACGTTGCCGTAGCCGCCGTCGTGAACACTCCGTCGACGTGAAGCGAGCGCACCGCCGCGCTTTGCATCCCCATTGCGAATCCCCATAAGCCGAGAAGAAGATGCGCGACGTCATTGGATGGCTGACCGCGAAACGCGAACCATAGGACCAGAAAACCTGCATGTCCGAGGAGCGATAGGCCGAGCGCGCTAGTCACTCGATGGGGCCACACCCCCGCACCCTTATGTCCCCTGGGTTTGACAATCCGGGTTCCGAAATAGACCCCGATCGAGAACGCGGCCATCGAGACGAGGATGGCTACACATCCTGGTCCACCAGCGCCTGCAATCCGCAGCCCGAGGAACGCTATGTTCCCGGTCATGAAAGCGGTAAAGACTTTGCCCAGCGCGATAAAGCTGATCGCATCGATCGCGCCCGAGGAAAATGTCAATGCGTTGAGCAGCAGATCGCGAACACGGATATCCTTCGAAACCGCTGGCGACAACGTATTCATGCGTTGTAATGGGCGCTGTCACCCCCGGTGATATCGTAGGTCGCACCGGAGATCATGCGCGCGGCGTCCGAAGCGAGAAAAACTACCACCGGCGCCACGTCTTCAGGTTCAAGCCAGGGCACGCCGAGTGGTGATCTGGCGACTAGAATTTTGCGCGCGTCGTTTTCATGTCCCGACGATCCATTCGGCTGCTGCCCTGATTCCTGAAGAACCTGGACGAAACGTTCGTCGTGACGGGTTAGTGGCGTATCAATCAAACCCGGGATGACGGCGTTGACCAAGATGCCGTAAGCGCCGAGTTCGAGCGCTGCCGATTTCATTAAGCCAATGATGCCCCACTTGGACGCGGAATAGGCCGCGCCATTTTTGGTTCCATGCCGGCCTTGGGTGGACGAGGTGACAATGATGCGACCAGCCCCACGTTTTACCAAGCGCGGCGCGAACGCGCGAAGCGCATTCGCGGTACCCGTGAGATTGACGTCAATTTGCGTGTGCCAATCGGTGTCTTCCATCTCCAGCAGGGGCTTGAAAGCTTGAATGCCCGCGTTAGCAAACAAGATGTCGATACCGCCGAACTCGCGTTCAATTCGCTCGGCGGCCTTTCGCAGTGCCGGGAGATCGCGTTGATCAAGTGTAATACCCAGCCATCGACGGCCGGCGTCGCGGACCAACCTTGCCGTTTCGTTTAAATCGTCTGGCGTTGCTGGCTTGACTCCCGAACGCACATCCACTGGTGCATTGATGTCGATACCGGCGACATCGGCGCCTTCACGAGCGAAGGCGACGGCCGTGGCGCGGCCAATCCCGCGTGCGGCGCCGGTGACCACGGCCATCTTGCCCCGCAGATGCGAGCTCGGAAGCTCGCTAGTTTGCTGAACTTGACCAGGAGCTGTCATCGCACATTCTTCTAGTCAATCAGCGTTAAATCCGTGTTCGGATCAAAACGCTTCTGCATCGCTACCGGATCGACAGCGACCATGACTTCCAGCGTCGGGGATACATACGCCGCGAGCACATGCCCGGCCTGTGTTGTTCCGTCTGATGCCCCCACCACCATGTGCGTATGGACTACGGGCTTTCCTTGATATAGCGCGATGTCACCGCTCATCCCAATCACTTCGTGCTGACCCTGGATGGGAATCTTCTTGTACATTTTGCGCTGAGGATCAAACCATCCCAGGATTGCTCCATTCACCGCTCCAATGGCGGCGAAATGGGCGCTGGTAATGTGATACTTCTCGGCAAACTCCAGCAGTCCGGAAAACGCTTCGTCTCCCTGGTAGAAGATAACCGCATATTGTTTCCGCCGCTCTCCTCCATTGTTCACCAATTGAACCTTCATCCCGGGAGCTTTGCCCTTCGGAACGGGCTCTGACGGCGCTACATATTCGCTGGTCGTGTCCTGGGAATACGCCGTCGTAACGGCGCTCCCAACCAATGACAGTGCGTAACTGAGTAATTTTATTTTGCTCATAAGGCCCCCACGACCGGCGTCTTGCGCGCCGAGATTTTGGTAAGAACCGAGTCGTCGAT
>JBEEGV010000040.1:0-2750 GCA_041167085.1 Verrucomicrobiota bacterium
TGAAAGCGATCCAGCGTGTCGCAGACGATCGAATCGCGGCCTGCTTTGCTCACGTGACGATAGGAAAGCGGTATATCCAGGTTCTCATACACGGTGAGATCGTCGAGCAGATGATAGTTCTGGAAAACGAATCCAATCTTCTCATTCCGGAGCGTAGCGCGCTCCTTCGGCTTCAAGGTATGAACTGGCGCCTCGTCAAAGAAATATTCGCCGCTCCAAGCATGATCGTGCATTCCGATTATGTGGAGGAGTGACGATTTACCGGCCCCGGACGGACCCATGATCGAGACGAAATCGCCTTCATTTACCTCCAGGTTGATATCGCGCAGGACGTAAAAGAATTTGCCCTTCGCGAGAGGGTAAAAACGTTCGAGGTGTTTAAGTTTAATCATGTTGTTGGTATGTAATCCGTTTCGGCCCGTGAGGAAATCGCCCGGGCGGCATCATTTCATGGCGACCTCCCGAATGGTTGGCGTCAATGTTTCGCAGTCGGCTCTTTCAAGATTAGTCATCAGGCACACAGCAAATTTCTTCTGCGGCATCATGAAGAGAAAAGTTCGCGTCCCGGCCTGGCTGCCATCGTTGTAAACCCGCAGCTGCCCGTTTTTTTCGCCGAGCAAAAACCCGAAACCATATTCGGACTCCTTTCCGTCGCGCGTCTTTGGTTTGGTCCACATTTTCGTGAGCGTGTCCGGCTGGACCAATTGCCCGCTCATCACGGCGATCGCGAAGCGCGCCATGTCGTCGACGGTAGAGAGCAGGCCGCCGCCGGGGACCTTGATGCTGGTATCGTGCGGCGGAGCTTCGTGGACTCCGCGTAGCCACTTCAGCCAGGAGAAACCGAACAGACCCGCGCGGTAGCCGACGGCGCGGTTCGGGACATTGAGACTGGAATCGTCGACGGTCGTCTGCGTCATCCCAGCCGGCTTAAAGACGTGGTCGGCCAAATATTGGAGATACGGCACCCCGGACGCACCCTCGATGGCACAACCCAGCAGCACATACCCCTGGGTCGAATAGGAATACTTTGTTCCGGGCTCGAACAAGAGCGCATCGTCCTTAAACACGTTTACCGAATCATTGATGCTCGCGAAATGCCGAGTGCTGCTGATCTCGCTCCATTTGTTGTGGCGAATCCCGGCCAAGTGCGTCAGAAGCTGCCGCGATGTCACTGGCCACTGCTTTTCTGGAAAAATTGGACAGTATTTTTGAATCGGCGCATCGAGGTCCAGTTTCCCCTCTTCCACCAACTGCATCACAGCGGTCGCGGTCAGCGATTTTGTGAGCGACGCGAGACGATAGACGGTGTCGTTTCGCGCGGCGGTTTTCTTCTCCAGATCAGCCAGGCCATATCCCTTCGAGAACGCCAACTGGTTGTCGACCACGATGGCGAGTGACAACGCCGGCGCGCTGCTCTGGGACTTCCAGGTTTCGACGGCGGCATCGATCCTTTGCACCTCCGCTGGCGACAGAGTCGGTGCCAGCTCGGCGACGACCGCGCGCGACAGCGCCAGACAGAAAAAAAACAGGCAGAAACGGTTTACCTTCATCTTCAATCAGCTTTGAGCGAGGGCGATCGTGGGATCGAGGCGGGCAGCGCGCCGGGCCGGCAAGTAACAAGCAATGAGAGCAACAAAAAGGAGCAGGAGCGGAATACCGAGGAAGGTGGCTGGATCGGTCGCAGGGACGTCGAACAACAAACTGGCGATGACTTTCGCCAGACCGAGCGAGCCGGCCATGCCGACAGCTATTCCGATGAGCGTGAGAACCATCCCCTGCCGAACGACAAGGCGAAGCACATCGCCCGCTTGCGCGCCAAGGGCCATGCGGATGCCGATTTCCTGGGTGCGCTGCGTCACCGAGTAAGCCATTACGCCGTAAATCCCGACTGCCGCCAGAATCAGCGCAGCGCCGGCGAAAACAGTGAAGAGCAACGTTGAGGCGCGGCGAGTTCCCATCGATTGCGCGACCACATCTTCCATCGTCCGGACGTTGTAGATCGGCTGGTCTTTATCGATGCTCAGCACTTCCCGTCGCACCGCGGGAGCCATCGACGCCGGATCGCCGGCGGTGCGAATCACGAGTGTCATGAAACCCCAGTCCGCGTCCTGCGCATGTGGGACATACATCTGTGCGCCCGCCTCGAGATCGAGAGATTGCGGCTTGGTGTCGCCGACCACGCCGACGATCTCGCGCGGGAATTTTTCGTCACGCCAGATGGTCATGCGCTTGCCGAGAGCCGCTTCTGGCGAACCGAACGATTGCGTCGCCATCGACTTGTTGATCAGAACAACTTTGGGCGCTTCCTCTGTATCGCGATCGGTGAAGCCCCTGCCGGCGATCAGCGGAACCTGGAAAGCCTGGAAATATTCCGGGGTGATGGCGGAGAAACTGGCGTTCCGGGATTCCTCCGTAGTCATCGGACGGCCTTCCGGAATATAGGCCCGGCCGATCTGGTAGCCGCTGGCGCCGAGCGGAAGATTGACGCCTGCGCCCACAGACTGGACTCCGGGCAATGCTTTTAGCCGCTCGATCAAATTACGGTAAAATTGCGCCCGCTGTGGATTCTCTTTGTACTTCGCACCGGGGAGGGAGATGTTAGCGGTCAGCACATTCTGCGGGTTGAAACCAGGTTTCACTTCCTGGAGACGCAGGAAGCTCTTGATGAGCAGGCCGGCGCCAACCAGAAGCATGAGCGAGAGCGCCACTTCGCCGATGAGCAAGAGACTGCGCGCGCTCGTGCGGCGATT
>JBEEGV010000041.1:0-161304 GCA_041167085.1 Verrucomicrobiota bacterium
CATTCCGCTGGTGCTCATTCAGCCGGGGCTCATTCGGCTGGGGGCGGCGCGGGTCATAACTAAGACCTAAGCTCTCCAAAAGAGCCGCACTGGTTCGATCCCAAGTGCGGCCTTTTTCTGTACCGACGTAGAAGCAGCTTTCCCCGCCGCTTTCTCCCTTGGACCTGATGCGCCAAGACGCCACGCATCGACCCAAACCCTCAGACCTGGCGTTGCGCAATCTTCGTTCGCAAGATTCCGATTCGCTCTATTTCGAGCTCGACGGTATCGCCCGGTTTTAGCCACCCGCCCGTGTGCTCGGGCGATAATTCAAGAATACATCCCGTTCCGACAGTTCCGCTGCCCATCAAGTCGCCGGGAAACAGGTCAGCATCACGCGAAGCATGCGCGATCATCTTTGGAAACGTGTGGAAAAGACTATTGCTGTTTCCTCGCGACAATTCCCGCCCGTTGACCATCGCGCGCATTTCGAGTGAGATCGCGTCGTTGTTCATCTTGTCGGCAAACTCATCGCGCGTGACGAGGATTGGGCCAACCGCGGTGGCAAAATCTTTCCCCTTGCCCGGCCCAAGGCCGACGGCCATTTCGGCACGCTGCAGGTCTCGGGCGCTAAAATCGTTTATCACCGTGAATCCTGCGACGCATTGCCAGGCTTGGGTGGGTGGAACATTTCGGACCTGGTTTCCGATTACAACACCCAATTCAAGCTCATAGTCGAGTTCATTGGAACCGGCCGGCCCCACAATCGATTCATCATTGCCGACGAGTGAATTCGGATTGGAAAAGTAAAAAACCGGTATCTCGTACCACGCCGGGATCATGTCGAGACCGTGTCGCGACCGCGCTGTTCGCGCATGTTGTTCAAACGCGTAGAAATCGCGGAACGATGGCGGTCGAAGAATTGGCGACAGGAATCTTTTAGCTCGAATCGTTTTACCGCCTCGTCCTTGAAAGACGCGTCCGTGCTCCGGCCAGTCACTCACTTTTCGCGTCAGTTCCGAAAACCGCGGCATCAGCATGGGAAGAAAGTCCGCCAGCAAAGCGCTCGGATTTTGCGGAATATCTTTCACTCCGAAAAAACTAAGGAAAGTATGAAGACCTACCCAGTTCTGCGCGTCGACTGAAACAGCCGCCAGCGGCAGATTACTGTTTTCCGGAAGAATGGTCGCAAGGCGCATGATCAGGGACTCGCGACAAGTTGCGGCATCATCGTGAATTGCGCGGTTAGGCCCTGGCCGGGAGGAATGGTTTGGATTCCCGCTTTATCTTCAAAGGCGCGCTGTTTTTGATGATCGGTCAGGCCCCAGCAAGGTTCGACGCATAAGAACGGACCGCCGTCTGACCATAAGGTGAGGTAAGGCGTGTTCTGCAAATCGATGCTGACCGAGCGGCCGCCTGGTGGATCGAAGAACAAA
Organism: Verrucomicrobiota bacterium; assembly: GCA_041167085.1. GTDB lineage: Bacteria > Verrucomicrobiota > Verrucomicrobiia > Chthoniobacterales > UBA10450 > DATFCK01. The sequence continues at coordinate 1,416 of JBEEGV010000041.1, forward strand.
AATTGCCGCCGCGGAACATCGACGAATTGAAGAATGTAGGAACGGGGCAAATCCTCTCGGGAAAACGGCATTTCGCCGCCGGCAAAGTCGATCTCCTCCGTTTCTTCGGAAAGGAAATTATCGGGCGAAAAATAGCGCCGATATTTGCCCTGCGGCATTCGCAGTTTGAACGACTCGAACGAACTCGCGGCAAAGCCGGGATGCAATCCGAAACTTACATGCGCGGTGGTGTTCGTTTCGTGGTTTTCAAAATGAAATCTGGTCGTAATCCCGTCGTTATTGATCTCGTAAGTTAAATCGAGGCTCACGTTCAAGGGATAATCGTAGGAGGAAAAGTCCGGCTTTGCCACCCGATAGGTTAACGATCCCTTTTTGGCCGCGTCTATTTCGGCCCGGTGCCAGACCGTCTGCCGCAGAAAACCGTGGGTTCCGCCGTGAATCTCGCGCCCGCGATAAAAGCTACGCCCATCTTTCAGGCGATGGAGATAATATCCCATGACCGTGGCATGGTTGGCCCACCCTTTCTCGGGTGGTTGGACCTCGTTATCCCGGTAGAGAAAACCAATCCAGGCGCCGGAAGTGTCACGGCGCGCGATACTGATGAGCTCCGCGCCGAGACGCGAAACAATGATGCGAACTCCGTTCTCGTCCTCCGTCAGAATGTCGAGCAACCGACCGTCCCGTGTCTCTTCGCGATGGGAGAACTTCATCCCATTCTATGGGAATAAGCCGCGAGTACGTTTTGCTCTTAAAACACGTTCGACGCCAATCGCCATGGCCGCCGTGCGATGAGAAATTTTGTGCTCTTTTGCTCGTTTGATGACCTGGCTGAAGGAATGCTCGAGGATTCGAAATAATTTATCCGTGACCTCCATCTCGCTCCAAAGGAAACTCTGCAGTCCCTGGACCCATTCGAAATAGGAGACAATGACGCCACCCGCATTGCAGAGAATGTCGGGAATCAGGAATATTTCGTCCCAGCGTTGCTCCAGAATAAGATCGGCTTCCGGACTGGTCGGGCCGTTCGCGCCTTCGGCCAGAATTCGGCACTTCAGCTGGGCCGCATTTTTTTCCGTGATCACCCGATCGACCGCGGCCGGAACCAAAACGTCGCACGGCTGTACGAGCATCTCGTTCGGATCGATACGATCGCCCTGATCGAACGCACGCAAGTTTCCTTTTTTGTGCACGTGCTGTTCCGCAGCTTTGATGTCGATTCCCTTCGGATTGTAGATCGCAGTGGTCGCGTCGCTGATCCCGACAATTTTAACGCCCGTTTTCAAACCAAGAGAAAGCGCTGCGACAGAGCCGACGTTGCCAAAGCCTTGAACGATCGCGGTGCATTTTTCCGGATCGAGTTTCAGCATGTCCATCGCCCGCTCGACGAGGTAAACCACGCCGCGCCCCGTTGCTTCGCGACGTCCCTCGGTGCCTCCGATTGAGACAGGCTTTCCCGTAACGATCTCGCTGACGGCATAACCCTGATAGACAGAATAAGTGTCCATGAACCAGGCCATGATCTGCTCATTGGTGCCCATGTCCGGGCCCATGATATCGGTATGCGGTCCGACAAACGGGATCATTTCCTGCATGTAGCGACGTGAGAGCGCCTCGAGCTCTTTGATCGACAATTTTTCCGGATCGACGGCAATCCCGCCTTTGGCGCCGCCATAAGGCAGGTTGGCCAACGCGCACTTCCAGCTCATCCACATGGCGAGGGCGGCGGTCTCGCCCATCGAAAGCGAGGGGGCAAACCGCGTTCCTCCTTTGGTCGGACCCAGTGTGAGGTGATGTTGTACCCGATAACCTTGAAAGGTCCGGGTGCTGCCGTCGTCCATGTGCACCGGCAACGTCACGGCGATGGACCGTTTCGGGTACATCAGCCGGTCCCGGTCGTTCCGGTCGATATTCAGATAGTCCGCAATGACCTGAAATTGATTGCAGGCCATTTTGAACACCACGTCGTCTTCGTAAATGTGCATGAGCGGAAGCGGAAATATAGAACGTTTCCGCGAAAAAATGCAGTTTGCTATTTGCCTATGATTCCGGTGGCGTCAAATCCAAATCGTTTAAGATTAACTTCGCTATCCGAGCGCTGGTCTCCACGCATAACGATCTCTAAAGCCGAAACTATTCCACATAATGAAAATTGAAACATTAGCTGTTCACGCCGGCCATGCGATCGATCCGGCAACTGGGGCCGTCGCTGCTCCCATCTATCTTTCTACGACATTCGAGCGCGATGTGGATGGCAGTTATTCGCGGGGCTTTATGTACACGCGCAACAGCAATCCCAATCGAAGGGCGCTGGAGGAAGGAATTGCGGCTTTGGAAGGCGGAACGGCCGCAGCCGCGTTTGGCAGCGGGATGGCTGCGTCTATGGCGCTTCTGCAGGCGCTTGCTCCGGGCGACCACGTTTTAGCCCACCTCGATGCCTATTACGGGGTAACCCGATTGCTCAAGGATGTATTTCTAAAGTGGAACTTGCAAGCCGACTTCATCGACATGGCTGATCTCGCTGCCGTAAAAAAAGCTCTGCGACCGAATACGAAGCTGGTTTGGACCGAAACGCCTTCAAATCCGCTTCTCCGGATCGTTGATCTGGCCGGCATCGCGGAGATCGTTCGGAAAACTGAAGCGCTTTGTGTCTGCGACAATACCTGGGGTCCGACTATTCAACGGCCACTCGATCTCGGTCTGGATTTCGTCCTCCATTCAACGACGAAATATTTTGGCGGTCATTGCGACGTGCTCGGGGGCATCATCGTAGCGAAAACAGAAAGCGAGTTTTTCAATCGCGTGCGTGCGATTCAATATACGGGCGGCGCCGTCCCCTCGCCCTTTGATTGCTGGCTTGTCTTGCGCGGTATGCGCACTGTGCCATGGCGGATGCGCGCTCATTGCGAAAACGCGATGAAGATCGCTCAGTTTCTCGCGACACATCCGCGAATTGAGCGTGTCCATTATCCGGGATTGCCCGAACACGCCGGACACCAGATCGCGCAAAGACAGATGTCGCTGTTTGGGGGGATGCTCTCGGTCGAGGTGAAAGGCGGCCGTGATTCTGCCATGAAGGTCGCAGCAAAAACGAAACTCTTTATTCGCGCGACCAGTCTCGGAGGAGTGGAAAGTCTGATCGAACATCGCGCCTCAATCGAAGGCCCGGACACGACATCACCAGAAGGTTTGCTGCGCCTTTCGATCGGCCTGGAAAACGCAGATGATCTGATCGAAGACCTCGATCAAGCACTGCAGCTGTAGGGGTGCTTGCCCGCCACGCCGTAGTCAAGCGAAGGCGGGTGCCAAGCACCGATCTTGTTAGTTAGGCGGCTGACACAGCCGCCTCTACACATTCGCCTTAACCGTTCCGGCCGAGCCGTCGCCTAACCACACTAAGAACCTCATGCACCTCGTTCACGCGAAACAACAATGTCGCGCTGAAAAACACGGTCGCGCCCACGCAAATGGTCAAGAGCAGCGCAGCTAGTTTGGGCAGAAAGCGAAATTGTTCCCAGGCATTGAACCACCAGTGGTTCGCCGCCCAGCACACCAAGGCCAGCACCAGGCCGGCCACGCAAATCTTTCCGAGGGTGGATATCATCCGGGCCGTTTCCAACCTGCCCGTGCGTCGTCGCATTAGAAAATAGAGCAAAAGAAAATTGATCGTTGCGACGATGCTGGTCGAAAAAGCAAGACCGCGATGTCCCCAGCCAAGCCGGAAGGTAAAAACCCAGTTGAGCAAAAGATTTGTAGCGATGGCCAGAAAGCTCACAACCATCGGAGTTTTCCGTTGGCCGATCGCGTAAAACGCAGGCGTGAGCACTTTCAACGCGGAATAGGAAACCAGACCGATGGCGTAAAATTGCAGCGCGCCGGCCGTCTGTTGCGTCATTGCGGCGGTAAATCGTCCGTGCTGGTAGATCACGCTGATAATCGGTGAGGCCAGCATGATCAGACCAATCGCGGATGGAATCGTGAGCAAGAAAGCGAGGCGCATTCCGCTGGCGAGAATGGCGCGGAATTCGGTCATGTTCCCTAACGCGGCCGTTTTTGAAACGAGCGGCAAGGTGACTGTGCCGATAGCCACACCAAAGATGCCGAGCGGCAATTGCATCAGCCGGAAAGCAATGTTGAGCCAGCTGACAGGCCCGTTGCCAAGGCTGGCCGCAAATCCGCTGTTAATCAGTACGTTCACCTGCACGGCGCTGGCCGCAATTACGGCCGGGCCCATCAGCGTGAGTACTGTCTGCACTCCCTTGTCCCGCCATTGAAAGTCGGTGCGAAACCGATAACCGACCTTGCGTAGCGATGGAAATTGCGCCGCTAACTGCCAGGCTCCCCCGATCAATGTCCCAATGGCCAAACCGATGAGAGATCGTGAGCCAAAATGCGGATCAAGCCACCAGCCAATGGCGACACCGCCGATAATCGAACCAAGATTAAAGAAACTGGAGGCCATCGCCGGGGCGCCAAAAACATGTTTGGCATTGAGCATTCCCATCACGAGCGCGGCCAGCGAAACGAGGAGCATGAAGGGCCACATGATGCGCGTGAGCAAAATCGTGAGCTCCGTTTTATCGGGCGGCCAACTCCACCACGTCAGCAAATCAACAAGCTGTGGCGCGAAGACAATACCGAGCAGAGTCACCGCGCTCATGAAAACCGCGGTCAGCGTCGCAACCTTGTTGGCGAGTCGCCAAGCTGACGCGTCTCCTTCGGTCGCGATCTCCTTCGAGAAGGTGGTAATGAAAGCGGTCGAGAGCGCGCCTTCCGCGAACAAATCGCGAAGCAGATTGGGCAGACGGAAAGCCATCAAGAATGCATCGAGATCTCTCCCGGCACCGAAAAGCCCGGCGAATACCTGTTCACGGATCAGCCCGAGCAGCCGGCTGCAGAGGATGGCGATACCGACAATGCCGGTCGCGCGTGTGCTGACGCGCTGTGCCTTGGCCTCACTCATTGGCGAACAGGAAACAATCGGATAGGCGATTGCGAAAGCGAAATTTCTGGCACGGCGATATTCTGCGCGCCGCAGAACTGTGGGGGAAGCTGTTAGCTTCCCTGGGAAGGCAACGCCTTCCCCTACAGATTGGAAAAGCTCGCTTAATCAGCTTTCCTTTGGACCGGAACTGAGGAAACGCTGATAAGCAAAAGAGGCGACAATGGCGATCATGGCAACGCTGATTAAGGCCGCGATACGGTAGAGCTGGCTCAAATTATCGAGATCGTGCAGGAATAACTTGGCCAGGGCACAGCATAAAAGCGCGATGGCGGCGAGGCGCAATGGTCTCGTTTTTCGCGAGATACCGAAGGCGAGGAGCGCGAGGGCAAACGCGGCCCAGGCAATGGTGTAAGTCATATCGCGGGCAAAATTCCCCTCGAATGAGAAGGTCAATGTCGGACCGATGGAAAAATAATCAGCGATCTCAATATTCATGAGGGTGAAACAAACGATACCGCCCAAGGCGTAAAGAATTCCGGGCGCGCGGCGCTCGTAAGCGGAGTCGCGCGGTTCACCGAACAAGCGTCCGGCAAAAAAGAGACAGGCGGCCGCGATTCCATAGACATACAGATACCAGTTGAAGATCGCGACCCGGGTTCTGGGATGGTAGTCGAACACGGCCGGATTGAAGATCAGGCGCACAAACGCGCCCGCGAGAATGATCATGGCGAAAACGCGCAAGCGTCGGTTTGGAATCCAGCGAAAAAGTAGGATTAACGCGACGCCTTCAATCGCCCAGCCGAGCGTGATCCATTCACGATCGAACTGAACGGGGAAAATGAGACTGATAAAAGCGAGAAGGGTTGCGCCTTGACTGGCGAGGCGCGAATCGCCTGAAGAAAGCTCCAGATGTTCCTTGTTCAGGAGCCAGGCGACGCCAATTGCCGCCGGCAGAGCAAACCCTATCGGCAGGAGCCATTCGCAACTAGCCGGGATGCGTCCATCACTCAACGCATGGACAAACCAGAACTGCGACACCGCGGCGAGTGACGCGGTCATCCACGGCCAAAGTTGCTTCGTGCTGAACAGATACGGCGGCGCGGCAAAAAGAAGGAAAACTGCGACATGCCAGGCGAGAACCGAATCGATCTGCGGAATCGCGGTGAACGCCATGTTGTTCGAATCGGAACCTAAAAATACAAGCTCATACCACTGCCATTCCGCCAATGCGGTAAACGCCAGAGCAGCTCCGACGATTCCGAGAAGTAGCTCGGATCGTGCGGCCCAAGCGCGGTGTGAAATTGCGATGCCAATAAGGCCGGCATCACCGAGAAAAATAATCGGGAAAGGGAAGTCCAGATCGAATCCGCGAAACTTGAGTTTTATACTTACGATGGCGAACAAGAGTGTCCCCAAGCCTGTGATCGCGGCCGCCGCAATACCTGAATTATCCTCCCGATTGAGTCGGGATAAGGCAATGCAAAAGGCGAGAAAGAGACCCTGCATCCCGAGAAAAACGAGTCGTGCCGCGTTTGCTTGCACTTCACCAAAGGCGCCAGCCGCCCAGACAAACTCGATAATGATGCAGCCGATCGCGGTCAGCACGATGAGATAGTTCCAACGCTTCAAGGCACTCACCCAAGCCAGGCCGCAGCTCAGAATGGCGATGTAACCGAAGAGCACGAACGGATTGCCGTAAGCAGTACGGAACAGGAACGGCGTGAGGAAGCCACCGACGAGAGCAAGCAACGAAACGCCTGGCGCTTCGAGGCCGGTAGAAAGAAACAGTGCGATTGCCGTCAGAATCCAGGTCAAAGCGATTGAGGCGGTCAGCGGGATTAAATTGTAAAACGCGTGAGCACCATAAATATCAGCGTACAAAATCAGAATGCCGGTGGTGCAGACACTTTGGGCGGGAACACGATAACGCCGGACTCCTGGCAATAGCGCAACGATGACGAGCACGATTCCAATAACCGCGCCGGACAAAGTGCGCATCCCGGGAGTAATCAGGTTGTTTTCGAACGCGTATTTGACCCAAAACACGACGCCGAGAAAAAGCGCTAATCCGCCGATCCACGCGAACAGCTTCACTCCAAGCACTGATTCCCAATTAATGGGGGGCGTCGAGTGCGCGGGCGTCGCCGCGGGAACTGGCGGCGGTGGTGGAACCGCTGATAACTTTGCAAAGTCCGGTAGCGGCGGTGGTATAGCCGCCGAAGAAGATTTCGGAGCAACCTGTGGAGAACGGTTCTTCTCGAGCTCGTCTACACGCTCCCTCAACTCCTGAACAATGGCCGTTAGAGAGCCGAGCTTTACGGCGACAATGACTGCCACGACGAGGGCGGCTAACGAGAGAAGGGAAAGAATCATCACGGGTCCCCGGCAGAAAGCGAGGCAAGGGCAATCATTCTTTTACAAGCCTGTTGGACAATCGATGAATTCGTGCGGCAGTCTGAATTTCTTTCCAAGATGGGCGGCGAGGACTTTCACGCCGAAAGTTTCGGTCGCATAATGGCCGCCCAGCAAAAGGTTAATGCCTAATTCTTCCGCCGCTACGGCCGCCCAGTGTGGCGCTTCGCCAGTAATGAACGTGTCGATCTTTTCCTCCGCGACGCGATAAATCTCCGATCCTCCTGCGCCGGTGACAATGCCAATCACGGCAGTGCGCTTCGGACCGAAATTAAATGCCCGAATCGGCCCGCCTAACGACTCGCTCAATTTGTTGATGAGATCATCGCGCGAGCGCACCACCCGGCTTTTCAATCCGACAAATTGGCCTTTCTCTTCCAGAAAAGGTTTCGGCGACGGCAGACCCAGGGCGGCGGCAAGGCGCATGTTGTTGCCAAAGAGGGGGTGAACGTCAAGCGGAAGATGTGCGCTATACACTGCGATATCGTTCTCGAAAGCGATCGCCAATTGTCGTCACAGCATTCCCGTAACCGGCCGCAATCCCGACCAAAAAAGACCGTGGTGGACGATGAGAAGATCAACGCCGCGTTGCGCTGCAATCGTCAAGACGCGTAGGGAAACGTCCACTGCCGCACCGATCCGGCTGACATTTCCGGAATTTTCGATCTGCAGACCGTTCAGCGCATTGTCCCAATCGTCGATCTGATCGATACACAATCGCCGGTCGCACTCAGCGACGATTTTGTTTAGTGAAGCCACGCAAACCTCAGTCCACTTGAAGAATCACCGCGTTCAGTGAAGTGCGAAAATCTGACGGGACGGAAATGTCTTTCTGCGCGGCGATTTTAGCTGCGAAATGCGCCAGGACGTTCGTTTGGGCGCGAACACTCGCATACGCTTTTGAATCGATTGCTTCGCCCTGCCAAAGTGCCTTGTGCTCGGCGACCAGCGTACTAAACCATTCGTTGAATCCGCTTGTATTGAAATCGTTTCGGTTTGCCACAGAAAGCAAAGTCGCAGCCATTCGCGCGTCCTCACCCCAGGTAAACACAATGCCGGCGGTGCGCGAACGTTGCGCCACTGAAGCCACGATTCGTTTTTGCATGTCTGGCAAAATCTTTTCGTTGCGCGCAAGGAACTTGAGCAGATCGGCGACATGCGCGGTAGCATGCGCCCAACCTTTACCCGGCACATAACCGCGCAGGTCTTTTTCCTCAGCGTAGCAACGCAAAGCGGCATCGAAAGTCTCTTGGAACGCACTAGCCGACAAAAAAGGACGGTTCAAATCCTCTGCCGCGAGGACCGACATATAAAGAGCGGAAAAGGAGCGCCGGAATATTGTGTCCGTGCCGGACTCGCCAATGTGGAAGACCATGCCTGGTAACAATTTCTTGCGCAGCGGCTCAAGTTCGCCCGGACCAAGTTTATGGTCTTTGTAAATCCACGCCGCGAGAATCTCGTAACCATACTTGTCCCGCAACGTCGGATCTGTCGAAGCAGCCAGATCCGCAATTTCCAGCGCGAGCCGTCCAGGCGGTTCGTTCGCGGGGATGGCGAACTTGTTTTCAACAATCGATTTCCAGAATGCCGTGTCATGCGCCGCATTACAGTTGTGGCAGGCGATCGCCAGCGCTGGAAGCAACAGCAAAACGCTTCGCCGTGTTGTCATGAACGCTGAGGATAACTTGCCCTGAACTGAGCCGCAACGTCGGAGACCGGGGAGCGTACCCCCTCGCGTGCTCATTGCGGCGCGTCGCCGCGATGCTCTGGCAGGAAAATTTCGCGATGGTGGGGCGCCATCGCCAGCACGCGAGGCGCGGGCGCTCCCCAAACGTGAAACGTCGGCTTGCTATGATGACGCTAAACAAACATGGGACAGCACCTGGCGTTTAATTCCCAGCACCTTCCCGCCAGGCAAACACTGTCATCTCTTCATCCACGCCCCGTATGTGCTGGGGCGGCAACTGCTCAAGAGCAAAACCATCGGGCAGGTAACGACGCACGGCATCGGAGAAAACCATCGTGCGGCCGACCGCCTTGGTAAGACTTTCCAGGCGCGACGCGATATTCACCGTGTTGCCTATGGCGGTAAATTCGAGCCGCTGCGGCGAGCCAATGCTGCCGACAATCGCGGGGCCAGTGTGCAGACCGATGCCGATTTGGAGCGGCTCTTGATCGCGGCCGATCAATTCCTGATTTAATGCTTCGACTGCCTTCAAGATACCAAGCCCGGCACGGACTGCATCCTCCGCATGGTTTGAGTTTGAATCGCCGGCCCCGAACAGAGCCATGAATCCGTCTCCCAAAAATTTATTTACCATGCCGCCGTGCTCTTCTTCCACCACGCGCACCGTGACGCGAAAGAAATGGTTTAATATCACCACGACATCGGCCGGGCGAAGCGCACCGGCCTGGGCCGTGAACGATCGCATATCGACGAACATCACGGTGATTTCCTCTTCCACGCCGCTAAGACCCGGGTCCCGCGCCAGAATCCTTTCCGCGGCACGTTGACCAACGTGTAATCCGAACGTCTGCCGCAATTTTTCTTTTTCCTTCAACCCGCGGACCATGTTGTTGAACTCGCCGAGCAACAACCCAAATTCGTCCGCCCGCGCGACCGGCACTTCGATATCAAGTGCTCCGCGCGAGACCGCGTCCGCAGCGGTACGCAGTTGATCGATCGGACGGGCCACCAGCCAGCTGATCATGAGTGCGGTGCAGAGACCGAATGCTATACCAATTGTGCCGACGAAAACGGCGAACCACTCCGGGTTCGTTCCGGGCGCCTTCGGAGCGAAGGTGAGAAGGAGAAGTGAACCGATCGGGCATAAGGAGGCCGACGTCGCCCAAAGAATGCCACGCCCTCGCAACGACATGGTGACCACGTTTGGAATCAAGTCGGCGCGGACGCCATGAAAGAACACGGGGAACAGACCCCAGTGACTGGCCAGTTCGACCAGAAAGATCGTGTGCGTCGTGGAAATAAAACCGGAAATGCAGAATGAGATCGGCAGGTGCCAAAGCAATTGCGGATCCGGTCCGGGGTGAACTTGAAGGAGCGAAAGAACAAATACAGGGACGCATAGAAACCAGGCCAGGCCCGAAATGGCTGCGGCAAACCACGGGAGATGAATCAGGCGGCGGCGCGCGTGAGTGAGCAGATCGGGATCAACCGCTAAACCACGGCAAAGATCACGAAAAACGGGGGCGAAAAAACGAATGCGTTTGACCCAGAGAATGATTCCAAGAGGGAAGACGATGGCGTTGTAAACAATGACCGTGGCGATAAATCGCCTTTGCAAAACGGCCGAGGTCAACATCGGCTCAATGACGACCGTGTTGTACCAGATGTTGAAAGCGCTCCCAAGGATCTGCGGGATCACCGGCGCAAGGGCGGTAATGAGCAGCGCCGAGCGCTTCACCGGTGGGACTACCTTCGTGGCAACGTCCATGGCTGAAAATAATTGAGCAGGACAAGCTGACCGGGCAGATGCTGCCGTTCACACTCGTGACGAACGAACGGGAAATCGGTCAACGGTCCAAATTGAAAGCCGCGCTCAAGCGGCTGGAAGAAATTGTCCTGGTGGCTTGGTAAAACATAGCGTGGTCGAAGCCGCCGGACGGCCGCGGCAAACCGTGCGCGGGAATCAGGCAGGGCAACGCCGAGAATGGCGAGATCCACAGGTCTGTTTTGAGGCGGAGGTAAAAGAGCGGGAGTTCCGCCCGAATCGATGAATATCCGAACACCGTTCGCCTCGATCAGATAAGCGAGTGGTTCGCCGCAAACCCAGTCGGACGCACGTTCCGGTGCGCCGCTCCGCAGCGGACCGCGAAAAGGAACGCCGATCAGGAACACGCGATCGTGTGTGGCAGGAAGAACGGTAATCTTCCACGGACCGATTCTGCGGACATCGCCCGCGACGACAGAATCGCACCGGGTTGCTAAAGCACCCGCGCGCGTGGCCAGCGTCACTGCGGTAGGAGAAGCAATGAGTCTCGCACCCGTTTTGCGCATGATCACCGGAGCATCAAGCAAATGATCAAAGTGTCCGTGCGTGACGAGAATCGCATCCACAGCCGGGGCAACGTTGGCCAATCCTTCTTCGATTCGGCGCAAATCGGGTCTAACCGGCCAGCCCAAAGCGACGCGCTCGAAATTGATTCGGGAGAAATAAGGATCGACCAGGAGCGCGTGCTTTTGATTCTCGAATTGAAAGCCGTTGGTTCCAAGGTAGGTCACCCGCACATCGTCCCTCCGCGGCACCTGGCCCGGCGTGTCCGCCACGATCAAGGAAGAATATTGCGTCAGCCCGGCGGCAAAGGTTTGCGCAGAGAAGAGCAAGAAAATCGCGCCTATAGTCCGGGCCGGTGACAACAAGCGCAGCATCGATCTCTGATTACGAGGATTTGGACGAAAACACGATTCCTTTTCTGTCGCGCGATGTTATTGGACGAGACAAGCTCATCCCTCCCAGATGAGTTTGCTTGACGAACTGCGTGTCGCTTGTGACGTTTGCGTCCGGGATGGAGTACACCGACGCACCAATCACCGAGACGCCGGCGGTCGAGGCGGATCAAATGGCCTGCCCGTATTGCGGGCATCTCTTGCCGAAAGACGCACAGAGCTGTGATCGTTGTGACTGGACCCGAAGCGCGACTGAAACCGCGGAAGGCAAGGCAAGCGACGCCGTCGCAGTCATGCTGAGTGTTATTCCCGGGCTAGGACATATTTATAAAGGTCACAAACTTGTCGGAGCGCTCATCATGTTTGTCGGGACCCCGATGGCGATTGGGATCGCTGCTTTGACCTTCACTTTCACGGCGGGCTTTGGCGGACTGCTGCTGCCCCTCTGGTGGTTTGGCGTGATGTTTCACGTTTACGGAATCGAAGATCGCGTCGGGCCACCGAAAGAAGACGATGGCGAACAATACTAGCGCTGCAGGCGCTTAGGCCGTTAAATCGTTACATCGTTAAAAGGGTTGCCTCTTGTAACCAGGTAACCTTTTTAACTCTTCACCGCGGCGTAGATCTCTTCGAGTATTTCACGCAAGCCGTAACGGAACTTCCACTTCGGGTAATGATCCTGGAATCTACGGACGTCGCTGATCCACCAAATGTGGTCGCCGATCCGGTTCGTCTCTTCGTACGACCAGGTTAACTTTCGGCCGCTGATTTCCTGACACAGGTCAATTGCTTCGAGCATGGAACAATTGCTGTGGCGGCTACCCCCAATGTTATAGACCTCCGCGATCCGGGGCGCGCGAATGAATTCGGCGAATGCCTCAACCAGATCGAAACTGTGAATGTTGTCCCGCACCTGTTTCCCTTTGTAGCCAAAGATGCGGTAGGGCCGGCCGCTCACAGTGCAAATCATGAGATACGAGAGAAACCCATGCAGCTCGGTGCCGGCGTGCGCGGGACCAGTCAGGCAACCGCCCCGAAATGCGACCGTCGGCATCCCGAAATAACGCCCGTATTCCTGCACAAGAAGATCGGCCGCCGCTTTGGAAGCACCGAAGAGCGAATGCTTCGTAAAATCGATGCTCATTGTCTCGGAGACGCCTGGCGCATATTCGTGTCCCGGTTCGATCTCCCAGCGTTTTTCGAGTTCCTGTAATGGCAGGCGGTTAGGCGTATCGCCGTACACCTTGTTCGTCGAAGTGAAAACGAACGGAGCCTCAGGACAGAGATTTCGTGCCGCTTCGAGCAGATTCAACGTCCCATTCGCGTTGACGGAAAAATCGGTCTGTGGATCGCGCGCCGCCCAATCGTGCGATGGCTGTGCGGCTGTATGCACGATCGCGTCGATCATGCCACGGTTTTGCTTGAACAAATCGTGGATCCGATTGGCGTCACGGATGTCGATATCATGGTGCTCGTACCCCGGAACATTCTTGATCAACTCGTCGCGCGTGCGCCGTGTTGATGCTTCAGCTCCGAAGAATTCCGCCCGCATATCGTTGTCGATTCCCACGACACGAGCGCCGTCTTTGGCGAATCTCTTGACGGTTTCAGAACCAATGAGGCCAGCCGAGCCGGTAACGATGATCGTGCGCATGACAGATTAGGGTCCAGGCAAAGTCAGCAATGATCAGGCCGCCTCCCCGAGAATCCATGTCAGATGACCGGAAACCGGGTTCACCCGAGTGGCCGGATATTGCGGCTCGCCCGCCAAAACACGTTCCACCAGATCCGCGTGCTTGTTGGCATTCACCAAAAAGCAGATATCCCGTGCGTGATTGATCAGGGGAAAGGTAAAGGTTAGGCGCCACGCTTGAAGTTTCGGGACAAAGTTGGCCACGACCCTTTCCGTGGTTTCGTCGACGGCAGCGGTCCCCGGAAACAGCGACGCGGTGTGACCGTCCTCGCCCAGGCCAAGTATGACGAGGTCATGCTGGTAAATCGATTCTCCGCGCTCCCACGCCAAACCGTCGAGCCCGGTCTGATATTCCTGAGCCGCAATCCGAGGCTCGACCTCGCCGCGCATGCGCAGGATCGATTTCTGCGGAACGGCCGCGGGAACGAACAAGCTTTCGCGCGCCATTCGATAATTGCTCTGTTCATCATCCGGTGGAACGCAGCGCTCGTCGCTAAAAGTAATCACAACCCGTTCCCACGGCAGCTCGCGTCCAAACTGTGCCAGCTTGGAATATACCGGCCGCGGCGTGTTCCCACCGGAAAGCGCAACTCGAAATTCACCTCGTTCGGCGAGGGCCTTTTGCGCGAGATTGAGAATGAAACTGGCCGCATCGGCCACGAAATTCTTCGTCCTAATAACTTCGCGACTCATGAAACGAAGGGCGCGAGCGGCTTCGGCGCATCGATGGTTAGTCGACCAATCCGAAGTCGGCGCACCGCGGCGGCTCCCAATTTCGTCAAATGGCGCAATGCGTCTGGCCGCGCTTGTTCAGATACTGCTGATGATATTCCTCGGCCCGCCAGAATTTTGGCGCAGATTCAACCTGCGTCACAACCGGGCGAGGAAAACGACCGCTCTTGTCCACTGTCTGCTTTGATGCCTCGGCGGCCGCTTTCTGTTCCGGGGAATGATAAAAAATCACCGACCGATATTGCGTGCCAACGTCAGGCCCCTGTCGATTCAACGTTGTGGGATTGTGGCTGGACCAAAAAACATCCAGGAGGCTGTTATAATCAATCTGAGCCGGATCGAACTCGACTTCGACGACTTCCGCGTGACCGGTTTCATCCGAACAAACGTCTTCGTAGCTCGGATGATCCTTCTTGCCCCCGGCGTATCCCACCGCGGTTGAGATCACACCTTTTAAGTTCCGAAAGGTCTCCTCTACGCCCCAAAAGCAGCCGGCCCCGAAAGTGGCTTTCTGTGTTTGCATGCCAAACGATGGAACGGCTGAGCGTAGCGCGCAACCGGCTGTCGCCAGTCAATTCGACCGCTCCCTTCGGTTCGGGCTTGCATGATGAGCAAATCACGCAACATCTATGCATTGGATGCAGACCACATTGGATAGAACTTGCTCTCCGCTGCCAGTCGGCCTGCTGAACGAATTAGCGGGATCGCTGCAAAAATTGGGTCTGCGACAGGCTCCTCCCGACGCGGCAGATCTCATCGAAACCGCGCGGCGACGTCATGGGCTGGATGATTTCGGCCCGGGAGATTTCTTTGAGCCGCTTTCGCGTTTACTCGACTCCTGTCATCGCGAGGCCCGCCTGAACCTCATCGGCAAAATTGCTCTTCGCTCCGACATTATCCGCATTTTATCTAACCGTTTGCTGATGGAACGCGACCGGAAACACGACCCGGGCATCGCATCCCAGGTCATCGCGCCGCTATTGTTCATCGTTGGTTTGCCTAGAAGTGGAACGACTCTCTTGCATACGCTTTTGGCGGAGGACCGCGATCATCGCTCTCCGCTGGTCTGGGAAGTGATGTTTCCGTCGCCGGCGAGCTCGCGTGATGAAAAACGGAGAATTCGGCGAACTAGCCGGGAGTTAGCATGTCTGCAATGGCTGGCGCCGACTTTTCGTCATGTTCACGCTGTGGGCGCAGAATTGCCGCAGGAATGCATCGGTCTGATGAGCCCGAGCATGTTGAGCGACCAGTTCGACACCATGTATCGCATTCCTTCCTATCGATCCTGGTTTTTCAAACAAGACCTGACGCCTGCCTACCAAGTTCACTACCGTTTTCTGCAGCACTTGCAGCGACGGAGGCAACCCACGCGCTGGATTCTAAAAGCGCCGGCGCACATGTTTGCTTTGCCGGCGTTATTGTCGGTCTATCCCGATGCCCTTTTTCTGCAGGTGCATCGGGACCCCATGGAAGCCGTTGCATCGGTTTCCAGCCTGGTCTCGATCTTGCGCAGCGTCTTTAGCAACCAGGTGGATCCATATGAAGTCGGGCGCGATGCGCTGCAATACTGGACGGAGACAATGACCGTCTTCCTTCAGCAGCGCGATCGCGTTCCGTCAGCACGGATTTGCGATCTGTATTACACCGACGTTCGGCGAGACCCAGTCGCCGCGATTCGACGAATCTACGCCCATTTTAACTGGACGTTTTCCGAGGAAACGGAACAGCGGATGCGCGGAAAGCTGGCCAATCAACCACGCGAACAAAACGGTTTTCATCATTATGATGCGGCGCAATTTGGGTTGGACGCCGGCGAAGTCGCAAGGGCTTTCAGCTCCTATTGCGACCGTTTCGGTCTGAGCAAACAGTCCGGTAACTCTAAGAAAGCTGTTTTAAGTTCTTTCGTACCCTCGAAGTAAAACCGAAGAAAAGCATGATGACGAAAACGACGTCGATCAGCGGCGCGATCTGGAAGCCAAAGCTTCCTTCGTTGATATTTGCTCAAGTCGCATGGGACTAGTGGAGAGAACCGCTCGCCGCGCATCCTCTGGGGAGCGCAGGCTGCCAGCCTGCTGGTTCCGGCAGCTTGCCGGGACAAACTTTTCGTCCAAAAGCGGGTTCGCTTCGCGAAGTGTTGCCGGCAAAGCTACCGGCAACTGCAGGCTGGCAGCCTGCGCTCCCCAGAAAGATCATTTCGAGTCGCATTATTAATCCTTGTTCACGGCGGAGAACGAGACCTTCCAACAGGCGCTTGGCGTAAGCATCTCTACATTCCTACATCACCATGCCGCCATCCACACAGATCACCTGACCGGTGATGTAGCTCGCTTCGGCGGACGCAAGAAACGCCACGGCATTGGCGATGTCCTGAGGATCACCGACGCGCGATAGAGGAATCCTTCCGATAATGGATTTTTGCACTTCTTCCGGAAGGACACCGGTCATATCCGTCGTGATAAAACCGGGCGCGATCGCGTTTACGGTGATGTTGCGACTTGCCAGTTCGCGCGCGAGCGACTTCGTGAAGCCAATCAGCCCCGCTTTGCTTGCCGCATAATTGGCTTGCCCCGCGTTTCCGACCAGACCGATGACGGAACTCACATTGATGATGCGCCCGCTGCGCTGCTTGATCATCGTTCGCATCAAACTTTGCGTAAAACTGAATGCGCCGCGCAAATTTGTATTGAGCACAGTGTCCCAGTCCTGGACCGGCATGCGCATGGCCAGACCGTCCCGTGTCACTCCGGCGTTGTTGACCAGAATGTCGACCTTGCCGAAATCCGCCAGAATCGACGCGCCGGCCTTCTCGACCGCCGCATGATCGGCCACATCGACCGCGTAGGCTTTCGCGGAATCGGCCCGCACACCGTTCAGTTCATCCGCCGTCCGTTTCGCATTTTCTTCCGTGCGGCTGACACACGCGATCCGCGCACCTTCGCTGGCCAAACGAGCGGCGATAGCATGCCCAATCCCCCGCCCCGCTCCGGTAACCACTGCAATTTGATTCTCCAATCTCATGTTAGCGTGCACATCCTGCGCTCGATCCATAACCTGTCAACGCGGCTTGTCCCAATTAACTTATCCTGCCTTCACGGATAGACCGTCGCGATAAACTGACGGTCCAACGACGATAGGTCATTGTTCCAGTCGATTCCTTTGTGATCGGTCGTTAGGTTCGGGTCGACCGGGTATTCCATGATGCTGTATTCATCGAAACCGGTGTGAAAGATGGCGGGATTCTCCGGATAATGATGCAGCACATTGGAGTCCACCATTTGTTTGGTCCAGCAGTTCGGCGGCCCTTCATAATAACGGTAACAAGCCTGGGCGTCCCAATGGATGCTGGAGACCGGTTGCTGATGTTCGTGGATAAGTCCAAGCGAGTGCCCGAACTCGTGCAGGACTGTGCGCCGTAATTGCGTGGACGCGGGCGAGCTGGTGAACCCGAGACAAAGCGTCGGACGCCCTCCTTCCTGGTTCGCTTGGGTGCCGATGAGCGACCAGTAGCCTGTGCCTGTAAAAGTGACGCGAACGTTGCTGTGCGCCACATCGCTTTCGGCGAATGTGATATTGGCATGACCGCGTGTGTGCCATTCGTTTGCGATGGACAGGACCTGATTCTTTAAGCCGTACGGATCGTTAAGAAACGCGACGTGTAACTGGCTGCCGTCGGGCCACCGATTGTGCAGCATCACCGCCGCCTGTGTCCCGGCATTTTTCTTTCCAAGCCGGAACAAACGCTTCACCGGAATGGCTTGATCAAATTCGATCTTGCCGTTGATGCCACGGAAATCAGTGAAGTTTTGCGCCGAGCACATTTCATAGGGCGCGGCATTGCCGGGGCTGCGGGCACGACAACCCGGCGGACTTTGACTGATCGACTGACAAGCGGCTAAGAGGACGATGCAGCCGATGGCTACGGTTGTCGCTTTTATGATGGAACGTGATTTCATAAACCCTCCCCGGTTGGATTTCAGAGACAAATTTTCAGTGTGCTGTTCAATTCATCGCCTAACAGCCGCAAAGTACTATCAATCGGACAGGCGATTGAAAAGCTTGTTTCGGTTTCGGATTCGCTGCGACCGATGAGAAGGCCGACGGCGCGTTTCGCTGTCCAATCGACCAGGAGCGAACCGGAATCGCCCGCCACGGAAAAAGGATCGCTACCATCTTCGACAACGATGGCGTCGACAATCAACAACGAATCTCCCTGTTCATCTTCGATCCGTTCCGCCGCGAGCGCGGAATGGACGGTGCCTTTGGTAAAACCACTGCCTGCTCCTCGTTTGCACACTTCGTTTCCTAACACCGGAGCCATCGTCTTATCATCCGCCAGCGGACCGGCTGGTTTGCGCAGGGCTGTTCTGACAGCACCCGGATCGTCCAGGCGCGCGATAGCAGCATCGACTTCGTTAGGCCCGTTCACATCGAGCGAAACGAACGCGGAAAGCCGGGCGATCTGTGTTTGCATGTCCTCTCCGAGAATTGGATGGCCGACCGGGTTCTGATTGATATTGGCCAAAACGTGATTGTTGCTGAGAAGATAGCGGCGCCCTCGGGTATCCACGAGGACTGCGCCGAGCGTGCCGGCATTGTCCATCGTGTCCTCCGGCACCACCACCAAGCTCCCCGGCCGTGCGGTCAGCCGGGGCGTCCCAGCCTCAATCACATCCGTCGGCACACCATGGATCGAAGCAGGCAGCCGTTGTCGTTTCAGACACCGGCGCAAAGGCAGCTTTTTTCGAACATAGAACACGATGCAGAGAATTCTTTTGTCGATCCGGCCAACACGTTTTCGCGCCACTCCTATCCCGATCACGTTGTGGGTCGGTTCGGCCGAAGTGTGTCGTGCGCTGCTCCGCGGATGTCTCGGCACAAGGAATTTGCGGACCGCTGCTCGATAGGCCTTTCGCACTTTGGGCGGGATACCCTTCACAATCGGCTGCCGCTTGTCGCGCGGTGAGCGGGTCTTTGCCTTCATAACTTTATCCAGCGTGATCCTCGTGCGCTGCGTTGGATGGCATCGAGCAGATGCTGATTCTGCAGGCCATCAGCAAAGGTCGGCGCGACACTTTTTCCCGCGACAACCGCTTTCACAAAATCGGCGACGGTGTGAACGAAAGCATGTTCGTATCCGATGATATGCCCGGGCGGCCACCAGTTCTTGAAATAGGGATGTGTGGGCTCGGTCACGAGAATATCCCGAAAGCCTTGTCGATCTTCCGGGTCGCTCGTGACAAAAACTTTCAGCCGATTCATGTCTTCCAGGTCGAAGAAAATTGACCCGGCGTTTCCGTTGATCTCAAAAGTGACGCCGTTCTTGCGGCCCGGCGCGAATCTTGTCGCTTCCATGCTGGCGAGGGCGCCGTTTTTAAAACGACCGATGGCCGTTACGGCATCGTCGACTGCGACTTTGCCCGTTGCGCGAGACACTGTTCTGTGGCGCGCTCGGAGAGCGCGCCCTACCATTGGACGCTCTTTAATGAACGTCTCCGTGATGGCGCAAACTTCGCGAAGATCGCCGACGAGGTAGCGCGCGAGATCGCTGATATGCGAAAAGATGTCGCCCAACGCACCGGAACCAGCGGCTCCAGCTTGCAATCGCCATACCAACGGAAAATTCGGATCCACGATCCAATCCTGTGCGTAGCGCGCGCGAAAATGGAAAATCCGATCGCCGATCTCACCGCGCTCGATCATCTCTTTCGCGAGCGCGATTGCCGGAATCCGTCGGTAATTGTGGCAGACCATATTCACCACGCGCGTTTTCTTTGCGGCAGCAACCATGCGCTTCGCTTCGCTCACCGTCAGGGCGAGCGGTTTTTCGCATAAGATGGCCTTGCCCGCTTTCGCAGCGGCAATTGCAATTTCGCAGTGCATGTTGTTCGGCGTACAAATATCGATGATGTCGACGGCGGGATCGGAGACGATGCGCCGCCAATCACTCTCAGTTTTCTCCCACCCAAATTGCCGGGCCGCTTTCTGCAATGCGGCTTTGTCCCGGCCGCAGATTGTCATCAGCCGCAGATCGGCTGGCAGATCGAAGAAACGCGGAGCCTGGCGCCAAGCGTTCGAATGCGCCTTGCCCATGAATTTATAGCCGATTAAGGCTACATTTATTGGACGTTTAGCAGTCAAGATGCCCTCACCTTAATCCTCTCCCTGAGGAAGAGGAAAGAGAAGAGTCCTTAGCAGTCGCTCTGCACCTGGCACGACTGTTCGGCTTGCGCGCAGGGCTGCGTCGAGATGATGGCCGCGAGATGGAGAGGACCGGGAACGGCCTCCTTTACGAACCGAATATCTGAAGAAATGCTACCTCGATCGCCAGTACTTCCTGAATGTTGCGAGCGAGATGATCGCGCAATTGATCCAGCCGGCGGATTTTCCTGAGAATTTCCTGGGTCCGAAATTTCTCCGCGATCATGCTGGTTTCTTTCTCCAGCTCGGGGAGGTTGCGTTCCGAAATCCCATTTTTCGCGCGAAGCAAATCCGACCACCAAACGAACAGCAGTTCCAGAAGACGCGCGCGCCGCTGCAAATAAAGACTCTCCGTCAGCGCTTTGTAATAACCTTCTCTTTCTTCCAGCCAACTCCCGTCGGTGGAATTCCGGTATCGGGATTCTTCAGCTTTCAACGCTTCCGCATTGGCCGTCTTAATTTCTTCGCGGATGTCGCCCAGCAGGCGGTGTAAGCCCTGAGCGAGTTCATAGGCGTGTTCAACATTCCAGCTTTTCCGCTGGGCGGTTTTTCGAAGCAGGTCGATCAATGCGCGTTCTTCCGCCGACCTGGGGGTCTCGGCCGAGGCGAGCGCGATCGAGATGCAACGCGAGAGAATTGTATCCGGTAAAACCTCCGGCAACTGGGTGAGCAAGAGCAGAAGCGAATTCTCCGGCGGTTCCTCCAATGTCTTCAGAAACGCGTTCGCGGCTTGCGGCTGCAATCGATCCGCTTCCGATATGATGGCGACCTTGCGGTGGCTGCCGGATGCTTTCATCTGCAGAGCGTGCTCGAGATTTCGCACTTGTTCGGTGACAATTCGTCGTGACTTGGATTCGGGTTCGGCGACAAAAACATCTCGCGCCTTGGTCGAAAACACGTCGGCCGAATCGGTCCCGTTAACCAGACTCGTCAGATCCGCGGCCAGCGCGTGTTTCCCGCTGCCGGCACCGCCCGAGATGAGGTAGGCGTGGCCGAGGCGATCTTGCTCGTGAGCCCGGCGCAAATACGCGAGCGCTTTGTCCCGAGAGATCGCCATATCTACGATTGCGGATTTCGGCTAACGGATCGCGGATTGGTCCCGTGCGAACCGCTCTCTGTTTCAGAAAAGAGTTGCGGGAAACGAGATGTTATCAAATTCCAAATCTCCTCCTCGATTTCGTCAGCGCGTTTGGAACCGTCCATCAGCACGACCCGTTTTGGCTCACGCTTGGCCAGTTCGCGGTAAGCACGCCTAACTTCCTCATAAAATTCCGGCGGCTCCTGCTCCATGCGGTCGGGCCGGCGCGGCTTCTGCAAACGCGCTTGCGCGGTCTGTTCATCGAGATCCAGAACAATCGTGACATCGGGAACACAATCGCCCACGGCAAATTCGTTTAGCTGTCGAACCACGGCCGAATCCAGTTTTCGCGCGGCTCCCTGATAGGCGGTGGTTGAATCAAAGAAACGATCCGAGATCACACAGATATTAGCGTCGAGGGCCGGCTTGATCGTCTCCCTCACGAGCTGGCTGCGACTCGCCTCGAATAGAAGCAATTCGGTCTCGGCTGCCATTCCCGCGCCGTGTGGGGCGAACTGGAGCAGTTCTTTGATCGTCTCTCCAATCGGCGTGCCCCCGGGTTCGCGTGTCAAAATGAAAGATATACCCGAAGATTTCAAACGCGCAGCGAGTCGCTGCACCTGCGTTGATTTGCCACAACCTTCGGTTCCTTCAAATGTAATGAACGGCACGCGCGCCATGACGACGACTTTGGGACAACGAGGAGCGATTGTCGAATCCAGGAAAATGAGACATCCGCGATCGGCGGGCGTGAAAACGTTGCCTTCCCCGCAGAAGCTGGCAGCTTCGGCAAGGGATGAAGAATTTCTGGCTCGTGAAACAGGAACCGTCCGCCTATTCCTGGTCCGATTTCTACAAAGATCGCGGCACGAGCTGGACTGGCGTTCGGAATTACACCGCACGCAATAACCTGCGCAAGATGGGCAAGGGCGATCAGGTCCTGTTTTATCACACCGGCGAGGAGAAAGCGGTTGTAGGGATCGCGAAGGTCGGCCGAACTGCCTACCCCGATCGGACTGCCACTGAAGGTGATTGGAGTGCGGTCGATCTCGTTCCGTTAGAGCCCTTGAAGCGGCCGGTCACATTGGCCCAAATCAAAAAAACGGGGCGCCTGCGGAAAATGCCGCTGGTGAGGCTGCCGCGCCTCTCCGTGATGCCTCTCTCGAGTGCCGAATTTCAGGCCATCGTCGCGATGGGCAAATAGCTGAGAAAACCCTCCGCTTCAGAAGGGAGGCGAAGGTCCGTCGAGCCCAGCTCCCCCTTTTAGCTTGTTTGCAACGCACGCGCGTCGGAAATTCCTCGTATGACCTCAGTTGCGGCGACGCAGTTTCTGCCGGTAGCCGGCGCTGCAACAAGTGCGAACCGCTCCATGATCGTATCCCTACACGATATTGCGCCCTCAACTTGGAATACGGGGAAGCAGATTTTGACCGACCTCGGCCGTCACGGAGTGCGAATCTCCTCCATCCTTGTCGTGCCCGATTATCATCACGAGGGCTCCATCAACAAGAATCAGGGATTCGTATCGTGGTTGCGCGAATTGGAATCGGACGGACACGAAATTGTCATTCACGGATACTTTCACGAACGACCGCGGCAATCACAGCAATCGTTGTATGGGCGGTTTGTCACCCAGGTCTACACTGAGGATGAAGGAGAATTTTTCGATTTGAATTATGAGGAAGCCTTGCGGCGCATCACGATTGCCCGGGACGATTTTCGCGCTGTCGGTTTGAAGCCATTTGGTTTCATTGCCCCGGCCTGGCTCCTCGGCAACGAAGCCGAACGAGCCGCACGCGATGCCGGGATGGAATACACCACGCGGTTGGGGGCAGTCCGCGATCTGCGGTCGGGAGAAGATTTTCCCTCCCGTTCGCTGGTCTATAGTGTCCGGAATGAATGGCGGCGGCGGACCAGTCTCTGTTGGAATGCGATGTTGGGGCAAATCGCGAAGCAGGACTGGCTATTGCGCCTAAGCATTCATCCGGTCGATTATTCTCATCCAGCCGTCTGGGGCCAGATCTGCCGGTTCCTGGATAGGATGGTGCCACAAAGGACTGTCACGACCTATCAGGACTGGACGTCCGAATGGAGAATGAACGGGACTTCGCTCTTATGAGCCGGTGCGATCTTCATCTTCACTCGCGCTACAGCGACCGATCGGAAGAGTGGCTGTTTCGGCGTTTCGATTTTCCGGACAGTTGCTCCGACCCGGGATGGCTGCATGCGGAGCTTTTAGATCGCGGGATGGACTATGTCACGATCACGGATCATGACACGATCGAGGGCTGTCTTCGCATATCGGATTTACCTCAAACGTTTATTAGTGAACAAATTACGACGTATTTTCCGCAAGATCCGTGCAAGATTCATATCTTGGTCTGGGGAATCTCGGAAGCGCAACACGCTGAGATCGAGCATGTCCGCGACAACATCTTCGAGCTGCAACAGTATCTGGAGAAGAACCGCCTCGCCCATGCCGTCGCCCACCCGCTTTACAGCATCAACGGCAAGCTCAACGCATCGCACCTTGAGCGGCTCATCCTCCTCTTCAAGCATTTCGAGGCCATCAACGGGCTGCGGGACGCTCTCCTAAGCGAACTGGCCCAGACTCTTTTCACCGGCTTAAGCCCGCAGAAAGTCAACGAATTTGCCAATCGGCATAACCTCGAACCCACCCATTCGGAACCGTGGCAAAAAATTCTTGTCGGAGGCTCTGACGATCACGGCGGGAAGTTCCTTGCTTCGGCTTTCACCGAGACACCGACAGCGGACTCAGTGGATCAGTTCCTCGATCATATACGCACGGGCGAATGCACCGCGCATGGACAAGGTGGAACTCCCCTCGCCCTATCTCACGGGTTTTACAACACGTTGTCCTGGTTTATCCAGGAACATTTCCACGAGAAGCTCGGGCCCAGCGCCGGGCTATTGGAAAAAATGTTCTCCCGTTTCATGGAGGGCCGGGATCCAACCCAGTTTACCCTGACCGAAAAAGCGAGTTATGCCGCCCAGGGAATTTTGTCAGGAAAGATTTTCGAGATGGTGAAGCCGGCCAATGTCTCTTTGTGGAAACAACTTTCAGACTCCTTCGCGCAGGCCGAGATAAAAGTGAATTTAGCCGACGAAATTAACGCCGTTCCAGAGCCGGAACGCAGAACGTTCCTGATGGCAAATCTCGTTGCCGAGCAACTGGCATTTCGCCTGTTTAAGAAGTTTGTGGAGCAAATTAGTAGCGGCAACTTCGTGGAAAGCATGCAGGCGATCAGCGCGATCGCACCGATCCTCGTCATGTTAGCGCCGTATATCTATGGGTTTCACAGCCAGGCCCCTTCCCGCAAATGGCTCCGGCAAATATTTCAGGAAATGACCGGAGAGATTCCGGCCGTATTGCGTAATCAGAAGCGGGCCTGGTTCACGGATACCCTCGAAGACGTGAACGGCGTGGCCACGACCATTCGGAGAATGACGGCGGCCGGAGCAGCTGCCGGCGAGCAACTGACAGTGGTTACGTCCCGCAGCGAACTGAACATCGACGACATTCCAATCAAAAATTTTCCTCCAATCGGCGAGTTTGAGCTCCCGGAGTACGAGCTGCAGAAACTGAGTTTTCCGCCGATTTTGCAGATGCTCGATTACATTCAACGCGAGAGGTTCACCGAAATCATCATCAGCACGCCGGGCCCTATCGGACTCACCGCGCTGCTCGCCGCCAAGCTGTTGAATCTGCAAACCTCGGGCATTTACCACACCGATTTTCCTCAATATGTGCGGTTCCTGACCGAAGACAGTTTCCTCGAAAGCATCGCCTGGCGTTTTATGCATTGGTTCTACGGCCAGCTCGACACGGTTTTTGTGAATTCCGAGGAATACCGGCAAAGCTGGGTCAGTCGCGGTCTTGATCCCGGCAAAATAAAGATTCTCCCGCGCGGACTCGATACGGAACTCTTCCATCCGGCGCGGCGAGATCCGGCCTTTTGGGAGAAGTTCGGATCGACCAATGGCAAAGTCCGCTTGCTTTACGTGGGCCGGATCTCGAAAGAGAAGAATCTGGATCTACTCGCGAGTGCCTACAGGCAGTTGCGCGACGAAGGTTTGCCGGTCGAGCTTCTTCTCGTTGGCCATGGCCCTTATTCCAAGACGTTGGCCGAAGCCCTGCCTGACGCCATCTTCACCGGTTACCTTAAAGGGAATCAACTGGCGACGGCATACGCTTCCTCTGATGTGTTCGCCTTTCCAAGCACGACTGACACTTTCGGAAATGTCATCATCGAGGCACAAGCATCGGGTGTTCCGGTCATCGTGTCGGACGCGGGCGGTCCAAAAGAGCTGGTGGAAGACCAGCGAAACGGGATCATCACGAAGTCTTTCGACGTTGAAGATTTTACGCGCGCGGTGCGCGCCCTCGTGGTCGATCCAAAATTGCGTGAGGAGATGGGAAGCCGGGCGCGCGAAAGCGTAATTAACCGGACCTGGCCCGACGCGTTCCGGAAATTCTGGTCCAGCACTGAGGTCTAGATTCAATTCTTACGCCGGTAACGGCGGGGGCAGAGGCGCTTCGGGCGAAGCCAACGGATCTTCCGCAGGCAATAACGTCGCCCACACATCGTAGTCGGAACCAAATTGCCTGAGAAAGAGCAGTCCGAAGCTGCGCAAGCAGACAAAAAGGGGCAATACAATGACCGTGCCGACGTACGGAATAAGCGTGAGGCAACAGGTCGCGCAGGTCGATAGGCAAGCGACCAGGGCCGAACCGATGACCAGCCCAATCCAAAAGAGACAGTAAAGAGTGATTTCGCCGGGATAATTTGCGATGAGCGAGCAGACAACCCGAAACGCTTCGACGGCGCGACATCGCCGGCGATACATCACCGGGATCATGAAATGCGCGATCAAGGTCCAGGAGATGACCAGCAGAAAGATAGCCGTCGCCCAAAGAACGATCATTGCGATGAGATAGGTGTCGTGGAGGTGCAGAAAAGTGACACCTCGCGCGATCGGCAGCAGGAACGGCAAAGCGAGGGCCGCGATCACCGCAAACAAACAGAGGCCCACGATTAGCGAAAAAAGAAAGAAGCTGTTCCCTTCCCCGCGGAACTCGCGCCATGGTTCCTTTATTGCACCGCGGTTCTTCACCACGCAATCGATGAACATGAACCGGCCGCGCGCCCGCAGCCAGGCAAACACAATCACAATCGTGAGGATCAGAAGCACGAACAACGTGACGCTAATAATCAGGATCCAAGGCGATATTTGATGAATCCATGCGGTGAAGTTTTGCAACGCCGCATGTTCGTGCGCGGTTCCACGCGAATTGTAGTTGAAGTTGTAATTGAATCCTCCGCCGAGATTGGCCAGAAACGCGGCAAAACCGATCACGCACCATTTCTTGAGATCGAAGGGTTGAAACAAAATCTGTCTCGTCCGCTCGATTGCCTGATTGAACGGCTTGAAGATCTCGATCTCCATTTTGCCATCAGGTTGAAAAGTAACGATCGCCCGCGTCGCCGAGCCCCGGAACGATGTAACCGGCAGCGTTTAATTCGGGATCGATCGCCGCTGTAATGATGGCGACGTCCGGATGCTGCGCCTGCAGCTGCGCAATTCCGGGCGGGCACGCGACCAGACAAATGAATTGGATTCGCTGAGCGCCGTTCGATTTCAAGTGCGCGACCGCCGCGCACGCGCTGTTCCCCGTCGCCAGCATTGGATCGATCAGAACAACCTGTGCCTCCGTCAGGCTGGCAGGCAAGCGCGAGAAATAGGTCACCGGGCGTAATTCGCGCTCATCCCGGTAAATGCCAATATGCCCCACGTTCGCGTTCGGCAGGATTTTAACCATTCCATCGAACATGCCCAACCCGGCACGCAAGATCGGCACGAAAGTGATCGAACGTTTGAGCAAATGACCTCCGCATTTTTTTAAAGGGGTTTCAATCTCGTGAGACGTTGTTTCCCAATTTCGCGCGGCCTCGACCAGCAGCAAAATGGAGAGCTCCTGCAAGTTCAGCCGGAACACTTCCATCGGCGTCGCTTTTGCCCGGAGAATGGACAGTTTCGCCCGTGCCAGCGCGTGGTCCACGACGGTGACGCCCGGTTGTTTCATCGTGCGATCAACGGAAGACATTGAATGGCGCCGACAGCGCCAGAGACAGGTTTTAAACGCTGCTTCCTTTAACGAAAAGCGAAATCGGGGTTGCGCACAGCCATGCTTTGGTTGAAGGGCGAAGAACTGTGACAATGACGGTGAAGAGACGTTACCCGATCGGTGCGGAATTGATCGGGCCGAAACAAACACATTTTCGGATTTGGGCTCCGAAGGCGAAAGAGGTGGATGTGGTCCTCGAGGAGAGCGCCGCCAAAAATGTCGCGCGCACATTTCATCCTCTGGAGCGCGAGGATGGTGGATACTTTTCGGGATCCGCCGATGCCGGTGCGGGCGCGCGTTATCGATTTCGAGTGGATAAGGCCGAGGATTTTTACCCCGATCCCGCGTCGCGCTATCAGCCGGAGGGCCCGCATGGCTCTTCCTGCGTTGTCGATCCGAGTGCATTCAATTGGTCCGACCCAGATTGGCGCGGCCGCAAATTGAAGGGCCAGCTCTTCTACGAAATGCATATCGGCACGTTCACGCCGGAAGGAACCTGGCAAGCGGCTGCCGCCCAATTGCCCGAACTCGCGCGCATCGGTATTACCGTAATCGAGATGATGCCAATCGCCGATTTTCCGGGAAACTTCGGCTGGGGCTACGATGGCGTGAATCTTTTCGCGCCCACCCGGCTATACGGCACGCCGGATGACCTGCGCACTTTCGTCGATCAAGCACATGCGCTCCATCTCGCGGTAATCCTCGATGTCGTTTACAACCATTTCGGGCCGGACGGAAATTATCTTCGGGCTTTCTCCGAAGATTATTTGACCCAAAAACATGAGAACGATTGGGGTGATTCCATCAATTTCGACGGACCGAACTCAGGCCCGGTTCGCGAGTATTATATTACCAATGGCCGCTACTGGACCGAGGAGTTCCATTTTGACGGCTTCCGCTTTGACGCTACGCAGGACGTGCATGACGAGTCGGACGAATATATCATCGGCGCAATCGGGAGGGCGGCGCGTTTAGCCGCGGGCGAACGTTCATTGATCCTGGTGGCAGAAAATGAACCGCAGGACGCACAACTTGTGCGACCCCGGGACGAGCATGGCCACGACCTCAATGGCCTATGGAATGATGATTTCCATCACGCGGCCATTGTCGCGCTGACCGGCCGAAACGAAGCGTATTACACCGATTATCTCGGCGCGCCGCAGGAGTTCATTTCCGCAGCCAAGTACGGTTATCTTTATCAAGGCCAGCCGTATGGATGGCAGGAAGCGCCCCGAGGAACTCCCACGCTTGACCTTCCGCCCGAGACGTTTGTCGCCTTCATCGAAAATCACGACCAGGTTTCGAACACGGCAACAGGCCAGCGCGTTCGATTTCAAACGTCACCGGGGCGGTATCGGGCGCTGACCGCCCTCCTATTGCTCGGGCCGTGGACTCCGTTGCTTTTTCAAGGCCAGGAGTTCGCCAGCTCGAGTCCGTTCCTGTTTTTTACGGATGTCGGCGACCAATCCATGAAAGACGCCATCCGCAAGGGGCGTTTCAAATTTCTCGCGCAATTCTCTTCCACCGCGGATGAGGAAGTCCAAAAACTTCTACCGGCACCGGACGATCCCGATGTGTTTGTGCGCTGCAAGCTCGACTTCTCCGAACGCCAGGCGAACCGCCCATCTTATGATCTCCACACCGATCTCATCAAGTTGCGCCGGGACGATGCGCTCTTTTCCGGACAAAAAAGACGGGTAATTGATGGCGCGGTGCTCGGTCCGGCAAGTTTCGTGCTTCGCTACTTCGCAACCGACAAGGACGATCGCTTGCTCCTCGTCAATTTGGGAAGACGTCAAAAATTGGAACCACCCTCAGAACCTCTGCTCGCCGCACCGATTGGCTTCGAATGGGAAACGCTGTGGACGAGCGAATCGCCGCGTTACGAAGGCCCCGGAGCAGTACCGGTGGCGACTCAGGATCGATGGCTCCTTCCGGCCGAAGCAGCCGTCGCTCTGCGCCTTGTTCCCGAAAAAGCTCCGCGCCGTAAACCGAAACGCCGACGCGATTAATCTAATTTCGCACCAATGGATGAGACGCTCGGGACTACTGTAGTCCGCACCATCAAATGGGACGGCGCGAAAATGCCGCGCGAAACCCTGCTCGATTCCGAATGGCTCGTGACCAATGGCCTCGGAGGTTATGCTTCCGGAACCATCTCGGGTGCAGTTACGCGGCGTTATCACGGACTTCTGATTGCAGCGCTACCGGCGCCTCTTGGACGCATGGTGATGTGGAATCATGTTTCGGAATTTCTGCGTTTCGGCGATGAGGATGTAGTTTCCCTGGGAGGTGAAGAGCGCGCCGGTGGCCAGCTCGATCTGCACGGCGCGGATTACCTTTGCGAATTCCGACTTGAGGATGGTTTGCCGGTCTGGATTTACCAGGTGCGCGACGTTGTTCTGGAAAAGCGCGTGCTCCTTCCGCATCTGCAAAACACCGTCCACGTCAGCTACCGCATCGTAGAGGGCTCCGTCCGGCCCCGCTTGGAATTACGACCGGCATTTCATTTTCGGCATCATGAACTCCCGGTCAATCAAGGCTTGACCGTGCCTTATAAGTTCACGGCGGTGGAGGACCGTTACGAAATTGCCGCCTCCCGCGGACGGGTGCCTGCCCTCCGGATGCAGCTGCGCGGTTGTGAATCCTCCTTCACGATCGCGACGCGCAACATTCACCAGATCATCTATCGCACGGAGCAAAGTCGCGGTTATGCCTTTGAAGGGAACCTGTGGAGCCCAGGATTTTTCCATATCGACCTCCGCGCTCATGACCGAGCAACCCTCATCGCTTCGACTGAAAAATGGGAGATCGTCGAAGTCTTAAGTCCTGAGGAAACCCTCGCCTCGGAGCGTCAGCGACGCGCGTTCTTACTGGAAGGCGCAATGCCGGCCGCACGCGAAGGTGTGGCCGCCGAATTATCGTTTGCCGCCGACCAGTTCGTCATCACACCCGCTGGTCGATTTGAAGAAGCGGCTCGTGCCCATGCCGCTGGAGATGAAGTGCGCACGGTGATTGCCGGTTACCACTGGTTCACGGACTGGGGCCGCGACACGATGATCAGCCTGGAAGGACTGACCTTGGTGACCGGCCGATGGCTTGAGGCTGGCTACATCCTGCGCACCTTCGCGCATTATGTTCGAGACGGCTTGATTCCAAACATGTTTCCCGACGTCGCGCGCGAGGGAAAATATCATACGGCTGACGCCACTTTATGGTTTTTTCATGCGCTGCACCGTTATCTTGAACGAACCAAGGATCGTACCACCCTCAAACTGCTGCTGCCGACCTTGGTTGATATCATGGAACACCATCTGCGCGGAACGCGCTTTAACATTCACGCTGATCCGGAGGATGGATTACTGGCCCAGGGTGAAGAAGGGTACCAGCTGACCTGGATGGACGCCAAAATGGGGGATTGGGTTGTCACTCCTCGCCGCGGGAAAGCGGTCGAGATCAATGCCCTTTGGTACAATGCGCTGCGATTGCTGGCGAATTGGTTACGCGGTAAGGACGACGAAGCAGCGCGGCGCTACGACGAGCACGCAGAACGCGCGCGCGTATCGTTCAACGAGCGATTCTGGAATTCGGAAACGGGATACCTCTACGATGTGGTGGATTGTAACGGCAAACCAGGCACGTTCGACGTTTCCTGCCGGCCCAATCAGATTTTCGCAATCTCGCTCGATCACCCGGTGGTCGACCCGGAGCGCTGGCCGTCCATTGTCGACGCTGTGCAAAAGAAATTGCTAACGCCGGTCGGGCTTCGTTCACTTTCACCGGACGACCCGGAATACAAACCGATTTACAGCGGCGATTTGCGCTCGCGTGACGGCGCCTACCACCAGGGAACGGTCTGGGCCTGGCTGATCGGACCTTTCATTGATGCGTGGCTTAAGGTTCACCCTAACGACAAACTTGGAGCCCGTAAGTTTCTGGAAGTGTTTCCACAGCATCTCAGTCACAACGGTCTGGGCACGATCAGCGAAGTGTTTGACGCGCGTGAACCACATTTCGCGGGGGGTTGCATCGCACAAGCGTGGAGTGTCGCCGAAGTGTTGCGCTGTTGGGTCGCGACTGAATAAGAAGCCGCATCAACCGGCCCGCTCAAACCTGTATCCGAAATACTGGATGTCTCGGGCGAATCGCTCTCCTACGATCTTTTCCAACTCCGGCGTGTAATAGGAGGTGTAATGGCGATGAGCCGATGGATTAGCGCGGGTGACCTCGCTTACCGGAATGCCCAATCGAGTGCCGATCTCCTTAACATCCTCAGAAAACCTTTCAAACCGGCCGATAAAGTCGACAATGACATTGCCATTCTCATTCGTCAGATAATCGATTTGGTTATAAGCGAAAGAATACGGAACGCCCTCACCCGATTCGATTTCTGCCACGCACTTTTTGATGAACTCTTCGAATGTCGAAGAATTATCGTAAACGTACTGCCATAACGGATTGGCCCGGCGCTGTCTTAAATGGCTTTTCTTACGCCGGTTTAGAAGGGCGCGCGGCCAGCTGATTTCTTTCGCCTGCTCAATCATGCTGTACCACGAAACCAGCCGGTCCCACGGATTTCTGACAAAGGCGAACTTGAAATAATCGTTCCACGCCGAACCCAACTGCGCCATGCCCGACCTGGCGAATTCATGCTTTGCTCCGAACCGGCGAACGTCAGGGATCTGCCGCCCCAGCAGTTTGGCAATGCTCTCCCCGCCGGTCTTTTGAATGTGGACAAACAGGAGCCTGCGACTATCCGAGATGAGCATGCGAATTTGTTCTAGCGCTCTGCCGCTTTTTCGCAACCGTCCTCTTTCATTGCGTCGAACACCCCCGTATGAAGCGCGGGCAGTCCCGGAACAAGTTTCCCTGTAGCACGGCGCTCTGTCGCCGTGTCTTAACCCACGCCCCAACCCGCCTTCGCTTCACTCCGACGCGGCGATCAGAGCGGGGCGGCTACAGTCAGGCCGCGGACTTGCGGTCGAAAGGTGAAGCTGCTGCGATTCATTAATAATGGCGGAGACCGCTGAGGACCTTTCCCGACAACCGGACGTTCGCGAAGAACTCGCGCGCGCGACCGGTCAGAAAAAAGACACCCGGGTCAAGGCGCCGCCGAAAGAGAAATTCTGGTTCGTCACGCACGCGCTGCTGCTTCTCGCCTGCGCTGTCCTCTATTGGCTGGTCGGTTCCCATATCATTGCCCTGGGCCCGGAACGCAATGAACTGGTCCGGAGGATTGTGCGCGGCATTGCTCTGGTGACGGTGATTCTGGCCGTCGCAAAAGCCATATCCGTTTATGCGATCGGAGGCGTAGCCGATCCTTCCACACGTTTCACCCTCAAACGCATCCTGCATCTGGTTGTCGGACTGCTCATCGCCACCATCGCCATCTCGATCGTTTTCGTAAACTGGTACGCAGCCCTCACCGCGCTGGGTATCGGCTCTGTCATTGTCGGCTTGGCCGTGCAAACGCCAATGACGAGCTTCATCGGTTGGATTTTTCTGCTCGTGCGGCATCCCTACCGCGTCGGCGATCGCATTAAGATTGACGATGCAACGGGCGACGTCATCGATGTCGGTTATCTGGATACCACCCTTTGGGAGTTCGGCGGCCAGTATCTTTCGACCGATCATCCGAGCGGCCGGATTATCAGATTTCCCAACTCGAAGGTGCTCAACTCGATGGTATGGAATTATTCCTGGCCGCTGTTCCCATACATCTGGAATGAGATCAAGTTCCAGATCGCCTATCAAAGCGATTTGAAGTTCGTGGCGGAAACGATGCAGCGAATCGTGGAAGAGGAGATCGGACAGGAGATGATCGAGAGGGTCGGAGTGTACCGTGATTTGCTTGCCCGTACTCCGGTCGATGAACTCGAAGTGCGAGAGCATCCACGAGTCATCTTCAGGGTTGATGAGGTCACCTGGATCGACGCGATTGTTCGCTATCTCGTGGCTCCCCGCGAAGCGGGCACGATCAAAACCCGTCTGATCCCCAAGCTACTCGAGGCCCTCAACGCCCAGCCCGAAAGGGTCATGTTTCCTAAAGGTGACGCGCGTTGATGCTGCCTTGAGGAGACGGGTCTTTTCATTTCCAGATCCGCGGTCATTGGCACTTTTTCTCTCAATCAATTTGCGCCGTCGCTTCATTCGCGCATAGCTTCGAGCGATGAAGTTAGTTCTCGTGACCTTGCTCCTTACCTCGGTTTGGGCAACCGCTCTGGCTGAGAATAAGTCTGCCGGTGCGCCGGCGCAGAAGGTTTATCCGGTGGCCCTGCCGAACTACGATGAGGAAACGGCCACCCGGCTGCAGATCTTTCTGGACAACGCGGATTTTGGGCCAGGAAAGATCGATGGAAAAATGGGCGAGTTTTTTCGTAAAGCGCTCATCTCGTATAAACACGCCCATGCCATGCCAAAGACCGGCGCGGTGGACTCCTGGCTGCTCGATCAGGTGCCGGTCACTTACACGACCTACACGATCCGGCCGGATGACGCCAAATTCGTCGGGCCTCTTCCAAGCAGTCACGAGGAGCAGGCCAAGCTGAAGTGGCAACCTTATACATCGTTGCTCGAGTTCGTGGCGGAACGCTATCACTCGGCCGAGGAGTTCATTCAGAAACTCAATCCGGGGAAGAAATGGGATCACCTCGAAGCGGGTGAAGTCCTGAAGGTGCCAAATGTCCTGCCATTCGAGGTCGAGAAATTCACTGAAGGCAAGGTGCCAGAAAATCCGGCGTTCGCCGCTCGGAAGGTTTTCGTCGACACAAAAGAACATCTCCTGGAGGTGTTCGATAACGATCAGCTCGTTTGCGTTTTTCCGATTACGCCAGGATCAACGACTTTGCCCGCCCCGGTGGGCACGTGGAAAATCCTCGGCGCGGCTGTCTGGCCCTGGTTTCGTTATGACGAAGGAATGCTCAATTACGGCGTTCGCACCGAAAACTATTATAACCTTCCGCCCGGACCTAATAATCTGGTGGGTGTCCTCTGGATGGGGCTCAATAAACCCGGCATCGGCATCCACGGAACCAATAATCCCGAGACGATCGGCCGCGCGGCCAGCCACGGCTGCATTCGGCTGGCTAACTGGGACGCCGCTCGCCTCAAAGACCTCGTCACGGTAGGCAACACGGTAATCATTTTTTAGATGTAGCGGCGCTCTATGAGCGCAGGAAATATGGATTCGGCGGTCATAGACCGCCGCTACAGGAATCATCGTTGCCGGGTTGGCAAACGAGCCATATTTGTCGTATTCTATCGGAAAGGAAGATGTCGATGAAATCCACCAGCGGTATCAGCCTGGACAACGCGGCCGTAGCGGCCACGCCAAAGCATCTTCTCCAATTTGCCGTCGACCAACGGTATGACGATTACACGCCGGTCGATCACGCCGTGTGGCGATTCATCATGCGGCAAAATATTTTCTTCCTGAAGGAATACGCGCACAAAGTTTACTTTCAGGGATTGCTCGAGACCGGCATTTCTTCCGAACGCATTCCGCGCATCGAGGAGATGAACGATATTCTCGGAAAAATCGGCTGGGGCGCCGTGGCGGTAGACGGGTTCATACCTCCGGCCGCTTTCATGGAATTTCAGGCCTACAAGGTGTTGGTCATCGCCTGCGACATGCGCCAGATCCATCACATCGAATACACTCCGGCCCCGGATATAGTCCACGAAGCGGCCGGACACGCTCCCATCATCGTTGATCGCGAATACTCGAATTATCTGCAGCGCTTCGGGGAGATCGGCGCAAGGGCGATGTCATCACGCAAAGATTTCGAGCTCTACGAAGCAATTCGGCATCTGTCCATCCTGAAGGAGCAGCCAAACAGCGATCCAAAAGAGGTCGAAGATGCGACAAAGCTTGTGGAATACCGGCAAAAACACCTCGGGGAACCGTCGGAAATGGCTCTGTTATCGCGACTGCATTGGTGGACGGTTGAGTACGGATTGATCGGCAGCCTTGAGGCGCCCAAGATTTACGGCGCTGGGCTGCTTTCTTCGATCGGTGAATCGGTTTCATGTCTCGAACCCGAAGTAAAAAAGATCCCCTACTCCATCGAGGCAGCGGATACGCCTTTCGATATCACGACGAAACAACCGCAACTTTTCGTCTGCAAGGATTTCAAACATCTTCGGGACGTGCTCGAGGAATTCGCGAGCAAGATGGCATTTCGTGTAGGTGGCTTTGAAGGCATCCAGAAGGCGATCGAATGCACTAACGTTGCCACGTGCGAATATGATTATGGCCTGCAGGTCACCGGGATCTTCAACGAGGTGATCGTCGACGCGAACAAACAGCCGATTTATCTGCGAACGACTGGACCTACGGCTCTTGCCTGCAAGGATAAGGAGCTGCCCGGCCACGGACGCGACTATCACAAAGACGGCTTTGGATCGCCGATCGGAAACTGGGAGCAGACAGAAATCGTGGAAGGCAAGCGAGCGGTATTGGAGTTCAAGAGCGGAATTACCGTGGAAGGAACGGTGGACAAAATCCTGAAGCGCGACGGCAAATTACTGCTTATCAGCTTTTCGAATTGCACCGCCAAACAGGGCGATCGCGTCTTGTTCGATCCGGCCTGGGGAACCTACGACATGGCCGTCGGCGAGCGGGTTGTTTCCGTATTCAATGGCGCGGCGGACAAGGATTCCTATAACCATGTCGCCCTGGTCCCGCGAGAACGCACGATCAAGGTACCATCGGACGCCGAGCGCAAGAAACTGGAAAATCTTTACGCTCAGGTGCGCAAGATCCGCGAAAGTAAAAAAGGATACGAACGGCTCGGTGAAATTTGGGAAACGCAGCAGAGCGAGCACGCGGGCGATTGGCTATTATCGATGGAGATCTTCGAGATCCTGGACGAGGTCGGGCAACAGCCGGCATTGAAAACGCGAATCGAGAAATTCCTGAACGAGAAGAAAGCGGCAACGAAAGATCTGTCGACGTTGATTGGATGGGGATTCCGGTTGGTCGAATACCACAAGAAGCCGGAATACCAGGCGACCATGCACGCGTCGCCCAAATAAGGTAGGGACGTTTCTCCGAAACGTCCGACGAATCACGGACGGCTCGGAGAGCCATCCCTACCTGCTAAACTGATTCGTCTTTGAAGTGGCGCAAGCGTTTCCACTTGTGTCATGTCGAGCGAAGCCGAGACATCTCTCGATATTTCTGAGATAGTAAGAGATTCCTCGACTCCGCTCGGAATGACAAACAGGCGGAGCCGCCGCCTTGATCAAACCGATTCGTCTTTGAAGTGACGCTTGCCTTTCGTCGCCTTGGCGTATTCGTCTTTACTCAAGATATTCTCGTCGATCTGCATATCCATCCTCAGGAAATTCTTGAACCAATTCTCAATCCGCTCCTGACTCTTTAGCATTTCGTCCGTGAGATAGTTCGCGTCGATGTTGATGCAGATGGCCCCGACGACACCGAATTCCTTGCGGATAATCGGGATAGTCGTGCATTTGAATCTTCGGGCGCCAATGTTGAGTTCGTAATTCAGTTTGTCTTCCTGCAGTAGCTGTCGCTTCTTCAGATCGATGAGCAGATTGGTCGTGCCATCGCGCAAATTTCGCCCGGTCACATTATTTTCGAGCGCGATCAGTGAATGCGCCGGGTCGGCCAGATTGTGCAGGAGAATCTCGATGCCCGTATTCGGGAATGATTTGCCGACGAGTCGGACGATACGGGCGTAATTCTCGAGATACTCATTGGTATCGTCGACAATCTTGCGCCCGTCGTACCTGTCGAACAATTTTGCATACTCCTTCTGCTCGACCGGCGGAAGCTGCCCGGATACACCGCTTTGTTCGCCGATGAAAATGAGCTGCCTGGCCGCGGTGTAATCGTTGTTCTTCAGAAAATAGTGCATGCCGAGTCGGAAATTGTTCAGGTTGAACTCCGGCACATTATCGCGATTAACTGTGAACGGATAGAAGTCGTACTCCTCCAGATTCCGGCCGAACTTGCGACGTTCCTTGTATTTTCCCCAGACGAAGCCGGCCGCGATCAAAACCGCCGAGGCGATGATCGACGCGATGACATTGATCGCGATGTCGGTTTCCAGGGCCGCGATCATAGTTCGTCAGCCACGTTCTTCAGGGTGATGTTTTCAAGTCCCACCTCGGCCGGGCGCGAAAGCGCGTAGGCAACCGCGCCCGCAACCTCCTCGGGTAACATCATTTTCTCTCTGGGCCAATTGCCTTCGACATTATCCCAAATCTCGGTGGCGGTGGCCGCTGGATAAATGTTAATCACGCGAATCTTGTGTTCGCGCAGTTCCTCACGGACCGATTGCGAAAATCCTTCCAGAGCAAATTTGCTCATGCAGTAAGCGCTCCAATTCGAAAAACCCGTTTTGGCTGCGACCGAAAGAATGTTCACAATGCTCGACCCTGGCGGCATACGCGGAGCAAAGTGCTGCGTTAAAAGAAAAGGCGCGGTGATGTTGACGCCGACAGTTTGCTCCCACTCGGTCGGAGTAATTTCGCCGAAAGGTTTTACCACCGCGATGCCGGCATTGTTGATAAGAATGTCTAACGGGACATCGCCGACTCCGCTGATGAGATTGCAAACGCCAGAGGGATTGGCGAGATCATGCACGAGTTTCACAATGCGCGCGCAACTTGATTTCAGAGACGCGCAAACCTCCGCCAGCGCGATAGTGTCGCGGCCGTGCAATAGAAGCTCGGTGTCAGGCGCGGCTAACTTCCCGGCAATGGCGCGACCGATTCCGCGACTCGCACCGGTGATGAGAATTCGTTTCATGATCGGTACTGTAGCGGCGGTCTGCGACCGCCGAATCTATAATTTTCGGCGCTCATAGAGCGCCGCTACAGAAAGTCAGTTATGTTCGCCGCAAGGTGAACCGGTTATTCGCGGTTTCCCACAAACGCAGTCGAACCAGTTTTTGGGCAAGGGCTTTGTCTACTTTTTCCCAGAGAACACGCACAATGTTTTCCCCGGTAGAGGTCATTTCCCGGAAGTCATCCGTTTGCAAATCCAGATGTCGATCCTGCCAGGGCGCGATAGCGCGATGCATTCCTTCACGAAGCGCAACAAAATCGAAGATTGTTCCCGATTTTCCGTTGTATTTTCCGGTCAGAGTCGCTTCCGCGACATAGTAATGTCCATGGCCGGCTGGATTGTCGCACTTACCAAAAAGCTCTGCGTTCTGATCGTCGGAAAATGACTTTACATGAAGCCGATGGGCAGCGGAGAACGGCACCCGCAAACCGAGGAACATGCTTTCATCCTCCCACGCTTCGGCAAAGAAATCTTCGCGCTCGTGTAACCGAATCCGGTGCAAAGGCACCACCGCATTCACCCTTTCATAAATATACTCGGCCAGGCTTTCCGTCGTCATCGGCCGCTCCTTCAAGGCGGCAACATCCTCGTTCAGGTAACGGTGATCGAGTTCGGCGCTGATCGACTCAATACACTTGGTCAGTTGGTCGTACCGGACCACCGGAGACTCGGTCGCGAGCGATTCGCTGCGAAAGGTCAGCCGCCCCCGGTAATTATGCCCATGCAGCGCAGTGGCGCTCCCAAATAAGTGATTGTTTTCTTCCTGGCTAAGATGTGGCGACATGGTCTTACGCGCCGCCGAAAATCCGAACCAGTAATTGCTGTCGCACGTCCCGTCAGCGTAAAAAGTTGCCGTCCGGTCCGGCGATTCCTGGAGATGAACAACCACGAGCTTCGCCGCAACATCGGAAAACAGCGGCGCGGCCTGGACGAACAACTGCCGCGCAATATTTTCCGGCGTAGGCGGGACATCGCGAAACGCCGGGTTGTCCTCGTTTAAAAATGTGTGGTCGAACTGGTCATACACAATTCGTCCCGCCCGCTCCTTAATTTCGCTGATGTTGATGAGCATGCCCGTTTGCGAATCGACCGGCCCGGAGAAAGCAAAATAAGCGACATAATTTCGGCCAGTTCCGTAAACGGCGGCGCTTTCCGGACCAAAAGCGATCAGATTTTCGCTCTCCGTCCAACGAGAGACGAAGAGACGGCGCGAGGCCGAGAATTCGAGGCGTTTGCTGACCGTCAAGAGCATGAGATCAATTGTAGGCCGTCTCTGTCAGACGGCATTCAAATTAAACGGCGTCTGACACGGACGCCCCACAATTATTCTTTGAGCAGAGAGAGAAACTCGGAGCGAGTCCGCGCGTCGTCCTTGAACGAGCCGAGCAGGCACGAAGTTTTCATGACTGAATTCTGCTTCTCGACACCACGCATCATCATACAAAGATGTTTGGCTTCGATAACAACCGCCACTCCGACGGGATGCAGCGTTTTCATAAGAGCATCCGCGATTTGCACGGTCAGTTGTTCCTGGATTTGCAGGCGCCGGGCAAAGACATCCACGATGCGAGCCACTTTGGAGAGACCGATCACCTTTCCACTTGGAATATAGGCCACGTGCGCGCGACCAATAAACGGAAGCAGATGATGCTCGCACATCGAATAGAGCTCGATGTCTTTCACCAGGATTATCTCGCTCGCGTCCGATTCAAAAATGGCGTCGTTAACGACATCATCGAGATCCTGACGATATCCGTTCGTGAGGAACTCGAATGCTCGTGCGGCACGAACCGGGGTTCGGCGCAGTCCCTCACGGTTCGGATCTTCTCCGACCGCTTCCAATAGCTCGAGAAATGCACTCTCCAGACGCGCCAGCTTGGCCGCGCCACACCGGGGGAGGCTTCGAATGCGGCGTTCCGCCGCTTCCAGCTCAGTCTCGTGATTCTGCACAGTTTAACTGAGCCGCCTAGTCGAGCCAGCTCAACGGGTATTTCTCATCATCGAGCGCGACGGCCGCTTCCGTCAGCTCCAGCGTGTGCTGGGTATCGAACATGACCGCGAGCTCTTCCGTGCGCGTGGCGTCTTTGCTCGCCATGATTGTGCCGGGATGTGGACCGTGTGGGATGCCGCGCGGGTGCAAAGTGATGGACGCCGGCTCGATGCCGCGGCGCGAACCGAAGTTTCCGCGCACGTAAAAGAGAACTTCGTCCGCTTCGACGTTGTCATGCACCCACGGAATTTTCACTGCTTCGGGATGGGTATCGAGAAAACGCGGCGCGAATGTGCAAACAACGTAGCCGCGAATTTCGAAGGTTTGATGAATGGGCGGTGGCTGATGCACGGTGCCGGTGATCGGCTCGAAATCCTGGGCGTTGAAGGTGAATGGATAGACGTAGCCGTCCCAACCGATGACATCGAATGGATTCTGCGCCATCGTCACGCAGGTCCAACGTGGACCATCTTTCACGAGAATCTCGGTGTCTTCTTCCTTGTCGATCACGTTCAGCTCAGTCGGCCCATGAAAATCGCGTTCTGAGTAGGGCGAACCCATTTTGATCTGGCCTTCGCCATTCATGTAACGTTTTGGAATTCGCACCGGTCCGGCTGACTCGAGAATGAGATAATCTTCCTCTTCCACCTTATCGGGGACGAGCCGGTAAGTGATACCGCGCGGAATCACGATGTAATCCTCCGCACGGTAACGCTGTTTCCCGAACATCGTCTCAACCGTTCCAGCGCCCTTGAAGACAAAGATGATCTCATCAGCACCGCCGTTTTTGTAATACTGAAATTTGCCGTAGGGCTTTTCCGGGCGCGCGCGCCACGCCGTCATGTCCTGATTGAAAAGAATCGGGACCCGACCGCTGTAAAGATCTCCTCGACGCTCAATGTTCGCTGTGCGCAAATGATGATGGCGCAGTGGACTTTCCGCCGCTTTTTTGAGCTCTTCGCATTTCAACAGCTTGACGCTGCGCACCCGGGTCGGCGGACGGAGGTGATACATGATCGAGAACGCTTCATTGAACCCTTCCGTCGTGATAACGTGTTCGTAAGCGATGCCTTCGTTCTTAAAGGTCGGCGCGGCGCCGTTGCGATGAAACCAAATGTGGTGCTTCCGCGGAATCTGACCGAGCTTTTGATAAAATGGCATGTCTTCCTTCCTTTAGGTGATGGCTAATTGCTCACTTCCTTTGCAAAGCATCAAGGAGCGGAGGCTTCCCAGCCGCCGATTAACTAAACGGCGGTCTGCAGACCGCCGCTCCTTGAGGTCAAGGGACCAATCGCATTTTCGTAAAGTTTGCATGTTACAAATTGCCCCGCGCGTCCTGCTCCTTCTCCAAAGCCTCGAACAAGGCTTTGAAATTACCTTTACCGAAACTCTTGGCGCCTTTGCGTTGGATGATTTCGAAAAATAACGTCGGCCGATCTTCCACCGGTTTGGTAAAGATCTGGAGTAGATAACCTTCGTTGTCGCGATCGACCAAAATTCCTAACCGCTTCAACGGCTCGAGGTCTTCATCAATGTGACCCACGCGATCCGGCAGTGTGTCGTAATAACTTGTTGGAATATTCAAGAACTCGATGCCCCGCTTCTGCAGCTCGGTCACGGTCTTGACGATGTCGTTCGTCGCGATCGCAACGTGCTGCACGCCTTCGCCATTGTAGAAATCAAGGTATTCTTCCACTTGTGATTTCTTCTTTCCTTCGGCCGGCTCGTTGATCGGAAACTTCACGAAACCATTTCCGTTGCTCATCACCTTGCTCATCAAAGCGGAGTATTCAGTCGAGATGTCCTTGTCGTCGAAAGTGAGAATATTTCGGAAACCCAT
Organism: Verrucomicrobiota bacterium; assembly: GCA_041167085.1. GTDB lineage: Bacteria > Verrucomicrobiota > Verrucomicrobiia > Chthoniobacterales > UBA10450 > DATFCK01. The sequence continues at coordinate 43,676 of JBEEGV010000041.1, forward strand.
CACATCCTCGTAAAACTTGACCCACGGATTCATCTGGTTCCAGCCGACGTTGCCTACGCAATGGTCGCAATAGAGCAGGCCGGTCTCGGCCGGTTGATAGGCCGATTCCCATTTCCGGAAGCCCGGCATGAAAACGCCGTTGTAATTTTCTCGCTCAATAAATAGGTGAACGGTCTCGCCGTAGGTGTGGATGCCACTCATGACTAACTCGCCGCCTTCGTCGGTCAGGGTCGTCGGTTTCAAAAAGCTCTTGCCACCGCGCTTCGTCGTTTCATTCCAAGCCGAAGTCGCGTCGTCCACTTTCAACGCGATCGCCTTTACGCCGTCGCCGTGTTTGGCAATGTGATCGGCGATCGGATTATCCGCCCGCACCGGCGTAGTAAGAACGAAGGTCAGTTTGTTCTGACGGATGACGTAGCTCACTCGATCTTTTGTTCCCGTCTCCGGGCCGGAATAGGCGAGCGATTGAAAACCAAAAGCGGTTTTGTAGAAGTGCGCCGCTTGTTTGGCGTTACCGACATAAAACTCGATGTAATCCGTGCCTTGGAGCGGGAGAAAATCCTTCTCGACCGCGGTTGCACGTTTCGGTGATTCGATTGTGGTTGGCATAAGTTAACCTCCGCTTTTTCGCGCTTGGCGCGAAGAAACTATAAGATCGACAATCGCACCCTGCAAGGTTGGCCTCATGATGTAGAGGTGCTTGTGCCAAGCACCTATCCCTTGGCTTCGGTGGTTGGAACAATCACCGCTGCAGGGCTCATTTGAAGTAAAAGGACGCTCTCGATCTACTTCGGCGCAGGCGAAGCGGGAGTTTCTCGAAGCGCGGATCTTTCTGCCGTTCCATCCCCGGCAATCTCAAGACCCGCTTTACGCAAGCCGTCAATCAGATGCTTCCCGTAATCGGGCTCCCACCATTTCTCGACATCCTTGCGTATGGTATCGGCGAAGTCCGGCCGCAGCTTGAGCAGATCCCGGAGGGCTTTCCTGGCCGCATCGCGCTCACCGAGCTGCCCGTAGGCGGCGGCCATCGCGGCCTGCATCCCCCAGTGGCCCGGCAGATTGCTTTTGAGCGCGAAATTGAGCGCGCCGCGGTAGTCGCCCTGGCGGTAAGCGTTGTAAAAGTCGGCATACCAGTACCATCCGGGATGATGGGGGTTAAGCTGCTTGGCGCGGTCGGCCAGCGTCATGCCGCGCTCCCAGTCGCCTGCGTAGGTCAGCAACTCACCGAGAAAAGCGATGGAGTTGCCGTCCATCGGGTTGAGTGCGACCGCCCGCTCCGCCGCATTCCGGAAGCTTTGGAATTCCTTTTGAAAGAACAGTGCCTGGGCCAGACTGAAATAGGCCAGATGACTGGACGGCGCCGCCTCGACCGCACACCGCGCGGCGCTTGCCCCGCTCGTTAGGCAATTGGCCTGAAGGTTGAATCCTTGCGCATGCTCCTGGACGCACAGTAACGCCAGCATCGCCCAGGCATCGGCATAAGCCGGTGCCTTCTGCACTGCCAATTCCAGACCAGACCGCGCCGCGGCAAGATCTTCGGCAGAGACCCGCTCGAAGTAGCCGAAGCTGCGCAGTACTGCCTCATAGGGGCTCAACTCTTCGGGAGTGCGGCTACGAACAGCCTCACTCATGCTCCGGGGCAGAACCCCGTTCATATCAGCCACCGTCGAGACAATTCGCGGAACCAACTCGTCTTCAAGTTCGAAAACCGCTTCCGGGCTAAAGGTGCGCTCGTAGTTCTCGGCCCAAAGATGAGCACCCGAGACTGCGTCGACGAGCTGCACTGCAAGACGCAGCTTGGTTCCTGCCTGGCGAATGCTTCCTTCCATGACATAGCGAGCGCCTAGTTCTTTGCCCGCAGAACGAACGTCGACCGACTCCTTGGCGTAGCGCGAAGTCGAACTGCGCGAGATGACCTTGAGATAAGAGAAGCGCGACAGGCCGGTGACAATCTCCTCGGTCAGTCCCTCGGCGAGGGCGGAGAGTTCGGTAGTGCTCCCGCTGTATTTGAACGGCAGCACCGCGACCCAAAATCCTTCATCAGCCCGAACCGCTACGACGTCGGACGCCTGCAACTCAACAGACGCTGCTGCTTTGTCACCAATCTCCAGCCCCGCCTTGCGAAGACCGTCCAGCAAGCGCTCGACGAGCTCGCGATCGAACCACTTCGCCTTCAGAGGCCGCGCGATCTGTCCGAAGTTGGGAACTAACGCCAGCATCTCACTGAGCGATTGGCTCGCCGCCTCGCGCTCCCCGAGTTGACCGTAGACGGCCGCCAAGCCCTCGTGGATAGCGAAAAAGCCTGGTAGATTGATCTTGAGCGCGACGCTCAGCGCTCTGCTGTAGTCGCCTTGGCGGTACGCGTTGTAGAAAAAAGGAAACCAATACCATCCGGGATGCCGCGGATTCAACTGCATGGCCCTTTCGATCAGGGCGCAGCCGCGCTCCCAATCGCCGGAGTATGCGAGCATCGTGCCCACATTGGCGAGCATGGCCCCATCCATCGGGTTGAGGGAGATGGCCTGTTCCGCCGCGGTTCGGAACGCCTGAAATTCTTTGCGAAAAAACAAAGTCCTCGCCAGAGCCGTTTGGGCAAAGGCATTCGAAGGCGCCGCGTCAGTCGCTCGCCGGGCGGCTTGGAGCGCGCGCCCGAGGGGATCAGGTTGCGGGTTGAACTCGAGGCCGTACTCATCTGAATAGAGAAACGACAACATTGCCCAGCCATCGGCATACCCCGGCGCCTGTTGCATGGCCCGCTCGATACACGTCCGGGCCGCGGCGTGTTCTTCGGGAGTTACCCGGCAGCCGTAGCCGATGCCGCGCAAAAGCGCTTCATACGGGGTCAACTGATCGGGGGCTTTACTCCGGACCAAATCGCTCATGCTGTCCGGCAGGACGCCATAGGTATCGGCGACGGTAGAGACGATGCGCGGGACGAGGTCGTCCTGTAGCGCGAAGACCCCTTCCGGACTGAAGTCGCGCTCATAATTCTCGGCCCAGAGTTGAGCGCCGGAAACAGCGTCCACCAGCTGGACGGCAAGGCGCACCTTGCTTCCTGACTGACGAAGGCTTCCCTCTATCATATAGCGGGCGCCAAGTTCCTTCCCGGCAGAACGAATATCCACCGCCGCATTGGCATAACGCGAGGTCGAACTGCGCGAGATCACCTTGAGATACGAGAAGCGCGACAGGCCGGTCACGATTTCCTCGGTTAGTCCTTCAGCCAAAGCGGTGACGTCGGCGTTGCTACCATTGTATTTGAATGGCAACACCGCGACCCAGAATCCTTCTTCAGCGCGAACCGCTCCCGCGTTTTTTTCAGACTTTGTCCGATCTGTTTTTGCCCTAACCGTCGCCTTCGACTTCGGCGAGTCGGACGATCCGTTTTCCGGAATGGCGAGCCCTGCTTTACGTAGTCCTTCGAGGATGGGATCCATAAGGCCGCTCGCGAAGTGCCAGGTCCCGACCTTTGAGCGTGCGTGCGCTGCGAACTCTGGATCGAGCGCCAACAGGTCCCGGACTGCGGCCTTTGCTTCGGCGTGCCGGCCGAGATGCCCGCAGGCGGACGCCATCACAAGGTACGGCCAAAAAAATCCGGGGAAGTCCACTCGATTCGCACACTCCAGAGCCTGCTCGTACTCGCCTCTGTGGAAGTGATCCCAAAGAGGAGCGAAATGCATCCAGCCCGCATGGTTCGCATTCAGTTCCATCGCGCGGCGTACGATGGCCGTCCCTCGCTCGAACTCGCCTGTGTGCACGATCTGTAGTCCCAGAATGCCGAGCGGGTCCGTGTTGAGTGGATTGAGGGCCATCGCCCGCTCGGCGGCCGGGCGAAACGCCGCGAGGTCCTGGCGGAAGAAGTGGGTTTGCGCCAGCGCCACCATCGCAAACTGGTTAGCCCGATCGATCTCGACTGCGCGCCGGGCCGCAGCCAGCGCGCGGTCAAGGGAGGCTGCATCATTCTGAAAACCAAACGCGTATTCGTCGACGTAGATTTCGGCAACGCACGCCCATAGGTCCGACTGACCCTCGTCCCGCTGCATCGCGAGCTTAAGCCGGCTCTTGAGTGCAGCGTGGGCTGAGGGCGTAATCTGTTCGCGGTAGGCGAAAAATTGGAACTGCCACTCCACGGGTGTGAGTTCGGCGTCGTCCTTCTGCTGGATCGCCGTCCTCATCGAACGAACCAGTACCCCGTAACTGTCGGCGACGGTTGCGACGATGTGGGCGGCAATGTCGTCCTGCGCCGCAAAGGTGGTCGATGCCGCGAGATCCCGATTGTAAGTCTCAGCCCAAAGCTGCGTGCCCGTCTGGGTATCGACGAGTTGGGCACTGACGCGAATGCCGGAATCTCCTTTGCGGATGCTTCCTTCCAACACATAACGCGCACCAAGTTTGGCGCCCAAAGTCCGTTCGTCTCCGGTTTCACCCTTCAACCGCGCCGCCGAAGCGCTCGCGACAACTGACAAATACCGGAACCGCGAAAGACCGCTCGTAATGTCTTCGCCGAGGCCGTCCGCGAACGACTCCATCTCCGCGTCACCAGAGCTCTTGAACGGAAGCACGGCAATCCACAGCTCTTCGCCGCGAGCGACAATCGCCGGGGCGGATTGTTCCTTCGATTTTGCCTGCCGCAACTTCTCCGGCACCTCCGGATTGCCTAGCTCCTTATTATACAGATTGAAAACGTGGACGCGGACTCCGTGTTTTACTTCCACTTCACCCAGATCGTGCAGGTGCGGTTGCCAATGGCCATATTGCGCAAGATCCTCGGCGACCCGCTTCGAGAGCAGGATGTGCCCGATGTCGCCGCAATCCATTACTCGCTGCGCGATGTTGATCCCGATGCCGGCGGCGTTGGCCCGTCCGTTCACGTCGATCACCGCACTCACCGGCCCGCTATGCACGCCTATGCGCACTCGCAATTCGGGATGTGTCTTCAGAGCGCGATGAATTTCGAGCGCGCATTCCACCGGTTGCTCCGGACTCTTGTAGAAGATCAGCGCCATTCCATCGCCGGTCGGGATTTTTACTAATCGATCGGCCGCTTCCGCCGTTTTGAATTCATCCGAGCTCCGAACAACTTGATTGAGCTGATCGACCAACGCGTGCTGCTCGTTCGTCAGAAGCTTGGTGTAACCGACAATGTCGATGAACAAAACATGCCCGATCTCAAACTCGATTTTCTTTTTGATCTCAGACAGCATCTCAGAGGCTACCTGAAATTGGGAATCTTCACGACGCTGCCTTTTGCCTTCGGATCTTTTGGATCTTTCACCACCGTGACGAACAATTCCTTCTCGTCTTCGCCAAAAGCAACGTTGGTCGTCCCATCACCCGCTGCGATTTCAAAGACATGCAGGAGCTTGCCCTCGGGAGATATCTTCAAAATCTTGCCGCCGAACCACTGCGCGACGTAAATGTTGCCCTTGCTGTCGATCTTCATGCTATCGGGACCGAGCCACCACGACTTGTTCTTGTCTTTTACGAGAAGATTGAGCAGAGCAAAATTCGATCGATGGCTCAACCTCCCGTCGTCATTGATCGTGAACCTCAGGATGCAATTTCCGACGGTTTCGCTGACGTAGAGCGTTTTTTGGTCGGGCGAAACGCCGATTCCATTGGCATAATTAAGATCGTTCGCAACCTCGACCCATTGCTGGCCCTCCGGCGCCAGATACAGAATTTTTCCCACTACGGCGGTCGGTAGCGGGTCAACATAGGGGCCGAAAACGGTTGCATAAGCAGCGCCGTTAGGCGCGACGACAATGTCATTGATGCCGCCGGCAAAAGGCTGGCCGTTCTTGTCGGCATCCCAACGGCGCAACTGCTTCCCGGTCAGATCGAGTTCCATGATGGCGCCATGTTCCTCGGTGCAGGCGAGCAGAAATGTTTTCTGTTTCGTAAGGGCCAGGCCGTTATGGCCGCAGCCCTCGGTGTGATTGAGCACGGTGGATGTTTTGCCATCCCATTTCTCGAGCGTGTTCGAGACCCAGCCGACGTAGTAAAGATTGCCGTCCATGAACAACGGACCTTCCGGTCCAAGGACATCTTTCACGACTGTGACTTCCGCGGCCCACGCCGGAGCAACCAGCATGACGCCCAACGCGGCACAGATAATTTTGTTCGTCGTCATTTTTGATTCTTTGGTTAGCAAAATGTTTAGCGGAAAATTCAAGACCCAACGAGTCTATTTTAGCCGGGGACGAAGTTCGTCCGTTAACGGGCTGTCCCTACCCTTTGCTCGACGACTTCAGCGCGGAGCGAACTTTTAGCCGCAGCGCATTCAACCGAATGAAACCGGTGGCATCGCCCTGATCATAGGTCGATTTTTCACCCTCCATTGTCGCGATCTTCGGATCGTAGAGGCTCTTTGGACTCTTGCGGCCGGCAACGATAATGTTGCCTTTGTAAAGCTTGAGCCTAACGAGACCGGTCACGTCGCGTTGTGTTTCGTTCACCAGAGCTTGCAACGCTTCGCGCTCGGGGGAGAACCAGAAACCGTTGTAGACCAGTTCGCTGTATTTCGGGATCAGACTGTCCCGCAGGTGCATGACTTCACGATCCATTGTTAGTGTTTCTACCTGGCGATGGGCAAAATGAAGAAGTGCGCCGCCGGGAGTCTCGTAAACGCCACGGCTCTTCATACCAACGAAGCGGTTTTCCACGATATCGATCCGCCCTACGCCATGCTTGCCGCCGAGTTTATTCAGGGTTTGCATCACACCCAGAGGCGAAAGTGGTTTTCCGTTTACGGCAACACAGTTCCCGGCTTCAAATGAGAGTTCGATATATTCGGGATCGTTAGGCGCATCTTCCGGAGCAACACTGAGCTTATACATCCCGCGCATTTCCATCGAACTTGCGTCGAACCACGGATCCTCCAAAACGCCGCTTTCGAAGCTGATATGGAGGAGATTGCGATCGGTTGAGTACGATTTTTTGGAAGTCGCCTCTACCGGAATGTTGTTTGCATTGGCAAAGGCAATCATTTCCGCGCGGCCCGGAAACTTTTCGCGAAAACGCCCCTCCCGCCACGGAGCGATCACCTTCAATTCGGGAGCGAGCGCAGCCGCGGCCAATTCGAAGCGAACCTGATCGTTACCCTTTCCAGTCGCGCCATGAGCAATCGCGTCCGCCTTTTCGGCAAGCGCGATCTCGACCATTCGTTTGGCAATGAGCGGACGCGCGATACTTGTTCCGAGAAAGTACTGGCCCTCGTAAAGCGCACTCGCCTGAAACATCGGAAAAATAAAGTCGCGCGCGAATTCTTCACGTAGGTCTTCGACCAGGCACTTTGCAGCGCCAGTAGCGAGCGCTTTCTCTTCCAGACCCTGAAGTTCTTCTTCCTGACCGATATCGGCGCAGAAGGCGATGATCTCCGCCTGATAATTCTCCTTCAGCCAGCGAAGGATGACTGAAGTATCGAGGCCGCCCGAGTATGCGAGAATAATTTTCATTTGTGGCACTGTAGCGGCGGTCTATGACCACCGGAATGCAAGGTCGGCGCTCATAGAGCGCCGCTACAAGGAAATCTCTTCAATCGCCAAACGAAATCTCGACGTCGCGCGCGGTCTGCACCATTTCCCCGTTGGGCGGAACGAGACGCAATCGGTTCACCGCGTCGGCGATCGGGACGTGTCGCACCTGATAATTTTGATAGCTCACCATTGATCCAAAATAGCCTTCGTTAGCAAGCTGCACTGCCTTCACGCCAAACCGAGTACCGAGAATCCGGTCGAGGGTGGTCGGAGCGCCGCCCCGTTGCAGATGGCCAAGCACGCACGAACGGGTTTCTTTTCCGGTGCGATGCGCGATCTCGCGCGCAACCATGTCGCCGATTCCACCGAGGCGAAATTCGCCCCCCTCCATGTCGCGCTTTACTTGCTGGCCGTCCTTCGCTTTGGCGCCTTCGGCTACGACAACCAGGGAACCCATATTTCCGGCTGAATCCCGCTGTTTGATCGCAGTGGCGATCTTCTCATAATCAAACGGGATCTCCGGGATCAGGATGATATCGGCGCCGCCGGCTATCCCGCCGTGGAGAGCAATCCAACCGGCATGGCGGCCCATCACTTCGACCACCATGACGCGCTTGTGACTCGTGGCCGTCGTGTGCAGTCGATCGAGCGCATCCATGACCATCGCCACGGCGGAATCAAAGCCGAAGGTCATGGCGGTTGCTTCCAGGTCGTTGTCGATGGTTTTGGGGACTCCGATGCAATTGATGCCCGCTTCCTGGAGCTGCAGTGCTGTTGTCATCGAGCCATCTCCGCCGACGATGATCAGCGAACTCACACCCAGGTCCGCCAGGACCTTGCGAGCCTTCTCGATGACCTCCGCGGCGACTACGGCGCGATCCCCCGCTCCAATCTTGGCCACGAAATGACCGCGATTGGTGGTACCGATGATCGTTCCGCCCAAGGCCATGATCCCATCGGTACTGTGACGGTCGAGTATGAGATGATCGCCCGGCGGTAAAAGTCCCTCAAATCCGTCACGAAAGCCTATGACTTCCCAGCCAAGTTTCTCGGAGGCAAGGACCACACCGCGGAGGACTGCGTTGAGACCAGGGCAATCCCCGCCGCTCGTCAGAATACCGATGCGTGGCTTCATCTTCGCCGCGGGTTACAACACTTTTTGAGGATCGACCAGTCTGCCCGCACTTGCCCACTGATCATAAAGTTTCCATCCTGTTGCCAACAATTGTGCACCTTCGTCGAAACGGCTCGCGCTCCCCAGCAAAACCACGATTAAATGTCGCGGATAAACTGTTGTCATCTGACCTTGCTGGACAACTTCAGACTCTCGATTAGCCGAAAGGACAAGGCAATCGCCCGCCTTGGCCGTGCGACCAGTTTTCACTCCGTCTATTCCATCTCGACCAAGCAGTTCGTTGGTATTTCGCAACATATAACTGCGTCGTCGCCCGCCTTGTTCGAAAGAAATTTGCCGTTCCTTTTGCGACACGTAGAAACGAAAACTGGCCTTGTTCATGACATAGCGCGTCAACCGCGCCATATCTTCGGCGGTTGAGTACGGCATCGGACGCACGTTTTCGTCGATGCCGTGAGGATTAACAAATCGGGTCCGCTCCATCTTCAACTGTTTCGCCAGCGCGTTCATCTGTCCGACAAAAATATCGACCGGTGTTAGTTTTGAAGCGTTTCCGGTGGGCGCGGCAGAACTTAATTCCGACCCAATATCATAGGCGAGGGCATAGGCCGCGATGTTGTCGGACTGCACAAGCGCGGAATAGAGAAGATCGCGCAGCGAAATTCGGTCTCCCGGCTGAAAACCAATATTGTTTTCCTTCACACCGGCGAAGGCCCCGGGAGGGATAATCACGGTTTTATTGAGGTCCCCGCCTTTGTGTTCGGACCAGTCTAAGGCCACCGCGGCCGTGGCGATCTTCGTCAAACTTCCGATCTGCCGTTTTTGCCGCGGTTCCTGCGCCTGCAGGACATACCCAGTACGTGAATCGATGATGATATAGGCTTGCGCGCTGCGTGCGGAAGGGACGCTGCAGGCAAAGGCAATAAAGCCCGCTAGGGCAATGAAAAATCGGTTAGCCAACTTCAGATGGGATTGGAACGACGCACCTTAATCGCGGCGTCCCGCTTGGCAACACCCAAACAGCGATCAATCGCGTGAATGCAGCCTCGAGGGCTAATGCAGGGTCGCGTCGCTGCGAGCGGCGTAACGATATGGATTCACGCTGAGAGTCACATAGACGCGCTCGGCTGCATTTCGCAGGTCGAAATGCGATGCTTTGCCGAGGCCACTCGCACGCAGGGTGCCAAATTTTCCCTGGTAACCGCTTCCACCAGCCATATCGAATTCGTAAATCACGACGCTCCGCCGCACATCGGTGACACGCACGTGAAGAGCGAGAAACGAGCGCCCCGCGCCGAAATTTCCGAAGAAGAAGCGAGCCAGCGGACTGCCGCCATCGACTCGATCGAATCGGCCTTCCACCAACCAGCCAAGCTGCGGTGATTCGTGTTCCTTCAGAACACGGGCCGGTGCAATCTTCTCAAGCTCTTCCTTCAAATCTTGCGCGAATTCCACCGGGGTCAGCGCTTTCCGAATGGGCATTTCTCCGTCGGAGGCTGCTTCATCACCTTCAAAAACCGCCGTATCAATGCAGAACGGACGAATGTAAATCGCCTTCGGATCGGTTGCGCCGACTCCGCAATTTGTAATCATGCGAACTCCGGAACCATAATCTTTGCCATCGGTGGCAGCGACGACGCGGCCCCCCGCGGTAGCTACGTCAGTCTTTGTGACATACATGTCTGCACAGGAGCAAAGAAGGAGGCCGGCGGCGATTGCGAGAAAGGATTTCATAGTTTTATGCGAGCCCCCCAGCGGTTGACTGAGAAAAGGCCAAAATCGCGTCCTTATGATGCAACTCTTGTGCCGTCTATTGGGGAAAAACCGCCTTGGCGATGGTTGCGTCAGCCTGCTTCAAATCATCCGGGGCCCGAGCCCGGCCGAGGAGCATTCGCATCAGAAAGTAAACGACAATCGCCGACGGGATCGCCAGGAAGAGGGAGCCGACCAGGGCGGGCCAGATCAGCCGTATAAACGCGTGCCAGTGCAGGTAGTCCCCCCACCCGATATGGCCAAAGCGCACGCGAGTGGGCCAGACATGATGAATCGTGCGGTAACCAATTTTGTATTCCCAAATGTAAATTGCCGGCATGAACGGCAAGATGATGTCGTGCAAGGTCACGGCAATCGCAGCCGCGATTTTGTTCGACCGGCTTACCCATGCGACCGCAATGGAAAGAAGCGTCTTCAAACTCCAGAGCGGCGTAAATCCAAAAAAAATGCCGATGGCAGACCCCAAGGCTATGGAATGCGGCGTATCCGCGATCGTCATCAGCGTCAAGTGGTGAGCCGCGAGCCAATTTTTGAGTCGCTTCAGCGGCGTCGGCAGGCTTGGGCCGTCACCCGGCTTCCCGTCTCTCGTCTGCTGTTCCACGACGCAACCTAAACTAAAAGAGTTCAGGTGTCTGCTCGAGCGGCCGGATGATCTGACCAAGCGCTGTTCGCAAACGCGCAGCGGCACGGGGCGCATAATCAAGCGCGTTGTTGTTAAAGACCACATGCACCTCGCGGGCTGATCGGGCCAGGGCGCGGCTTCGCTCTGCAACTTCCTCAATTTCGGGTCCGCTATAATCGTAATGAAAACGCGTGGCCACTGTTTTGCCTCGCAGATACGCGTCCGGGTCGCGGCCGTGCAGCCGCAGATACGAAAAGTTATGATTCGTCACTTCGTTGATGCCAGATGGCATAATCGTGAAATGCTCGGTCAACGGAGCGTCCACATTTACGAAAATCACGGAATGCTTCGTGAGAAAGCCGACCGTCGCCGCGAGCTGATCGTCGCTCACCCAGTTTCGGTTCCGAAACTCGATCGCGAGTTGATAATCATTTGTGGCCTTCAGAAGTTGATCGAGCTCTTCCAACCGATTTTTGTTTGGCGAGAAGGAAGGGGAAAGTTGAAGGAGCAACGCTCCAAGCTTTCCGTTACTGCGAAGTACATTGACCGATCGCAAAAATCTATCGGTCACCGCTTCCTCTATTTCCGGACTCAATTTGACGCGGCCTTTTTCATCTGTCTGCGCTGCCCGCTGCAACTCTGGCGGCAAAAGCTTTGCCGGTGTGGAATGCCGCGAGAGCAGCTGATGTAGTTTCACGTCGAAGATGAAGGCATCCGGTGTTTGTGCGCACCAGCGCTCAACCATTCGTTGATCCGGTACGGCATAGAATGTTGAGTTTACCTCCACCATCTCAAAATGATGGGCATACCAGGCAAGGCGGTCCCCCGCCCGCATTCCCTTTGGGTACCAGTGTTCAACAAATCCCGGGTCGGCCCAACTCGCGGTGCCAACCAGAATTTTTCCGGATTCGCTCATCGGATATCATTGTTACCGAAGGGGAGAATCTCTCAACTTCCGGGTGTTTGGAATTTGCTGTTGCCAGATCGCTTCCGCACATTAGTCTCAGGACGCGGGGTGGAGCAGCCTGGTAGCTCGTCAGGCTCATAACCTGAAGGCCGCGGGTTCAAATCCCGCCCCCGCAACCAATTTTTTTGAAGGCCGCTGGAAGCAGCGGCACTTTTTTTGGGTGCGATGACACTTGCCCGGGGCGAGCCCATGGGCAAAATGCATTGCGCTCAGTCCGGCGCGAAGTTAAACGATCCAGAGTAGCTCAGTGGTAGAGTCCCGACACAGTCGGGATTAACCGATTGGTCGTATGGCCTTCTGGAGCTACATCCTAAGAAATCCGAAAGGCCATTTCTATATCGGTCATACAGACAGCTTGGATGTCAGCGTCGGCAGCCATAATCGCACCGACAAAATCAGTGGTAAATTCACACGCAAGAATGGTCCGTGGTAACTGGTATGGGCCGAAGAGCGTCTAAGCCGAGCCGATGCAGTGAGCCGCGAGCGCCAGATTAAATCATGGAAATCTGCCAAGCTCATTCGTGAGCGCCTGCTGGACACAGAAAAGTAGTGCAAAGTAGCGCTTGCCGCTTTGATATCGGTGGGCAAAATATACCCCCCGCTCAATCGAGCGGCGCAATCGATCCAGAGTAGCTCAGTGGTAGAGCGGTCGGCTGTTAACCGATTGGTCGTAGGTTCGAATCCTACCTCTGGAGCCAGGATCTGCCGAGCAAGCCGCCCATCGAGCTATCCCGCCCTCGGCTGGCGAAGTTCAGCTATCTCTTGCCGGCGGCTCGTCTCCTGGCGGCCCAGCGAGCCTTCATCATCTGCGACAATTTTCTGCGACCGGCCGGCGTCAGATTGCCTTTTCTCTTACCACCTGCACTGGAGTTTCTGGTTCCAGCTTTCTGCTTTGCCCAGCGCGCCCTTGCCGCGGCGGCGAGCTTCGCACGAGTTTGAGCAGACATGCGGCGCCGCGAACCATTGCCTCCCACCAAAGTAGAAGCGCCATGCAGCAGTCCATTCAGCTTGCTTTGTAGCCGATCAATCTGCCGCCGAATTGAGACCGCTTGTTCGAGACTGCGAAGTGATAGATCCATAGAAGACGCTACCTACTTCAGCCGCTGGGGTTTGCAACTAGTAAATCTATGCGGCAGGTGGCAGTTGTTTCGCGTCTCGCTTTAAACGCTCGTTAGGCACAATCCGAGCGACGAATCGCCGACTTGTTTCAAACTCGATCAAACGTTAGCCCGAGCGCCTTTGAGCGAACCGGCATGAGTCTGACGAGACTTGCGCCGAAGCAGCACAGCAGAACCTTTGGTACTCCTGATAAGATGAAACCCCTGCTCATCCTCGTAGCCCTCGGGAGACTTACTCAAGGAGCGTGTTATCACCCCTAGTGCCCCCATCGCAATCACCGCGATAATTCCAAGTGCTAATAGCATGCCCCTCAAAGCAGCACAGCCTATACCATCGGCCATTTCCCCTCGTATCTTCTAGGCTACGTCCGAATGTTGTGTCGTCCTGCCAGACGCAAGTGTATAAAAATTGAACAGAAAAACCGGGCAAAAGGACAAAAAAATTGCGCCCTTTAGGCGCAATTTTTCGTAACAACCGGCCGATGTGGGAAACGCCCGGCCGAGCCAGGATCCCAGCTGAGTGTCAAACTCTCGGGGCCGCCAGCGGCAACACCTTGGGCGTTGAGACTTCCATCTCAACTGGTCGCCCCAGAAACTCAAGGAGCACTCGAATTCTTTCTCGAGCTGGAAGCAACCGGGTGACCAAGGCCTCCAGGCCTTGAAACGGTCCTTCCGCGATTTGGACCGACTGACCCACTTCGATGGCGGGGTTGAACGTCACCACCTCTTCTTCCCCGGTTTTTTCGCGGAGAGTTGCGATTACATTGGAATCAACCGTGGCAACCTGATCTCCGAATCGCACGACACCTTGAATCCCGGAGGAATATTCAATTTGCCGATGCTGTCGCGAGTAAATAAACTGAGCAAAGAGATAACCCGGGAACATTGCCTCGACGAACCACACTGCCCCTCGCCGAGTTGGTTTGCGAAACCGCACGCGCGGCGAGAAACATTTGATCTTTATCTGTCGCCGCAGCGTGGTGGCAGCAAGATGTTCGTGTTTCGGCTGTGCCTTTAAACAGAACCAAAGCGCGTCTTCGATCCGTGCGAGTTGAACGAGCGAGCACGTCATTGATGTAAGGTTGAGAGCAGAGATCATACTACGGGTGCACCCGTTTTTTTCAACCGATGGCGAAAGAGACGGTATTTTCTGCTGCGCGCCGTTGTGGGAATTTTCGTTGTTTAACATATGAGGTGTGTTCTTGGGGGTTGATTTGAGGTTGATGAAAAGCGACGAATCGGGCCGGGATAAACAGAATGCGCAGATCTTTTTTTGCGCGATTCCAGCGAAGTTTTGCGTGCCAGTTGATGGCAGCGTGAATACGAAGGTCGAATACCGGACGAGTCGACGGAGCGTCCGGGTATGCCGATCTAATTTCGACTTAGATTTTCCAAGGCACGCTTCGCGTCGCTTGCCAGAGGATCTTTCAGTCCGGCGGCCAGGGCTTGATCAAGAGCTTCACGCGCCTGTGGATTTTGCCTGGTGTAAAACGAACACATGCCGAGGTAATAAAGGTGTTCCGGATCAAGCGCCCGATTGCGCGCACTTTCCTGCAACAATTGGAGCGCTCTGGAGTAGTCTTTTCGCTGATAGCAGAGTTCAACCAAAACGTCAGCAAGTTCGGCATCGTCTGGCAGAGCTTTCCGCGCCCTGAGCGCAAGTTCATAAGCCCTGGTCGGGTTTAACGGCTCTCGAACATATAACCCGGCCAGGTCCTTCTCTGCCGGTGCGAAGTCGGGGAAGCGAGCTAAAACACGCTCGTAATACTGAGCCGCCGTTTTCGCGTTACCCTTTTGCCTCTCTAACGCGGCCGCCGCGAGCTGGGCCGGCACATATTCTCCATCTTCCTTTAAGGCCCTGGCCACCTCCGCTGATGACGAATCGGCATTCGTGGGATTCTGGTAAAGACTAACCATGGCCAGGAAAGATTTGGCATCCGAAGCCTCGGCTGAGTCCGGAGCTCGTGTGACCACACCTTCCATCGCTGTTTTCGCCTCAGCCAGTTTTCCCAGACTCAATGCCACCCATGCAAGATCGTGAAGAACTCTCGGATCGTCGGACAGGTCGCGGGAACTTTCCTTCAAAAGGCTGTAGGCCCAGTTCGCATTGCCGGCCTGGTAAGCGATGCGGCCGAGTAGCGCCGCTGTTTTCGGATCGCTCGGCAAAAGCTCTCGGACAGTTTTGGCATACTCCAGACCTTTGCCGCTATTCTTGAGTGGACCGGAATAAAGTTCCGCAAGTTTGCTCAAGGCCGGCGTAATTTTTGGGTTAAGCTTGATCACCTCTTCATAACTCGCCGCCGCCTCGGCAAACGCCTTTTGCTTCTCATACACTTCCCCCAGCCGAGTCCAGGCGACGAGATCGTCCGGCTGTTGACCAAGAATCTGCTTCAATTCTTCCACGGAAAGTTGAGGCGAAGACGAACCCTCTGCCAATAACGCAAGCCGGCGCTGTGCGTCTCCCTTGTTAGGGAAATCAACCGAAGATTGCGACGCGAGCTTGAACGCGACTCTGGCCGCGTCCGTGTCGCCGACCATATACTGGGCCATCCCAAGGTGATACTGGATCTGAGGTTCGTTAGGATTCCTGGCCGCACTCTCTTTCAAAAACTGGAGCGCTTCTTTGTAATCGCGTTTGTGGTAAAGAACCCAGCCTAACGTATCCGCGATCGACGCGTCTGCCGGTTGCAGATCATGAGCTTTGTGGGCGAGTTGATAGGCGCGTTCATTTTCATGGAAATATTCCACGTCGAGATAGGCGAGGTTATTCAGCGCCGGCGTGAAGCCGGGGGCCAGTTCAACGAGTTTTTCGTAAATGCCGCGCGCCTGCGGGTAGGCACGCATTTTTTCATAAACGACTCCTAACGTCATAAGAGCGCGGGTATCGTCAGGGCTTTGCGCCACCAAACTTTCCAGCTGGTGGGCGGCATCCGCTAGCTTGCTCCTCGCCAGATAAACCGAGGCCAAAAGACTGTAGCCCCCCGGTAAATTCGGGTGCGACGTCAGCGCCTTTGTCAGAACTGCTTCGGCCGCATCCCATTTTGCCTGGGCCGCATAGACTTTACCTTCGAGGAACTGGGATAATGCCGAATCCGAGGTCCTTTTTGCCAGCTCCTGGGCACGCGCCTGCGCCTTATCAAAATTCCTGGTTGAGATTTCCAGATCGATCAGTTGCGCGGCGGCAACTGAATTGTCAGGCGCAATCTCCAAAGCCTTTTCGAAGGCCCGTCGAGCCTCATCGTCTTTTTGCTGCTGCTGCAGGATGATACCCAGGGCGGTAAACGCTTGCGCATTTTGCGGCGAAAGTTGGATCTGCTCTCGAAACATCCGTGCCGCGTCGTCCAATCGGCCTACGGCCCGATAGGCATCCGCCAAAACGATCTTTATCTCCATCATGGCCGGGTGCTTTTTGAGCAGTTTCTCCATGGCATCGATGGCCAGCTGACTTTTTCCGGTGCGAAGGTTCAACTGCCCTAAGAGGAGAATGGCCTGAACAAAATCCGGGTTCTTCGCGATCGTCTGATTGAGAACCTCCATCGCCTGAATTGAGTTGTTCCTTTTCAGATAGACCTGCGCCAATTCATATTTTAGAGGCGCGAAGTCTGGAAACTTTTCGTCCAGCCGTTCCAGCACAGCGGTAGCTTTTTCCGCATCCCCCTTTGCCAGCCACACTCTGGCCTGGAGGAGATTGCCGTCGAAATTCTCGGCGTCACGGTTGAGCACATTGATCAGAAGCCTCAGCGCTTCGTCGTAGTTTTTTTTCTTCAAGGCAATTTCCGCCAACACATTCCAAGCCGGCAGATAGTCCGGTGTTTTTCTGGTCATCGACTGCAAGAATTCAACTGCCTGGTCGAGCGCGCCGGATTGCGCCATAAACTCGGCATATTTAAGACGTTCAGGAGACCGCGCCGGCGCGAACTCAGCGGCGGCTCTGAACTCCGTGCCAGCCTTCGTTGAATCCTTTTGCCCGAGCCAGTAAGCAGCCATGAAAAAATGGGCAGGAGAGGACTGCGGATTGACGGCGAGGGCGTGTCGCACCGCTTCCTCGGCGGCTTGTGGGTTTCCTTTTCGCAACTGGGCCACTGCGGTCGCCAGCTGAAAGGATGGCTCATCCTGTTTCGGAAACTTCCGTAGTTCCTGATCCAACCGATCTACCTGGTCCGGAGTATCCGCTGCGTCCGCCAGAACGCGCAGCGCATCCCCATTCGCCGGAGACTTTTCCAGCACTGTGAGGGCTTCCTGGGTGGCATCCGATTTCCGGCCCACCGCGACAAACAAGCGACCCAGTCTAACCCGGTTCTCGAGGTCATCCGGAGTCAGCTCACGCGATTTTAGGAGGTAAGGAGCCGCGCGCAAAGGTGCACCCTCTTCCTGCCAAATGGCCCCAAGTCTCGCGTATGCCGCCGCAGTTTGACGATCGATCCGCAGCAGATTCAAGTATTCGATCTTCGCTTTGTCGTAATCGCCCTGATCAAAATAGTGGTCGGCACGGGCCGTAACCCGAGCCTTCTTCGCGGCCGGGGAACATGCCGCCAGCAGTAAAAGGAGGGTAAGAAGGCCGAGGACCGTGAAGGCAGGTCGACGACGAACCGCCCAAAAGCTCAACTTCCTCCCTTTGCGCGGAGACCGGGGCGTCAGCGCGGGTGATCGGGGAACAAGCAGAGAAACGACCTGGTAATGGCCCCGGGAATGGTTGGCACAGCTGCTGCTAGAACCATCTGCATGCCCCATAATGTCCATAGTTATTCGCTATTACTGTTAATTGGCGCCCTAGCCTGTTTCGCTGCCGCGCCACCCACTCAAGCCAACACTGTCTCCTTGGCTTGGGAGGCCAGCCCGGATCCCAGCGTCGTCGGCTACAATCTTTCCTACGGTACCGCCTCCGGGGATTACACACAATCGACCGACGTCGGTAGCTCTTTGTCTGGCGTCATTTCCGGCCTGAGCCCGAGTACCACTTATTTCGCCGTCGTCACCGCCTATAACGCCGCCGGCCTCCACAGTCTTTCCTCCAATGAAGTTTCTTTTACAACCACGGCCAACGCCCCCCCTGTGGTCACCCTTACCACTCCTATTGGAGGCGCTTCTCTGGACGGCTCAACGGCGATTTTAATAAGTGCAAACGCGACGGACTCCGATGGGAGCATTGCTAAAGTTGAGTTTTACAGTGGGACGGACTTGCTCGGGCAGGCCACAACCGCCCCTTTCACCTTCCTATGGAACAATGCGGTCGCGGGCGATTACGTCCTGACGGCCCTCGCTTACGATAATTCCGGAGCAGCCGTACGATCGTTGCCCGTGTCCGTAACCGTCGCCGGAATTCCGTGGCCAGGCCCCTCGCCATCGGCAACACCGCAGACAAAACTGCATGTCTTAGCTCTCTCGCCAATGGTCAACGCCGGTGGCAAGGCCCGGTTCAAGGTCGTCGCTTCCCAGCCGAATCCGTCTCAGCCGACCACGGTCAGTTACACCATGGGCGGTACAGCCGCCTCCGGCATCGACTACATGCCAATCGCACCAGTGGGCCAGATAACAATCCCAATGGGATCACGCAGCGCAATGGTGGTGTTGCAAACCGTGCGGCAGACGACTCCTACCCAGAATAGAACAGCTACCGTTACCCTTGTCCCAACCGCGAACTACACTGTTGGACAGAAGAAAGCGGTCGTCGTCATTGTCGGTCACTAGTTCACACAACCGTTCGCGCGGTGTCGCTGAGATCGGTTGAATTGAACCGATCTCAGCCCCGAGGAAAATGAGTCCGCGATTCCTACCGATTCCGTTTAAGTCGGCCCCTCGGGCGGACGATCAAAACATCGTGCGCGGAACATAGATCACGTCTCCATCCCTGACGTAATAGGGCTTGGTTGTCTTACCGCTCATCGTCGATCTCAAATCAAGAACCTGCGTTTGCTGCTGATTGTTCATCAGCCGGATAAGATGGACATTTCGCAGGCTTCCAAATTCATTAACCCCGCCGGCCTCCATAATGGCTTGAAATATTGTGGTAGGGCGTTCGAAGGTGAGTTTCCCCGGGCGACCGATGGCGCCCGAGAGCACCACCTGGATGACACTGCTTTCCAAAGTCACGATTACGGTCGAACTCTTAAGCTCGGGCTTATACCGCTGAGCTAATTCACTTTGGAGCGACACAATGGTTTTACCAGATGCGTCCACCTCCCCGATCAGCGGTAAATTGACTTTTCCGTCAGTCCGGATTTTTTGCGACTGATTGAGTTCTGGCGCTCCGGAAAATGCCAGTTTTATGACGTCCCCGGCAACGAGCGTTACCGCCGTAGGTGCAGCGGCTTGTTCTGGTGGCAATCCTCCCGTTTGCTGACATCCGGCGCATGCGAGAAATGTTGCGACGGCCAATAGGTGCGCAAAATAGAGCCCCGATCGAGGCGCAAGATTGCACAATGGCTTCACGTTTCTGGTGATCAACTCCTTGTGGCTAACTCCATTCATATACCTACCCCTTTATCACTCTTCAACTCCGCGGCTCCCCGGAAAACGCCGATAGATCGCGTCGCGGCATCTCTTACATGTCGTGGGTTTACATGCAACATAAACACGGCGCGGATCGACAGACGCAGCTGGGAAATTGACACTTTTAATGGCCGGGAGAATTTCGGCTACGACAGCTTAACCCATGCCGGGCGACAAAGGTCGTAGATCAGCTCAACGAGAAGTGACTCCGTCGTTACCACGCAACAGCTTCGATGCCTGCGTCGCCGCGCTTTCGCGGCGACGCAGGATCCAGAGCAACAAACCGAGTGGAACGAGCGACGCCACAAAAAATATCGGACCGCCCCTTCGATGAATAGGACTATCGATCATATGAGGATCGACATTCACGCAAAGCAAGCCAATGACTAAAATTCGAAATCCATTACGAAGAATTCCAAGAGGAATAACTGCTCCAACAAGCAAGATCCTTGACCATGGTCTCCGCAGAAGGAGGAACGCGGCAATCAAGCTGGTAATGAAGAGGACCCAACTCGATCGGATTCCGCTGCATTCCTTCGCAACTTGAAGAGCAATACCTGGTAACTCAAACAAAGTTCCAGTCCGCAATGCCGGTGTGCCGCTCAGCGCGAAGAAGGCACCGGCGGCCTGGGCCGAGGCAAGCTGTAAACTTCTTTCGAGCCCCTCCACCATCGCGTCCGGTAATGGGACCAGAAAAATCAGGAAAATGACGGGAAAGGCGGCGCTCCCCATCCAGCCCGAGCCCAGGAAGAGAAATCCGACGGTCCAGAGAAAACATACCAGGGCAAGCGTGACCAAACTGAGATGATCGTTCTCGCTTAAAAGGCGCGGATCGATCGCACGCGTCCACAATAAGGCAAGAATAATTGATCCAACCAAGAACGGAGCGGCGGCCCCGAAAACAGAACTGCCATAGCGGCGCGGCAACGTCGGACCCTGTGTGTAGAGGAGGTATCCGACGATGAAAGGGACCAGAACAATGTAGGAGCTCAGCTCGCTACTCTGCGTCAATGTCCAGAGCGAGTGCAGATCGGTTTTGAACAGGACGAGCAGGATGAGCACCGACGCAGCCAACCAAAAGACACGACGAGGCCAACCGGTCGCGTTTTCCTCAGGAGTCACTGTCACATCAGCTCCGGTCATGCGACATGCAGCGACTTCCGCTGATTGAATCTTATCAATGATAGAGTGACTGATTAACCTCAGACCCGCTCGGAAGTTACTTTATGCCTTCCAAACCTTGCCTGGCTTGACCGCGATGGCCGCCATCGCGTTCCGCGTGTCAACGATGCATCTGGCCCATTCGGCCAGCTCCCGATAATTGACACTGGCGTGGTCCGTCGCAATCAGAACCAGATCAAAGCCGCCAACATTATCGCGATTCCAGTCGATCGATTTTTTTCCGGCCAAATCCGAATGTTCTCGAGTCGCCTTGATCACAGGAACGTAGGGATCATGATATTCCACTTCGGCGCCGCGTTCCTTGAGAAGACTCATCAGAGTGTAGCTGGGCGATTGCCGTTCATCGTCCACGTTAGGTTTGTAAGCAAGGCCCAACACCAGGACGCGACTTCCTTTCACGGCCTTGCATTGGTCGTTCAAAGCATCGCCCACTCGATGCAAGACGTACTCCGGCATCGCCGTGTTAATTTCGCCGGCCAATTCGATGAATCGCGTATTGCGACCGTATTCGCGCGCTTTCCAGGTGAGATAAAAAGGATCTATCGGAATGCAGTGACCACCAAGGCCCGGTCCCGGGTAAAACGCCATGAAGCCAAACGGTTTTGTCTTGGCCGCGGCAATAACCTCCCAGATGTCTATTCCCATCGCGGCGTAGACAACCTTCAGCTCATTGACCAGCGCAATATTGATACTTCGGAAAATATTTTCCAAGAGCTTGGCTGCTTCCGCGACGCGGCAGGAGGACACCGGAACCAGATGTTTGATTGCGATGGAATAAAGATCCACTGCTTTCTTCAGACAGGCAGGTGTAAAACCTCCGACGATCTTCGGGATGGTTGCAACCACGCTATTCGGATTACCGGGATCCTCGCGCTCGGGTGAAAATGCCAGATGAAAATCGACGCCGGCCTTGAGCTTCGAATTCTTCTCGATTACTTCACGCAACTCCTCATCCGTCGTCCCCGGATACGTCGTAGATTCGAGCACCACCAGAGTGCCTTTGGAGAGATGCGGCGCAACCAGGCGACCAGTTTCAGTGATGAAAGAAATGTCCGGTTCGCGATTCTTATTCAAGGGCGTCGGCACGCAAATGATGACTGCATCCACTCCCTTGATCTCGCTGAAATCGGTCGATGCCCGAAACTTCTGCCCTTGCAGCGCTGACTGGATCGTTTCCGGCGCGATATGCTTGATGTAACTCTCTCCGTTGTTAATCGCCTGAACTTTTGCTTCATCGATATCCAATCCAAGGACAACCACGCCGGATCGCGCAAACTGAATCGCCAGTGGTAAACCGACGTAACCAAGGCCGACTATGCTTATCTTCATATTCATTGGATCAGAATTGCGGTATCCCGTTAACCGGCAGGTTGAGCTGGTGCGATCGCGGACAATCTGGCCGCGTTCTGTGACCAATCGCCAACGTTCGCTGAGTCGGCCCGATTCGGATGGAAAAATAATTTGGCGTAAAGATAGGCCAAAGCCTCACCGACCACGTCACGAACGCCATTGCTGTATTTCCACCAACGCCTCGGATCATACTCGGGGTTATCAGCGGCTATAATGCCAATTGCGATGCGATCGCCAAATGCTTCCGTGTAAAGCAGCCGGGTGCGGCGTGCGTGGGTAGTTTCCGTGACGACATTAAGGCTTCTGACCGTCACCCCGTGTTCACTAAACCAGTTGCGCAAGGCGATGGCGGATTGATACGTGCGGTCCCACTTGATTTCCTGGGATGGAACAGCCTGTAAAACATCGGCTGGTATTCCGCGGTAATGCAGCCAATCGGCGACGACCTCCGCCGCAGTTGGAGCGTTATTACCCACGCCGGAGCCCTCTTGCGGTCCACCCGTCGTAAAAACACGTTCGTACTTTCCGGTCCGAAATTCTTCAATCGCCACGCGAACGCCAAACTCATGCACCCAACCCTCCACCACAAGAGTGTTTGTATCGACGCGACTCGTTTGAGCCAGGAAAGGATGGACGTTCACAGCAAGCACGACAAAAGTGGCCGACATCACGCACACCAGGAACAGCCAGCCGCGCAGCGAGAGTCCCCATCGTTCCCTTTGCGAAAAGACGCCCCAGAATCTCGACGAGGAATTACCGCCGGGCTTAGGCAATTGCGTGCGCGGTCGTGCTATCTCATCGGTGTCGTTGTTAGTCATTGCAGCGCCGGCCAAGGTGCCATCGTCCGTGCTATTGAAACCTCAGAAATTTCTCCGCGATCGCAGCACCGATTTCGAGGGAGGCGGTGGCCGCGGGCGACGGTGCATTGCAGACATGAATGGAATTCTGACCATTCATTATGAGGAAATCATCGACCAACTTGCCGTCTGGCATGAGCGCCTGGGCGCGAACACCGGAAGATGCCGGGATCAGGTCGTCGGCCCGCACCTCGGGAACGAGCCGTTGCAAACTCCGCACGAAGGCCGCTTTGGAAAGAGATCGATATATTTCGGCAAAACCTTCTTTGTAGTGCCTGCGAGCAAGTTTCCAAAAACCTCGGTAAGCCAGCGTCTCTCGTAAGTCAGAGAAATCGAAGTCGGTCTTACGGTATCCTTCTCGTTTGAACGCGAGCACCGCATTAGGCCCGGCGTGGACAGATCCGTCGATCATCCTGGTGAAATGCACCCCGAGAAACGGAAATTGCGGATTGGGTACCGGATAAACAAGGGTTCTGACGAGATGGCGTTTCTCCGGCACCAATTCGTAATATTCACCCCGGAATGGAACAATCTTTGCCTCTGGTTTTTGACCGGCTTGCCGCGCCAGCCGATCACTCTGCAGCCCCCCGCAATTGATCAGGAAACCAGTCTCGATCGCTCCCGCGGTGGTCTCGATCGTGTAAACTCGGCCGCGTTGCTCAATCTTCCCGGTGCGCACACCGGTTTTGACCACGCCCCCTTGTTGCTCAATAAGGCCAACATATTTTAGGCAGACCTCGCGATAATTTACGATGCCGGTAGAGGGGACTGCCAAGCCACGTTTGCACCGAACATGGGGCTCTATTTCCCGCACCTCCTCGCTGGAAAGTTTGCGAACGGCGAGTCCATTCTCCAGTCCACGACGATAAAGCTCTTCCAGGAGAGGAAGCTCCTTGTCGTTAGTGGCCACGATGACCTTACCACAAACCTCGTGAGAGACGCCGTGCTTGGTGCAGAACTCGACCATCTTGCGATTACCCTCCCGAGCAAACCGCGCCTTCAGACTTCCCGGTTTGTAGTAGATCCCTGAATGAATAACTCCGCTGTTCCGCCCGGTCTGATGACGGGCGATCTCGGATTCTTTTTCGAGGACGATAAGCTTAAGCTCCGGCCGCCGCTGGCCCAGCACCATGGCTGTAGCCAATCCAACGACGCCGCCTCCGATCACTGCACAATCAAATCTCACACTTTGTCTCCGCCCTTACACGGCCCGCAAAACATCATCCACGCCCGCTTCGTGCAGCCATCCAAGCAACAGCTCGGGGGTCGATTCCGGCCATGGGACTTCGCCAGGTAACCGCGATTTCACATATCCACGCGCCGCCCACGAGCCCATCAACAGGCGCCGCAAAATAAAAGATTTCCGCTCAAACCCTTCGGCATGATCCACCATTTCCCGAAGAAACCGGCGAAGCTCCAGGGCCCGTGGCGACCACCGCGACGTTAACGCCTTGCGCAAGGCCGACGCCAAAAACCGCTCACACGTTGCGATCGCATGTTCAATCATTTCATCGACCCGGCGAAAATGTTCCGGCGAACCAACTGCTGCATCCAGGGTCGCTTGACCAGCCCGGACACGCCATCCACCCCACGTGTCCGGCACGTGGATGGTGTTAGCGACAAGTCCCGCACGCATGTTCCAGTTGAAGTCGCCAACCGAACCCCAACGCGATTCGAAAAAACCGATTCGGTCAAACAACGATCGACGGATGAGCAGTTGAGTAATGGAAATATAAACAGGATCGCCGAGCAGGTGGAGCAAGCCATCGAACGGCGCCTTGCGAATGTGCGTTCGCGTCAAAAAAACCCCGCTGCTTCTGGCGAAAGTTGATGACGCAGACCACCAATCCGGAATGTCGTCTCCCTTTTCGTCGATCGCCTTCAAATTGCAATGCGCCAGGTCGCACTCGGGATGGCCGTCCAGAGCAGCCACCAATTTTTCGAGACAATCCGGAGGCATGGTATCGTCGCTCGTGGCAATATACACGTATTGACCGGACGCTTCGCGAACACAGGGACTCCAGCTTCCCGGTGTACCTTCACGCGGGCCCTGCCAGGCACGAATGCGCGAATCACGCGTCGCCAACCCGCTGATATATTCCCAAGCGCCGTCCGTGGAGTAGCTATCGTAGACAAGCAACTCCCAATCCGGCAAAGTTTGACTGAAAATCGTCTCAAACCTCTCTGGCAGGAAAGGAAAGGTATTAAGGTTCGGAACGCAGATGGAGACTTTCGGCGTCATCACTAAGTCAGGGCCTCCTCGCTAAAGAGGGTGCCTAACGATTCTCACCGGGGATCGACAGAGGGCTCGTTAACGTCCGCCGTTTCGAGCAGGTCGGTCGCGACCAGTGCGGCCGCCGCACTATTTATTATATTAAAAGACAGATTCGCCCGTTCGGCGATGTCGAGTAACGAGTGGGAGCCATCAGAAAGATTGAGAACCCAAAGAAGGGCCATCTCATGATTGCGCTTTTCCTGTCCACTACCGAGCCCCTGATAAAGTCCCCTGGCACCGAGTTGCGGCTCGCATTTGGGTTTTCGGTTCACGTAAATCCGGTTGTGCTCGATCACTTCAATCACTGAGCAACACTTGGCAAATGAGTCCGCTAGCGCGTCGACTTTGACGAAACTGAGATTATCACCCGATGTATGATACTCAGGAAATTCACCATGTTGTGAACGCATGAAGCAACCAACCGGGAGATTAAATCCCGGTGAACAGTATTGGCGTTCATCGTAACCGTAGGGGAAAAAATCGATGACGCGATGAGGTTCTCCGGACAGCTTGAGAACATGGGCGAACGCACGATCGATCTCAGCGTCTCCACGGCGGCTTCGCTTATAAGTGATATTGCCCGCGTCCCCTACGCACGTAAGAACAAGGCCATGTCGTATTAGTGACACCACATTTTCGTTTCGGGCGAGCCAGGCAATGGATCCGATTGTCCCCGGGATAAACAGAAAACGATACGAGTAACGGCGTCGAGAAGTGCGTAGATATTCTGCCAGGGCCGTAGCGAGCGCGATCCCGGAAAGATTGTCATTAGCAAGCGAGGGATGACAGACATGGCAGGAGATGAGCACTTCTTCTCGTTGCTCGCCCGGAATGTGGTATTCCCCGTAGGTCAGATTCCCATCAGTCAACGATGAATCGATGCAGACATCATATTCCTCGCTGTCCTGGAATTGTTTCAACTGGTTCTCACTCAGGCAGAACCCCCAAGCCTCATTATAGTACGATGTTCGGTAAGGGACCCAATCCGGGTGCCCGGGCACCGTAAACAGATGCTCCCTTAAATCAGCCAGCCGCATGCGACCATGCACCGGCAGGCTGTAACTCATGACGTGAAGATTAAGTTTCTGGAAATCAACCAGTCGTTCCCCGCTCGATTTTTTGATCCAGGCATCCCGAATGTTCCACTCCTGCGGAACAACCCAGTCGAACACCTTTGTCCCACTCGGCACTTCGTGCACTTTGATCGGAATGCGATCGCCGAGCAAAGATAACGTCTCGCGAATTCCGTTCCCGGTGATGCTGCGGCATATTGGATAAAGGCGCGTGATGAGTGCGTGCATCCCCTGCGCGCGCACTTTCGGGTCTAACGCTTGCATTTCAGGAGAAAGCCGGCCAGGCCAGATCTCGCTCCGACACATTTCTGACCGGAAGCGGCCACGGAATGGCAAAAGCGGCATCATCATAACGAAAACCGCTGCTGTGTTCGGGCATATAAAACTCACTCATCTGATATTCCACATCGGTTTCATCTGTTAAAGTTTGGAAACCGTGCGCGAAAAATTCCGGGACAAAAAGAGCGCGCCGATTCTGAGCGTTTAATTCAACGGCAAAGTGCCGTTTGTAGGTCTGCGATTTAGGCCGCAGGTCGACAATCACGTCGTGGATTCCGCCGCGCACGCAACGAACCAGTTTTGCTTCGGAGCATGGAGGCTTTTGGAAATGGATGCCACGCAAAGTTCCCGCTTCCCGGTTGTGAGAGATATTGCATTGCGCCACCGTGGCATTCAGCCCATGCCGCTCAAATTCACGAACACAAAAAGTGCGCGCGAAAAAGCCGCGGGCGTCTCCGTGTGGCTCGAGTTCGACGATGAATGCGCCTTTAAGCGAGGTTTCAGTGAAAATCACAGAGTGCTAGTCCAGTTCGCACCTGGACCATGATTACGCATAAACTGCCACCTCCGGGATCGGAACGATGAACTGCCCTCCCCACTCTCGAATCCAAGCCATCTGCGAGACGATCTCTTCGCGCAGGTTCCAAGGCAGAATGAAAAGGTAATCCGGTTTCGTCTGGCGAATTCGCTCCGGTGCTTCAATGGGAATGTGGGTTCCGGGAAGGGCGAGACCCTGTTTGTGGGGACTACGGTCCACGGTGTAATCGATGAAATCACGCCCGACGCCGCAATAGTTTAACAAGGTGTTGCCTTTGGCCGGTGCTCCGTAGCCGACAATCGATTTACCGCTCCGCTTCGCCTCGATCAGGAAATCGAGCAGTTTCCGCTTGGTCTCTTTCACCTTCTCCCCAAAGTTCAAATAGGTTTCGATACGGTCTAAACCGTCGGCGATCTCCTTTTCCTTAAGCCGGGCAACACGCTCGGTCACCTCCGGTGCAGCCACTTCGGCGTGACGCCCGAAGATACGCAGAGATCCTCCATGGGTTGCCAATTCCTCGACATCAAAAAGAACGATGCCGTGCTTCGCGAAGACGCGTTCGACAGTAAGAAAAGAAAAATAAGAAAAATGCTCGTGGTAAATGGTGTCGAATTGGTTCTGGCGGATCAGCTGAAGAAGATGCGGGAACTCCATTGTGATAATACCAGTCGGCTTAAGCACAATCTTCATCCCGGCGACGAAGTCGTTAAGGTCCGGCACATGCGCAAGGACATTGTTACCGAGCAACAGGTCAGCCTTCGTTCCCTCTGTGGCCAGTTCCTGTGCAGTTTTTACCCCGAAGAATTTAACGAGTGAAGGGATTCCGTTTTTTCGGGCGGCCTCGGCGACATTTGCGGCCGGCTCGACTCCAAGCACCGGAATGTTTTTGTCCCGGAAATATTGCAGCAAATAACCATCGTTGCTGGCGATCTCGACGATCTGGCTCTGACGATCGAATCCGAACCGTTCCACCATCATCTCGACGTAGTCTTTGGCGTGACGCAGCCAGCTGTCCGAAAAGGATGAGAAGTAGGCGTAATCCGAGAAGATCTGATCGGGCGTCTCAAATTCTTCCAGTTGCACGAGAAAGTTGTCCTCGCTCACATAAGCGCGAAGCGGATAAAACTTTTCCGCGCCATTGAGCTGGTCTCGATGCAGATAGGAATTGGCCAGAGGCGACATTCCCAGATCAGCAAAGACATGCTTCAACTCGACACCGCTGAAGCGACAGCGTGGCTTATGCATTTCCATTCTTCCAAAAGAAATCCTGATCGATCTGGCGCGTGCGCATAAGGTACTCAAGCTGTTTCAGCCGGGTGAAGCCGCGACTGTTGAATACGTCAGGCGTCATGTCGATTTGTTCGAATACTTCGCGCAATTGCTGCGCACCGCGCCGCGCGTCCCAGTCGCATCGAAAGCCCGGCAACTTTGTTTTGATTTTTTCGAAGGAAACGCGGTAACTCCGATTATCCGCGCCCTGGTTCCCGAAACTGACACTGCATCTTGGAAACACATCCGCAATGATGTCGGCAATTTCCCTGATCGTGTAGTTATGGGCGGTGTCGCCGACGTTAAAGGTTTCGTTATGAATCGTCTCGCGTGGCGCATCAAGCACGCAGCTAATTGCTCTGGCAATATCGAGGGCGTGAACCAGCGGCCGCCACGGAGTGCCATCACTCACCATCTTTATTTCCTTCGTCGTCCAGGCCAGGCCGGCCAGGTTGTTGAGAACGATGTCGAAACGCATGCGGGGTGATGCTCCATAGGCGGTCGCGTTCCGCAGAATCGTTGGCGAAAAATTGTTATCCGCCATTGGTTTAAGGTCTCGTTCGACCAGCGTTTTACAAACCGCGTAGGCTGTTTGCGGATTCACGGTGGATTCTTCCGTCATATGGTCGGCAGCAGCGAGACCGTAAACGCTGCAGGAAGATGTATAAACGAACCGCTGCACCCCGGCTTCCTTCGCCAGCCCGGCGAGGCGCACTGAACCTTTGTGATTGATCTCGTAAGTAATGTGCGGCGCTAATTCACCCGTCGGATCATTGGAAAGCTCCGCCATGTGCACGACCGCATCCATCCCCCGAAGATCCTCGGTTGTGATGTGACGAATATCTTTGTTCAGAGTGCGCGCCGTAAGGCTCGAACCATTGTAAAGCCATCCTACCTTGTAGAACCCCGTATCCACAGCAACCACGCGATGACCCTTCTTCAGCAGGCTCGGCGCTAACAGACAGCCAAGGTAGCCTTCGGTTCCGGTAACTAAGATATTCATCTTTTTTGGCTAGTTCACTCGCGTGGCGACCGAAAGGGAACGCTCGACCAAGGTTCCCACTAAATCTCGCGTCACCAAACCTTCCATGGCGGATTCCCCGATTTCCATAAATCCTCCAGGAAAAGGCGATCGCGTAAAGTGTCCATCGATTGCCAGAATCCCACATGCCTGAATGCGGATAACTGATTCTGTTGGGCCAGGCGCTGCAGAGGCTGTTGCTCCCAAACCGTCAGGTCATCCTCGATAAAATCGAATATCTCCGGTTCGAGCACAAAGTAGCCGCCGTTAATCCATGCGCCGTCGCCCTCGGGTTTCTCGCGAAAAGTCGGGACGAGAGATTGCTCCTGTTCCAGGGAAAAGGCGCCATACCGTCCCGGCGGCTGAACGGCCGTTAACGTCGCAAATGTTTTCTGTGCGCGATGAAATTTTATGAGATCGGCGATGTTCAGGTTTGTCACACCGTCTCCGTAGGTCAGGCAGAACGTTTCATCACCAACATATTTCCGGATCCGCTTGATCCGTCCGCCAGTCATGGAGGCGTCGCCTGTATTGACCAGCGTCACCCGCCAGGGTTCAGCCGAATGCTGATGAATCTCGGTTTCGTTATTTTTGATATCGAAGGTCACGTCTGCGTTGCTCAGAAAATAATTCGCGAAATACTCTTTGATGACGTGGCCTTTGTATCCGCAGCAAATGACAAAGTCGGTAAGGCCGTGGCTCGTGTAAATTTTCATGATGTGCCACAAGATCGGCCGATGCCCGATCTCGATCATTGGCTTCGGCTTAACCGAGCTTTCTTCCGTAATGCGGGTACCGGCCCCCCCAGCAAGAATCACGACCTTCATGAGTAACTAATTGCAGAGTTCACTGCGGATCGTGCGAAGCAACTTAACTGCCAGCGCATTCCGGACCTCTAAGATGATCTCTGTCCTTCCATTTTACTATCGTTATCCGCCACTGACTGCTTTGCGAATCGCACGCCACCACTCCTGCGTCGCCACGTTTTGATCGGCATGCGTCACGACCAGGGTGCGGCCTTGTTCCTGCCGATTCGTCAAACGGTACAGAATTCGTCGAGGAAGATCTTTGCTGAAAACAGGAATTTCATGACCATCCTGCACGATCCAATGCCCGAAGTTCGCCGCCTTAATTTTAAGCGAATAATCGGGCCTCATCAGAGCGATGGCGGGCGGCGCATCGCCGTCGGTATCGCCCGGACCGGGCGGATTACTTGGCAGATAAGCCTGATACATGAAATCGCGCAGCGGGCTGGCCGGGAGGTCCAGCAACTGCGACTTGAGAACACGAGGCGGCGGCACCATCCCAAATTGCACTAACTTCAGCTTTTGCAGCACGATATAGGCAGCCCATGCATCGGCCCAGCCGTTGTAGTTTCCCATGTCATAGTTTTGAATGCAAAACCAGGCAACAATCATTTTGTCGGCAATCGACGGGTCCAGTAAGTAGGCATCGGCTGCGGCAGTCAGAGGCCCCCCTGCGATAATGACCAACGGACGCTGAGGTGTCGCTTTTCTTGCCTCAGCCACGATGAGATGACTCCCCTCAGAACCAATGGATTTCGTATCTTCAATTTTTCCAGAGCCAGGTTTGAATAATTGGCCCTTCGGGCCGCGCACCGGAGTGGGAACATTACGAAACCCGCTCGCCTTGGCGGCGCGGGCAAGATTCTCTCTGTTATGCACCTCCTTTTCATAATCTTCCACCTGAACAAAACGATTATCCGGGGCGATAGAGCTCGAAGTAAGCATTCCCTTCAGCTGAATCTCCCCTAACGACGAGAGAGCGAGAAGGTATTCGTCTGTGTAAACGTCAACGGCGGAGTCGTTATCGTAAATGACCGGGTTAGACGCACCATAGGGCAGTCCGACGGGATGGCGAGATCCGCAACCAAAGAGGGTGAAAGCAATGATGCTCATAAGACAGCAACGATAAATCATAAAATCGACTGACCCTCGCGGCCACGCCTCGGAGAGTCGTTATTGGGAACTTTGGCTCTCGTGCGCCAGTGCGTGAATATGGGGGCTGCTTTGCTTGGATTCTTGAACAACATCAGCCACCTGCTGGAGAAACACTTTTGTTACCCCGTCCGCTTCCGGCCGGACTAAATGAATCCCGTCGACCGTTTCGTAATTATGATCGCGAGCAAAACGGAGCCATGAATATTTATCACCGGGAAACCGTGCCGCTACTGCTTTTCTCGTTGCCGCTGGCAATGGCAGGTCCATCAATGAATCATCGAAGGGCATTTCGAAAAAGACGCACTTGGATCCTTCATTGGCAAGTGCATCTACCACCTCGCCCAGGCGGTTCGCGTGTTTAGCGAGCAATGCCGGCGGTGACGCGTGCTGCAACGTCTCACGATTGATATCCATGATCTTGCCGAAAAGTTGCCCGCTTAGCCGCGCCGCCGGAGCGTCCGAATGTTTGGCCAATTCTGCGCGCTCGCCAGGACCGGCGTTAAACTGACAGGCTTTGCGCACGATCGCCTCGGTGATTCCGACAACGAAGTTCGAAGGCCGGCCTTCTTCGCGAAAGATGGCCGAGTGACGACGCAGTTCGAATAAGTACGGATTGAATAAATCTTCTACAAATCCGCGGTCGACATCCCATTCCAAATTGTTCGTTTCGATCAGCAAAACCGATGGCCGCTTCTTCGATCTGCGAATGATCTCCAAAGCGGTCTGGATGCTGCCGCCCGGCAGGCTGAGTTTGAAATAGCTCGGGCCCAGAGTTTGATCGTTTAGTTCCAACGACATCGAAGAACCAACGATCACATTCGTTTTATCCGGTATATCGTAAAGATAGCGCTGGGCCCTGAGATAGTTTCCGCGCTGCAAGCCATTGATCTGGTAAAACTTGTGCGAAAGATGCGGCAGTAGAAAATGATACGCCGCAAGCATCACAATCGCGATCAGCAGTGATTTCTTGATTACATTCACTTCTTTAAAATTGGAAATAAATAAATCTTTGCGACGACCCGCTGTTCAGCAGAATTCCAACCAACAGAGCGCCGAGAATGAGAAACTCGTAGCGCTCACGCGCGATAGGCCATCGTTCGTGAACGAAGTGCCAGATATAATAGAAGAAGACTGGCGCAGAGAAGGCCATGACCGCTCCAAGCAGAAGATAACGCGTCTGCGCATGAATGTTGCCCAAAGCATTCACATACATGATGACGTGTTCGAATTTCGGCAGCTTGAAGAGCAGCCAGGCGAAGGTGACAAAGGAAAAAACAATTAGCATTCGTACTGCGTCGACAAGCCAATGTCGTGGCACGCTCACTACATTTTTGACAAGGCGCTCGGTGACAAGGGCCATGCCGTGAAAAGTTCCCCAGACGGCGTAGCTCCAGGCCGCACCATGCCACAACCCTCCGAGGAACATAACGATAAACAGGTTGAGATACGTGCGGACGCTACCGTGCCGATTGCCCCCCAAAGGGAAATAAAGATATTCGCGTAGCCAGGTTGAAAGCGAAATGTGCCAGCGCTTCCAAAACTCCGAGAATGAACGGGCAATATAGGGGAAATTAAAGTTTGTCGGGAGCGTGTATCCGAACAAATGCCCCAGACCGATGGCGATCAGCGAATAGCCAGCGAAATCGGCGAATATCTGTATCGAATATCCGAAAAGCAGCCCTATCAGCGTGATAGTGGAGTCTCGCGTGAAAAAGGGAAACTCGATCCAGAACGTTGAATCCTTTAGATTGTCCGCTACTACTGTCTTGAGAAAATAGCCTACAACCAAAGCGCGAAAGGCGCTTTCCCACTTGATCGTGTCAAATTTCTTGACCTCGATTTGCGGGTAAAATTCTTGTGCCTTAACGATGGGGCCCGCTACCAGATAAGGAAAGAAGGACTTAAAAAGAGCGGTATTGCGTAGGTGCTCCGCGAAATTATGCGGAACAATTGGCCTGCTCGAGCGCCCGCTCGCTCCGCTGGCATCCCGGTGATCGCGGAAAACTTCGACAACCAAACTGATTCCTTGAAAAGTAAAAAAGGAGATCCCAATCGGGAGTGGAATCAGCAACAAGAATCGTCCGATGGAGCTGCTGCCTCCGAAGAACGTTTTTGAGAAGAGCGGGCCATATTTGAAGAATAGCAGCAGTCCGAGATTCAATCCGACTCCCAGCACAGCCCAAAAGCGCCGACGGCTGGACCGGTCGAATGCGACCAGGTAACTGGTTATGACGTTGATCGCAATGGAAGCCAGCAGCAATAGGAGCAGGATAGGCTGCTCGTAGGCGTAAAAGATAAAGCTGGCTGCTGTTAAAATCTGTACCTGCCATGCGCCCATGAAAGGCAAGTAGTAACCAGCGAATGTAATCGCCACGAAAATGACAAATGGAATGCTATTGAAGAGCATGCGCTGGTTGGATCGCTAAAGACTGCCCTCGCAGTAGTTAGGTTGTACGATAACCTTGTGAAACATTCGACGGTAAAAGCAACCGCTGAAGGCGGGCCAAAACTAACATTAACGGTCAGGACGAGCCACGGTCAGAAGACTTTGACCTATCGGCGGACGACAGACAGTGGTTTCAAAAAAATGAAGTGGTGGAAAAACAATCGCGTCGAAGAGGGAAACTGCTCTCCGGTCGAACCGTCGTTGCTTCCGGACATGGAAATTGAACCACCACGCAAAGTAACCGAAGATGTTAAAGTAATGCATCGTTAGGATCTGAAAACCAGCACCTTGTAACTTGTGCTCCAAAACCGAGCGCGTATACCGGCGATGGTGACCGAAGTCCTTGTCTATCGGTGCATAAATCTCCGGGCGCGCTGGAACAAATAAACAAAGAACGCCATTTTCCGCGGCTAGTAACCGATGATATGCGGCCAACTCATGCTCGTCGTCGCCGATATGCTCAAGCACGTTGACGCTTAGGATCGCATCCCAATTGACCTCGTTCTGAAGATCGTCAACGGTACCGCGGACAACTCGGAGTTTAGGAAATTCTCTTTTCAATCGATCGCAGAATCTCGCGTCCGGTTCGATCGCTACAAGTTCGCGAATCGCTGGCAATTGGAGAAGGAGAGCTGTAAGTGGACCGATCCCCGCACCGACCTCCAAAACCCGTCCGCGCAAGTGGCCATCGAAACTACGAACCAAGGCCCGGCGATAATTCTTCGCCTCCTCCAACGCGAAGAATTCAAAGTCAGCGCTCTGCGCTAACTCGTTGGGAAGTACCTGTTCGTTCATGTAAGAAATTGTATTTGAAAACACACCACAAGGCGTGAACGCCGTCGCGCCACCCAATCTTTTTCCCTTCTTCGTAGGTTCGCCCGTTGTAGGAGATGGCAACCTCATAAATCCGTACTTTCAGGTTGGCGACCTTGGCTGTTATTTCCGGTTCAAATCCAAATCGGTCTTCCTCAACCAGGATCTGCGCCAATACCTCGTTTCGAAAGGCTTTGTAGCACGTCTCCATGTCGGTTAGGTTCAAATTTGTGGCCATGTTAGAAAGCATTGTCAGGAGTCGATTCCCGACCGAATGCCAGTAATAGAGCACCCGATGCGCGCCACCTCCCAGGAAGCGAGAACCAAAGACGACGTCCGCTTTCCCGGTAAGAATAGGATTTAATACCACGTAGTACTCGCTCGGGTCATATTCTCTGTCGGCATCCTGGACGATCACGATGGGTGCTGTCACGTAGCCAAAGCCGGTTCGAAGGGCGGCGCCTTTCCCACGATTCTGCGGATGAC
Source organism: Verrucomicrobiota bacterium (assembly GCA_041167085.1). GTDB lineage: Bacteria > Verrucomicrobiota > Verrucomicrobiia > Chthoniobacterales > UBA10450 > DATFCK01. Next base: position 78,808 of record JBEEGV010000041.1, read on the forward strand.
GGAGAAGTTTGATCCGGCTTTGCTCGCTGGAAATTCTCTCCAGGATCGACCAAGTGCCATCTGTCGAGGCGTCATCTACAATGATGAGCTGCTCTACCGGGCGTTGCAGCAAGACGGAATGGATTAAATCGGCGACCGTATTTGCTTCATTATAGACTGGCATGACCACAGACAGGCAGGGCGCTATGTTATCGTTTGACTTTGCGTCCGGAGGAACCGGCTGTTTGCTCGAACGCGCTACTGACGCTTGGATACTTTTGGGGAGTTCCTTGGTCTGCTCGGCTGGCGTAGCTGCGAGCACTTCGGGACTAGTTTGATCGATATCCGAACCGGATCCGGTTTCTGTTATGCCATTCATAAAGTCTCTTCGGTTACTTCAAATCCGTTTCCTTAGAGTTGATCAACAGGGCGCTTTGATCTCACCCACCCGCTTTTCGGGCTTCATCCTGCCATTCTTGGAAAGCGGGCTTGGTCACGCGAAAGCCGTCCTTCAATCTGGGACCTCGCAGCTGAAGCCAGCGATTAAATTCCGGGGTGTTAGGCAGTGCCGCATTCCACGCGCGGTTATCGTTCACTGGAATTGTCACCAAGACCCCATGTTCGCTTCGCGCTTCTTTCATTTCGGTGACCGGGAGATCGTTAAGTCGGCAGACGGTTTCTTTCGGCGCGCTCAATAATCTTTTTACACCTGCGTTCCGTCCCATCCAAAAGACGCTCCCAGCGAGGATCAGACAACCGATTAGACTCCAGATCCGCCGAGATGCATTAAAGAAGTCGGCTGCTCCATGGCAGAACCAGGCAGCTGGAAATAGGCCAAAGGCCAGAAACCACCCCATCGCAAACCGAGGATCAGGTGCTTTAATGAGACAAAAGGCAATACCCGCCAATAACACGGCGCAGATGGCATTGTTGCCCAAGAAGTCCGGGCGCCGTCTCATTCTCGCCTGAATAGCAACTCCAATCCAGGTGACCACACCGATACAAAACCAGGGGATGACCGAGACTATTTCGTTCCCACGATGCTTCAGCCAGGTGTGTAGCTGCTCCCCCAAAGTCATGTCCATTGCGCGATACCAATCGACCGCGGGGTCGATCGCCCAGTACCGGATGAGCGAAACCTGGAACTGCGCATCGATCCGGGGCACCTTCCAGTCAAAGCCAAACAAATCCAGAGTCGGGTAAGGGTAAAGCAGATAACCGGTCAAAACCACGTTCCTGGCCAGGAAAGGAACAGTCACACAAACCGCAGGCACCAGAATCAGCGCTGCTATCTGCCGCTTGTTCCGCGCAAAGCTGAGTAGCAACAATACCAACAGCACAATGGGGGCGGTCGAGAGCTTGATGGTAACAGCGAAAACGCATGTTGCGGCCACCAAGGCAGCTTTCCAGTTCGCTTCGTTAACTGCAGAAGTATTTGCGACGACGCGTTGTTCAATCCATTCAACGGTCAGAATCACGGCATAATACAAGAGCGACGCAGCCGCCCAATCGTTGGAAAGAGATGGCAAGAGAACGCGATAGTCATGGAGAATCACTACAAATCCAAAGCATCGAAAGATAGTGCTGACTGACCGGCTTCCTTCCAACCATCGCTGAAAGCCGCGTAAGCAGGTGAGGAGCAAGATGACGCCAATCAACAGGCTTACAATATGGAAAGCACGGCCGCTAAAGTAACCGTGGTCCACAAAGCTTCCGAATACATCCCAGGCAGAGTCGAAGCCGAGTCGAGCGTGCAGATTGGCTAGGCCAGGAACAACACCGAACTCCTTGTTCCATCTAACCATCTGTGCGTGGTAGAGACCTGTATCGTAGTGAATCGCTTGGTCTGCCGCAACAAAGACCATGGTTCCTATACAGCCAGCGCCCACCCAACGTAAAGACCACGTCGGCATACCCTGATGGGACAAAAAGGTTCTGACGAGATGCCATAAATCGCGTCCGCCCAGGGCGACCATCAAAATGCTTAAAACAATAGCAACCTTCGCATCGATCGGATGCATTAAGGAAACGGCGGAAACAAGGCTGGTCAAAAAGACCAAACCGAGCAATAGCGTATCACTGATCTCCTCAGCGGGGCCGCTTTCCGCTCCGGATGAAGTGGTTCCGGTCATCTTGATCAGAAGGTGTCTTACGACGCTCCCGCAGCAAAAAAGAACGACCAGGAGCCAGAGAAGATATAAGCTAATCGGGATCATACGAGGATTGGCAAATTCAACAAACGTTGTAAGACCGTGACGGCGCGGCGGCCTAGTCTTAGGAAGAAACTTAAGTCACTTGGGGGCGAGGGTGGCCCACTCTCTCATCCGTCCGCAGCAGATGTGGTTCCCAGAAGCCGCGGTCAAATTTACCCCATGCGTGGCACCCAAACGGCAGCTGATAATGGTTCATTTCAAAGCATATTCGCGGTGCTGCCTCGAAGGCGAAACGCAGCCCTTCCTCCACCGTTGCTACTTTGAAGGCAGGCAGGTACCGAATTGCCTGGTCAGCCCAGAAAAGGTCGTTGTTCAGACCGTGTTCCGTTGGATGCTCGATCTGATCCCACCTGGCGCGAGCGCGGTCCACCGCCCCGAACTGTGGAATGGGGAGCTTCCGCAAAAAGTTCACAAAAGGCTTCACCAGCCGCGCATTGCGATCGACCAAATCTATCCAGAGCTGCATGGGCTCTTTTCGATACCGGTTATGCAATACTTTAAGTGCAGCCTCTACTCGCAGTAAGGTGAAACCGCCATTCCCAACACGCGCCTTCTCAACCCAGGGGGTATCCGCACATGGAAGCCATGGTGCGCCGATGTAATCCAAATCGGTTTTGCACCATTGCGGCAATTGATCGGAAAAAGCCAGGCTATCTAAATGATAGAAGAAAATGAACTCATAGTCCTGAAATGCCCGGTAAAAGCTGCGTGCGTATGTCAGCCGATTGTGCGCGGTGCCGCAGCCAAAATATTTCCGGGAAAACCGTTTGATGCCAAAGCCGCGATACGGAACAGCCAAACCTCGAGGAGCAATCAAATATTTGTCGTATGCTCCGAAAAAGTGGAGCAGATGTTGCATTGAAACCTGCTCGTCTGGCGTAAGCTCCGGGCGCAAAGATAATGGCACCACGATGGCTACGGTTTTCGACGGCGGTTTTTTACGTCGATACGGACGGACGAGGAGACTTGAGAGAAAGCGGAGCATTCGGGTTACATTGCAAACGGCTTGCACTCACCGCGGGCCAGTTCGTAGCTTTTCAGTGTAGGCAAAATCATGGCTGATTCGGCAAAAATTCGGGTCGGTGTTATTGGCACCGGCGCCTTCGCGCAAGCTTGTCACATTCCAGGCTTGCAATCGCATCCTCAAGCCGAAGTCGTGGCTATTTGTGGCCGTCGCGCCGATGTCACACAAACGGTGGCCACCAAATTCGGAATTCCCCACGTGGAAACTGATTTCCGGGATTTGTGTGCGCGTGAGGATATCGATGCGGTTACGGTGGCTACTCCAAATGTCGCCCATTCGGAGCAGGTCACGGAGAGCTTCAAGCATAACAAACATGTTTTCTGCGAAAAACCGCTCGGCGTGAATCTTGCCGAAGCTCGCACGATGGCCAAGACCGCCGAAGAAACTGACAGAGTTCATCAGGTCGGTTTTACGTTTCGTTATAACTATGGGATTCGTGAGCTGCGGCGCCGTATTCGGGCCGGTGACATTGGGCAGCCCTTTTACGTCCGCGTTCAGTACGATAATTGGGATGGTCTGAAAACAAATTGGAAGATTGGCTGGCGCGAGAAACAAGAGCTGGCCGGTGGGGGTTTGTTATTCGACGTAGGTTCACACTTGTTTGACATCGCTCGCCATGTCATGGGCCCAATCGAGAAAGTCCTCGGCTTTACTCATCACCTGCCGCGCCTTGCCACGGACCAGGACAGCGGGGCAAAGACAGAGGTTGAGACCGACGACCTGGCAAATATTTGGTTCGCGCACGACAATGGCACTCGCGGGCAATTCTTCGTTAGTCGCATTACTCCTCCGTTTGCTCCGATCGGTTATCTGGAAGTCATCGGCTCAACCGGCGCGTTGAAAGCGGCGCTCAGTCGCGGCGGAGTGGATTTTCTCAAAGTTTCTCAACCAAGTGCCGCGGAATGGGCTGATCTACCTTTGCCACCGGAAGCGGGCGACAAACAACCTCACGCCCTCGGTATCATGATGCGAAGCTTCGCCGACTCATGTCTTCGGGGCCACATTGATGAGGAACGCGATGCTTCTTTTAAGGACGGCCTTGCTGCGCAGGAAGCGATCGAGGCGATCCTGACCAGCCAGATGCGGGAATGCTGGGTAAAATTAGAGGAAGCACGAGCTCGTTAGGAAGAGAGCGAAGATGGCGTTTCACAGCAACGCCCTGCAAGCCGAGCATTTATGAGATCGCTTGCAAAAGATCCTTCATGTTTCGGATGATGGCCTCAGGTGTAAGCCCGTGTTGAGCGAGCATATAATCCTGACTGCCTATATGCGGGGAAAAGGAGTTGGCTACTCCAAGACGTTTAAACGGAATTTTCAAACCTAGTTGCTCAGCGAGTAGTTCCGCCACTGCGCTGCCCAGACCGCCGACAATACTGTGCTCCTCCAATGTAAAAATAGCACCCGTCTCGCGCGCCGCCGTCAGGACCGCTTCCGTGTCGAGGGGTTTGAGTGTGTGCATGGAAAGGACGCGAATCTCGATGCCATCAGCGGCGAGTGTTTCTGCGACCTGGTTTGCGGTCCATAGCATTCCGCCGGTGGAAATAAGCGTGGCATCCTTCCCATCGCGCAATTGAATGGCGCGCCCGATCTTAAAATCAATCTCGCCGGTGTGCACCGTCGGTTCACCCGCTTTGCCAAGCCGAAAATAAACCGGCCCCTTATGAGCGATGATGGCCCGGGTGGCCGCGCGTGTCTCCACCGGATCACCGGGCGCGACAACGGTGAGGTTAGGCAGGCAACGCATCACTCCCAAATCTTCCATCGCGTGATGTGTCACGCTCATGGCGCCGTAGGCAAATCCGCCGCCAACGGACACGATCTTGACGTTGGCGTCATGATAACAAACATCGTTTCGTATCTGCTCCAGACAACGCAATGTCGGAAAGTTCGCGATCGAATAAGTCAGTGAAATTTTGCCACTTAACGCCATGCCCGCGGCAATGCCGGTCATGTTTTGTTCCGCAACGCCGGCGTTAAGAAATTGTTTCGGGATATTTTCCATGAACTTCTCCACCACCCGGAATCCAAGGTCGCCGGTGATGAAGACAATGCGGTCATCCTGACGGGCAAGTTCGTACAACGTATCGAGAAATGAATTTCTCATTTGGCGGCTTCTATCTCGGCCAGCGCCTTGGGCAATTCATCGCCTTTCGGGGCCGTGTAATGCCAGAGGAGCTTGTCCTCCATGAAACTGACGCCTTTGCCTTTCACCGTGTGAGCGACGATACAACTTGGCCGATCTGCTTTCAGGGGTACTGCCGTCAAAGCCTCATCCAGCGCATTGAGATCGTGCCCATCGATCTCGCGAACTCCCCACCCAAACGCATGCCACTTGTCCGGCAGCGGATCGAGATCGATCACTTCCTTCACGCGCCCGAGACTTTGAATCTTGTTGTAGTCGATGATGACCACGAGATTATCCAGCTTGTGGTGAGGGGCGAAGAGCGCGGCTTCCCAGTTTGATCCCTCGTCGCATTCGCCGTCGCTGAGAATAACGAACGCGCGATAGGATTTGCCGTCGCGCTTGCCGGCAAGAGTCATTCCGCAGGCCACCGGTAAAGCGTGACCGAGCGAGCCGGTGGAGAGCTCTACTCCAGGCGTTCCTTTGTGAGTGGCATGTCCGGCCAGATGCGTACCATTAAGATAATAAGTATCGAGCCACTCTTTCGGAAAATAGCCGGTCTCAGCCAGGGCGGCGTAGAGAGCGGCGCACCCATGTCCTTTGCTCAGCAGCAACCGATCGCGCTCCGACCAATCAGGACGTTTTGCATCAAACTTCAGGATTTTTCCGTAGAGCGTCGCCAGGATGTCCGTCATCGAGAGACATGAACCAATGTGCGAAGAATTCGCACGACTCGTCATCTGGATGACGTGCTTTCGAATACGCCGGGCGAACTCACTGATCGAAATATTTTCTGGATGACTCATTGATCTTTGAAGTCAGCTTTGCTCGACTAGCGCCTCCAGCGCCTGCTCGCCACTCATTTGTCTGGCGATGAACTCCAGAAGTTGGGCGGCTGATGCTCCATCGCTTACCCGGTGATCGAAAGTCAGACTAAGCCATATGGTGGGCGAGGCCCGCAACTCACCTTCCACCACCATAGGTCTGGATAAGATTCGGCCGATCCCAAGAATCGTGGACTGCGGCGGATTGAGAATCGGCGTAAAAGCGTCAACGCCGAAGGCACCAAGGTTCGAGATCGTGGAGGTTCCATCCTCGATATCAACAGACTTTAGGCGCCCTGTTCGAGCGGACTCAACGAGATCACGCAGACGTTTCTCTATACCTGCCAATGGGAGCGTATCCGCTTCCCTGATTACCGGCACGCTCAGGCCGCCGGAAATGGAGACGGCAAACCCAATATTTATTTCATCAAGGAAAACTAATTCGTCTCCGCTCACCACGACGTTCAATTCGAGGCGCTCACGCAATCCAAGGGCGAGGAATTTCACAAAAAAGGCATCGACCGAAATGGGTGCACCGCCGGTTTCCTTTATTCGCGCCCGCACATCGACGAGTTGTTTCGCCGGGATTTCTCTTGTCAGCGTTAACGCAACGGCCGAATTCTGACTTTGTCGTAAACGTTGAGCGATTGTTTTACGCATACCCGCAAACGGGACGCGCTGTCGTACCCGACCATTGATCGGAATGACCGGTGAAGTCTCGCGCGATAGATCGGTCGCGCGATTGGCTGCCGCCAAAACATCTGCTTCGACAATGCGACCACCCGGACCACTCGGCTTGATCTGCGCCAACGGAATCCCACGTTCCTGAGCTAATCGGCGCGCAATCGGCGTTGCTTTGATGAAGTCAACAGGATCAGGCGCTGCGCCGGCAAAGGTGACGGCCGGTGCCTGCCGCGTCGTCGTCTCGGTTTCGGCCAGAGGTGGCCGCTCTCCCTCGCCCAGCACGTAACCGATAACCATTTGTTCCTGCAGTCGAGTGCCTACTTTCGCCACATGATGCAAAACGCCATTAGCAGGAGCGACGACCTCCTGGGTTGCCTTATCGGTTTCGATTTCGAGTACTGCTTCGCCTTCCGACACGCGCGCACCGGAGGGGTGCAACCATGACACGAGTGTGCCGTCCGCTGTATACATACCAAAACTAGGCATCACGATCGGGAAAGCCATTATTCAGCTGAGTCAGGTGGAATCGGGCCTTATTTCGCTCGGGATAGGAGACCCATTTGCTCGTTCACGGCCGCAACAATACGGCCGGCGTTGGGAGTATATTCAGCTTCCAATACCGCGGCGAATGGGACCGGAGTATCCGCGGCGTTTACCGTCTTTATCGGAGCATCAAGATAATCGAAGGCCGCGTCGGCGACGCGCGCGGCAATGTCCCGCGCCATCGAGCACACCGGCGTATCCTCGTCTACGACAGCGAGCCGGTGGGTGCGTTTCACGGAATCGATGATCGTTTCTTCATCGAGTGGATTAATCGTGAGAACATCAACAACTTCGGCTTCGATTCCCTGCGCCGCGAGAAGGTCAGCTGCCTCAACGCAGAGGTGAGTCGTTCGCCCTATTCCAACAAGGGTCACATCCCTGCCTTTACGAACGATTTCACATTTTCCAATCGGTACTGTGTAAGACTCGTCCGGGACATGACCCTTGGCCGAAAGACCGAGAAACTTATGCTCCATCACGATCACCGGCCCGTTATCTCGAATAGCAGATATCGTCAGGCCTTTGGCGTTGTACGCTGTGCTGGGAACAACAACTTTCAGCCCGGGAATGTGCGCAAGCACCGCGTAGAGTGTTTGCGAATGCTGCGCGGCAGCACCCCCTCCGTAACTGCGTTTGTCTCCGCGTGTTCCGTAGGCGGTCCGAATAACCAGGGGCAGCTCGACCTTTCCTCCCATCATATAATGCATCTTGGCTGCCTGATTGATGATCTGGTCGTAGCACACTCCAATCAGATCCACGAACATCACTTCGACCACGGGGCGCAGTCCCGTCATCGCCGCACCGACACCCGCGCCGACAAATCCCATTTCGGCAATTGGTGTATCGATGACTCGCTCGGCGCCAAATTCTCCAATCAACCCGCGCGTGGCACGCAGGGGACCACCCCATGCATCCGAGAGACCGAGGTGGGCCCGACCGGCTGCTCCGGCCACATCTTCTCCCATGACGATAACGGTCGGATCGCGACGCATTTCCATGCGAAGCGCTTCGTTGATCGCCTGACCAAAATTAAGTTCTCTCGTGCCGTTGTTCATCAGGAACAGTTTTCCGATGGCACGTAGACGTCGGTGTACAGCTCGTGCGCTGCGGGCAACTCACTCGACTTGGCAAACTCCACCGCTTCATCCAGGAGTGCACGATTTCGCGCATCGATCGCATCCAATTCCTCGAGCGTGAGCGGGCCGTTTTCCTCCATCTTCGTTCGAAATAATTTCAAGCAATCGCGCGCGCGCGCCGCCGTCTCTTCATCGGCGAGCCGGTAGCGTAATGGATCGTCGCCCTGATGATGTCCGTGATAACGATAGGTCTTGGCCTCGATCAATGATGGTCCTTCGCCCGCGCGAGCCCGATCGACGGCAAGCCGGGCCGCTTCCCAAACCGCTACGACATCCTGCCCATCGACCGTGACTCCAGGCATCTTGTAGCCGGCCGCTCGTTCAGAGATATTAATGATGGAACTGGCATATTCGACGGGAGTGGCCTGAGCGTACCCGTTGTTCTCGCACACAAACACGAGAGGCATTTTCCAGATCGCCGCCATATTCATGCATTCGTGAGTGACGCCGATATTTGCACCGCCCTCGCCAAAAAATGCTATGGCGACCTGGGTCGTCTTCCGCACTTTCGAAGATAACGCCGCGCCCAGGGCATGAGCGACGCTCGCGCCGACGATCGGATTCACTCCCAGAATCCCCTTGGTAATATCAGTGATATGCATGGAACCGCCTTTACCGCGGTTGGTGCCGGTGACTTTGCCAAATAACTCCGCCATCATCGGTGCGATCTCGACGCCCTTGGCAATACAATGGCCATGTCCGCGATGGTTCGAAGCAATCCAATCATCGGGCTCCAGTGCGGCGCAGACTCCTGCCGCAACTGCTTCCTGGCCTATGTAATAATGCACCGCACCGACCGGCACACCGGTCTCGACGAGCCATTTCAGCCGTTCCTCGAACTGCCTGATGAGCGACATGCGCTCATACATCCAGTGAAGGCGCGCCGGCGTTGGAGTCGCAACCATGGGCTCGTCCGTAGCCGTTGCGAGACCTGACTTTGCCTTTACAGCCTTGGCCGAACTGGCGGCCGTGTGATTTCTTGTCGATTGCCTCACGAAGTTTCTCGCATTCTTGCCACCCGGACTGGCGATCCAGCAGCAATTGCACCTGCGGGAATGTTCTTTGTCGCGTCCGAAAAATCAGAAAAATATCTACTGCTGTCGCGCAATGACTAAGCAGGCGCGCTAAAGCTGCTGCTAGCGATCACTCATGCCTCAGATTGCCGCATTTTCAATACCCGCGCTGGCACACCACCGACGATTGCTCCCGCCGGCACATCACGAGTCACCACCGAACCGGCTCCAATGACGGCGCCTTGACCAATTCGAACACCAGATAACACCACGACGTTAAATCCTATCCAAACATCATTTTCGATCACAATCGGGCCTTTGCTATGGACCGTTTGCTCGTAGATCGGTTTAGCGGAAGCGAATCCATGGTCATAAGAATAAAATGCGCAGAAAGGCGCGATTTGGACGCGGCTTCCGATCGAAATTGGGGCCAGAGCTGATATGAAACTACAACATCTCTGGACGGTGGTTTTGTCGCCAAACGTAACCCGGCCTCCCTTAAAGAATACCTCAATAACACAATCGTTGTGCAGCTCTACGCCCTCCCCCACGGCCACAAGCTCATTATTATCATGCCGGTAAATCACGACACGATCGCCCACAAACAGATGGTTGCCGGCTGATAGATCCCGGCGATAAACGTCCGCAGTTGGTGCGATGTAACCATTGGGATGAATCCATGCCAGCGAAATACGCGCTTTGTATCCGGGCGTTCCCAGCGAAGCGAGCCGCGTAGCCGGACGTCGCCAACGATCGTTGCCGGCCTGGGCCAGCCAAAATCGGCGCCAAAGATGTTTAAAGCGCGCAGGAAGCAATTTTTGTTATCTTCACGATAGACGTTAGATCAGCAATCCGGCTGTAAAGAAATCGGAGTGATCCGTTTCGCCGATGGCGAAAATCAGATACGGCACTCCAGCCAGGAATCGATTCCAGTGTCGAGTAGTTGCATATCGTTCAATTCACTGCCACCGAAATGCAAAAAATAGCTGTTCAAGAATGTTGCCGCGAGACAGGCACGGCGAACCTGAAGCCTAGATGAGTTACCCAGAATCCGTTCTGCTCTGCCCAGGGCTCTGACAAGAAAACTGCGAGGCCGTGGGGGATTGATCAAAAACGGATAATGTAGAAAGACACAGTCTAACCAAAGCAGGTTAAATCGCGGATCAATCCAATGAACGATTCCTGCCTTGAGGAACTCATAAGAGAGGGGTCTCATTTCGTAATGCCACTCCGGACCTCCCTTTTCTTCATACTGATAATAGACCTTTTCCATTATCGCGCGGTGATGGAGAGGAGAGAAAACCATCATACCTGCCTGCACGACAGTATCGAAACCATGCGGTAATCCGTACTTGGTGTAATAATCCTCCGGCTCCGGATTGATGATCGCCAGCTTCCAATAATCATACATCCGCTTGAGTGCTTCGCGACCGGCTGATCCCGCTTGTTTTGAATAGCAAAACAATTCGACAGCTCCCACCTTCTCTTTTGGGACGTGCTCAACGATCGATGGCGCCGAATGTGTGTTGATCAGAATGTCGGAATCGATCCAGACGATTTGTTCGTATTGCGACGAGAAATCCTGGCTCAATATCAGACATTTTTGCCAGGAAGGAGAACGTTTTTGTGCACGCTCGGACATATCAAGCAGTTTTTCGAGGCAAATCAGATCATACCCATGTTTTCCGGCGTATTCCTGCCAATTCAGCTCGCAGTCACGTTTCCAGGCAGTCCAGTATTTCTCGCCCACGGCCATCGTCACTATAGCGTTGCGGTTCTTCATTGATTCACCAGTCTAACCACACATTGCGCTGATGGAGTCTTCGCTCGAGAATATTTGCCCCCCCGGCAGAGCAGCTCCTACAAACTCTCGTTTTTATGGAGAACCAGGCCATCGTCATGTCCATAAAGGTCGTGATCTAAAATATGCGTGAGATATATCCCTTCAATCCACGTGCTATCCGCCATGGGCTTAGGAACAAAATGCCGTAAGCCATGGATCGGAGAAATTTTCCTGGCCGGATGCGAATCATTAAATTCGTTGATGGCCAGTCTCTCCCCATTGAACTCGGCAAAGCTAAAGCCCAGGATGTCGTCGAAGTAGCAATGAACGCGCGGCAAGAGTATCTTCTGGTCTGCTTCGAAGACTTTCAGCGTAGCAACCGTCGAAGAGTATAAATCAACATCGATGGCCACGAATCCTATCGGGGCGGGATTTGACCTGATAAACCCAGCAAGCGTGTCTTCGATTAATCCCAAGATCAGTTTTGCCTTCTGCAGTCGGCCCTTCAGTTCCGTTTGATCCATCGGATACGTATTTGGCTCGTACAAATGCGGCAGGTCGCGGTAATCAGTCGGCTTGGGCAGACCCTGGCCGGTATCGAAGCCGTAAACTTCAACGTCAACGCCCAGACTTCTTTGAACTTCTTCAGCGGTAGCTTCCAAAGAAATCAACCCTTTCCCCCCGGCGACTCCGAACTCGAGTGCGGAAATTCGTTGTAATCCCAAAGTCTTTGCCAAATAAGCCGCTTGCAGCACAGCCCACGTGTAGTTGTGTCGGACCGCGCCCCCTCTTCGTTTTGAAATCTCCAATGAGGTCGCGTTCAACTCGCCGTAGGCAAACTTCGGAAACCGCGCGCGTTCTTCGGCAATAGGATCGTGTTCGTCTTGCAACCACTTTTTGCCCCGCCGCAAAGCTCTTTTTAAAATCGTTTTCATGTCGGCCGAAAAGAAGAGATAAGACCGCGATACGCTTCTTTCGCGGAAGCTGGGGCCCAGCGCGAAATAACTTGTAAAAGTCGCCTCCGGCGCGACTCCGCTCCGCCCGCGAAAGCGAAGACGACCTCCTTAAGAAATCGCCGGTCGAGTTCCCGGTTCTGCAACACCATGGGCGGATGAATCAGCGGAAACGTCATCTCGCCCGCAGGCAGATTCGCCCGGGGATCTGCGGCACTCAGGGTATTGGTTGCATTCTCACAACATCCGATATTGGAGACCAAATTACGGTTCGGCCGAACCGATAGCCCGCTGTTCGCCCAACATGCGAATGTCCATTGATGGTCCCAATAACCAACCTCACCTCCACGGTTGTAAGCTTCTGCAAATTCTTTGGCCCAAATTCCCACTGCTTTCTTGTCCTCCAGGATATCAGTGAGCCAAGTCGTGTCCCGCAACAAGGGCCAGCGCTTGACTGAAAGATCAAAAAACTTCCAAGCGCGTCTCCACGTCGCCCAACCCCACGCTCCATTAAAACAGGAGAAGAAATAACTGTAGGGAACTGGTAACGTCCCGCGCTGATACGTACTGCCTCCGATGTGCATCACCCTTTCGTCGTTCCGGTAACGCTCCAACATTTCCTCGCAGAAATGGAAGAAACTCGGGTCGGGAAGGCAGTCGTCCTCGAGAATAATCGCCTCAGGCACCTGACTAAAGATCCAGTCAATCGCGGTCGCCGGGCCTCGACCGCAACCCAGATTAACATCCGAATATTGCTTTAGCACTTCGCAATCCCAATCCAGACCGTCGACCAGCGCGCGGGTTGCCCGACAAGCCTCGATATCGCCCGCGTTACCCGGTCTCGGACCATCGGCAAAAACAAGCATTGTCCGCGGTTGCACGCGGCCTATCGCCTGCAGGACCCGCTCTGTAAATTGCGGCCGGCGAAAGGCTATGAGAGCTACCGGAGTATTCAGCACAGACACCGAGAATACGATTTCGTCACTGCGTTAGCGCCTGAAACCACAGCCGAGCCATCGATTGATAGCCGACGCCGTTGGGGTGGAGAGAATCAGAAAATTCTTCCGGATGAGCCGAGAAATACGAGTAAAAATCCGGAGGCGAAACCGAAATGTTGTTCTCCGAAACCAATTCGTCTATCACGGAGTTGTAGGCTTGCAACTGAGCGTCTCTTGCCGGGGACCCAAAATACGGCGGTATTTTGCCGAGAACCGGAATCTTCCCCGCACTCGTAATGTCGTTGATAATCCTTTGCATGTTATCTTTAAACGTACCGGCATACCCGGAGCCACCGGGATGAAGCCCCTGCCCGGTCGGCTCAGCATCGTTGGTGCCATAGAGAATAAGAAAGCGTATAGCATCACGGTGCTTTTGAAGAATTCGTTGAATCTGCCCCGCCCCGTCGGCGGAGGTATCTCCGCCAATTCCTTCATCGTGGATAACAATTGGATGTCCGGTCGCTGCCGTCAAAAGATCTGCTAAAATCGGCTCGTAACCGCCGCCAGTAGTGCTTCCATCCTGTGACGTATCATCCGAGTGAACATCGTCATGAAAACCCGATGTAATGCTGTCACCCATTGCGACGTAATGTTCACCAATTCCGACGCCCACCGCCTGATCATGAGTCAAAAGGTCCGTAACAACGTTTCCTTGAGAATCGATCACGTAAGTGTCGATGGTGTGGGGCGCCACGGAGATATTTGAAAACGTTGTCTCAAACGGCCCATTATAAATGTCGACCTGAACACCACCCTGGTCGGTGCCGCCATCGATTGACAGTCTGATGCCTTGTCCGCTATTCAGACTCGCTTCAGCGAGCACGTAAAGATTGGCTGAATTTTGCAGATAATCTGACCGCGGCTGGATGAGCTTTACGGACGGAGTGAGAATAGGAGCTTCGAGCACATCAAGCTCAGCAACCGAAGTGTAAGGCTGACCATTCACCTCGGTCGTCGCCTGCAATCGAACGTAACGTCCGGGGGTCGAGGCAAACACTACTTCCTGCTCTTGGGCCGTGTCGGCAAACGTTCCGGAAGCGACAGCGCTACCCCAGTTAACGCCGTCCATGCTCACATAGAAACGATATGCACCGATGCGCCCTCCCGAACTGTCTTGCCGCGGCAAGTAGCGAAATCCGCCCACATCGTAAGTGGTTCCCAGGTCGATCTGAATTTCGTGCGGCAGCGGTGGCGCAAGCAAGGTGTCGGTCTCCCAGAACGTACTGATGTCTCCGTCGAAAACGCTCGCAGCAGCGTGAAGCAACGCCTCGCTATCAGCTGACTTGATCGCCCAATTCGTTTTCGGAATGAGAACATTGCCACCGAGGACAGTGATGGACCGCGTATCCTGCGCGGTCACACCCAACGAATTCACGACCGTAAAAGTGACGACGAAAGTGCCCGGGGCGTTAAATCGGATCAACCCGGGATCTTTAAGAGGAATGTCATCGATGCCGCAACCGGGTTGAAAGCTCCAACGATAAGTTAAAGGAAGGTTGCCTCCGGGATCGTTGGCATTCCCGGCGAGCGAGATCGCGCTGCCAGCTACAATGGTCGCATTTTGGGCCGGGGCAGTGATGCCTCCGCTGGGGACCTGATTGGAAGCCGTCCCTGATTGATAGACATTCAACTCGGCAATCGAGCCATAGATTTGACCATCCACTTCGGTCAACTCGCGAATTCGTATAAATTGGCCAGTCTTCGGCGCAAATAGAACTCTTTCTTCCTCAGCGGTATTAGGAAAACTGCCCGTAGCAAGAGGCGCTCCCCAGTTCACGCCATCGAGACTGACATAAAATTCGTATTGCGCGAACCGCCCGTGTGGAGTGCCCTGTTGCCTTGGTAAGTAAGAAAATCCGCATACTTCATAAACGTTTCCGAGATCAATTTGCAGCTCATGCGGAGGCGAGGGCTGAGGCGTGCCGAGATACTGGGTTTCCCAAACCGTGTTCGGATTACCATCAAATGCCCTCTCAGCGATTCCATTTTCCACGAAGACTGGCTGGTCCCCTTGGCCGGGTATGCTTTCGCTGTCAACAAAACGCACTGACCAGGACTGCTGAGGGATCAGCGTTGCATAGGGCGCCAGCACAGTCACCTTACGCGTCGCCGGCGTAGGATCGGCCAAGCCGCGGGAGTTCGTCACGGTGAAGCTGACAGTGAAAGTCCCGGCAACATCGAATTGAACGACTCCCGGATTCTGGGCCGTCGAATCAGGAATGCCAGAACCCGCTCCAAAATTCCAGTGATAGGTTAACGGCAGATCATTATCGGCATCGGTGCCGCTTCCGGCGAAATTGACTCCCTGACCGACCATGATTGCAACATCACTGCTGGGAGCATCGATGTTCCCCTCAGGAGACTTATCCGTTAGAACGTTCAGCTCGGCCAGCGAGGTCGAAAAACCGTCGGCAGAATAAGTACTTAATGCGACCAGTCGCACGTAATGCCCGGTTTGCGGAGTAACCAGCACTTCGCTCTCTGCCGTGTTGTCGGGAAATGAGCCGCTCGCCACCGGCGCGCCCCAGTTAATCCCATCCGTGCTGACATAAAACTCGTACTGCCCTATCCCCCCGTTAGGAAACCCGTCTTGCCGCGGCAAATGCCGGAATCCGCTGATACTATAATCTGCACCTAGATTGATTTGAATTTCGTGCGGATGGGCAGGTTGGTGGGCGACCCATTCGGTGTTCCAGAAAGTATTTGGATTACCGTCAAAAGCATTTGTCGCTGGAGTTGGCGGACAACAACCGTTCTGACTCTGGTCGCTCAGCTCCTGACTATCGACAAATTGTAAGGTCCACCCCGACTGCGAAATCAATGTCGAAACCGGAGTAGCCGACGGTGAAGCGGTTGGTGTTGCACTCGGTGTCGGAGTGACTTCTGGGGTCGGCGTCGGTGTTGGTGTCGCCTCCGGTGTTGGAGTCGGCGTTGGCGTCGGAGAAGGGCTTCCGTCACGCGTGCCAGTAGGTGTGGGGGTTGGGCTCACGTCCGGCGTAGGCGTCGGAGTCGGGCTCTGTTCAGGCGTCGGCGTGGGGGTTGGAGTCGGACTTTGTTCAGGCGTTGGCGAAGGCGTCGGTGTCACGTCCGGTGTCGGCGTGGGCGTAGGGGTCGGAGTCGGGCTTTCCTCAGGCGTCGGCGAAGGCGTTGGCGTTACGTCCGGTGTCGGGGTGGGCGTTGGCGCTGGACTAACAATTCGATAGAACGCCTGGTCGACATTACTGACATTGCTGTCGTCGAAAGTAACCGTTCCGCCATTCCCAGTGATCGTTCCAATGACATCCCAATTATCGGAAAGTAGATCGTACGTGCGTTGAACGTCGTAATCCACCGAAGCCTCTGTCGGTCCGATCATCAGTTCGATAGTCCTGGTGTCGGCTCCAGTTTCAAAAATCGCCACGCTGGGAGAGACACCGGGATTCTGTCCCCGACTTGCCGTAGCCATGGCGATGCCTCCGATCAGAAGGACACGGAGGTATCGACGAATCATTTTCAGCGGCACACGGTGCTTGCGTTATGGATTTGCGAGAACGTTTATTTCAGCGACTGAAGTGGCGAAGCCGGCCGGAATACTAGTTAGGCCACGCAACCAGATGTATTGCCCGGAGGTCTGAGGCAGGCGCACTTCGGTTTCGGCAAAAGTTTCCGGAAAAAAGCCAGTCGCAACCGGGGCGCCCCAGGTTATGCCGTCCGTACTGATGTAGAATTCGTATTGGCCAATCCGTCCGCCATCGTGACCATCCTGACGAGGCAGATGGCGAAAACCCGTGATGTTATAAACCGCACCGAGGTTTATCCGGATATCGTGCGGCTGCGGGGGTTCATTCTGCACCCATTCGGTGTGCCAGAATGTTGCCGGATCTCCGTCAAACGCGTTTGTCGCCGGCGTAGCGGGACCCCACTCGCCTGCGATCAGTTCTTCGCTATCGCGCGAATGTAAAGTCCAACCGGCCTGAGAAATCGCTGGTTGCGCGGAAGCCAGCACTGTTACCGTCCGCGTCGCTGGAGAAGAATCAATAAATCCGAGCGAATCGCTGATGGTCAAGCTCACGGTAAACACGCCGGATGTATTAAATTGGATCATCCCTGGATTTTGTGCAATCGAGTCGGGGACGCCGGAACCGACACCAAACCTCCAATGATAACTAAGCGACGTGCCGTTGTTTGGATCAGTGCCGCGGCCAGCGAAATTGACCGAATCCCCTACTGAGACAGTGACATTGTTTGCCGGGTCGGTGATTGCACTATCAGGGGTACCGTCCGTGAGCAGGTTCAGCTCTGCGAGCGAAGTCGAAAAGCCATCCGCGGAGTAATTGCTCACCGCCACCAGTCGTACGTAATGCCCAATCTTCGGCGTAAAGGACACCTCGGTTTCAGCGGCAGTATCGGGGAGAGCATCGCTGGAAACGGGAGCGCCCCATACGATTGCTCCGGTTTCATCTACGGTTGAGCTGACATAGAATTCGTACTGTCCGATTCGCCCATTGAGCCGGACGTCTCCGTTCTCATCAACGTCTTGCCGCGGCAAATGCCGGAATCCGCTAATGCTGTAATCAGCTCCAAGATCGATTTGAATCTCGTGCGGGTGCGCAGGGTGGTTAGTGAACCACTCCGTATTCCAGAATGTATTTGGATCTCCATCAAAAGCATTCGTCGCCGGAGTCGGCGGACAACATGAATTTTCATTCACGTCGCTCAGTTCTTCGCTATCCACATACTTCAACACCCACCGGGCTCGAGGTATCACCGTAGCGTCTGGGTTTGGGGTCGGTGTCGGCGTAGCCGTTGGCGTAGATGTTGGATTAGCTGTCGGTGTGGGACTGGGCGTGGGAGGAGTTGGAGTTGGGGTTGGTGTCGGCGTAGGTGTAGGCGTAGGCGTAGGCGTAGGTGTAGGCGTAGGTGTAGGCAACGTCACAACCTCGTAAAATGCGGCGAGGTCCGCAGGGGTTAGCGTTGTGTCGTCGAACATGGTCGCGCCGTCATTGCCTGAAAAAGTGCCGAGCGTTTCCCAATCTCCCGAAGTCAAATCGAACGAGCGATGAACTTCATACTCACTAGAATTAGTCGTGCCGCCAATTGTTAGTGTAACCGTCGGAGACGGTCCGTTTGACCGGTGAATGGAAACAGTGATGTCATCGCTGTGAGCCTCGCAAAAAAGGCCGGCAGTGAGTGATAACACAGCGAACGCTGTGATACGTGTGGAGGGATATTTTCGTCTCATTTCTTTGGGTTGTGGGGGCGGCAAAAACAGGCGACGCACGAAGATCATCGCGTGGCGCAATGAATTGACCGATGCAACCTCCCCAGCGGCCATATCGCAATGCCATTGCAACGCGAGGAAGCGATCTCAGCGCCTTCAGAGCGACGCATAAACAGAGTTAGCCTTAAGGGTTTTCGCATAGAAACTGACGAACTGTCTATATTACTAATGAAAAAGGATAAATCGCAATCCTTTTTATCCGGTTTTTACGTCAGACCTCGGCTGACGGGCGCGTTAACACCCATCTAGTTGAACCAGTAGGATTTGTGCCATCGTACCACGTTCCGATTTTCGCAGTGTCTTTAAGTGTTTCAGCAGTTCCTTGAGGAGCTCACGGTCTTGGCTGATCGGGCGGGGCCGATCCTCCAAAAGATCGTTCACGGCGATCTCGAACGCTCGGAGATCACTTCCGGAATCGAAGGCGAGCACAAATCGCCCCGGCGCGACCTGGACCGGGTGCACGAATGGGATGCGCGTAAGTGCGTTTGTTTGCCCAACGATGACCAGCCCCACTCTTGCCGCAACCTCAACGATTTCGACAAGCGGCCAGGCCTCCCGATCCTGCGCACCCAAGGCTTGATTGGCAAGAGTGACGATTGCTCGACTCCTATCCGCGTGGATTCGCTCCAGTTGGTGAAGTGTGCTCTCCGGCAGCGTGACCGTGATCGGTCGACTTGGTTCGCCAAATTTTCTCGGCCGTCCGCCGACAGACTTCTTGTCGGAAGTCCGATCAACTCCGGACTTGGATTTAAAAGTGCGCGAACTACTCATGATCGAAATATGTTTCTTTAAAACTAATGACCTGCCGTGGCTCGGCGGGCGCTGGTCCCATACCTCAATAATCTATAACGCAAGTTGACCTCTCGCAGATCATCGTAGGCGAGGTTATTGCTTCCGAAAAATCTAAGGGACTGCTCCAGCAGATTGTGATCTAAGACGGAAGATCAGAGTGTTCATCGTTTTGCAATAGAGATCGTATCCATAACGATTCAGCATCGCGCTCATAGGCGACTGAGCCGTTTCCAGCAGTGAAGGATACCCGATGTCTTCCGCCAGAATGACACGGGGCCGATACTTATCCCAGTTGTTCGAGCGTAACACCTGTTCGTCTAATCCTTCCACATCAACATTTAAAAAATCAATCGATTGCGCGGGAGGAAGATATTTGTCCAAGATATCGGCCAAAGTAACAGCTTCAATTTCTCGTGTACCGATTATTCGGAAGTGAGCCCATCCATCCGCCTTGGCGGCGATTTCCTTGTGAAAGCCATTCAGAGCAGGGTCGTTAAACTCGTAATAGGTTAAAGATCCTCTCTTATCCGAGACCGCAAGTTCCAAATTAATGTCGTGGGGCCGGACTCGCTGAAACAATTGCATTGAACCCGCCCGAGCTTCGACGTTGATCCCGCGCCAACCTTGCAGATAGAAAATATAAGTGTTCGAATAGCGCAAAGGATGATGCGCTCCCACGTCCACATAAAATCCCGGCCCCTGCCCTTCAAATAACCGGGCTAAAATTCGATCCTCTCCCTCTTGCGAATAGGAATGAGTCGCATAAGGAGGATTCAGGCGATCCCGAACCTTCCGCGGGGCGAGCTTCCAAAAGGCTTTTGCCAGCAAGCGCTTTAGCAGTCCAATCATTTTAGTAAGTCGGGCAGAGACTCTCTTGTGGTCGCTCCGCGAGCGTCCATTTTCCTTCCACCAGGAATGGCGCAGTTCCGGAAAAGCCTGTCGAACCTGTCCCAAAGAAGTCGCCAAATTCAACCTCGAGATAGCCTACGCCATCCCGCGGCCAATCGGCCTCGTCGTGATCCACGACAACGCGAGCTCCGACAATGTATCGCCCGGCCGCCAAAGGAAGCTTGCTCACCCGGCAGCGAAAAGACCCCGTTCGCTCGCTGGGATCCAGATAACGTCCGGAATAGGAGCTGTAGAGCACGAAAAGCAGTTGGTCGGCACCAGATGAAATTGAGAATCCGACATCGACCTTTTTCGGCGGAATATCGGCCATGACCTCGTAGGAAAAGACAAAGACAACGTCCATCCCACTTATGGCACATTGCACGGGTTGTCCGGCGGTGTCTTCCACGTGAAAGCCCGTTAGCCTGATCGATCCGCTACCCGACCTGTTGAGCTGTTTAGCCAAATTCTTTTCGGTCACCTCCGAAGGGAGGACATTATCGATATAATGACGTATGGCGCGGGCGGGCGTGTCGCTCAGTTGAACTTCTCCTTTGTGAAGAAGGATGCACCGCGAACAGAGATTTTGAATCGCAGCCATGTTATGGCTGACAAAAAGGATGGTCCTGCCTTCGCTGTGGGCAATCTCGCTCATTCTCGACAGGCACTTCTTTTGAAACTCGGCGTCCCCGACGGCCAGAACCTCGTCCACCACCATAATCTCGGGCTCAAGATGCGCGGCAACGGCAAAGGCCAGGCGGACATACATGCCGCTGCTGTAACGTTTAACCGGAGTATCAATAAATTTGTCGATTCCGGCAAAGGCGACAATCGCATCGAAGTTTCGTCTGATTTCAGTTCGCGCCATCCCCAGGATTGCTCCATTAAGAAAAATGTTTTCACGCCCGGTAAGTTCCGGGTGAAACCCGGTGCCCACCTCCAGCAAACTGGCCACACGTCCGCGAACTCGGAGCCGGCCGTGCGTCGGGTCTGTGATCCGGCTCAGGATTTTGAGAAGGGTCGATTTGCCAGCACCGTTTCGCCCGATGATTCCAATGACTTCACCTTGCTCCACCTCAAGATTAATATTTCGAAGCGCCCAGAATTCCTCCTGTGTAATGCGTTTGGCCCGTGCGCCGCGCAGCCAGCGCACCGGAGAACGAAGTGCACTTTCCACCACGTGGCGCAGGCCGTCTTGCTCTCGCGCCTGATGTCCAATCAGGTATCTTTTCGAGAGCTCTTCGACTTTAATGGCTGAATTGCTCACGGCCGCCGTTCAATCTCCTTGATGGTGATCTGACTTTTCATTGGAAGTTAGTTTCGCGATTGACGCAGACAATCCTCCGCTGCCGCCCAAATTCGCGGCGTGATTGCTTCCCAGGTCCATTCGTCGAGAAAACGTTGCCAGGCCCGATTCGCCATTGCCGCCCCCTCTTCCGGATGGCGCATCAATCTGACACACGCTTCAGCAAACTCTGCCGGGCTATCAGCCAGGCATAGCTCTCTGCCATTTGCCACGTTATAACCAAAGGCTCCGAGCGTTGTCGAAATAACTGGGCATTTTCGGCTAAAAGCGTCCGCGATTTTCACCCTGGTTCCCGCGCCTGTTCGCACTGGAACGATCATCGCCGACCAGCTTGCGATTTCGGCTGCCGGATCTTCCAACCAAGCGAGCGCATCAACGTCCGGAGCCGTCGGTCTACGAGGACCATCAGTGTCCCGGCCGATCAGCCGCAGGCGGGCATTCGGGACTTCTTGTTTGATTCGAGGCCAGCAATGTTTGGTAAACCAATGAATCCCCTGGTGGTTGGGCGGGTAGTTGAACTGCCCGATGAAACCAAGCCTCGGCGAAGTGGCGGGTTTTCGAAGAGGCTCCGTGGTTGGCCGCGCGAATCCATTGGGGATGACGTGGATCGAGCCATTTAGCCCAAGGTATTTACGGTCGGCTTCACTGCATACGGCGGTCACAGTGAACCTTTCCCCAAGCAGTTTCTCGCGTCGCTTGTACTTCATTATTCGAAAGCCTGCACTAGCCCGTTCCAAAAAGTTTTCGCCATTCTTGAGGAGGGTCTTCTCGTACATGCTCGGTAAGTCATCAACGTCGATCAGAGAGTGTGGCCAGCGCCAACGAGAAAACGAATTCGCCATCCGCAAATTGCTCAGCCAAATCAGGTCGAAATTGTTTGAAATCTGGGAAACGCGGCTCTCCAGTGCCTCGTCTACGATCATGCCGTCAGGGTAGGAAATACGCCGCTGAAAGGCGCGTGTCATGCGTCGAATCCAAGGCGTCCGCTCGGCGTGCCTAACTTTCCCATAACATTCGATGTCGAACTCGAGGCTCGTCGCTTTCATGCCGTCCATTCCACAATCGACCGAGTCGGCAACGACGAGTTTAACATTTCCGATCTCCTTTAGGGCGCGTCCGATATGCAGAGCGCGCAGTTGAGATCCGAATGACTTACCGTGCGGCCAACACGGTATGACGTAAAGAATGCTTGGCTTTCGCATTGTCACCGCGATCTCTTGTCCCGTTAGTCAACTGGAATGCGATTTCGAGGAACTGACCAGCAACCACACCAGGCTTGAATTGCTCGACCAACCGATCAGAAGGCGTGAAATCAGGCAGCGTGCCATCCACATATGCTCGGTATAGTTTGCTAATCGCGATCTCTATCGCTTTCTCGTCATCCTGGTCGACCCGGCTGATCGCCGGATCTGAACTCATGTCCGCAATCGTCCCAACCGCCGGGCTCAATGCCAGAACAGGCTTTCGCGCCATTAAGTAATCCGCCAATTTGGACGGTAAATACACTCCTTCTTCCATTTTACCCTCGATCAAAATGCAGACGGAGGCCAGAGCCATATGTTTCAGGCTTTCCTCGTAGCTCACCTCGCCGGCATTCACCACGATCGCCTTTAGACCCAACTCCGCGACGATGGCGTTTGTTCGAGGATCTTCTTTTCCCACCAGAACGAACCTTGTGATCGGCACCGCCGCTGGTGTTTTGTCCAAAAAGCTTCTTAATGCCTTAAGCAACGCAATGGTGGAGCGGCCAGTAATCTCATTGCTGCCTAACTTGCCCGCGTGCACCAGGCGAAATTCATCCTGGATCAAATTATTGGAAGACACCGCGCCAACATGAGGAATGATCACGTTCTTCCGGTCGACGCCGGATAGTCGACCCATATAAGCCGCTAATCGGTTGCAGGGATAAGTGACAATATTCGTGGTTCTCAAGGTTCGCCGCAGCCAAAAGTTCGAGATGATCGCATAACCGGCGGAAACATGTTGTGGAGCGCGACCAGGGAAAAGATGCCAGTCCCACGGATCATTTAAGTTAGCGATCCACGGCAATTTGAGCCTGCGGGCAAGCCAGTATCCGGCGAGATGACCGCACAGGGCGGGCGAGCGGGAATAGATCAAATCGAACGGCAGGCGGCGGTTCAGTTCAAGACAAGAGCTCACTACGTCGCTGATCCAACGTGCCCAGGCTGCCGTTTGATATTGGAGGCCCAGAAACGCCGCGGTCACTCGGCGAGACTTCGCGACATGGCCGACAGCAAACGAGTTTTCGCTGGCCTTGCTCCACAAAGGAGAGTGGTCGCGATGATCGCATAAATCAGGGCTATCCATGTAAAGAACCAATACTTCCGCGCCGCAGTCCCGTAGCGCCGAAATCATCTTGCCCGTGCAGAATGATTCAGAGTTCGCCTGAGGAGGATAGCAAGGACTCACACACAAGATGCGCATAGTTTGGGCGGCCTTCGTAAAGCGTTACTACGACTTGAGCAAAAATCTTCGGCAGGCTTCGACAACTCGGCCCGCGGCATTCCCGTCTCCGTAAGGATTGTGCGCTTTCGCCATTACTTCGTAGGCAGATTGATCGGTTAGGAGTCGCGACACTTCGTCGACAATTTTGCTCTGATCCGTACCAACCAATCGAGCAGTGCCGGCGGCGACTGCCTCCGGTCGTTCGGTGATTTCACGCATCACCAGGACCGGCTTGCCGACACTGGGCGCTTCTTCTTGAATCCCGCCAGAATCCGTTAAAATGAGTGACGCGCGATCCATCAGCGCGACAAAAGATCGATAAGAAAGCGGCTCCATAAGATGGATGTTTCGGCGAGTCGGCGCGAAGGTCGCTCCTGCCGTCGAGCCGTTAAGATTCGTGCCCCGGCCGTCGCCAAGGATTCGCATTACCGGCTCCCGCACATTCGGGTTTAGATGAACCGGATACACAAAATGGACATCGGGAAATCGCGCTGCCAGATCTGCAATCGCGCTGCAAATATTCTCAAAGGGTCGGGCAAAATTCTCGCGGCGATGGCCTGTAATGAGAACGAGCCGCGCTGCCTTATCATTTCTGCTCGTTGCTGGTTGAAGAAAATCCGGTAACCCGTCAATTACCGGACGTTGCGCCCGCACTTGTTTCAGAATGATGAGCAGCGCGTCGATCACCGTATTCCCCGTTACCGTGATAGCTTGATCGGCAACACCTTCCCGAAGCAGGTTTTCGCGAGCGGATTCAGTTGGCGCGAAGTGCAGTCTGGTTAGGCGCGAAGTCAATACACGGTTTGCTTCCTCCGGCCAGGGGGCTTGCAGATTTCCCGTTCTCAATCCCGCCTCGACGTGGCCGAAAGGAATTCGCTGATAGAACGCTGCCAGGGCCGCGCAAAATGTGGTCGTTGTGTCTCCCTGGGCGAGAACAAGGTCCGGCTGTTCGGATTGCAAATGCTCGCCCAGCATCGCGATGGCATGAGAAGTCAATTGGCTGAGTGATTGATTCGGGCGCATTAGATCGAGATCGAGATCCGGCTTGATGCCAAACAATTCCAGGACCTGATCCAGCATCTCGCGATGCTGCGCTGTGACGCAGAGACGGCATTCCAGCGACGATTCCTCCCGTAGCTTCACGATGATGGGAGCTAACTTGATCGCTTCTGGCCGAGTTCCGAAAATGACGCTAAGCTTCAAACGATTTTAATAGTTAGAGATTATGCGAGTCACAGTTGTCAGCGCCTGACCGTGTTACAAAAAATATTTCAACCAATTGGAGGTTCACGGCCGACCGCTGCTTATGATCAAGGGTGCCAGCAGAGACTGAGCCACGCACCTGCGCCACCGTTTCAGAGCCTGGGCGAGTCCGCCCTTCCGTCGTTCTCAATTATTGCCGGTTCTGCTTCAGGAAGCCTTTCCGCGACAATCTCCACCGTGAATGTGTTTTTTGCGATACTGGGAAACGTGGAAAGGGTGCCTGGAAACCGACGATTCGCCATTAACGCACACTGAGTGTTAGAGACATGAACCAAATTACTGTGTTTCGCCGCGGGAACTGCATCCAGAATTGCTGCAAGGACAACATGATCGACATGTTCAGGACTAGTTCCATAGTCATGCCACACTAGGATCGACTCTTCGTCGCGAAGACATCGAAGAGCATTGAGAGTGTCCGATTTGACAGCCTCATAGGAATGATCGCCATCGATGAAAATTAGGTCGAACTTTTTCTCGAGACTTCGAAAGTCAAAAGTCAACGAATTATGCCAGATGACAGAAATATTGTCCCGGAGTGGAAGAAATTTCCCGGTCTCTGCAATCATGTTTTCGGGCAATCCGCGGTGTCTCAATTCCTCTTTCGACAACGTTAGGCAGACACATTGTCGTGCCACATCAGCGACATTCACCGCACTCTCGCCTCGCCAAGTCCCAATCTCCAAATAATCGCACCGCTTGCATCCTCGGGCGAGAGCCTTGAGCAGGGCAATGTCGATAACGGGAGCACCTCCTACCAAATATGTATAGTGAGTCAGTTTTTCATGGAGCTGCGGAACGAGATCGAGGATTTTGGCGGTGGGTAAAGCGGTTCGACCGTGCCGCCTAAGCAAATGATGCCTCCAATCTTCTTGCTCATCAGCGAGTCTGCTGATAACTCCTCTGGGGTTCCTGGCCAAACGGAGAGGGATTTTCCAGAGACTTACTAATTTGGATCTATTCATTGTGGTTGATTAAATGGGAAGAACAGCTCGCCTCGAATTTACGCTCAGACCGGTTGGGGCGCCGCGTCTCCGCAATTTCGCTTTATCAATAGCTTTTCTGCGATTGATCGGTTCAAGCTTTGGACTAAAGTCCGCCGTCACATCTGTGCCAGCAGGGCCCAGTTTCTGGTAAAAAACCTCTCTAGACGTCGCGGAGGCTTCAACCATTTGAGTTTTTCTGGAGTTCGGTCGTACCAGTTGACTCTCATCGTATGGAAGCCAAGACGCGCGAGATGTTTTCTTAGTGACCCTGGTCTGCACGTCGTTATCCCGCTTTCCTTAAAGCATCGGAGCTTCCGAATGTCTCCCATTCTCAAAAATCGTCTTATGATCACTGGCAGCGAATGAAAATTGGGACTCGCCACGAGGATGCTTCCATTTTTGCTCACTAGTTCGGTCAATGACGTGACCGTTTGTTCCGGCGCCGAAAACAAGTGTAGCAAATGAGTAATTATGACACAGTCGAATTTCCTGCCGTGGAGTTCGGCCAGACATTCCGACAGCGTTCCTAAAATCACCTCGACGCCAAGACGAGAAAGAGTCGTGCCGATTACCGAATCGAGTGGTACGGCCGTGACCGAATAACCAGTCTTAACCAGGGCCATTTCGGTGTCCCCCCAGCCACAGCCGATGGAAAGAACCCGTTTGTCCTTATGCGGGACCAGTTCGAGAATCTCTTTTCTCGATTCCTCATAACAATTCTTGGACCAAACTGAGCGACGCAGTTTAGATTCAACGTTGCACAGAGTACTGACCGGTCGCGTGCCGTTCTCGATATCGATTAGGGCTTGCACCTGTTCCATCAATCGGTTCTCTGCCAAACCTACCTTACCCGCATATCGATTGGACATGTGATGAATCATGAATTCCGTGAGCGCGGAAACGCAAATTACCTTTCGAAAACCACAGTGCGTGTAGGGATCCGTCGCAGCAGAGCAGAGCATGTCGTAACGCTCTTCATAGGGCTCGCGCAAAAATCCACCCGAGTCGATGGCCCTTTGCAACTGCGCCCGATCGAGCAGATAGAAGGCAGCATGTTCGTTCGTGTGTTCCGCGATTGTGAACTCCCCTCGCCGTCGCACTGAATCCGGCTTCCAGCGGAACGGTCCATGGGCATCCGGGAAAAAGCGTTTTCCTTCTGCCACTTCATATCGAAGATATCCCGCAATTTCATCCTTTTGCAGGTAAGCCGTAATTCGCAAAAACGCTTCGATATGCGCAGCAGTAACCTCCATGTCGTCTTCGGAGTAGGCGAACAAGTCATATCGATCCACGTTTTCAGCAAAAAGCCGTTTGTGAGCGAAAGCCAGCGACCATGGATTCCTCGTCGGCAATCCCACTTCCACTCTGATCTCCGGCCCTAAATCCTTTGGTGCCTCAGAAAGGACGACAATGTCCACTTTCATCGGCACTCTCCGATAGTTATCAATGATCCGTCGAAGAAAAGAGAGATTCTTCTCGCCATAACTGACAATTGCGACGAGGAGGCGCAGCTCAAGTCCGTTTCGTGAATGATCGGTCATCGTTTCCAGACTTTTCCAAAATTGTCTGCCGCGTCGAGCGGCTTCAGGGGCTCTCCCATTCTGGCGTTCTTACCTCGGCGGTTGACGGGTTGTTCCAGGAACGACGACGCCGAAGAAAGGGGCTGATAGCCAACGTTCGGTTCCTCGCCTGCTTGGATAAACCGGACCGGATCCAATTGCCATTGCCATTTTAAAACGACTCGAAAGTTGCAAATTTTATTGTCCAATCCCGGATCGCGAGTAATAAGTCGCAATACTCGGTAGCCGGCGTAGCGTAAGCCAACTGCGATCAGGGAGATTTGACGGAGCCGGATGAGCCCCTTGATGCCATGATGCTTATGGAAGTATCTATATTTGCTGCGCTCTGTCTCAAGCACCACTTCGATCGGATAGCCCCCACGATTCTGACCGCCAATATGAGTTATTTCCGCTTCGGGACAAAACAAAACCGGTTTACCGGAGTCCCAGATCCGTCGACATAGATCCGCATCCTCAAATTGATGAAAGAACCTCGGATCAAATCCTCCAAGTTGTTTTATTAATTCTCCGCGCACCAGCAAGCAGCACGCCGCATTAAATCCAACCGCGCGCTCCGTTCGCCCATCCCAGCCAATATACGCATCGGATATAAACACACTTGAAATGCGGCCAACTCCCCTGAGGAAGAGGGCGCCCATTAAGAGCCGCCAAACGGTCGGCATTGGATGGGCCGTTAGTTGGAGCGAACCATCCGAGTTCAACACCCGGCATCCGAACGCGCCTGCCTCAGGATGCCGATCCGCATAACTGACCAGCTTCTCCAGGGCCCGGTCGCGAATAATCGTATCCGGATTTAAAATCAGAACGTATTCACCTTGCGCGCTTCGAATTCCGGCGTTGTTGCCTTTCCCGAATCCGAGGTTGACTCGATTTTCGATGATCCGGACCTGCGGGAACTGGACACGAATATTCGCAACCGATCCATCCACCGATCCGTTGTCAGCAACTATGACTTCCAGTGATATTGAATTCGTCTCGGCATAGATCGACCGGAGACAATCCAAGACATAGTTTAGGTCGTTCCAACAAATAATTACCACGGACAGCTTCATTTGTTCTTTTTGAGCGAGTCTTGAATCGGCCCTTTGTTTCGAACCTAAAAACTAACCTGAATCCTAGCCCCGAACCTTTCGATACATAGAAGCGGCTGTCCGCCGGAGACGCTCGATCCTGTGCAAAGTCTTAATGCCTGGCCCATCGCAAAACGACATAATCGACGAGCCAAAAGCTTCGGAAAAGCAGCGCTTGGATTTGAGCGCGTCTATAATGTTCGTTTCGTCGATCAACGATTCAACATCGAGAAGCATCGTCAACGGAAAGAATTGTCGAGAATCGTGGAAATCCATGCCGACAAAAGGCAACGCTCCTGTCATTCGAAGAAGCGACCAAGCATCTTTGCTCGGCGCCCATCCGTCTGTCTTCCGATTCCAGGCTTCTATGCCAACGACCTTGTCGTTCCATGCTGGATTAAATAATTGCCAGGCGTTCTTACGACTAGGATGAGCAAAAATCGCTACTCCCCCTTGTTGTTGGGCCGCGTTCAGGACTTCTTCCGACTGAACGCCGCAACCGATGAACGGCACGTCACCGAATACCAGAAGATGAATCGTATTTGAATGATCGCTATATTCTAAACCGGGCACTAAGAGCATTCGCTCTGTGCTCGCCCTTCGGCATGCATCGCGATGTTCCATCCGCCGGCGCTCGTCGAAGCCCTGATCGTGTTCCGTGATCAACACGGCATCGTAACCCCGGTCGGCGAAGGATCGAACAATCATCTCCAAAGACCATTTTCCATCGTACGACCAGTTTGAGTGGACGTGGCAAGCTATGCGAATACGCTTCACCGCTTGTATTTCGGTTTAAGCAATTGGTCCCGGAGTGTGGCATAGCAGTCGCTGAGAAAGACCGCCGAATCGTCTCTCCGCCAATTGTACCAACGATCGTTTCTACCGACTCGAATTACGTCGGCAATGCCTCTCCATATCGAAGGCCACGCTGCGACGGCTTTCGATCGAGGGCCGCGTAGAACAAACAACAGGTATAAGATTTCACGTCCAAGATGTCGACAAACTGGCACGTAACCCTCTGTCGCACGGACATCGATATTTTTTTCAGGCTCTAACGCCAACTGCGCGGCCCAAGCCGGATATTCAAGACCGATTCGCCGAGCCAAAGCCATGCTTCCCCACGGCCTCCCGTTGAATTCCATGAACCATAATCTTCCAGATTCTTCGCGCAGCATTTCGATCATAAACAACCCGCGCCATTCACAGGCAGCCACAAATCGTTCCGCAGCAGCTTTGCAATCTGCGTCTATCTTTTCAACAACCGTGCAGGCACTCGCACCGGAACCGTGGGGATTCATCATGCGTAGCCTTCGGTGACCGCTCCAGGCAATAACGCCTCGAGATGTCGCCAAACCAAACAAACCTTGTCCCTCGCCGACAATATATTTTTGCAGAAGCATTGGTGCGCCATTCGTTGAATCGGCGAGCGCAAGCCTCAGTTCATTTCGATCGGAGCAAATCCAGGTGCGCTCTTTGGAGAGACTCGCGCCATTCTTGCGCATGGCCAGAGCGGGCTTAACAACGACTGGGAAGTCAACTTCATGCTCGAGGATTTCCCGTTCGTTCTCAAAGGACTGACTGGGAGGGACCGCAAAGCCCACTTTTCCCGCGAGATCGATCTGTCGCCGTTTATCGAGCGCTATTTGCGAAGAATCCCCTCGAGGTCCGATTAGAATCACGTCGTCCGGTAACTTCACCTCTGCACAAAGCAAAACCGCAGTATCATCCAACGGCATTAGCCCGATTGGTGTCTTCGAACTTTCCCTTATCTGAGCAACAGCCGATTCTAGTTCCGTCGTCGCTCCGAGTAAGTCTGCTTCAGGAGCGATTATTTCGAAGAGCCGGACAAAGCGACTTTTTCTTAGCGAAGGGCGGTAGCCTCTTCGGGTAAAGGCAACCACTTCGAATCCACTATCTGCCAGGCTCCAGGCAACCTCTGGCGCAGACAACGCCTCCGCGAACCCTACGATTATCGTTGCTCTAATAATGCCGTTCGTCGCCAAACCGTTTTATCGCCAGCGCTTGATGGCTAGTTTGAACCTCCGCCAATAATTAGCTCTGGTCGAAGCAGCGGAGGCACATATTCCGAATATCCGCGGTAAGTCGTAACTACGCAGAATGGTGTTTCTGGGCTGAATCCAGCAATCGGGCGATGAAGATCCTCCATCACTTGTATACACCTTATGGTAACCATTTTTACGAAGCTCGTGAAGAATGCGGCGATTGTAGCCCCCGAACGGACATGCCGCTTCGGTTATCGGGATACCGGTTATTTGTTGAAGGATATCTCTTGCTTCGACCAACTCTCTGTGAAGTTCTTTTTTGTTCAAACCCAGCCAATCCCGATGCGCCATGCCATGGCTCTCAATCGCCATCCCTTCCTTGGAAAGTTCGCGCAATTGCTGGCAAGATAAGTATCCCTTTTGCGCAATTCGCTCAGCAACTACAAAAAAATGCGCCTTTAGGTTTCTGGCGAGCAACAACGGAAGCGCAATGGTAAAGTCCGATGCATTCCCGTCGTCGAAAGTGATCCGCACGTCACTGCGACTTCCCACTGAGTCGAGAATGTCGCCAAAACATTTGGCGTCGAGCCAGTATTTCTTTTCGCCCTGGGATATTTCCGTAACCGGCTCTCCAAGGCCATGGAAATTCAGAATGCACAGGCGCTGAACTGGACTTGAGTCAGATCGCATTCAGCTCCAGTGATTTCGCTGGCGTGATAGCTTCGAAAATCAACGGGCTAGCCTTGCGCTACAGATTTTTCAGAAGAGCTACCCTGACGGACGCAGATTCAACGGAGGCGCTGGCACTTTTTGTATCACAATTTGCTGTATCCGCGTTCCTGCCTCTCGCCCAACGATTATCAACTGATGCACTCCTTGGCTGAGCGAGAATATTTTGGGATCAAACTGACTAGCCACGTCAGTTCCGTCACCACGCCAACTTGCGATGCGCTGCTCGAGACCTGTAGTCATCGAAATGTCCCAAATCATGGTGGGACTAACCGGTTCGGCATCGATATTGAAAAAAACGGAATTGTTTCCTTCGGTTGGGGCATCGACGTTTGCGCTGACCGCGTAATCACCCGCGCTGGGAACATTGAAATTATATACAGCTCTTCCTCCCTGCGTCGGATCGACTGTTTGGAGAGACTGGGAAATTGTGTTGTCACTATTGACAATGAAAGGGGCCGTAATCATTCCTGCCGTCGAACCGAAAGAAAGCCCTAACGGGGAAGGACTCGGGGTTGGACTGGGGACGGGACTCGGGCTTGCCGTTGGGCTAGGAGCAACCGTAGGAGTGGGCGTTGTCGCAGGAGTTGATGTAGGCGCGGGAGTCGGTGTTGGAGTGACGCCGTTATACTGGTAGGCGCCGATGTCCCAAGTTCCGATCCTTAAAACTCCAAGCATGTCAGTCGTGAAAAGGTTATTCGGCACGATAACACCGGTCCCAACCGTGGCGTCGCCCTGGCTGGTCGGTCGCCAGAGATTGCCGGAATTGTAACCTTGGCCGGAAGCTACAGCCGGAGTTTGTATAAGGTTGTGATCGCCAGTGAGACTTCCGGCTGTAGCCGAGTTTGAACTGGCGTCGGTAACAAACGCGCCCGTGCCGATAACGTGATTGTTCTGACAAACCAATTTTGCCAAACGAGGGCCGCTTGGCCACCCTCGACTCGCCGAGTGAATCGCCGGCTCATTGTTGAAATAGTTTACGAAAGTATTGTTATAACAGTAAACGGCTCCGCTAGTAGCATTAGCCCCGTAATCATAAGGGTCGATGTTAATCGCGAGCTGTCCCGACTGGGTCCCATAAAAAAGATTGTTGTAAATGTGGATCGTGGCGAACCGGGGATTTGGGTAGGCCATGTTCGCCCCAATGTCCATGTCGTGAAACTTGGAGTTACGGATGTAACCCACTGTTTGATTCATCGCTTGCGGGTCTAGGTAAACGCCATTCTCGTGAGCTGTCGGATCGAAACTTGTTGGATTTCCTATGTGGTCTATCTCGTTATGATCGAAATCCACGCAGAACAAGATCGCGCTACTATTGTGATGTATGTGCGAGTTTCGGATCGTCCCCATCGCACGAACGCACAGGCCGTTGGTTAGATTCTCCAAATTTTCGATCTCGCAGTTGTCGATAATGTTGGTTTCGTTTCCGGCGAATATCTGTTGGGTAAAAATTATTCCGCCGTGCGCGTCATCTTTTGCAGCAGTTGTGCGCCAGCCATGCAAATAACAGTTTTTAACTGTTAGATGGACTGGAGCGTAGCCAACAATTAACCCTGTTCCTTGACTCTGATTCGATGAGACATGGCACATTTCAATGTTATCGAATGTGACATAGCCTTGTGAACCGAGATTGATTCCAGTCCCGGTGTTGTAAGCGTAATCGAATTTTGGGCGTGCCCACGATCCGCCCGTAAACCAAGTCTGGTCCACACCGTAATAATCCGGATTACCAACGGCTCCATTGTTAGCGATTGCGATGCCCAGGCCCAGCCACGTCACGCCGCCCTTAAAGATGAAATGATCGCCGGCTTGATGGATGTAGGTGCCGCTAAACCCACTCATGCCAGGACAGCGTTTCCAAGGCGTAGATTTGTTTGTGCCGGCACTGGCGTCGGATCCTCCGACAAAATCAATATAATATGTGCCAGCGGCCAGTCCTTGGGCCACCAGGAAGGACGCGGCAATCACTGGTAATAAGCATGCTACTCGCAAGCGAGCAAGAAAAGCTACAGAGGGACGACGCCAATTCGGGAAAACCTGATCGGGATGCGTTGAAATCATGGGGGGGTATATATTTATCAGCATGTTTCATACTGATGAACGGGAAATTAGCAGCAATAATGCCAGAGCGGCGCAGGATTACTCAATTTACCATTGTCGATGCGGGTTCTCGCCCGGAGCCTGATACTTCGCCTGAGATTGGACGAACGTCGCCCACCAAGCGCAACTTGTTTCGCAGCCAAACCTTATTTGCCGCCAGCATGGAAAGCGTCGCGAGGAGCCAATACCACATCACTACGATCTGGTCGTAATAACTCACCGACAGGAATGACACACAGTGCGCCATCAATACCACACCAATTGACCAGACGAAGAGTCTGTCCGAATTGCTCACGCTTCGCGCCCGCATCCAACGGCCAATCGACTTGAATCCCTGCACAATTATCGCCAGAAAAAGTCCTAGTTTGACAACGCCGCCGGCCAGCCCCTCAGACACGTAATTATTGATAATATCCATGTTGTTGGGGTCCACCGCCAGCACTTGCCCAGCAGGAGCCCAATGTGCCGTGTACGTCGACCCGACTAGCCACCATTCGTTGAAGTGTGCAATTGCCTGGTCAATTATGTAAGATCGATACCAGCCTGTCCCCCCAACTATATCGCTCATCCGCGCAATGAGGTACCAGACCGGCGCCTTCATCACGAAAGAGAGGGCTATTACCACACAGACAACTCCCCAGCGCAACCGTCGCATGTGATATCGGTAGCGCCATAATGCAAATCCAATAAAAGAGGCAACCATCGTGAGCATGGCGCCGCTTGAACCCGCCGCCAACGTGATCACTGCTGAGCTCGCGGCACCCACCAGTGCGGCCCGTTTGCTTTTGCCGCGCTGAAACCAGAGCCCAAAGAAAAGCGGGAACATCGTTGCCCCGTAAGTACCGGCCAAGATTGGATGCATAAACGCTCCTTGACACCGCAGCGTCCCCTCTCGCTCAACCGTGATAGCAGGAACGCCACCGAACATGGAGAAAACATTTCGAGCCGTAAACTTCTCGATTACCATCGACGCCGCCAAGGGAACGATCATCCAAGCGAGAAAGCGGACCGCGTTTATCACATCATCAAGGTTACGTATCCAGCAACGAAACAAGAAATACGCACCAAGTGCGTCATAGACCGCCCCCCCTCGATTAACGAGCCGATCGAAAGACGGAGCTGCGAGTGTTCCCAAAATCAACGTCGCCAGACACCACCAGAGGAAAAGTTTGTCTGGCAACGTCATCTTCAAGCACTGAATTTCCCCTCGCGCCACGACCCGGCAGAATCCGACGAGCAACAGCAAGCGAAATATCGGAAAGTGCAGCCCGCCGATCATGAATACCTGACCGAGGGGCATATAACATGTCGTGATAAGCGCTGGAATCAAAGCCTGCGCCCGAGGCAGCGACCACGTCATAATGGCCATGATCGCTAGGAAAACGAATCCGATGAATGTTATGGTACTGCTGCTGTCCATAGTCTAAACTGCCCGTTTAGTGCGTCCAGGACCTCGACAACTGTTTTACGCTGATTTCAAATTCACCGCCACACAAGACGTCGTGGTTCACTATCTCGTGAACAAAACCAACCGAGAACGTTCGCCATTTTAAAAATCGGCCGCGATCATCAGCGCAGTGCGTAGCGGATGATGCAATTCGAGTTGTTCATCGTAAAGGCTCGTAATGAAGGTCCGCACTTTCGCACTGCGCTACTACATCCTCTTAAGAGTAATCTTGAAGTCGTCTTTGCTCTATCTGCGCTCTAAGCGGAAGAGACATTCGTTTCCCAACCAGTCGGCGCGGTTGTTCGCAAACGTTCCATAAATCGCCCGGATCGCCTTGTAACAAAGACCTTGCGAAACGAGCCGGCGCGTTCCAGGCAAAGGCAGGCTGTAGCGAAAAGCACCGGTAAGCGCGAATCCGGATCTCTGCAAAATCGCCAGCAATTCAGACGAGGAACCGACAACAGTAGGAAATCGTTTTCCCCCTAAATTGGTTCTAACTAATTCAAATGATCGATTGAGAAACGAAAGGAAATGGTCGGAATCGGTACATTCGATAATCAACATCCCACCGGGCGTTAGAGCAGAAGCTAACTTTTGAACAAACGCACTACGATGCTTAACGTAGGCCATTACTCCGACGCAGATAATTAAGTCGTAGTTCTCGCCAGTTATATCCGCGTCGATGAAGTCTTTATTTTCTAAACGGACATGGTCCACTAGTTTTTGTGGGATACGAGCGGACGCAATTGATAACATTTCTTTCGATCGATCCAAAAGAGTCAAAGAATTATCTTCCGAAAGCAACGGCAAGGAAAGAGAGCCATCGCCACATCCAATATCAAGTATGACTTTAGGGTTAGCCGCTCTCGTAAATTCGGCGAGCGTTTCCGCACGAATCTTAATGTTATAAGCGGTCTTGTTAAGATACCATCGAGGCTGCTCGAAAGCCGCTTTTATTGCTTGGTCAGAATCAATCATGGGCAAAGTGATCAGAGCGGCTTTCGATCCCACAGACTATCCCTGAACAAAAGTCTTTTCAGCTGCTGGCTCCTGACGTAACGAATGAGCTCTCTGTCGTCCACCTGCGGCACATGGTGCAAGTAGCCGTCAATAAATCCGGCAAGCAGGCCCAACGCAGCAATGCCGTATGGCTTGGAGGAGAGGCGCTTGCCGCATTTGCAAATCATAAATAGTGGGTGATAACCCGCCACATAATTGGCAAGTCCGTTCTTAACCCAATTCTTCCAGGTTCCGGCAGCACCACCGGCGATGCGATGATGACAAAGCTTCAACTCAGGAAATGTGTAGGTCGTCCACCCAAGCATATTCGCTTTATACTCGTCCACTGTGTCCCAACCGGGCGCTTCAATAAGTCCGCCGATTGCATGCCAACAATCGCGCCTGTAGATCTTAGTCGCACCACGAACGTGAAACGCTGGATCGGCCGGCGCTTCGACAACAAGTTGTCGGTTCACTCTTTGGCAGATCGTACCACCGCCAACTCCTAGGTTAGCGTCGCCATAGAAACGCAGCAGACATTGCTCGAAATAATCGGTGCCGAAAGAAAGGTCGCCATCCAGCTTAACCAGAAACTCCCAACTCTCCTGTTCAACCAATCGATAACCCTGGTTGAAAGCGGCGATGACTCCGCTACCGGGTGCGCGGAATCCGCGATTGCCTTGCCGTATGAACTTTATCCAGGAATATTTTTCCGCCGCCCCTTCGGCAATTGCACCGGTGCCATCGCTGGATCCATCATCAACGATAATCCATTTGTGAGGCTGGACCGTCTGAGCCGCAAGAGATGCGATTGTCAGAGGAAGGGACTTCTCCTCGTCTCGCACCGGCGTAATGACGACGTAACGTATTTTGTTCATGACACGTAACTGACCAAGGTCAGGTCCCCAACGCTCCCGCCACAGGCAAACGTCAGCTTGGACAGAGTTCCTGATTTTGACTTTGAACGCGTCTCCCCGGCGTCCCTTGTCTGAGATCGTCAAATGTGCCGAAGCGGCTTCGATAGGATTTCTTCGCGATAAAATGAAGAAACGATGACAATGTTTTTTCGTTATAGCGCGTGAACAATTTGGAATGCCCGATCAGGACAAATGGCAGCGCAACTAGTGAAGATCCATATTTGAACTCGGCGCGATTCAAAGCGGCGATGAGTTGCTTTCCGGTGCATTGGTTGAAATCTGCTTTCCACGGATGCTTACGAAGCAACTTACTTATAATGTCATTCTTGCGGGAGCAGTTACTCCTGCCTCCTAAGTTCGGAACGTTGAATCGGTGGTTCCGGCTGAGATAACTGCGGTAAAGTCGATTAACCGAGAGAAAAGCCGCGACCGGGCGTAACTCACAATAGATCGGTACTTCGAGGAGTGCGCTCTCATCGTCGCGCCGGCAAATATCTGCCTCGCTCGCCCGCCAGGGAACAAGCTCACTTGGCGCCTCCGAATAATCGAAACGGACGAGGTGATCATTGCGCTGGCCATCTTTGAATACCGAGGTATCAATCTCGAAACCGTTGTTGATCAAAGCCCGGACAACGCCACGCGAAGGAGCAACCGCCCAATTGCCAGCTCGAAAAACGTTGCAGCGGTATTCTCGCTTCGCCGTCCGAAGTTGTTCTTCCAGGAACGTTTTGCCGATGCCAAGGACTTCGTTGATGCGCTCCTCGCTCAAGCCCGCGAAATTGTATTCAGTCCAGTCCTGCTGCCATTTCCCATTCTCGAATCGCGCATTGAAATAGGAGCAGTGCAGATGCAGTTGGACATCATGGCCGCGCCGAATGGCGTCCTGCAGTTGTGCCACAATTGCTTCATAATGATAATCGTCGCGGCCAAACTGATCCCGATACTCGCGGAACTTCAAAATTTCCGCTACATCGGCCATGATCGTGAGCTTCGCGCCGTAGGCGTCGAAGAGATCGAGCATTCGCGCGGTCGGCTCCACCATAAGATCGTGAGGCGAGCCGTCTCCGTTTCCGTGGATCTCGTAATCGAGCGTAAAGAGAACGTTCAACATGGGACAGGCTGTTTCTCTTTGTGCTCGCGGCCGACTGCTTCCGCTGTGTGAACTCCGACAAAAGTATCGACAATCCTATGTGCCGCGCGACCA
Organism: Verrucomicrobiota bacterium; assembly: GCA_041167085.1. Taxonomy (GTDB): domain Bacteria; phylum Verrucomicrobiota; class Verrucomicrobiia; order Chthoniobacterales; family UBA10450; genus DATFCK01. The sequence continues at coordinate 117,087 of JBEEGV010000041.1, forward strand.
TCCCATAATGGGGGAACTTCTCCGCAACGCACCGGTCCGCCCAGGACTTTGTCGATATCCGCCGCAAGTGTCTCCGTCGTGGTGAGCTCATTGCTCCCTAAGGAAATCGTAATGGGGCGCTCGGTGTTCGGGCGCAATGTTAAGCACGGCGTCCGGAAAAATGTCGTTTCCTCCTGCAAACCACCTGAATCGGTCAGAACAAAGCGGGCATTCTCGGCCAGGCAGAGGGAGTCGTGATATCCGATCGGATCCAAAATCTTCAATCCGCTGTGTTCACCAAATGTGATTCCGAATTCGGAGCACATCTTGCGAGTCCGCGGATGCATCGGAAAGACGACAGGCATCTGCCTCGCCATCCGTGTCAATTCCAGCATGATGGAATTGAGACTTACCGGGTCATCGACATTTGAAGGTCGGTGAAGCGTGACGTAGACAAAGCCTTTCTGCGAAAGTGCATTGCGGTCGAGCACCGTACTCCTGCGCGCACTTTCCAGGTTTGCGACGATTGCATCGATCATCACATTACCGACAAGAACAATCTTCTCCTCAGCGACGCCTTCGCGTTTTAAATTTTCGTCTGCATCAGGTGACGGAGTAAAGAGGAGATTGGCCAGTGCGTCAGTCACAACACGGTTCACTTCCTCCGGCATGGTCCGATCGTAGCTGCGTAATCCGGCCTCGACGTGGGCGACGTTGATTTGGAGCTTGGCCGCAACCAGGCTGCACGCCACGGTGGAGTTAACGTCTCCCACTACCACTACCCAATCCGGTCGTTCCGCGATGCAGACCGGCTCAAATTCCTTCATGATGTTTGCGGTCTGTGTGGCGTGGCTGCCCGAACCGACATTCAGATTAACATCCGGCGCGGGGATACCGAGTTCTCCAAAGAAAATATGAGACATCCTCGCGTCATAATGCTGTCCGGTGTGAACAAGCCGCCAATCCAGGACGCCTGAATCACCTGCGTTGCGCTCCTGAATTGCTTTGATCAACGGCGCGATCTTCATGAAATTGGGGCGAGCGCCCGCAATAATCAAAAGCTTGAGTCGTCTCATGGAAATTAGGTATGGCGAACCGCGGCGCGCTTTCGCCTGGCCGGCCGTCCGACTCCATTCGAATACTCCGTCCGCACAATGTCTTCTATATGATCGACGATCTGACGAAGCGCCTGGCGCGGCTGATTATCCAATCGCTCGGGCTTTTCCCGGCGTTGAAAAACAATCTTGCTCTGAACTTCACCAGAAGTGCGAACCATAACCAGGCGCCCTTCCTGTTCGAGCCGGCGGTCGACCGCTCCGATTTTGCCGCGAAAGATGCTGTAAACGGGGACACCTAGCGCTGCCGCCTCGCGATTCATTGTTCCCCCTCCACTGACGACGAGATCCGAATGCCAAAGAAGATTCAATCCATCCACTGCTTTGCCTGGAATGATGGTTTTTCCGTTTTCAAACCACTCAGGATGACTTAGCCGGAGAGCTTTTTCCTGCTGTTCATTTCGTGGAAGTAATACGGCGCGCACATCCGTGGTCTGGCAAATGCGCTCCATCAAGTCGTCCAGGAGCACTTCACTTTCCGGATTGTGATAATGCGCTTCGTTCGCCGGCGGGCGAACCGTTACGATAATATGTGATCCATTGATACCCAGTTCCTCAAAGACCACGCGGTCCGGTTTGAATTCCGGGGCATACACATCCTCTTTGATCCCGGCATACTTTCGCACAAGCCGGGAGCGCGAGTGCAGACCTTCCGATGGCAGGAATTGTGGAACGATCTCCCAACGCGGCGCGATCAAAAGAGGGGTCTGGGAAAACTCATAATCGGATATCAGAATGGTCGGTTTCCGAAAAATGTTACTCAACAGCAGCTGAGAGCGCGCTCCATGCGACAGAGCAATGTCGGGCTTTTCCCTCAAATAAAAAGGCAGCAACTGCACAGATCTCCAGAGCAACCCGAAGATCTTCAAGAGTGAGTTCTTTCCGTAATGCCGCCCGATTTTTAAACAGGCCAATCCTTTTTGTTTGGCCAGTTCACAAACCTGGAAAGCATCCCGAGCGGTAACAACAACGCGATGTCCGCGTTTTTCCAACTCCCGAATAATGGGAATAAAGAACGGAACATGAGGCGTATTATCCAGGTCTATCCAAATCTTTACCGGCGGAATCGAACCCCGTTCCGCAACATTGTGGCCGGAAAGACTGGCTTCCTTGCGGTCCAGGGTACCGTAAACAAAGGACGCGACCTCGCGAGGAAGCGCGTTCCAACTCTTGTCTCCGTACTTCTGAAGAACATGTTCCAGAAAGTTGCGATAGAGTCTGACGTCAAATTCACCGCGTTTCGGCGGGCCCTCGCCCTGGTCGAAACACATATAATCGGGATGCGTATCGAGCAGCGCCATTCCGCCGTGGGAGACAATCCAATCCAGCTTGCGAGACCAAATTTCGCTTGTGCGTTCGCGAAATAATAGAAACAGAGTGGAATCCTGCGGCAATGTGTAAGGAAGCTCCACGTAACCATCTTTCGCGTGCGGACCATTTTGGCCATTCTGCGGAGCAGACGATACCCAGAAAGGAAAGATGGTGTGGCGACCTTCCGGCTGAGGCTCGAACGGGTCCGTATCGAATGTGGAGGCATCGTAACGGATATCCAGATCATGCAACCAATCGAGATTGTGCAGCATGAACCCCGAACGGAATCCGGTGGCGCCCCATTCGTTGAGATAATGATTGATATGGGTCGCCTTGCGCGCGAATTCGCGGCGGGAGGCAAAAAGATGTCCATCATGCCTGAAATCATGAACGCCTACTTCAAAACCGTTTTGCGCGAGCTCATCCCGGAGTTCTTTCGGGACTCGATAACTTCCTTCTGGAATAAAGTTAAACGAAGAGCGGACTCCGAGGCTCATTTCGAGCTCCATCAACTGGCGACATCGCCGTAAACCACCGGGGCCTTCGACGTCGTGCGTAAGGACGAAGGCAAACTGTTTGCCCTTCGGCCAACCCTGCCAACCCTGCGGGGGCCGCTCAGAGCCCGGCATAATTGGCCAGACGTTTCGCGTTCTGGCCCGGACCCAAGTAGCAAATTCTTTCCGAACCGCCATTCGCACCGCGGACGGGATGAACGGCTTGAGCCGATAATAAATCTTATTCCTTAACACTGGAAGAAACGAAGTTGCCTGGGTCTATTCTCCAGCGCAGCCCTCAACAGAATTGAGTTATGGGTACTGGCGAACCCAGATATGCCCTGGCATCGAGAACAGTTTGCGGCTTACGACGCGCCGTCGAGGGCACGCGGGATATAGGAGCGCGTCTTGTTCAAGACAACGGACACATTTGCACGCGCAGCTGAAAGCTGGGTGTAACCGCGCTTGACGACATCGCGCCCGGATTTTTCCGCTTCCACAACCAGGAGCAGCTTGTCCATGAATCTGGCCATCCCCAGCGTCGGATTGGTGTCGTTCAGAGGGGGCATATCAAAAATAATGTAATCGAAGTCGCTCGCCTTTAGATTCGGCATCAAATCAAAGAATCGTTTCAGAGCGACTTGCATCGGCCCGGCGGTGGGAGGCGCGACTGTAGCGAGATACAGATTTTCCGACGCCGAATCCATCGAACTACTCGGCTGCAGAGCGGTGCTTAAGGAATACGCGGGTCTCCCTTCGAAAAACGGATGGACCCCTCCGACTCCCAAGTTCACGTCGACAAGAAGAACCTTACCATCACCCATTTCAGAAAGAGATGCAGCAAGGCTGGCCGCGAGAGTCGAGCTGCCTGCTCCTTCAGTAAAGCCGGTTACGCCGACAAGCTTCGGCTTATGCGTCATGCGGTTAAGTTCAAAATATAAATTCAAACGGTCCCGAATCGCCTCAGCGTACGGACGCATGAAATGATCGACCTCCCAAGATGCCACACCCGAGTGGCCGTTACCGCTCGGAACAATCAACTCCGAAGTGCCACGTCTCTTTTTGCGCGGCTGCTGCAAGCGCTTCATCGGTCGGCTGTATGGAATTGAGAGCATCAGCGGGGTACCCAATTGATTTTCCAGTTCCACCGGCCGCTTCACTGTCCTGTTCAAAACCAATTCGGTTAAGACCGCGAGTCCGATGCTCATTGCAATTCCGCCACCGGCAAGCATCAACGCGATTTTGTCCCGTTTCCCCAAGACCGCTTTGGGCGGAGAAGGTTTTTGCACCACGCTAATGTTGGGCATCTTGCTCGGATCCAGCGCCTCGTCCACGCGCGCTTTCTCCACCGCTGCCTGAAAATATTTGTAATTCGTTTCCTCCAAATCGCGCTTTCGTTCCAGATCAGCAATGCGCGACCCGGTTTCGGAGAGCTGCCGCACCCGTTCATCCAGCCGGGCTTTTAGTGTGTCCATTCTTGCCTGAGTCCCGGCAAGTCGCGCTCTTTCCGTACCAATATCCACCTGGGATGTCATGCCCCCTCCCACAGTGGGAGCCTGGCTGCCCAGATCCACAAACTTCTTCTCCAGATCCCGTTTCTGGCGCTCAATATTGTTGATTTCTGTCTGGTTCAGTTTGACCTGTTCATTCTCCGGCGTGTACTTCCCGAGCAAATCCAGCCGCGCCTGCCGAAGTTGATTGAGGCGGGTGACCAGGGCTTGGTAATCCTGAACGTCTTCGGTCGACGGCGCGTGAGGGGTTGCTGTTGGTGCCGACTTCGGCGATTTCTGCTTGTTCGCAGAAGGAGTGGCGCCGCCAGTTCCCATCGATTCCTCAATCTGCCGCACCCGCGCGGTTTGTTCGGCGAATTCTGTTTCCGCAGCCGCATATTGGTCCTCGATCTTCACCACATCGGCGCTGATTGTCCCGGTATTGTCTGCGACGGATTTGATTCCTGCCTTGGCCTTCAAATTTTTCAACGTGTCTTCGGTTTCATTCAGCCGCGCCCGGACCTGATCGGCTTGCTGCGTGACGAAGTCGAATGCGGCAGCGGAACGATGGACTTCAAGATGCTTCGTAAAATAACGTTTTACGACTTCTTCCAAGACGACCGTCGCCAACTGGGGGTCGGCTGTCTTGTACGACACAGAAATGATGTCGCTCTTCGGACGCGTTATGACTTCCAATCCATTGCTTACAATGCCAGCCGCGGCCGTGACAGTGGCGCCATCTCCCAGCTCCGGAACCAAACGCTTCGGCCCAACCGCCTCCGCTACCTGAACCGCTAAGTCCCAGCTCGTCAGGATCTCTGCTTCGGAACCGATGACGTTTTCGGAGGTTCGGCCAAATCCCGTCGACGTACTGGACTGAGCGGAGGCACCATCGATGGGATCGACCGGGCTTCTATCCAGGACGTAACGGACGAGCAGCTTCGCCTCCGATTGATATGCGGTCTGGTAAAGAAGGTAGACCGTCACTGCAGCGGCAATGCCGAGCAGGGCGCCAAACAGAATCTTTCCTTTGTGTTTGAAGACAGCGAAAAGAATGTCATTCACACCGAAAGCGGAATGAGGCTGACCTTCTTCGAGTTCTAGAGCAGGTGGCAAAGTACGGTCCTCAATCGAGATGTGGATAAAGCGCTGCGCCGGCAATTCTATTCAAGCCAAGAGGCAGCCTGCGAAATACGCGGTTGGGAAAATTGCTCCCCTGACCCGGCGCAGTCATCCAACGGTCGTTCTGGGCATCGCGTCTGTAATACCGGATCATTTCTTCCTCGGCGCCCCACGACAATTTAAACTTTCGCAGCCCGTCATTATCGAGCGACGTCCGCCCGAAGTGTAACATATCAGTCCCTTGTTCGACCAAATCTTTAATCGCTCGCCAGAGCACGAGGTTATTGCCGCGACTGCGGGCGAATCTGGGATCGGAAGCGGCAAATTTATATATCGCCTGATGGCCGAACCGCAGGAAAATGGCGCCGGCTACAGCGCGCAATCCGGAACGAGCCAAAACAACAAAGCCAAGGCCGGCCTTGAGAGCGTTTTCGTGAATGTTCATGAAAAATGAGAGCGGCTGCGGCGGGACCCCGTGGCGCCGGCGAGTCCGGACATGCAATTGATAAAACTCAGTGACCGCCTCCGACGTCCCCATTACTTGAACATTCAGGTCGCTCGCAAGCCCCTGACGAATGGCACCCTTGGTAGAACTGCCAAAGCGCGCGAAAACCTTGTCCGCTTCTCCGCAGAGACTGAGCTTATGTCCATAAAATGTCACTGCTGCTTCGGCTGATTTTTCCAAACCGTCTGCGCTACGAATCTCGAAGTATTTCCAAGCGCGTTCCCTCGCCAGCTTAGACAGCTCGTCTCCGACTAAGCTCAATCCATTTTCACTAAATACAAGAGGACCGCAGAAATCGCTGAAGGGCAGACACACCGCCCTGCGACCCGTGAACCGGCTGAGGATCTCGATCAGTGGAACTAATGTGGCCGGTTGTCCCTCCTTCTCCGGGTCCGGGAAATAAAGGTAACAGGGCCTATGGCCGTAGGTTTGGCAGATTACTCGAGCCCAGGCCGCGCTATGGAAGAAGGTGCAGCCCGGATGCGAAAGCACCAATTTATCCCAAGCGACACCGCCGCTCTTAGCGAGAACATCGATTTGAACCGCTTGAGATATGCCAAGTCGGTTCATGCCGGGTCGGCTTCGAACAGGCCGATTGTTACAATTCCGGGCGGCGAATCCGCGATCCGATAAAGTGGGAGTGTTCGAGGAACAGGCCTTTCACACCATCACACCCGCGGCGACCGCTTCCCGCAAACTGATCGCGACCGTTGCGACCTGCTCTTCAGTCAGTTCCGGAAACATCGGCAGTGAAATAAACTCCAGCGCTGTCTGCTCCGATACCGGAAACGCGCCCGTGTCATGCCCGAGGTCGCGATACGCCTTTTGCAAATGCACCGGCACCGGATAATGGACGCCGCATTGAATCCCTTTTTCCTTGAGCGACCACATGACTTCTTCCCGGTCATGCACTCGGATTGCGTAAATGTGGTAAACATGTCGCGAATACGGCGCTTCGATCGGAGTAATGACCTCCTCGACTCCGGCCAGGGCTCGATTGTATTCCTGCGCGTGTACTCGACGGAGCAAATTTGCATTTTCCAAACGCCGAAGTTTGACACTTAGAACGGCGGCCTGAATGCCATCCATCCGGCAATTCCAACCGACCATTGTGTGGCGGTACTTGCGAACCTGACCATGATCTCTCAGCGTGCGGACCTTTTCCTGAAGCTCGGCGTTGTCGGTAATTAAGGCGCCGGCTTCGCCGAACGCGCCCAGGTTCTTTCCTGGATAGAAACTGAAGCATCCAGCGTCGCCCAGGGTACCCGCTCTCTTTCCCTTATACTCCGCGCCGTGAGCCTGCGCCGCATCTTCGATAACGAATAGTCCGTGTGCGCGCGCGAATTCCAAAATCGGGTCCATATCAGCCGGCTGGCCAAACAAATGAACCGGAATGATGGCCTTCGTTCGCGGTGTAAGAGCCTTCTCCAGCCCGGCCGGGTCCATCGTGTACGTTCGTTCGTCCACATCGACGAACACCGGCCGAGCTGCACAGTAGGTAATTGCTTCCGCCGTTGCCATGAAGGTATTCGGAACGGTGATGACTTCGTCCCCCGCCCCAATGCCGCAGGCGAGAAGAGCCAGCCAAAGCGCTTCCGTCCCACTGCCGAGTCCGATGGCATGCTGGCAACGGCAAAAGGCCGCGAATTCGGCTTCAAATTTTTCAACGAACGGCCCGCCCGCAAATGCACCGCTGTCGATGACTTGACCGATGGCGCGGTCAAACTCCTCCCGGAGAGGTGCGTGATGGGAATTAAGATCTAAGAATGGTACTCTGACGTGCATGGTTTTTTAAAGGTTGTTCCAGAATTCTTGCGGGATTGCCGGCTACGGTGACGTTTGGCGGAACATCCTTCGTGACGACGCTGCCCGCGCCAACCGTAGCATTTTCGCCGATAACGATACCGCCCAACAAAGTTGCCCCAGACCCGATTGATGCGCCCTGCTTGACCAGGGTGGTTTGACATTCCCAATCCTCATCGCCCTTCAGACGATGCGCGCCGGTCGTCGCTCGCGGGTAGCGGTCGTTGATAAAGGTGACACCGTGGCCGACGAAAACGCCGGCTTCAATTGTTACGCCTTCACAAATGAAGGTGTGGCTGGAGATTTTGCAGCGCGGCCCAATCTTGGCGCCTTTTTGTATCTCCACAAAGGTACCAATGCGCGTTTCATCACCGATCTCGCACCCATACAGATTCACGAATCCGTGAATCCGCACATCGCGACCGAGCTTGACGTCCGGGGCGATGAGTTGATGAACGGCTAACGCGCCACTCATCGACCGCCTGCCGCCGCTTGCACTATTCTCAGCTTTTTCGCCGGTTCGGCCGCCGAAGGGCCTTCCGACGAGTTCGGAAAACATACCGGCGCGCCGTTCATCTTCAAAGACTCGGAGGCCGCTTCAAGAATGCGGACCATCTCCAATCCGGCCTGGCCGCTTGTCAGAGGCTCGTGGCCCTGTGCGATGCAATCGAGAAAATGCTGGCACGCGACCTTGAGCGGCTCCTCCTGCTGAATGTGCGGAATGTAACTATCTCCGTAGTGGTAGGAGTAATGGAACTCGGCAAAGCTATCATAGTGGGGCGGACGTTCGACTCTCACATCGTAAACGCGAATTTTCTCATGCGTTTGCAAGTCATCATAAACGATCATTCGCCGCGTGCCAACGATGGTCATCTCGCGCACTTTTCTCGGCTCCAACCAGCTGCTTTGGATGGTCGCGAACCGCTTGTGCCGGAAAGAAAGGGACATATTCGTCACATCCTCAATCCGCGGGGTGACATGAGCGTTGCCCTGGCAATTAATCGCGACCGGGAATTCGCCCAGAATATGAAGAATAATCGAGATATCGTGGGGCGCGAGATCCCACGCCACATTGATGTCCTTTTGGAACAAACCAAGGTTCAAACGCCTGGAATTAATATAGCGGATATCGCCAAGATCTCCCGCATCGATAATGTCCACAATCTTGCGCACAGGAGACGAATAGAGAAAGGTATGGTCGATCATTAAGACGCAGCCGTTCCGTTGCGCGATATCGATCAGTTCTTCACACTCGGCCGATGACGATGCCATCGGTTTCTCGATAAATGTATGTTTGCCGGCGAGCAGGCTCGCCTTGGCCAGCGAGTAATGGTACTTCACCGGCGTCGCGATAATGATCGCGTCCAGGTTAAGACCATTGAGAAATTGCTCGTGGTCCGTGACCGCTTCTACATCCGGATAGAGGGCCTTCAGATGCTTCAATCGATCCTCGTTCATGTCACAAAGCGCTTTCAGGGTGCAATTGGGCAGACCTCTGAAATTGCGAACAAGGAGCGGCCCCCAATATCCGCACCCGATTACCCCTACGGATATTGGTTTGGTCATATTTTTGTGGTCGAACCGTTCGTCCCGTGAACGGTTGCCCCGGTCGCGACTGTGCGATCGGTTCGACTAGCAAGGCGCGATTCCGCTGTTTGCGAGATCAGGGCCGGAATTGTCTTGAGCATGATCGTCAAATCAAGCCAGAGCGACATCTTCTTGGCATAGAGAATGTCCATGGCAATCATTTGGCTGAAGGTGGTTTTATTTTTTCCGTTAACCTGCCAGTAACCGGTTAATCCCGGCGGTGCATTCACACGTCGGCGATGGCATGGCTGATACCGCTCGAACTCTTTCGGCAAACAAGGCCGTGGACCGACCAAACTCATCTCGCCCCGTAGGACGTTGAATATCTGCGGGAGTTCATCCAAGCCGCTCGCGCGGAGGAGACGTCCGCAGCGCACGAGACGGGAATCGTCGACCGCATCGAGCTTTGTCATCGGGCAGTTCACCCGCATCAGGTGCGCGAAATATTCTTCATGGCTTCGAGTTTCCGCATTCGCGTGCATGGTTCGAAATTTGAAGATCATGAAACGACTTCGCCGGTATCCGACGCGTTCCTGGCGATAGAAGATTGGTCCGGGAGAAACAGCCTTAATCCAGATCATGACCATAACTAGCAACGGCAGCCAGATGGGGAAGGCGAGCACGATGCAGGAAATATCGAGAGCCCGTTTCCAGGCAGGCAGGGCTTTGGACTCCGCTGCTCGCTTGTCCTCAGTGGCGCGGGCGAGGAGGGTTTGTAGCGATGCGCCATTGCTCGACGACAAGTGTGCTTCGTTTGATCCTGGGCCGGACGGGCGTCGAAGTGTCCGTGGGGACGGTATGAGGGCGCTTACGATGCCGTGAAGATATTCCGTTACCATATCTGCGGCCGATGCTCGCTGGCCGTTTGATCCGCTGGCCCCATTCCGATGAGCTCCGTTGCTAAGGTTCGCCGGTGTTGCCCCGTTGCTGTGACTCTGATTCAATGTCGTCTCAGATCTGGACGTGGAGTGGCCATCGGACGATGCACCATCACTCCTCGCGTCGCGCGCATTTTCGGGCAAGCTGCCGCCCTTGGTCAGTCGCCGCGTTTTCCGGGCGAAACCTTTTATTCGGATCATAGGTTGGTTTATATCTGCGCTGGTTAAGGCAACACAGATTCTTATAATTGCCAGAGGTATTAGAGATAACTACTTTTAGGCCGCTCGCGTCAATCAGGAAATGCTATCCCGACAACTTTTTCCTCCATATTTTTCTTGATCTCACCCCCGTTTTTCGTTTTGCCCGGGCCTGCCCAATTACCCCCGCTCACAGGGCCTCTTGGATGCCTCTTTTCGCTGCCATTTTTCAGCCGGCGGGCGCTGCGTCCTTCCCGTTGTTGGCAAACCCCGCCAACGGCGTAGAAATACAGTTCCGGACATCGTTCCTCCAAGCCCTCAACCGAGGTTGAATCGAAAAGTTGCTCTTCGAAGGCTCAACCGGATCGAAATGTGGCAACATCCCATTTCCTTGCCGGTCTGATGACGAGGAAACATCATCCACCAGCGCTTTTGTTCTGCTTTTTTTGGACTGATCACAGTGAGCTACCCTTATCACTCGCCGTACCAAGACATGATCATTGCGGAAGTGGAATCACGCTCGCGTCCTTTTCGACTCAATGTGAACTCTTTATGTTCGAAACTTTCGTGGACAATCCGCACTCTGGCGGTTGGCCAAACCGGTTTTCGGTACCGTTATTAGACCATAGCGGCCTTTAATGAGTGCCAAGACTTGTTCTATTCTGACCGCTGCCCTTCTCGGAGGTGACCCGCACCGCGCCCTCGAAGAACGGCCAGGATTTCCGCGACCACGCTCACCGCAATTTCAGCGGGAGAATCGGCCCCGATATCGAGCCCGAGTGGAGCATAAACCTGCGTTAACTTCTCCTCAGCTACTCCGTCCTCTCTCAGCTGGTCCAGGACCCGTTTTACTTTGCGGGAACTCCCGATCATCCCAATGTAGCCGATCCGCTCCTTATTCAGTGCGGCCCTGAGAGCGTCCCGGTCGATATCATGGGCTCGGCTGACCAGGACGAGAGCCTCGTCAGACTGCCATTCGCGATCAATGATGAACGTCGGCGGCGCGACGCTGCCCAGGATCATCGTCTGTGGCGGAAACAACGACAGTAAGTCGTGGCGATCGTCCAGCACGCTCACGAAGAGTCCGCACTCGATCCCCAACCTGGCAATGGCAAGGGAGCAGTGGCCCGCTCCAATCAGAAAGATTGCCTCGCCCGAGATCTGCGGTTCGATCAACACCGTGCTTTCGCCCCCGCAGATCGCACCAAAAGACTCAGCCGCGCATTCGTGCAAAGGGTATGTTTTTAACGACGGCAATTTGCGTCGCATTTGTTGCTGGGCTTCCGCGATGACAAGCGCTTCGAATTTGCCGCCGCCGATCGTGCCGCTGACTTTCCCATCAGCGTAAACGAGCATCTTGGAACCCGCTTCCCGCGGGACGGAGCCGCGTGTCGCCGCCACCGTAATCAGCGCGCACGGTGTTCTGGCCCGCCGCGCCGTAGAAAGTTCCTCGAACAGGGTGTCGGTCATCGCGCGACCGTGGCTTCGATCTGACCGTGTGGCTCGTCTATTGGGACAAAAACCTCTTTTTCGTTTTTCAGTCCAAAAGGCGAAAGATCAATCAGAAGGCAATGCTTGTTCGGCATGACCAGGTCGATTTGGGAAATTTCGCGGCATACCGCCAATGCGGCCTCGCCCATTTGGAACAATGTCGCCTGCGCAGAGGGACTATAATTTTCAGCAAAAACCTTTAGCATGGAATCGATGATCGATTGATTCACCTGATCACAATTTTGTGGCAAACGGTCGAAAGTCCATGTGGCGCCGAAGGAGCTCGCCAGAATCCTGTCAGCCGTTTCCGGCAAAGTAGTAAATTCATCGCGCGGATAGTTCTCAAAACCCGAGCCGGTGGACTTCAGGATAAGCAGGTCGCGTATTCCGGCCTGCACAATCTTCGAATCTCGCGTGCAAACCACTCGCGCGAACATCTTCGATTCGCCACCACCAACGAAAGAGTGCGGGTGCGGCTTCCCCTTGATTTCAAGGCGTCGCCAGTTCCGTTCCGCGATCTCAACCTGCGCCCGGTTGACCTGGGGATAACGCTTGACGAAATGCTCGCTCGCGAACACGGCAAACTCTTCGATCTCTGCCCCAAGGTGTTCCTTCGCCAGCACGTTAATCGTGTTTTTTATCGTGTCGGTTGGAACAACCTTGCTGTTGTCGCCAGAGGTATAGGAGGTTTCGAAATCTCCCTCGAGCAACACATCGACTGCGATGTCTTTGATGCGATGAACGATGTCGCTCCGCAGGATCTTAACCACCCGAACCCTGGCCTTGCCGTAGCGATGTGCGATGAGCTTGGGCATTGCGCCACATGACTAATTCATTTAGTGCCGTAACGCGATGCTAAAGGTAGCTCAGCTCAATGCGCTCGCCGCGCCCGAATTTTGTCGAACTCTCGCGCCCGTTTTTGAGCATTCGCCCTGGATCGTAGCCAGAGCAGAAAGCAAACGCCCGTTCACCGATCGGGAAGATCTCGACGCTGCCCTGCGTGAAACGGTGATGAAGGCGACAGGCGAGGAAAAGCTGGCGCTCATTCGTGCCCATCCCGATCTGGTGGGCCGTGAACTCCTCACCCGGGAGTCAAAATCCGAACAGGCAACCGCCGGTCTGGCCGAACTTTTACCCCAGGAGATCGATCAATTTCGGAATTACAACGCGCAATATCGGGAGCGATTCGCATTCCCCTTCGTCATTTGCGCACGTCTCAATAAAAAAGAAGCAATTCTCGACGCGTTCAAGGTTCGGCTGCAAAATTCCAAAGAACAGGAAATGAATACAGCTTTGCAGGAGATTTTTAAGATTGCCGCGTTACGCTTGCGGGATCTGATAGAATGAGCCTGCTAACGACACATGTTCTCGACACCTCGCGCGGCGTTCCCGCGCAAGGCATGACAGTCGAACTTTGGACTGTCGATCCTGCAAAACAGCTCAAGACTGTGCGCACAAATTCGGACGGCAGAGTCGATGGTCCGTTGCTTCAAGGAGACGAGATGCGCGCCGGGACCTACGAACTCGTCTTTCATGTCGGCGACTACTTCGACGAACGACGTTTTCTTGACCGGGTGCCGGTTCGGTTCACGATCTCCGACCCCACGGCCAAATACCACGTTCCGCTGCTGGTCTCACCATGGTCTTACAGCACATATCGCGGGAGTTAGCCCGCCCTTTGATGGCGTCAAAACGCAGTCTTGCATGAGGTTTCAGTCATGAGCACCGCTGATCCTACCGTAGCCGTGCCCGCCGGTCTGGTGGATCTCGCCTCGGCCCGCACCGGCGGCGTCGCCATCCTCGCGAATGATGAATTCTTCGCGGAGAAAGAGAACCTCCTGAAACCTGGTCGCGGAGTCTTTATCCCCGATAAATATACCGACCGTGGCAAGTGGATGGACGGATGGGAAACCCGGCGGCGGCGCAACCCCGGACATGATTGGTGTGTCATCCAGTTGGGATTGCCTGGCGTCATAAAACAGGTCGATATCGACACGAATCACTTCCTCGGCAATCATCCTTCCTTCGCGTCGCTGGACGCGCTTCATCGGACAAGTGACTTCCCGAGCGAGGTTGATGCAGTGGACGGGCTTTCCTGGACGCCGGTGCTTGCCCAATCTCCGTTGAACCCAGGGTCACAAAATCAGTTTGCGGTTACGGGCGATACGACCTGGACGCATGTACGACTAAACATTTTCCCCGATGGCGGCGTGGCGCGCCTTCGGATCTACGGAATTGTTGTACCAGACTGGGGTAAACTAAAATCCGGCGACCTTGTCGACCTCGCAGCGATTGAAAATGGAGGAGTCCCATTGGCCTGCAGCGACATGTTCTTCAGTTCGATGAATAATCTGATCATGCCCGGTCGCTCCGAGAACATGGGAGACGGGTGGGAAACAAAGCGGCGGCGCGGTCCGGGATACGACTGGATTATTTTGAAGCTTGGGTTGCCCGCTACGATTCGAAAAATCGAAGTCGACACCAATCACTTTAAGGGAAACTTCCCCGACACGTGTTCGATCGACGGATGCGCCGCACCCGGTGCTTCGACTGACGAACTCACCAGCAAAGATGTGCGCTGGGGCGAGATTCTGCCTAAAACCAAATTGCAGGCGGACACCCGGCATTTCTTTGAACGGGAACTTTCCTCAATTGATAACTGCACCCACGTGCGGTTGAACATTTATCCCGACGGCGGAGTAAGCAGGTTGCGTGTGTGGGCAACCCCCGTGTGACGTTCAACAATTGTCATGTCGAGTGAAAATGCCAGTCCGGCTCGGACCGAGACATCTCTTATTGTTTAGAATAGTGAGAGATTTCTCGACTGCGCTTCGCTCCGCTCGAAATGACAATCATGAGTGATTTCGATTTACTCGTTCGCGGCAGCGAGCAAGACATTGCGATCGCGCACGAGAAATTTGTCGCGATTGGCACGAATCTCAAAGGCACGGCACGCGAAGAAATCGACGCGACGAATCTCTCCATCTTTCCTGGTGTGATCGATTCCCATCTTCACTTCAATGAACCCGGTCGAACCGAGTGGGAAGGCTTTTCGACCGGCTCTCGGGCGGCCGCGGCCGGCGGCACGACAACGGTTTTCGATATGCCGTTGAATGCGCATCCACCGACGATCGACGGGCCGAGCTTCGATCAGAAGCGAGTCGCTGCAGAAAAAACTTCGCATGTTGACTTCGCTCTTTGGGGCGGGCTCGTCCCCGGGAACCTGAAGGAGCTAAAAACGCTGCGCGATCGTGGCGTGGTAGGGCTTAAAGCCTTCATGTGCAACAGCGGCATCGACGACTTTCCCCACGTTGATGACGCTACTTTGCGGGATGGAATGCACTCCGCGGCCGAACTTGGCCTCCTCGTGGCTGTCCATGCCGAATCGGAGGAGATAACGCAAAGACTGACCAGGGAAAAGAAATCTGCCGGGAAGACGGCGATTGGCGACTACTTGGAATCCCGTCCGGTGGAAGCAGAGCTCGACGCAATCGGCCGCGCCATCCAGTTTGCACACGAAACCGGCTGCCGATTACATATCGTGCATATCAGCTGTGGTAGCGGCGTTCAGCTGGTAGCCGCTGCTCGCGAGAAAGGAATCGATGTCACGTGTGAAACCTGCCCGCATTATCTCCTGCTCACGAAAGCCGATTTGCCGAACATCGGGCCGACCGCGAAATGCGCCCCGCCACTGAGATCAATCGATGAACAAGACGACCTGTGGCGCCGGCTGGACGATGTTACCACTATTGGGTCCGATCACTCCCCTTCCCCGTTCGAAATGAAGAAGCGCGCAAATTTTTTCGACGTTTGGGGAGGAATCTCGGGCTGCCAGCATTTGCTGCCGTTGCTGGTCGATGCCGCGCAGAAATCACAGCGCTCTCTCTCGCAGAAACAGATTGCAAACCTGACAAGTCGGAATGTCGCCAAACGGTTTGGCCTGGCCGGCAAAGGCGGGATCGAAATTGGCAAAGATGCCGATCTCACGCTGGTCGACACCGCAGCCTCGGACCTGGTGGCGCCAGAGTCACTGCACTATCGACACCGCCATAGCCCATACGTCGGCCGAAAACTAAGCAACCGCATTGTCCGGACAATTTTGCGGGGGCGGACAATTTTCGAGCGTGGTAAATTCGCCACCAAACCCGAAGGTCGTTTTGTCAGGCCAGATCGCGTATGAACATACCATCGCATTTTCCGCGGCGTGACAAGAAGCTGACCGGCGATGAACATTCTTATCTGCGTCCCAACCAATTACATTGACTACTACCCATCTCATAAATAGCACTGGATGCTCGAACTGTAGGGCTCGAATTGTAGGACGTCTGTGTCAACCCCGAATGCTTTCGGGGTTCACAGAAGCGCCCTACAAGCTGAGATCATTCATCAGATTGGTTGTATAACAACGTGACCCGCACACCGCTTTGACACTGCGCACCAGTCTCGATTCAGATCAAATCGCGCCGGTCATCTCTGAACTGAGCGACGCAAACAAGCAATTCATGCAACGGTATCGCGGCGAATCCAGTCGCCGCCAGGCAGTCCACACCGTTTACGGCAGCGCGCATTTGTTTAAAGCCGATTCGGCGCGGAGGCTTGGCGAAGTAGCCCTGCGCAGCCTGCAGGAATTCGCGCCCGATCCGCAGACGCTCGCTCAAGCGCTCGGGATGAACTGCGATTCCGCGCTGGCCCGAAAGATCTATGACCGCGTGGTCGACAAATTGAATCGGGAACCCGTCGAAGATTTTCGGTTGGACTTTGAGGACGGCTACGGCAATCGCGCCGATGAAGAAGAGGACGGCCATGCCAGCTCGAGTGCGCAGGAGGTTGCGCGCGGGATGCGCGAGAAAACCCTGCCGCCATTCATCGGCATTCGCATCAAGCCGTTCAATGAGGACCTTCGCTCGCGCAGCATCCGGACGCTCGACATTTTCCTCACAACGCTGATCGCCGGAACCTCGGGCAAAATGCCGGAGAATTTCGTGATTACGGTTCCCAAGGTGCAATTGCCCGAGCATGTCCATGCGGCCGTGCAATTGTTCGACAAGATCGAGTGCGCAACGGGTTTGGCGACGGGCTCGCTCCGGATCGAGCTGATGATCGAGACGCCACAATCGATTATCAATTCACAAGGTGAAATTGCGTTGCAATCACTGGTCGATGCGGCAGACGGCCGCTGCGGCAGCATTCATTTCGGTGTTTACGACTATACCGCCGCATGTGGCATCACCGCCGCCTACCAGGCGATGCGACATCCCGTTTGTGATTTCGCGCGGCAAATGATGCTCGTTTCAATGTCCGGCACAGGCATTCATCTTTCGGATGGCGCTACCAACATTCTACCGGTCGCGCCCCATCGGGGAACGAAGGAGCAACCCTTAACCGCGGACCAGGAGCGGTCTAATCGAGAAGCGGTTCATCAGGCGTGGCGCCTGGGATTTGAGGACAATCTGCACTCGTTACAGAACGGTTTTTATCAAGGATGGGATCTGCACCCGGCGCAGTTCGTTACCCGCTACGCCGCGGTCTATCTCTTTTTTCTCTCGGGCCTTTCCAGCGGAGCAAGCCGGCTTTCCGCTTTCGTAGAAAAAGCGGCGTTGGCTTCGTTATACGGTGATGTTTTCGACGATGCCGCCACGGGCCAGGGGTTGCTGAATTTTTTTCTGCGTGGTCTCGCCTGCGGCGCAATCACCGAAGCGGAAGCACTCTCCACCGGGTTAACGCTTGAGGATTTGCGATCCCGTTCATTTTTGAAAATCCTTCAAGCCCGGCGGAAATGAGCAACTCATTCGAGTTTCAATTGAATGGAAACTCGATTCGAATCGATTCCGTATCACCTAACGTTACTTTGCTGGATTGGTTGCGCAGCAATGGCCTGACCGGCTCCAAGGAAGGCTGCGCCGAAGGCGATTGTGGCGCCTGCTCCGTTGCCATCGTGGACCGCGACGGGCGCGGAAAGCCTTGTTACCGTTCGATCAACAGCTGTCTTGTTCCCCTCCCATTGATGGCCGGCCGCGATATCGTGACCGTTGAAGGAGTAGCTCGCGACGGTTTGCATCCGATACAGCAGGCGATGGTCGAGAACCACGGCTCGCAGTGTGGCTACTGCACACCCGGTTTCATAATGTCGATGTTTGAGGGGTATCATCGAGATGATCTTAAAACTCCTGCGCAACTTGATGAACAACTTTGCGGAAATTTGTGCCGATGCACCGGCTATCGGTCCATCCGCGATGCGGCCGCCGACGCATTTGCGCAACGGTTGACCGGCGATGTGGCGGACACGTCCCTGGACGAAACGAGTGGGGAGTTGGATTCTGTTCGTTACACATCTCACGGAGAACATTTTCTTCGTCCGAATTCTCTGAAGGACTTATTCGCTGCGATGCAGCAGCATCGGGGTGCGCGCCTGATCGCTGGTGCAACCGAGCTGGGTTTGGAAATCACCAAGCGTTATCAGAGATTCCCGATCTTTATTTCGATCGAGACGGTTCCGGAGCTGACGGAACTGATCCGTAAACCGGACGAGTGGCACATCGGCGCCGCAACTACACTGACACGATTGCAGGAAGTTCTCGGCGTGGAATATCCGGAGCTCGCGCAAATGCTTTACCTTTTCGGTTCCCGCCAGATTCGGAACCGGGCAACCCTCGGCGGCAACCTCGTCACGGCGTCACCAATCGGCGATTCCGCGCCCGTTTTGCTCGCGCTCGATGCTAAAGTTGTTCTGGCCTCGGCCGACGCCGAGCGCACTTTGCCGATCGAACAGTTTTTTGTCGGCTATCGAAAGACGGCTCTGCGGGCGGAGGAGATCTTGAAGACGATCATTCTGCCGCGGCTCCCGGAAAGCGCGGCTGTCTCCAGGAAATTCTACAAGGTTTCCAAACGTCGCGAGATGGACATCAGCACCGTGGCGGGCTGCTTTCTCATTCAACTCGACGCCTCGGGATTGATTTCACAGGCACGACTCGCGTTCGGCGGTGTCGCGGAAATGCCGGCACGTGCTCGCAAAACCGAGGACGCGTTGTCCGGAAAAAAGTGGAGTGAAACAACGCTGCGCGATGCTATGCCAATTTTGGAAAAAGAGTTTTCGCCGATCTCCGATGTTCGCGGAAGCGCAACCTATCGACAGCGTTTAATCACGAACCTGCTACGAAAGTTCTGGACAGAACATCGGCGCGACGGTTTGGACGAGAGTGAAAAAGGACGGGAAGCCAGCAAGCGTCTAATTACGCGGTCCCTGCCGGAACGGGAACCTGCGCTAGCGCATGAGAGCGGCCGCAAACACGTGACCGGCGAAGCGATTTATGTCGATGACTACCCCGTCGGACAAAACATGCTGGAAGTCTGGCCAGTTTGTTCACCGCATGCACGCGCGCGAATTCTTCGCCGTGATGCGGCGGCGGCACGCGTGATGCCGGGCATCGTGGCCGTCTTCCTTGCTGAAGACATTCCGGGGTTAAATGACGTCGGTGCCGTGCGTCACGACGAGATACTTCTCGCCGACAAGGAAACGTTCTACCACGGACAAATTGTCGCTTTAGTCGTCGGCCTTACGCAGGAACTCTGTCGCGCTGCGGCGGAGAAAGTGGCTGTGGATTACGAGCCGCTGTCTGGGATTTTCACCATCGAAGAAGCGATCGCGGCCGAAAGTTTTCACACGGAATCGAACCGTATCGCGCGCGGCGATGTTGCTGCCTCATTAAGCAGCGCGCCGCTGAAATTCGAAGGCGAACTCTCTTTCGGCGGCCAGGATCACTTTTATTTGGAGACGAACGCCGCCTGGGCGGAAGTCGGGGAAGACGGAACCGTCTTTGTCAGTTCGTCGACGCAGCACCCGTCGGAGGTCCAACACATCGTGGCGCACGTGCTAGCGCTGCCCATGCACAGTGTGGTTGTGGAATGCCCTCGCATGGGCGGCGGTTTCGGCGGAAAGGAAACTCAGGCGGCCACGATTGCCGCGCTCGCCGCGCTGGCCGCGACGAAAACTGGCCGCAAAGTCCGCTTCCGCCTGAATCGCGACCAGGACATGATCATCACCGGAAAACGCCACCCGTTTCTGGCCAAGTTTGACGTCGGATTTGGCCGGGAAGGTTTGATTCACGCAGCCAGGATCGACGTTTTCTCAAACGGAGGCTGGTCGCTCGATTTGTCGCGTGCCGTCACGGATCGAGCGGTGTTTCATCTCGACAACGCCTATTATATTCCGCACGTCGCGTTCAGCGGGACAGTGGCAAAGACCAACCTCGCCTCCAACACAGCCTTTCGCGGCTTCGGCGGTCCACAAGGCATGTTGGTGATTGAGGAAATTATGGATCGGATTGCGAGGAGGACCGGATTGGCGCCGGAAGCGGTCCGGTCAAAAAATCTTTACCGGGACCGCGGTGAAACCAATACCACGCACTACGGCCAGGAAATTGAAGATAACCGCATTCAACGCGTCTGGGCCGAACTGATGGCTTCGAGCGAATTCGCCACCCGGCGTTTGCAGCTGAGCCAATGGAATGAAGGGCATCAACACAGCAAACGCGGAATCGCGATCACCCCGGTCAAATTTGGCATTTCTTTTACTACCACACATCTTAATCAGGCAGGCGCGCTTGTTTTGCTGTTCCAGGATGGCACCGCTCAGATCAACCATGGCGGGACAGAAATGGGCCAGGGCGTCCACACCAACATTCGGCAAATCGCGGCCAAAGAATTGGGACTCACCCCTGATCGCGTCCGAATCATGCATACGCGCACGGACAAGGTGCCAAATACATCCGCTACCGCGGCATCCTGTGGCACCGATCTCAATGGCGCCGCCGTCAAAAATGCCTGCGATATATTAAGAGCGCGGTTGCTCCCTTTCGCCACGGAACTGTTGGAAGAGAAGAACGGCCGAAAGCCGGCTTCGGACCAGGTTGTTTTTGCCCACAACAATATTTTTGAAATCGAGCTTACGGAGTCGCGCGTGCCCATCGCCGAAGTTATTCAGCGCGCCTATTTCGCACGGACGAGCCTGAGCACGACCGGGTTTTACAAAACGCCGGATATTCATTTCAATCGCGAAACCGGATTCGGAAAACCGTTTCACTATTTTGCGGTTGGTGCTGCCGTCACTGAGGTCGAAGTCGATGGATTCACCGGAATGATGCAGATCAAGCGAGTCGACATTTTGCACGACGCCGGTGACGCCGTGAATCGCGGGGTCGCCCGGGGCCAGATTGAAGGCGGTTTCGTGCAGGGCGCAGGCTGGCTGACAAACGAAGAGCTTGTCTGGAATTCAAAGGGGCACCTGATGACTCACTCTCCCGACACGTATAAGATTCCGGCCGTCGGCGACACCCCGGAAATTTTCAACGTTCGGTTTTTGACACAAGCTACCCAGGCCAACGTGGTTCACGGCAGCAAAGCGGTCGGCGAACCTCCACTCATGCTCGCCTTGTCGGTTCGAGAGGCGATTCGCGATGCCGTCGCCGCGTTCGGTGAGCCCGGAGGCGATGTGCCTCTCGCAGCGCCCTCCACCAGCGAGGCGATCTCCCATGCAATCGCCGGGCGGATTGGCTCAGCCAAGCCAACGGAAATGACCGAACACACGACCGAGGAACAACTCCTCTCGTGAGGGACCTTCAGCATAAGTTGAGTGTCGCGCGCGGCGAAAAACCGGCGGCGTTACTTTTTAAGAACGCACAGCTCGTGAATGTCTTCAGTGGAGAGATTCATGAAGCAGACGTCGCGGTGGATGATGAACGTGTTATCGGTTTCGGAGATTACGAAGCGCATGAAGTCGTCGATCTTGCCGGAGCTTATCTTGCTCCGAGTCTGATCGAGGGACACTTTCACGTGGAAAGCACGATGGTGACGCTGCCCGAACTTGTGCGCGCGGTCGTGCCACACGGGACCGGTGCGATGGTGATCGATCCCCACGAATACGCCAACGTGCTCGGGATGGATGGCATTCGATACGTGCTCGAATCGAGCAAGAACCTGCCGATCGATTTCTTCATCATGCTGCCATCGTGCATTCCGGCAACGCATCTGGAAACAGCGGGTGCTCGGTTCACCGCCGACGACCTTGCGCTGATGATTGCGGACGATCGAATCGCCGGAATCGCCGAACTGATGAATTATCCCGGCGTGTTTTTGGGAATGGAAAGCGAGCTGGCCAAGATCGAGGCGGGCAAGGGAAAAGTAATCGACGGGCACGCCCCGGGTTTGCGCGGCAAGAATTTAAACGCTTATGCGCTGGCTGGTATTCGGTCGGATCACGAAAGCACCGGGCTGGAAGAAGCACGGGAGAAACTGAGGCTCGGCTTGCATCTGCTCGTGCGGGAAGGAAGCACCGAACGCAACCTCGAGCATATCATAGCACTCGTGACACCGCAGAACTCGGCCAACTGTTCGTTCGCGACCGATGACAAACTTCCCGGCGATCTAGTGCGCGAAGGCCACATCGACCACTCCATTCGCAAAGCCATCGCGCACGGGGTTTCGCCCGTTACCGCGATCCAGATGGGGACGATTAACACCGCGCGTCATTACCGGCTTAAAAATCACGGCGCAATCGCTCCGCGTTTCTGGGCGGATTTTATTGTCATGGATAACCTTGAGACGATATCGATTCAGCGCGTCTACAAAAGAGGCCGCCTCGTGGCCGAGAATGGTCGTTACCTCGAAACGAAGCCGGCGGAGGTGCCGCAACCGCGAAGCACGATGAACATCCGCTATCGGGCGCCTGCTGATTTCGAACTCAACGCAAATGGGGCGACGCAGATCCGGACGATCGAAGTGATTCCGCACCAGATCATCACGAAAGAATTGCTCGAATCACCCAGGATCGAGGAAGGAAAAATCGTCGCCGATCCTGCGCGCGACATTTTGAAATTGGTTGTTCTCGAACGGCATCGTGCCACCGGGAATGTCGCCGTCGGGTTTGTGCGCGGTTTCCAACTTCAACGCGGCGCTCTCGGTTCAACCGTGGCGCATGACGCGCATAATGTCGTCGTTGTCGGAACGAACGACGCGGACATCATCACCGCGGTGAAAGCCTTGGAAGAAATGCGCGGCGGCCAGGTGGTGGTAGCAGATGGGAAAGTCGAGGCCTCTTTGCCGCTGCCTATCGCCGGGCTGGTTTCCGATCAGCCATTGGAAACTGTTATCGATAAAATCGCGGAGTTGAATGCAGCGGCCGCGCGGCTTGGCTGCAGGCTCGATGCGCCTTTTATGACACTCTCTTTCATGAGCCTCTCTCCGATTCCGGCGTTGAAGCTGACCGATCAAGGTCTCGTCGACGCGGTAAATCTAAAATTGACCAGCGTAATTGCGGCTTAAGCGGCGCAATCCAAGCTGCGGAGGATGGATCCGGACCTTCGCACCCAACCAAACATCCTCTCCGGTGCGTTCCACTAGTGTCTTCTTATGAATCGAATCTTTGCAGTTTCTGTTTTGCTCCTCTTATCGGTCGCCGGGATTTTCGGCGGCACATTTACCACGTCCTCAACTCTCATTCCTGTTCCCGCCCAGGCGACTGGAACCGATGCGGGCGACACGAGCCCGAATTCTTCACAAACAATCCATCTCGATGCCGACGTCTATCTCCCTGATGGAGCTACCGCTCCAGCGCCGGTAATCGTTATTATCCACGGGTACGGCGGGTCAAAGACCGACACATTCGTCGTCACCCTGGCACGCGACTTTGCCAGCGCTGGATACGTCGTCGTGGCACCGACCATGCGCGGCTTTGGCAATTCCGAAGGATTAGTCTCTCTGGCCGGCCCGAATGAAGTCAACGATCTGAAAACCATCATCCTCGCCATGCAAAACGGCAGTATTGGTGATTCGCCGGTCGTGACGATTCCCGTGGACGCGACCAGCAAATTTGGAGTAACCGGCGGCTCATACGGCGGCGGGAACACGTTTGAGATCATGCGCACTCACGTTGCCGGACTCGCGGCAGTCGCGCCGATTATTGGCTGGACCGATCTCTACCAGGCGCTCAGTCCGAACGACGTCCCGAAACTCGCCTATGGCGTCGGTCTTTTTGCCAGCGGCTTCGATACCAATAATCCGAATTACGATGACGCAATGTTCAATTTGATGCGCAATATCATTGGCGGCACGCCGGAGCAAATGCGCACAGGCAACGCGCAGCAAAACATCGATTGGCGCTCGGTCATCTTTGATCCGGCGGAGCTTTCCGTGCCGGCGTTCGTTATCCAAGGCTGGCGCGACTGGCTTTTCCCAGCCGAGCAGGCAACCAGTTTATTCGAAACCAGCACGGCAATTCCGTTTTTCAAACTTTATCTCGGCGGCGTAGGCCATCCGCCCGCTGTCACCGACGTCACCAATCCGGAAGCTCTTTACCTTCGAGGGCAATTAATCCGCTGGTTCGACTACTGGCTCAAGGGAACGGACACGGGAATTACAACCGATCCGCGCGTTACCGTGGCGCCGGAAAACACCCTAAAATGGTCGCAAACAGCGTTGGTGAACGCCAACACCTTCCCGCTGCCGGGAACGACCACGACAACGTATTATTTAAACTTTGGTCACCTCTCCACTCTTAGCTCCGCCGGCAAAACGCAAAGTCTTTCACCAACAAGCGGTGGCACGTCACTTATTTTAACTCCGATCCGGCGTGTGCTCGGTGGCTCGGCCAATGATTTAATCGCGGCCTTCCTTCTCGTAAACAATCTCCTGAACTCCGGAGCTGGCATTCTCGATTCCAACATTGTGACCCAGGCGGACTCGAGCGCTAACTCGACAACGTATTCAAGTCCACCGTTGGGGGCCGATGTGCATGTCACCGGTCTGCCGGAAGTTCACCTCTTCGTTTCGGCCAAATCGGCTGGCGCGTATTATTACGTTCAGGTTTATGAAAACGTGCCTAACGGCAACGTGAAATTGATCACTCGCGGCGCGTTCAAAGATCACGCGACCAATTTCACCGCCGCTCATGAGGTCGATTTTTCGCCTTTTGCCATCAATCATACGTTCAAGACCGGCAACCAAATCAGCGTGCACGTCTCGAGTCGCGATTTCCCATTCTTCCTGCCGAACCTCTCGCAGCCGACAGTAAAGATCTATCGCGGAGCAACTCATCCCTCCCACATCACTCTACCGGTTGTGCCGTAGATTCCCAGGTAGGGACGTTTCTCCGAAACGTCCGCACGCTCAAAGGACAATTGCCGCGCGTCTTCTCGAAACTTGACTGGTTTAACCAGTCAAGTTTCGCAATTGTCCATTTCATTCCGCCTCTTTAGTCTTCTCGTCTCGAAATGGACGATCTCCTGAATCCAAAGCGCACGGTCGCAGAACTAAAGGAGTTGCGCTCACTCACCGCCGACGACAACGGCGCGCAGCGCGTCGCCTTCACACCGGTCTGGGCGAAGGCGCGGAAATGGTTGCGATCGAAATTGGAACAACTGCCGGCAGAGATGCATAATGATGCGGCCGGTAATTTCTGGGCAACGCTGCCCGGTCAGTCGGAAAAAGCGCTTCTCATCGGCGGACACATCGACTCCGTCCCAAATGGCGGCTGGCTCGATGGCTGTCTCAACACCATCGCCGGCGTCGAAATCCTCCGCCGCGTCCATGCGCAATACAAAGGTAAACCGCCCGTGACTGTGCGTTTGGTCGATTGGGCCGACGAAGAAGGGGCGCGATTCGGAAAAAGCCTTTTCGGTTCCTCGGCGTGTTCGGGCAATCTCGACATGGATGAAGCCCGTGCGCTCAAGGACAAAGACGGAATTACTTTGCCGGCAGCGTTAAAGGAACACGGGATCGATTTCGAAAAGGTCAAAGATTCCCGACGGGAATTGAAGAACGCGGCCGCATACCTGGAGCTGCATATTGAACAGGGTCCAGTCCTTCTCGATCTGGCCTTGCCGCTCGGGACGGCACTGGGAACTTTCGGCGTCGAGCGACATGCCATTACTTTTCGAGGCCAGGCCGCGCATTCCGGCAGTACCCCGATGAATCGCCGGCGCGATGCCTTTCTCGCCGCCGCAAGAATGAGCCCTGAGATTTACCGGATCACCGATCGAAATGGAGGCGTTTGTACGATTGGTTCGTGCACCACGAAACCGGGGATTGTCACCAGTGTCGTCGAAGAGTGTCGGATCACGCTCGATCAACGTCATCTGGATGCCGGCGCGCTGAACAAAATGCTCAACGAGGCTCAGCGGGCCAGCGAAACCTTCGCCAGGGAAGGCAACGTGGAGGTGTCATGGGAGCGTCTTTGGCAAATCGAACCGGTCCTCTTTCATCAGGAACTGATCCGCTTTGCTGACGAGGCGATCGTCGAAGTCGGGGCGAAACCGCATCGCCTGCCTTCGGGACCACTGCATGATGCCGCTGAAGTCGGCCGCGCCGGCGTTCCAACGGTCATGATGTTTGTGCAAAGCCTGCACGGGATCAGCCACAACAAAATCGAAGATACGAAGGAGGAATATCTTGAACTGTGCGTCCAGGCTTTTGACAAGTTGGCCGACAAGGCAATGCACTGGATCGCCGGGACGTGATGGGGATTGCCACGCGAGCCGGCGCTGCGATCTGAGCAATACCCACTATATATAGAGAGAAGGGCTGCCTCGAATCGGCCAGCGGCGCTGGCGTCTGATACAGACGCCCTATACTTTGCGCGCCATTCCGATTGTAGGGCGTTTCTGTGAAACGCCATCTAGACAGGTAGGGACGGCTCTCCGAGCCGTCCGCGAAACGGCGTGTGATCACGATGACCCAAGTCGCGATCGGACGACGCTCCCGACGACAGAGCGGCTCGTTTGCGACGTCGACCGCGCTTTCCCACGGGCTGACCGATTTTACCTTACATTTTCTTATCGAGTTTTCGCCAGGTGCTGGATACAGTTTGGTCCGACACAATTCAGGAGAGACGTATGCCAACGCTTGCCACAACGGTTGATGGTTTGAAGTTACCTAATCCTTTCGTTATCGGATCGGGCCCTCCGGGAACGAACCTGAATGTCATCACGCGCGCGTTTCGTGAAGGATGGGGAGCCGTCATCGCCAAGACGATCAGCCTCGATTCATCGAAAGTGGTCAACGTCGCGCCGCGTTACGCAAAGCTTTTCGCCGCGGATGGCAAGGAACCCATTGGTTGGGAAAACATCGAGCTGATCAGTGATCGTCCTTTCAAAATCTGGATGGACGAATTCAAGAAATGCAAAGACCAATTTCCCGATGGGGTGCTGATCGCGTCCATCATGGAAGAGTACAACAAGGATGCGTGGATTGAGATCGTCGAACGTTGCCAGGATGTTGGGGTCGATTCCTTTGAATTGAATTTCTCCTGCCCGCATGGACTTCCGGAAAGGAAAATGGGCGCGGCGATGGGTGAGAATCCGGAGATTGTCGAGGAGGTTTGCGGCTGGGTTATGGCGGCAGCCAAAAAACCGGTCTGGGCGAAGATGACGCCCAATGTCACTCGTATCACCGATCCGAGTCGAGCGGCCTTCCGCGGCGGGTGCCAGGGTGTCAGCGCCATCAACACCATTCGCAGTGTCATGGGTGTTAACCTGGACACATTGCGACCGGAACCAACGGTGGAAGGTTTTACCACCCCCGGTGGTTATTCGTGCAAAGCTGTCCGGCCCATCGCCCTGCGTATGGTCATGGAAATTGCAACCATGATCCGGCGCGAATTTCCAGGCCGGACCCTTTCCGCCATTGGCGGTATCGAAAGCGGCGGAGATGCGGCTCAGTTTATCCTGCTTGGCGGCGATACGGTGCAGGTGTGCACAGGCGTCATGAAATTCGGTTACGACTGCGTCAAACGGATGTGCGACGAGCTGCTCGCCTTCATGGAGAAACACAAGTTTGAAACCCTGGACGATTTCAAGGGCAAGAGTCTCGATTACTTTACGACGCATGCCGAGCTTGTCCGAATGCAAAGAGAACGCAAAGAAAAGGACAAGGCTGCCGCGGACGCGGCGGCGGCAGCGAAGAAATTGGTTCGGGCCGACAGCGAATGGAGCGGTGACGATTTCGTGAAGCAATCAGACGCGCTGTCGCGGTAGCGAAGCACCAAACTCCAACATCCAAGCTCCAAAAAAGCTCCAAGGATCAAGCTCCAAAGCCGCTGAGTGATATTCGCAAGCTTTTCATGTATTCGGCGACTTCCGATGCAGTTTTATTGTTGAATGGCGCGCCGATGGACGACGGAGCATCAAGACACCCATTCGATCTCGAAGAGCCTACGGCCATATTTGGTGAAGCAATCGTGCGGTTTTCCAAAAGGATTCCACGTGATCCAACGAACAACCGCTTGATCGATCAGCTCGTCGGTTGCGGAACAAGCGTCGGCGCCAACTATTGCGAAGCAAGCGAGGGCGTATCGAAGAAAGACTTTCGCAACATTATTGGCCGTTGCGTAAAGGAAGCGAAAGAAACCCAACACTTTCTTCGCATGATCGCCGCTTCTGAACCAAAGCTGGCCGACGAGGGGCGCGAACTTTACCGCGAGGCGAAGGACTTCCATCTGATTTTTGCGAGCATTTTTCGAAAATAGGCAACACACACGGCTCTGTTGAGATTTCAAAACACCTAGCGCGCTTGATTGAATATTGAAGTTTGAAGCTTCCCTGGATGTTGGAGCTTGGAATTTGGAGCTTCGGGACTTTGCGTCACGCAAGCAATGATTTAAGTTAATCAATGACAGCGCCATCCTTAGTCGCTCCTCGCTCCTCCTCCGCCACTCAACACTCGTCACTGCTTCCGTGCCCCGTTTTCATCAACGGCGAATGGCGTGAGATCAAAGGTATTCCGACCTCTCCGGTTTTTAATCCTTCACGCGGCGAGACCATCGCGGAGGTGCCGATGTGCGGCCCGGATGTTGTCGACGAAGCGGTCGAAGCCGCGGCGAAGGCATTTCCCGCGTGGCGGGATACTCCCCCGGTGGAAAGGGCCCGGCTGTTCTTTCGTTACCGCCAGGTGGTCGAGGAAAACTTCGACCGCATTTGCGAATGCGTTACTCGTGAACATGGGAAAACCCTCGCCGAAGCACGCGGCAGCGCCTATCGAGGCCTTGAGAATATTGAGTACGCGTGCGGCGTCCCAACCCTGCTCATGGGCGACACACTCGAGCAGCTCGCGCGCGGGGTCGACTGCGAAACGATGCATCAACCGCTCGGCGTCTGTGTCGGCATTACCCCTTTTAACTTTCCCGCGATGGTCCCGATGTGGATGTTTCCGCTGGCGTTGGCCTGTGGAAACACTTTCGTTTTGAAACCAAGCGAGAAAGTTCCGCTGACATCAATTCTCATCATTCAGTTACTGGAAAAAGCGGGCCTGCCGAAAGGCGTGCTTAATCTTGTGCATGGCGGACGCGAATGTGTGGATGCCCTGCTGACTCATCCCAAGGTGAAGGCCATTTCCTTTGTCGGCTCGTCGCCGGTCGCAAAGCACATTTTTGAAACCGGCACACGACATGGCAAACGAGTGCAGGCCAATGGCGGTGCAAAAAATTATATCGTTATCATGCCCGATGCGGACGTTCCGCGTACTGTCGAAGCGCTCTCGACCGCGGCGTTCGGTTGCGCCGGCGAACGATGCATGGCCGGATCGACTGCTATTACCGTGGGGCAGGCGTCCGATCGCGTTCTTCCGGCGCTGATCGAGGCCGCCCGCGCGATCAAGGTTGGTCCAACCGACCGCAAAACCCAGCCCGACATGGGACCGGTTATCACTGCTCAGCATCGCGATCGCGTTTTCAGCCTCGTCGCCAGCGGCGAGAAAGAAGGCGCAAAAATTCTGGCGGACGGTCGTGGCGTTCGCATTGCCGAAGCACCGAATGGCTTCTTCATGGGGGCAACCATTGTTGATCACGTACAGAACGAAATGACAATCGCGCGCGAAGAGGTGTTCGGACCGGTCTTAAACGTCATGCGCATGGAGGATCTTGATGGAGCAATCGAGATTGCAAACAGGTCCGCCTTCGGAAACGGAACGGCCATCTTCACGAACTCCGGCAAAGCCGCGCGCGAATTCAAACATCGAGTGAAGGCCGGCATGGTGGGCATCAACATCGGAGTGCCCGCGACCATGGCGATGTTTCCATTCACCGGCTGGGACGAATCATTCTACGGTGATCTCCACATTCAGGGAAAAGAGGGCGTCCAGTTTTACACACAGCAGAAAGTCGTCTCCACCCGCTGGTTCGGCGACGGCGTCGGAGACGTCTGGCGCAGCCAAAAATAAGAGAGCCTTTTCTGTGGCCACAGATTTACACGGATGAAACACAGATAATTCCTTTTTATAAAATCTCTGTCGATCTGTGTTCATCTGTGGCTGAATTAATTCTGCATGGCTCTTCTGATTAAAAACGGCGAGATTATTACGCCCGACGAGCGTTACGTCGCCGACATCTTCTGCGAAGGGGAAACGATCACCCGCATCGATCGCAGCATCGATGCGCCGCCCGGTACAGAAGTAATTGAAGCCGAGGGCAAATATGTTTTTCCCGGCTTCATCGATCCGCATGTGCACATTCATCTGCCGTTTATGGGCACGTACGCAAAGGACACGCATGAAACTGCCAGTCGGGCGGCGCTCGTCGGCGGCACGACAACATTCATCGAGATGATTTGTCCGTCGCGTAGCGATAAACCAATGGAATCCTTCGAGCTTTGGCACGGAAAAGCCGAAGGAAGCAGCGCCTGCGACTTCACCTTTCACATGGGCGTGACGCGCTACGACGACGAGGCGGAGCAAGATTTCCAGGAAATCGTTCGCCGGGGAATCGCGAGCTTCAAGGTTTTCCTGGCTTACAAAGGCGCGTTTGGCATAACGGACGAAGAGCTCTACCAAACGCTTCAGCTGGCCAAGAAGCTCGGCGTCATTGTCACCACACATTGCGAAAACGCGGACCTTGTTCTAGAATTGCAGAAGAAGCTTTTGTCGGAAGGCAAAACCGGACCGGAATTTCATTACTGGAGCCGGCCACCCGTGGTTGAAGCCGAAGGCGTGCATCATCTGATGACCTTTGCCGAAATGACCGGTGCGCATGTTTACACCGTACACACGAGTTGCGAGGAATCGCTGGGCGAGGCAATGCGCGGCCGACAACGCGGCGTGAATGTTTGGGTCGAGACACTGATTCAATATTTGCTGCTCGATCGCACCGACGCGGAGAAGCCGAACTTCGAAGGCGCGAAGAATGTGATGTCGCCGCCGCTCCGCGACAAAAAAAATCAGGAAGTGCTGTGGAAGGCGTTGCGCGATGGATCGGTCGCAACGTTGGCGACCGATCACGCGCCATTCGATTTCGCGACGCAGAAACAGATGGGGCGAGATGATTTCACGAGAATCCCGAATGGCATTCCGTCACTCGAGGACCGTGTGAATCTTTACTACACGCACGGCGTGAAAGGCGGCAAGATCGACATCCAGCACTTCGTCGAGACGGCGAGCACGCAGGCAGCGAAGCTTTTCGGACTCTTCCCGCGCAAAGGCGCGATCAAAGTCGGGAGCGACGCCGATCTTGTCGTTTACGATCCGAACTATCGCGGGAAGATTTCGGCGAAGACGCATCAGATGAACCTCGATTACAATTCATTTGAGGGAATGGAGATCGAGGGGCGGCCGCACGTCGTCACAGTTCGCGGCAAAGTCGCGGCGCGCGACGGAAAGTTCGCTGGCGAATTCGGCCGCGGAAAACTCTTAAAGCGCGAGCCGTCGCATTTCTAAATCAACACGCCGACGACCGCGGCGAAAAGATAACACGCGAGCAAGCCCGCGATCATTGATTTCAGGCCGAGCCGTGCGAGATCGCCTCGGCGCTCGGGCGCGAGCGCGCCGATGCCGCCAATTTGAATGGCGATGCTGGAGAAATTTGCGAAGCCGCACAGCGCGTAACTCGCTAACCTGACCGAACGCTGATCGAGGGCGTCCGGATTCGTCGTCACGTATTTGGAAAGATCGAGATAGCCGACGAATTCATTCGTCACGATCCGTTCACCGAGAACCTGCCCGATAAGCGGACAATCGCGCCAGGGCACACCCATCAGCCAGGCAAACGGCGCATTGATCCATCCGAGCATCTGTTGAATCGTGAGCGGCGCTTGAACGCCGAACGCGTGTTGCGGCCACATAATCACGCCATTCGTTAGCGCCACGATTGCCACGAAGGCGATGAGCATCGCCATGACCGTGATCGAAAGCATCATACCCTCACTCGCGCCTTGGCAAAGCGCATCGAAGCTGTTGATCGTAGTGCGCTCGACCGCAAAGTGACAACGCTCTCCCGTTTCGCTCGCTTCGGTCTCGGGAAACATGATCTTCGCCGTCAGTAGACCAGCGGGCGCACCGAGGACCGATGCAGTGAGAATGTGCCCCGCGCTTATTCCCTTCATGCCGGCATACACGGCCATGACTCCAGTCGCGATTGTAGAAAAACCGGTCGTCATCAACGCCGCGATCTCGCTCTTCGTCATTTTCGCGAGGTAAGGTTTGATCACGAGCGCCGCTTCGTTTTGACCGAGGAAAATGTTGGCGGCACCGGCCAGACTTTCACTCCCGCTCGTGCGCATTGTTTTCATCATCACCCACGCCATGGCGGCAACAACCTTTTGCAAAGCACCCCAATGATAAAGAAGCGAAGAGAGCGCTGCGATGAGGATGATCGTGGCTGAGACCGATACGGCAAAGACGTAACCTTGCCCCGGTCCGAAGGTCTTCCGCAGAGTCTCCCCGTCGCCCAGCGGTCCGAAAACCATCTTCGCGCCTTCATTTGCGTAAACATTGAGCTGATCGACCACGACCTGTGCACCTTGGAAAAGGCGAAGGCCGACCGGCGTTCTCAAAATGAAAATGGCAAAGGCGAATTGCAACACCATGCCCCAGATGATGGTACGCCACGGGATCAATTTGCGATTCGATGATATCGCCCACGTGCAAATAAGAATCGCCACGATTCCAAATGCGCTGATGATTTGCAATGGCATGTGCGCGAGAGTAAGCGATTGCGCCCAAAAGTAGAAGCGGCTTCCAGCCGCTTTTTAGGATGACACGCGGCTGGAAGCCGCGTCTACATTGCTGTTGCACGCCCGGCCACGCTGCGGCACGATCAACATTTTTAATGAGCAGCGCCGGAATCAGTTCACTCGCGCCCGATGTCGATCCAGAGGTCTTGCACGACATCAAAGACAGTCACCTTTACAACGTCGATCTGGCGCCTGTCCCGCGCGAACGACGGAAATGGCGTATTGGCAGTTTTGCCGCGCTTTGGATTTCCATGTCGGCATGCATTCCGACCTACATGTTGGCCTCGTCGCTCATCGGCGGCGGGATGAATTGGTCGCAGGCGATTTGCACGATATTTCTGGGGAACCTCATCGTCGTCGTCCCGATGATTCTGAATGCGCACGCCGGCACCCGCTATGGGATACCATTTCCCGTTTTCTGTCGGGCATCTTTCGGGACGCGAGGCGCGAATATTCCCGCCCTGATGCGTGCATTCGTTGCCTGCGGGTGGTTTGGGATCCAAACCTGGATTGGCGGCAATGCCATCTACAAGATTGTGTCGGTTTTCCTTCCGAGCTTCGGGCACAGTTCGGCGACCGCTTTCGGCATTACCTTTCCGCAATTCGTCTGCTTTCTCTTTTTCTGGGCGATCAACATGCTCGTGGTTTACAAAGGGATCGATTGCATCCGCTGGTTGTTGAATATCAAAGCGCCGCTGCTTATCGCCCTCGGATTGGCTTTGCTTTGGTGGGCCTATCGAAACGCCGGAGGATTTGGGCCGATTCTTTCGCAGCCTTCCGCCTTTGATCCGGGACAACTAAAAGCCGGGCAGTTTTGGAGGTTTTTTGTTCCGGCATTGACCGGCATGATCGGATTCTGGGCGACGCTCTCGCTGAATATTCCCGATTTCTCTCGTTACGCGCGCTCGCAGCGGGACCAGGTCATCGGCCAGGCACTCGGATTGCCCCTGACGATGGCGCTTTATTCCTTCATCGGTGTCGCGGTGACGTCGGCTACGACCATTATCTACGGACAGACAATTTGGGATCCGGTCGATGTCCTTACGCGTTTCAAGAATCCGGTGATTCTTGTCGTGGCCATGCTCGCGCTTTGCATCGCCACACTCGCTACCAACATCGCCGCCAACGTGGTGAGTCCCGCGAATGATTTCTCGAACTTGTCTCCGCGGCGAATCTCCTTTCGCATGGGCGGGCTCCTGACCGGCATCATTGGCGTGGTTATTATGCCATGGAAACTCGTCGCTGATCCTTCCGGTTACATTTTTACCTGGCTCGTCGGCTACAGCGCGCTGCTCGGCCCCATTGGCGGAATCATGATCGCCGATTATTACGTCTGGCGTCGAAAACAACTTCACGTTGCCGCTCTCTATCAACCAAACGCGGAATACCGTTACACCAACGGCTTTAGTTTGGTCGCGATCTTTGCCCTTGTCGTCGCCGTGCTGCCAAGCCTTCCCGGTTTTCTTGTCACGGTGAAACTGATCGGACCGGAGGCATGGCCACCATTCTTTCTCCGCCTTTACGATTACGCCTGGTTCGTGGGTTTCGCAGTTGCGTTCGTCGTCTATCTCGTTTTGCGTAAGCTGGGTTCGGGAATTAAAAGCGATTCTTCGCCCTCCCTGACCATGACCGACCCATGAAAACGCCTGAACTGCCCGCATTCGATCATCAACCAAAGAAATACACCGGCCTTTCCGCGGAAGAAATCCTGTGGTTGCGCAAGCAATTCCTGAATCCGGGGATTTTCCTCTATTACAAAAAACCCTTCATGATGGTGGAAGGGAAAATGCAATATGTCTGGGATCAAACCGGCCGCCGTTATCTCGACGCACTCGGCGGCATCGTGACTGTAAGCGTGGGTCATTGTCATCCGAAGGTTGTCGAGGCGGCAAATCGCCAGAACCAATTACTGCAGCACTCCACCACGATCTATTTGCAGCCCAACATTGTGGAATATGCCAGAGATCTCGCGTCGAAAATGCCGGGCGACCTCAAAGTTTGCTACTTTGTCAATTCAGGCTCGGAAGCCAATGATCTCGCGCTCCTGATGGCGCGCGCATACACCGGCAATTACGACGTCATCGCCCTACGCAACGCTTATCATGGCGGGAGCGCCATCACCATGGGCCTGACGGCGCACCGGACGTGGAAGTTCAACGTCCCCCATAGCTTTGGTGTGCATCATGCCCTCGCTCCGGATCCATACCGCGGTTTGTGGGGACGCGACGACGCGGATGCGGGGAAGAAATATGCGGCGGACGTGAAGGAGCTGGTCGACTTCGCTACTTCCGGTCAGATCGCCGCGTTTATCGCCGAATCCATCCAAGGTGTCGGCGGCTGTGTTGTGTTCCCCGACAACTATTTAAAACATGCGTATGAGCATGTCCGCGCCGCCGGGGGTGTTTGCATCGCCGACGAGGTCCAGGCCGGTTTCGGCCGCACCGGTACACATTATTGGGGATTTGAGACGCAGGGCGTCATTCCAGACATCGTCACCATGGCCAAGGGAATCGGAAATGGATGTCCACTCGGCGCGGTCGTCACCACTCCCAAGATCGCTGCCACCCTCGCCGCTCGAATACATTTCAATACCTTCGGCGGCAATCCCGTGGTCTGCGCACAAGGGAAGGCGGTTTTGGAAATCATTGATCAGGAAAAACTCCAGGACAACTCCCTGAAGATTGGGAACCGGATTGTCGCCGGTCTGAATGAGTTGAAGCAGAAACATAATGTGATCGGCGATGTGCGCGGCAAAGGTTTGATGCTCGGGATTGAACTGGTCAAAGACCGAAAATCAAAGGAGCCGGCCAGAGAAGAATGCGCCCAGGTATTGGAGCTCAGCAAGGAGATGGGACTATTGCTCGGAAAAGGAGGCCTTTGGGGCCAGACAATCCGCTTTTCTCCGCCGATGTGTTTGCATGAACAGGACGCTGATTTTCTGCTCGAAGTTCTCGATCAAGCGCTCGGCCAACTGTAGCCGCGCCGCTCTGCTCGCCGCGCCGGAGCGTGCGAAGGCGGATCGGAACGTCTTTTAAGACACGGCGACAGAACGCCGTGGCTACAGATATTTCCAATTGCGGACCTTGCCTTCAGCCATCCATTCGACCGCGGTCTTCAATCGTTGGCCGCGAGTTTCAGCACGCTTCGCTTCGGAGATCCACTCTACGTAGTCCTTCTTATTTGAGTAACTGAAGCCGTCGAACGTTTTTCGCGCTTTCGCGTTTCTCTGCAACGCCGCGGTTAAATCAGGTGGAACGACCAGCTTCTTTTTCCCCTTCGGTCTTGCGCGAGGAGGCGATTTGACTCCGGCATCATTGAGCGCGGCCGCCTTGACGACATAACCGACCAAAGTCTTCTCCGCCGGCAGGTCGTTGATCGATGTGATGCGGCCGAAATGCCCCATTGCTTCGTTCAGTTTTGATTTATTGCCGTCAAATATCAGTTCTGCTTTCCAGAATCCAAACGCGCAATGCTCCTTGAACGAGGCCATGGAACACATCATCCCTTTGTAATCGAAATGGGGGAATTGCCATTTGATCGTCTCTTCGACTTCGGAACAGCCCGCATGCACGATCTTGCGAAGATGTTTCAGGACCGGCCGAGCGAATGCCGCCGATTTCTTAATGTAACCGTCGACCCGCCGATCTTTCCTGCCCATGTCGCTCATCATCAAAGGCGGCACATGGCAGCGTCAATTTTATTTTCGAACGCGCAGACCATCCGTCCCTTATCCATCAGCTTGTATGTCGCACACCCAATGGCATCGTTTTGCGTGCAGCTGTCCCACAAGATTCGGAAACTTTTTTCCATCCAGGCTCTGCAAAGCCTGTGGGAACATCTTCTTCGGTCCACCCATCCGGTGAACGTGGATCGCATTCTGAGCACGATCGATCGGGATAAAATGAACCGCTTGCGAGAACATTATCCGCACCGTCCGGGGTCGGCCAAAGTGAACCGCTTCGAGAACGCAAATCACTGGATTCCAGTGAATGTTGAGCGCGCCCAGGACCTTTGGCTCGATCGAGCTTCACCGTTGCGCATCCTCGATCTGGGCTGCGGAGCAGGATACTTTCTTTATGTCTCGGAATTCTTTGGACACGAAGCTCTCGGGCTCGATACCGACGATGATCCGCTTTTTCGCGGGACGACCGAATTATTAAACGTTCGCCGGATCATCTCGCGCATCGAACCCGGAGTGCCGCTACCCGATTTGGACGGGAAGTTTGATCTCGTCACGGCCCATCGCATTTGCTTTCAGCGAATCGCGCGACGGGGCAAGGACGATTGGGAGGAATGGCCAGCCGAGAATTGGAAATTTTTCATCAACGATATCCGGACACGGTTTCTTCGACCCGAAGGTCGGCTCCTTCTGGATTTCAATCCGCACGTCGACGGCTCCTATTTCACGCCGGATGTGCGCGCTTGTTTTCAATCGCTGGGCGGCCGTTTTTTTCGCTCCAAGGTTCTTTTCGCGGCGGAGGCAAATCAACGCGCCAAGTTCAAGCGCTCTCGATAAGAGTGAGCTCTGACATGCCGTGAGAAGACAAAATGAGCTCGGGGGATTGCGTTCGATGGTGCGCGCGTTTCGCCATCGGAATTTTCGCCTCTATTTCGGCGGCCAAAGTATCTCCCTGATTGGAACCTGGGTTCAGCAGGTCGCCCTCGGCTGGACCATTTACGAGCTGACCCACTCCAGTTTCCTCCTCGGTCTGGTGAGCTTTGCCGGGCAACTGCCGCTCTTTCTCGTCACCCCTTTCGCCGGCGTTCTCGTCGATCGATTCAATCGACACCGCATTTTGATTCTGACCCAAAGCTTGTCGCTCCTTCAGGCGTTCACCCTGGCGATGGTCGTCTCCTTTCACTTGTTGAGCGTTTGGAATCTGATCCTTCTAAATGTTGTTGCCGGGATAATTCTCGCGATTGATTTAACGGCGCGACAGGCTTTCATCGTCGAAATGGTCGGTAGCGGCCCCGACCTGCCAAACGCGGTCGCGCTGAATGCTTTCGTTATTAACGGAGGACGCATGCTCGGACCGGCAATCGCAGGCGCTCTCCTGACATTTGTTAGTCCGGCTGTTTGTTTTTTCGTCAACGCATTGAGTTACATCCCAGTCATTGCCGCGCTCTGTTTTATGCGAGTGGACGAATACATTCCCACCTTACAACGGGCGAGCCCGCTGGCCGAGCTGATCGAAGGGATCCGCTATACGATGGGATTCGCGCCAATTCGCGCGACGCTTTTGCTCGTTGCGCTGGTCAGCCTGCTCGGCATGCCCTACGCCGTGTTGATGCCGATCTTTGCCGCGGAAGTTTTGCACGGCGGCCCGCATACCCTTGGGTTGTTAATGACCGCACCTGGTCTCGGCGCGCTCATCGGTACAATCTATCTTGCCTCTCGCAAGAGCATCGTCGGCGCCGGTGTGCGGATCGCCGCCGGCGCAATAATCTTCAGTGTTGGCCTCATCGCTGCGGGGGTCGCGCGCGATTTAACTTTCTCCTTGATCGCGCTTGGTTTTGTCGGGCTGGGGATGATCATCCAGCTCGCTACCTCGAATACCGCGCTGCAAACAATCGTTGATGACGACAAGCGCGGACGAGTCATGAGTCTCTACACCGTTTCGGTCATGGGCATGGCGCCTTTTGGCAGCTTTTTCGGCGGCGCGCTGGCTCACCGCGTTGGCGTACCGATGACGTTCCTGTTCGGCGGGGTGATATGCCTCGGAGGAGCTTTGTTTTTTGCCACCAAAATTCCGACCTTGCGTCCAATGGTCCTTCCGATCTACCGGCGCAAAGGAATTATTCCGGAAGTGGCGGAAGGTTTGCAAAACGCATCCAGTTTGCTTCGCAGCGAAAGACGATAGGGAGGCCGCACCGCGGCGGCCCCATCATATCGAAATCTACTCGTTAGCCGATCGAACGGGCGCCTGAGTTCTTACAGCCCCTTCAGGAGGATTTTCCATCGCGCCCAGGCTTCGTCGCGCGCTTTTCTGTCCGCTTCGCGCATCTTCGGATTGGCCGGGTCGCCGGAACGCATAAAACCGTGGCCGGCACCCTTGTAGATGACCGGCTCATATTTTTTTCCGGCCGCTTTCATCAACTCCTGCGCTTTGGGAATTGTGGCGCCCACCCGGGCATCGTTTTCGCCATAGAAACCGTATACCGGACAGGCGATCTTTGCTGCGTCATCGGCGCTGTCTACCGCCGGTCCGTAAAACGAATACGCGGCTTTCAGCTTCGGGTTCAGGGCGGCGTAAGCGAACGCCCATCCCCCACCCCAGCAGAATCCAGCGACGGTGAGCGTTCCATTTGCTGCAGGAATTTTGTTCAGCGCGTAATCTGCTGTCGCGTCCAAATCGGCTTTGACCTGCTCTTTTGGCAATGCATAGGTCGCCTTACTCGCGCCATCCATATCCTCAAACTTCTGACCGCTGAGCAAATCCGGAGCGATGGCAATTACACCGTTCTCGGCAAGCTCGTCGCACACACTCCGAACCCAATCGGTTAGGCCAAAAATTTCATGAATAACGAGCACGACCGGTGCCTTATCTTTCCGCTCGGGGTAAACAACAAATGCCTTCAGCGTCCGTTCGCCCGATTTGATGTCGACCCATTCCCCGTGTCGTGGCGATTTGTTCAGGCGTTCCTTGCCGAAGTCCTTAATCTCCTCGGCTAGGCCAGCCTGCGCGAGAACCGCAACAACGATAATAACCAGGGTACGTCTCATGATCGGCAGCATGGTCAGAAATCGCCTCTATGGAGTTGTCGCCGTGGTCGCCCCAGCCCGGCCTTTGCACCAGAGAGCATCGATGCTCAAGCTCCCTGAACCGCGCAGGAAGATGTAGAAAAACACGAAACAATAAACGACCGCCAGCTCGCCCTTGTTTACATAAGGAATCAAGCCCCGCGGCGCGTGCATCATGAAGAATGCGACTGCCATTTCACCGGAGGCGACGAATGCAGCGAGTCGCGTCAATAAACCAAACGCAATCAGAAATCCGCAAACGATCTCCAGCCACCCACCGACGGCCATCAAGGTCGGAAGCGCTTCGGCCTTTGGAGTGAATGTGCCGAATATCTTGTCGAGCCCGTGGCAGGCAAACATCAGCCCGACGACCAGGCGCATAATGCAATAGAATGGATCCGCAAAGCGATTCAGAGAGTTCATGACCGCGAGCGTGATGAGGCCGATGTTATCTGTCAAGCTCTCGGGAATTGTAGTCGCCCCCTCTGCCCGCCGCGCCGGAGTCCCGCGCCTGCGGGACGCAGGCGGGACGGGGCGCTTCTAAAGAAGACACGGCGACGGAGCGCCGTGGCTACACCACGTTAGAGAGCGGAAACCTGACGCGTGACGATCAGAAAATCCTGCTGCTCCCACTCACGAGTCAGGTCAGCCTTGAGCTGGATAAAGTATTTCCGGGCCGCAGCTTCGTCGTTCACCAGCACTCGCAGAATCTCCACCCGATCCCGAAAGGTGTGATCGCCTATCTTCCAAAAGCCATCATTTTCCTGCTGAAAATGGGTGAGGCCGCCAAATTGGTCGACCAATCGCTTCTTTAGAGTACGCAATTTTTCGGGATCGATCCGGCGACCGTCATTGTAGTGCAATGGCACATAAAGCTCGTATTCGAGCATGAGCGAGATAGTTGACCGTGGCGCGTCCCGAACGCAACTGTTTACCGTTTTCTGGCCCGCGTAGGATGTTGCCTGACCTTCGGTTTCTACACCGACCAGTGAATCAGTTTGCATTGTTGTATAGGAATCGGCCGTGCCGACTAATATTGGTCGTTACCTTGTCCCCGGATATTCATTTTCGTCGGCAATCGTGACACTCTTTGCCAGGAACGCTAGCAGAATGCAGCGGTCAGCGCGGATGATTCTGTTAGAACCCATCCCATCCCATAAGTAGGAAGGCGTGCGCTGAGGGATGGCGGACCACAGGCTCTTGCCGCAGCCTTAAATCTCTTGCCTCGCACTCCCTCCTCTTTATGAGACGGGTTTTCTAAGCAGCCTTCTTGTCTCGATGCGGATGTTTGGTTGAGCGTTTGGCGGTCGATTTCTTCTTTGCTGCGCCCGACTGTTCCAGGCTCTTTTGCAGGACCGAAACCAGATCTATGACCTTTGTCGCGGCCGGCCTCTTTTGCTTTGGCTTTTCCTCCAATTCTTTTCCGCCTGCTTCCACTTTCTCCTCGATCACCTCCATCAGTGCTTCGCGATAATCATCCCGATATTTCTCCGGCTTCCATTCAGAACTCATGCTGGCAATGAGCGCGTTGGCCATATCCAGTTCGCGTTTCCCCGGCTGCAATTTTTTGGGAACGTGCAGCTGGCTGGCGTCAGCCAATTCATTGGCGAAATGCATCAACTCCAGGATCAGAACCTCCTTCTCTGGTTTCACTCCGGCCAGATATTGCCGTGTTTTGATCACCACCTTCGCTATCCCGATTTTCTTTGTCTTCTCCAGGGCATCACGCAGGAGCACATAGGCTTTGTCACCGCCCTTTTGCGGCTCGAGATAGTACGGCTTGTAAAAAAACATCGGATCGATCTCCTGCACCTCTACGAAATCCTGGATATCGACCGTCTGAGTCGCTTCCAGATCGACTCGCTGAAAATCATCGTCCTTCAGGACAACAAACTTTCCTTTTTCGTATTCATAACCTTTTACGATCTCATCCCAGGGAACCTCTTTGCCATCGGCCTCCGCTACCCGTTTGTAGTTCACCGGGCTGAGGTCTTTTTGCCGAAGCAGTCGAAACCTGAGTTCTTCCTTTTTTGTCGCCGGATAAAGCGCGATCGGGATATTCACGAGGCCGAAGCTGATACTACCCTTCCAAATTGCTCGCATAATCGAATTGATTTCGCAGCTGGCGAGCAGTTTGCGCGTGAGAGACCAGAGCAGGTAGGGAGACCTCTCCCCTCCGGGCCGTAGGCGAGGCGGGCGGTGTACAGGTAGGGACGGTTCTCCCCGCCGGGCCGTAGGCCCTCTGGGCCGGAGGCGAACCGTCCGGAGATGGAGTCGCACGTTCGATCTATTACGAGCGTGCGCAGGTAGGGACGCATCTCCGAGGCGTCCGTCTTTTCGCGCACACAATTCAGCCAACACCCCCAGCGGACATCTCGGAGAGATGTCCCTACCTGTTACCAACGCGCTCGGAGAGCGCGTTCCACCGGGAGGGACGAGCTTGTCTCGTCCCAATATCTCTTGTTAGGCGGACGGCTCGCCTCCGGCCCAGAGGGCCTAGGGCCCGGCCGGGAGAGCCGTCCCCGCCTGATATGGCTCACGTCGCGCAGCGACGTACAGATCATGCCGCGGCGTCCAGCTCTTCGCGTGAGACACCCCGCAATTCGAAAAGGCGAATCAGTGTCTCTTCAATCAGGTTGTTGGGGCACGACGCCCCGGCGGTAATGCCGATAACGACGGGCCCTTGCGGCAACCATTGGCGCGCGACAATCTCGCGCTTCTCATGAAGATCGTAATGATTGATCTCGTTCGTCGAGACCAGGCGCGAAGCATTCAGGACAAAGAAGGTCGGCAATTTCTCTTCGCCCATTTCAGCCAGATGCGAGGTGTTCGAGCTATTATAGCCACCCACCACGAGCAACAGGTCCAACTTCACATTCAATAGCTCACGCAACGCGTCCTGCCGCTCTTGCGTTGCACCGCAGATCGTGTCGAAGAATCGAAAATTTTTCGTCCCCAATTCCGGCCCGTCGCGATCGACAATTGCCTGCCGGATTCGTCTCTGCACTTCTTCGGTTTCGCCGCGCAGCATCGTCGTCTGATTTGCCACGCCGATCGTCCGCAGATGCACGTCCGGATCGAAACCAAGGGAGTGAGCACCGCGAAATTTTTCGAGAAACGCCTGCTTATCGCCTCCGCTGCGAATGTAATTACAGACGTAATCCGTATCGGCCAGCGTCAGGACCACCAGATAATGTCCTTTCCCGTCGCCGACAGCACGTGAACTGGTGGCCTTGGTTTCTTCATGCTCGGCCTTGCCATGAATGATCGAGGTGGCCGATTCACTGGCGTATTTGCGAACGCGTTTCCAAACGCTCATCACGTCTCCGCAGGTAGTATCGACAATCTGGCAGCCACGCTCCTTGATTTGCTGTTGGATCGATAACTCCGTCCCAAATGCCGGCACGATGACCACATCCTCCGGACCGAGCTCGGAGATGTCGGCCTGTTTGTTCTCGCCGGTAAGATTCTTGATTCCGAGGGAAGCAATCTGCTGGTTGACCTCCGGGTTGTGAATAATCTCGCCGACAATAAAAAGCCGGCGGTCCTTGAAAACCTTGCGGGCCGCGTAGGCCAGATCGATGGCCCGTTCCACTCCGTAACAAAAACCAAACTGTTTCGCCAGACGCACGGTGGTGTCGCCGATCGAGATGATGCCGCCCGTCCGCCGAATTTTTTCGACAATGTCGCTGCGATAATGCTGTTCGACCTGCTCCTGCACCGCAGCCATCACATCCGGCGTACGCAAGTTAACTTTCTCGCGTGCGGTCGTGCCGCTCGAAATCAGATTTGTGCTCATGTTGGGGTGGCGCGATTCGCCACCGTGATTGTCTATTCCAAAAGCGGGCCGCCCGGCTTGCTGAATGCCGCGTCCGTAATCATCATGCGCGGATCCGGGTCGGGCGTCTTGGAATCATCCACTCGCTGTACTTTGGAGGCAAGCGTCGCGTCTTCCGGTTGAGTGGTGGCAATATTGACCGGCGTCCCAATGTGCACCAGGGCATAGAATTTGGCGGCCGCTTCACCCTTTAGCCGAATGCAACCATGCGTGCGCGGACTCGGATGAACGAAACCCTGATGGAATCCATAAGCGGGCGCGAACTCGCACCAGTATCCCATGGGATAACCGACATAGCGCCCCGCACCGCCGCCGGTGGAAGGCACGACCTTGTTCCCCTGCACGCTGAATCCGTACGATCCCGAGCGCTTATGTTCCTGTTTCGAATAAATAGTGAAACTACCCCGCGGGGTTGGTTTGTTAGGTATGCCAACCGAACACGCAACCGCCATCAGGCAACGGTCGCCTTCCATGACGTAGACGTTCTCCCTGGCCAGTGACACTTTTACCTTCACCGCAGAAGGATCATGCGGCCGATAAGCCGTCACGTGATAGGCTCCGCCGAGCGAAGCCAAAGGT
Source organism: Verrucomicrobiota bacterium (assembly GCA_041167085.1). Classification (GTDB taxonomy): domain Bacteria; phylum Verrucomicrobiota; class Verrucomicrobiia; order Chthoniobacterales; family UBA10450; genus DATFCK01. Next base: position 161,203 of record JBEEGV010000041.1, read on the forward strand.
CCGGTTTGGCAGCCGGTAAGAAACGCCAGGGAACCGGCTAAAACTACGAAAGTAGCGCGAGAAGCAATTTGCATAACCTTGTACTGGAGAATCACCCGGGGT
>JBEEGV010000042.1:0-27733 GCA_041167085.1 Verrucomicrobiota bacterium
AGTTCTGGGGAGCGCACGCGCCCAAGCGTGGTCCGGTCGGCGCCTCGCCGAACGAAATAGATGGCGCAGAAGAAATTACGGCGAGGGCGCCGGAAACAGCACGCGAGGCGCGTGCGCTCCCCAATCCATTCTGCGCGTCGCACCGAAGTAGTGCAATTAATCCCTCCGCGAACTCGGGCAGTTCATTCCATTGCACGGCGCATTTGCCTTTTTCGCTGCGCAAGTGGGCTTGGGTCAGCAATTGACAGAGATTTTTGTAGCCGTTCCGATTCTCGACCAGGACCGGAAGAGTGGCGCCGTCTTCCATGGTGAGTTCCGAGCCGATAATCGGGCGGACTCCGTTTTCCCTCGCCGCGACGGAAAAGCGCTGCGCTCCATAGACCCCGTCGCGATCGAGCAACGCCATTGCCGGCATTCCCAGTGCCGCGGCAGTTTGGGCTAACTGCTCCGGGAAAGAACCGCCGCGCAAGAAACTAAATGCGCTACATGCATGCAGTTCGATGTAGGACATAAAGCTCTAGAAGTGGTTGCAAAAATCGAAGAACCCTCACCTCTTCCATACCCACCCCGGTGCCCTGACTGGCGCTTCGCGTCCGTCTTTCCCAGTGGGAGAGAGAAGCGGGAGAGATGGTTCCTTCTCCCCGGGGGAGAAGGTTAGGATGAGGGCAATGTCGGGTTAGTTTCATGGCGAACTTCACTTTTGCAGCCGCTTCTAGTCATAGAGGCCATCCAGCTCCCAGTTTTTCTCGTCAGAATGAAATCGGCAAATGGAGCCTTTCTCTATTTCAACATCCCATTCACTGCGGGACCATTTTTTCTCATCCCACCAATTTCCGGAAGCGCGATAGGGACCTTGTTGCTCCGCGACTGAGCCGGTGAGTGGGGCGCTGCGTAAATGAATGGGTTGATCGTTTTGGAGCAAAACGGACGCGGGGAGCGAGGGGCGGAACCGGCGCAAAGCCGCGGGCATTGCTTTTTTATTCAATCGGACCGGGTCGAGCTCACCTGGCCCCAGTTCCCAGGAAAATGGATCAAGACGAAAAGCATCCGGACGATAACTGTCTTCCAAAACGGGAGTGCCAACGCGATCACGGCCTAACAATGCCGCCAGGCGTGCCAGAGTTTCATAAAGACGATTTGGATTACGCAAGGTGGTTTCAAACAGACCAAATTGCTGCGAGACCGCTTTAGTCGGTTGCGCTTCCAGGGAGAGCGCGATAATGGGCTGATCCGATTTAAAATCCTCCAGATGCGTCTGCAGCATCCGAAAAAGAAGATCGACATCGATCGTGGGCTGGGGAATTTGAAAACGCCGTTCGTAGTTTTGCTTGTTACTAAACTGAATACGCAGGGTCAGTTCCCGGGCCACGAGGTAAACGCCATTCAATCGCAGAGCGAGCTGCTGCAAAAATCGCCGCAGCATAAAAAGCAACGGCTCGGCAGTTTCGACTTCATATTCAAATTCAAAGCTTTCGCTGAACGATTCAGGCGGTTGCACAAATTTCAGCAGCCGGGCGCACTTGCCCTGAGCGCGCTCCCACAGCCGAACCGCTTCGCCGCCGAGTCGCGCACGAATTTCTTCCTTATCGAGCCGGGTGAATTGCCCGATGGTATGAATTCCCCACTTATGTAAAAGATGCAGAATATGCGGAATGTTCTCCGGGTTCTGCTTTCCTTTGCGCTGCTGCTGCTGGGAAGTTGCCGGCTCGCGCACGTGATTACCTTGGCAGAGTCGTTAAGCGCGCCTTCGCCTCTTCCGGCAGTGACGATTGCGTGACCCAGGCGGTCGCACTTTTGGGATCAATTTTTTCCCAGCTCGCGATAATCGATTCTATCTGGCTGTTACGCGTATTTTCGTTACCGATCGTTTCCGCCCATTGAATGGCAGAGTTCGGATCGTTGCCGGCGATGTTGCGCGAAAATGCAGCCACCGTGCTGTCGCGCGATTCTCCCTGGGGCAAGGTGCCAAGCCAGGCGCTCGCTGCGACAGGATCATTTTGGGCCCAGCGATTAATCAAAGATTCAGAAGCACGCTGACGAAGCTGGCCTTCGGGAAAGGATGTGACCCATTGTGCCGCGCCCTGTGGATCATTGGCCGCCCATTGCCAGGTGACGGAGGTGGCCGCCGTGGCCTGCGCTTCTTTGGAAGATAATTTCGGAATGAATTCGACCGCGTTCCGGGGATTCGCTTCGGCCAGGGTATTGATGATGTTGGGCAGAACCGAATCGCGCGTCGTAGCGGAAGACAACGTGTCCACCCAGGACAGCGCAGCTTGCGGATCAATCCGAGCCCATTGCCGCGCAATATTATCGAGCAAATTCTTGCGCCCATCATTCTCGGTCGTGCGCATGGCAAAATCGGCGGCAGCCCGCGGATCGGTCCCAGCCCATTGCGAAACAATGTTGGTCAGCGCGTTTTGCCGAGCGGTGCCGGCCGGAAGTTTTTGCGCCCATTGAATTGCCTGTTGCGTGTCGGTTACAGCCAGGCGTGCGGCGACGGCACTGGCGGCTTCATCCTGAAGTTTGCCCGCGGGCAAACTGGCGACGTATTGAGCGGCTGCGGTGGCGTCAGATTGCACCCATGATCCGACAATCGAGCGCAACGCATTCGCCTGGGAATTCGGCGGCAGACTTTGCGTCCAGGTAATGGCAGCCCGCGGATCCACATTTCCCCATTCCCGCGCAATACTGCTGATGGCCTGTTCACGGCCCTGACCCGGAGACAAACTGGAAATGGTTGCCGCCGCCTTTTGTGGATCTTTATTGGCCCAGGTGGAGAAGATATTTTGCATCGCATTGTCACGCCCCTGCCCGAGTGGCAGCGTGTTTGCCCAGGTGAAAGCCGCTTCCGGATTTTCCCGTGCCCAACTTCCGGCGATCGCCCCCCAAATGATGCTGCGATTGGCAGTGACAGGGACTTGAGACGCCGCCTCCACTGCGGCCAGGGGGTTGCTGCTGGCCCAGCGCCCAAACACTGAGGCATAAAGACCGTATTGATCCGCTCGCTGAGGAAGCGTTTGTAAAAGGGACAACGCGGCTGTTGGGTCTTTTTCGACCAGAGCAAAAACAATCGACTGGGTTGCCTGATCGCGTAGTTGGCCGGGCGGTAGTTGCAAAACCCAGGCCGTTGCGGCCGGAGCATCATGTTCCGCCCAGCCGCCTAAGGCACTGCTGATCGCATGAGTGCGAACATTGTCCCCGGGAATATTTTGCGCATAAGCCAAGGCAGCTTGCGGATCAAACTCGGCCCAGCGGCCAGCTAAAAGCGCCATCACCATATTCTTTTCCTGCGGCTTGGAGAGAGTTTCGGCATAGGCAATCGCCTGTCCGATGTTTTGATCGTCGATCTGATCGGTGAGCTTGCTTAATTCGGCATAAGTGCGGCGATTGCCGAAATGACTTAAGGCATTTTTGAGCTGCGTAACGATGTCGACCGGGTTGGCGGGAGATGGTTTTTCCGAGGGATGTTTGAAGGCCTCAACCGTGTCATGCTGCACATGGGTGTGAATTGGCGTTGGTTGAATTTTTGCCGTGGCAAATTTGCCATCGCTCAGCGATGGAGAGCTCGGGTGCAGAGAGCGGCCAATGAAGATCCCGGCGACCAGGGCGACGCCAGCTACAAGAAGGGAGAGAGCGAACGGCTTCAAAGGAGAATCAATTTACACCCAAGGATTGTATATGTTCAAGTGAACTTATACCTAGCTATACGATTTCGACCGGACATTTCGGCAATGCGCTCAAAAATGCGCGCCCATACGGTTTCGTCACGATGCGGTTATCGAGAATAACCACCATCCCGTGATCCGTTTTCGTCCGAATCAAGCGCCCTACACCCTGCCGCAACTTCAACACTGCTTCGGGTAATGAATATTCCGTAAACGGATCGCCGCCCCGCTCCTGGATTAATTCCAGCTTCGCTTCAATCAAAGGATGGTCCGGCACCGCAAAAGGGAGGCGCGTGATGATGACGTTCGAGAGCGCTTCCCCCGGAACGTCCACTCCCATCCAGAAACTGTCCGTTCCGAACAGCACACTCCGTGGCGTTTTCTTGAATTGTTCCAGCAGACGTCCCCGGGGCAAACCCGATCCCTGGACAAAAAGGTTCATCTCTTTTTCCACAAAAAATTTCTCCATCCGCGCCGCTATCTGCTGCATGCCGCGGTAGCTGGTGAAGAGAACAAACGCGCGTCCCTCGCTTTCTTCGACGAAATGTCCGATCCAATGCGCGAGCGCTTCCTCCGAGGCAGGATCACGCGGATCGGGCATTTTCTGGACGATGCAAAGTTTCATCTGTTTCCGAAAATTAAAAGGACTCCCGAGTTGAACTGGCCTGGCGTCGCCCGCGCCAATTCGTTGCCGGAAGTAAGCCAGATCGGGGCGACCAACGGCCAGCGTTGCGCTGGTCATGACGCATGAGCAACCATCGCGAAACAACATCCGTCGAAGCACGGGAGCCATATCGATGGGAGCGCCATTCAGGGATAGAAATTGTGCCGTCTTTCCGGTGCGTTCGACCCAGTAGACATGCTCTCGGGAGCGCTGCTCCAGAAACGTTGCGATTCCATCGCGCGCGTCACGGATCCGACCGCCGAGCTCCTGTAGCTCTGCTTTCAAAAATTCGTCTTCCGTCTTCCTGCTCACCTCCGCGATCCGCGCCTGCAGGGCGATTAAACGCGCGGTGATCGTATCCGGAACGAAATCGGGTGTGCGGGCGCGAAACTCCCGACCTTTCCTGAAATCACAACGGTTCTCCACCGTTTCGAAGAAGCGGTCGACCTCCTCCATGAGCTCGGCCGACAGCGTGACCCCAGGGGCATCGCGCAGGACGGTAAACAGGCCTTTGCGGGTTCGCGTGTTGTAGAGCCGTTGAATGGTCGAGCGCAAACCGTATTGCGAAACGCCGATCCCAATCTGGCGCGACGCAGTTTGTTCGACGGTATGAGCTTCGTCGAAAATGATGAAGTCATTCGGAAAAAGGTAACCGCTGTCTCGTTCCTCCTGTTCTTCCGCGCCACCCAGGAGCATGAAGAGAAGAGTGTGATTCAGAACGATCACGTCGGCCGAGAGCAGTCGTTTGCGCGCCTGCTGGTAGAAACAGTTCCCGCGCGGTCCGCAATTCTTTTGCGTGCAGATATGCGCTTCACTGCAGACCTGAGCCCACACTTTTGGCTCCGGTTCAAAGGGCAGGTCGCTGAGTGATCCGTTGCGCGTCGTCCCGGCCCATTCCGCCAGCTGTTGTAACTCGGCCTGTTCCGGGCCGGTGAAGAGATCGTTCGCCTGCTGCAGAGCGCGCTGCAATCGGTGCGGACAGAGATAATTCTGCCGGCCCTTCATCAGGACGGCGTCAAATTCTACGGGCAGCACCTTCTGCAGAATCGGAATGTCCTTGTCCAGGAGCTGTTCCTGCAAATTGATCGTGTGCGTTGAAATGATCGCTTTCCTTTTTTGTTCCAGGGCAAACAGGACCGCAGGCACAAGGTAAGCGAGCGATTTTCCGACGCCGGTGCCCGCTTCCACCACCAGATGACGTTCCTCCTCCAGCGCCTGCGCGACCGCCACGGCCATCGCTTGTTGTTGGGGCCGGAACTCAAAATTCTTCGCTTTCGACAGAATCCCGTTCTCGGAAAAAATCGTCCGGACTCTATCGACAAATTCGGTTCCAAGAGAATCTTTCAGGGCAATCATAAACTTCAGACTACCTTGCCCTCACCTCAATTCTCTCCCAAGGGGAGAGGCATTCCTTCTCCCTCCGGGAGAAGGTTAGGATGAGGGAGGCAAATATAGTTTCATTCTATTCTAACCCGAAACGCGAAATGCCGAAATTCCCGTGAAACTCCTCGATCGCTACGTCCTTCGGAATTTTCTGCAGGCTTACATCTATTGCATCATCGGCTTTGTCTCCATCTGGCTGATTTTTGACGTCAGTGACAACATCTCGTCGTTTATCGATCAGAACCTCGGGGTTATCCGGGTCGCCCAATACTATCTGACCCAGGTTCCGCAGGTCTTCGTCATTCTTTTGCCGGTCTCGCTGTTGCTCGCCCTGCTTTTCTGTCTGGGCCGGATGTCGCGCGCCAATGAAATTGTCTCCATGCTCACCGCCGGAGTCAGCGTGCCGCGGGTTTTGCTGCCGCTCATGATAATCGGCCTGCTTACGACCTGGGGGAGCACGGCGCTTAATTATCGGCTGGCGCCGCACGCCGATCTGGCCCGAAAGAATTTTCTCGCGAGTGAGCGCGTGCGCAGGGAATCCCAAATTGAGGGCCAGATTTTTCGCAACCGCACCAATCACCGTACCTGGTTCATTCAGAGTTTCCGGCGCGGTCACAATACTTTCGAAAATGTCCAGGTTCTGCAGCAGGACACGCAAGACAACATTGTGACGAACTATCTCGCCACCCGCGCGTTTTATCGCCCGGAAACGCGGAGTTGGGATCTGGAGACGGTGAAGATCGTTACCTACGATTCGCAGGGCAACATCACCCATGAAGAGATAAAGCCTTCCCTGACCATGACGCGCTGGAGTGAGACGCCCTATCGTCTGACCAGCGCCAACGTTCGGGCCGAGTATCTTAGTGTCCCCGAACTGCGCGAGTACCTGAAGTTCAACGCCGATTTTCCGAGCACTCTTCTCGCCCCTTTCCAGACCCATCTCCAATATCGGCTGGCGCTGCCCTGGACCTGCCTCGTCGTGGTATTGATGGCGGCTCCGCTCGGGATCGGCTTTTCACGTCGCGGAATTCTCTCCAGTGTCGCCGCCGCCATCGTTCTTGTCTTTTCGATGAATTTTTTGACCCATCTTTTTCTCGCTTTGGGCGAAGGCGATCGTGTGCCGGCCTGGGCGGCGGCCTGGACGCCGAACCTGATCTTTGCCGTCATCGGCGTCTACCTGCTCTTCCTTCGCGCAACGAATCGTGAAGGACTTGGCTTTAATCTCCTGTTCCAGCGGCGTATAGTCCGCCGATGAACCCTCTCGCCAATGAATGGGTAATTAAACCTCGATCAGACGCCTGCACCGCGACGCAGCGGCCATTCGCGCCAGGGGAACATTTTTATACATTACTGTTCCGGGAGGCGGAGGGATTTCGGCGCGAAGATCTGTGCGAGGAGGCGTGGAGCGCGCACAATGAAAACATCCGGCCGTTTTCGTTTTGGAAGAGTCGGTTCGAACCGACGCCGGCTGAGCCGCCGGAGCCGTTAGGCAAAGAGACGGCGGAACAGCTTTTTCGGCGCTTAATTTCGTCGAAGGATGCTCCGACCAATGCTTGTTACGTCCTCGCCGTCATGCTGGAGCGGAAAAAGGTATTGAAGCAGATCAAAAGCGATAACACCGGGAATGGACGCGTCCTTGTTTACGAGCATGGCGCAACCGGCGATGTTTTCATTGTGGCCGATCCACAGCTCCGTCTGGAAGAAGTGGAAAGCGTGCAAAACGAGGTATCGGAGCTGCTCCGTACGGCCGCGCCGTAGTCCTGGATGCCCGATGCCCTCCAAACCCTCCATTAGCCCATGTAGCCGCGGTCCTGCGGGCCGCGCGCAGGCGTTGCCCGGCAACGCGCTCCCATGGTTCAGGGGTTTCCCGCTTTATCTCGCACCGATGGCCGGTGTGTCGGACAAGATTTTTCGGCAACTCTGCAAGGAAAATGGCGCTGACGTTCTCACGACCGAGTTCGTTTCCTCGGAAGGAATTTTCCGTCGCAACGAGCGGACCCGTGAATATCTCGATTTCGATGAGATGGAACGTCCGCTCGGCGTGCAGCTTTTTGGAGCGGACGCGGGGCACATGGCCGAGGCTGCGCGTCAGGTGGTCGACTGGGTTGGACCGGATTTTATCGATCTGAACTTTGGTTGCCCGGTGAACAAGGTCGTGTCCAGGAACGGTGGATCAGCGTTGCTCAAGGATTGTCCGACTCTGGCCAGCGTCGCTGCGGCTGTTGTCCGCGCTGTCGCACCATTGCCGGTCACGGCCAAGATTCGAATAGGTTGGGATGCGGACTCGATTAATGCCGTGCGCGTGGCGCAAATACTTGTTGACCAGGGCATCGCCGCCCTAACGGTTCATGGTCGAACGCGAGCGCAGGGCTATTCCGGCGCGGCCGATTGGAATGTGATCGGTGAAGTTGCCGCGTCGGTGCCGATTCCCGTGATTGGCAATGGCGATCTCTCCGGTCCGAGGGACGTGGCCGAACGCAGAAATGAGACGCAAATCTCTGGAGCAATGATTGGGCGGGCCGCGATGAGTGCGCCCTGGATTTTCAGTCAGACAAAGCATTACCTCGCCACGAACGAGATTCCTGATCCGCCGAGTCTTCAGGAGAGGTGGAACTTGATTCTGTGTCACTGCCAGCTGGCTGTCGCCGAATGGGAGGTCGAAGACCCGGCGATCAGATCAATGCGATCGCGCCTGATGGCCTACAGCAAAGGTTTTCCTGGCAGCAAGATCCTGCGCGAAAAATTTCAACATGTTTGCACGTTGTCGGACATAAGGGCCATCGCGGAGGAGCATTGCCAAACCTCGAACGCTCCGGAAACGCTGCTCCCGGTCTGAGAAATCTGCCATGGAACCCAATTCTCCAGCGTCCGCCGCCTCGGCGATTAACTACAAGATCGGCAATGAACGGCTGATCAAGGCTACGGAGAGTGCTTCGCGAAAGTTGGTTTCGCTGCTCGCGAAACAGGGGCGCCCCAATGGTGCCTTGCGTGTCGCCGTCATCGGCGGCGGATGCTCCGGGCTGCAATACAAAATGGATCTGGTCGATGGACCTGTGCAACGCGACATTCTGGTTCAGACGGCGAATGTGCGCGTCGTTGTCGATCCGAAGAGCGCTCTTTTCGTCAGTGGATCAGTGCTTGATTACAGTGACGATCTGCAAAAAGGCGGATTCAAAGTAACAAATCCGAATGCGGTCGCTCATTGTTCCTGCGGCGAAAGCTTCGCGGCATGACCGACTATTTCGCCGTGCTCGGGCAACCACGGCGTCCCTGGCTCGATCCGGTTAGGCTGAAAGAGCGCTATCAACAGCTCACTTTAGCGAAGCATCCGGATCGGGCGGGCTCAAGTGAATCGGACTTCGCGCTTGTGAATGAGGGGTACCGGGTGTTGAGCAACCGCAAGCTGCGCTTGCAGCATCTCCTCAGTCTCCAGCCCGGCACAATTTCTCCAAACTCCGCCGTCCCATCCGAAGTGGCTGCTCTCTTCATGGAAACGGCATCATTGCTTGAGGAGGTCGATCGTTTGTTGGGAAGATTAAAAACGGCTGATAATCTTTTGAGCAAGGCGCTGCTCCAATCAGAAGTCATTGATCTGAGGGAGAAGACCGGTGCTGCCCTGGAGAACTTGGCGAAACTCGAGGCAGGCGCTGTTCAGGAACTCTGTGCGCTGGACATTAAGTGGGAGAAGCAGTCCGAAAATGTCACGGAAGAATTAGCTGCGCTCTCCCGACGATTTGCCCATCTCGAACGCTGGACGGAGCAATTGCGAGAGCGGCAGTTTCAATTGTCGATTTGATCTTCATGCCTAGCTGTTGCAACAGAACGCCGAAGGGAGGTAGGGACATCTCTCCGAGATGTCCGAACTCAAGCCCGCAATTCACGCGGACGGCTCGGAGAGCCGTCCCTACCTGAGCGTATGGAACTTTTCTGGTGGCTGGTCGCAATCGTGCTCTTCGCCGTTGGTTTGATCGGCACGGTGCTGCCTTTTATCCCGGGTACTACGATCATCCTGGCCGGCGCAATAATTCATCGTCTAATGCTCGGGCCCGAAAAAAGCGTTGGCTTGGGAATCATCGCCATTCTCGTTCTCCTGACGCTTGCATCTCATGCGCTCGATTTTCTCGGTAGCTATTTTGGCGCGAAATATTTCGGCGCGACAAAGTGGGGGATGTTCGGCGCGGTGGTGGGTGCGTTGATTGGGTTATTCTTTGGAATTCCTGGATTGCTCGCTGGTCCGGTGATTGGCGCGCTGGCCGGAGAATTCATCGCCGGGAAACGGCTGGTTGAAGCGGGGCGCGCAGGGTGGGGCAGTCTGCTTGGGAATCTTGCCGGAATGATTGGCAAGTTGGCGATTGCGCTGGCGATGATTGTGATCTTTCTCATGAGCGTGCCTTCCCCGTTGTGACAAGGAGCGGCGATTTCCGAATCGCCGAACTAATTAAAATCGGCGGCTGGGAAGCCGCCGCTCCTTGGATTTGTCGGTAGGGGAGCACAGGCAGCCTGCCTGTTGTTTTCGACAGCTTGCCGAAAATCGGTTTCGCCGGCAAGCTGCCGGCGAATGCGGGCTAGCAGCCTGCGCTCCCCGAACCTCGAAGCGGCCACTCTAGCTACCAAAAAAATCATTTGCGACGCATTCGCTTTGTGTTACAAAGTTTGGAGATGAGTCAACCCGCTGACGCCGAAGAAAATCTCCGAGTCATCCGACAGTTGATGGAGCGGGCCACGGTTTATCGCGCCGTTTCCAGCCCAAGCGCGCTCGTGGCCGGCCTGCTCTCGATCCTCGCCGCCGGCGGCGTTTATTTTAACAATGAAATCAAACTAGTTCTTGGTCGGGCGGTGGGACCGCGCGAGTTCGCCCTGCTCTGGGTTATTGTCCTGATCCTGGCCGGATTGGCCAACGCGTTCTTCCTTGGGCGCGAAGCGCGGGCCAGCGGACGTCCCTTCATCTCCGCGGGGATGCGACTCGCCTTGCGCGCGATTGCGCCGACCTTGGTCATTCCCGCCGCATTCACCCTGTGGTTCTTTCAAACCGGTTACCTCGGAGGACAGGAATTGGAGCTCGTCGTTGTCTGGGTGGCGTTCTATGGATTGGCCTTACTTTCGACCGGCCTTTTTGCTCCCCGTTCACTCGTTATCCTTGGCTGGGCGATGCTCCTGACCGCGCTGAGCGTTCCGGTGATAGGCGGGGCAATCGATCGGCTAACCGACGACGTTCCCGACACAGTGATGGGGATCACGTTTGGTTTCTATCATCTGATCTATGCTGTCGCCACATGGGCCAGCTCCGGTCCGCGACCAATGGAACAATCTGCGATCGAATGAACGATGTTGGAATTCGACAAGCTGGACAAAGTGATTCACGAGAAAGGGCGTCTTGGCATCATGACGTTGCTCGCGGCGCGGATGAGTTGGTCCTTTCAGGATTTGAAATCGGAACTAGGGATGAGCGACGGCAACCTGATCACGCATTTGCGAACGCTGCACAAACTGGGGTTGGTGGCGACGACGAAAGAGGTGCGGAATCGACCGCAGACGAGCTATTCGCTGACCGGGAAAGGGCGGGCGGCGTTTCGGGAATATTTGGGTGTGCTGGAAAAGATCATCAAAGCGGGAAAGAAATGAGATTTTTTTGCGTATTTACTTTGTGACACAAAGCTAACTCCGTTTCCTATGAAAATTGTTCTCGCCCAGCATTTCGGCCTCTGTTTCGGCGTTCGCGACGCCATCGCGCAAGCCGAGGAACTCGCCCGGCACGGGCCGCTCACCATTCTCGGTGAACTCGTGCATAACCCGGTCGTCCTGGAACGACTGCGCACCATCGGAGTGCGCGAAGGATCGCTCGACAATCTGACGCCCCATTCCGATCGCGTCATGATCACCGCACACGGCGCCTCCGATCTGCAACGGCGGAAATGGCGCGCTGCCGGTTTCGAGATTGCTGACGGCACCTGCCCGTTGGTTCGTCAGGCGCACGAACAACTGAAACGGCTCGTTACCGCCGGCTATTTCCCGGTCGTCATTGGAAAACCAGGTCACGTCGAAGTGCGCGGCCTAACCGAAGATTTCCTCGACGCCGTTGTGCTCGAAGATCTGTCCGACATTCCGAAATTGCCGGCGCACGATCGTTACGGGATCATTTCGCAAACCACCCAGCCGATCGATCGTGTTCGGTGCGTGATCGAAGCCATTCGGGCGGCGCATCCGAAGGCTGAAGTTTTGTTTGTCGACACCGTTTGCAAGCCAACCCGGGAACGCCAGGCGGCATTGGAAAGTTTAATCGCGCAGGCTGACGCAATCATTGTGGTGGGCGGACACGAGAGTAACAACACCCGCCAGCTGGTCACAACATGCCGTGCCGCCGGCCGCCGGACATTTCATATCGAGCGGCCCGACGAAATTGACGAAATCGATTTCACCGGCGTCCAAATACTGGGCCTAACCGCAGGCACATCAACGCTGCCGGAGACAGTTGAGGCTGTGTTTCACCGGTTCCAGGAAATTTCATCGACCAACTCGTAACCCGCAAACTAAATTATGAATTCAAGACAATGGCTCGCCTATTATCAGGCAAACAGAACGAACCGACCGGAACCAAAATGGAATTCTCCAAGCCCGATCGATCCGCCCATACAGCAATTATTAGCGCGCTCACTCTCGCACTTTCAGTTGGGCGAGACCGGTGAAGGGACGGTCCTGATTAGCCAGGCGCGCGTGCAGGCGCCGGATGATGCCGTTTATCATGAAGCATTGGAATTGTTCATCGCCGAAGAAGGCGAGCACGCGCGGTTGCTCGAACGCCTGGTGCTTCGCTTTGGCGGCACGGCAATCCATCGTCACTGGACGCACGCCTTGTTTCGACTTGTGCGTCAGGCGGTCGGCTTCCGATTTGAAATTCAGGTGCTGCTCATCGCCGAACTGGTCGGCACGGCTTATTATCGTTTGCTTAAGACACGCACGCGCGACTCTGTCCTGGAAGAGACTTGCGCCCTGCTGCTCAAGGATGAAGCACAGCATGTGGCTTTTCATGCCGATTGGCTTGGCGATTTGCTGGCCCGTTTGTTGCCCTTTGAAGCTGCGGTCTGGCGTGCGCAATTTCAGCTGCTATTTTCGGTCGCGGCCTATGTCGCATGGATCGACCATCGCGCCGCGCTGGCGGTGGCGGGAACGAACCGGCGTGAGTTTTTCTGTGAAGCCCGTCGGGAATGCATCGGATTTTTGCATCAGCTCGAACTGAACGCGACGCATGCTGTAGCCACGACGCTCTGTCGCCGTGTCACTCTGCCGCCGTCCACCAACTTCCCAATTCCGGATCTTGTGATAAGTTGATTGCGATGGCAGATGATCGCTGGCGAGTCCCGCGTCCGCGGGATTCGCTGGAGGAAAGTCCGAACACCATACGGCAGCATGCCGCGTAGAAAACGCGGGCGCCGCGGTCGCAAGATTGCGGCGACGGACAGTGTCACAGAAAAGACACCGCCGGTTCTTTGAAAGAAGGCACGGTAAGGTTGAAAAGGCGAGGTAAGAGCTCACCGCTCGCAAAGTAATTTGCGAGGCAGGAAAAACCCCATGCGGTGCAAGACAAAACAGAGGGAGGGCAGCCGGTCCGTCGATCCTCGGGTATCGTCGCATCACGAGGGACTGTAGCGGCGGTCTATGACCGCCGATCGCGGTTCGTTGGGCGTCCCGCGAATGCGGGATGAGATAAATGATCATCCGCGTGAGCAATCACGCCGACAGAATTCGGCTTATCGCCATCGCATATGAAGGGCGCTTTCGGAAACGAAGGCGCCCTTCTCTTTTTGAGGTTCTGTGTCGATTTCGTTTCCGGTCAATAGCGAACGAAATTTAGCCACAGATCAACACAGATAGAAGATCAGGATTCCTAACGAAAATCTGTGTCAATCTGTGTTCATCTGTGGCGAAGAATCTCATTCGCTCTTCGAAGGCTACGGCGGTCATCCGCCTTCGCACCACTACGGCGCGACGAGTAGACCGCCGCTACAGCACGTCATCGAGGCAAGCGAGGAGATGTGAAATCGTTTCTTGGGTTTCGTCGCCCATGTTTGAGAGACGAAAGGTTTCGCCTTTGAGTTTGCCGTAGCCGCCATCGATCACGAGGTGATGTTTTTCGCGCAGGTCACGGACCATTTTTGCTACCTCGATACCGCGACTGTTTTTTACGCAAGTGAGGGTTTTAGACCTGTAACCGTCTTCCGCGAAGAAATCGAAACTCGCGCGGCGGACCCATTCGTGCACAAGCGCGTTCGTGCGGGCGTGGCGCGCGTATCGAGCATCGAGGCCTTCCTCGAAGATTTCGTCGAGCTTGGATTGCAAGGCGTAGATATGGCCGATGCTCGGCGTGGTCGGTGTCATCCAATCGGCTTGTTGTTTTTTGAATTCCAGGAAGTCGAAATAATAGCCGCGATCTTTTTGCTTCCCCGCCCGGGCGAAGGCTTTCTCCGAAACGGAGAAGAGAGAAAAACCGGGCGGGAGCGCGAGTGCTTTTTGCGAGCCGGTCAACAGAACGTCGATGCCTAACGCGTCCATGTCGATTCGAACGGCGGAGAAAGAGGAGACGGTGTCGACGATGAGGGCGACATCGGGATATTTGGCGAGCGTGCAACAAATTTCCGGCAGGGGATTCATCACGCCGGTGGACGTCTCGTTGTGAATCAGGGTAACGGTATCGAATTTTCCGGTGTCGAGTTTCTGGTCGATCGCTTTGTGGTCGATGTGTTTTCCCCAATCCACCTGCAGTGCTTCAGCTTCTTTGCCACAGCGTTTGGCAACATCGAGCCATTTGTCGGAGAAGGCGCCGCACATACAGCAGAGCACGCGTTTGCCAACAAGGTTTCGGATCGATGCTTCCATGACGCCCCAGGCTGATGAGGTGGAAAGAAAAACCGGTTGTTTCGTTCCGAAGAGGGTTTGCAGCTTCGGGTGAACGTCGCGATAGAGATTTCTAAAAGGTTCGCCGCGATGTCCGATCATTGGACGAGAAAAGGCCGCGAGCGTTTTCACCGATACCTCGACGGGGCCGGGCGTAAAGAGCTTGTCGTGGGGTTGCATGAGAGGGAAAACGTCCAACGCTCAACGCCCAACGTCCAACACTCAATGGAGAAAATCTGCGCGATGGCCGGCAGTAGCAAGAACGCGGAGCTAATGTAGGGCGTCTGTGTCAGACGCCGCTAGATAGGTAGGGACGGCTCTCCGAGCCGTCCGCGGCGAACGATCAGGAGCACGGACAAGATTATTCCGCTCCGTTGAGCGCTGGACGTTGGGCGTTGAGCGTTTGCTTTTGAGAGTCGAGCCGTCCGGCCCAAAGCGTATTTTTCAAACGGCGCACCTTCGCCTCGCTACAACTATTGTTCTTTCTCGATGAAACTGATATCGCCACTGCGTTCGAGGCGCGCGACGCGGATCTTGGAGAGGTCTTCGGTCTTCGCATCCAGCCGTAAATCTTCTTCCAGATCGTGTTTCGAGACGAGGCAGCGTTTCATGGCTTTCCAGTCGATCTCGCCATTGTGCACAAGCGGGATGTCCTCGCCTTTGATTAATTTCCCGAACGCGTGCGACCGAAACGCGACAAAGGCGAAGGCGCGATGGATCAACACGAGCACAACGCCGGCCCCGATGGTCGTGAAAAATGGCGCGGTTCCATTGATGGCACGGGACAACATCGAACCGAGCAGGACAATGAACATAGCGTCAAAGGCCGTTTTTTCAGCGAGCGAACGCCGATCGCCGACGCGAATCATGGCCAGGCCGGTAGCGAAAATGATGAACCCGCGCATTGAGATTTGCAGCAACGTCAGCGCTTTGGCCTGACCATCGGATCCGATAAGCATAAGGGAAAAGTCGTGAAGCGAATTCATATAAAAAGCTTCGCTGTTAAGATGCGTGCCGCGTGTATCGAGCCGTTGGTCGATAAATCCAGAGCTGAGCCGAGCTGCGTTTATTCCTACAGGGAGGAAACTAATGGCTAGAGGAAGTAAAAAAAGTTACACATCGAAACAGAAACGTAAGGCCGGACACATAGAGGAGGGTTACGAAAAGCGCGGCGTCTCAAAGAAGGAAGCGGAGAAACGCGCGTGGGCCACCGTTAATAAATCGGACAAAGGCGGTAAGAAAAGCGGCAGCGGCCGCGGAAAGAGGAGCAGCAAAGCGAGTTCGCGCAAAGGCGGCAAGAAGGGCGGTCGCAAGAAAAAGCGCTAGAACCCATCTCATAAAAAGGAGGGAGCGCGTGGCAAGAGATTTCAGGCTCTTGCCAGCGCTCCGCCATTCCTCAGCGCGCTCCTTCCTATTTATGAAATGGGTTCTCAGCCTGGGTTCGCTTGAAGGACTGGACTTGACCGGGGCGGTTTTTGGCGCCCGGTTTCCTGTTTCATGCCGACACGTAACAAAGATTTACACGGCAGCGCGCCCGACAAGAGCGAGACGGCGCTCTTGATTGTTGATGTCATCAACGATCTCGATTTTCCCGAAGCCAGGCAGTTGATGCGCTACGCGCCGTCCATGGCGCGGAAACTGTCGAAGCTCAAAGAGCGGGCGAAGCGGGCCAATATTCCGGTCGTTTACGTCAACGATAACTTTGGACGGTGGCGCTCCGATCTGCGTTCGCTGGTTCACCATTCGCGCGAGGGAAAAGGGCGAGAGCTTGTCGATCTCCTCCGACCCGACGAGGACGATTACTTCGTGCTCAAGCCGAAGCATTCCGGCTTTTTCTCCTCGACCCTGGAAACCTTGCTCCAATATCTCGGCGCGGAACGACTCATTATTACCGGCATTGCCGGCAATTACTGTGTCCTCTTCACCGCGAACGACGCCTACATGCGCGATTATAAACTGATCATTCCCTCCGATTGCACGGTGTCGAATACCGCCCGGGAAAATCGAGACGCATTGAATTTGATGAAGCGTTATTTGAAAGCCGACATCCGCCCATCCAATCAGATCAGATTTTCTTCAATCCAAAAGAAATCGCGGGGTGCGGCAAGGCGACGGCGAAAAAAGTGAACGTACGGCTGCTTTCCCCCGCGGCTCGACAGAGTCTCGCCCCACCGCATCTGACATGTGCGTCTCCCCCGTAACTGCTTGTATTGCTTGCGCGGAAAACCTTCGCATGGCATATGACCACCCGCCCGGCTGCACCAGCAGCCAATCCTTCGAATTATGCCAGCCGCCCCAACCATTCCCCGAGATCCGGCGCTCGAAGCGCATGTGTTTTGGTACCGGTTTCGGAACGAGATTTTCGTGGCGATTGTCGTCGCCCTGGTCGCGATCGTCGGGTTCGCCGGTTATCGATTTTATTCGCAACACCGCGAAACAGCAGCCGCTGAAATGCTTGGCAGCGCGAAAAAGGCGCAAGACTATCAAGAGGTCATCGCCCGCTATGGCAACACCAGTGCCGGTGCCAGTGCCCATCTTTTGCTCGGTCAGGCCCAGCGCAATGAAGGAAAGTTTTCGGAATCCAACGCGACGCTTCAACTCTTTGTCGACAGCAACCCGAAGCATGAGCTTGTCCCGACGGCGCGCATGGCCATTGCCGCGAACCTCGAGTCGATGAACAAGGTCGACGAAGCTCTTGCCACCTATCAACGGGTGGCGGCGGATTATCCAAAAAATTATAACGCGCCGCTGGCTTTAATTTCGCAGGTGGCAATCTTTAAAGCGAAAAATCAAAACGATGCGGCGCGCCGGGCCTGTGAAACGATTCTTACTCAGTATCGCGACAGCATTTGGGCGAGTGAGGCCATGCGCGAACTACGTTCGCTAAAGCCCGCAAGTCCTCCGGCGGCTGTGCAGAATTCCGGGAATGTTCCGCCGATGTTGACGCGTCCTGAGCCGAGACCGGCAGCAACTGCACCGGTTACTACTCCGCCCAAGCCGAAGCCGTAGCGGGTTCGCGATTTGGCACAGGCCGCGGCTCGACGGAGTCTCGCCCCACCGATGTAGCGCCCTACCTCATCCAAATTAACGCTTGGAGAACTGGAAGCGTTTGCGCGCGCCGGGCTGCCCGGATTTCTTTCGCTCTTTCATCCGCGGATCGCGGCGAAGCAGGCCGTCGGCCTTGAGAGAGCCGCGAAGATTGCTGTCGACCTGTAAAAGAGCGCGCGCAATCGCGAGCCGTGCCGCACCAGCCTGGCCCGTTGCGCCCCCGCCGGTCGCGTTGATCGACAGGTCGTATGCGCTCACGACTTTGGCTGATTGTAATGGCTGGAGGACAGCATTTTGCAATGGAGCTGTCGGAAAGTAATCTTCGAAACTGCGGCCGTTGACATCTATTTTGCCGCTGCCCGGCACCATGCGAATGCGTGCGACCGACGTTTTACGCCTGCCCGTTGCGATGAATTCCTGCGTCTGTGCCATATTCTAAAATTTCTACGATAAGCTGACAGCTTGCGGCTGTTGAGCTGTGTGCGGATGCGCATCGCCTCGATACACTTTCAGTTTCCGGTAAACCGCACGGCCCAGCCGATTATGCGGAATCATACCGCGGACCGCTCGCTCGACCAATAGCTCCGGATGGCGCGCACGCCGCGCTTTAACGTTCTCAGATTTGTGACCACCGACGAATCCGGAGAAACTCATGAATGTCTTCTTATCCTCTTTCTGGCCGCTGACCCGAACCTTCTCCGCATTGATCACCACCACGAAATCTCCGGTATCGACGTGCGGGGTGAAAATAACCTTCTGTTTGCCGCGGAGCAGATTTGCGGCAGTGACGGCCACGTCGCCCAAGACTTGATCTTTGGCGTCAATGATCCACCACTTCCGGGATATTTCGCTGGCCTTGGCCGAAAACGTTTTCATAGCAGGAAAGGGGTCGGAAATTAGTGGCGACGGGCTGTTCTGTCAAACCGGGGAAGCGACGGGAATCTTGAACCTTTCAGGATGCTGCGCCAACATGGAGCGGCGATTTCCAATCGCCGAACTACATTATACGGCGGCTCGGAAGCCGCCGCTCCTTGAGGTTCTATCGAAAATCGGTGGCGCTGATCACGATTACGTAGTTTCCGCCCATATATTGGATTGTAACTGTTTGGGCGTCGTGGGATATGGCCGGCAATTTCATCCCTTTCGGCAATGTTACTTCGCCGTACGGGATCCGAAGTTTCACCGGTTGCGTGAGGGTGACGGACTGCGGTTGATTCGGCGAAGCCGGAACGGGAAGCGGAGTCTTTTCCGGCGGATTGGATTTTTCCGGCGACGGCATACTGGCGGGCGTGGTTGTGGCTACCGGAGAAGGCCCGATGTTCGGCGCATTGGACGTGGTGCCATCAAGCGGCACGATCTTGATCACAGGATGAATTTCCCAGGCGGCTGATCGCCATGGGTTATGAAATTTGTTAGCGCCAACCGTACGAATGGTTGGGCCGACATCAGCGCGCCCGTTGTGCTCGTCGTCCCATAAACGATATCCGATCACGCGAACTTTGTGTGCTTTGTGGCCGGTCGCCTGGTAGGTCAGATCGGGCCCTCGAAAAAACGCGGTCAGCTCCTGGATTCGGACGTTATCATGATAAATCGCGTTCTGAGTTCTCGGCGTAATTTCACAAATGATCGGTGTCGGATCGCCCGGCTGGGGCGGATGGTCGGAAGGCTTTTCGAACAGTTCGAGGTGCCAATCGTGAAAATCGACACTCGCGCAATTCGTCGTTTCCGGTGGACCGCAATAGGCCAGGACGAGGTAGCCGGTGAGCTGAACGATCTCCTTCTCCAACGGCTCGAGTTGCTCTCTTTCCGCCGGGCTCAGATCCTTGCGACGCTTGCCATTCGTCTGCGCCTCGAATCCCGCCACGCCGCGCAAAAACCCGGCCGCATCGAGATCCTTCAGTGGGAGTGCGGCAATATCGATGGCGGAGCGGTTTTTGAGCCGATTGCGCTCCACCCCGTCTGGCGTCCTGGCTGATCCCTCGAGTTTGTTCAAACAATTCCAGCTGGTCAGGTCGATTTCCTTGAGCTCACGATCCTCGGAGAGCTTTGGTTTGCCCTGACCACGGAGCGCCCCGAGAAGCAGCGCCATCGTGAAAAGAACCGCGCTTCCGCGGAGAAAGTTAGGCAATGAGAACATTCTTACCCCATGTAATAGCCGCCGTTCACATTCAGGACGTGACCGGTAATATAAGACGCCATTGGCGAAGCGAGAAATAACGCCGCGTCGACGATTTCGCTGACGTCTCCCAGGCGCCCCAGTGGGATTTGCTTGATAAAGTTGGCCGTCACTTCTTCTGGCATTCCCTTGCTCATACCGGCATCAATGAAGCCCGGCGCGATGGCATTCACCGTAATATTTTGTCGAGCGAACTCTCGCGCCGAAACCTTGGTCAGGGCGATGATCGCCGCTTTGCTCGAGGAATAATTCGCCTGGCCGAACAATCCCATTTGGCCGCTGACGGACGATAAATTCACAATCCGTCCGCCATCCCGCAGAATCGCAACAGCCTTTTGCGTGACATTAAATGTGCCGGTGAGATTGACCCGGAGGATGCTCTCAAACTCTTCGAGCGACATTTTCTTTATCGTCCGATCGCGAATGATGCCCGAGTTATTGACGAGCACGTCGAGTCCGCCATTACGCTCCTGAATCTGCTTTGTCATAGTCTCGACCTGGTCCGGCTTGGTCACGTCGCACTCGATCACGAGAGGATTCTGCATTTCTTTGGCCACGTTTTCAGCGTCGCTCCGGTTCTGGCCGGCCGGATCGGCGATGTAATTGATCACGCATTTCGCGCCTCGCCTGCCAAAGGCTTTAATCATTTCCGCGCCAATTCCGCGGGAACTGCCGGTGACGAGCACGACTTTGCCACTGAAATTCAACGGGTCGTTCATGGGCGGATTTTAGGCTGGATCAGGATTGCCCGCCAACCGATTAACATTAAGTTGGCGATCTCCCAATGGCTTCACCGATCCGAGTTTTAACAGCTGTGCCGATTTGTGACGGCCACGATAGTGCCATCAATACGATCAACCTGGAGTTCATTCGGCACGGTGTGGAAGTCGTTTACCTCGGGTTTCATCGGTATGTCAGCGACATCGTGCGGGCCGCGATTCAGGAAGATGTCAGCGCGATCGGCATCTCCAGCTACAACGGAGGGCACATTGAATTTTTTGCCGACGTCGTGCGGCAGCTGCGCAAGGCCGGTGCTAACGATATTGCTGTTTTCGGCGGTGGAGGCGGAACGATCACACACGACGACGCACGTCTGATGAAGCGCAAGGGCGTCGATCAGATTTTTTTCGCAGGCACCGCGCTCACCGAGATGGTGGATTATGTGCGGAAACATTACGGCCAGCCGCGGAAGAAGCGGGCGAAGTCAAAGCCGCAGCTCGTGTTGGCGCGTGAGTTGACCACGATTGAAGACGCATTCGCGAATGGGAAGAAACGGCGGATGTCCGATGGTGGAAACCAGCGCGGAAAGACAAAGCGCGCGCGTGTGATTGGGTTCACCGGGCCGGGCGGCGCCGGAAAGACCACGTTAATAGATGAACTTGTTTTGCGTTTCCTCACGCGAGATCGGAGTGCGCGCATCGCGATCTTATCGCATGACCCGAGCGTGATTGGGGAAGGCGCATTGCTGGGCGACCGCGCCACGATGATCAATTCACAGGATGACCGCGTCTTTATGCGCAGCATGGCCACACGCGGTCAGGCCGGCGGCTTGTCGCCGGCAACCGAGAGTTGTCTCGAACTGCTCGCGCATTCCGAATTCGATTATGTGATCATCGAAACGGTGGGCACCGGACAGGAAGCGTTGCCCTTCCGCAACCGGCTGGTCGATCAGACCGTTTTAGTGATGAATCCGGACTACGGGGCTCGATTACAGTTGCAAAAAATCGTCATGCTCGACGTCGCCGATATCGTGGTCGTAAACAAAACCGATCTGGAGCGGGCCAAGGCTGCGCTTTCCGAAATCGAGCAACGGCTGACGCAAAACCATCGCCGCCAGGAGCTCGTGGCCACGGTCGCAAAACGGCATCGAGACGCTGGCGTGGACGAGCTTTACGAGTTAATTACAAGAGGATCTTCTGTAGCGGCGGTCTACTCGTCGCGCCGTAGTGGTGCGAAGGCGGATGACCGCCGAAAACAAAAGATCCGGCGGTCGCAGATCGCCGCTACAAGGAGGCGAAAGGTATGAGCAAGCTTGGACAAGTTGTAGAGGCAGTAGAGAAGCATGGACATTTTGTCCTCGATCAGGTCAAGCGTGCGCGGAGCGACCAAAAGTTTGGGCGCGAACTGACGGAACACTGGAACAAGATCAAAGCCGAAACGCCGATCACGCGGGCCCCGACCGGTTTGCCTTTGCCGCGCCTGGCGCTCCCTGAGATCGATGAGCCGGGAGAAATCGCCCGTTATCTTTTCGGCGATGGTTTGCCCGGCGAATTTCCATTTTTGAACGGAGCCTACCGGGAGATGTATCTCGAACCGCTCAAGCAAGTCGTGATCGAGGACGGCAGCTACGGCAACAAGAAATCCCGAAACGGCGCGCCGAAGAACGGAAAAAAGAACGGCGCGCGGCCCCCGGAAGAGCCGACTCGATTGTTTTCCGGCTTGATGCTGGCGGAGGACACGAACAAACGTTTCCATTTTCTTAGCGCGCACCAGCGTTCCAAAAGGCTAAGCACTGCGTTCGACGGTCCCACGCTTTATGGCATCGATTCCGATGCGGACGGCGTGTTTGGAAAGATCGGCGAAGGCGGGGTCGCCGTTGACACCGTGGAAGACATGGTCCGGCTCTACGATGGCTTCGATGTCGGGTCGCCCGATTTCTCCGCCTCGATGACGATCAGCGGGCCGGCTCCGATCATCATGGCGATGTACATTGCCGCCGCGAAACGCCGCTTCGGTCCTGGAGTCATCCCGAAACTGCGCGGCACCATCCAGGCGGATATTTTCAAGGAGGTTCAGGCGCAGAACGAGACCATTTTTCCCACGGAAGCGTCACTCCGTTTTCTTTGCGACATGATCGAATGGACCACCGGCGAAATGCCGCGTTGGTATCCGGTCTCGATCAGCGGTTATCACATCGGCGAAGCCGGTTCGACGCCGGTGCAGCAAGCGGCGTATACGTTATCGAACGGGTTCGCCTACGCCGAAATGCTGGCCGCGCGTGGTCTTGCCGTTGATCAATTTGGTCCGCGGCTTTCCTTCTTTCTGGATTGCGGTCTGGATGTCGAATACATCGCGCTCTCGCGCGTTTCGCGAAAAATCTGGGCGATTGGAATGCGCGATGTCTTTGGGGCGGGTCCGCGCGGGCAGATGTTCAAATTGCACACCCAGACCAGCGGACGTTCGCTCGTCGCGGCTGAGTTTAAAAACAATCTCACCCGCACCGCGGCGGAGTTGATGCTGGCTTACATGAACGGCACGAACTCATGTCACTCAAACAGCGCCGATGAGCCATTCACCACACCGAGCGAAGAATGGATCCGTCTCGCTGCCCACGGCCAGGCCATCCTGCTGGAAGAGTCAGGCATCTTCAAACACACCATGAATATGCTGAGCGGTTCGCCCGGCATGAAAGCGGTCGAGCGCGCGGTGGAAAAAGCGATTCTCGATGAGTTTCGACAAATCGAATCGTTAGGCGGTGTTCTCGCTGCGGTCGAGAACCGCTATCAACGCAGCCAAATCCAAACCGCCGCCCACCGTTACGAGCAACAAATTTATGACGGGACGCGGCCGATCGTTGGTTTGAACCGTTATCGCAACGGCGCCGACGAAATGCCGGAGATGGAACTGGCCCGCACTCCGCGCTCCAGGCAACAGCTGCAGGTCGATCGCCTCACCAAATTCAAAAAGAAAAACGCGGCCAAAGCCCAACGCGCGCTCGACAAGCTCGCCGGCGTGGTCGATCGCGGCGAGAACAGCTTCGCGGCGCTGCTCGAAGCAGTGGAAGTGTGTTCGTTAGGCCAAATCACTGGGCGACTGCAGGAAATCGTCGGTCGCTTCCGCCCGATGGTGTAAGGGGAAGCGCGGCCACAATTTCTAATGTGAGAGGGGCCTCAGTGCCGCGACCCTCTGTAAATCCCAAGCCGCTTTCCGAAGATCTCCGTCGCAACAGGCTCACGGATAGTCTTGCCACGTTCTTTGTTACAAAATCTCTGCATCCGAAGAAGCCCGTGCTCGATTCGTCAGTGCGCGAGGTAGTCATCTCTGCACTTCTGTTCGCGGTTCAGCACGAACGCATTTATCTCCGCACATTTGTCGTGATGCCCGATCACTGGCATGCGGTGTTAGCCTTACGTGAGCAATGGACACTGCCCAAATTTATGCACGATATGATGAGCTACGTTGGTGCGAAAACATCGGGAGTTCTGAAGCTTCACGAAACTTCATGGCAAGACGGTTACTATGACACTCGAGTCAAAACCGCGAAGCAGTTTGCGTATGTGGCGCATTACATCGAGCAAAACCCGGTTGCAAAAGGGCTTGTGGAAACCGCAGACAAGTGGGACGCAACCAGTGCGGGAAGGCAGGAGTTGATTACTGACCCATGGCCTTGGCTGTTTAATGAGGACTGAGAGTCGCGGCCTGAGGCCCCTCCCACATTACGATCCGCAACATCACTTCTTAGCGATGCGCTTCAGCCGGATGTTTTGCTTGTAAAAATAATGCGGCCGGAAGTCACCATTGTGCCGGCGCAGTGGTGAGCGCGATTCCCATTGTGAGCAGGAGGGGCCGCGCACTATGCTGCGCGCTGCCATGGTTTCCCCGCAGATAGACGCCGGGACAAGTGCGCGCCGTCGAGTTGCGGCGCGGCTTCTGCCGTTTCTTTTTCTCCTGTACGTCGCGAACTATCTCGATCGCACGAACATTGCCTACGCGACGCTCGGGATGAAAGGCGACCTGCGTCTGACCGATTCGATTTTCGGTACGGCGAGCGGAATCTTTTTTGTCGGATATTTCGCGCTGCAAATCCCCGGGGCACTGTTGGTGGAACGCTGGAGCGCACGGCTCCTGCTGGCGATAACCCTGATCACGTGGGGCGCATTAACGACACTCACCGGTTTTGTGCGCACTCCGCTGGAGCTTTACGGCGCGCGTTTCCTGCTCGGCGCAGCCGAGGCAGGGTTCTTTCCCGGCGTAATTGTTTATCTTTCGCACTGGTTCATTTATGAGGACCGAGCCAAGGCGGTCGCCCGGTTCATGTCCGCAATTCCGATCGGCTTTATGGTGGGAGGGCCAATCGCCGGCATGGTCCTCGCCGCCCATTGGCTCGGTCTTACCGGGTGGCGCTGGCTCTTTCTGGTCGAAGGCGTCCCGGCAATTTTGCTTGGCATCGCGACGCTGTTCTTTCTGCCGGATAGGCCTGCCGAAGCGCGATGGTTGCGACCCGAAGAGCGCGATTGGCTCATGACTCGGCTGGCCGAAGAAAAACAGGCGAAAGCGCACACAAAAGAGATGACAGTCTGGCAGGCGCTTCGTCATCCGGCGGTGCTCATGTTAACCGCGGGGTTGTTCTTCACCTATAGCGGAGGGTATGCGTTTTGGTTTTGGGAGCCAACCATGCTCCAGCGGTTCACCGGGTGGAGTGTTCTGCGCGTAAGCTGGATGGGGCCGGTCGTGTTCGGTGCGGGGCTTGTCGGGATGCTGTTGTTAGGCTGGAACTCCGATCGCACTGGGGAACGCCGGTGGCACTTTGCAATTCCACAATTGACCGCTGCAGTGGCCTTAGCTGCCTGGTTTGTTTTTCCGCATTCAAATTGGCTGCTTGTGTTCCTCTTCACGCTTATCGGATTCGGAACCATCGCTTATCTGCCGTCGTTCTGGGCACTCCCTTCTGCCTTTCTAACCAGTTCAGCCGCTGCCGCGGCGGTCGGTTTCATTAATTGCACGGCCAGCATCGGTGGATTTTTTGGTCCGAAAATGATTGGGAACCTCAGTCAGCGGACGGGGTCATTCAACAGTGGGTTTGTGCTTATGATCGCGTGCTGGACGATTGCATCAGTGCTGGTGCTGCTGTGTCCCCGGGAGCACGTCCACTCTCCAATTGATATTGACGTTTAGCGGCAGTTCTGCCGGAATCGGCGCATGATGAACACTCGAATTGCAGTATTGGCTGTGGCCTTTTCGTTTTTAGGGACAGCAGCTTGTTTTGCGGCTAATGCCCACGTTGGAACATGGAAAGTCAACGAGGCGAAATCGAAGTTCGCGCCGGGAATGGGCAAGACCAGCACTGTCCATTACGCGGAAAAGAAGGATCAGTTGCAGGTGACGGTGGACGGCCTCGACAAGGATGGTAAACCGACCCATGGGGTCTGGATGGGCAAGACCGACGGCAAATCGTATAAAGTGAAGGGGAACCTTACCTGGGACGCGATGGCCTATAAAATGGTGGATGAGAGCACTTACGACATAACCGCCATGAAGGACGGAAAAATGGCGTGGAGTGGTCGAAGCACCGTCTCGAAGGATGGCAAGTTGCGCACGCTCAACATGAACGGCGTCGACCCGGCCGGGAAGAAGTATAAAGCCAAAGTCGTTTACGATAAGGCGTAAGGAGCCGACGGGGAAAACGCTCAACGCTCAACGTTCAATTCGGAAGGCGTTCTTTTCTGGTCGTGCTCGCTTGTCGCGCCGTAGCGAATGCGAAGGCGGATAATCGAGCTACGCAAACATGAGCCCGTTTGATTTTGTTTGTGCGTTTTATTCGGTCGTGCTCGGCGTCGCCGTGGCCCAACACATGACCAGCGTGGGGCGATTGATCGAGGTACGCGATCAAGTGCGGACCTATTGGGTGCAGTCGCTCTGGGTCGTGATTGTCCTCCTGGTCGACGTCAACAGCTGGTGGGCAATGTGGGAAGTGCGTAGCGCGAAAAGCTGGAGCTTCGTTTCGTTTTCTCTCTTGGTCGGTCTGGTCGCCTCAATCTATCTCGTAACCGTTCTGCTCTTTCCGCGGGTCCCGGAGTCAAACCGCCGCATCTTTTTTCTGGCGAACGCAGCCGGGTGGACTCTGGGCTTGCTCTGTAACTTGACCTTCCTACCGATAAGGAGCTGGTTAATCCGGGACTCATTCTCCCGGGGTTCGTTGTGTGCTTGTCGATCTTAGCCGCCTTCACGGGAATCGTCGTTATCACGCCGCCTTCGCTATCTTTGCCCTGGCCACGATGATGTTCGCCCTGATCGCCGATCCCACGCGCATCCAATGACAGTAAACGCGACCGCAATCTAGCGATCCGTCCGGACTTTCTCGGGCTACTACCTTTTTGGCGCCACGATCTTTTGCACGAGCGCTTCGAACCGCGGATCGCCGCGAAGATCGTCGAGCAGCGGATCTCCCGGAAGGAGGAACAAGTAGCTATTGTTGCCTCCGGCAAAGGCATGCTCGAGCGCTGCTATGGCTCGGTCTTTCTCGCCTAATGACGTGTAAGCGAGGGCGAAGGCGTACTCCGGAACTTCTGCGGACTTCGCCATTTCATCCAGCTGCGCGAGAAGTTTTCGCGCTTCATCCGTCTGTCCATTTCGCGCATACCCTTGGATGAGCATCGAGATGGAATAAGGATCATGGTTGACGTCGACCGCTTTTTGGAATTCGGGGATCGCCTCTTTGAGTCGTCCCTTTAGTTGCAGCGCCATACCTAGATAGTAGTGCGCGAGAAAGGAGCCCGGATCGATTTCCAAGGTCTTGCGGGCCTGAGCTTCGGCCTCATCGTAGCGACGGGCGTAAATATAGCCGATGCTGAGATCGGCATTGATCACCATGGAAAGCGGATCGAGCTCAACCGCACGTTTTAATTCTTTAATAGATCGATCCGATTGCCCCAGCGCCGTGAACGCGAGGGAGAGCCAATGGTGAGCGGTGGCGTAATTTGGATTTAATTGAACCGCGCGTTCCAGTTCGCTCACGCCACGATGAACCTCAAGTTCCTCGGTGGCGATGAGACCAAGCGAAGCGTGCGGCTCAGCTAACGAATCGTCCAGCTCCAGCGCTTTCTTCGCCGCCGCCGTTGCCGGCACAATTGATTCAGCTGGAGAAGCGCCGCCGTAAAAGCGGAGAAGGCCATACGAATCGGCCAGAGC
>JBEEGV010000043.1:0-3405 GCA_041167085.1 Verrucomicrobiota bacterium
CTGGACCGCCATTCTTGTGAGGGCCTGTGCGGCTATCTTGCTCGTGGGGCCATCGTCGGCAACGCCATTTTCGCGGCGGTCGGGGTACGGTTACGCGACCTGCCCATTCGACCAGCCGCCGTGCTCGAGGCGCTTACGTCAAAGAGACAGGGACACTGACACGTGCCCCTGCGGCCACCAAACAGTTTTCGAAGAGTTCTGAAGCGACCGGTCGTTCCGGCTATGATCAACACACATCCTAGGGAGCACGGCCATGAATAGAGCCACTCTAGCATTCCTTTCGGGTGCCGCATCGTTGCTTGCGCATTCAGCGGCGGTGCCTGTGAGCGCGCAGCAAGCGGGGGCCCCACAGGCGTCAAGCGAGTCCGTCATCTACCTCAACCAGGGTTGGTCGCAAGAGGACCGCGAGTGGTACTATCATTTTTCGCAGGGCTCGGCGGTGCTTTCATATGACCTTTATTTGAACCTGGAGGTCGCCGGCAGCCAAGACCTGATCCGGTCCAGCGCGAACTATGGCCTGCTCCCTGAACCCGCGAACTCGTCCAATCCGGATGGGTTGCCGATTGGCATCAGCAAAACGACGGTTGCGACCCCGATCAAAGGCTGGCCAGCCGGCGACTATGCCGGCGTAACCTGTGCGGCGTGCCACGAGGGGGAGCTGGCGTACAAGGGCAAGCGCATTCGTATTCAAGGCGGGAATTCGCGTACGGTCGATCTGCCGGGTCTCTCTCGGGGCCTCGACGACGCGTTGCAAGCGACCCTGACCGACGCAGCCAAATTCAACCGTTTCGCGGCGCGGCTCGGAGCGTCGGGCACGGATGCCAAGGACAAGCTGCGTAAGCGAGTTGAGAGCGAGGCCGTTCGGGTGCACGAGTATGCGACCCGAACCACGGTCGCCCCTCACCCGGGCGGACCCGGACGCATGGATGCCCTCACATTGATTGTGGATCGCACGACGGCTACGTTGACGGGAATTCCAGAGAACTGGTCCCCCGGCATCGCGCCCGCAAAACCGCCGTTCCTTTGGAATGCTCCGCAGGGACGATGGGCGCAGTGGGGCGGCTATGCCTGGGACCCTCTTAGCCGCAACTTGGGAGAGACCATGGGCGTGTACCTGCCCATTGACCTGAGCTCCAAGACTCCGGCCGAAGGGTTGTTCCAGTCGAACGCCGCTATTCTCGAACTTCAGCGGGTGGAAAACCAATTAGCACGGCTGGCGCCGCCAAGCTGGCCAGAAGACGTGTTTGGGAGGATCGATCGAGACAAAGCCAAGGCCGGCAAGGCACTCTTCGTTGAACATTGCGCCAGCTGCCACAATGCCTGGCCTTATCGGTGGACCGAACCGAACAAATACGGCAAGCGCTTCATCTTGATAGGACTTACCCCGCAAACATACGTCGGCACGGACAGAGCACAGTTCGACGCCCTAAAACCCCTTGGCATTACCGGCGAACTGAGCAAATTCATGCCCGGAGAGTTCCGGGGCGCGCCGATGCTGCCAAGTTTTCTGTTCAATCTCTTGATTGGGGAAGCGGTTCTGAAGACGGCGCTGCAGAAACTCAATCTGACCGACGCCCAACTCGCCGACGTGTTCGGTTATCGCGAGCTGCCTGCGCCCCCGTCCGCAGAGGGCGTCTACAAGGCGGGCCCGCGTGACGGCGTGTGGGCGACGGCCCCCTTCCTGCACAACGGGTCGGTCCCCAACCTCTATGAGATGCTGATACCGGCGGCCGAGCGCACCAAGAAGTTTTATCTCGGAGGCGACTTCGATCCGGTCAAGGTCGGGCTCGACACCACTGCAACGTCTGGGACTTTTCTGATGGACGCCACGCTGCTGGGAAACTCGAACGCTGGTCACTCCTTCCAGAATGGTCCGCGCGGTGAGGGCATTATTGGCCCGTTGTTGACCGATGATCAGCGCTGGGCGCTCGTCGAGTACCTGAAATCCATTCCCGAGGAACCCGGTCGTGTCACGCCGTTTGGCGGTTTCCCCGAAGGGCGCCTTCCCCAGCCCTGAACTTTCGATGTGGTGAGGGTGTGATCATTCCAATCGCGCCCTTGTCATTTCATTAGATCCGAAAACGAATGACAGAGCGGAGCGTGCCATGTCAGATCAAATCGATGGGCCGAGACAAATCGGCGACCCTTCGGCCGATCTCACCGATCTTTTTGTGTTCACGAGCCCGGAGAATCCCGCCCGGACGGTGTTGGCCGCCAATGTCTTTCCAACTTGCGGCGTTGACGCGGTCTTCTCCAATGCGATCAATCACTCGATCGTCGTTCGGCGTGCCAGGGTGGCTGGCGTCGGCGATGCCACAAAATTCGAGACGAGCGACCCGGAGCTTCGCTTCAGCTTTCGATTTGACGCGCTCGAACGGGGGGCGAACCAGAAGCCCGTCCAGCGAGGCGCCTGCATCTTGCCTGACGGTCAAACGCTTCGCTTTGTTGCCAATGAGGAAAACGGCGCATCTACGTCGGATGGTACCTTTCGCGTGTTTGCCGGTTTGCGGTCCGATCCCTTCATCCTTGCGTGGCTGTTTCGCACCGACACGATGACACCGGTTCCAAACCTACTCGAGCACGACAACGTGCTTTGCGTTGTCGTCGAGTTCGATACCCGGCGTGTGCTCACTCCGGAGCGAGGCTCGCTGTTCGGGGTGATTGCTGAAACCACACCGTTGCCCCGTGCGGGCGGCCTCATTGGAAATCCTCCTCCGCGTTTCGATTGGGTCGGCCGGCCTGAGCAGACTAATATGCGTCTCGACAATCCCGGACTGGCGGGGACAGACGATCTTCGCGACCTTTGGAACCAACAGACGCCGTTTGCGATTGGAGACGAGTTTCGCCCACTTTTTCTCCAACGTCTGAAGGACAGCCTTGCCAACTGGGATATGCGCGACGGGAAGGCGGACTGGACACCGCCCGCGCTGGTTGCCAATGCGAATACGTTTCTCGACGATTTCTTGATGTTCGATGTGACTAAGCCGATCACCGACACAAGCCATCTGGAAATCGAGAAGAGTACGCTCAACGGGAAGGCTTATGGAACCGGCGGTGGTCGCACTGTAGACGCCGACGTTATCGATGTCCTGCTGACCTGGATGGTCAATCGCGATCGTGAACCCTTGCGCAGCGGAACGACTAGGGCCACCAAGCCTGGCATGAAGAATTTTCCATACTTCGCAACGCCCAACACCGAACTGCAAAGCGTTACCGACCGCATCGACCTCAACGCCGCTCCGGACAAGGTCTGGGCACTCATCGGAGACTTCGACGCGAGCTGGCACCCATTGATCGCCAATATCAAGCTGATCGGAGGTGGAATCGGACAATTGCGCGTCATCGAGACGATCGACGGCAAGCAGATTATCGAGCGCCTTGATGCGATCGACAATTCCGCCAGGT
>JBEEGV010000044.1:0-5151 GCA_041167085.1 Verrucomicrobiota bacterium
ACAGAGGAATTGGTGAATGACATGTGTGCGTCGTTCCAACGCGCGGTCGTGGAAGTGCTAACGAAAAAAACGCTGCGAGCGGCGAAGGAAAGCGGCGCGACGCTGGTGACCTTGAGCGGTGGCGTGAGCTGCAATCAGGCATTGCGTGCGGAAATGGGGGAGGCCTGCCGCAAATCCGGGGTGCGATTGCTCACGGCGCCGCCGCGATTGTGCACCGACAATGCCGCGATGATCGCATTTGCGGCAGCGCTCCGTTTTCGAACGGGCTACCGCTCCCACGTGACAGAGGAAATCGATCCGAATCTAGCACTGGTGTGACCCAACTTCGGACGGACTTGCTTCGGCAAGTCCCATTATTTTGTCTGCGGCGTCGCTTCCCCAGAAATCGGATGTGCGGAAGCACATCCCTCCGAGCTCAGTACTCGCGCGCGAGGAGATAATCGGCGAGGGCGCGGAGAACTGCAGCGTTTTCTCCAAGAGCTTTGAGGGCAGCGTGTGCCTGGCGCGTGAGCCGGCGAGCTTCTGCGCGAGATTTTTCGAGGCCGATTATCGCCGGGTAGGTCGCCTTTTGCGCCGCGACATCTTTGCCCGCGCTTTTCCCCAATTTGTCCGAGGTTTGGGTCACGTCGAGAATGTCGTCGATGACCTGAAAGGCGAGGCCTAGGGCCCGTCCAAATGCGGTGACGGCGGCCAACTGTTTCCCGTTCGCGTTTGCCGCCATCGCTCCCAGGCGCACCGAAGCCGTCAGCAGCGCGGCCGTTTTGTTTTCGTGGATCCAACGCAATTGTTTCCGATTGATGCGCTGCCCTTCGGCCTCCAGATCAGCCACCTGGCCAGCGATCAGCTTCCGGCTGCCAGCGGCCTCGGTGATTTCGCGAAAAACATCGCGGAGATCATAATTCGAGACCGGCTTCGCGTGGGTTGCGATTTCGAACGCGACGGTGAGTAAGGCGTCCCCGGCCAGGATGGCAATCGCGTCACCGAAAACCTTGTGGCAGGTCAGGCGGCCGCGGCGCAAATCGTCATTATCCATGCTCGGGAGATCATCATGGATAAGCGAGTAGGTGTGAATGCATTCCACGGCGCAGGCTTGAGGAAGGGCAGCGTTCTTTTTGCCTCTGCACGCTTCGGCGGCGGCGAGACAGAGAATGGGCCGGAGACGTTTCCCGCCGGCGAACAAACTGTAGCGCATTGCCTTGTGGATGGTGGCAGGTGGGACGGTGGCTGCCGGTAAAAACCGGTCGAGCGCGTTGTCGACCTGTTCCTGCCGTGAGGCAAGGTAACGCTTCAAATCCATGGCCGGGTTCGCCTCAGTTCCTGGACGGGCGGGGCAAAGGAGTCGCGACCACCAGACCCATCAGGAGAAAAGTGATTGCTGCCGAGAACAGGCAGTAGCGGCAAAAAGCGTGCAGCACAAAGGCCTGGACGTAAAGTAACCAAAGCGTCGCGGCGAAGAGCAGGCCCACCGCGAGGGCGAAGAATTTCGGGGCCCGTGCGTAATCGAACGCGGCAAAAATTGCGCAGCTAAACCCCGTGAAATAGCCGGCGATACCGAACGCGGCTACCGGGATGCCGGCCATTCTCGAGTAAGCGCTGCCGAGCACCTCGGAGCAACCCGCTTGTCCGCCGCATGCGGCGGTCTCGCCGGTCAAGGCGAGCACCGTAAGATAAGTTGCATCCGCCAGGCCGAGGAGACAGAACAAGCCCGCGACGCCGTAGAGAATAGAGCGTCCGCGCGATGGAGTCTCTTCTTTCACGTCCTGTGGCGAAGAGTTGCTCACGGCTTGGTCTTCTTTTCCAGCGCGGTCTCGATGGCCTTTTTCACGCCGGCTGGATTAGTCGCGTTCGGGGGCAACGCGACATTGTTTACGAACAAGGTCGGCGTGCTCGTTACCCCGCGGGACGCACCCAGTTTTTGATCGGTATCCACTCGGGCGACGACGTCGGGATTTTGAAGATCTTTGTCAAAACGGTCGAGATCGATGCCAATCGCGGTTGCGTAGGAATTGAACAGATCGGAAACGTTCTGCGCCTTCGACCAGCCGGCTTGTTCTTTATAGAGGAGGTCGTGCATCTGCCAGAAATGGCCCTGCTTTTCCGCAGCCTCCGCGGCCAATGCAGCCTCGCGAGCGTGGATATGCATGGCGAGCGGGAAATGATGGAAGATCAACCGCAACCGCGAGCCGTATTCCTCCTCCATCTTCCTCAGGTGCCCGGCCATGACGCCGCAAGGCGGACATTGGAAGTCGCCAAATTCCTCAATCGTCACCGCCGCCTGGGCGTTCCCTCGAACATGGATTCCAGATGCCACGCCACTCGTGGGCCCACTTCCAAGTTCGGCTCGTTTCGCACGATAAAAAGCAAAGCCGCTCCCAAGAGTGGCCAGCGCCACGAGCGCGACGATCGCAAAGGGCAGATACCGTTTCATCGGAGAGAGCCAAAGGTTAACAATTGGCGCACGATTGCCAGAAATATTGTCGGACGATTTCAGGCCCCTTTGATCGCGAAGCGAAATTGGCGGAGGTAAGGGGATTATCCGAAGCTGGCGCTTCGGCTCTGGCAAATGATCCTGCTGAGGCGGGATTGGAACCCTGCGCTGTCGCGCCCCACCAGTCGAACTGCGTTCTCATCCCCCGGGGAATGTTTTTGAATTTCGCAAAAGCGAAATTGGTGGAGGTAAGGGGATTCGAACCCCTGACCTTCTCATTGCGAACGAGACGCTCTACCAACTGAGCTATACCCCCAAAAATCTTTCGACCGCCGAGACTTAACGCGTGAATTCACGTTCGTCAAAAACTGCGAACCCACTGTTCTTGTCCCTGACGCCTTTCCGTCAGTCCATTCCGTTCGGGAAAGTGGCTATTAACCACGTGCGTCGGCTTGCCCTGATCGCGAGACGCTCCAGCCGCGCGCGAAAAGTATCGCGACCAGATGAGATTATCAACACGGGGGGAGGATCCTGGGATTGCCCGGTGCGAGCGATGGGATCGAGTTCAATCCGTTCGACGCGATCTAGCAGGGGTGCCTTTGGGTCTCGGTGCTTGAAGCAACCGCGCTTAGAACTTTTTGTTGTAGGCAATGTAGTAGTAACGATTACGGATCGAGTAGAGTGAGGTATCATAGTTATCGTTGAACGCTCCCAAGACCGTTGGCGGGTTGCGGTCGAACGCATTGTTGACGCCGACAGTGAGTCTGGTTCCCCACAGCATGCGCTGCCAGATCGTTGAACTGGAAGCATCCAACGGTGTCGTCATGACGCTCTTATCATCCTTTGCAGTCCTTTCGGCAAAGGCTTCCACGATCGGCTTCTTCCACTCATAGCTCAATTGCATATCTAGAGTGATGTAATCGGAAACACGACGATAGACGTCGTATTGTGGATTCGTGTCGGTTCCGCCTATGACGTTCGCCGCCAGGAGCGCCGACGAATCATCATTGAATGAGCTTATGTAGTTAACCGTGGCAGTGAAATCGAATCCTTTCCATTCCCACTCACCGCGCAAGTATCCTTTATGATAGGGAATGGCGCCTGGCGCCAGTGGAACGGTGCCGTTGTTGTAATCCCCGAGGAAGTTTGTGCTGCCTGCCCCGGCGAAAGGTTCAGCCTTCCAGGTAAAAAAGTAGTTGTAGCCGCTTGAAATCGTAAACGTTCCCCAACTCTGGGTGTGAAACTGATAGGTCGCTGTGATGTCCATGCCATTTACCAGGCGCTTGCTCGCGTTTTGGTTTTGCGCGTCCACAGAAATGATCTCTCCGGTCTGTGGGCCGCCCGCACCTTGATCGCGTTGGATAAACTCCGCGAAGGGAGCATTCGGTCCACCGCCGGCGTTTCCATTGGCGGTTATCGCTATCTGGGCGAAGGAAAACGGATCAAGAATCACGTTCGTCGTGTAAACTTGGTACAAATCCACTGTCATGGTGAAACCGGAAAGAAACTTCGGCGTATAGACCAGCCCAGCGGTGTAGGTGTCGGTTTTCTCCGGTGTTAGCTTGGGATTACCGCTCACGAACACACCGTTCACTGGCTGATTAAAATCACCGATAAGCGGATCGAAGACGTCCGGAAAGCTTTGCGTTTCGCGGTCGAAAAGTTCCGGTGGGGAGGGGGAAAGAAATGACTTCCCATACGAAGCGCGCAGCGTCAAGTCCGCGATCGGCTGATAGCGCAAGCTGAGGCGCGGGTTACCTCCATTGTCGAACTTTGCTCTTGTCCCGAAGAGTTGATCTCTGTCTTGAAATTCTTCGTAGCGGTAGGCTGCTGAGATCTCGAGGGAACGCACACCGGGTATCTTCAAGTTGGAAGTGACCAGAGGGATGGTCAGTTCGCCAAAGACCGACTGAACCTCTTGTTTATACTTGCTGGGGAGGGATTGATCGAATCCAAGCTGATCACCCACCGCTTGCACCGGATCCGGCAGCTTTTGAGTTCGGCTTTGGCGATATTCGCCACCCATATTGAAGGCGATCCCTCCCTGATACAGACCCGGAAAGAGATTACCATTCACTTTAGCGTCACCCAGGAAATCGCGTGAGTATTTGTAGGAATGTCCCAGGTAAGAAGC
The DNA here is from genome assembly GCA_041167085.1 of Verrucomicrobiota bacterium. Classification (GTDB taxonomy): domain Bacteria; phylum Verrucomicrobiota; class Verrucomicrobiia; order Chthoniobacterales; family UBA10450; genus DATFCK01. The sequence continues at coordinate 4,563 of JBEEGV010000044.1, forward strand.
TCGCTGCGCAGCGGCAGCGTTATCATACGACGCTGTCTTACCTGTGGGGACGCCATTCACATAAGTAGGAACGGTGCCAGCCACTGGTGCGTTCTGCCCAATAAAAGGATCGAAGTCGCCGGCGCCGATCTCACGGTAGATACCGCTGCGGGTCGCATCACCGCTGTCGATTTCGAGGTAATCGGCCCGCTCGTAAACCGCGCCAGCGTCGTATCCGAGATAACTCAAAAAATTGTTGCCAGTCAACGTGAAGTCTCCTTTTATCCCAGCTCCGTAGCGATAGAAATCGTAGTCGAAGAAATCCCGGCGGTTATTCAACTCCTGGACGAAACGATACCGCAGCTCTGTCAGATCGTTCCCAAATGGATTAAAGGGACTGTTGCGAATGATTGCCAGCTGGGCGTCGTTTGAATTATCAGGCGATCCGTTCAGTCGCCCGCTTGCGTCTCGTCCATTAAAGATGCCGAGAGCGGCATTCGCGTAGCGCGGCGCCGGGATGGCGAAGAGTGCCGGTGCGAGACCGTTGTTCTGCCTCGTCTTGGCGTAGAGAACATCGCCGTATAGCTGCAACGCGTCGCCAAACACTTTG
>JBEEGV010000045.1:0-39060 GCA_041167085.1 Verrucomicrobiota bacterium
GCCCGTTTGCGCGCGATCGCATTGGCAAAAATTTCTCCGACCAGGCGCAATCGCGCCACCATTTCGTCTGACCAGTCGCCATAGTTACGCATTGAAGTGAAAGAAATTGCACAGATGACGGACCCACCGATACAGACAGGGATGCTCAACACTGACTTGGCCCCGATCCGACGAGCGAACTCCCTTTCCTTCGAAGCCTGCTCCGGAATGTCATCAGGAATGCGCGACCATTTGACCGTATTTCCTCGGAGAAGCTGTTCCGTGATCCAGGGGGCTTGATTATTCGCTACATCCAGCGGGCGGGTGTCGATGCCGCGAGCAGTGTGTGAGTGACTGCGCGAAAGCGTGATTCCATCTTCTCCGACTTGATCGAGTATGGCGCGGTCCAGATCCAGAAACTCGACCAGATTTTGCAGCCACTTGTCTATTTCCCGATCAACTGCCGTTGTCGGCAAGTTTGCGAATGCGGCTGAAAGCTCGGTCAACAGCGTCTCGAAACGCAAGCGCTCGTCCAGTGCCAGCTCGACGCGCTTGCGCTCGGTGATGTCTTCGACGATGCCGGCGACGCGCACGACCTTGCCGTCTGCGTCTTTCACCGGAAACTCGCGCGAATGGACCCAGCGAACCGATCCGTCGGGTCGCACGATCCGGAAGGTCAGGCCGGGCGTACCTCGAGGGTGGCCTTCGGAGAGCACTGCCAGGATTCGCTCCCTGTCCTCGGGATGAAGACCTTCCCTCCACGACCTTTGAGAAGCTAAAAGACTCGCGCGGGTGCGGCCCCAGATCTTCTCGTAAGCGGGACTGATGTAGAGAAGTTCTTCATGTTGCAGATCGGTCAGCCAGAAAAAGTCATCGACATTTTCGGCGAGCTCGCGAAAACGTTCTTCGCTTTCGCGCAACGCTTCCTCAGCCTGAATCCGGTCGGTAATATCCACGCCGGCCCCGGCAATCATCACGACCGAGCCACCCTGATCAAAAATCGGAAATTTGCTGACCAGCATGTAGCATTTCTCTTCATTCACCAGCGAGGGTTCTACCGTTTGCACTACCTTCCTCGTAGTAAGCACCTGGTGGTCGTTGGCCCGGTAAGCGGATGCAATTTCCGCCGGCCAAAGTTCCGCATCTGTTTTCCCAATCACGCCAGCGCGATACGCGTCCAATTCCGATTCCTTTTTGTTTACGTACACATAGCGGCCTTCGATGTCCTTGATCCAGGCGAAGCCCGGCAGCTGATCCATAAACGCAGTGAAAAACTTCTCACTTTTACGCAACGCTTCTTCCGCCTGCTTGCGATGCTCGATATCAATTGCTACTCCGTACCGCTTCATGATACTTCCGTGCTCGTCGAGCAGCGGCGCGATGCGAACCAGGAACCAGCGATACTCCCCGTCAGCCCGCCGCAAGCGCATTTCATCTTCGTACATTTCGCTGGTGGCCTTTACCGCGAGCCACTTTTCCACGGCACCTGAAAGGTCTTCGGGATGGACTGTGCGCGTCGGCTCTGCAATTGCCTCCTCCAAAGAAAGACCCGTATAGTCCAGCCAACGCTGATTGAGGAAATCAAGGACGCCGTCAGGCCGAAGGCTCCAGGCCATCGTGGGAATTGTGTCGATGACGAGCCGAGTGCGATCTTCGGCCTGCCTGACCGACCTTTCCGCCAGTTTCCGCTCGGCAATTTCAGATCTGAGCGTTTCATTGGTCCTGGCCAGTTCTCTGGTTCGTTCCTCGACTTTCAGTTCCAGGTCGTCGTTGAGCCTCTTAATTTCGGTCTTGGCTTCCTTTAATTCGGGAGTCTCGATCATTTCCCAGCTTCCGTTCCGTCTGGCCACCGCCATTTCATGGATGTGCGCCGCATCGAAAATCTGATCACCTGGACTTGTGGCGAGCGGGTAGGTGCACAATATAATGCTCCGTTGGTCCGCGATCAGCGCATTGACCTGTTCTTCATATTCGCGAAAAACCAACCAGTCGTCGTTTCGGATCCAGCCCCCATCTCCCGACGCTCTCAATCCGGCATAACCCTTCGCCAAGGTTCGGTTCAATTGTTCGCGCCAGGATTGAAGGATTTGTTGAGGATCCCACCGTCCGTCGCGGAGATACCATTCATCGTAGCTATGGATTTCGAGGGCTCCTTCCGCAAGATGGCTCTCGAGATCGGGAACCGCCTGCCCCAATGCCTGCTTTGCTTCTTCCACGCTAAGAGCCTGCGAAACCACCCAGAGGCAAAACTCTTTGCTCTCCAGGCCCGCTTTGAAGTACAGAACCTGTGTTTCGAGCAGATCCTGTTTCGTCTCGTAGAAGTAACAGAAGTGTGTTCCCCAGTGCACGTCCCCAATGACGCTGATGCCTGTTTTCCTCAGTTCGCTCGCCGTCGATTTGGTTGTCATAGCAGCCAATCAAGAAGCTGAATGCTGTCGTCGTACCAGCCGGTCGGCGAGAAAAATCGCGGCGACGTCCGAGCTGCGCGAAACCGGAAAGCAACTTTTTGCACACTCATGGGCGAGAAAAATTGAAAACTCATCCTAGTCGGTCGCGCGTTCACCGGTAGGCGTTAAAGGCAGAGACACTTCAATCGTGGTGCCCTTGCCGGAGGAAGAAACAATCCGGGCGCGTCCGCCAACCAGCGCGGCGCGTTCCTTTATTCCGATCAACCCAAGACCAACCGCTTGCGCTTGCGCCGATTTGACGTCGAACCCCTTACCATTATCGCGGATGACGAGCCGCAGGTCGCCGTTATCGCGGCGAAGATCGACATCTACGCGCGTGGGATTGGCGTGACGCAAAGCGTTTGTAATCGCTTCCTGGGCCATGCGAAAACAAGTTGTCTGAATTTCCGGAGCGAGGTCCTCCGGCATGTTTTCCGCGGAGAAACGGACGGCCACCGAGGCGCGGCGTCCCTGTTGATCAAGCAACGAACGAAGCGCGGGAACTAATCCCAAGTCGTCCAACATCGACGGGCGCAGATCGATTGAAATCTCTCGCACCTGCCCAAGCAAACGATCGAGAATCGCGCTGGTTTCTTGTAGTCGCGCAGAGGTCGCTCCATCGTCATTAACTGTGACCGATTGCAGATTAATTTTCGCCGCCGTGAGCGCCTGGCCGATTTCATCGTGCAATTCGCGCGCGAGGTGCCGGCGTTCTTCCTCCTGAACATGGAACAGCCGGCGCGAGAGAAGCCGCAATTGATGATTCGCTTCTTCCAATTTTTTCGCCGCTTGCTTGCGCTCGGTAATGTCCTGAAAGCAATTCATAGCTCCTATCAGTTCTCCGTGACCATTTCTCAAAGGGGCAATATTCACCAAGACCGTTATGCACGATCCGTCGGGCTGCTCGATCACTACTTCCAGATCGCGAGCCTCAACACCAGTCCGGAGCACCTCCGCCATTTTCGATTCCTCGTGCGGCACAAGCTTGCCCTCGGGGGAATAAAGGCGCAAAGAGCCGCAATAAAGTTGCGCTGTGTCGCCCGATTTTGGCTCGCGCCCCCATAGTTCTACGGCGCGATGGTTATAAGTTTGAATTATCCCCGACGTGTCGCACACATAGACGGCGACAGGCATTAATTCTACCAACCGGCGAAATCGCTGTTCGCTCTCACCCAATGCCGCAGTCCGTTGCAATACCTTTTTTCTAAGCGTGCGATTCCACCCGACCAAGCCCGCGACGAGCAGCATCGCCACCGCCGCCACGTAGCCCGCGTCGGTGAGGTAGCGCCCCATCCTATTAATGGTGTGGCCAAACCATTTCTCGTCGATTTGCTCGAATTGGCCTCGTTCGATCCCCGCGAAGCCCTCCGATACCGTGCGCAGCATGGCCGCATCCCCTTTGCGCACGGCCCGTCGCAGTTCGTCCCGAAATATCGGCGCCGAACGCCGAAATTCGGCCTCGATACCCAATTTGTTCAAAAGGTAAAGTGCCGACGGGGCATCGGCCACAAAGACGTTAATTTTATGCTGCTTGGCCGCAGCAATGAGCGCGTCGTTACTTTGAAACGGAATCACGGTCGTCACCCCGTTTGCCTTGAGTTTATCAATGTGCTGGTCCCCCGTCTTGACCCCGACCGGAAATCCTTTCAGCGATGCGAGGTCCGTGATGCCGGAAATGTCGTTGCGAAAGAAGATCGTCGCTTCGATCGTGGCATAGGCCGGAGTGAAATCATAGTAGTCCCGGCGCTCGGCCGTCTCGACGATGCAGTCGATCACGTCGAACTCGCCCGCGCGCATGCGGCGCAATGCCTCGCACCAGTCCATCGCGTGGATCTCGACCTTGATCCCGGTCTTCTTTTCCCACGCCTGCCATTGATCGACCAGGATGCCCTGCAACTTGCCATCCTCCGATCGAAACGAGTAGGGCGCGTAGGCATTGTCCAACACGACCCGGATCGTTCGCGGGGTCTCGACGGCAGCCTGCGCGACGGAGCCGGCCGAAACAAATGCTATGATGAGCAACGCAATCCGCAGGCCCGCAGCCCAACAAAACAAACCATCTCGCCAATCAGTCGGCGTTGAAAAAACGTGTTCAGAGTCGCAACAGTAAACATCCGACTGCCGCGGCCCTGATCGGCACTCCCCCCTCTCGCACTGCGCTCCGGGGAACATACTCTTAATAGTACAATCGAAATTCTAGCCCCTGCAGCCTTAACAAAGCCACACTTTTGTGCCCGGTGAAATCTTCCATGGTTTGCAGTCGCGCCTGCAAATCTTCACGGGTGCCGCGAAATACCGGCTGCTGTTCTAAGCAGTCAGGGTTCGATAATATTGTTCCGAATTGCGTAGCGAACGACCGCGGCCACGGAATCGAGGCGGAGCTTGCGCATGAGCGTAGCACGGTGCATCTCGACGGTGCGAATATTAACACCCATTTTGGCTGCGATTTCTTTATTGCCGCTGCCTTCGGCGAGGAAACGCACGACGGCCGTTTCGCGGTTCTGCCAACGGCGGTTGGCTACGGCCGCCAGCATACCACTACGACTAGTATCCCATCAGTCGCACCAATATCGAGGATGCCGAGATCAGAAATCTGCAGGGCGCGCGAGAGATCAGGAATGGCGACAAATGATACGAAACTCACCGGCGCCATGCCGGTCGCCATCGCCATAGCGCCGCTGATCGACCAATATAATCGAGTTCGGTTGAGAGATGCAGTTACTCGTTCAGCGAGTTCTTCGCCGCCTCTGTTCCGAACCGCGGAGATCTCGTCCCGAAACAGAAAAACTCGATCAGCGACGCCGCGAAGGTCGGGCAAACGATCGACTGCGGTGGTCATCGCGATCGCGAACAAGATGATGTGTCCCGTAGTAAACGTTGCGGTTCACGTTGACATGTTTGTCGACGTCTTTCACGACCACTTTTTTGCGGACATAATAGTTGTTCGGACCCCACCACGGAACTCCATCATAATAATAGGCGGAGAAATACGGACGATAATCCGGCGCGTAATATGCGGGTCCGTAGCCGGACGCAACATCGACGCTGGCATAATCGGCGCACCCGTCGAAGGCAACCGTCGTAACCAATACTATTCCTGCGATAATAGCAGCTGCTCCCGCTGAAATATTTGTTCTCATGTTCACGCTCTCCTATTTGATTTGGAACTCCGCCCGCTTGTCGAACTCCGCCTTCTCTTCCGGCGTAAGCCGCGCATAAAGGACGCGCGTTGTGTACCCGCCGATCAGTTTGCCGTCTTTTAAGAACATCCAGTCGACCACCTCCTCCGGAGCAACCGTGACGCGCGCACCGGCATGCGCGTTCTTTACCTCAAGCGGTTGATTATCGATTTTGCCATGAAACTTCTTGCCATCGTAAGTCACCTCTTTCACCCAGAGGTGCTCGACATTGTTTCCGTCGATAAATCCCTTTTTGATCTCAAAGACAGTGTCGCCTGACTTTTTTGCGCGCAGCGCCGCGATGAAGAACGCCAAATTACGCTGGGCGTTCTCCACCGCACGGTCCATTTGTTTGTCGTTATCTGAGACTTGAGCGCAGCCGGAAGCCGCCGCCGGTTTCGCTGCCGGTTCAGCCGCCGTGGCATTCTGCCCGCTGGCCGGCCAGACGCTTGCGAAGATCAAAACGAACATGAACAACGTGGTGGAAAAAAATTTCATAGGGCCTTTCTCTAGCTACCTATCAATCGAATGTCGCGTGACTTGGAGCCGCTTTCTGCAGCTACCACTTTGGAATGATAATTGTTATGCCAGGTGGCGCCTGATAACAAACGCGCTGGCTTGGTTAGGGCATTGGACTAACAATGATTGATTGTTCTCCCAGTTAGTCGTTCGAATGGCAACCGCGATGCAAGCTTATCTGCGTGAATTCGGGCAGCTTGCCGCCGGCGGTGACCGCCACAGCGGCAGACTGCCTTTTCAGTCGAATGCCTGTTTAGGGACTGCTTGCCGGGATCGCATCAGTTGGTTCGGTCCAGGTTACGTGCCAATAAACGAAGATAGGCTCGGCCTCCTGGCGCGCATAAAGACGCTCGTAATGTTTGCCTTCCATCTTTGGCGCTTTTTCTAACCGATCCTTGGTCGCGTCGAGCACGTATTTCGGCTTGTTACCGTCTTTGCTAATTTGCAGCGCGTTCCAGGGCACCGCGACTTTCGTCCCGCCGATTCCCAGAAAACCACCGACATTGAGCACAGCGAAGCGCACCTCGCCCGTATCAGGGTCGAGCAATACGTCCTCGATATATCCAATTTCTTCATTCTGGAGGTTCCTGACTTTGGCTCCTTTAGCCTCCGAGGCGGCGATCAGGCTGGTGTAAGTCCCTTTCTCCTTTTTCGGATTTTGGACAGCAAACGATCCGGTGATAAAGATCAATGCCGCCGCCAAGACGGCTCCTGTTAACGTGACTTTTGTTTTCATGCATAGTAATCGCGGCATCATTCGTAAATCCCGGCGGTTTTGCGCCGCGCGCTGATCGGTCTGCGTTTTTGCCTCGAAGAGCCGGCGAGTGGGCGGTAAAAAAGGCTACTTTAGTTACCCACGTCACGTCGGGGTCGCGCCCGAAACTCATGCGAGGACGAAGGCGCCGATTCAGTCAGGATGACCGAAACTCTGCGCCCCTCCGTTTTCTCAGAAAACAAAAGGAACCGATATGGCGCTGCCCTGGAACATCGTGACCAAAAACGTTTCGCCGGAAGAGGCGCGAATTCCACTGGAGAAAAAACTTCGCCAAAAAATCTCCAAATTTGAAAGGCATCTCCAACATTTTCCGTCCGATGCCGTCCATCTCCAGATCGTGCTGGAGCGAAATGCAAAAAAACCGATTTACACTGCCACCCTCAACCTGCGTGTGCCTTCCCATATCCTGCATACCAGGCAGTCCGCGCACGATCTGGTCGAGGCGTTCGATGAGGCGGTAAAGGCGATGCTGCGTGAATTGAAATCGTTGAAATCAAACGAGCGCGGGGAGAAATTCTGGAAGCGAAAAGAACGCCGCAAAAAGCTTCATGAATCGAAGGCGACCGGCTTTGCCATCGAACCGCAGTCGGAAGGAACAGGTCCACAAAATTATCAGGACATGGTCCGCGATCTTTTCCGGCAACATTACAAAGAGCTTTTGCGCGATATCCGCCGCCATATCCGGCAGGACGAACTCGCCGGTGATCTTGCGCCAAATAGCCTTGATGCGCGCGAGATCCTGGATGAAGTGGGACGCCGCACTATCGCTGAGGCGGCCACAGGTCCGAAAAGAGTCCGCTGGTCGCTTTGGTTTCACCACCTCATTCACCGGGAGCTCATACGCCGGCGTCGTCTGATGAAATTGAAGGCGGACGGAGCGGCCCCCAGTCGAACGGAAACCTCGTCTGAACGCGCCCTGCACGGTAACGGCTCGGGCGTTTCGCCACAGCCCGACGAATTTGTCCCGGCAAAGGACGCGCTGTTGCAACTTGAGCAGGACATGCGGGACTGGCCGCGAGAAGAACGCGACATATTTGAGCTTTATTTCGTGGAAGCATTGGAACCGGAGGAGATAGCGATGGTCACGCAGCAAGGGCTGAAAACCGTTCAGCAATATCTGGCGTCTGTGCAGCAGCGGTTGCGCGATCACGTCATGGAACGAGAGGCTGTCGCGTGACGAGGCTGGAACCTGATGAACGTGGTTTATTGATAACCTGCCCGAAATGTGGTCAACGCAATCGCCTCAGGTATGATCGATTAAAGCAATCGTTTCGCTGCGCCAAGTGCCGGATCGAACTGCATCCACCGGCTGAACCAGTGGATGTGACAAGCGACATTGTCTTCGATGCGCTCATCTCCCATTCCGAATTACCGGTGCTCGTCGATTTTTGGGCTCCCTGGTGCGGCCCCTGTAAGATGGTCGCACCGGAAATACGCAAAGTGGCCGCCGAACTCTCGGGCCAATCGCTTGTCCTGAAAGTTAACACCGAAGAATCACCGTCTTTGGCGAGAAAATTTCGTATCAATGCCATTCCGACGATGGTTTTGTTTCGATCAGGTCTTGAAGTCGCTCGGCAACCCGGGGCGATGCCGGCTCAGGCGATCAGGAATTTTATCGAACAAGCCGAACTAGCCCCGAAGTAGGGCCCAAACCGGGAGGAAAAGTATGTCAACGACATAGCGATTGCGACGCAATGATAAGTCTGAGCGACAAGTAGAAGGAGGAGTTCAAATGAGTGCGACAGGTCTCGAAGTTTTCGATACGACAGTGCAAAAAAACAATATCTGGCTCAAGGATTTGATGGAGGTAACGGACGGGGATCGGCCCAAAGCTTGCCAGGCATTGAGAGCCGTCTTACACGCATTACACGACCGTCTCACTGTCGAGGAAGCGGCCGAATTCGCAGCGCAATTGCCCATGCTGATTCGAGGAATCTACTACGAGGGTCGGGACCCGACTGGGAAGCCCGTGAAGGAGCGGCAAAGGGAGCAATTTCTGGCACGCATCCGACGGCACATCAAAAGCGATGGTGACGCAAATGCCGAGGTTCTCGCGCGCGCTGTCTTTTCATTGCTTGCGAAGCATATTACCGGCGGAAGAGATCGGCAGAACAATACAAACATCTCGACGTCAAAAATGCAGCCGCTCATCTGCATGGAATGATTGACGCGCGAAGAAGGAGTGCATGCGAAAGACTGATCGACGTGCGAATAAAAAAATAATGCGGGCCGTGGCAATCGATCGGTTCGGTCCACCATCGGTCCTCAAACTCCATATACTTCCAGTTCCGAAACCGGGGCCGCATCAAGTGCTTATCGCTCTGCATTCCGCCGGTGTGGGCGTGTGGGACGCGGACATTCGCCGGGGGTGGTGGCCGGAAGGTCGGCCTAAGTTTCCTCTCATTTTGGGTACTGACGGCGCGGGGTTGGTGAATGCCAGGGGATCGCGGGTCCGCCGTTTTCGCGTTGGCGAGCGCGTCTGGGCCTACCGGTTTATCAATCCAAAAGGAGGCTTCTACGCCGAATACGTCGCGGTAAATGCCAAACATGTCGCACGTGTCCCGCGGCAGCTCGATCTCCTTCATGCCGGTGCCGCGACCGTGACCGGGCTGACAGCTCTTCAGGGAATTGACGATCATTTGCGGGTGCGCTCGGGCGAAACGGTGCTGATTTTTGGAGCGTCCGGTGCGGTTGGATCGCTCGCACTGCAATTTGCCAAATGGCGTGGCGCCCGAGTGATCGGGACGGCGCGCAATGGCAGCGCCGCTGCGCTTGTCAAAAAATTGGGCGCGGACGCTGTAATCGATGCACGGCGCAAAGATGCACTCAAGAAACTTTGCACGCTGGCGCCCGATGGAATTGATGCTGTTCTGGCATTAGCCGGCGGCAGGACGCTGGAGCGCCTGCTCGATGTTTTGAGCCCCGGCGGGCGAATTGCCTACCCAAACGGAGTTGAGCCGGAACCGCGGTACCGGCGGAAAGTCAGAATCGTTTCTTATGACGGTGAAGCAAGTCCGCGGCATTTTGCAAAACTCCATCAGGCGGTAATCGAAGCCCGCCTTCGCGTGCCAATTGCGGGAATCTATCCGTTGGCGCAGGCGGCGAAGTCACATCAACGAATCGAAAGGGGACGTGTTCTCGGAAAAATCGTGCTCCGAATCCGCCGAAGATCGTAAGAAATTGCGAATGAGGAGTATGACCACAACAAGCACTACCGTGAAAACATTGCCTCTGCTCTCACGCCGAAAAATTCCCGTGCTCGGCCAGGGGACATGGTTGATGGGCGAAGATGTGAAGGAACTCGGAACTGAGATCGCGGCGCTGCGCCTGGGATTGGACCTTGGAATGACATTGATCGATACCGCAGAAATGTATGGGGAAGGGGCGGCGGAAGAATTGGTGGGTGAAGCGATCTCGGATCGTCGCGGAGAAGTTTATCTGGTTAGCAAAGTCTTACCGCACAATGCCACCTACGACGGCGCGATTGCAGCCTGCGAGCGAAGTCTGCGCCGGCTAAAGACAGATTATCTGGATCTTTATTTATTACACTGGCGGGGCTCAGTGCCGCTGGCTGAGACTCTGGACGCTTTTCGATCGCTCAAGCGAGCGGGGAAGATCAGGGATTACGGCGTTAGTAATTTTGATGTGGATGATCTGGACGAGGCCTTCGCCTTGCCGGGCGGCGCTGAGATTGTGACTGATCAGGTTTTTTATAACCTGAAGCACCGCGGCATCGAGTGGGACCTTCTTCCACTATGCCGCGCGCAGAATTTGCCGGTGATGGCGTACTCACCAATCGAGCATTCTCGAAGAGAGCAAAAAGGAATGCTGGATCAGCCTGTTTTGAGATCCATCGCGTCCCGGCATGCTGCTACGCCGGCGCAGGTCGCGCTCGCCTGGTTGCTTCAACAACAAGTGGTGGTCATTCCCAAAGCGAGCGATTCGGACCATGTGCGTCAAAATCATGGCGCGTTAAACGTCAGGTTAACGGATGAAGAGCTGGCCGAGCTGGACCAGGCCTTCCCTCCGCCTCGCAAAAAGATCCCACTGGAGGTGAAATGAAGTCAGCCGTTATCAAAGCCCGTTCCGGCCACAAGATCAGCCTCTCGAAAATTAATCCGGACGAGACCGGAGGTTTCAAAAAGGAAGAGGCGCTCGAACGTTTCCTGGCGCTGAGAGAAAAGATAAGCGCGTTACAGGAAAAGCTTTACGCGGAGCATCGCCGGAGCCTGTTGATTATTTTTCAAGCCCTGGACACAGGCGGCAAGGATGGCGCGATCAAAAGTTTATGCTGGGGCCTGAATCCATCCGGCCTTCGCATCACTTCTTTCAAAGTGCCGACACAGGACGAGCTCGATCACGACTTTCTCTGGCGTGCGCACAAAGCGACCCCGGCCAAAGGCATGATTGGGATTTGGAACCGCTCCCATTACGAAGATGTGCTCGTCGTGCGAGTGCACAAGCTGGTGAAGAAAAAAGTGTGGAAAGCGCGCTACGATCAGATCAACGATTTCGAGAAAACTCTCGCGGAAAATGGGACGACCATTCTGAAGTTCATGCTCCACATTTCAAAAGGTGAGCAGAAAAGCAGACTACAGGCGCGGCTGGAGACTTCGGAAAAACAATGGAAGTTCAGTGTGGCGGATCTGAAAGAGCGCGCATTGTGGGACGATTATCAGAAAGCCTACGAGGACGCCATCAACTGTTGCACGACCGCGCGCGCTCCGTGGTATATCGTTCCGGCCAACCACAAATGGGCGCGCAACCTAGGAATTAGCGAAGTGGTCCTGCGCGCCCTTAAAAAGGTGGACCCGCGCTATCCGAAGCTGACGTTCATTCCAAAGGCGGTAACGATCAACTAAGGTTAGCGCATCAGCGCCATCAAACGGCTGCGACTGGTGACCTCCAGTTTCCGAAAAATGGAATAGAGATGTTTTTTCACTGTGGCCAAACTCGTTCCCGTGCTCTCCGCAATCTCGTGATTGCTTCGTCCCTCGCAGAGTAATCGGGTCACTTGCTGTTCGCGTTGGGTTAACCGCACCAAATGGGAGAGCTGGCTTGGCCTCGCCTGGCTCGGGAGTCCGCTCACACGACGCAATTCTTCGCATTCTACCAGAAAGCGCGGCCGGGCCACTCCGGATGCCAGGAGCTCTTTCAAGGTAACGGTTGCTCGAAGGTTCGCCCATTGAGAATGATGGACTGTTTCAGGTTTTTGACCCGGCTGAGGTGCATTAAGGCGGCCCGGGTTTTGCCAACGTTCTTTAAGCGTCCGGCAGCACTGTAGAATTTCGGTGGGAATCGGAGCACTTACCTTCATTAGTGGCGCAAGATCTGGCCCTCGTTCCCACAAGGCGCAGAACTCGCGGCCGGCCTGGTTCTGGTAAACAAGTTTCAGGTCCCAGCGCAGAAGCATTGTCGGGAGGGGGAGTCGATTAAGAAATTCCTCGAAGGCCATTCTGGCGGAACGCTCCCGTTCTTGCGCGCCGAGCCGGCGGAGCGCGGTCTGAAATTGTGCGTGAAGGTGTCGAAGCAGATCCATCTGGATTGCGGTCAAATCGCCTTGCCTCTCCGTGCGCATCACCGCGATCACACCGATCAATCTGGATCCATTCCAAAAAAACATCCCTGCAGCGTACGGGCATTTATGAGGTGCCATGTGTCGGCGATAAAAATCCGATTTGAGCAGTTTGCTCCGGACGGGAAAAACGTTGCTGATCAGTACAAGTTTGCTCTGAGGGTGCGCCTCAAGATAATCCCGGACCGGTTTAGCGTTGAAAAGGCCGTCAGCCATTGCGCACGTCCAGCGTGAGAACATCGGGAAAATTGGATTATGCTGAAGGGTCAGGCCAACGAGCGAGCTGGGAATAGCAGCAGTCATTACCTGTCGCACCGCTCTCCAAAACGACTCGAGATCCGTTGCTCCGTGCAGGTTTAGCAAGGGCTTTTCCAGCGACCGGCCGGTGAATGGATCTCGCTTGGCGGCCGCTCCAGTCCTTCCCTTGTCGACAATGCCCCGGCCAGCTACCCACGGCGCAGAGGTATGACGTCCAGGTACGCGCCGAGCGTCCATGATCTTTTTTTTCAAGAGATCAAGCACGGCGGTGCCTTGATTCAAGGGGTTTACGAGCGAAGAATGAGACCAACGGAACAAAAAAAACAGCAATATTTTCGGCCACAGCGTGCCAGGGCCGGGACAGGTTCAGCTGAGGGGTGTGAAAGTAGCGTTCAATCCGGTCTCCCGAACCTTGACCGATAACCTGTTTTCGGCCGCGAATCGCTCAATGTCACGGATCTGGCGGACGCGGAACTTTGCCGCCGGTTCTGAAAGCCGTCGGAGGTCGTGATCGTAAACTACACAAAAGCCGCGGACTCTTATTCTCTCGTCAATTCTTCGCTGCAGGGCTTGTTCGAATTCGTTCACTAATTCAAAATGTAGGAAACCCACGGTACGCACTAGGTAACTTAAGTTTCCATTTGTCCAGCGCGAGGACCGCCCTGGGCACGGTGTGGAGAGCCCTCACTCCGCAATCGCGTCATGGGCATCGGTTCCTTTTGAGAAAATGGAACTTAAGTTACCGAGCCATATCCCCTGGCAGCCTCGAAACCTGTGTGGCGAGAGGATTTTCTCGCTCTGCTTTGCCTCGGACAACTGGCGGCCGGACGCAGCGGACGAACCGTACCTCGCCGGATTCGGAAAGGGATCGATTACTATGGCAATAAACACACTCACACGTTGGGAACCGCTGGCGGAATTAGATGATCTTCAGAGCCGGCTCTCCAATCTTTTTGGCCGCGTCCCTGTTCGGCGCGGAAACGGCAGAGAAGATCTCACCCTCGCCGATTGGTCGCCGGCGGCCGATATCACCGAGGACAACAACGAATACGTCATCAAGGCGGAGTTGCCGGATGTAAAAAAAGAAGACGTCAAGGTCACGGTCGAGAACGGCGTGCTCATGATCTCCGGCGAACGCAAGTTCGAGAAGGAAGAGAAGGAAAAGAAATATCACCGGATCGAACGCGCGTACGGAAGCTTTGTGCGAAGCTTCACGCTTCCTGACGATACCGACGCCGCGAAGGTGAAAGCTGAGTTCAAGGACGGTGTGCTCACGGTTCATCTGCCAAAAAGCGAACAGGCCAAGCCCAAGCAGGTTGACGTCCAAGTTGGTTGAGGATGAGCGGGGTGAAGACTGACATCTTCACCCCGCCAAGGCAAAGGAGCTTTATGAGTGACGAAAGCGAAAAGCATTCCAAAGACATGCATTCGAAAAGCCGGCGCTCGCCCGTGCCCACGGGAACAGAGGCTCCCGAATTCAGGTTGCGCAGCACGCCCGATCAATGGCTAACACTGAGGGAGTTCCGGGGGCAACGCGTCGTGCTTGCGTTTTATCCGGCCGACTGGAGCCCGGTCTGCGGCGACCAAATGTCCTTGTATAACGAAATGCTGCCCCAGTTTCAGAATCTGGGGGCCGAACTCATTGGCATCTCGGTCGATGGCGCGTGGTGCCATGCTGCCTTCGCCAAGGATCGCAAGTTACACTTTCCTCTTCTCGCCGACTTTGAGCCGAAGGGCGATGTCTCTCGGAAATACGGTGTCTATCGTAATGAGGACGGTGTCAGCGAACGTGCGCTTTTCGTCCTGGACGAGGAAGGCACCATTCGTTGGAGCTATGTCTCGCCCCTCGGAGTTAATCCCGGAGCCGCCGGAATTCTGGTCGCGCTCGAAGACCTTCAGCAAAAGAAACAGAGACCCAAAGTCGAGAGCAAACAGGAGGTTTCAATGTTATGAGCGGTTTACCCGGAATTGACATCACGACCCTGGCCATGCCAGTGAGTAAACGCGACCACATTCGAGGGCCAATCCAGGCCCCCGCCACACTTCTCGAATACGGCGATTACGAATGCCCCTTTTGCGCTCAAGCCCGCTTTATCGTCGAAGCCATTCAGGGGGCTCTAGGAAAACAGATGCGTTTCGTTTTTCGCAACTTTCCTCTCGCCGCCATGCATCCACATGCCGAACACGCGGCCGAGGCCGGCGAGGCTGCTGGGGGCCAGGGTAAGTTTTGGGAAATGCACGACGCGCTGTTCGAGAATCAAACCGCCCTCGAAGATGAGGACCTCGCGCGCTACGCCGCAATGCTCGAGCTCGATGTGCCTCGCTTTATCAAGCAGCTCCTGGAGGGTAGATACGCGCCTCGGGTGCGGGAGGATTTCCAAAGCGGAGTGAGAAGCGGGGTTAATGGCACTCCCTCCTTTTTTATTAACGGCGTGCGCTATGACGGACCCCGGGATTTAGAACCCATGACCGAAGCCCTTCTGCAAACGGCCACTTAATAGAAGGGAATCACGATGCAATCTGCCGTCCGAAAAAGAATTTTCAGCGCGATAAATTCCGAACGCGCCATCGAGTTATTCGAGCCACCGAGCGGCACCATTTATACTATCGAAACCGCCTCACAGCTGGCGCAAGTGCCGCGGCGGACCATTCTCATCTATTATAAATACGGCCTGGTCTCGCCCGCAGCCGATCCGGCCGATATCGGTTATTTCTTTGACGGCGCTGCCATTCGCCATCTGCGGCGCATCCACGATCTGCGGAACATCTGTGGAGATGATCTTCCGGGAATCAAAGCGATTCTTGGGTTGATGGCAGAAGTTGAGCGTTTGCGTTGGGAAGTGCGCTCTCTGCGGCAACCGAACGCTCGCGGGGAGACGAAAGAAAACCAGGAAAATGTTGCAAAGAAAAATGGACGAGGGCGAAGGGCGACGAAGTCCAAGTTAAAACAGGAGATAAAAAATGATCGCAAATAATGATATGAACGTTGCTACCGCAACTATAGCGGATCTGCTCGCCCGGAACTGGTGGCTGGTCTTATTGCGCGGCATAGCCGCCATCCTATTTGGCGTGTTGGCATTCGTTTGGCCGGCTATTACGTTGTTCGCCTTGGTCTTTCTTTTTGGCGCCTATGCCCTTGCGACCGGAATCTTGTCTTTGATGCTGGCTTACAAAGCTCCCAAAGGCTACCCGCGATTCGGTGCGCTTATTATTGGAGGAATATTGAGCATTATTGCGGGTTTGATTGCCTTCTTCATGCCCGGACTCACAGCGGTGGGCTTGCTCATTCTGATCGCAGCGTGGGCGATTATAACTGGAATCATCGAAATCATGGCTGCCATCAAGCTGCGCAAAGAAATCGATCACGAGTGGTTGCTTGTCCTTGCTGGATTGCTTTCGGTCGTCTTCGGCGTGCTCCTGGTGTTAATGCCGGGCCCCGGTGCGCTCGTGCTGGTTTGGTGGGTCGGAGCTTACGCTCTTGTTTTGGGAATCCTTCTGCTGGCGCTGGCGTTCAAATTACGCCATTTGGCCGGCGGACATCTCACCTCGGCGGCCGCTCGGGCTTGATAATTTCCAACTCGATCGGCACAGCTTATCCTGGTAATTTTCTATCGATTTGTTCAGGATTGCTCTGATCGCCGACTTAGATGTTTCCGATTAGAGATTCTGTTCCGAATCGCTCCACACCGGTAGCGACTTACGCATTGATTCTCGTCAATGTGGCAGTCTTTTTCTTCGAGCTGGGACTGCCACATCAATCGGTTGAGCAACTCTTCTACTTATTCGGTCTTGTTCCGGCTCGTTTCACTCATCCCGAGTGGGCGGTGGCGGCCGGCTTTCCGGTGGAGGGTTATTGGCCGATCCTGACGCATCAATTCCTGCATGGAGGGTGGTTCCATATTTTGGCCAATATGTGGACGCTTTGGATCTTCGGCGACAACGTCGAGGACAGGATGGGCCCGATCCGCTTCATCATTTTCTATTTACTCTGCGGCACAGTGGCCGGACTTACCCACTTATACGTGAATGCAGACTCAACCGTGCCGTCGGTCGGCGCATCTGGCGCCATTGCCGGCGTTCTCGGTGCTTATTTTCTCTTTTTCCCGACGGCACGCCTGATCGTAGTGTTTCCGATCTTCTTTTTTCCCTTCTTCTTCGAAGTGCCGGCTGTGTTTTATCTCGGCCTCTGGTTTTTTATCCAATTATTCAGCGGCTCGATGGCCCTCGCGGGTCCTGGACAGGTCGGTGGGATCGCCTGGTGGGCGCACATCGGCGGATTTGTGGTCGGCATGCTGTCATGCTGGTTATTTGTGAAAAGGCCCGGGCGCCGAATGCAACCCGATGAGTATGGGATGGAATGGGCGTGGGACCCGCGTCGACGTTAGGCTAGCTGAAACCGTTTATGGATATTTTCTGGTTGTTTTTCATGCTATCGGCGCTGCAGCCGGTAATCAAACAGCGGCTGCTGGAGGCGTCGCGCAAGCGGCTGATCGAGTTGATCGAGCGCGAGCGAAAGTCGCGCGTGGTCTTACTCGTGCATCGCCAGGAAACGATGAGCCTTCTCGGCTTTCCCATGTTTCGCTACATCGACATCAACGACAGCGAGGAGGTACTGCGTGCTATTCACCTAACTGATCCGGAGATTCCATTGGATCTGGTCCTGCATACTCCGGGTGGATTGGTCCTGGCTGCAACCCAGATCGCGCGCGCCGTCTCCAAACGCAAAGCCAAGGTCACGGTGTTTGTGCCGCACTATGCCATGTCCGGTGGAACATTGATCGCGCTGGCGGCGGACGAGATCGTCATGTGCGCACATGCGGTGTTGGGCCCGGTTGATCCGCAACTGGGCGAATATCCCGCAGCATCAATCGTGAAGGCAGTGCGACAAAAGCCAATTGCTGAGGTGGACGACAAAACGTTGATTCTGGCCGATCAGGCGGAGAAGGCGCTTTTCCAAATGGAGCACGAAGTATCCGATTTGCTTGCGCGGAAGCTTCCGGTCGACAAGTCGGCGGAGTTGGCCAAACTACTGACATCCGGTACTTGGACCCACGATTTTCCGATTACCTATGAGCGTGGACGAGAACTGGGTCTGTCCGTTCGCGACGATATGCCGGAAAATGTCCTGCGCTTGATGCAACTCTATCCGCAGCCGATCCGTCACCAACCTACAGTTGAGTATCTCCCCGTTCCCTATCGAAGCGGGGGCCCGAGATCACAGAGGTGATCTTCTGATCGAGTCGCTCCGAAATCGTCGGTTACGGATCCTCGTTTGACAGGCTTTTGATACTTCCGCAAAAGCTGCGACAGGGTCAAGCAATGCTGACTGACATGAAAAGAGCTTGCGCGCCGGAGGTTCGGGATAGAAGCTGCGCTCTGTAATGAACGGTCGTCTTTCTTCGTTACCTCGCGCGCGCGCTACCGTTGCTTCATTGGTTATCGCAGCGTTTGCATGGTCGCTTGTCCTGGCGGCATCGCCGCAACTGCATGCCCGAATTCACCGGAACGCCAATAACACGGAGCACACCTGCGCGGCTACACTCCTTGCTTCCGGCAGTTACCATCATAGTGCCCCGCCGGTGCTGCTCAATTCCGCCGCTGTCCCTGATTTCATTTCAGTCGTCGCGCCACTCACTCCGAAATGGGTGGGGTCAACTTTTCTAGGCGCGTCGACTTTCGAACACGCGCCACCGTCGCGCGCTTAGCACGGGATCGAGCCGCGTTCTCGCGGAGCTTTGCTTTATTTCGCCTGAATTGCGCCACGCGTTCGTGCATGCCGATTACGTCCGCGCCAGTGATTAGTCCCTGGCCGCGGCCTAACCAATCTCAAATCATGAAAATTCTATTCTTACACACATCCAATGAACAAATTTCTGACGGCAACGATTGCGTTGCTTATTTGCGCGGCAAATCTCGTCGCGCAGGACGCTGTTACAGCGTCACCCAGTCCTTCACCCGCCGGCTCACCCAGTGCGACGGCGGAAGTTGAACGTGTCGTTGTCCAAAGCGAGCAACTCGACATTTCGAGAGAAGCGATCGTGCCAAGCCTCGGCGCGACACGTTACACAATCGGTCCTGATCGGCTCGATTCACAGGCGCGCGGTGAAGACGCTCCATTCAATCAAACTATTCTCCGGTTTCCCGGGGTGGCGCAGGATTCATTTGGCCAACTCCACGTCCGCGGCGAGCACGCTAATTTGCAATATCGCATCGACGACGTGCTGCTGCCGGAAAGCATTCCCGGTTTCGGTCAGGAGCTGGAGACACGTTTTGCCGATAACATCTCGCTGATTACCGGCGCGCTGCCGGCGCAATTCGGTTTCCGCACGACCGGGGTAATAGACATTCACACCAAGAACGGCGCCGTCTTTCAACAAGGCGGAGCGTCGCTCCAAGTCGGCAGTTTTGATACGATCATGCCGAGTTTTGAGTATGGAACTGTGCAGGGAAAGGCAAGTGTCTATACTTCGCTGGGCTATCTTCATAACGGGATAGGCATCGAGAACCCAACGCGCAGCAGCGATCCAATTCACGATGATACCGATCAGTACCGGCTCTTCAGTTATCTCTCTTACATCTTCGACGAGAATTCGCGGCTCGTTCTGCTTCTGAGCGGCAATCACAGCGACTTCCAGATCCCGAACAATCCAGGACAGACGCCGGCATTCACTGACATGGGCCGGACCACCTTCGATTCGGCGAAACTGGATGAGAACCAGACTGAGCAAAACACATATGTCATCGCGACCTACCAAAAAAAGGTCGACGACTTCAGCATGCAGGCCTCCGTCTTTACGCGTTACAGCTCTGTGCTCTTCCGGCCGGATAAAGTGGGAGATCTCATTTTCAATGGCGTCGCCTCCCGGGTGGATCGCGACATCCTCTCGAACGGCTTCGAATTCGACTCCAGTTACAAACTAAACGATCAACATACGATCCGGGGTGGGATGCTCTTCACCGAGCAGCGCGCTGCCGTCGGCACAGAGACCCTGGTGTTTCCGATTGATGCGAACGGCAATCAAACCAGCGATGTTCCGCAGCGCATCGTCGATAACAACGGCCATTACGGCTACTTCTACGGATTCTATTTACAGGATGAATGGAAGCCGTTCGAGCAGTTGACCATTAACTTTGGCGGCCGCCTCGATTTTGCTAGCGCTTTCGTGGACGAGAACCAGCTGAGCCCGCGCCTCAACGTTGTTTACGAGCCTTGGAAAGGCACGACCGTGCACGCTGGCTACGCGCGGTATTTTACGCCGCCGCCGCTGGAAAACGTAGACCAAAGCACGATCGCGAAGTTCACCGGCACAACAAACGAGTCCGCGATCACAAGGGACTCAGCGGTAAAAGCTGAGCGGGCACACTATTTTGATATTGGCGCGACCCAAAAAATCTTTGAAGGCTTCCAGTTCGGCCTCGACGGGTTTTACAAGAGCTCCCACTCGGTCCTCGATGAGGGGCAGTTCGGACAAGCGTTGATTCTTTCATCCTTCAACTACAAGCGGGGCGAGATTTACGGTGGCGAATTCACCTCCAGTTATGACAAAGGCGGCTTCTCCGCCTATCTGAACGCCGGCTACGAGTGGGCGCGAGGCACCGATGTCACCTCAGCGGAGTTCCTTTTCGATCCAGCCGAATACGCTTACATCAAGAACCACTGGGTCTTTCTGGATCACGACCAGCGATTCACCGGATCGGCTGGCGCATCATATCAGTGGCAGGATTGGAAAGCCGCTATCGATGGACTGTATGGTAACGGCCTGCGCCGCGGTTTCGCGAATACAATGAAGAATCATCCGTACGAAACCTTTAATCTCAGTCTGCAGCGACGAATTAAAATTACGGAAAAGACTGCCGTCACCGTCCGTTTCGACGTCGTCAACTTGTTCGACAAGATCTACGAGCTTCGCGATGGCAGCGGCATCGGAGTAGGGGCGCCGCAATTTGGTCAACGCCGGGGGTTTTACGGCACAATCGCATACGCATTTTAACGGCGGTCGCTCCTTCCACCATGAGCACGGCCGCGCCCGTCGCGAGGAACCGGGCAATTTGTCTTCAACAGGAATTGGTCGTGACACTTCGCGGGACGGGCAGTATCCAGGGCGCCGAACAGTTTTGGCGGCATGTCGATTTCACAAAAGGATTGGGGCGAAAACTCGCTTGCTACGGCTTCGCGGAGCGAGATCGGCAGTTCCTGATTAATAAAGTGGCGTTTCCCGATGTTAATCTCCACGAAGTAGACGCAGCGCTGAAAGCGGGAAACGGATTGCTCCAGCTTCATGAGCTTGCTTCCGGCCGCGCCTTCATTGCGCGGGATTCAAACAACCAATACAAGGCCGCGAAGAAAGGACTGAAGATTATCCACACGGCCAGGGCGAGCCGATCTCACGGCGAAGTCGTCTGACTCGACAAACGCCAGCAACTGCTGCAAAGACCTTAGCCCGCCGATGCAGGTTTTCTCGCAACGAAGAGACCGAACGCCATTGCCCCGGTAACATAAGCTTGTGTCATTAGTGGAAACGATTTCACGAATCGCCGGGTGGGAGCATCGGCCAAATGCACCAACCATCTTACGGGCAAACGTTGCGCCATCCGGGAACAGTGCTCCCAGGTCGGCGCAATGTTTCCAGTGATGTCCTTCGCCGTCTCAACTTCCAGGTTCGCTTCGCGCATCCAGGCAGCGTACTGGCTGAGCGTATCAAGACTCGCGCTCAGCATTGCCTTGCCAATTGTCGCGACTAATTCTTGTTCGTCGCCCCGTATTGGTCTCTCTCCTCGAAGCCAGGCACAGACGGCAAGGACACCGGCGGGCTTCAACGCGGAGGCACAACGCTCGAAAAAGCGCTTCTTGTCACGAAAGTGCTCGCTGCTTTCCATGATCCAGATGACATCGACGCTTTCGGGCTGTGGTTGCCACGAGTTTGCATCGGCCACCACGAACTGAAGTCGATCGGATAACCCTTTGGCTTTCGCTTTCTTCGTCGCCATTCTGGCCTGGACCGGACTGATAGTGAGTCCGGTGACACGACAGTCATATTGTTCCGCTAACCAAAAGGCCGAGCCACCAAGCCCACAACCGATATCAAGAACCTGGGCACCGCGCGGTATGTCCGCTTTTTCGGCCAGGCGTTCCATCAATTGGATCTGAGCCCGCGCGATGGACTCATTATCCTCCCAGTAACCATGATGAAGATGTTCTCCCCATAACATCCGGTACAAAACCGACAATCGGTCATAATGCTTCCGGATCTCGCCGATATCGACGTGAAACTGTGGTGAAGCGGCCATATCGGAGATTTGCAAAGTCAGTCGCTTATGGCTTTGCCGCGACCAGCCGGTTGAGTTCGACGGAATAAAGTTCGTTGTTGGGGAAACGCGCGTGCAAATCGGTCAGAATCTCGCGCGCTTTTGCCGGGTCATTGTCTCGCAAGGCCGCTACCCCAAGCAGCAGTTTTGCAAACGGTTCCAGATAATAACCTTTCGCGGCGGTCTTCCGCAATTGTTCGAGCCCTTTGTCCCGATCAATTTGCGAGCCTGTTAGTCTAAGCAAAATCCGCAATGCCACCGGCTTTAAACTCAACAAATAATTTTCCAGGCCGGGACCGAGATAGGCGTCGAACGCCTCCGGATCTGCCACCAGCAATCTGTCGGCGTAAACGCGACCTGACTTCGTGTAGCTCAGCGCCTTGAAACCCTGCCCGTTGATAAGCGCGACGTAATCCGCGCGAAGTCCATGAGTGAGCGTTTTAACAAACAGAGCGCGGGGATCGGCGCTCGATTTTTGGAGTACTGAATCCGCCAGTCCGTCTGCCTGATCGATTCGCTTCAAGAAAGAAGCTCGCACCTGGACATCCGGATCGAGCGTCTTTCGGTTCTTGAACCGAGTGTCATCCACAAAAAGCTCGGACTCCAACACACCCAGCCGTGCCAGTTCCGAAAATAAATAGCCGGCCGCATTGGAAGCCGGTCCGAGAGGATCATCCGGGTGATCTTGCTGCCATCGATCGAAGGCAGCATGAGCTTGGTCGAATTTTAGATCATACATTTGCAGCCATCCTTGGTAGACCTCCTCCGATTTGAGGTTGGAATCGCCGCCGAGGACCAATCCGCTGGAAGCAGCGAAGAACAGCAAGAGGATTCCCGCAATGCGTAT
Organism: Verrucomicrobiota bacterium; assembly: GCA_041167085.1. Classification (GTDB taxonomy): domain Bacteria; phylum Verrucomicrobiota; class Verrucomicrobiia; order Chthoniobacterales; family UBA10450; genus DATFCK01. The sequence goes on from JBEEGV010000045.1 coordinate 22,886, forward strand.
CATGATTAAGTCCTGTAGGAGTAGACCCTTCTCAAATTGCGTTCGATGAGCTTCGCCGGAAGCATCCGAGTCACCATCTCGCGTCCGGTCACGAACAGTGGGTTCTGCCATTGTCCAATATGACCAATCAAAAGCGAGCGTTGCTGAATATGCCTGGTCCGGTCGAATCGGAGTGATTCGTAACGGCGCAGAGCAATTCTTAGGATCGGCTCTCTTTCGACGCATTTAGCGAGAACGAGGGCATCTTCAAGCGCCATACAACCTCCCAGGCCGAGATTCGGCGTGCAGGGATGCGCAGCGTCTCCAAGTAACGTGACCATTCCTTTGCCCCACTGCTGCAGCGGTGCGCAATCACGCGCTCCATTCTTTAGAATTTCGGCCTCGTCAGTCGCCTCCAGAAAATCCGCGACTGGCTCGTGCCAGCCAGCGAATAACTGTTGAAGCTCCCGTTTCCGTCCGCAATTCGCATCGAGATGATGCGAAGGAACATTTGCCGTCGCGTACCAGGTGAATCTTCGGTGGCCGGTATTGAGGATTCCGAAACGCATTCCCATACCCCAGGACTCGCTATTAAATCCAGGCATTACCGCAGCGCCGTCGTATCGCGCCAGGCCGCGCCAGACCGTGTAACCTCGATAAATCGGATCGGAAATCCCGAAGAGTTCCGCTCGAACTCCCGAGCGAATGCCGTCGGCGCCGACCGCGGCGTCGTGTTCTTCAATGCGATCGCCTTTGAAATAGAGGCGGACCTTGCTATTGCACTGTCTTAATCGTTCGAACTCGTAACCGAGTTGCAGGCACTCGTCCGGCAAAGCGGCTAAAAGAATGGAAAGAAGATCGGCTCGACGTATGCAAACCGCGGGGACCTCGAATTTTCCCAGCGCAATGCTCATTAGAATTTTGCCAGTCCTTGTTCGCACGAGAAAATACGTGTTCCGGCCACTGCGTGCCAGCACCTCGTCGAGCATGCCCAGTTCGCCCAGAACTCGCGTGGCATTGGGCCAGAGCATCATGCCCGCGCCCACCTCGCGGAGCTGCTCCACTCTTTCGTAAACCGATACGTCGACGCCGATTCGATGAAGAGCAACGGCTGCAGCAATCCCTCCGATGCCGCCTCCAATAATGGCGATACTTTTTTTGGGGCGCTCAGCCATCAAGGTGTCACTGCAAACGGGTCGGCCGCGCGACGAATCCTAAGAATGAGCAGGTCAAAATGGGCGCGGCGTGCGAGAGTTATACGACCGCATTCGACAACGGTCGGACCGCTTTGTTCAACTATGACTCGCCAGATGACGGACGGGCTCTAAAACGTGCGGTGTCGCCTTACAGAAAGGCACGAAACGATATTTTCCTGAGGTGCCTGCGGCCTTAATCGAGTGGCGGACTCGCGGCGATGCGAGTTTTGGTGTGTGTAAAACTCACGCCTTGGTGACCAACGTGAAATGAAGGACGAGTCCGTAAAACCCAGCTATCGAAACCCGCGGGTGCGGCGATGGGCGTCTTATTTATGGCGCGAGGCGATCGTAAAAAGTTGGCGGCCGATCGCTCCCGCCTTCGCCAAACCGAATCCAGCCGAATGGAGTAACACGCAGATCACAGCGGCATGGCTGGGACATTCCACAGTGTTGATCAACTTTTTCGGGGTTAACATTCTGACCGACCCGGTCTTGTTCTCACGGATCGGAATACGAGTTCCATTTCTATTCACGATTGGTCCGAAGCGATTGACCGCGCCCGCGCTCACAGTCGATGAGCTTCCCAGGATCGACATCATTCTTCTATCGCACTCTCACTTCGATCACGTTGATTGGCGGACGCTAAGTTACTTTAGTCGGTCGACGAAAGTGGTCACCGCGACGCGCACCCGCGATTTGTTGCGCTGGACTCAACTCCGCGATGTGACTGAGCTGCGCTGGCATGAACGCAAGACATGGGAAACTCCTGCGGGCAAGATCGAGATCCTCGCAGTGCCCGTGAAACATTGGGGCGCGCGAATGCAGCGCGACGATTACCGCGGGTACAATGGCTATCTCATCCAACGAAACGATCGGCGTATTCTTTTTGGCGGCGATACTGCTTTCACAGGAACATTTGCCGAGCTACGTCAGGAGGGCCCGATCGATCTCGCCATTTTTTCGATCGCCGCGTACAACCCGTGGATCCAATCTCACTGCAATCCGGAGCAAGCCGTGCAGATGGCTAACGACGCCGGTGCGCGATTTATCATGCCCGTGCATCACCAAACCTTCCGGCTTAGCTTTGAACCGTTCCGCGAACCAATCGAACGCTTCCAAGCCGCGCTCCGCGATCAACCAGAGCGCATCGCACTCCGCGAGATTGGCGAAACCTTCGTGCTGCCGTTGTAGAGTTACCCCTGCGTTATGCGCTCGGGAATGCAATTTTTGCTCGCCACCGTTACGGGAGGGAGCCTTTGAACAAACGCCCAACGCCGAATGCAGAAAAGCGGTCCGCGGTTCAATTCTTTTATCCCCGGTTCGGCGTTCGATGTTCGATGTTCGGCGCATTCGCGAGCAGGCAGCCCAACACTCAACGCTCAATGCAGAAGGGATTCCGCAGTTCGATGCTGCTGCTGCCCGAAACCGCGGAGGCCTACGGAGAGGAGCACTCGATCAGGATTAAGAGCACGAGCACGAACAGGAGTATGATTCCGGTGATACTCGGAAGCTTCTTGATGGTGGTTCGAGCTCTCCATTTTGATAACATTTTACGCTGGCCGGGCGGAACGCGCCTAACCGCTACCATTCCTGTTCGAAATTTTCTCAAAGATCAGTTCGACCCAGGCGAGTGAGCGGTGGCGGCCCGGCCGCGCGCATTGCCTCAAAGGCATCGAGCTTGGTTTGTTGTTCCGAGGTGAGCAATGGCCGGATGGATGCGGCCAATTGTTTTAACAACGCCTCCTCAGCCTGGCGCGCCTGCTGGTGCGTGGCGTCGAGCTGCGGTTGCACCGCATCGACGTACGGCTGGAGCTGTGCTTTCTGCGCATCTGTTAGCACCAGCATCCGAGCAAGCATGTCGCTCAAGTTTGGTCTCCCAAACGGCGGCGTCATCGGTGCTGTTTGAGCATTGACGAAGTTTGCCGCGAGCATTTGCGCGGCGGCGAACAGAACAATCGTTAGTTTTTTTGGTTTCATGCGTGGGTATAGACGTCTTTTAATAACAGTGTTGTTTCTCTGCTAAAGACATCGGCGTCGCTTCAGGGTTACCGGTGGGCGCGAAAGTTTTTACCGGTGTGCCCGGCATCGTTGGTTCAATGATTTCGGTGACCAGTCCGATTACACGGACGACGTCGCTTTCGCTGCCGTCACGAAAAGCAGCGCCTGCTTCGATGTGCACCCAACGCACAGCGCCATCTGGATCGAGCAGACGATAGTCGAATGACCGGTGTTGTGGGCAGTGTCCTTGCAGAGGCTCCACCGCGAAGGCGGCCATTGCCCGCCGATCATCAGGATGAACGTGCTCCAACAAGGTCGAAAACTCAGCCGGCATGCCATCCGGCAGTCGCAGAATGCGCCGGAGTTCGGCCGACCAGTATCGTTCGCCGGTATCGAAATTGATATCGAAGATTCCAATATGCTGCATGTCCCATTGCTTCATTGTCGGCGCCCCTTTTCGTTGAGTTTCGGTTTCTCGATTGAACCATTCTGGAAGGTGCAGCCTATGGCGCGCTGGATCCGATCGAGCGTTGGTGGCAGGATTCCTATTTCGCCCGCCTCAATCTTTGCGATCGTGCGCGGATTCAATCCGCAACGCGCCGCCAGCTCGTCCTGGCTAATCCGGAGAAGTGTTCGTTCTCGCCGGACGTTTGCGCCTAACGTTTTCCGCAGCGCATCTTTCACGGCGCCGTAGGGTTGCGATAACGGAGGATTTCTCAAGCGGCCCACCTGGTCAGAACGCGAAATTGATACCGGTGCGAACCAAGCCGAAATTGTTGTGGGTGCCGTCCACCACGTTCCAGCTGAAGTCGCTGAGCAATCCGATGTGCGGAGTAACACGGACTTCGAACCCTCCGCCAAATTGCCCGACCGGGCGCGACTCCACATCGTGACGGACTCGCTCAAGCATTCCGTCGACGTAAACAGCGCTTTCATTGTGACCGCCAAAGACTCCGCCACCTCCCGCCCAAACGTATGGGGCAAATCGCGTTTGGCCGATCGGATACCGCAAAGTGAAAGTGCCAAGCGCGCCTCCGACTCTGTGCTCGTCACGATCCTTAAAAGCCGCCGTCGCGCCTGAATTCTCCACTGTATAACTGGTGCCGTCCGCTGCCAGGGCGAAGCCTTCGATTCCAATACCGAAGTAACGCCGAAAGAAATATTTCACCTCCGCACCGCCGCCGAAGGCATGATCGTCGGCCAGGAAACGATCGTACGTGCCCGGACCCGGCTCCGCGGAAAATGTGTCAGTCAGGCTGTTACGATCGTTGTCTGTTCCAGGAAACGCGTAAGCAAACCAGGCACTGATGTTCCATTCGTTATCGCGGTACCAGAGCGGCGAGGTTGTCGGGGTTGTCGAAGCAGGTGTTACTTCTTTGTCCGAAAAGGTCGTCGAACCGGCGTAGGCAAGCTTGATAAATGAGAGAGCGATAAAGAAATAGGTCAGTTTTTTCATAGTGGTGGTTGATTTGGTTAGGGTTGTCTCAAAGCGGTTTTGTCTCTGCTGCTACGAGCGGCTGGAAAACCCGGCCGGAGCGCTTCCGAGCAAGTGCGGGTGTTTCTTCTTTGCGGCAGTCAAGCCGGGAGCCTGATTTTCCAGGGTCGACATCGCCGAGGCGGCCTGGAAAGAAGGGAGGTGAAGCGGGATCTGGATCTTTGCCGCTGATTGTTTGCAAGGTGAGGGTGTTTCCTAACCAAAGAATAAACGAGACTACGGTTTTGATTTTCATCCGATCTGGTTTTCGTCGAGCATGGTGTTGGCTCTAAAGACACCGATGCGGCCGAGTGGTTACAGATCGGCGATTATTTCCGCAAATTAGGTGTAACCGTGAAGAGAAAGCGTTGTCTTTAGCGCTAGAGTGGAGTCACGGCACTGACCTCCAATGCAACATGACAACTTTGACGAAAAGGGTAGCCTCCGCCGGATCGAGCAGGGCGACGAACTCGCCGCCCGGGGATTATTGCGCCACTTTCACCCCTTCGTCCTCAAGCTTGTCCGTGCGCATCTGCCCCGGCGGATCAGCGAAGAAGACCTGGTTCAAATGATCTTCATCAAAGTCTTTCACAAACTAAACCAGTACACTGGCCGTATGCCGCTGGAGCATTGGATTTCCCGCATTGCGGTTAATACTTGTCTCAACGCGCTGAAGGCCGAAAAGATTCGTCCGGAATGGAGGCTCGGCGATTTCAGTCAGGATATCGCCGCCGGGATCGAGAAGCTTGCCGCCACCGAGGTGGACACTGCGGCCAATGACGATTTCGATTTTGCAAAGAAACTCGTGACCGACCTCACCGCCCAACTTTCGCCCGAGGATCGGCTGGTCATAACCCTGCTGCATTTGGAAGAAAAATCAGTGGAGGAAATTCACGCGTTGACTGGCTGGAGCCGATCCGTCATTAAGGTCCGGGCCTTTCGTGCTCGCGCGAAGATGAAGAAAATGCTTACCCAACCGGAGATGTTAGCTGTTGCATGAAAGGAACTGAACAATTGCTCAATCGAGCGTTCGCGCTCGCGCGCCGCGCGCGTGACCCGGTTCCTTCGGAGCTGCCGTTCGGCATGGAGACCGCCATTCTGGCACAGTGGAGGAGTTCGCGTGCATCGTCGAAGACCGACACCGGCCTACTTCGGGTTTTCCGTTGGGCGGCGATCCTGGCTTGCGTGGTTGCAGTGGCGGGTGGCGCCTGGAAACGTGAAGATATCGCGCAGATGTCGCAGCGCCTGGATCCGGAAACCAGAATCGTAAACTCCGCCCTCCTTGCCGGGCTCGACCAATGATAAAGCCGCGCTCCTGGAAGGTCATTCTTTACGCGACGCTGATCTTCGTGGCCGGTCTTTTCATCGGTGTCGTCGCAGGTCCGCTTGTGCAAAGAGCGTTTCTTCGTCCGCCGTCGCCAGCCGAGATGTCGCGTCATATCCTTGCGCGCCTGCAATCGCGACTCTCGCTCACTCCCGAGCAAGCTGCGCAGATCAAGCCGCTGGTCGAGCAAACGGCCTCCGACATCGATGCGATCCGTGCGTCGACGACCAAGCAAGTATGGGATCGAATCGCGGAGACGAATTCGAAGATTGCGACATTTATCACACCCGAGCAGAAGGTAAAGCTCGACCAAATGGAAGCAGAGCGTCGCGAACGCATGCGGCACGGTCCCCCTTTCTTTCCGCGGCCGCACTAGCGCTTCTTGGTGCGCAAATTCACCGTCGCTGTTCCCAGGCAGCAGCACCGACCCGATCCTGATCGTGGGCCCCAGACCACCGGTCAGGGTGTTTCAACTCCACTAAGGATTCCACCGAGATGCCCGGTGAGCGTAATCGCCATCAGCGCAAACAAAGTCAGCGCGACATAAGCGATACCCGGCGAGAGGCACTTCGCGCGGAAGCGCGTGCGCATCCAGCAAAGAAGAAAAATCAGCGACGCCGAAGTGAGCGCGCAGATGAGGTGTAATCGTAGGTTCCCTTTGAGGGTCGCGCCTTCGAGCTGCCATTGCCAGGCGCCGAGACCGGTGGCGATTGCCACCGGGACGGTCAGCGCGGCGCCGACCAGGTTATAATAAGCGACCGACGCCAGACCCGGATTCTTGCGCCAGGCCGCCAGCAGATCGAAGACAACGCTGGCAATAAAAAGGGCAATCGGAAAATGAATGATGACTGGATGCTGGGCGTGCCGGGCCAGGAGCGCGGCCTTCAGATCGAACGGATTCGGCCCATGGGCCGCAAGAAATAGTTTCATATTGCGCGCGCGGTTTTCGGGTTTCTTTCCTGCCGACCATTTTTAAGCCACAGATGAACGCAGATTTTCACAGATTAGGTTCTGCCGGAGGAAGTCATCTGTGTTTCATCTGTGTTCATGGATTCGACTGCGCTCACCACAGGTCTGTGGCGAAAAGTTTCTGGCATTGATCCGCGCTATTATTTTTCGACGATGATCGTCCCGGTCATCTTCGGGTGAACGGAGCAAAAATAGGTGTAAGTGCCGGGCGCGCCTGCCGTGATTGTGAACTCTTGATCGGTGTCGAGCGCGGTCGATTTCTTAAACTGCTTCTCGACGCTTACCACGGTGTGAGGTTCGTCGTCCCGATTAATCCAGGTCACTTTCTCTCCAGACTTCACGGTCAGGGTGGGGGGATTGAACGCGAAATCTTTGATCTCTATTTTGTTTTGCTTGCCGCCGGTGTCCTTCACTTCGCCTCCGAGAGCGAAGAGGGACAGATTGAGCAAGGCGATGCCGCACAGGAGCGCCGCGATTTTATCTTTGGGAGTAACTGTCGTCATATTTAAATGGATTTGGGTTAGCTGAGGTTCGAGTCGACTACGGCGAGGGCACTTTTGCCTTGTTTGTACTGGACGCTTGCCAGACCGAGCATGCTGCGCAGTTTTTCAGCCGGGACCTTTAATGGGCCGGGGTTTGGCGCCTTTCCGGGCTCGGGCTGCGGGAAAGCGGTCGACATCGCTGTGTGGAAGGTCACGTTTCCTTCGATTTTCTGGAGCACCTGATGGATGTGTCCGTTTAGAACCGTCACGGAGCCGAATCGTTTCAGATATCCAAGAGCGCGTTCGCTATCGCTCGTTCCCCAACCCCATTGCGGATAAACCGCCCAGAGCGGGATATGCGCAAAAACGACAATGGGGGTCTCGGCACTCAAGCCTTTGACGTCGTCTTCGAGCCATTCGAGCTGCTCGTCGCCGAGTTGCCCCAGGCCGCCAGCCTGAAGGTTCAGAACGTTAACCAGTCCAATGAAGTGGACTCCATTTTTGTTAAAGCTGTACCAACCTGAGCCCTTGGCTTCGACGCTTTTTAAATAACGTTCGCGGTAAAACTTTCCGCCGTCGTTTAGGACGTCGTGCTCGCCGGGAACAAAAAATACATCCTTTGTTCTGCAGCTCTTGAGCACTTGATCGAACGTGTCGAACTCCTCCGGCTTCGACAGCTGCGTGATATCTCCCGTGTGGATAAGGAAAGCAGGCGGAGTGGGCATCGCGTTGATGCGATCGAGAGCAATCTTGAATGTCTCCGTCACATCCTTGTTTGCCTCTTTACTGAAGCCGATGTGGCTATCGCTGATCTGGAGAAAGCTGAGATCCGTAGCCAACGGCAACGACTCGCCCGCCTGCGCGATCTGGGCCAGGGTTCTCGACGCAAGCACCCCGCCGCTTATGGTCCAAAGCAGGCCCGTGCCGGCCCATGCCATGCAGTGGAGAAAGCCGCGGCGATCAATTCCGTCGTGTTCGTGGTCGTGAGAAATATAATCAGACATAATATTGATTTTTAGGTTTTTGGTTGTTTGGCAGGTTGCCTCACACCTGTCTTTACTGATTCGCCCGGATTTTATTCCCGAGTCTTTCGGATCAGATCGCGAGCGGAGGTAATTCTCCGGAATTCCTGTTTGCGGTCGCTACTTTCTAGGCTTGTCTTTGCAAAAATGCCGCGCTCAAGCCTTCGGCCCGAGCGCGGCATTTGTAGTCGCGAAGTACGACTAATCCTCGATTTGCCTTTTTGCCGCATCCGCCGCGTGGGCGAGAGAATTAATCAGCTGCAGAAACTGAGGGGATTGTCCCATGAAGAGCCCATCCGCAATGAAGCTGTTTATCGCACCCGTTGCGTCTAACTGTCCTGGACCACTCGGACGAATGATCGCACAGGCAGGTAGACTTGGACTGATGAATTCGCAGGGCTCGGGCATGATCAGGTTGGACTGCAACGTTTCCGGCTGGCCTGAAGTCAAGTCCTCGAAAGTTACGCTCGAGTTGTTCACCGGATCGAAATCGGTTAGGGGCGTGGCATTGCCTGCCTTGTCCTGCCAGGTCTGAAAGTGCATGATCTCCGAGCCGCCGATGCTGATGAGGATTCGCAGAACTTCCAGGCTGGTTACTTTCTGAGCGAGCGTTGCGTAGAGGCTCGTCCCACCCTGTTCAATATAACCAAAGTGAAACCCCGCCGTGAAAGCGATGGCTTTGACATGGTCACTCGGATTGTTTGGGTCATCCAATTCGGCATCGGTTCTAGGAATGGCCGTGTGCTGCCCAGTGTTCAAACTCGGAACAGCGTTTGGGAAGGTTGCGCCAAAATCGGGGTTGCTCGTGCTGCGGTAGCGGGTCCACCAGCTCGTGTCCACCGTGAGCTGCTTAAGATTCGTAAGCCGCCCGGTTTGCGGGACGAACGAGACTTGGCTGGGCGCCAAATTCTTGAAAGGGGTCAAGTCGACCTGCTGTTCGCCTTTGGATGCCAAATAGGCGTTGAGGAAAGCGGCATGGCTGATCTCATCATCGGTATTGTCGGAAATGTACTGCGGCTGGTCCCCATCCAGGATCTCAAGGCCGGCGCGGTATCCTGTTTCCGGCGCATCGTTTCCTCCAAGTTCGTTATATTGCTGCCACAGGTCGGCTTCGATCAATTCAGCGGCAGCAAGGAGCTGAAGAATCGCAACATCGCCGCGAGTAAGAGCATTTTTCCCCCTTCCATTTCCGTTCTTTGCCATTGCCTTGGCCGAACTGCTCAGTAAAGCGGCACCGGGCGCGAGAAGGGCCGCGCCGATTCCAATGTTTTTGATGAAGGATCGCCGGGGGAGGCGATTCGGCGCTGCGGTTTGTAATTGCGATGATTGATCGTCGGAGTGCTGAATGTCAGATTGCATAGAATGTGGGTTTATTTTGGTTTGCTTGGGCTTGGCAGATTGCCTCCCTCCTTTCCTTACCGATGCGGTGCGTTTTTATTCCAAAGATCTTTTGAGCGTAGGTTCCGGCCTTACCTAACCGGATCACCAGTAGGATTTCAGTGCCATTGTTTGGCGCCAGAGCGAGGTTGGCGCTGCGCTATTGGGTAGCTGCGATGGGATTTCCAGTTGCCTCATTGATAATACTTCCCCGTCGTTCAGTTCGTCATTCCACTTGCGCAGCCAAATCACTACGTCGGCTCCTTCCCGCGCCACCGCTTCTGCAATAGCGCGCCCGACGGAATGTTTCCCACCGGTTAGGACCACCTTCTTTCCCTTAAGGTCCAGGACCATAACTCAGAGCTTCGCTCTTGAATTCAAGCCAGCGTGATAGTCGGAAAAACTCCTGATTAGATCGTATCCTCGCCCAGTGCTCTGGAACTTGATCATGAATCGCATTATTCCGTCAGCCCCTTGCTGAGCAATGAGATCGCATCCATACGGGTGCAGGTTCTCCTGGGCAATGCGCGCAACCTGCGCGTCGAGCGCCTCTCGCGCCATCGTGGCGGAGCGCACTTCGTCTAACTGTTTTATCGCGACCGAGGCCGCGTAACGGATTTTCCGGACGCGATCATCGTACTTTACGTCAAACTCGTTCCTCGCTTCGGGGCCCATCTGAGCTTTCGTAAGATTGAAAAAATTGCGAACGCACCTTGAGCTCGCCAGACCCTCAACGCTCCGCCAGGCGCCGCGATTGCTTGGTTCGAGGTAACCGTTTGGGCAAGCCCGCTTGTTCCATGTCCGGATCGAGAATGGTCGGCCACCCTGCCGTGATGACGACGCGAACACGAACATAGCCGCGGCTTTCTGAGCGAGCTTCAATCGTATAAGATCCAGCTGCCAGCGTTACAAGCGCCGGAATCTCGTCGCTTCGCGAAATATGGTTTTCTACGTTTTTAAATAACTTCCCGTCCTCCGTGTAGATGGAGTAGGAGCTGTGAGCGTAGTACAACGTGCCGCCATCATCGAATTGATCGGTGGCCGAATATACCATCAGATATCCCTGCAGGGACTTGGCTTCATGGTTCAAACCCGGTCCCCCGGAGTCTGGAAACAAGGGATCTCGGCTCCCTGCTTCTGCGACTGATAAGATGGACAGGGCCAGGCAGAACGAAGCAATCAAATTGAGCGTCTTCGAAAAAGGTGTGCGAAATGCTAATTTCATAATATTTGGCGTGTTCTATCAGCGTGAAGGGAATGCTTCGCCCGATTGAGCGGGCAGTGACTCTCGCCGCATTGCTTGCCGGCTTGAGCAGTTGAGAAGTGGAGAGGTCGGAGAGTCGGGTATTTCAAAGCCTTGCTCGTTCGCGTACTTGATCAGAACGGGATCGTTGAATGCCTTTTTAAGGCTGCTCATGTTGGCAGCCACCGACCGCCAGGGATTGCTCCCGAGTAGGGCGAGGGCAACGAACATAACGAGCGCGAGCGTGCGTTGGTTAAAGTACTTGAGCAGCGTGGAGCGCGGCTGGATTCCGTGGGCCTTGTGGTAATAAAAGGAATGCGAAAACATCATTGTTGGTTCTTTCAGAGGTTTTGATTTTGCTGTGTGTTGTATTCACTCATTCATACCCAATTGCTGAGTGAATATTCCCAGCGCCTCCGAAGAGATTTTCAGGACGGCGGCATGTTAGGATTCCCGGATTCGAGCTCGAGGAACATGTTGCTCTGCCCGTCTGCCTTTCCAGAAACCGCCGCAGAGCGGCGACGCAGATCAGGGACAAATCACCTCAGTCGGATATCCGTCAGAGGTCGGACGAGAATGTGCGTTCTCGTTAGCAACTGTCGCCCGTTAGGGGCGGCCGCATTAGTGGGGCGGCAGTTGTTTCTCGAAGAGATCCTTAAAAGTCTGTAAATCGTTATCGCTAACATCGGAGACAGCCCAGTAGTTGAAGTCCGGGTCAACCCAGTGCACAAGGTGATAACCCTGACGGCTAATTGTTTTTGTTTTGGCGGTCTGTTCCGATCCGGCCGGCCAAACGAAGAGATTAATGAAATGTTTTCGCCTTTGGTAAACCAGGGCAGCTACCGGCCGGTTATCGAGATAATCAAGCCGGCCACCAATCAAAGGGAATCCCTGGTTGCTAAGATCGACCACAGCAGGTGCAAAATCGAGTTTCGCATCCAACCACGGCTTTACCGTGTGCTGGTCCGAGGACGCCACGTCGGTAAGATGACTCGCCATTAATGAACGCACATGACTGGCGATGAGTTGCGTCGCCAGGAATTGATCGGCGCCCGGTCGCTGCCACCGTGGCACCAGGTTCAAGGCGATTATCGCCGTCAGGATGATGGCGGCAGCCAGCGCCAGCCAGTTCCATTGCGATCCGACAAGAACAGTTCGCGCCTCTGAATCTTTGCGCTGAGGTAGCAATTGCCTGTCTCGAGAGGCATTTTGCATCGATCCTCCGGCGGTTTCCTGCCGCAATGAAGATTGAACTCGCTCGCGTAATTCGGCTGACGCTTTGTAGTACGGGAGAGCGCCGCCGATTGCGTGAACGAGAGTGCGCTGTGCCTCATATGCTTGCTCACACTTGCTGCAATCGCGCAAGTGCAGTTCGATTTCCTGGTTGGTTAAGGCGTCCAGTTCGCCATCCAGATAACCGTCCATTAGTTTTATAGCTTCTTCGCAGTTCATCTATTTCTCCTCATCGATCTGAGTCGCCAAACATTCCTTGAGTTTAGCACGCGCGCGGGCGAGGCGGGACATGACCGTACCTGGTGGAATCTGCGCGATGTCGGCTATTTCCTTATAGGACAAACCTTCCATGTGTCGCAGCACCAGGATTTCCCGGAATTCCACAGGCAATTGATCCATTGCTTGCCTGACTGACTCCGCGTCTTCCGTCCGCTCGAGTAACGCTGCCGGACTAACAGACTCGTGGTCCGACGCGTGTTTTTCCTCGTCAAAAGTCGTGGTGAGGTCGACCGCCCGGTTCTTTTTCATCAATGTATAAGATGTGTTTCGGACAATCGTTAACAACCAGGCCCGCCCATTGGAGCCGTGAAATCCGCCGAAAGATTTGAGTGCACGCAAATACGATTCCTGGACGACGTCCTCTGCATCCTGATTATTGCGCAGCAACCATTTGGCCAGGTTCTGAGCTGCGTCCAAGTGGGGCAGCATCAGTGCTTCAAAAGACGCCAAAACCTGTTCGGGCACGGCACCTTGTTCTTCGGGCTTCTTCAGTGCGACAAATTTCACAATCTTGTGACTCGAATCGAAATCTTCGGACTCAGAAGCATATTCGGCTTTCAATGGTGCGGCCATGGCTTTCCTCGATCAAGTCATCTGAGGGGAAACGCGCTTAAAACCAGAGCGTTCGCAGATCGTCACCATAGCGGCCGGTTTCGACGCGTCTCAGATCGCGAAAATTTCGTTGGCAACGAGATCGCACCACGTTCGGATGCCTCCACATCAGGCCTGCGTGCAATACACGTCGTTGACCTCGAAAGCTATGATCGCTCTTCCCCTCAGCCATCCGGCCGCTGGGCGCTTGAGCGTGCGCGCCGGGATACAAGGCTCCCGCTCTGGTTAGGCACATTTGCATTCATTCAATACAACTCGCATGCGTCATTTTTATTCCCGTTTTCGAAAAAGGCCGGCAAAACGCATCTCTGGCTGGAGGGCGCGCGATCAAACGCGACTTTCTGGGAATATAACTGCGCCAGATCGGTATGAATGGATTGAACACTGCCAACTCTTACCAAATAAATATTTCGAAGACTCATATGCCTATTACAATCGCCAGTATTCTCAATCTCGTGGGCCCGGACATGATGGTAATTTTCCTTATTGTCCTGCTTCTTTTCGGTGCGAAAAAGCTGCCAGAGCTTGCCCGTGGAATGGGTCGAGCGGTCAAGGAGTTTAGCGCCGCCCGAGATGAAATTGAGAGGGGCCTGGGTCAGTCTGATCTCAGCGGACTAGCGCAGCCTAAACTCCCGGACACAAAAGCCGAGCGACTGTCCTAACGAGATCAATACCTTTACGCTTCCCGCCAGCGCCTTGCCACGGAAGGAACTTAATGATTGTGCGGGTAACACGCAGGTTGCGCAAAAAACGAATCGTCATTCTCGGCGGTGGTTTTGGCGGAGTTTATGCCGCCATCCATCTTGAGAAATTACTGAAGCGACAGAGCGCGGTCGAGATCTTCCTCGTTAGCCGCGATAATTTCTTCCTGTTCACGCCGATGCTTCACGAGATCGCCGCGAGCGATCTTGAGATCACGAATATCGTAAACCCCCTGCGCAAGCTGCTTCGCAAGGTTGACGTTTTGGTGGGTGACGTGAACGAAATCGATCTCCGAAACAAACAGGTCCTGATTTCGCGTGGTTACCGCAACCAGGCACAACTACTCGACTACGATCATCTTGTCGTTGCGCTGGGATCGGTCACAAACTTTTACGACCTCCCGGGCCTGGCAGAGCTGGCAGTACCGATGAAATCGCTTCGGGACGCTGTTCGATTACGCGCCCAAATCCTCCGGAATTTGGAAGAGGCAAATTCAGAAGATGATCCCGTCGAGCGAAGATCGTCACTTACCTTCGTGGTGGCGGGAGGCGGTTTCGCCGGCGTGGAAACCGTTGCAGCCTTGAATGACTTCGTGCGGGAAGCGCTGCCGTTCTACCCCAATCTGTCTGAAGAAATGTTGCGCGTTATGCTCGTGCATTCCGGTCCGGCGATCCTTCCGGAATTGGGTGAAAGCCTGGGACGATATACCGAGAAGGTGCTTGCCCGACGGGGTGTAGAAATCCGGCTCGGAACCCGGGTTAAGAGGGTCACGGAGAGCAAGGTCTTTTTGGCCGATGATGTCTCCGTTCCATCGCGCACTTTAGTGTGGACTGCCGGGACCGTGCCCAGTCCGATCATTTCTTCGCTGCCCTGTGCCAAGGAACACGGCCGCTTACTCGTTAACCAATTCTTGCGACTTCCCGATTGGCCTGATGTCTGGGCGGTGGGGGACTGCGCATTCGTGCCGGACGTGAGAAATCCTGGGAAATCTCATCCACCCACTGCGCAACATGCCATACGCGAGGGCAAAGTGGTGGCGCAGAATATCGCCGCTGTAATTTTAGCGCGTCCTTTAAGGTCGTTTTCGTTTAGGACCATAGGGCTGCTGGCTTCGATCGGTCGCCGGATGGGTGTGGCGCGCGTGCTTGGTCTCAATTTCTCGGGGTTCTTTGCCTGGTGGATGTGGCGGACCGTCTATCTGAGCAAATTGCCCGGCTTGGACAAAAAGGTCCGTGTCGCATTCGACTGGACACTGGATCTTCTCTTTCCCAAGGACGTTTGCGCGGTGCACGACTTCGATCAACATCGCGATTTTCGTTGGCCCGACCACGCTGAGAATATTTCCGCGAATAACGGCGAGCACGAAGCCGGAATGCCACGTCTCGTACACGCGCGCACGGGAAACTCCGAACGCATCTCGGGCATCGGTGAAATGAGTTAGATGAGCGAGCAAATCCAAAGGTCGAGTAAGCCCGGAGGTCAGCTCAGTGCCGCACTGCGCATATGACTGCACTCTCACGATACCCGCCAGTCCGCGCGGCTTTTTACGTTGGTCTTCTTGGCGCCGCGATTTTTGTGATCGCGCTGATCATCTGGCAAGCGGTCACGGCACATGGCACGCCCGATCCGATGCAACCGGGCACGAGCTCAACGATGGCATTTATGGATATCGGCATCCTCGTCTTCCGGGAAGGACTCGAATGCATCCTGGTTCTCGCGGCGGTCACCGCGAGCATGACCGGAAGCAATCAGGCGCATCGGCGTCCGGTTGCGATAGGTGCCGCCACCGCGGGCGTCGCGACATTAATCACGTGGTTCATCGCCATCGAAATCGTCGGACAGCTCACGGAAAGTATTCCAGCGCTCGACTTGCAAGCAGCGACCGGTCTTGTCGCGGTCATTGTTCTGCTCGTGATTATGAACTGGTTTTTCCACAAAATTTATTGGGGCGGCTGGATTCGGGCGCATACCCGCCGCAGAAAGGCGCTATTCGGCAGTTCGAATGGCGAAGGCTCTTACCTTCGCCGCGGCTTAATTCTACTTGGATTTACTTCCCTTTATCGCGAAGGCTTTGAAGTTGTTCTTTTTCTCCAAAGCTACAATCTGCGACTGGGCAGCAGCGTCGTGCTAAAAGGCGCGCTGCTCGGCCTTCTTCTCTCCGGGATGGTCGCTGTCTTGACGTTCGTTCTGCAGCAGCATCTCCCATATCGAAAGATGCTGATTACCACAGGCATTCTGCTGGGAGTCGTTTTGGAAGTAATGGTGGGTGAACACGCGCAGGAGAT
>JBEEGV010000046.1:0-2568 GCA_041167085.1 Verrucomicrobiota bacterium
ACGCCGTAGTCGAGAAGAATGCCATTGCCGCCGAGCACTTCACGAGCATTGGCGACGACTTCACGCGCTCGCGCCGCTGCAAATTGCTTTGCTAAACTCGCCTGCTCATCTCGGACGCGGTCTTCCGCCTGAAGCTGTGCCAAGCGCATCACCATGGTCTGAACCGCAGTGATGTTGCCCAGCATGTTGACGATCCGGTTCTGCACCAGCTGAAAACGCGCGATGGGCCGCCCGAACTGCTTCCGCTTTTGCGCATATTCTACAGCGCGTTCATAGGCGCCAACCGCGCAGCCAAGAGCCATAAATGCAACCCCCGCGCGGGTCAGACGCAGCACCTTTGCGGTATCCTCGAAGCTATTCGCATTCTGAAGCCGATCGCTTTCTGCCACCTTGCAATCGGTGAGAGTTATGTGACCGTTCTCAACGATACGCAGCCCAACCTTTCCGTCGATTTTTTCGACGTGGTAACCTGGGTTGTTCGTGCGGACGATGAATCCTTTGACGGCATTATCCGCCTCATCACGCGCCCAAACGATAACCATGTCTGCGAAAGTAGCGTTTCCAATCCATTTTTTCTCACCATTGATAAGCCAGCTATCCCCTTGCCGACGAGCAGTCGTGGTGAGCCCGCCGGCCGCGCCTGAGCCGACCAGCGGTTCCGTCAAAGCAAAGGCTCCAATCACGTCCAAATTTCTCATCTGCGGAAGCCATTCGCGGCGCTGTTCGTCGCCGCCGCAGATGAAAATGCTTTGCGCTGCTAAGCCATTATGCACTCCGAAAAAGGTTGCGACGCTCGGATCGACCCGGGACATCTCCCCGCTAGCCAGGAATCCGCAAATAACATCTTCCGGGTCGCGGCTGCCATCTTCACGCCAGAGATCCCGCCCCAGCCCGAGTTCCCTGAATTTGGGGATCAGCTCGCGAGGAAACTCGCCACGCGCCCAGTATTGATTCACGATCGGCGCGACTTCGGCCAGCATGAATGATCTGACCTTTTCCACGATCCGGCGCTGTTTTTCAGTAAGTGTACTGGCGAGGTCGTAGAAGTCGATGTTCACAGGGGGGAGATCGCGCGCAGGGCGGGCTGTGTTTTGCTTTTTCGCGAAAAATGCCTGCACTTGTCGCATTTCGGTAGCGTTAAGGTTCGAGAGAGTTGCGAGCAAGCCATCGAGATCCGTTTTGCTGGTATTTCGGCTGACATCATCCATGGCGCACCTCCTCATGTGTTAGGGAACACGTCAGTCATCACGATCGCTTGACCATGGCTGCCACCCGCCACTCTCCTATGTCGGGGCGCCTCATATCCAAACTCTTGAAGAATTTAGTCCGTGTGTTGCCCAGCGAAGGTGGCTTTCGCGGCTCAGCTTTCTCCACCCCGGCCACGAAGAATGGAAGTTGACTGTCATCATCTCATCCCGTTCGAAGCAAATCAACACGGCAGGTTCGCCCTCACAGAGGCCGCGGCAGCTCGAATGCAAGTCGCGAGCAACGCCATGGTGTGTGGGCCGCCGACTCGCCTAAGTAGCGCTGAAAAGGCACCACCATACTCGGATGGGCACGCCCCAAGCGGAGAAGCAGAAGATAAAATTATAGACTATTGAACGCTAACATCGCATTGTCTTTGCATCGGATTGTTCCTTGTAGCTCATCGCCGCACTCTGGCCGCCGAACCGATCAATGGCACGAATAGAACACGATCGTGTCCCCCTCACTCTTCTGCGTGCCGTAGAGACCGGTGTGACAGGTGACAGGATGATTGAGAGTAGAAAGAGCAGGTTGAGGTAGACGAACCCACCGGCTCGAATGCCAGCCAGCGCTGATGGAAGTGCCGATACGGAGAGCTTCATTGACCCATGAATTGGAAACCATCCGAACGTCGATTGATTCCGGCGTGCTGTTCGCAACCTTCAATAGTCCGCCGATCAACTTGATAGGGCCCGAATTCGTCCGTGACCTGATTGATCTTATGGATCGTCTGGAGCAGGACAAAGACGTGCGTGTCGTCGTGTTCGCCAGTGCTGACGAGGAATTCTTCTCACCGCATGTCGATATTGCGAGGGTTGCCGAATATACGAAGGAGACCTCGCGTATTAGCGGTTCGGCAAGCGGATCACTTGGCGGCCTGCTTCGGCGCTTGAGCGAAGCCCGCCAGGTCACGATTGCTCAGGTGGAGGGGATCGCCCGCGGTGCGGGTAGCGAATTTGCTTTGGCCTGCGACATGCGCTTTGCCTCGCGTGAGCGGGCAATCTTTGGCCAGATCGAGGCCGGACTCGGCGCCGTCCCAGGTGCTGGCGGCATTCAGCATTTGACTCGGTTACTTGGCCGCGGTCGGGCAATGGAAGTTATCTTGTCGTCAGGCGATTACGACGCCGATCTGGCGGAGCGCTACGGCTGGGTTAACCGCGCGATGCCCCAAGCCGCTCTAGGGCCCTTCGTTCAAGCACTCGCCTTCCGCATCGCCAAGTTCCCGACCGCAGGCGTGACCGCGATTAAGAGGAGGGTCAACGACATCTCACTTCCGCCTCTCGCGGATGTCCGCACTGATGGCGCGTTGTTCCAGCAGACAAT
>JBEEGV010000047.1:0-341054 GCA_041167085.1 Verrucomicrobiota bacterium
CTCAGTCCGGCGCTCTCATCGTTGCTGCTGCGGCCGCGAAAGAAAACGCGCGGCCCGCTCGGCTGGTTTTACGACCGGTTCAATCGAGTCTTTGGCAGCGCGACGAACGGGTACATAAATTGGTCGCGCCTGGCCATTCGAAAAGCGGTTCTTAGTTTCGTATTGCTCGCGGTGCTCGCAGTCGGCGCGGGACTGTTTGGATCGCGATTGCCGAGCGGATTCCTGCCGGAAGAAGATCAAGGCTACGTTTTTCTCGCGCTTCAATTACCCGACGCATCGTCACTCGAACGCACCGACCAGGCTGCGCGCAAGATCGAAGACACTCTCAGCAAAATTCCCGGCGTTCGGTACACAACCAGCGTCGTCGGATTTAGTTTGCTCAGTCTCGTGCAAAATACTTATAGCGCGTTCTTCTTTGTCACGTTCAAGCCCTGGAGCGAACGGACCAAGCCGGAAGAACAATACACCGCCATCAAGGCGAACATTAATAAACAGCTCGCCGGTCTCACCGATGGTCTCGCCTTCGCCTTCCCGCCGCCGGCGATTCCCGGCGTGGGCACGTCCGGTGGCTTCCAGTTCATATTGGAAGATCGCGCCGGCAAAGACGTCGGCTTTCTTGCGCAAAACGTGAAGACATTTCTCGACGCGGCGCGGAAACGGCCGGAGCTCGCTACGCTCATTCCGACGTTTCTGCCAAATGTCCCTCAGGTATTCGTGAACGTCGATCGCGACAAAGTGCTGAAACAGGGAATCGATCTCGGCCAAGTTTATCAAACGCTCCAAACATTCATGGGCGGATTCTTCGTGAATTATTTCAACCGCTTCGGTCGCACCTGGCAGGTTTATATCGAAGCGGAAGGCGAATACCGGACCGACGCGAAGAACGTCGGCCAATTCTTCGTTCGCAACGCGAACGGCACTCCCGTTCCGCTCGACGCGATCTCAACAATCCAGGACACCGCCGGTCCGGAATTCACGCTGCGCTACAACGAATATCGCTCCGCTCAAATCAACGGCGCCGCAGCGCCCGGTTACAGCTCGAACCAGGCGATGGCTGCGCTCGAAGATGTTTTCAAGCAAACCATGCCTAACGAAATGGGCTACGATTATCTCGGCATCTCGTATCAGGAAAAAAAAGCCCAGCAGGGCGTCTCGCCCACCGTCGTCTTTGGAATGTCGCTCATTTTCGTTTTCCTCATTCTCGCCGCGCTTTACGAAAGCTGGTCGCTGCCGTTCAGCGTTCTTCTCGGCACGCCCGTCGCGGTGCTTGGCGCGTTCGCGACGCTTTGGCTGCGCGGGATGGAAAACAATATCTACGCGCAGATCGGATTGATCATGCTGATCGGACTGGCCGCAAAGAACGCCATCTTGATCGTCGAATTCGCAAAGGATGAATATGAGAAGGGCAAACCGCTGCTCGACGCGACACTCGAAGGCGCGCGCTTGCGTCTACGGCCGATCCTGATGACTTCCTTCGCATTTATTTTCGGAATGATGCCGTTGTGGTTTGCTGCCGGTTCCGGTGCAGTCGCGCGACGCATACTCGGTTCGACCGTCATTGGCGGAATGATCGCAGCGTCTGGCATCGCTATTTTCCTGATTCCAGTCACGTTTTATGTAATCGAGCGATTCTTCGCCGGTCGAGAGGGCTCGGGATCCGGAAAAACGGAAGGCACTGACCAGGCGGTGAGACAAGTGACGAGTGATCAGTGACGAAGTTGTAGCGGTGCTTGTGACAAGCACCGAATCCAATAAACAGGCGCTTGGCACAAGCGCCTCTAGTCCTTTGTCATTCCGAGCGATGTGCCAGTCCGGCTCGGACCGACGTCTCTCATTCCAACAATTACTAGCAGTAAAAGATGTCTCGACGGAGTTTATCCTGAGCGAAGTCGAAGGGCTCGACATGACAAAAAGGCGTTTGGGCAACACGCCCCGACATTCAACGTTTCAAGCGGTGATTACTGCAAATATTTGTCGAACCAGGCGATTGTTTGGTCCAGCCGACCGGCCTGGTTTTCCGGCTTAACGAAGAGGTGCCCTTCGCCGGGATAGATAACGAGCTGGGTCGAGACACCCAGTGTCCGTAACGCGTGCCAGAATTCGTAGGACTGCGGCGCGGGACATTCGGCGTCGCGTTCGCCGACGACGACCAGGGTCGGGGTCTTTACTTTCTTGATGAAATGAATGGGTGAACTTTTTTCGTAAACGCCCGGATCATCGTAAACGGATGCGCCGAAGAACGGAATCATCCATTGATCGATCAGGTTCTGGCCATAATAACTTTGCCAGTTGGCAATGCCGGCCCCCGCGACCGCGCCACGGAAACGATTGGTTTGCGTGACCGTCCACATGGTCATGAACCCGCCGTAACTCCAGCCGGTCACACCCAGACGCGCAGGGTCGATCGGATACTTGGCAATGGCGGCGTCGACTCCGGCGAGAGCGTCTCGAAGATCGCCGCCGCCGAAATCTTTCACATTGGCGCGAGTAAAATCTTCACCCTGGCCGTAACTGCCGCGCGGATTTGGCAGAAGCACATAGTAACCGCGGGAGGAGAGAGTGGCGACGATAGCTCTCGACATTCCAAAGGATGCCGGCCACTCCGGCGTTGTTACGCTGGAAGGTCCGCCATGGATCAGGACAACCATTGGATATTTTTTGCCTGACTCCATCCCGCGACTGCGGGACGGCGGGAGAAGCCATCCCTGAATGTTGAACCCGTCATTCGTCCACTCGACATTCTCGGCCTTACCCCATGTCGGCGTTTGAGCGGAATTGTTGGCGGTCAATTGTCGCCATTGGCCAACCGGCCCGGTCCAAACTTCAGGCGGCGTTTCGTAAGTGTTCCGGACCGCCGCGGCCGCATTGCCATCTTTCGAGAAAGCAAAGTCGGGAAAATTGCCAAAGGCGTGAAGGCCTTCAGCGCCTTTCCAGAGTGTTCGCACAGAGTTGTTCGCGAGCGTCAGTTCAGAGATGGCAGTTCCGCCCCCGACATATTCCGTGAACAGGACGCGATCCGGTGTTGGCCAGAAGAGGGAACTGACCGAGCTCTTGCGGCCTTTCGTGCGATTCACGACATCGTGTCCAGAGGCCGAGACCGTGAAGAGATCTCCGCCGTGGAATCCTTCATCGCTCATCAAGCCTTCAATGAATGCGATCGATTTACCATCCGGCGACCAGCGCGGAACCGCGACTTGAAAAGAAGGTTTGTAAATGGATGTCGCATTCCCTTTTGCGATGTCGATGGTGTAAATCTGCGCGATCCACCAATTGTTATCGCCGGGCCCGGGAGCCGCCGTCGCGACAAACGCGGTTTTATCGGGAGACCAATCGTAATCGTAGATGTGAAGATTCGGCGGCGAAACCTGGCGAAGCGCGCCGGTGGCAACGTCCAGGACGGCGATCGGCTGGTTATGAATCGCGGTGTCCACAATGCCGGTGGTGGCGGGCGCGGCCATTAACGGGCCGCCACCACCCGCGCCCTCTATATATAAGAAGGCAATTTGTTTCCCATCGCCCGACCAACGAGGACGGGCGGCGTAGCCCGTCAAGTCTGTAAGCTTTTTGGGATCGGAACCATCAGCGCTTACAGTCCAGAGCTGTTTTTGGTCTCTTTCGCCGGCTGCGGAAAACACCGCGAGGGTTTTGGAATCGGGAGACCAGGCGGGATCGGAATCGGTCCGCTCGCCCGCGGCCCCCGTCCCGGAAGCATTCGGGGTTCCGAGCTTAACCATCGTGGCCGGCGCGCTTCCTGATGTGACGCGAACGTAAGTCTGCTGCGAAGTTGTGGCGGCGGTGGACTGCACCCAGGCCACATGTGTGCCATCGGGCGAAAGAGCGATGTCGCCATAAAGCACGGTCTTACCCAACTGTTCAGTCAGCTGCATGCTCTGAGCTGTTAGCAGCGACGGGAGAAGACAGGCCAGAAAAAAATGCTTCATGGGGCAATCCTGCGGCCGAACGCCGGAGATCGGAAGTCAGAAATCAGAGTCGGCGGAAGATCATGATCATGAGCAGGAGAATGAGGGGGAGAATGAAAAGTAGAAAGTAGGAAGTAGAAAATAACGACCGGAGTTCCGATGTTTACCGCGCGTGAAAGGCGTGAATCGATTTGGGTAAATACTGCAAGATCATTCCCGGCGAAAATAGTTGGTCGGTGACTGGATAACAAATTGAGACGGCAAGGCGGGCGAGCCGGCTGGTCGTAATGGGTGTATCATGGGGGATGTCCGATCCACGAAACGTCGCCCACGACAAGAAAGTGAAGCAGGAGAAAGAACACCACGAGCCGGCATCGGGTGCCGCCAGCAAGCCGAAGAAAAGCAAAAAGAAGGCCGACCCGAACGATGTAGCCTCAGCCACGCCGGCAACCGAGACGTCAAAGGTCGAGCAAGCCCCTGGCGAACTGGACAAGTCACTCACCGTTCTTTCGAAGCTAAAGGAAATGGAATTCCATTCCCGGGCCAACATCGAAACGCTGGCCGAATTGAGCCTGATGGTTGAAGACGAGCTCAAGCAGAAGGAATTCTCCGACCCGGTGGGTGCGCTCTATTCAGCGCAAGACGGGTTCGAGAAGAAACTCGTCGCCTTGATCGAGAGCTACGAAGCGAAGTGCGAGAGTTTGAAGCCCTCGAGCTGAGCGCGGCGTGGAAGTCTGCGACGAACAATATCGCAGAAGTTGATGGTGCGATCCCTCCCTGCACGCGCTCGTTGCGCGTGACTATCGCGCTAAAGTCAGAATTGACCTTCGGCGAAACCTGCGTCATCTCAGATTATGTCGACATCCAATTCCAACACACTCGTTCAACCTTATCTCTTCTTCGGCGGTCGTTGTGAAGAAGCACTCGAGTTTTACCGCACTGCAATCGGCGCGGAGGTCCAGATGCTCACGCGTTTCAAGGAAAGCCCGGAGCCGCATGGGCTGCCGGATTGCTTCGACGACAAGGTGATGCACGCCACCGTCCGGATCGGCAAAACAACGCTGATGGCATCGGACGGCCAGTGCGAAGGCGATCAAAACTTCGACGGCTTCTCGCTTTCGATCACAGTCCCTGATGGAGCGGAGGCCGAGCGGGTCTTTGCTGCGCTGGGAGAGGGCGGCCTGGTTGTCACGCCTTTGGCGAAGACGTTCTGGTCGCCGAAATTCGGTATGCTCCAGGATCGGTTCGGTGTCGGTTGGATGATTTCGGTCGAACACAAGCCCAGTGCGGTCGTAGCAGGCACGAATAAAGCGGTAGATCTTCATCGCGCCTGATGATTGAAAGACAGCCTTAGGAGAGCCATCGCCGGAGGAAATTCGCTCTGGCGAGATCGATAAACCTATCGCCGCGGTTGACTGGTGAAAGCGGGGGCTTCCGCGTCACCTTCGCAATTCAGTGACAGTTCGACCGGGGGGAATTATCATGGCCGGTACGTGAAACCTCCTAAAGGCATGAAAAAGCGCTCGCGCTCGACCGCGCAGCCCCCGGCGGGAGCCGTTGAGCGTTTGCATCACCGGTCCGAGCGGGAATTCATTCGGGCAAAGGAAGCGCTCGAACGCAAGACAGAGGAGCTCGCTCTATCACTCTCGATGATGCAGGCGACGCTGGACTCCACCACCGACGCAATCGTGGTCACCGATCTGAACGGTAACGTACGGGATTTCAATACGAAGTACGCGGAGATGATGGGCGTGACTCGCAAACAGTTAAACGCCGCGGACATCAACAAATTGCGGAAGGAATTTAGTCAGCGATTCAAAGACCCCGAACAATTCATGTTGCGAGTGATGGAGATTTACGCGACCGGGCCGGCCGAAAGTTTCGAGACTCTGGAATTGAAGGACGGAAGTATTTTAGAGCGATACTCAAAAATTCAATCCGTCGATAAACGGCCCGAGGGCCGGGTCTGGAGTTTTCGCGACGTGACCGAACGCAAACGCGCAGAAGAAAATCTGGAGGCTGCGAAGATCGCCGCTGAAAAAGCGAACCAGGCGAAAGACGATTTCCTGGCATCGTTAAGCCACGAGCTGCGAACGCCGCTTACCCCGGCATTGGTCGCGGCAAGTTACCTCGCCGAAAACGAAAACCTGCCGCCGGAATTCCGCGAGGAGGTCAGGGCCATCTGGCGAAACGTCCAATTCGAAGCTCAGTTGATTGATGATCTACTGGATGTGACGCGGATCACGCGTGGCAAGATCGAAGTGAACCATGAAGCGGTCGATGTGCACAAGTTGCTGCAAAACGCAGTCCAGATCGTAAAAAATGACGTAACGGGAAAGGAGATCGAGCTTACGATCGACTTGGGCGCAGCCGATCATCATATCTGGGCCGATCCAGTCCGAATTCAGCAGGTCTTCTGGAATCTGATGAATAACGCGGTCAAGTTCACGCCCAGGAATGGCCGCATCGATATCCGCTCATTCAACCAGGAGGCCCGCTTTGTTTTTGAGATCAGCGATACCGGAATCGGCATCGAACCCGAACGACGGGCGCACATCTTTGAACCTTTCCATCAGGGTGAGCGTTCTATTACCCGGCAATTCGGGGGACTCGGTCTCGGTCTGACGATCTCGAAAGCTTTACTCGATCTACACGGTGGAACGATCCGTGTGGAAAGCGAAGGCAAAAACCAAGGCACGACGTTTCGAGTTTTTCTTGATCTGCTGCGTGAACCCGTGGCGGCACCGGCCGATAAGGTGAGGAGTGGCGCTATGACTCCGAAAAGCTTGCGTCTTTTGCTGGTGGACGATCACGCCGATACGCGCGGTGTCCTCTCGCGCCTTTTGACGAGGTGCGGACATGAGGTGGTTACAGCTGATTCAGCACAAAAGGCGCTCGAGGCTCTCGATCGCCGTCGATTCGATGCGCTGATTAGCGATATCGGCCTTCCGGTTGATAACGGTTATTATCTGGTGCGCGAGGCGAGACTGAGGCAGCCATTAAAGGCTGTTGCGCTGAGTGGATTCGGGACGGATGCGGATATCGAACGCAGCCTCGACGCTGGATTCGATTACCATGTCACGAAGCCGGTCGATTTCGACGGACTGCGGACGCTGTTGCAAAAGATTGCGACGTGACGTCTTACCTACCAGGACACCGCGCTAGACAAACTTCACATCCTGGCCGGATATTTTTTCACCACAGGGAATACGCGCGAGCGGGAGTCGCGCGGATAGGCGGTAAGGCAGCTAGGTTGCTGGCACGACGGCGGGAGCCCGAGTGACCAACGCAGAGGTCACGGAGGCAGACAATAGAATCGCTCTGCATGCTCCGTGTGCTCCGCGGTTAAGTTTCAGTGCGTTTCAGTGCTCTATAAGTACGAGGTTAGCGCCTTAAGTTTGACTCGTAATCGGCCGATTACTCGGTCGCGGCGTTCGCCGAAACAAAAGACGCGATTAGGGCGATTTCAGGATCGGAACGATGGCAGTCTGAATGGGTTGGCCCGTGACGTCGATGCCTTTGTCGCGCACGTAAACGTCGATCTCGGATCGGACGCCAAACTTGCCGGGAAGGTAAATGCCGGGTTCGATCGAGAAACAAACGCCAGTAGTGATTCGGCGGGAGTCGCGCGTTTCGAAATTGTCGATGTTAACACCGTTGCCGTGGACCTCTTCGCCGATGGAATGGCCGGTGCGATGCGTGAAATATTCGCCGTAACCGGCACGCGTGATCACGCCGCGCGAGACATCGTCCACGTCCGCGCCGCGAATCGATTTGCCGGCGCGCACGTTTTGCCGCACAAACGCCACCGCGGCATCGCGCGCGTCGCGCACGATGTTAAAGATCCTGGTGAATTCCTCCGGCACAGTTTCGCCGACGTAACCAGTCCAGGTCTGGTCGGTGAAGACCGCGCCGTGCGTGCGCAGCTTTGAGGCGAGGTCGAGCAGGACGAAGTCGCCGCGCTTGATTGGCAACGCGGCCTCTTTCGTCGGCGTGTAATGAGGGTTCGCGGTATTCGCGTTTACAGAGACGATCGCGTCGTCATGCTCGCCGCCCATGCCTTCTTCGTGCCAGCGACGGATGATGAACTGCTCAATATCGTATTCCGTGGTGGCTTCGTCGGCCCGGATACGTCGTGCGATCTCGCCAAAGGCGTCAAAAAAAATGCGATGCATTTTGTCGGAAGCTTCGATGTGCGATTGCAACTGCTCGGGTGACCAGACTGCTTCAAATTGCTGGACGAGCTCGGCGCTGGTCACAACATCGGCACCGAACGAGCGGACCAATTCGATCGTGCCGGCGTCTACCTTCGACATATAGGGCACGTCGTTCATGGGCGAGTATTGCATGGCGATGCGCGGCTTTTTGTTCGCGGCGGTAAGCGTGGCGCGGAGCAACTCGTGTTGTTCTTTCCAGCTGCTATATTCCTGACGCTTTCCCGGCAAGGCATCGAGCTTCGCAGATTCGATCCGATGCACGATCTTGATGCATTCGCCCGTAGCCGGGACGTAGAAAAACCAGCGGCGTGACCCGACAGAATGCTCGTCGAGTTTCAGGATGCGCAGGGCGAGGGGATCGCTTCCGCGGAAATCGTAGAACAGCCAGCCGTCGATCTTCGCCGCCTGAAGTGCCTTCTGGATTTCCGCGACACGTTCCGCCGGAGCAGGTGCTGCAGGCATTTGCTCAATACCGAACAACAAAGAGCAAGCGGTGGCGAATCCGAAAATGGGTTTCATTGGAGGGCCACGCTAGCGAAACGAGGAGTAAGTGACCAGTGACAAGTCACAAGCAAACGGAAAAGTTTGTAGCGAAGCAGATTGCTTTCCCCAATGCAATCCAGCCACCGATCGCGCTTTTCCTTTCTGCTGCCGTTGTCTAAGCTCCGCACATGATAAGACGCTTGTTCTTGCTTGCCGCCCTGACACTGATTACGACCATTCCCGCGTTGGCGCAGGACGATGCCATCGATGCGGCAATGAAAAAGGCGATGGAGAACGCGAATACGCCTGCCAGCAAAGCGGACATGAAGAAGCTGGAGCAGCAGGCGAAGTCGCAGATCGACGAGGCAGACGCGGAACGCAAAGCCGACGAAGCGAAACAAAAGGGAGAGGTGCAAGCGGTCGTTGACGCGAAAGGTCCAACCTCACTTCCGGATTGGACGCCCCAGGTGCCGCAATTCACACCGGCTGGTCCGCCCACGCGCAAGTTAGTCGATGGCGAGCCGAAAGTGGTCGTCACCGGAACGTCGCCTGTTTCTCCCGACGTCTTGTGCGATGCGTGGGATAAATTCGCAAATCCCAAGTTCAGTCACGAGCGGGGCGGCTCCGAACTTAATCACAACGTCGACCTTTTCGTCAGCTACAGAAACAACGAGGACAACAAGACGGTCAAAATGGAGGCCGAACGCAAAGCGGGAGCCAAAATAACCAACGTAACCGTTTCATCACCGTTGGCGCTTCCATCGCCTTAGACCGGTTGGGCAAGGCGCAAGTGCGGTTACATCGAAAGAGGACAGAAAACACAAAACGGCGCCCCGTTGTAACGATGTAACGATTCAACCCCGAAAGGATCCGGGGCCGTCCTCCGGCAGGCGCTTTAACGCGGTGGAGCGAAGCGCAACCATTGACAGGAGACGCTCGGAACGGGACCGTTACACATGCATGCGAGGACATTGTTCACAATTATTAGTTGCTGCGTCGCGATCATTCTGACGCAAGCGAGTGCCACTGCTGACGATCATGAATTTCGTTACAAGGCGCCCGAGGCAAAGAGCGTGGAGTTGATGGGGGAATGGAACGGCTGGAAAGCAATTCCGATGAGCAAAGGTGACGACGGAGTATGGACCGCGAAAGTTTCGCTATCCACCGGCACACATGCCTACAAGTTTCTCGTTAACGGCAGCGACTGGGTTTTCGATCCTGACAATTCGGCTAAGAAAACAGTGGACGGGAACGAGAACTCGGCCGTCGAGATCAAATAGGCCCGATCGGGTCGCTCAGTTGCGAGGAAGAGTTGCGCCGACGTGCGGCGCCAACTTCCGAGTGTCGCGAACATGTCACCAGGTGGTCGTTCACCATGCCAGTCGCTTGCATCAACGCGTAGCAGATTGTTGAGCCGACGAATTTGAATCCGCGCCTAACCAAATCACGGCTCATGTTATCGGATTCGGTTGTGCGCGCCGGCACCTGAGACATCTTCCGCCAGCGATTTTGTTTCGGTTGGCCGCCGACAAAGGTCCAGAGGTATTTGTCGAAACTGCCGAATTCTTTCCGGACGGCGAGAAACGCCTTCGCATTCTGGATCGTCGCCGCAATCTTCAACCGGTTCCGGACGATCCCGGCGTCGCCCAGCAGCCGTTTCACCTCGCGTGCGCCGTAGCGCGCGATCTTTTCGGGGGAAAATCGGTCGAGCGCTTTGCGATAGTTCTCCCGTTTCTTGAGAATCGTCGTCCAGCTCAGCCCAGCCTGCGCGCCCTCGAGGATCAGAAACTCAAAAAGTTTTCGATCGTCATGAACCGGCACTCCCCATTCCTGATCGTGGTAGGTGATGTTTGGTTCAGCAGTGGCCCAGGGACAACGCGGCATATGATGAGAAGCAAAGATTCAACGTTCAACGTCCAACGCTCAACGTCCAATGTGGAAAGGCACACCGCTTTCCGCTACAGTAATTCTGTCTCTGTGACCTCTGCGTTGGTCACTCGGGCTCCCGCCGTCGTGCCAGCAACCTCGCTGCCTTACCGCCTATCCGCGCGACTCCCGCTCGCGCGCATTCTCTGCGGTGAAACCTCCGTGGTTAATTCCGGTCATTCCGAGCGCCCGGGGACACAGATTACGCCTGGTGCTCAAATTTCTCGAGCGCACGGTTCGGCAGGAAATACATCGTTGCCGGCAGCGCGATCATGACCAAGGCGAGCGGCGTGTAGACGAACGCCGCGGCGATGGCCGCGATATAGATGAGAATGGCGATGAGATTTTTGCGCGCCATTTGTTTGTTCAAGCGCTTGAATTCCGGTTCCTGATGATGACGCGCGATCGATGCGCGCAGTAGGAAAAAAGAAGTGGCGCCCGCAGTCGAGACGGCGGCATAAAGCGCGACCGGAAATGGCAGCGCGTGATTGTCGCCGAGATAAACCGTGACCCAGGGGATGAGCGAGATCCAAAAGAGCAGATTGATGTTTGCCCAAAGAATGACCGAATCGACCCGGGTCACAAGGTGAACGAGATGATGATGATTGACCCAGTAGATAGCGATGATGATGAAGCTCAGAACGTAGGCAAAAAAGGTTGGCCACATTTTCGGCAGGGAAGCTGGTGTCGGATCATGCGGTGCCTTCAACTCCAAAACCATGATGGTAATGAGGATAGCGATAACGCCGTCGCTGAACGCTTCGAGCCGGTTCGTTTTCATACGTCGGAATGTAACACGGGGTGCTGCAAGTTGAGAGTTGAGAGACGGGACATGCGAAAGAATCAAAGCGGAGGCCGCGCGTAAGGGGGCGATGCGAAAGAAAGTAGGAAGGCAAAAATAGAAAGAGGTCAGAGATCAGAATTGGGCCGGTCCTAAAAAAAGTTAGTCCGAACGGTGCAGTCGTCAGCTAAACGCTGGACAAAGATCGATATTGTCGGCGTAGTCACGTACGCGGATGAAACAATCTTCTATCTTATCGACCCTTTGCGTATCCCTACATATCGCTCTCGCAATCGCTTCTCCGCTTGTTGCTCAAGAAAACAAGTCCACCACTGGCGCTGCCGGTCCGGATTATTTTCCGTTTGCAACAACAGGGGGCACCCCGCTGCCCTTCTCCGAGGCCGTCAAGCTGGGAGATACAATCTATGTTTCCGGTCAGATTGGGTCTGTCCCTGGCAGTTTGACCCTGACGCCCGGTGGCATTGGGCCGGAGGCGCGTCGTGCGCTCGAGAACATCAAGGGGATTCTAGAGCGACACGGCACCTCCATGAATAACGTCGTCAAATGCACGGTTTTCCTGGCGGACATCAAAGAGTGGCCCGCCTTTAATGAAATCTACCGTGAGTATTTCAAGACGAACCCTCCCGCCCGCAGCGCTCTCGGTGTGACCGGACTGGCATTTGGCGCGCGCGTCGAAGTTGAGTGCATCGCATTTGTGCCTCCCGGGAGATAAACCAAGCACGCTAGCGGCTGCCCAGCTCACAGCATTTCTGAAGTTAGCCGCCGTCTCACAGAGACGGCCTACAATTCGGATCGATTATGATTACGATTACGAGCACGAACAGGTAGGGACGCATTCCCGGGGCGTCCGGAACAGTGGGGGCACGCGTCGAATTCTTGCAGTTCAGATTTGCCAAAGAACGATACAATCTCTTTGCTAGGTTGGTGTTGCCGAAAACGAAGTACGCGCGCAGCGGTGACGTCCGCATCGCCTATCAAATTACCGGTGATGGACCCTTCGATGTCGTGTGGGCGCCGGGGACGATGTCGCATCTGGACTTGGATTGGGAGTTCACGCAGCGCGCTCTTTTCTTTGAGCGGTTCAGTAAATTTTGTCGCCTGATTCGCTTCGACAAACGCGGTACCGGCCTCTCCGATCGCCCCGTGAAAATGGCGACCCTCGAGGAACGCACCGATGACATTCGCGCCGTGATGGATGACGTCGGCATCGAGCGCGCCAACATTTTCGGCGTTTCTGAGGGCGGCTCGATGGCGTGTCTTTTTGCCGCCACCTATCCGCAAAGGGTGAGTTCGCTTCTAGTCTGGGGTGCGCAGGCTCGCTGGATTGCCTCGCCTGATCATCCTTGGGGTCAGACGCGGGAAGAGCACGATCAAATGATCTCAATGATTCAGGACGATTGGCCTTCTATTGAATACATAACCGGACCGGGCGCCGGCGTGGGTAAAGATGCGGATCCGGCCTACATCGAATTCTATAGTCGCTACATGCGCGCGGCGGCGGGCCCTTCGGCCGTCCGTGCCTACGAACTGATGAATGGTCAAATCGATACCCGCCCAATTCTTCCTTCCATTCAGGCGCCGACTTTGGTGATGAATCGCACGGGTGATCCGTGTGCCCGCGTGGAAGCTGCGCGCGACATGGCGTCGCGGATTCCGGGCGCGAAGTTCAAGGAATATCCGGGTAACAGCCACTCGATGATGCTCGATGATATGGAGACGGTGCTGTCGGACATTCAGGAGTTCATCACCGGAGAACGACCGATCGAATCCTACGACCGGATTTTGGCCACTGTGCTGTTTCTCGACATTGCTTCCTCGACCGAGCGTGCGGCGGCGCTGGGCGACACGGCATGGCGCAATCTCTTGAACTCCTACTACGCCATTGTGCGGAAGGAATTGGCACGCTTCCGCGGCAAGGAAACCAATACCACCGGCGACGGCTTTCTCGCGACGTTCGATGGCCCGGCGCGGGCGGTTCGCTGTGCGCTTGCCATTGTGCTCGCGGTTAGGCAACTCGGTATTGAAGTCCGGGCGGGAGTGCATACGGGTGAATGCGAGTTGATGGGCGACAATGTCGGCGGCATCGCGGTCCATACCGGTGCACGCATCATGGCGAAAGCCGAGCCGGGTTGCGTGCTGGCCTCCAGGACAGTGAAGGACCTCGTTTCGGGCTCGGGAATCGATTTTGACGATCGTGGAATCCATGAGCTGAAGGGCATTCCCGGCGAGTGGAGACTCTTCGCTGCGCGATCGAGGCCGGACAATTGAGTAGGCAGAAGGGCGAAAGCGAATCGACTTGGAATGCACTCAACCAGTGCGAATTTGCTTCACAACGATGCCGACTCAGGCAGCTTGTCCATTATAACGTCCAAAACTTATGAATGACTATCTGGCTCTAATTGATCGCCAAATCGCAAAGAAACATCTTCTGACCCACCCGTTTTACCTTGCGTGGGCGCGGGGGGAGTTAACGAAAGAGGCCCTCGCGGATTATGCGCAGCAATATTATCATCACGTCGCAGCGTTCTCAACTTATCTCTCAGCGGTGCACTCGACGTGCGAAGATCAGGTCGCGCGGAAGCAGATTCTTTCGAACCTCATCGACGAAGAAGCGGGGGAACCGAATCATCCTGAGCTTTGGTTGCAGTTTGCGGAGTCGCTTGGCCTTTCGCGCGATCAAGTACGGGCGACAGAGCGGCAGCCGGAGACAGCGGTTTTGATCGATACATTTCGTGACGTTTGTGGAAAGAGCGCGACCGCGGACGGTCTCGCAGCGCTTTATGCGTATGAGAGCCAAATTCCGAGCGTCTCGGAGTCGAAGATCGACGGGTTAAAGAAACACTACGGCTTTAACGATTCGAAAGGTTACGAATACTTCAGCGTGCATGTGGAGGCCGATCGTGAACACTCGGCTGCTGAGCGTGCGATGCTGGAGGAGTACGTGACAGAAGGAAATCTGTCCTCAGTTCAAACCTCGGTGGAGCGTATACTAAATGCGCTTTGGGATCTGCTCTCCGGCGTCTGTCGCCGTCACGCAATCGCTTGCTGACTTTTCACGACGAAAAGTTGTTTGATCGAAGACCACTGGTAGCATCGCTCCTCAACGGGAACCCGAAGCAAAAGCTCGGAATCTGATTTAGAGCTGCCAGACTTGGACGCATGCGCACGATCACTTGCTTGATTGCCGTTCTCATTTCCTTTGGCTCGGTTTACGCCGAACCGCAGATCGATTCGCGTACGGCGAAGATCGACAATGTAGAATTGCATTACCTGACGGCCGGTCACGGGCCTGCGGTGATCCTGTTGCACGGATACGCCGAGACGTCGCGAATGTGGCGACCGCTGATTCCGTTGCTGGCGGAAAAGTTTACCGTGATCGCGCCGGACCTCCCGGGAATCGGCGACTC
Organism: Verrucomicrobiota bacterium; assembly: GCA_041167085.1. GTDB lineage: Bacteria > Verrucomicrobiota > Verrucomicrobiia > Chthoniobacterales > UBA10450 > DATFCK01. The sequence goes on from JBEEGV010000047.1 coordinate 14,756, forward strand.
GTCGATTCCAACGGATAAGATCGACATGCTAACGTCCGCGAATCGGATTCATGCACTTGTCCGCTCGCTCGGCGTCGAGAAAGCCAGAGTCGTCGGGCACGATATTGGTCTGATGGTGGCGTACGCGTATGCGACGCAGTTCCCCGTCGAAACGGAGAAGCTCGTTGTGATGGATGCGTTTCTTCCCGGCGTTCCCGGCTGGGAAGCGATCTACAACGCGCCAACGTCTGGCATTTTCGTTTTAACGGCGAGTACCCAGAAGCGCTGGTGAAGGGACGGGAGCGCATTTACTTCGAATATTTCTGGAATGTTTTCGCCGCCGACAAAACACGATCGATTCCGGAACCGGAGCGGCAGGCTTACACCGAGGCGTATTCGAAGCCGGGGCGAATGCGGGCAGCGTGGGCCTATTTTGCGTCATGGCCGCAGCTCGCGAAAGACTTTGCGCAACTGTCGCATACCAAATTGACGATGCCGGTGCTCTCAATCGGCGGAGACAAATCATTGGGAAACGAACTCGCCGCGCAAATGAAACTGGTCGCGACCGATGTCAAGGTGGTTGTATTGAAGGACACGGGACATTGGATCCTGGAGGAGCGGCCGAGAGAAACAACGGACGCGCTAGTGAAGTTTCTTTAGCCCCAGAGCTCTCGTGATGGCAGGCCGATCGAAGGGAAGTTGAGAGTTGAGAAGAAGATCGGAACCGCTAACCCCACAATTCCCGCGGAGGAAGCCCAATCTGCCCATTCGTGTAGGCCAATCCGTGAGGGCGATCGCCGGCCAGCAGTAATGGGCCATCTAGGTCCACGTAATCCGCCACACCGGTGAGAAGGCGGGCGGGTGCGATTCCCAACGAGGTGCAAACCATGCAGCCTACCAATATCTTGAAGCCGCTCTCGCGCGCACGTTCTGACAATAACAAGGCTTCGGTCAGGCCGCCCGTTTTATCCAGCTTCACGTTGATCGCTTCGTAGCGGTTAACGAGCCGGGGTAAATCGGCCGTGGTATGACAACTTTCATCGGCGCATACCGGAACGGGATGATCCAAGGTTTCAAGGACTTCATCGGTATCCGCCGGAAACGGTTGTTCGATAAGTTCAACCCGCAGCTCGCGCAATGCCGAAACAATGTTGCGATAGTGGGAAGGCGACCAGGATTCGTTGGCGTCAATGAGCAGACGCGCTGCCGGCGCCTCTTTTCTAACTAATTCAACCCGCGCAAGGTCGAGATCGTCGCCGCCGAGTTTCAATTTCAGGATCGGCATTCCGGTATTGGCACTGGCAGAAGCGGCCATTTTCTCAGGCGTATCCAGACCGATCGTAAACGCCGTTTCAATCGCATCGGTGACCGGGACATTGAGCAGTTCCCACACGCGTTTACCCGACATCTTTGCTTCGAGATCCCAGAGCGCGCAGTCCAACGCATTCCGGGCCGCACCGGGCGGTAGTAGCTCTTGAATCCGTTGCCGATCGACACCGGCTCCCCAGTGGCCACGGAATTCTTCCAGTTGCGCAATGGTCGACGAGATGGTTTGCCCGTAACGCGCAGATGGAACCGCTTCACCGCGACCGGTGTGGGCTCCGTTGCTCGCGGTTACGACAAGCACACGCGCTTCGGTCCGCACGCCTCGAGCGATACGAAAGGGTTTTTCTAATGGCCAGCTTTGCTCACAGATTTCCAGTCTGAGTTGAGCCAAGTTCATGAATTGCTTAACCGCTAGTCCTTGCATGACTAATTCAATCGTCGAAGCAGGTCGCGAGCCTTTTTTGCCATTCACCGGGCACTCAACCGCACGTCAGATTGGCCGCCGGCGCGCTCGCCCGGGACGAGTCCAACCTTTAATTGCGATCGGCCAAAGCGGCGAGCGCCATTTGCACGCCCGCGATGGCCATGCCGCCTTCGCCGACGGCAGCGGCACAACGTTTCACCGAACCGGAACGGACATCGCCTGCTGCAAAAATGTTGGGAAGGCTGGTCTCGAGCGGGCTCGGTTGGCGTTTGTTCTCTTTCCAAGCCGGGGCGTCCGTCACGTCCGATCCCGTTTTGATGAATCCTTTTTCGTCGCGCTTGATTTCAACGGGCAGCCATTCGGTGCACGGGTTGGCGCCGATCATGGAAAAAACCGCCGGCGTTCGAACTCTGCGCCGCTCGCCCGTTTTCGTATTTTCCAGCTCGACCTCTTCGAGCATTTTATTCCCAAACAATTTCCGAATTTGAGTGTGAAAGAGAGTCTCAATATTCTTTTGCGCTTTCACCCGCCGTGAAAGATAGCTCGACATCTTTGAAAGATCGTCACCGCGAATCACGAGCAATACTTTGGCGGCGCCATCGGAAAGGAACATCGCAGCCTGGCCTGCCGAATTGCCGCTACCCGCAACGATGACGGTTTCATTACGGCAAATCTGACCTTCCAATGCGGTGGCAGCGTAATATACGCCGATACCCTCAAATTGTTCGCGCCCCTCCGCATCTAGTCGCCGGTAGTCCGCGCCCGTAGCAATCAAAACGCTTTTCGCGCGGAGCACGGCGCCACAACCTTCGATCTGAAGACAAGCGCGGTATTCGTCGTTGCCGTCGCCATAATGAAGCGAAAGCGCTTGCGACGGCGTAGAAAACTTCGCACCGAATCGATAGGCTTGCAGCTGGGCCAGCCAGGTTAAATCACCGCCATTTATGCCGGTAGGGAACCCAAAAAAGTTTTCGATCAAAGAGGAGGAACCGGCTTGGCCGCCCGGGGCGTAACTTTCTAACACGACTGTTTTTAATCCTTCGGAGGCGGCGTAAACCGCTGCGGCAAGGCCGGCCGGACCTGCGCCAACAATCGTCAGGTCCGACACAATCTCCGTTTCATTCTCGAGCGCGAGGGGACGAAGCAGACCGGCCTCTTTCGCCACTTCGCGCAATGAGGGCCGACGCAGGGGAGCGCCCGTCGCCGTAATCAGCGCGGGCAAATCGCGCGTTTTCAGGTGCAGACGTGTGCTTAGGGCCTGTCCCTGCTCGCTTTCAAATTCGATGAGCCGATGCGGGATGTGATTTTTATCCAGGAAATCATCGAGTTGACGTCCTTCGCGATCGCCCCGTGCCGTGAGAACGCGAAACCCGGCAAATTCCCGATCCCGCCGGAGGCGACGGCGCCGCATAATGAGTGCGCTTACAATGGTGGTGCTCACGCCCGGAATTTCGGCGAGTGCCCGGCGCAGCTCCGCCGCCGGCACTTCGAGAATTTCCGCTTCCGGCGAAGCCACGCGAGAGCTCGCTAAGGCGGATGTGCCTTGCAACATCGCGACGTCGCCAATGAAATCACGCTCGTGTGCGGTGGCGAGAATCTGCTCCGTGTCATCGTGCCGGTCGAAAACTTCAACCTCGCCGCGCAAGACGATCGTCAGGCCCATATCGCGCTGGCCGGCCTTGAAAATCAGATCGCCACGCTTCAGGACGCGTCGCTTCCCGAGTGGCTCGAGCAGAGAAAGCTGGCGGTCGTCCAGTCTCGGAAAGGCGATGCTTTCCGTATCGCGGTAGAATTGTTCGTCGTCCTGTTGGTCCGATGTCATCTAGATTACTTTACGCGCGGAAAGGCGCGATCAAAAGAAAGAAGGCGGGGCGCAGATGCCGTTAAATCGTTAAACTGTTACATCGTTACATTGGAAGAGGATGGAAGATGAAGGGCCAGGGACGAGAGGTAAGGAATTCTGTCACGATATGGATCTGTTTGCGAACTCTCCCGAATCGCTCCGCGGCCATGCCAGTCCGGCTCGGACCCGTGCATCTCGTCACTCTTAATTCCTCGATTGTCAGCTGAGGTCGCAATCGCCAACATCGACCTTATGAAATTCACCAAAAACATCGGCATGCTTTTGCTCGCGGTATATTTGATCCTGCACGGTCTTTTGGGTTTCGGCTTGCCGCTCGGGCCGGCCGTTTTCATCGTTGATCTTGTGGCTCTGGCGGCCGGTATCTTTATTCTGATCGGCAAATAGAGCGGCAGGACGACAACAGATATCGTTAAACCGTTACATCGGAAGAGGGCAGAAGAGCTTCGAAGAAGGAGATTGCACGTGAACTCCGATCGCCGGCGATCGGTAAGAAAGTGTTTTGATCCGGCACCGCAGAGATCACAGAGCTCGCAGAGAAAAGAAAAGAAAAGAAGCAGAGTCACTCTGCGTTCTCCGCGGTTGAATGTCAGGCGACTCGTTACAGACCGGCAGCTGTCCGTTATTATATCGTGATCACGAGCTGCTGAAAATCGCAGCTTCCGAGACTGATATTAATCGTCTGATGCTTGTTCTTAATTTTGATGTGCAGGGTGTAACCGTGTCCGTTTTTCTTCTTGTTTCTCTGAATGCCCTCTTCCTCGAAATCGTTTACCGGAATCGCCGCTTCGTAGTGGAATTGAGTCGGCTCACAACTCCCCGGCGGATTGACCACCGTTAGTGGCACCTTTTTCAGGGTCACGTTTCCGGACGAACCCTGTAACATGATTTGATCCACAGTGGGATATGGGATGCCAGTTCGTTGGAGAACGAGCACACGAATTCCGGTCGGCGCGCCTTCACCGCAGAAGTCGATTGTATCGATGGGATTCACCGGATCATTGCTGGTCAACGTCAAGGTACCGGTCAGCGCGCGCGCAACGGACGTCGGGGCGAAATTAACGGTCAATTGGGCGCTGTCTCCCGGGGCCAGATGTATCCCGTCCGACCCAGAGCTGAGGAATGGGCTCAAAGAATAGCCGGCACCTGACACCGATGGGCTGACTATCAATGCAGCAGCGCCGGTATTAGAGACCGTTACGGTCTTGCTTTCGATACAACCAACCACCGTTGGCGGAAAGACAGTGCTTTCCGAAGAGGCAGTGATTTGCGGCGACGGTACCGTGGCGTTCAACGAGACGGTGCGTGTCGGCTGGCAGGAGTCGTTACTGTGAAGGGTGAGCGTGCCTGTGCCCTGATTGGCACTGGTGGGCGCGAAGCGCACAGTGATATCGTGATATTGCCCGGCGTCGACGCCGAATGAGGTTAGAGTTGTCGACGGAACCAATGAGTAGCCCGCGCCGGAGACCGAGAGGGGATTAATTTGCAGCGTATCCACGCCGGCGTTGATGCCCTCTTCATTATTATTAAGACCAACGGCGGCGTTGGCGATTCGGATGACACGATCCTGGCTGAAGCCGATGGGTACCCCGCCGAAGTCCACCGTATCAGGCACATCGATGTGCGCAGCCGGGACGTAACTGATGGTAAAATCCATATAGAATAATCCGGCGGACACCTGGTGGTGGCCGAGAATGCCGTTGGCACCCTGCACGAGCGGGAACGGCGGTCCTTGGAAAATGGCTCCGCCGAGGTCTTCATTTTCACCGTCTTCCGAATCCAACGGGTTCTTGATTTTGGCCGCGATGGTGGCGTTGGCGAGGTCGGCCGCTGCTTGATAGGCGGTCTTGCCGACATCCACGCCGAAGAGAGAGTCGAACTCCTCCTGGTCGTAGCCCTGAGTGAATACCCGCAGCCTTTGCCCGGGATCGACATATACGTCGAATGGAGGCAAATTTTGAAGGTCGCCAGTCAGCGTGTCCTTGGCGTGCAAAAAACCGGCTTGATCCTGCTCCGTCAAAAAAACCCATTGGCCGCAGATTTCCGCCCACATGTACGTTTTCCCGCTCATCCTTGGCGGCAGAAAGAATGTGATGTTGTTCATCTTCACGACGAAGTGTCTTCCCGGCGGATTAACCTTATCCCAGTAAAACTTCAGTGTGCGCGCGTAGATTCGGCTGTCGGCGCCATGATACGGCAGATGAATATGGGCGATGGTGGGCAGGCCCGTCTCGTCCGGGGTTGTATAAGTGATGACCTCATTGACCGCGGTGGTATGCTCAGCGTGCTGGATGACCTGGACGTGTGGCTGGGTTGCGCCCGGCGGCGCTCTTGGCAGCAGCACATCGAAGTCATAGTCCATGTCGTTGACCGGGCGTTCTTCCGGACCTGCGCTCCATCCGAAGGCGCTCGGACCGGCAATTGTCTTGATCAAATCGTCGTCCCCACCCAGCAGACTCGTTAGGAGGTCTGCTTCAATTGAATTTGCCGGGCCGAACGCGAAATACACCGTCTGGGCACTGGAGTCGAGGACATCCTCAATGCGGCCTCCGCCTAATCCGTTGTTGTTAGTGACCACACTCAACTGATCGATAAATCTGTTGGCGCCGCCGCCGTGGCCGCTGACATAAATATCCGTTTGCGAGGCGCGGGTCATGCAACCGGTCGGAGGAAAAGGAATCGCGATATTCCGTTGCCGCGTAGTTGCGAGCATGCGGACAGGGTGGAGTTCGGTCCGGTCACCAGTGTCTGGATGTCCATTATCCAGCGCCCAGCGGCCGACCATGTAAATCTGGTCGCCCGCACTCGGGGTGGCCCACAGAGGCAGCCCGATGTTTCCGTGGCCGTAACTGCCGACGAATGGAGCACCATTATTCTGTGTTTCCCACTCGCATTCGAGCCGGCCATAGTTTGCGTGACCGAACGTGGCATTGAAGTTCGCGGTTCCGAGCACCCAGAGGTAGGGCGCATCGGGCAGCAGCTCTATGTTCCAATCGTGAGCGTAATGCATGTTCGGGGTATCCTCATGACTGATGAAAGAAGGTTGATTGGCCGGCTGGTCGCTCGGAATAATGCCTGGCTCGGAGATCGTGGCGTAAAGAACGACGGGCGTCTCACTCCACGCTGACATCCATTCCGGATCGATACGTTCAGGAGATAGATCACCCAGCTGCCCGTCCCTGCCGCCGCGTGATTTCGCCCACTGAATTTCGCCGAATGGGACGGTCTGCGGGCATATGTTGATGTGGACGGAAGCGTCATCGCGCTGCTGTGAGGTCGGGTTCTGGTTGGAGCCGATCGCGTGTAGCAGATAATTTCCCGGCCGTTGTCCATTCGGGATAATGATCCCCCTGGTGAAGTTGCCTGCGCCATCTGCCACCATTGGCCCCGTTGGATACGTTGGCAGGATGAGATCGCTCGGCGCAACGCCAAGTGTATTTAGCGGACCGAACAGGTGTATGGTGATTGTTTCGCCTGGGCTCCAATGGGTGCCGAAGACGGACGGGTTATCCTGCCAGGTGAAGATACCTGGCTGGTTCGCAGATGTGCCTGGAAGCGCTGCCGGAACGCCGAAAAGCAATCCACGGCTGATGGAGATAGTCGGTACGCCGGGAATTATAATGCCGCCGCCCTGGCTCGTTCGCAGGCAGATAAGTAATACCAGCGAAAACAGGAATGCGTTGCATGAGCGTAACCGAAGGCGGCGGGGAAAACCTGACGCCAGCCTACTGTGGATGGTCTGCTGAATCCGTCGATTGCAACGAAAGCCTGCGCCGAAGTCAACAATCATCGCCCTAACCGATGTAGGGCGACGACCTACATCGTCAACTCTTGCGAGAAGCCTTTGCGCTGAACGAAGTTTGTCGATTTTGCACCGCAGAGATCGCAGAGAAAAGAAACGAAGCAGAGTTACTCTGCGCTCTCTGTGTCCTCTGCGGTTAAATGACAGGCGCTGCCACGATTTTTCAGTCGCTTCTTAACCCGGCGTCGTGATATGCCTTCGTTGTCGGTGCAGATTCCAAGGAGGAACCCATGCTTCATCTGATTTGGTACATACTTGTTGGTTTGATCGCCGGGGTCGTTGCGAAATCGGTCATGCATATGCACATGACGATGCTCTGGACGATCGTGCTCGGTCTCGTCGGTTCAGTAGTGGGCGGGCTGATCACGCACCTGTTTTCCCGTCCGAGGGAAGGCGCGCAATTTCATCCCGCGGGCATTATCGTTTCGATTCTCGGTGCGCTGCTTGTGTTGTTCCTTTGGCACAAGTTCAAGCTTCACATTCCTGCTGGATAGCTGTTGCACCGCAGAGATCACAGAGTTCGCAGAGAAAAGAAACGAAGCAGGGTTACTCTGCGCTTTCTGTGTCCTCTGCGGTTAAATATCAGACGCCGCCTTAGGAAAGCAGTCCCGGGGTCAGTGCAGATCGGTTGATGAAAGTGGGATCGCCTTGGTCTCGCCCATGTATTTCACTCGCACAGTTTGCGCGTCGCGTGAAACGACTGGGAGTTTCATGCCGGCGGGAAGCACACTTTGGCCGTACGGAATCTGAATGGTTACCGGTTTGACGATCGTCACGGTTGTTTCGGTCATCGGAGGAGAAGGCGAGGAGAGAGCAGCGCCATTATTTGCCATGGGGGCAGCGGGCTTTGCCGAGATCGCTTCCGGACTTGCTGGAGTGTTAGGTATGTTCACGTCGCAGGTCACAGGATAATGATCTGACGCCTTCGAGTGCGTGATGTTAGGCGGGCCAATCGTCGCGTGTTTGGCGAAGACATAATCGAAAGTAGTATCGGGATATCCGTGACCGCCTGGATGCGTCACGCGCAACGGCGCAGCTTCCCCCTCCATGCAGCTTCTGAAACCCGCATCCTCGAGTGTCTTTAATGTGCTATCGGCCGGAAACTCGTCGGCATTGGTGTTGAAATCTCCGGCGACGACCTCGCTCTGAATTTTGGGCATGGCCTTGGCGATAACGGTGCGCAGGTGATTCAGAATCTGGTGGGCTGCCACTTCACGTTTCCGAACGTTTTTTGCGGCCTCGACCCCTTTGTCGCCGTGCATGATCAGATTGCTTTTCAGATGGACACTATAAATGCCGAAATCTGCGCCTTTGATCTTGAACCAGGCAAAGGCAAATCCTCGTGGCGGATCGATGCCCTCCATCGATTTCCATCGCTCGGACCAGGCAGCCTGGGCCGGTTCCTTGGCCAGAATGGCGACCTGCTGTTTGCCGAGGCCGGCCTGGAACGGCTCTTTGAACGCAGAACAAATGGCCACCTGGTAGGTGTGCGGTTTGATCGTTTCGGCGAGACGGACACAGGTCTCGTAATCGCGTATTTCCTGTAGAAGAATTATGTCCGGGTCGAGGTTCCGGAGCACATCGGCTACAGCGTGAATGCGCTTCTCCTGTTCGGCGGCGGGGATTTCCTTCGGTTTACCGTTGGGAAACCAGTCCAGATTCCAGGTCGTCAGCCGGACGTTCGCGGCACATGCATGATCGACAAAGACGCCAGCGACGGTGAGCAACGAGGTGAGGAAAAGGACGCGAAGGACCCCTGAGTAAGGTCCGAACGAAAGTGGTTGCGCAGCGATCATCTCTTAGGAATCCAATTCCGCGGTCGCTTAGACCGCTCTTGCCCCCGGAGAGAGACGCTAGATCTGCGCCAGGGAGCGTGGAATGTCCCTACGATACCACGAAACGCTGCTTGGCGCTAAGAGGTTCGCGAGATCAGGGGAGCTTTGAAAAGCAGGCCAGCTGCCGTGTTCTATGGCCCGTGCTAACTACGCTTGCTCGAGATCTTCGCGCTGCCGAGAAACGTCGCGTTTTCATCGACGGCCAATCGGGGCGATTCGATGTCCCCGTGCAAAGTGGCACCGGCGTCCAATGCGCATCGTTCCGATGCGAAAACATTGCCCTCTACCGTGCCGTGGATTGTAACGAATCCCGCCCTGATCTCACCACGCACACGCGCGTGCGTCCCAATGGTTAGCTTGCCAGTAGATGTGATGCTGCCTTCCACTTCTCCATCGATCACCAGTTCGCTCCCGAACTTTACGTCGCCTTTGATGGATACCCCGCTCGAAAGCAAAGCTCCGTTTCGCGCCGTGGCCGGGACATCGCCCGGTCGTTGAGTCATGGCCGGGGGCGCGGCTGGCGTCGTCGGAGGAACAGGCGGGTCGTTTTTTGTGCTGGATCCAAACATAGAAAATTGATCAGGGCTCAGGTTTGCATACACCTAATGGCCACTTTTGCCAGTGCAAGTTGAATTTTGCCGTGCGCGGTGGTTGGGGATTGGGACAAAGGACAGAAGTGGGGCCGGCCACTCGCTTCGGAAAGCCATTGTTCTGTGAGGCGAAATTTTTTATTTGCAATGCGAGTTTCGGGCGGTAATAGTTAACCAGATGGTTAAATATACTCCCAAGACACTCGACCGAACGTTCGCCGCCCTGGCCGATCCGACCCGGCGGCGCATCCTGGCCCATCTGGCCAGCGGCGACAGGTGTGTCACCGATCTGGCGCGGCCCTATGCCATGTCGTTGCCGGCCATCTCGAAACATCTCCGCGTACTCGAGAAAGCCGGGCTCCTGCGGCGCCGGCGTTATGGTCGAATCCATGAAATGCAGCTGGAGGCCAGGCCTCTGAAAGAGGCTGCTCAATGGGTGGAGAAGTACCGCAAGTTCTGGGAAGGATCGCTCGATCGTTTGGCCGAGTATTTGGAGAAGACAAGCAAAGAAGAGGGCAGGAAAGGAAAGACCTGATCATATGTGTCCCGTCTGTATCGCAAATATGGCGATCGTCGCGGCCGGCGCGACGTCGAGCGGCGGCCTAACCGCGTTCGCCCTTAATAGATTTCAGCGCAGGAAAGAAATAAACAAAGTCAGGCAAGCAAAAAATGAAACTGGACGAGATGAAACCCAAAACAGAAACGAACAAAATGAACGTCGTATCGCAAGATGAGTGGCTGGTCGCGCGCAAGGATCTGCTCACGCGCGAGAAGGAGTTCAATCGATTACGCGACGAACTGAGCCGGCATCGGCGCGACTTACCATGGGTCAGGGTGGAGAAGGAATATGTTTTTCACGGGCCGCAGGGAAAAGAGACGTTGGCCGACCTCTTCGAGGGGCGCAGTCAATTGATTATCTATCATTTCATGTTCGGTCCGGGCTGGGAGGAGGGCTGCAAGAGCTGCTCCTACCTGGCCGATCATTTTGACGGCGCCAACTGGCATCTGCCGCATCGCGATGTTTCGTTTGCGGTTGTCTCGCGCGCGCCGCTCGCCGAATTCGAGCCATACAAGAAACGCCTGGGCTGGCGTTTCAAGTGGTTGTCGTCCCATGAGAACGATTTCAACTTCGATTATCATGTTTCCTTCACCAAGGAGGAAGAGGCGAAGGGCAAGGCTTACTACAACTACGCCATGGGAGAATTCATGAGCGACGAGCTGCCCGGCCTGAGCGTGTTTTACAGGGACGACAACGGGGACATCTATCACACCTATTCGACGTACGCGCGCGGGCTCGACACTCTGGTCGGCACCTACAACTTGCTCGATCTCGTGCCAAAAGGCCGCGACGAGAACCCCGACTCGACGATGGATTGGGTTCGGCGTCACGATGAGTATGAAAAGAATGGGAACAAATCGGTAACTGCCAAATAGAAGGGAACTAAAAATGTCACGCGTCACTCACTTCGAGATCTACACTCCAAATCCGGAAGCGGTTCGGCCTTTTTACGAGGAGGTCTTTGGTTGGAAGTTCCAGAAGTTTGATGGCGGGCCGATGGAATACTGGCTGGTGACCACCGGAAGTGATAAGGAGCCGGGGATCAACGGGGGGCTGACACGTCCACGTGAAGGACAAAGCCCCGGAACGTTAAACACGGTCGCTGTATCTTCGCTTGATCAAACGATAAAGAAACTTGAGCAGCGCGGTGGAAAAATCTGCGTGCCGAAGATGGCGATTCCGGGTGTCGGCTGGCTCGCTTACGCTGCGGATCCAGAAGGCAACGTGTTCGGCGTGATCGAACCGGACACGAGCGCCAAATAATCACGGCTGGCCCCGCGCAAAACGATAGAATCATGACAACAAAACATAATCTGGCGGAGGCGGTCGTTATTGAACGCACTTTCAACGCCCCAGTCGGCCGTGTTTGGGAGGCGCTTACCGACGTGGAGAAAATGCGGTGCTGGTATTTCGATCTGAAGGAATTTGAACCTAAAGTTGGTTTTAAATTCGAATTTACGTTCGAGCACGAAGGCATGACGTATCACCATCTTTGCCAGGTGACCGAAGCGATTCCGCCCGAGAAGCTCGCCTACACCTGGAAGTATGACGGGTACCAGGGCGATTCACTTGTCACGTTTGAATTGTCAGAAGATGGCGATAAAACGCGGCTGAAACTGACACACGAAGGCTTGGAAACGTTTCCGAAACTTCCGTCGTTCGCGCGGGAAAATTTCGAGGCTGGTTGGGCAAGCATTGCCTCGGAGCTGCAACAGTTCGTGGAAAAACGTGCCGCCGATCGAGAGTTCGTTATATCGCGGACTTTCGATGCGCCGCGCGAACTTGTGTGGAAAGCGTGGACAGAACGTGAGCGCCTGATGCAATGGTTTGGTCCCAAAGGATTCACGATGCCCGTCGCCAAATTGGATTTTCGTCCGGGCGGCACGCTTCATTATTGTTTGCGCTCGCCCGATGGCAAAGAGATGTGGGGTAAGTTTGTCTATCGGGAGATTGTCCCAATAGAACGAATCGTCCTGGTTAATTCGTTCTCCGACGAAAAAGGGAATCTGACCCGGCACCCGCTCAGTCCGGCCTGGCCTTTGGAGATGCTGACGGACACGGCGTTCACGGAAGAAAACGGGAAGACCACGGTGACGCTACGATGGAGGCCGCTCAACGCCACCCCAGAGGAGCGCATAACCTTTGACGGGGCACATGACGGAATGCGACAGGGCTGGACCGGCACTTTCGATCAGCTCACTGAATATCTAACAAACAACTGAACGAACCGCGGACAAACCTAATCGAAAGACATTATGGTCACGAAGCCAGCAGAAAAACGATCACTCAAAATTAAACGTGTCATCAAGGCGCCCCGGGATCGCGTCTATGCCGCGTGGACGGATCCGGTGCAAATGAAACAATGGTTCGGTCCGGAGAACGTTCAGACGAACGACCTGATCATCGACGCGCGGCCGGGCGGGGAATTTCGGTGGCATCTGACCGATCCGGACGGCGACAAAATGACCATGCTGGGCGAGTATCGCGAACTGCAACCGGGCAAGAGGGTCGTTTTCACCTGGCGCTGGGATGACGACGAGGTTTGGGAAAATCATACCAGTGTCGTGACGGTCGATTTATCCGATTGTCCGGGCGGCACCGAGCTCCGCTTGACCCACGAGCAATTACCAAACGAAAAGTCACGCGACGGTCACACGCGGGGCTGGAACAGCGCGCTCGACAAACTGGAGAAATTATTCAGCTAACAACGATCGAACCGAAAACAGAGGAAAAAAGAAATGACGACAGAACAAGTTGCACAAAAAGTGGTGGGGTTATGCCGCAAGCAAGCGTGGAAGGAAGCGGTCGATACGCTCTACGCGAAGGATATCGTGAGCGTGGAGGCGCAGTCCATGGATGGCAGTTCGCCGGAAACGCACGGAATCGATGGAGTGCACAAGAAGGTGGATTGGTGGATAAACACGATGGAAGTGCACAGCTTCAAAGTGAGCGGGCCGTTCGTCGCGCACGACCGGTTCGTCGTGCAATACGACGTCGATGTAACGGACAAGGATTCGAAGAAGCGATTCCAAATGTCCGAGGTGGGAGTTTATACCGTGAAAGACGGGAAGATCGCACGCGAGGAATTTCTGCCGCTCGCCGAAGACAGTAAAACTAAAAAGGCGGGCGACCTTCACGACGTTGCTTCTCGGAACACGACATAGTTCCGTCAATTCAGGGAGCGTATCGGCGAGCAAGCAATTGCCTTATGGCTGGTATCTTTTACTCGCCGCCATCGTCGCCACCACTGTCATCGCCGCCCCCCTCGTCATCACCACCGCCCTCATCGGTGCCACCGCCTTCATCGTCGCTCATATCCTCGCCCTCGTCATCGGATGCATCGTCCATGCTGTCGTCGCCGTCTGAATCGACATCGGCATCCGTGTCTTCTTCAGCAGCTACTTCATCTTCCTCCGCCTCCGACATATCGAAGGACTCGTTGTTGGCGTAGTCTGCCTCACTATTGATTTCCTCATCGGTCAGGGACTCGGAAACATCGACATCCTCACCCTCGTAGATATCGACGCTCGTATCGGCCGCGCTCCATTCGTAGGACATGGAACTTTCCCATTCGTTGTAGTTGGTTTCGTAGGTTGTCTCGAGGTTTACGAGTACGAGGTAGTCAGCCTTCCAACTCTTATCGACGTAATATTCGTAGCCGCGAAGAAGGCCGATTTGAACATCCAGCAGGTAGAGCGTGGCAATGTAAGCGTTCACTGTGTCCGGCTCTTTGAGAATGTGGCTGGCCTGTTTCTGGATTTCGTGCAGGCCTTTCTCGAGCGCCTTATCCTTCTTCGCTTCCTTTTCCAGCTTCTTAAGTTTCGCGACCAGCTGCGTTTGCTGAGCTTTGATTTGACTGAAGTGTTCCTTTTCCTGCGCCGTCAATGCGCCACCCTTGCTCTTTCTTGCAGCTTCTTTGGAGAAGTTAGTGCGCAGGAGCGCGAGCGAATGGCCGAGTTTCTTTCCATTGTCGATCACCCCCTTGTTTTTCGAATCGGTCAGCTGCCAATCCACTTTCATTTGTTCCTCAGCTTCGCGGGCGTCGGCGATGCCTTTGAAAAAATCGTTGCTCTTGGCCGCGAACCCTTTTCGGGCGGTCTTCACGTTTTTGGCAATAAGGTGAGTTGATTTCCAAAACGGCTTATTCTTCGGTGTTTTCGGATCAAGCCCCTTATCGGCCCGGGCATCCTTAATCATGGCGGCGAGAGATTTCTCCGCGTCGGCCAGAAGAGTCTTGGCATTCGCCTTTTTGCCGGAAGGCTTTTTCGGAGCCGTTTTGGCGGCGCTGGCCGACGCCCGCATCGGGGTTATGGCGGGAGCGATCGCGAAACAGGCGAGTGATAGACAAAGAAGAAGGCGAACGAAGCATCTCATGATGGCGCACTTTAAGATGTGAAAATCCTGAACGTCAACGCGTTATTCATCAGTAGATGTGCGAAGATCTTCTGCGCCAAGGTACGAAGTGAGTAATCCACATGGATGGCTTTTCTGCTAATGTCTGGGGATGAAACGTTTTGTTCCGTTTTTCTTTCTTCTGGCCTGCGCCTCAGTCGCGTCCGCACAGCCGATCGTGGTCATCGTTCGTCACGCAGAAAAGGCAAGCAACGGCGGTAACGATCCCGAATTGTCTCCGGCCGGCCAATTTCGTGCCGATTCGCTGGCAAGCATGTTGAAGGACTCAGGAATCACGGCCATCTTCACCACCGAATTTAAACGAACGCAGGAAACCGCGGCGCCGACGGCGAAATCTATCGGCATTACACCGACCGTCGTGCCGGCAAAGGAGGTCGCGACGCTTGTCTCGAAGTTGCACGAACTTAACGGCAACGCCCTTGTTGTAGGTCACGGCAATACAATTCCAGACCTGGTGAAGGCGCTCGGAATCGACGCGGCGGTCAACATTTCCGAGGACGATTACACCGAGTTCTTTATCGTTACGCTTGGCGATAAGCCGCAACTACTCCGCCTGCATTACCCCCAAGGCAAAGCAGAAAATAGAAAGTAGAAGCGACCGACAGCTGAATCGTATTGAGTGGTCGGAACGTTGAAGCGTCAGGTAGGGCGCGCTCTCCGAGCGCGCCGTCGAAGGATGTCTCGCGCAACGAGCGAAGTCACAATCGGCGATCCCGCAGCTGTCATCGACCGGATCACGCGTCCGGATTGGACTCTACCCTTTGCTATCGGCCCGTTATTTTCGGAGTAAGGATTGTTTCGGGGCGGAATTTGATTATGGCGACGATCGTAAGAACGACGAAAAGCCCTAACGCGGCAAGTTGCGCGAATTGAAAGGGCGGCTCGGTCTGGGTCGGGGCGATTGCTTTCAAGGCCGGAATCTTTTGGAACGACTGCACAATCAGGACAAAGAAGTTGAAATAAAGCGCAACCGAAGCGGTCACGACGTAGATCCAGCGCCAGGCGCCGGAAAGGCGCTTTGAGTAGCGCGCATAAAGGGCAACGCCCAGAACGATCATCGATAGGATGCCGACCCCAATCGCTGGCGTAAATCCATGAAAAGGAAAGAAGAAGCCAGTCACAGTCGTCGCGACCGTTGTGATCAGAAACCATTTCGTCCAACAGTCGAGACGTTTGCCGCCGAGCATTCCGAGCAGGACGACGAATCCGGTGAAAATTCCGGCAAGGCTGATGAGCACATGAATGATGGTGTAAATGTGCAGTATCATTGTGTTACTCCCCAACGGTCACGTATGGCATGGTCAAAATCCTGTCCTGAGAAGCTTCCGGCAGCCACCTCTCGGGCGATTACACGACTTCCCGCGCAGCTTGTCACGTTGCGTTTTCATGAATTGTCAGTTGTTCGGGCACCGGGGAGCAGCCAATGAGGGGCGCGAACAGGCGGCGATCGCTGGCACCCAATTACTGACTGCTCCTGCGGATGGTGATCGTCGATGGTGTACCGGCGGCTCGATACATTGATGCGCCGTAGCAGAGAGCGGCAGCTTTTTCGCGGGCGTAACGGACGCGGTTCAACTTCGCGTCCCAGTGTTCCGTGTAAGAGCAATTCGCGGTCTTCGTGCTTCCGGCAATGGGGACGTAACGATTCTCGGTAAAAGTGAGGAAGCCCGATTCGCCTGGCAGCGGAATTGGCGTGGCCCAGTTGGGCGATAACCTGACGAAGCGAGGACCGCTGAGATCGAGCGCGAACGATGTGTTACCGTCCGTGCTGTTCAAATGGAGCGCGAAAAAGGCCAGATGCAGTGTCTCCTCGAAAAGAAAACGTCGATCGTGAGTTTGGTTTTCGTGCAGGATTTCGAATACGCCGTAGAAATCGGGGATTTTCCCGAACTCCGTTTCCGTACCGGTCTTCAGATCGCGCAGGAGAAAATGCTTTCCGTGGCCAGGACCATTGACCTCATCCTCTTCGTCCTTAGGATCTTCCCGCAGAACCAATTCGACCGAACCGTCCGGCGCCTGATAATTCGGCGGTGGTGTCGGGCTGGGCGCAGCGGAAGAGCTGGGGCTGGGCGGAAGAGAATCTTCGGGCTGAGCGTCCGTGAAATAGGGGGAACTTTGGGCCTGTTCGTACCACTCGGGTGCGGCGTTCAATTTCTTCAGACCGGTGCCGCGCGGTTCGATACTCCAAAATTCTCGAACGTTGCTGGGCATTTCGCGGGTGAAGATAATGGCGGCTCCGTCCGGAGAAAAAATCGGGGCGACGTCCTGCCCGGAGTTATCCTTCGTGAGCTGGCGTAAAAGTTTTCCGTCATCGCGATAGAGATAAAGATGCGAATGGCTCGTCCCCTGTGCCTGCAGATAGCGAATGGCGACGACGATTTCCGATTCCGCCCGCAAAGACGCGACCGCAATCGTTAAGAAGATGACTGGATGAGTCAACCGGACGAATCGCATGGCTTCTACTTTTTAATTTCGCTGTTTTCGCCCGGCGCGAGGAGGTGACCGAAGAGGCGCCCGGCGACCAGGAAGATAATGCCGGCGATTCCGCATAGGGCGGAGTGCAGGAACCAGAAGTGTGTTGCGGACATTTTGTCGAGAAAACCACCGATCCAGCCGACAAGATTGTTCGCGGCAAAGAAGGCAAGATAATAAATACCGATGATGGTGCCGGACAATGCCGCAGGCGCTGCCCGGGCATATAAAGCGAGCGAGACCGGGAAAATATTCGCGAACCCGATGCTGTTGAGCAAATGAAACATGATCAGCCAGCCGAACGAAACTTTGCCGCCGGCCGTCGCTGCTAGCGCCGTCCCGGCAGCCAAAGACAGAAAACCGGTTACAGCGACAAAGCTGCCGATGCTGATTTTATTGATCTCAGTGGGCTCGGGATGCTTTTTCGACCAGAGCCGCCAAAATATGACAGCTCCGGCAAGGCAACTCACCGACAAAATTGCGTCGAGCGTGATCAGCCACGTAGTCGGCATTTGGTATCCGAGAATCGGCAGGACAGGCAGCTTGGCGTGGCTCTCTGCCCAAACGAGATAGGCATTAAAGATTTGCTGATTGCCAATGACCGCAATCGTCAGGACGGGCAACAGCACGAGCAGCGCGATGATGGCCATTTTCTCGCGATGCGTGAGCGGAGTTTTCGCGGTGTGCTTTTTTTTCTGTTCAACTACAGGCGAATCGGGCGGGAGATATTTTCGTCCAGCGAGGTAAATCACGAGGCCGATCAACATGCCGATCCCGGCGGCGCCGAATCCCCAATGCCAGCCGACCTTCTCGCCCAGTGTTCCGGTAATGAGCGGCGAGATGATAACGCCGCCGTTGATGAACAGGTAGTAAATCTGAAAAGCATCTGCCCGCCGATTATCACCGGTCGGGTAAAGCGCGCCAACCTGGCTGGCGAGGTTGCCCTTAAAACAACCCACTCCAGTTAACAGACAGATCAGGGCAAGAAGGAAGCTAAAGTCGAACGCCATCAGAAAATGGCCGGCCGACATGAGGAGTGCGCCTATTGTGATGGTGCTTGTGCGGCCCAAAAAGCGGTCTGCGAGCAAGCCTCCGGCAATCGGAGTGACGTAAACGAACCCGGTGTAAAGTCCGAATATTGCGGACGCGAGTGGCTGGACGTCCAAATGGCCCCGGTAGATTGTCTCGAGCAAATCGCGGAATGCGCCAAACCCAGCCACGTGCTCGACGTGGCCTGGAAGTAGCAATCGATGGGTCATGTAGAGAACGAGCAGTGTCTGCATCCCATAGTAGGAAAAGCGCTCCCAGGCTTCGGCAAAAGCGATGTAGCCGAGCCCGCGTGGATGTCCGAGGAAGCTGCGATCGTCGGTTTTGAGCATCACCAAGTAGAAATTAGAAAGGAGCCGGTAGAAAGAAGAAACTGGCGCGGCAAATCAGTGATGGGTTGCCGGCCGCGGTGGGAAAACCATCTCGCGAGTTGAAATTTGAGGCGCCGTTGGAGGGCACGGGCTCGATCAGAAAAGGTTTGTCGAACGAGAAGCCGCCGTTTATACCGGGGTCAAAACGTTTTAAGAAATCCCGTAAGCAGCGGCCGGCGAGACTGGGAGAGGAGGCAGGGGCAGAGTTGCCCCAAGGGCATGTGCACTGACCACTGTCCAAACCAACCAAACTCCTATGCCATGAAAACAAAAGTTAGGTCGTCACGACACGCCGCTATTTTTCCACGTTATCTGTTCGCCGCCGCGCTGACCGTTGCCTTGATTTGCGGGCTGGCTCCGACTCGCGCCGATGAAACCTGCTCGTCACCTTATCTCGCCCGCATCGAGGGCCAGGAAGAATTCGTTTATGTTTGGACGTTAGGCGTCGAAGGCCTGGGCGATGGTTCGGATAAATTGGTGACCGTTGATGTGAAACCCGGCTCGCCCAAATACGGCAAGGTGATCAACAGCGTTTCCGTTGGCGGTCGAAACGAAGCGCACCATGGCGGGTTTACCGATGACCGGCGTCAACTTTGGCTGGCTGGCCTCGAGAACAGCCGTCTCTTCATTTTCGATGTTTACACCGATCCGGCGAAACCGCGGAAGATCAAGACGATCGACAACTTCGCCGAAGCGACTGGGGGCGCGATCGGACCCCATGGCGCGTATGCGTTGCCCGGACGCGTTCTTATTCCATGTCTCTCGAATGCGCGGGATCACGGCGGCCGGACCGCGCTGGTCGAATACGGTAACGATGGCACCTACATCACGACGAACTGGTTGCCGACCAAGGAAGAGGGACGCGGCGCGGCGGACGCGAATCTGGCCGATGGCTACGGTTACGACGCGCGCGTTTTGCCCAGAAAAAACGCGCTGCTCACGTCATCGTTCACCGGTTGGGACAATTACATGATGAATTTTGGCAAATTGACCGCGGACCCGGAGGCAATGAAGCATTTCGGCCAAACCATGGTGATGTGGGACTTCCACACGCGTCAGCCGAAGAAGATTTTCTCGGTGCCGGGTGCCCCGCTCGAAATCCGTTGGGCTTGGGGCGACAAACACAACTACGCTTTTACGGCGACGGCGCTAACATCGAAGCTTTGGCTGGTCTATCAGGACGATCGCGGCGAATGGCAGGCCAAGGAGGTCGCGCCGATCAGTGATGTGAAGGGTGGGGTTTTGCCAGTCGACATCAGCCTGAGCGCGGATGACAAGACGCTGTTTGTCGATTGTTTCGGTGACGGCAAGTGCCGTGTGTTCGACGTCTCGGATCCAGAGCAACCAAAACAGATTCACGAACAACAGATCGGACGGCAGGTGAACATGGTGTCGGAAAGCTGGGATGGAAAACGGCTCTATTTCACGAGTTCGCTGCTGGCGCGATGGGACAAATCAGGCGCCGACAACGAGCAATTTCTGCGCGGATACACATGGGACGGCAGGGAGTTGAAGCCACGATTCGATCTCAACTTCACGGCGCTGAAACTGGGCCGCCCTCATCATATGCTTTTTGGATCAACGAAGTTAGGAGCGAATCGCACGGTGGCGGCCACCCGTTAGGTCAACATTATGAATTCCATTTTAAGGCGAGGTCGGACGGCGGCACTGGCGATTATCTGCGGGTTCGCGGCATCGGCGGCAGCCAGCAGCGATTTCGATTATGATCCACCTGTGCCGGGGAGTTACACTCTTCCGGTGGTGAAGGTTGCACCGGACGGCGCGATCCTTGATTCGAATGGAGTAGCAATGAACCTGAGCGATCTGACCCGAGGTCGCGTCACGGTGTTAAGTTTCATCTACACACAATGTGCTGCGCCTAAGTCCTGTCCTTACGCGACGGGCGTGCTTTACGAATTGCACAGCTTGAGCCTGGACGACCAGGCTTTGGCGAACAACCTGAGGCTGGTTACGATGAGCTTCGATCCCGAGCATGATACGCCGCGATGTCTCGCTGCCTACGCCGAAGGCGTTCGCGCCGACAAATCGGGCTGCGAATGGCGCTTTGCCACAGCGAAATCACGCGCAGACTTAAAGTCGATTCTGGATGCCTACGGTCAGGCTGTCGATAAGCGGCGGGACGCGAAAGATCCGCGAGGCCCACTTTATCATATCCTCCGCGTCTTTCTGGTCGATCGCGAAGGCCGGATTCGAAATATCTACAGTTCAGGCACGCTCGATCCTCGTCTCCTCCTCGCGGACGTGAAGACTCTTTTGCTCGAAGAAGCGAAAGTTTCGAAGCAGTAAGGGAACGGTCGTTGCCGGCTTGGCGCCACGGGCGGACGATTGCTCAACGCCCGACGCTCAACGCCCAACCCCGAAGCTATTCGGGGCCGTCCGACGGCAGGCGTTCAACGTCGAAAGCAGAGGAAGATTGTGCGCCATACAGGAGCGCCCTGAGCGGCGGAGTGAAGGGGCCGGTTATTTACCCTGCCGGCTGCGGTCGTAAGGAATAATATTATCCCATTCGTCGGCGGAAGAACGGGCGACAAAAGCCACGACCGGCTCTGTATCGCTCATATTAAAGACCTCATGAGGCACGTCAGGTTTTATGTAAATGAAATCGCCGGCTTCGTTCTCCACGACTTGCTTGAGGCCCGGCCCGAATTCGTGGCGCACTTTTCCTTCCAGAATGTAAAGGATCAGCTCGAAGCCGACATGAATATGAGCGCGCGCCACGCCGCCGGGCGGAATCGTGGCGATGTTAGCTGATAGTTTGGTCGTGCCGACATTTTTGGCCGACATGCCCTGTTTATAGTGAATGCCGTTCCAATCCCGGCGGGCCCCGCCGCCGCGAATGGTCAGTATCCCATCGTGATCTTCTACTGCACTGAGCTGAACGTTATCTTTGTCGTCTTTCATGGCCTATAACAAGGTCAGCGCCGCTTCTTCCTCTCCCCTTGGGAGAGGATTAAGGTGAGGTATGAACCGGAGACATAGGTAACAGAATAGACCGGAGACATGGGTGACACATTTACGGTTTACCGCCAAACGTGACGTGATCGTCGAGGTCGAGCAGGTCGAACCATGTTTTCACGTCCTCGCGGTTCTTGTTAAACCCGCCCACGCGCTTGGCGAAAAACTCGAGCGTTTCGACGTCGCCATCCGGCCCGCGTTCGCTGAAGTAAGCGCTCCACTGATGAATTTCCCACGGCGTGCGTTTGTGTGGAGCGTTCTCCTCAATCCACGCCAGCATTTCTCCGTCTCCTTTTCCTTTTGCGAGTTCACTTTTCAGGGCTTCATGCGTGATCCCGGTAAAGAGGAACCAATGGTGATCGGCCGGGTTGTTGTATTTGTATTCGCCCGCTGTGCCAGCAATTTCAGCGCGGCCCTTGTCGAGAATGCGAGCGAGGACAACATATCCGCCGAGACGTACCCGCGGGCTGCGGGGCGGGCGCTGGGCGAGATTGGGTGCGTGAGGCAAATTTGCGTTCATCAGCCAGCTTAGCTCCGCTGCGCTCTCTCTACAAAAACCATCGTCAACGAAACAACGGCGGCACCACAAAGCGATCACCAACTCGTTCGCTGATATGGTAAATGAGTTCCCAGGGTCGTAAGCCGATTATGATCCACGGGTCACCTTATAGACATTGGCGTTGTAGCCGCCCCGCTCTGCTAGCCGCGCCGGAGCGACGAAGGCGGGTCGGGGCGTCGTGGCGCTCGCAGAGGCGGCGACAGAGCGCCGTGGCTACAACCGAGACATCATTTATGAGATGGCGAGACGCTCGCTCCTGGCAAAATTGTCCGGGAGAAATTTTGGCGTTTTTCTCTGCGGCGGTAGATTGCGCGCCATGGCCCGGCAGCAGGCAACGCGGAAGAAGAGCGATCCACCGACGCGAAAGCACAATTTCGCGGGCGAGATCCTCGTGATCGATCAGGCCCCTTTGCGTCGCACGATCGCGGCGGATTGTAGCGCGGCGATGGCGCGCCTGGAAAGGGCTCGCCTCGGCTGGCACAAATTCGAGCGGCAGGATAAGCCCGCTTTTGTGCGCTGGCGCGCACGAGAATTCGGCGCGCTCCTCAGCAAAGCGCGCGATGTTGAGGATGAGATCCGCGACGCTCAGACGGTGGTGCATGAAGTTGAAATGGAAATGCGGCGAAGCTTTCAGGACCCGCATAGCGCTTATCAACGGGTCATGTTTCGGCGTGGAAAGCCGGCGGCGGCGGCGGAAGAGCCCGGCAAATCGGAAGGGGGCAAGCCTGGGGTGGCCCGGCGATTAAGCGATTTCGAGAAGGAAGCTCTTTTTCAGGAGTGGGTTCATAAATTTCTCGGCACCAATCCGGACAAGATGGATGACGAGGCCTACTCGACGTCGTTTGAGATTTTTAAGTCGCACATGTTTCGAGCTCCATCCGAAGAGAAGAAGCGGCAGAAGACAAGCGGCGCGACGGGGAAGAGAGAGCATGAGCACGAGCAGGAGCAGGAGAAAGAGGGGACGGTTGATGGCAGGGTGAAGGAGCTTTATCGGATTCTTGTTCGACGATTACATCCCGATTTGCGGGCGGATGGGACGGCGGATGTTTGCGCACTTTGGCATGAGGTGCAGGAAGCCTATGCGGCGAGCGATGTCGCGCGGATGGAAATCCTGCTCGCGCTCAGTGATATCCAGGCAAACCAGCTGGGCGACGGAACGAGTTTGTCACAAATGCACACTGTCCTCGCTGAACTGAATCGATCTTTGCGTGCGCTGGAGAAGAGTCTGAAAGAAGCCGAGCGGGAGGATGCCTGGAACTTCGTCCGGATTGGGCCGACTGACGATTTACGATTGCGAGTTGAGCGGGAATTGAAATCGGATCTGGCCACGCGGATGATGCGGCTCGATTTGTTCAGGAGAACGATCGCCGGGTGGGCGCAGGAGGCCGGTCCGAAACGGCGGGTGATGCAGACCCGTAACGGTGCGTACGCACGCACCGGCACCCGACATTAAGCGGTCTCGCTAACCGCGCCCCAGGATCATATCTGAGATGAGAAGATGCGGATTAGTGACTAACGGGCGATAGTAACCATTGTTATGCCATTTCGTGCCCTGCAACTTTCACCCCCCATTCTCAAAGCGATCGAGGAAGCTGGTTATACCGAACCGACCCCCATCCAACTTGCCGCCATTCCCGAAATCCTCGCGGGCAAGGACGTAATTGGGATCGCGCAAACCGGAACGGGGAAAACGGCCGCGTTCATATTACCGATTCTGACGAAGCTGGTCGCCGCAGATGCAAATGGTAACCGTCGCGGGATATGCGCACTTGTTGTCGCGCCAACGCGGGAGCTGGTCGTCCAAATTGAAGAGAATGCGCGCGCTTATGCGAAACATCTTCCATTGCGGATGGCGACGATCTTCGGCGGCGTCAGCGAACGCCCGCAGATCGAGGCGCTGCGTTCGGGTGTTGATCTGGTCGTGGCTACACCGGGCCGCCTGCTTGACCTGATGGGGCAGGGACGAATCAACTTCTCCAGCATTCAATTCCTCGTGCTCGATGAGGCCGATCGCATGCTCGATATGGGATTTCTGCCCCCGATCCGGCAAATCGTGAAAGCACTGCCGCAGAAGCGTCAGACATTGATGTTCTCGGCCTCGCTCTCCCGTGAGATCGAAGCCCTGACGCATGAGTTCCAGCGATCGCCCAAGATTATCGAGATAGGGCGTCGCGCGAATCCGGCGGAAACCGTTACCCAATTCGTCTACGAAGTGAATCCGCATCTCAAGCCGGCTCTTCTCCTCCATCTCCTGGGCGATCCGCAGTTCGACACCGTTTTGGTTTTCACCCGGACAAAACACGGCGCCGATCGCATCGCCCGCCGACTCGAAGGCACAGGGATAAAGACGGGCACGATTCATTCCAACCGTTCACAGAGTCAACGGTTGCGCGCGTTAAAAGATTTCAAATCGGGAGCAGTCCGAGTGCTTGTCGCCACGGACATCGCGGCGCGCGGAATCGATGTGGACGATATTTCGCATGTCGTGAACTACGACTTTCCCATGCACTCGGAAGATTATGTTCATCGCATCGGCCGGACCGGTCGGGCACATGCCGTGGGCGATGCGATCAGTTTTGTCACGCCTGAGGACCAGGGCCAACTCCGCTCGCTCGAGCGTTTCATCGGTCGCGGGATCGTGCGGAAAAGGGCGGAAGGATTCGACTACAACGCGGCCGCGCCGCCGCGTGAAAATCGGGGCAGAGGCGAGCCGCGAAACGCACTCCCGAGAAAGATGGAGCCGCGATTGCCTGGAAATTCAGGGCGCGGCGGCGGCGGAGCGAGCCACGGACAAGGCGGTCAGAGACACTTCCGTGATTCTTCGTCCGCGGCCCGGCCGCCAAGAAGGTCTTATCGCAGACATCGCTGATTGAACCGGCGGCATCGCGCAAGATTGGCTCCGCGCTTTGACTCTTTATAATTGAAGCGCCTGGCGAAGATGGGGGACAAGCCTTTTGGTGAACTCGACCGAGTCGCCTGCGGAAAGATGCGACCACTCCGGGCAATAGAAGATGGCGAGTTCGGGAAAATCTTCAAAGTAAATGCCCGGAACTCCTGTCCTTTGCAGCAAAGGCTCCCAAAGCGCGGCGCGCGGTGAGATCCGATCTTCAAGGGCCTTGAGATCGCCGGAAACAGGAAAACGGACGAACACGATTTTGCCGCCCCGGTCCCGCAGTTTTTGCACAGAGCTGATCGAATCGCGGAAACGGTCCTCCACCACTTTCTGCATCTGCTTCCCGAAAGTTTCGATGGGAATGTAGCTGGGTGGGGGCGGAGGCGAGAACAGATGGAGCCACACTTGCTGAACAGTGCTTTGCAGTGGGCCCGGATTGGCGCATCGCTCAATCATGCGCGCACGGCGTTCCCGATCGAGCGTGGCGAAATAGGGCGGAAAACGCGGTGGAACCAGCGCGCCCGGGCGATTCGGGATTGGCAAATCCTCGAGAAGCGCCTCTGTCGACAAATCTTCCTGCTTAAGAAAAGCCACATCCTCTTCCAACGGCATGGCCAGAAATTGACTTGCCCGTTGTGCCGGAGTTTCGGTCCGATAACGGCGAACCGCTTTTTTGGCATTCTCCATCGGCGGAGAACCAGGAGGCGCGAAAAACAATCGCGGAACAACACTGCAGATAATCGTGCCGTGGAAAGCTTTATCGTCAGCCAGATCAGCCAGGACGGGATAGGGGCAACCACCGCCCATCGCTAGCTGAATGGGGCGTTTCCCAAATTCCTTTTCCAACTCGTCCAGATCGAGATCAAACCAACCGCGGGAGTCACCGATGATGACGACGGCCTCTGGTCGCACTGCCCTGCGCCTGTCTGCCCAAAGATCTTCCGTTTCGTTAAGGGTTGGCGCGTAGCCGATGGAGCGAACGTATATCTCCCAAATTATCGAGCTGGCGCACACGATCAGAACAACGACGACGGTAATGCCGCGCCATGGCAGCTGTGGGATCGGTCGTTCGTGCTCGCGGGGAGCGATCTCCGTCGCTTCGGCAAAAAACATACGCGGCAACCGAAGTTTTTTCTTAAAATTGGAAGTAGATGAAGGCATTGCTATTTCCTTGAGTGAGGATGATGGCACAGGCCATTGCGGCCCATAGCGCGGTCACGATCCATCGGGGCAGGCGTGTTACCGCCAATTCAATACTGCTGTCGCGTAACGACCAATGCACGACAATCATGCCGGCCGTGACGATTCCAATCTGTAACATTTCGCGGGTGGAAAGAATGGCGTCGCCGTGGGCGTGGCCGCCGAACATACCGAACAGCATTCGCCGGGCGATGGTGAAATCGGAGGCTCGAAAAAATACCCACGCGATGCAGATGGCGGCGTAAGTGGCGACGCCGGCCAGGGCTCGTGTGGCACGATTATTTGCCCACGGTCTGTTCTCGAGCAAAGCACGGACGACCCGTTCAACGACGAGGTAGGTACCATGGAGCAACCCCCAAACGACAAAGGTCCAGGCCGCGCCGTGCCACAACCCTCCGAGAAACATGACGATGACCAGGTTAATGGCAGCGCGCAGGGGTTGGACCTGGTTGCCCCCGAGAGGAATGTAAAGGTAATCGCGCAGGAAAGTGGAAAGCGAGATGTGCCAGCGTCGCCAGAAATCGGAGAAGCCGATGGCCGCGTAGGGAAATCGAAAATTATCCTTCAAATGAAAGCCGAGACAGAGCGCGGCGCCTATCGCGCAGGTAGAGTAACCGGTGAAATCGAAGAATATCTGGCCGGCAAACGCGATAACTCCAAGCCACGAGTCGAGAGCAATCAGAGGACCGCCGTAACTGAAAATGCGATCGGCGGAACCGGAAAGCAACGTGTCGGCAAGGACGACTTTTTCGAACAGCCCGAGAGTCATGAGCGCGAGACCCCACAAGAAGCGGCCCGTGCGTCGAGTGGGCGGATCGGCCAGTTGCGGAAGGAAATCGCCGGCGCGGACGATCGGTCCGGCAACCAGCTGAGGAAAAAAGGAGACGGCGAGAACGAAATCGCGCAGGGATTTGGTAGGTTGCAAGACTCCGCGATAAATGTCGAGCGTGTAGGAGAGCGAATGAAACGTGTAAAAGGAAATGCCGACGGGCAGGAGAATGTCGAGGTGCGGTGGTTGATAGGCAATACCGATCCGCGCCATGAACCATTGGAAATTCTCGAGGAGGAAGTTTCCGTATTTGAAGAACCCGAGCATGCTGAGGTTCATGGCCACGCTCGCAATCATCCAAAGCTTGCGACGACGCGGCTGGGTTGCTTTGGCGATGCGCATACCGAGCCAAAAATCCATGGCCGTCGTTGAAAAGAGAAGCGCGGCAAACGGTGGATTCCAGGCGCCGTAAAAAATGTAGCTCGCGATCACGAGCAGATTTTTCCGGGCCGGCCAGGAGCGCATGCTCCAGTAAGCGGTCACTACGACCGCGAAAAAAACAACGAACGTGAGCGAATTAAAAAGCATCGAGGCGCGCGATTATCCAAGGACGCCAGCGGATGGCCAGCACTTTTGTGCGCGATGACCCGGCGTTCAGCAGTGATAACGCGAATCGTTATTTGATGACAAGCACCGAAACCGGCGGGGACGCCGCTTCTGCGTTAAAATCGCCAGGTCGTTATTAATCTTGCCACTCAAAGTGCTGGCAGCGACGATTCAGAGAAATGCTATTAATTATCGCCTTGGTTCTGCTTGTTCTCTGGTTGCTTGGCTTCACCATGCACGTCGCCGGAGGATTAATTCATCTTGTCCTGGTCGTGGCATTGATCGTTTTTCTGTTCCATTTCCTTCGAGGGAGAAGCGGCGGAGTCTAGACAATGTCATCCGTGCGCGCCACAACCGCGCAGCACGATCAAGAGAATGATCGTACCAATGATGGAAACGAAGAGGGACCCCAGGCAGCCGAGCCGGCTGGAGAAAAAGGCAAACATTTAGTGTTCATCGTTTCTGGTGAAGAAACGGGTTTGGTAAATCGGTCAGGGGAACCGATAAAAACGAACTGACGACAACGTCGATCGGGCATTACGCAGTCTGCCGTTTTTCGAAGACGAACAGGGCTATACCGCCCAGGACTGCGATCGAAGCGAGCAGATAGCGCAGAGTAATCGGTTCACCCAGCAACAGAATTCCGCCAGTGGCCGCGAGGACCGGCACGCTGAGTTGGACTGTAGCGGCGCTGGCTGCTTTCAATGCCGGCAACGCGGTATACCAGACGATATAGGCGAGACCTGACGTGATCGCGCCGGACAAGAAAGCGTAGGTGATTCCGGCGCGATCGAACCGCGCCCAAGGCAGCAGAATAATGCTGAGGGCCGCGGCCATCGGGACGACACGCAGAAAATTGGAGGCTGTAGCGCGGACCGGATCCTTTTCCGACCTTCCGCGCAGTGAATAAACGCCCCAGGCGATTCCAGCCACGAGCATGACGATCGAACCACCTAACGGCGGCGCGGAAAGGCCGGGGAACAGGAGAACAACCAACCCGCCCAAGGCCAGGGCGAGGCCCATGACTTGTATTGCGCGCAAGCGCTCACCTTTTCGCAGGCCCCAGAAAATCATCGTCGCCTGAACGGCGCCAAACAGAAGTAACGCGCCTGTCGCGGCGGAAAGACTGACGTAGGCGAACGAAAACGCTGCCGTATAAACGAAGAGCGCGACCGCGGAAGACCAGTTACCACCGGTCTTACGGAGGTGGATTTCTGGGGAAGCACGAATTTTCATGACCAGCCAAAGCGCCGCCACACCGGAAAATATGCGAACGGAGGTGAACGTAGCCGCGTCGATCTGGGTTTGTTTCAATGCGAATCGGCAAAGGAGCGAGTTCGTCGCGAAGGACATCACTGCCAACAGCGTCAGGATGCAAAGACGGGCGGGGTTCACCTCCGGAGAATAGGGCGAAATAGGAAGGAAAGGGAGGTCGGGGCCAGTTACTCCAACAATTCGACCGGGTCACCTTTCCGAACCGTGCCTTCGGTCAGCACTTTCCCGTATACGCCTGCCATGCCGCCGTGCGCTTGCGCAACTGTCTTCAATAATGCCGGTGTTTGCGCCGCTGTATCCGGATCGAGAGTGATCATGACGCATCGCGAATCGCGTTGCACGATGGAGATCACAACCTGCCGTCCGACACGGAGGGATCGATCAACGAGCGCATCCTCGGCGAAGCCGGCCGAGGAGGTCAGATCCAGATAGATGTTTGCGCGGAAACGGCGTTTATCGAGGGTTGCACCGGTTTCCTCGCTGAGCTTTCGGACAGTTTGCAGACTCAGGATCGATACCGGATGGCAATCGGTCATGGCGCGGTCGGAACGGAGCAACGTGAC
The DNA here is from genome assembly GCA_041167085.1 of Verrucomicrobiota bacterium. Classification (GTDB taxonomy): domain Bacteria; phylum Verrucomicrobiota; class Verrucomicrobiia; order Chthoniobacterales; family UBA10450; genus DATFCK01. Next base: position 44,276 of record JBEEGV010000047.1, read on the forward strand.
CTCATGTTTATCATCAACGTCCCGGCAAAGGGATTGAATCAGCGCTGGATCATCAACGGACAGAGTTTCACCGGACGGTGTCTCAACCTCGATCTTCCATTCCGGATTTCCAGGGGACGCGGCTTCGTTAGGCCCTCGAACTCGGGGCCGATACAACAGCATCGCGTGCTGGTTTCGTGCAGTGAAGTAAGGAAACTCGGCGGGACTTGCCGAACTCCGGAAAGCGAACAAACGGTCGCCGTAAGCCCCTGCGAAACCGGCAAAGATTTCGTCCAGCTCTTCGCCACGCATACTCTTGACCGGATATCGCCACAGGCTTTCTACTTGGCCGATGATGCTCATTTTTTATCCTCTTATAACCGACGCGCGGCGGCCGAACCCAGCAGGAAATATCATCGCAAGGCGCTTCCTGATTGAGGTTACAAGCGATCTCATAAATGTTCTCCGCCTGTAGGGCGTTTGATTCGCTCACCTCTTCGGGCTGCCCGTCTATGTCGCTCGGCTCCCGCCGGCTCCATTCTGTGAACCCCGAAACCATTCGGGGCTGGCACAGACGCCCTGCAATTCGAGACACGTAGCGCTATTAATTAGATAGGTGGTAGCATTTACCCTTCCAACCATTCGGTGATGAACTGTGGATGGGCGTGAACGTCGATCTGCGCGATGTTTACGCGCTGCGGCCGCGTATGGATGCGAAATTAGTACTCGGTGAAAGCGTCGTCGGGATAACAGTAAAGCCAACGTTCGCCGGGCTGCGCTGACGCAATCACGGGGTGACCGCTGGCCCGCGCATGTTTGGTCGCATGACGGTTAGGCGAACTATCGCAGCAGAGGGTCACGCCGCACTGCTGACAGGTTCGGAGGTGAACCCATGAGTCTCCAATCTTGACGCATTCCGCGCACTCGAATCGCCCAGGCAGTTTTACGTCGGTAATCTCGTGGATGTGCGAACAGGCTCCGGCTGGCATAACGCAACATTACTCGCGAAACACCTGATGAACAGACGCAATGGCCATGGCCCGCGCCATTTGTTGTGTTTTGCTTTGAATTTAAAGCCGCTGTCACCCGACAAATCGTTTGGTAATATAATCTCATGCCGATTAGATCGCTTCTCATATGAAACGCCTCTTCCGGCGGCTCATTATTGCGCTGGCGATCATGATCCTTGCTGCTCACCCATCAAAAGCGGGACCCTTCGCCGATTTCTTTAAGGCGGTTCGACATTCGATTACGCATCCGGAACAAAAGTCGCGGGTCCATCACACGACCCATAAAAATTCCGGCGAGACGACGTTAAAGGAAGCGCCGGCATCGGATCACGCAGCCTCGAATGGAACGGTTGCGGCACCGCCCAGCACCGGGAACACTCGCTCGGCCACCGGTCTCTCGAAGAAATCAAAAACGAAAAGTGATCTGCACTACGGAACACCGGTGCCGGGCAAGCAAGGCTTCGTGACCAGCCCATTCGCTCCCGAGAGCGGATACATCGACGTGCGCGGTTTCCCGCCGGGAACGGAAGTGAAAGATCCCTACAGCGGCAAGACTTTTCTCACTCCGTAACTGTCGGGCGCCGCGTGGCAGTGATCCCATCGAACTTGCGAGCAGATAGTTTGTTCGGCTCGAGATAAAGCGTCGTGTGATCGACTCGCCTGGGCGCAATCGTTGCGGACGCCTCGGAGAGGCGTCCCTACCTGTCGCGTTCGCGGCGCGGCCACTTCCGCTATGGCGCGTTTGGCGCCGGCGATGACGCGCCGACGGGCTTCGGTCCAAAGGGCGAGGGAATAGCGCCAAGCTGCACAAAGAAATGCAACACATCGAAGAGGTCGCGTTGGGTCGCGATTTTGTCGGCACGAAAATGAAAGACGGAGACGAACGGAACTCGCACTGTTTTGCGGCCGATCCTGCCAATCATGGTTCCTTCCACGATAAGATCGTCACTGGCGGTGGTGGTGTGAGAAATTTCCCAATCGAGCGACTCATACTTTGGAAAGACCATGGTGAACAATGCACGGATTTGATCGGTTCCCTTGAGATCGAGCTCGAAACTGGGATCTACGAATGTCGCGTCCAGCGCATAGAACTGCGCAATCCGGGCGGCGTCTTTTGCTTTGTAGGCAGAATAAAAATCGCGGACGAACGCCTGAGTGTCAGCGGCGCCGATCGACCCGGGCAGGGCCGCACCGAAAATCAGAGCGAGCAACAGAACGAAATTTGGTCTCATCGGGCTTGACGCTAGCAACCGGCCTTTCGAAAAAAAGATAAAACCCAACTGATGTCCCGAACTGCACGGAATCAGTCCTCGATCGTGGTGAAACCAGCAAACATTTCGACAGCTTCCGGGAGCGTGTTGAGCGGCACGCAGTCGCACAAAAGGAAGAATTTCTCCCACATCGCCCACACGTTTGCATTCTTGTGCGCCGCATCAATCGCCTCGCGTGACTTCCATTCCGACACCTCCACAATGGTACCGTCACGAGAACGCATGAGGGTCGGGGCACGGTCAGTGACCAATCCTTCCTCGCGCAAAGTTGGAACACGGCTGCGCACGAGCTGCAACAGTTCCTCGTCCTTCCCCGGTTTCGGCCGGTAGGCCACGATGACGCAGATTCCTGGCATAGGAATGAAAGGATAGAAATTACAGAAGAGAAAGTAAATCCTAGTCGCCCGCTTCAGTGTCTACTTGAGGCGACGCTGTTTTCGTGCAGCGTTCGCAGAGCGAAAGTTCACGAATGATTTCAATCGCGTGCCATTAATTCGAACACACAATAATATAAATGATGATCACACCGAAACTGGAAGCGATTCGCGAACAACGGCGTCTTCCGTCGCCGGCACCCACACCGCAGGCTCTGACCTGGCATGACCATCGTCTCTGGATGGGTTCACGCGATTTGCGCCGAATCTATGCGATCGATACAAAGAACTGGCGTGTGACCGAAGAAGTAAACCCGCCCGGCATTCCTTGGGCGGCAGTATCAATTGGCGACGCGATTCGGTTCACGATCGGGGAGGGCTCGGACGACGATCGCTATATTTGGCGATTCACCGCTTCGGAAGGCTTTTTGAACACGAACCGCATTACCTGTCCCGACCTCACCGGTTCGTATCTCAGCTACGATGGAGGACATCTCTACCTTAGCCAGTGGTACAAACATCGGATCCTGAAGCTCGACGAAAAGGGCAACATTCTGCGCGTCCTCGATGTCGGCGCGGAGGTCAGCGGCCACGTCTTTGTCGATGGATTGATTTACGTTCTTCGGGGCACGGAAGAAAACGGGGAGAGCTGGTCGATCGCGCGAATCGATCCTGGCGAAGAAGCGCCGCGGGCAGACGATATCGCGGCAGTTCCGTTCGCCTGTCGTTCTCTCGCCTTCGATGGATCGCACTTTTGGACGAATCATCGCGCCGCCAACGAGATCGTCGCGTTTGACCTTGCTAACTAAACCGCGGCGCGCGCACTGGAGTTCGAGGCTTCGTTGCATCCAACCCAAAGCGGATCCGATACGTCTCTAACATTATGCCGTATTATACGGTAAAACTAGCGCAAATACTTGGATTCTTTGTTCTTCTCAATCGGACCAGCTGTACACGACGCCCCACTCGATTATCTACGCATCGTAATGGCATGAGGACTTTCGGCGATAATCTTGAAACCAAAGCGCTCGTAAAGACGAACCGCCGGATTGTTCGTAGCGGCGTGAATGATGATCGAGGAGTGGTGCGGATTCGCTTTGACCAGCTGCGTGAGCAGGGCAGCGCCGATACCTCGCCGGCGAACGTCTGGGTTAACAGAAAAAGCCAGCTTCGGGATCGATTCCGCCCCCTGTTCCGCCTTTGATCCGCGTAACCACACCGCGCCAAGCATCCTGGTGTTTTGGTTGGCGTCGTAAGCGAGGAATCCTGTGTCGTCCACCCGGCCCCAGCCCTCGACATAGTGGGCAAACTCCCGCTTTTGCAGAATGTCACGCGGCGGCGCGCCTTCCGACGTGTGCAAGGCCTGGTAAAGCATCTCCCACAGGAGCGGTTCATCCGCCGCACTGAGCGGGCGAATCAGGTAGTCCATTCATTAATATACGAAGGAACGGCAACACGCGAAGATTGTCTCAAGCTTCGGCTCCCGGTGGAATTCAAGGCCGACTTCACGGGCAAGTGCGATTCTGGGATGTCATGGACCTCGAAACCTTACGCGATTTGTACGTGCACGAATTGAAAGACCTTTACAGTGCGGAGAAGCAGATCATCAAAGCGCTGCCGAAGATGAGAAAGGCGGCACACAATCGGCAATTAGCCGGTGCGTTCGGTCAACACCTCGAACAGACGAAGCGGCAGGTCAAGCGCCTCGAGCAAATCCTCAAGGGCCACAAAGAATCCACGAGTGGTCCAAAGTGCGAGGGAATGGAAGGATTGTTAAAGGAAGGCGACGAAGTGATTAGCGACGCAAAACAAGATGATGTGCGCGACGCCGGCCTGATCGCGGCGGCACAACGCGTCGAGCATTATGAGATCGCCGGTTACGGATGCGCACGGACCTACGCGGAACTGTTGCGCGATCAACAGGGCGCCCGTTTGCTGGACAGGACCCTCCGCGAAGAGGGTCAGACTGACAAAAAGCTGACCAGACTGGCAAAGTCGGCGATCAACTTGCGGGCAAAAAAAGCGCCAAAGAAAACCGCGAAAGAGCAGGGTGGTTTAGTTGGAGTCTTGAAGCGCGTCGTTAGCAGGGTCAGAGGCTAGAGTGGTAAGAAGTTGACGGCTGGATAGCTGGGAGTTGATAACACTCGGGCACAGCATGAACCGATTTGTAAAATCCGCGATGGCCATTGGGATCGCGCTATTCCTGTTCAATGCTGGAGTGGCGAATGCGAATTCGGTGGGGGATTTCTTCCGAAAACTCGGAAATTCCATCGCCCATCCGCAAAAGCGGGCGCGCGAGCGGAATACCGTGCATAAAACGGACAGCGATGAATCGCCCGCAAAATCCGCCTCTGTTACTCCAACTCCAGCAAACACGGCTATCGAGTCGCCGACTCCGCCGACTATTCGAGTAGCATCGGCGGCGCCCCCGGGAAAAGGTGGCAAACGCGATTTTCCTTATGGAATTCCGGTGCCAGGCAGGAAAGGCCTTGTCACCAGCCCTTTTGCGCCGGACGCCGGTTACATCGATGTCCGCAATTTTCCGCCCGGCACTGAAGTGAAAGATCCCTATACGGATAAGATTTTCCTCACCCCGTGACATTCGGAAAGGGAGAGAACTTCCCTAGGGAAGCCGCGGCACATTCGTGGCCGAACGACCACTACGCCGGCGGAGCCTAAATCCCTTGGAATAGTCCTGGCGCCCCGTCTCGGGCATTCGTCCTGCTAGTTGTTTCCAGCATGTCGCAGAACAGCTTACCCGGGAAGATTCAGGACGTGCTCCATCTGGGGAATTTCATGGCGCGGGGCCTGGCTTCTCACGGGCCATGGATTGGCCTGGGCGAAATCACGGCAGACGACCTTAGCCGGGCGATGCAACAGGTTCGGGATGCGGAGAAAAAGGTGTCCGAAGCTCGCCATGCAAAGGGCCTGGCCAGCAAGCGCGTAGCTGTTGCCGATAAAGCGCTGCAGGCCTGGCTGGGCAAGGCGCGATTAGTCGTGATGCTGGCACGGGGCGCACAATGGTCGGAATCGTGGATCCACACCGGCTTTACCCATCAGCGCACCAATGTGCCAAAACGTCTTGAGGCGCGGATTACTCTGGCCCGGGCGCTCGTTTCCTTTTTTGCGCGACACCCTGAGTTCGGAGTTGCCTTTGCGGAAGTAACAGCGGCACGAGGACGGATAGTTTACGAGCGGATGGTGCAAAGCCGCGAAATACTGGAAGTGATGACAGACGATTGCGTCGCAAGCAAACAGCAGCACACTGCGGCGGAAAGTTCTTTACGCGAAATGATGCGGCGAATTGTCGGCATCCTCGACGAAACCATTGATGGTTCGGATCGGCGGCGCCTTGATTTTGGATTAAAACAACAGCAATCTCGCCCGGAATTGGTTCGGGGTCTGGGCCCGGCGGGACGAAACGCACTGGCTCCAATTTCCGTCGTGCCGGCTTCCTTTGCCGAGCCGCGCCAAGTTGCCGCCGCCTGACCCGGTCATTCGGCGGCCATGCGATATCGGCGACGCCGAATCGCGCGGTGACGAACGACAATCGTTGAACCGAGGCCGAACCCGGTTTACCAACGACAGTGTGCGAAATTTCCTTCGGCGCTCAAAAGATGCGACGGTCGCTTTTACCGCGCGGGTTGCCGTTAATACTCAATTGCGAGGTATCGGAAAAGTGACGGAGCTTTCCATCGATACGAAAAGCAAAAGCGTGCGTTTGCGCGTCGAGCTCGCCGGCGAACAGGAACCGATTGAGGTGCACGTCACCAGATACCGTTTATCGAATGACGGTGCTGAAGCTGAAGTGCGGTTGACGATCGAAGAAGCGACGGCATCGCGAGAGTGGCTGACCAAAGTGCTCCAGGAGTTTGTTATCGGGCAAAGCTTTGCTGTTCCGGAGAAGGCGCAATCGCTGCTCAAGTTACTCGTCTAAATTCGTCAGCTGCCAGGTCGCGAAGAGCTTGTCTTGAATCGTCGGAAGTTCGTCGTTTCAGACATCCGCAATTTCGGCTAACCTTCCACGATATGCGCCCCATTCGCGTCGGCATCCTTGGATATGACGGAGTGCAGGCGCTCGACATCATCGGACCCGGCGACGCATTCACGATCGCGACGGGCGATCCTGGATCCCGGAAATGTTACGAGGTCCTGGTCATCGGTTCGGACGGACGTCCGTTTACGGCCGAGTCGGGCGTTGTCTTTCATCCGCATGAAAGTCTGCGCACCGCTCCCGTTCTCGATACATTGATCATCCCCGGTGGAAAAGGCTTGCGGATCTCGCAGACTAACGACGTTTTTAGCCGGTGGATCACAAATCGCGCGTCTCGAATTCGCCGGATCGCGTGTGTCTGCACCGGCGCCTACGGCCTCGCCTCGACCGGTCTGCTCGACGGACGCCGGGTCACGACGCACTGGCGATTCGCGCGCGATCTCGCGCTACGATTTCCAAAATTGAAAGTGGATGCTAATGCGCTCTTCCTGAAAGATGGGCCTTTTTATACCTCCGCCGGGGTCACCGCCGGCATCGATCTGTCCCTTGCTTTGATCGAAGAGGATTTTGGGCCGCGCCTGGCTCTGGCCGTGGCGCGCGAGCTTGTTGTCTACATGAAACGCACTGGCGGCCAGGACCAATATTCGGAGCCGTTGCAGTTCCAGACGAACTCGACCGATCAGTTCGATGAACTCGCCTCCTGGATGCTGCGTCATCTCGAGCATGATTTGTCCCTGGAAGTCCTGGCGCGGCGCGCCTGCTTGTCACCCCGACATTTTTCCAGGCGCTTTAAGAGCGTTTTCGGTGCGACTCCGGCCGCCTTTGTTGAGCACTTGCGACTGGATGAAGCGAGGCGGCGCCTGATTGAACGCAGACAAACAATCGAAGGCGTCGCAACATCAGTCGGATTTCACAGTGATGATTCTTTTCGGCGGGCGTTTGAGCGCCGATTTGGGGTGAAACCGAGCAGCTACCGCAAAGGTTTTAATCTTCGCCCGGATAATCATGCGGCGCGGTCCCGGCCCCGCCAGGTTTTAGCGTAGCGCGGAGGGCGCGAGGTGCGCGGACTGCAGGTAGAGACGGCTCGCCGCAGCCGTCCCAAATGGACGCCTTGGAGATGCGTCCCTACCTGCTCGACCTTTTCATTGCAATTTCGCGCGGGGGATGTGACCATTTACTGTGCGCAATTGGTTTCCTCGTCTGCTTTTTACGCTGGCATTCGTCTGCGCGGTGGTCCCGGCATATTTCCTGGCCAATCCTCCCTTGCTTAATAGCGCCCATCCCAGTGTGCGTGCTGTCGCTGCTGTGCAGCGGGAGGTCACGGGCGAGTGGATGCGACAATCGGAAGTCTTAGGTACGGCTGTCGGTCTCGACGGCAGCGGAAAAACAACCCTCGCGGTCTATGTTGATCGCGATGCGCCCAGAGCAGCACAAGTGGTGCGCGGCCTGCCCGAGCAGGTTCGTGGCGTGGCGGTTGAGGTTCGATTGACCGACAAATTTCGTGCGCTACGAAAACGCCACAAAAAGGGCAGGGGAGGCGGCCCGGTTGGTATCAGCCACAAAACCGCTCAAACGCTCCCGATTCAACTGGGCACGTCCGGTGGCTCGGGTGAAGACAAAGTCGGCCGCTTCTGTTGCGGCGGAACACTGGGAGCGCTTGTCCAGATCGGAGGCGTGCAATATGTTCTTAGCAACTGGCACGTGCTGGAAGAAGATCTGGTCCCCGGAAAAAATTATACTGTTGCCTCGACCGGCGACGCCGTCGTTCAGCCGGGGTTAGACGATGTGAATTGCGACCCGGGGGCAGCGTCGATCGTGGCCACGCTCGAAAAGCGGGATTCATTGCCCGCTAGCAATGTGGATTGCGCGATCGGGAAGGTGAATCCGGGAATGGTCCAGCCCGATGGAGCAATTCTTGAAATCGGTCCAATCTCATCCCAAACGTTGCCAGCCGTGGTTGGACAGGCGGTAAAGAAAAGCGGTCGCACCACCGGCCTCACTCGTAGTTACATCAGCGGCCTGAACGCAACGATTAACATTGCATACGATAATGAATGCGGCGGGAGTCGGGCGTTCGTCAAAACTTTCACCGGCCAGATTATTGTCGCAGGAGGAACTACTTTCCTGGACGATGGCGATTCCGGTTCACTCCTGGTGGAAAATGTGGAGACGAACCCGCGCGCCATCGGTCTGCTTTATGCGGGGAGCACCACCGACTCAATCGCGAACCCGATTGATGAAGTGCTTTCCTTTCTTGGCGCCACGATGGTCGGAAACTGATTATTTTTTCGACAGGTTGCGGACGTCGCAGCGCGTCCAGCCACGGAATGAATTCGCTGCCTGAATAACGGCGAATAATCATTTGGCATACGCCGTTCCATTAGAGACGGTCTCTTATGGCAACCGAACGCGATTACGTTCTCGGGACTCATGAAGAGGAGGTGGAGAGACTCGGTCTCCAGCATCGGGTCTGGCGATCCGTGGTCCTCGAATGCTGGCAAAAGGCAGGTATCACCGTCGGCAAGCGTGTGCTCGATATCGGTGCCGGGCCGGGTTACGCAACGCTCGATCTCGCCCAAATTGTGGGTCCGACCGGTGGGGTGGTCGCGCTCGAACGCTCAGGCAACTTCGCGCGCGCATTGCGGGAAACATGTCGCGCACAATCGATCGCTAACGTCCACGTTCGCGAGCTCGACCTGATGACCGACGAGCTGCCGAAAGAAAGATACGACTTCTCCTGGTGCCGCTGGGTTGTTTCTTTCGTTTCGGATCCAGCGCTTCTGATCAGGAAACTGGGGACGGTGATGCCGAAAGGCAGCATCGCCATCTTCCATGAGTACGGGGACTACGAGACTTGGCGATTTCTTCCGCCTCGCCCGAATCACGAACGCTTCCGCGACCATGTCGTGGCGACCTGGCGGGAATCGGGCGGCGAGCCGGACGCGGCGACAGCTTTACCATTACTCCTGTCCGAGCATGGTTTTGCTCTTCGGTCGGCCACGCCGCACGTCTTTTGCGTCCGGCCAACCGACTACATGTGGCAGTGGCCGGCCCAGTTCGTCGAAGTCTATTTGCCGCGCCTGCGCGAAATGAACCGGATCGACGATGAATTCGCAGATGCCCTCCGCGAGGAATACCGAACCGCCGAAGCAGACGATGCGACAGTGATGCTTACACCGGTTGTGCTGGAAATTATTGCGCAAAAAATCTCGGACTAATACACCGAAGAGCGGCGCTGCAGCCATTCCGTTTCGAATTGAAAACGGCAACGTCGTTGTTCGCACATTTGTAACGCTGCCGGATGGAAAGCGCATTGCCGCAAAGTTTCTCGTCGATACCGATTGGCGCCGCGATTTCGCTGACGGCGCCATTCGTTCGCGAACACCGGTTACTGGCGGGGACGCCGACGATCAGGCCACCGCAGGAGTAGGAATCGGCGGCGCAGTGACAAACGCCATCGGACGGCTCAAGGCGATGGAAATCGGAAGTTTCACTATCAGAAATCCCTTCAGCGAATTTTCCCAGGAAAAAGAAGGCGTCCTGACTCAAAGCGACATCGCCGGAATCATTGGCGGCGAAATCTTGCGACGATTTGATCTCGTTTGGGACTATCCGGGGCACAGCATGATCATCGTTCCTAACAAGAATTTTGCCGATCCGTATGACTTTGACATGAGCGGAATCTATCTCACTTCTGCGGGCCCGGATCTGAAGCTGTTGAAGATTTACAGCGTGATCGCCAATTCGCCTGCAGCCGAAGCCGGATTGCGCGAGGGCGGCTTCATCGAGAGCGTCGACGGCCATCCGCCATCTGAATCCACGGTCGAGCGACTTCGGCAGATGTGGAAGGAAGAAGGGAAAGAGTACCGCCTCGGAATAAGACGTGACCGGGGCATTTTCGAGACGAAGATTAGACTTCGTCGGCTGATTTGATTGCCCAGCGCATCCGTTGACCCTAAGTTTGCAGCGGCTAACTGCTGCCGCAGGCACGTTCCTATTATTGTAAGATCATGCGTATCGATCGTTTCACGCAGAAGATGCAGGAAGCGCTGCAGACGGCGCAGGATCTCGCTTCCCAGTCCAATCATCAGGAAGTTGCGAATCTGCATTTCCTTTCCGCACTGCTCGACCAACCCGATGGCGTGACCCGTCCACTGCTCGAAAAACTGGGCGTGCCGATCGATCGGCTTCAGCAGGAGATCAGGGGACAATTGGAGCGGCGGCCGAAAGTGCACGGCACTTCTGTCGATATCCGGATGGGAAACGATTTGCGACAGGTGCTGGATGCGGCCGAGAAGGAAATGGCCCGGCTGAAGGATGAGTTCATCAGCGCCGAGCACTACCTGCTTGCGCTTGCCGCCGCGAATGTCCCGGCGGGCAGTTTGTTGAGAGACCTGGGCGGTACGCACGCGACCCTTATGCAAGGACTGCAACAGGTGCGAGGTTCCCAACGCGTGACCGATCAAAATCCAGAGGGGAAATACCAAACGCTGGAAAAATATGGCCGGGATCTCACCGAACTGGCGCGACGGGGGAAAATCGATCCGGTCATTGGCCGTGACAATGAAATCCGCCGGATCATGCAGGTGCTCTCCCGGCGGACAAAGAACAATCCCGTTCTTATTGGAGATCCCGGTGTGGGCAAGACCGCAATCGTTGAAGGTTTGGCGCGGCGCATTATCAGTGGGGACGTCCCCGAGTCGCTCAAACAAAAGCGGCTGATTGCGATGGATATTGGGGCGATGGTGGCCGGCGCAAAATTCCGGGGAGAATTCGAGGATCGGCTAAAGGCATTTTTGAAAGAGGTGACCGATTCACAGGGAGCCATCATCTTGTTCATCGACGAATTGCACACCATTGTCGGGGCGGGCGCAGCGGAAGGATCCGTTGACGCTTCCAATCTGCTCAAGCCGCAATTGGCGCGGGGGGAACTCCACACCATCGGTGCGACCACCCTCGATGAATACCGGAAGTACATCGAGAAAGATGCAGCGCTGGAACGCCGTTTTCAGCCAGTCGTGGTGGATGAACCAAGCGTGGAAGACACCATCGCCATCTTGCGCGGTCTCAAGGAACGCTATGAAGTCCACCATGGCGTTCGCATCCAGGATGCTGCGCTCGTAGCCGCCGCCGTTCTCTCCAACCGATACATTACGGAGCGGTTCCTGCCCGATAAAGCGATCGACCTCGTCGACGAAGCCGCTTCCCGATTGAAGATCGAGCTCGATTCCATGCCGACTGAGATCGATGTGATCGAGCGCCAGATCATGCAACACGAGATGGAGAGACAGGCGCTGAAGAAGGAAAAGGATCCAGCGAGCAAGGAGCGGCTGAAGAAGCTGGAGAAGGAGTTGGCCGAGCTGAAGGAGAAATCCGACGCGCTCAAAGCGGAATGGCTCAAGGAAAAGTCTGTGCTCGATGAGCAACGCAAACTGAAAGAGGAGTTGGACCGGTTGCGGACCGATCTGGAGCGGACACAGCGTCGCGGCGAACTGGGAAAGGCGAGCGAAATTCAGTATGGCCGGATTCCGGAGGTGGAACGAAGACTGGCTGAACTGCAGGCCAAATCGGCGCAGGGACGCCGGATTCTGCGAGAGGAAGTAACTGAGGAAGACATAGCCGAGGTCGTCTCGAGCTGGACCCATATCCCGGTGTCGCGCTTGCAGGAGGGCGAACGGCAAAAGTTGATTCGACTGGAAGAGCATTTGCACTTGCGTGTGGTGGATCAGGAAGAAGCGATCAAGGCTGTCTCAAATGCCGTTCGTCGAGCGCGTGCCGGGTTGCAGGATGAAAATCGGCCGATCGGTTCGTTTATTTTTCTCGGACCCACTGGTGTCGGAAAAACAGAGTTGTCGCGAGCGCTGGCCGAATTCCTTTTCGATGACGAACACGCCATGATTCGAATCGACATGAGCGAATACATGGAGAAGCACACCGTTTCGCGCTTGATCGGCGCGCCGCCGGGTTATGTCGGATATGAAGAAGGCGGCCAACTCTCGGAGGCCGTGCGGCGCAAGCCGTACTCGGTCATTCTCTTCGACGAGATCGAGAAGGCACACCACGACGTGTTTAATGTCCTGCTGCAAGTGCTGGACGATGGCCGGATTACTGACGGGCAGGGGAGGACGGTCGATTTCAAGAACGCCGTCATCATCATGACATCGAACATCGGGTCGGAGTTTATTACAGAGGAAGAATCACGCGAAGCGCGCTCGCGTTTGGTTATGGACGCGTTACGCCAGCATTTTCGCCCCGAGTTCCTCAATAGGGTGGATGAGGTCATTATCTTCGATCGTTTGAGCGAGGATAATTTGAAGAAGATCGTGGAGATTCAACTCAATCGGCTAACGAAACGGCTCCAGCAGCAAAATATCGTTCTGGAACTTTCCGATCGTGCGAAGGCTTTCATCGCCCGGGAAGGCTACGACCCGGTTTACGGCGCGCGTCCGCTGAAACGCGCCATTCAAAAACACATTCTCGATCCGCTCAGCCTTGATATTCTGGAAGGCAAGTTCCGTGAAGGACAGAGCATTCGGATTGATGAAAAACAGGGCCGGTTGACTTTCTCGGCCAGATAAGACGGACAGTTAGTCGACGATTAAGCTGGCGCGTTTCCTTGTTCCGGGGTCCTCGGGGGATGCTTGAGGAAGAATCGCAGTTGGATAATCACACGGCTTGGTCAGGTGGTGATTGAACCTGAGTGCTTGCCGATCTGGATGTCAGCCGACGGCGCATATCCTGACAAGGCGATTGCGACCAAATTTTGCCCGCGGCACTTGGCTTCATTGGCGAGCACGCATAACCGCTCACGTCCTGCAGCGATATGTCGCTGACGATTGCGTCGAAGGGGTCGCTTGTATGAAAACGAGGCTCCGAGGCAAAGGGGGTAGATAGCTCGGGCTAGGGCAGTTAACTAGCAGGAGAGTTATGGACCCCTACTCCTAGTGTAGGATTTTACGGGAAAAGGCTCGACTTCGTATATTCGACCAAGTTACTGCTAAGGGCACCCGGTGGAAACGCGTGCGTTGGCTGATCGCGTCAAATCCGAGTCACGTTATGCCCATTTCTGCGAAACCGGCAGTAATAGGAATCACCTGTGCCCTTTTACCGGCGCTATGTTATCCGGCGAACTTAAAACGGCTTAAGGCAACTACGACGACGGCTTCCTTGGTGCTGTCTTACGCGTTCAATGTAAGTGGGGCGACTGCGAATGCAGCGACGGTGACCATCAACGGCCAGACGAACGGTCCGACACCATTCATTAAACAACTCAGCCTAACGGTAAGCGATCCGTCACTTTTGCAGAGTATTCAATTCACCATTGCTCCGAAGCCGAGCTCGGTGACGCGGCCAATATCGATCATCTATGCAAATGATTATTTGCTCGCGCAGGGTTATCTCAATCAGCAAACGGGGCAAATTAATCTTCCGATCTTCGGACTTTACGCCAGTTATTCCAACACGGTGACGCTGACGTCTTCTTTCACCGATGGCTCATCCCAGCAAAACACAGTGACAATGGCTACGGGTACATTCACCGATCCATGCGGGTTCACGCATCCAACCGTTTTGCAGGCCAGGACGAGCAGCACGGAGTTGAGTTATGATTATATCCAGATCAAGACGGGTTGCGGCACTCAATCCCCTGTCATCATTGATACAGACGGTGCTGTTCGCTGGGTGGGGACGTTGGGGTCGGCCAGTTTCCTTTCGATATTTCGGGCTAACGGATTCTACATCGCCTCTGCGCCCACCGGATCGACCAATGTCACCGGCATCAGTCGAATCGAATTCGATGGTACGTTCAACTTTGTCAGGGATTACAGCAATTTGGGTGTAACCAACCTTCACCACAACATCGATCCGGGAAAACGCGGGATGTTAGTCCCGGCAGATACCAACACTCTACTCGAATCGGTCATCCTCGAAGTGGACCTTGAAGGTAATCTTTTAAAGATGTGGAATCTCGGTGACATCATCAGCGCGGCGATGATCGCCGGGGGCGATAATCCATCGCAATTCGTCAAGCCAACGCCCACCGACTGGTGGCATAATAACGCGTCTACCTATCGCAAATCGGATGACACCCTGGTCATATCGAGTCGGGAAAACTTTGTCATCGCCCTCGATTATGAAACGGGTGCAATCAAATGGATTTTGGGGGACACGACCAAGAAATGGTACCAATTCCCTTCGCTTAGGCAGTACGCCTTAACCGTCCCTCCTGGCAGCCTGCCTCCGATCGGCGAACATGCCGTTTCCTTCACCTCCGATGATCAGCTGTTATTGTTTGATAACGGTCGAAACAGCCAGTTGCACGTACCGGCTGGTGTAAACCGCACCTATAGCGCACCGCGCAGATACGTCATCGATACACAAGCCATGACGGCGACTGAGGTGTGGAATTATCCTAACGGCGAAACTCTCAACAGCCCGTTTTGCTCCAGCGTTTATGAGGACGCTCCGATGAATTACGTGGTCGACTATGCAATCCTCCAGGGTTTTGGATCGCAAACGCCGTCCCAGATTTTAGGGTTGGCGCCTTCCGGGGCGAAGATTTTTGACTACCGGTATCCCGTCGGTGGCTGCCAGGAAGCGTGGAACTCGATTCCGCTCCATCTCGAAAACATGGTGTTGTCGGCTGTGCCGACGCCTACTCCGACACCGACACCGACGCCATTGCCGGCCCAGGTACTGAGCGCGACGATAAATGATTCAGTAACCGGGGCTGGAGCGAATCAATGGGACTTCGGCTCCTCGGGATGGTCCTACGCAACTGGCAGCGCTCTGGCTTCGGCCTACCAGACCGACGAACATTTTGCCTCGGCCACCAACGTAGTGGCGCATTTCAGGTTCAATGGGACGCAGGCTAAAATCTTTACCGTGCGCCAACCCACTGGGGGCAACATCGGCTACACGCTCGATGGGGACACTGAACAGATCGTAAGCAACTATTGGCCATATACGGAGGGAAATGCACTTTCCTACAGCAGTCCCATTGTTGCTCCAGGAATTCATGATCTGCAGATCCGAGTAGTCGGCAGCCATAGCGCCTTTTCAACGTCAAATAACATCACCGTAGATAAGGCTGAGGTGTACGTGACGGTGACGCCGCCTCCGAGTCCGACACCTACCCCAACGCCTACGCCGGAAGAGACTCCGACTCCGACTGCTTCCCCCGAAGAGACATCTACGCCCACTCCTACTCCAGACGAGACCCCAACACCCACCGCTTCTCCGGAAGCGACATCTACACCAACGCCGACACCAACTCCCGAAGAGTCCCCGACCCCTACCGCTTCACCGGCCGAGACTGCAACTCCGTCTTCGACGCCAACTCCAACGCTAACACCACCAGAGACGCCAACGCCAACGCCAACTCCGACTCCCGTACCCACACCGCCGGATCCAACTCCAACGCCGACGCCGACGCCAACCCCAACTCCCACGCCGAGCCCGATTCAAATCTTAACCGGCACGGTGAACGATTCGGTCGCCGGGACCGGAAATAACCAATGGGATTACGGGTCTTCGGGGTGGTCTTATTATAAAGGGAACAATATTTCGTCAGCCTATCAAGGCGACGAGCATTATGCGTTTGCGACGAACGTCGTTGCCCACTTCCGGTTCAACGGGACACAAGTGAAAGTTTATACCCTGAAGGAACCTATCGGTGGATACATCGGTTACACGCTCGATCCGGACCGCGGAGGGACCGAACAACTCGTCAGTAATTATTCTCCAAGCATACTGCCGAACTCACTTTCCTTCACCAGTCCGGTGATTGCATCAGGCAATCACGATCTGCTAATCAGGGTCGTGGGTTTCCACGAAGATAACGCTACCTCGAACACGATCACAATAGATAAGGCCGAGGTTTATTCGTCGTCCTTTGCCAGCCCGACGCCAACGGCTACGCCCACACCAACGCCAACTGCTACTGCTGCAGCTACGGCGACACCTTCGCCCTCCGCTACGCAAGTGTTAACAGCGACGGTCAACGATTCAGTCACCGGTACCGGGGCTAATCAATGGGATTACGGTTCTTCGGGATGGTTCTTTTATAAGGGAAATGATATTTCCTCAGCTTACCAGAGCGACGAGCATTATGCCTTTACCACAAGCGTTGTTGCTCACTTCAGGTTTAACGGCACGCAAGTTAAGATCTTTACCCTTAAAGAACCCGCCGACGGCTTCATTGGTTACACGCTCGATCCAGGCAGCGGTGGAACAGAACAAACCGTTAGTAATTACTCGCCCTCCATTGCGGGCAACTCGCTATCATTCACGAGTCTCGTGCTGGCTCCAGGCAATCACGACCTGCTGATCCGAGTAGTTGGAAGCCATCCCGCCGGCGCAACTTCGAACACGATTACGATGGATAAGGCGGAAGTTTACACCACCGCAAATGCATCGCCGACAGCAACACCAGTTCCGTCTCCCACGCCCACCCCAAGAATCCCGGTCTTAGCGGCGACGGTGAACGATTCCGTGACTGGCACGGGCAATAACCAATGGGACTACGGTTCTTCGGGGTGGTCTTATTATGCGGGCAGTAAAATTTCGGCCGCTTACCAAAGCGACGAGCATTACGCTTTTGCAACCAATGTAGGTGCCCACTTCAGATTTAACGGTACACAAGTGAAGATCTACACGGTCAAGGAGCCCGTTGGTGGATACATCGGCTACACGCTTGATCCGGGCAGCGGAGGAACCGAACAGGTTATTAGCAATTATTCTCCCGCCATTGTTCCAAACTCACCTTCCTTCACCAGCCCGGTTGTGGCAGCGGGCAATCATGACCTGGTTATTCGAGTGCTCGGAAGCCACGAAGGCAATTCGACCTCGAATACCATCACCGTCGATAAAGCCGAAGTTTACACAACTTCAAATTAATCCTATCGCAGCGCCAACCGTCGGGTCGCATCCGGCACCAGCGCGATCAATGATTGGCTGTTTGAGCCGGCTCCAGGATCGACCGCAAATGCTGGCAGTCGCATGGCTTGGTCAGATGATGATCGAATCCGGCGAGCTTCCCGATTTGAATATCGGCTGGCGAAGCATAACCCGAGAGCGCAATTGCGACCAGGTTGCCCCCTTGTCGCTTGGCCTCGTTAACGAGGGCGTAACCGCTTCCATCGGGCAGAGATATATCGCTGATAATCGCGTCGAAACGGTGGGTTCCGATCAACTCAAGGCCCTTCTTGAGATTGCCGGCCCCGGCGACCTCAAAACCCCAATGTTCAAGCAGGCTTTGCAGCACCCGCCGACTCTCCTCATGGTCTTCGACCAGTAATACCTGCATCTGTAAAATCCCCAATTGCCTTCGGTGGTCAGAATCGAATCCGAAGGCACTTCCGGTTGTGCCTGTGACGCTACCTCTCCTTGGTCGAATCGCCAGCGCTTTGTCACAATCGGCAAAGTGATCATTAACCGGCGGGATGATCTTCAAACTGGGCGTATTTGCGTGACGCCCAGACATCCGTCTTGATATCGCCAATCGAATCGGGTGAACTGAGCACTCGCGTGTTCAAGACGCAGGGCAAAACCAAAAGACCGAACCACGAACAGAATATGAAAAACTCGATTGTTGGCGCCGCGCTCGTGCTGAGTTTGGCAACTCTCTTCCCTAATTTTGCGAACGGCCAGGGTGGTAAATCCAGCCCGGCCATGGTCACCAGCGGAAGTAACTCAGTTGCAGCTCTGCTGCATTATCCAGAAAAGGCACGTGCCGCCAATATTCAGACTGCGATTCCTTTCTATTGCGAAGTGGAAGCAAACGGCAAGGCGGCGCACATCCAGTTGTATGGCCCGAAAGACAAAACGGTATTCAGGACAGCTGTCTTGAAGGCACTCGAAAAGGGCCGGTTTCAGCCAGCCATGTCAGGCGGCCAGCCTGTCCCAGTCATGGTGGGCGGCACGGTTATGTTTATGTTTACCGGCGGCACCCCTACGGTAGCGCTTACACTTTCGTCCGCGGACAAACAGAAAACAGCTTCGTTAACCAACTACATCCAGCCTCAGATGCTCTCGAGCAGTGCCGACTTTCGTCGCAAGATTTGGAAACTGCGTTATGATAATAACATACATTTACGGCCCGGAGTGCATCCTTCGGCAATCGTCATCGCACAAGTCGATGCCCATGGTAATCTCGTCGGGACAAGAATCGAGGCTGAAACACCCCCTGGAGCCGACTGGGGACCGCTCCTAGTTAAGGGATTTCAGGGGGCGAAGTTCATTCCGGCATTGAGCAACGGCGCGCCTGTCGCCGGTCAATACGATTTCATCGCGAATTATGACAACATGTTCGATCCCGATTATGGCGCGCCAACTGGTTCCAATATCAAAGACGATCGCTACGATCGTTAGAATGCGGGCGGGAGCGGCAGCCTCGGTCGGCCATTGAAGACCGGCCGATTCTGGAGGTTTGCGGCAAATAACGCCGTGCCACGGCGGTCGACGGCAGTGGGCTTTTAGCTGGGCCGGAGTGCTTTAGGGAAAGAGATTGAACGCGATAAGGCGAGGTGTGTCTTACAACTACCATGATTAGAACAACCAGTTTAGGATTGATTGCCGCAGTCGCGATGTTCGTCGCCTCCGGTGCGCTCGCCAACGACAAGGCCGGAGACAAGGGATGCTGCACCAAGAACGTTTCTCACACCGAGAAGGTCGCATCCATCGACTACGCCTCGCTTAACCTGACGCCGGATCAGAAATCCAAGATCGAGGCCTGGCAGGCCGAATGTGTGAAGGCAGGCTGCACCAAGGAAAGCCGCCATGCGTTTCTGAAACAAGCGAAAGGAATCTTGTCGCCTGATCAGTTCGCCAAGTTGAAGGAACAGTGCAAAGGCAACGGAAAAGGGAAGGCCCAGGCTTAAACCGTTAAATTTAGTTTTTTCGTAGCGAATCGCGCCGGGCGAAATCCCGGCGCGATTTTTTTTGGAGGGATGTTGGGAAAAAGGCGCGCAGGTAGGGACGCATCTCCCCGCCGGACCGTAGGCCCTCTGGGCCGGAGGCGAGGCCTCCGTTATCTCGCGCGACTGAACACAGCGCGTGGCGAGCTAATACCCAGGATGCCAAACAAAACAGGCGTTCACCGGCTCTTTGACAAGACCTGACACCGGGCGTTAGGTTCCTTCCATTATGACGAAACTCATTGCGTTAGTGGTAGTTGGAATGTTTGCGGCGAGCACGATGTTCGCCGGACAACATGGAGAATGCACAAAGAAGGTCGGAAACCAGTCGAAAGCAGCAGCTTGTCAGGTTTCCCTGGCAAGTCTGGATTTGACGCCGGCGCAAAAAACCAAAATGGAAGCGGCCCACGCCGAACATGCCAAGGCCGGTTGCTCCGAGGCGAGCGAGGCCAAGTACATGAAAGAGGCCAAGGGAATCCTCACAAAGGATCAGTACGCCAAGTTCAAGACGGAATGTGAAGGCGGCAAGAAAGACAAAGAGAACACCCAAACCTAAGCATTCGCTACAGCAAGAAAGTAACTCTTCGCGCCGGGCCATCCCCGGCGCGTTTTTTTTGGAACTTAGGTAGGGACGGCTCTCCGAGCCGTCCGCTCTCGTCGCGGGCGTCAATCGGTGCCCGAACGGCTGGAACGGCGGACGGGGTTTTCGTATATAGCCGCCCCGCTCTGTCGGGGCGGTTGAGTTAAGCACGCGACGCGGCCGACAGAACGCCGCGGCTGCAGCATGCGGACGGCTCGGAGAGCTGTCCCTACCTGATCAACGCGACGAAGCAGGTCCGGAATTCTGTAAGGACTTTTCCAGCAAATCAGCCAATCGCCAGCCTGCCTTGTGCAATTCTTCCCGAACAATCCCAGCTGCCCATTTTCGGTAAGCACCTGGTTCCGATCCACTTTTTTCTTCAACGTCGCCGGCTGCGACAATGCGATCTTCTTCCTGCGACGGTTGAACGTTTCTGAAAATGAGCCGTTCGTGCGCCTCGCGCGCGACGGGCAGTATTTCATCAGCCCAGGCTTCCGCATATTTTCCGAGATCCACTGTGGACGTCAATTTCCAGTTCTTCGGTTCTTGTGCTGCCAGTTCGTGAGCGAGCTTCTTTTGCGCCGCCTGGCTTTGCGCACGGCGTTGCTCCTTCGGCATTGTCTCGGGTAGCTCCGGCAAAAGCATGTTGACCGAGTCCTGGTCCCAAAAGCCGTGGAACTTCCTCTTATGCATTCCGCGTGTTCGCGGCGGATCGTCGGCCAGCTCCAGGATCAGCGTGTTACCTCCTTCATCCGCCAGGCTTGGCTCTGCTGTCTTGTCCGGATCGACGATTTGCCCTGAATTGTTGAAATATTCCGCGCCAACGTGCAGCGGCTGATGAATGTCACCCACAAAGTGGGCGAGCAGAATAACGGCAATAGGTTTTGTGATCTTTCGTTCGTTCTGCTCCGGGATTCGACCCCGTAAAACATCGACGCAATACGGAATCATATGGACCACGTCCCACTTACTGCGGCCGATTTTGCCATCGGCGTATTTTTCGGCGCGAACCACCGGGACATCGGTGTAGTGAAACCAATGATGAGACGGGGTGCTCGCATTCATGTCGTGCGTCGGCGGATTTGCCCGCCAAAAATCACTCAGCTGTGCGTCGATCGCCGGATGGTTCGAGTAATGAAATGCTTTCGGATCATCGACCCCTTTCTTATCCCATCCTTTGATCTCATCCGCGATGACAGACGCCTTCAACAGCGTGATTCCGTTAAGCAATGTTTTAGCTTGTTCTCCGGCGGCAGTCCCGGCCAGCCGCTCATCGGCGATGGCGCCAACAATCTCGTGTCCGATCGGCCCATAGCCGTGTAATGGAGGTGCACACCACAGGGTCAGGGCGACGGCGAGTAGCACACTGCTACGCCGCTCAGTCTTCATGAACGTGGAGCAACGCGCCTGGTGCTGCGGGATGGAAAAGATATTATTCACGACCGCGAAATGGTTATCAGCTCAACGCCTCGGGGTAGAGTTACGAACGCGGCTTGAGCATCCCTCGGTAGAATCCGGGCGTCGACTCAGGAATCTCAACCGCCGCAACTTCCTTGCGATAAAACTCGAGCGACGCGGTGGCCCCAATGATCGCGTAAACGTACCCGTGCGATGCCATGTCGTGTAGAGTGGCGACAAGCAGAGCGCGACCAATCCCTTTGTGACGTGCCTGCTCCATCACGCCCGTCGGACCAAAAAAACCAGGCGCTGTCGCATCGTAAGTGGCGAATCCGACCACATCCAGATCGTTCGTCGCGATGAAGCAGGCGACCGGCTGGCGCATGAATGATATTTCACATTCGCTGGCCCAGCGTTCCCCAAAATGTCTCGCCACCCACTGCGCGACCAAACGTTTCTCAGCGGCAAACGCGCGACGAACGGTTACGCCCGCAGGCGCGGGATGTTCCGGCGGTTTCCAATCGTAAAGTTTAACCAGTAAATCGGCCATGAACTATTTAGCAGCGGAATGCCGCGATTTTTCAAGCATTTAACACGGTGCCGGGCGGCGATGCCGTTAATACGGGATCGAACCACGGCTATGTTGCAAGCCGCCGCCGGGCCAGATGAATGCCAATCGCGATCATGGTAAACATCACACACATTTGTGAAAACAACTCGCCATGACGAACGAAAAACGTCAGCACCGCATCGGTCGGAACCTCGACATCTCCAACGAGCACACCTTCGGTGAACGTGCTGCCTGTTTCGTCCTGCAGGATTTGGGTGATGCGGCCGAACTCGTTGACAAAGCAGGTCACGCCGGTATTCGCCGCTCGCACCATGGGGCGTCGTGTCTCGATGCAGCGAAAAATTGCGTTCGCAAGGTGCAGCTGCGACCCCGCGGAATGAAGAAACCAACCGTCGTTCGTTATGTTAACGAGCAAATCCGCGCCTGGACTGGAGTCGCGAGGCAGGACGAATCGGCGAGTCAATTCGCCAATCGTATCTTCGAAGCAAATTAACGGGGCGACCTTTACATCGGCAGTCGTTAGGCGAAAAAGAGTAAAGTCCCGGCCGAAAGCAAAATCGCCCGGGACCCATTGCCCCGCCACCGCGTCAAAAGGCGGAAACGAGTGTCGCAAAGGAACGTATTCGCCAAACGGGACCAGGTGAATTTTTCGATAAATCTCCGGTTGATTGCCCGTGGCCGGAAAATAGACGGCCGCATTATAGGCCTGATCATTTTCGAACACATCGGAGCCGAGTAGCAAATCCGTCTGTGCAGATGCGGCGAAATCCGTGACGAACCGATGACTGTATTCATCCTCAAATATTGGGCCCGGGGTCGCGCTTTCAGGCCAGATCAACAGCTGCGGCTTGGGATTCATCGTGAGGGCAGCCTGGCTTAGTCGCGCGATTTGCTCCGAAATTCGGACATTGGAGGTTCGATCGAATTTTTCCTTTTGCGAAATACCGGGTTGCACGGCGGCGATGCGCACCCGCTTGGTTAAACGGGGCTGGTGCGTCGCATTCCATCCGAAAACGAGCAGGCCCAGCACGCCCAGGACGGTCAGATTGAGATCCCAGTGCGGCCGCATGCGATGCAGTCGCGCTTCCTGAAACAACCGCGGCGGGACGGCCACTGCGATGATATTTGCGAAAACGATGACGAAGGAGAGGCCGGCGACGCCGCTGAATTCGGCTACCTGGATCAGAAGCCAATTGGCGTGCTGCGCCACGCCTAATCCGTTCCAGCCAAATCCGCCAAACAACCAGCCACGAATCCACTCATGCGTGACCCAGGCACTCGCGGCGACAAACGCTGCGAGTAAATTTCGCCACGACCTGAGAAAATCGCCTGGCGTGATCAGTCCAATCACCCAGGCCCAAAATGCCAGGTTCATCCCGAGATAAAGAGAGAGAAGAAGGGAGAGGCCTTTCAGCCACACACTTTCAAACAGTGTTCCAAGGCTGCCCAGCCAGCTGAACGTTATTGTGAAAAAGACAACTCCGGCAACATATCCAAGCAGCAGATCGCGCAGCCATTTCCGGCGCGAATCTTTGCCGGAAAACCAAATGGCGCTGATCAGCGGCGTTAAACAAATCCAGCAAAGCCAGTCCTGATTAAACGGCGCGAAAGAAGCGGCGTAAAGAAGGCCACTGGCGATCGCCGCGACCCACGGCCAGACTCGCAGCACACGCGTGAGCCAGGTCGAGCGCATCAGCCGCGCCGCCGCCGTTTCTGCTCCTGCTCGCGGCGCCGTCCGGGGCGAATGGCCTCCTTCAAATCCTGGGCATGCGCCGGATTTACCCGAAACCAGGAACGTTCAATGTCTTCCATTTTCTGAACATTGACCTTGCTCGAGAGAACGTAGTCGGCCGAAAGCAGGCCTTCCATTGTGTCCAGAAATTCGGCCGTCTCCATTTCTCCGACTCGATCGAGCAGTAGTAATCCATGCAGGGGTGCCCCCGAAAACCCAAGGGCTTTCAACATTGAGATTTCGCCGCCGCTCAATTTGATCTCGCGCTGCATGATGAAATTCTTCGGCGTGAGGGTTCCGTTGTCGAGTATTTAGCTGCCGAGCCGTGCATCGGCGTCGTCGCGCAACCATTGCCAGAGTTGTTCCAGCCGCTGGCTGACTTCTTTTTTAATGCGGGCAAGCTCGGCGGTATCGAACTTTTCCTTCTCCGGACGGCGTTGCGCAAAAAGGTAATATTTGATTTTAGGCTCCGTCCCGGACGCACGCACCGCAACCCGGGTCCGATCTGCCAGTTCAAAGATCGACATCTTTTCTTTCGGGATAAGATCACCCTCCACATCATGTATGGTTTCGGTCTCAAAGTTCCGAATGCGCGTAACTTTCGATCCCAGCATTTCCGCGGGCGGGGCGGACGCGTAAGATTCCACTAACCGGCTGATTTTCCCTGCCCCTTCCGCTCCTTCGAAAACGAGCGAGCCATTCTTTTCCTCGAAATATCCAAACATGGCGAAGATATCATCGAGGAGTTGATCGACGGTGCGCCCGCGTGATTTGGCATGGGCCGCCACTTCACAGAACATAATGACAGCGCCGTTTGCATCCTTGTCGCGCACGAAGTCGGCTCCGCTATAACCATAACTTTCTTCACCGCCAAAAACGTAGAAGGAAGAATGAGCCAGTCGGAGAGACCGGGTCTCGTCTTCCGAAAGGTTGCGATATTTTGCTCGAATATCGTCCGACAGCGCACGCTCGTACTTGCCAAGCTTTGCTCCAATATATTTAAAGCCGGTCAAAGTCTCGACGCAGCGCAGGCCGAAATGTTCCGCAATTGCCTTCTGCAGGTCGGTCGTAACAAAGGTCTTGATGATGACCGCTTTGTCAGCGTTTCCCTTGTTTAAAACACCGAGCTCGAACAACTTGGTCACTCGATAATAGGCGATGAGCGATCCGATTTGATTCCCGGTTAGCAACTCCATTTCGCCCGCGGAATTTCGCACGGCCACTCCCATTCGGTCGCAATCGGGATCTGTCGCAATCACGAGGTCGGCGTTTTTTTGTTTTGCCAGCTCGATGCCCATGCGAAGAGCCTCCGCATTCTCGGGGTTGGGCGATTTTACGGTCGGAAAGGCACCGTCAAACCGATCCTGCGCTTCCACCACGTCGAATTCGAAGCCGAGGCGTTTGAGCATCGGTTTGATAACGACACCGCCGGTTCCATGGATTGGCGTAAAAACGATGCGCAGAGACTTTGCTTCACGGATGACCTTCGGATCGAGAACCAGCGTCTCCAGCCGCCCCATGTAGGCTTCGTCCATCTTTTCATCGAGAGTGACGATCTGCCCCTGACGATCGCCGGTTACCGGCTCGAACGTTTCATCGAGGATGGCGTTAACTTGGGCGATGATTCCACTGGCATGCGGTTCGACGACCTGCGCTCCGTCGTTGAAATAGACCTTATAACCGTTGTCATGGGGCGGATTGTGGCTCGCCGTGATCACGATACCGGCCGTCGCGCCAAGATAACGGACGGCGAACGAGAGTTCCGGGGTCGAGCGCGGGCCGGCGAAAACAAACGCATCGCAGCCATTGGCGGACGCAATCATGGCGGTAAGATTCGCGAAGGCGTTGGAAAAAAATCGCGTGTCATTTGCGACCACGATCTTTGGTTTCGCGCCATCGCCATGTTCGGCCAGCCAGGCATGCAAATAAGCGACTAATCCGCGCGTGGCCCGGTTGATGTTGTAAAAATTCATCGCGTTCGTGCCGACGCACGGAAATTCCGGTGGCGCGCCGGTCGAAGCGCCGCGCTCTGCCGCCGTAATTACTTTTCCGATGGTGCGGCCACGCAGACCGCCGGTCCCGAAAGCGAGCGTCTTGTAAAAGCGATCGTTTAGTTCCGACCACGCCCCGGAGGCGACCAGTTCGTCCACAACGCGGGAATAAAGATCCGATGTCGCCCCGGCCAGCAGGCTGCGAATGTTGTTTCGACTCGATTCGAGCAACTCCCCCGAAGCTACCGCGGTCTCAAGAGCGGCGTCTATCGTTGGCAGGTTGTTCGACATGGCAGCCCAACTTTGCGGCAACGCACATCTTTGCAAGCCGTTTGCGGTCAAGACTCCTGTAGGGGAAGGCGTTGCCTTCCCGAGGGAAGCTGACAGCTTCCCCTACAGAGTTAGGGCTTTACCCGATTAGGGATCGCTCGACGACCCGAGAAAAATAGAGCCCCCGTAAAATCGATTTGATTGCGGTGAAGTTCGCGGCTTAGTGCTCCGCACAGGCAACGATGAATATCCACGAGTATCAGGCGAAAGAGTTACTGCAAAGGTTCGGTGTGGCCACGACTCGCGGCAAAGTCGCGTCCACTGCGGAAGAAGCAGAGCAAATCGCCGCCGGACTGGGCGTTACGGAGATCGTGGTGAAGGCGCAGATTCATGCCGGTGGACGGGGAAAAGGGACGTTCACAAACGGGTTCAAGGGCGGTGTTCAAATCTGCAAGTCGCCCGCAGAAGCGCGTGAGGTCGCAGCGAAGATGCTCGGTCAAACCCTGGTCACCCATCAAACCGGACCGAACGGCCGGGTCGTCAATAAAGTGCTGGTTACTGAATCGGCGACGATCGCGCGCGAAATCTACTTCGCCATCCTGCTCGATCGGGCGACAGCGGCACCGCTGATTGTGGCAAGCACCGAAGGCGGCGTGGAGATCGAAACTGTGGCGGAAAAATCGCCCGAAAAAATTATCCGCGAACCGATCGATCCCTTAGCCGGTTTTCAACCCTTCCAGGCGCGCAAATTGGCCAAAGAGCTAAACTTTGACGCAGCACAAATGAAGAACGCGTCAAAACTCTTCGATGGTCTCTTTCGAACCTTTATCGGGCTCGACTGTTCGATGGTGGAGGTGAACCCACTTGTCGTCATAACCAAGGGCGATGTGCTGGCACTCGATGCGAAATTTAATTTCGATGACAATGCCCTTTATCGCCATCCGGAGATCGCAGCGATGCGCGACGTGGCCGAGGAAGATCCACGCGAGGTCGAGGCCTCCAAGCACGGACTCAACTACATCGGGCTGGATGGGAATATTGCCTGCCTGGTGAATGGCGCGGGATTAGCCATGGCGACGATGGACATTATTAAATTCTACGGCGGCAACCCGGCGAACTTTCTCGATGTGGGCGGCGGCGCCACCGAAGAGCAGGTCACGGACGCCTTCAAGATCCTGGTCTCAGACCAAAATGTGCAGGCCATTTTGGTCAACATTTTCGGCGGTATCATGAAATGCGACGTAATCGCGCAGGGAATCATCAACGCAGTGAAGACAGTGAAATTGCCGGTGCCATTGGTCGTTCGACTTGAAGGGACAAACGTCGACGCGGGAAAGAAATTGATCGCGGACTCTGGTCTGCCCGTAATCACGGCGGACGATCTGGGGGATGCGGCGCAGAAAGTCGTCGCAGCTGCAAGCGCCAAAAACTGAAGCGAAGCCCCAAATCCCAAAACCCAGGCTCCAAACAAACGAAACCAATTCCCAACTAAAGAAATGCAGGATGGTGCTAAACCCCGCGATCTCGAGGATAGGACATTCTTATTTGCGGAATCGGTCCGGACTTTTGTGAAGACTTTGCCGCGAACCATCAGTAATACGGAAGACGTGCGCCAACTCGTTCGGGCCTCCGGCTCGGTTGCCGCAAACTGGATTGAAGCGGATGAAGCACTTAGCAAGAAGGATTTTCTCTTGCGCGCAAAGATCTGTCGTAAAGAAGTTAAGGAAAGCCGACTTTTTCTGCGATTGCTTGATCCAGGCACAAATAAAACTAGCCAACGCAATCGCGATTCCCTCGCTGCCGAAGGCCGTGAGTTAGTTCTGATTTTTTCGACGATCATCTCTAAAAGCGGCTAAATCGATAAATGTTCAGGTTTGAAAATGTTTCTTAATTTGGATCTTTCCTTGGGATTTGGGATTTGGCGCTTGGGATTTCTCGCGCCGGTCCTGGGTTTGGTATTATCCGTCGCCGCATTTGCGGATGACGAGCTGCCGCGCCCGGCCGACAAACCGCGCGAGAGTTATCCCGGCGTCGATGTGTCTTACGAAACTGTGGTCGCGCCGAATCGCGAACGGCTGCGCGCGATCATCACAAAGCCGCATGATGTGAAGGAGAAGTTGCCGGTCATTTTCGTGACCGGCTGGTTGAGCTGCGATTCGGTTGAAGCGCCGGAAGGAACAACGGACGCGGCGGGGCGTGTTTTCCAGGGTCTCGCGAAAATGCCCGGCTACTGCACCTTTCGGATCGATAAACCCGGAGTCGGAGATAGCGAAGGCGATTGTGCGAAGACCGATTTTGACACCGAGCTCGCCGGTTACCGCGCCGCTTTCAAATCTCTCGAGCGTTATGATTTCATTGATAAGGACCAGGTCTACATCCTCGGGCTGAGCAACGGGGGCGGATTTGCCCCGTTAGTCCCGGAGACCGAAACGGAGCAGGCGCAGGTCCGCGGTTATGTTGTGGTCGGCGGCTGGTTAAAAACATGGTTTGAGCACATGCTCGAGATTGAACGGCGCCGGTTCACTTTGATGGGAAAATCGCCCGCGGAAGTGAACGAGCGAATGAAAGGTGTCGCCACCCTTTATCATGAGTGGCTGATCAAGAGCAGGCCAATATCAGACATCGTCGAAGTTCAGCCGAAGCTAATGGATCTATGGCCGGAAGGGACCGACCGCGATCATCTATACGGTCGCCCTCTGGCTTTTTATCAGCAGCTGCAAAAGTTGAATCTTGCGGCGGCGTGGTCCCGGGTAAAAGTCCCGACGCTTGTCTTGCATGGAGAATACGATTGGATCATGAGCCGCGAAGATCATGAAATGATTGCCAGGATCGTGAATGCCAATAAACCCGGCGCGGCCCGCTTTATGGAACTACCCGCGACCGGACACACTTTTCAGCATTATACGAGCATGCGGGATGCATTCGCCGGAAAGCAGGCTCCGTTTGATCCGGCTACATTACAGATGTTGACTGACTGGTTTAAAGATCAACTTCAAACCGTTCACGAGAAAAAGACATGAAAGTTAAAGAAATCGGGTTTGTCGGGATTGACGCGGGATGCCGATGGCAACAAGGAATGATTCATAAGTTGAAGCTGGAAACGAGAAGGGAAATTGCTCATGATTAAAGAAGTCGCTTTTGTCGCTATCGCCGTTTCCGATCCGGAGCGGGCACGGAAATTTTACCAGGAAACGCTCGAATTAAGGCCTGGAACCACCGCCATGGAGGGCGCGTGGGTGGAGTACAATCTTGGTGCCACGACGATTGGTGTCGGTTGTCATCCGGCCTGGAAACCCTCGCGCGATGGAACGACGGTCGCATTCGAAGTCGACGACATCGATGCAACGATCGCGAAGCTGAAAGAGCGTGGCGTTGCTTTTGATATGGACAAAATGGAGACGCCTGTTTGCTGGATGGCGCAATTCCGCGATCCCGACGGAAACAAACTTGTCGTGCACAAAAGAAAAGCCGCCTAACCACAGCTTGAAGTGTGAGGAGTTTAACGTTGTAACTCTTTTAACGCTTGTAACCATTCAACCAACCCATGTCTGTTCTGGTCGATAAAAACACACGACTCGTGGTTCAGGGAATCACCGGCAGCGCCGGCGGGTTTCACGCCCGCCAATGCATGGAATACGGCACGAATGTGGTCGCCGGAGTTACTCCCGGAAAAGGTGGACAAAAGTTTGAAGGCAAGGTTCCGGTTTTTGACACCGTTGCAGAAGCGCGACACGAAACCGGTTGCAATGTCTCCATGATTTTTGTGCCCGCGGCGAGCGCGGCGGATTCAATTCTTGAAGCCGTCGACGCCGGCGTTGAGCTAGTCGTTTGCATTACGGAAGGAATTCCGGTGATGGATATGATGCGTGTAAAGGCGCAGATGGCTGGCAAGAAATCGCGATTGATCGGGCCGAATTGCCCGGGGATCATCACACCCGGCGCGTGTAAGATTGGAATCATGCCCGGTTACATTCACAAGCCCGGGAAGGTCGGCGTGATCTCGCGCTCCGGGACCCTGACCTATGAAGCGGTCTGGCAGCTGACTTCCCGCGGTCACGGCCAATCGACCTGCATCGGCATTGGGGGCGATCCAATTAACGGAATGTCGCACCTCGATGCGGTGAAGATTTTTAACGACGACGCCGGGACCGAGGCCATGATTTTGATCGGGGAAATCGGTGGGGCAGCCGAGGAAGAAGCGGCAAGCTGGATCAAAGCGAACTGCAAAAAGCCGGTCGCGGCTTTCATCGCGGGCGTGACCGCGCCGCCCGGACGCCGAATGGGGCACGCCGGCGCGATTGTTTCCGGAGGGAAGGGGACGGCAGCCGGAAAAATTGAGGCACTCACAGCAGCCGGCATCGCGGTGGCCGAGACTCCGGCAACCATGGCTGACACACTAATTCAAAAAATGGAGGGCAAAAAGTAATGACATCCCGCGGCTTGGAAGGAATCATCGCCAATACCACGCGGCTGAGCGATGTGATCGGCGACAAGGGACAGCTGATCTATGCCGGCTACGATATTAATGAACTGGCCGGGAAAGTCAGTTATGAAGAAGTCGTTTTCCTTCTCTGGAATAACAAATTGCCGAATCGGGAAGAACTGGATCAGTGCTCGAACACGCTCCGTTCGCTACGACGGCTCCCGGATGGCGTCCTCGATTTCATCAAAAGCGCACCGAAAAATGCGCAACCGATGGATGTGATGCGCACGGCCGTATCAATGTTAGGCCTATATGATCCGGACATTCACAGGGAGCCAACGCAGGAAATCAATCGCCAGCGCGCCCGCAGTATCACGGCAAAGATTGGCGTCATTGCCGCGTATTTTCATCGCGTCCGCAAAAATCTGCCGCTGCCGCCCATCCGCGAAGATCTTGGCGAAGCCGCCCACTTCCTTTACATGATGTGCGGCGAAGAGCCGACCAAGGAAGCCGCTGACACGCTCGATTTGGCTTTCGTCCTCCATGCGGATCATGGCACCAACGCCTCGACCTTCAGCGCCCGGGTTACGATTTCGACACTAACCGATATTTATTCCGCGATCACTTCCGCTATCGGCACCTTGAAAGGTCCACTGCACGGTGGCGCGAACGAAGGAGTCATTCACATGCTGCAGAAGATTGGCAGCATTGAGAACGTGGACGCCTATATAGATGAGCAGCTCGCGCAAAAGAAAAAGATCATGGGCATCGGTCATCGCGTGTACAAAACGCTCGACCCGCGCGCGCCGCATCTGCGAGGCATGGCCGTCAAACTGAGTGAGAAACTGGGTGATCCTAAATGGATCAAGATGTCGGAACGAATCGCGGCGTTGATGAAGGAGAAAAAGAACCTTAACGCCAACGTCGATTTCTATTCGGCGACCGTTTACTACTCACTCGGCATTCCGACGGATCTCTTTACGCCGGTATTCGCCGTCGCGCGTACCTCCGGATGGTGCGCCCACGTTCTCGAGCAGCTCGAGGATAATCGATTGTTCAGGCCACTGAGCGAGTACGTGGGGGAGCCGGTCGGTAAAAAAGTTATCCCGATCGATCAGCGACCCTAAAGCGATTCTTTTCGGGAGGGACTAGCTCCGCTTGCCGCGACGGAGCGATACGAAGGCGGGTCTCGTCCCATGAACGGCACACCCTTGCTCTTCTCGCCCCGTGATGCTTTGACATCACCCCGCGTTTCCGATACAAGGGTTCCCTCCTCAGGGTCGTATTCTCTAATGGCGTATCTATTGCGGCGATCAACGCCGTGCTCATTGCTGATCTGGCTGGCGGCTATTCTTTATGCCGGCGCCGGCCTATTGCACGCGGGCAATCCGGCCCGCTCGCCCGTCCAGTTTTCCATAACCCAGGATGTCGGCTCGGGGAATGAGGTGTTCGTCTCCGGAGCGCACCGTGACCTTACCTCCGGCGGAATCCAGCCTTTGGGTGTCAAACTGCATTGGAGCACCGGAAATGTTTGGTCAGGAACGATTGCCATCGAGGCCGGAGCGCAGATCACCTACACGTATGTTAGCCACCCGTTTTCGACGAGTGGGTTTTGCAGCGGTAGCAACTCCACCGCGCTCGGTCCACCGATCAACCTGACTGTTCCGAGCGCCGCGGCTCCGCCTTACTCCGGAAAGTTCATCCGCTACTTCTCCTCCTGGAGCTCGGCCAACGTGCTCTTCCACGACATCACGCAGAATGGCAGCTGGACGCAGGTGGCGATGCACCGCGTGGGACAGGGGCGCACCACCGGTGAAAGTATTTTCGAGGTCGCAGCCGTCGGATCATCCGCGGACGAGATTGAATTTGTTTTTAACGACGACAGCGGACATTACGACAACGCACCGGCTCCGCCGCAAAACTCACCGCAGGGAGCAGCTCCGGCAATTCCGACACCTTACCAGTCGTTAGCGCCGCCCTACAATTACCGGACGAGCCTCGATGTCTTCACGGTCCAGGACGGGCAGCTCTACAATTACAACCCTGCTTCGGCAGTGTCCGGGCCAGGAATCACGACCCGCTTCGTCAACAGCACAGTGAGCGGGATTCCCGGTCGCAATATTCACATTTATCTGCCGCGCGGTTATGCCGAGAACACGTCCCGACGGTATCCGGTTGTTTATTTCCACGACGGCCAGAATGTCTTTTTTCCAGGCGGAACATTCGGGACATGGGATGCGGACCGTATTGCTACCTACGAGACATCCCAGGGCCGCATGCGCGAATCGATCCTGGTCGCGATCGATAACGGCAACGGCTACGGCAGCGACAGGATGATAGAATACATCCCACCCGGCGACCAGTTGTCCGGCCAGCCTCCCGGCACCGCGGACAAATATGTCCAATTCCTGCGCGACAATGTCTTGCCGACACTGGATTACAACTATCGAACGCTCAATCAGCCCGGCCAGCCGGTTCACCCAGCCGCAAACATTACCGCCGGATCGTCGTTAGGCGGGCTGCTCACCGCTTACATGGGAATGACGAACAGCAACGTTTTCGGCCAAATCGGCGTGTTCTCGCCCGCGTTCTGGGCCGGACCGAACTTCATCAACAACACTCTCAATCCCGCGCCCAAACTGCCGCTTAGCATCTATATGGATATCGGGAGCAGTGAGAGCTCGTCTTCGCAAAGCAGTTCGGACACCTACTGGTTTGGCGCCTTCGCAGTCTACAACACCTGGCTCGGCGACGGTTACGCGGTCAATTCTGAGGTCCTGATGTATCCGAAATGCGGCGCCGTGCACAACGAAGCTGCCTGGAGCACGCGACTTCCGGCATTCTATCAATTTGTTCTCAACCTTTGGAGCGAGCCGAACAAACTCGCGCTCGAGAAATTTCCTCCGCGCGTTGAATTGCTGAATTGCGATCCCGTTGGCGGCAGCGTTCAGCTCCATTTTCTCGCCCCGCTCGGGATTCCTTTCACATTGAATCGATCGTCCGACCTGATGGCCTGGCCCGATCAAATCTCTCTCGCGCCCGCGACAGCGATCTGGGAAGACCGGATTCTGACTGAGCAATTCCCGGTGCCCTCCGACCGGAGCTTCTGGCGGCTAACATACTAAAAGCAAGTAGCGACGATTTCACCGATCGCCATCCCTGTTTTTATTAGGGGAGGGACGACCTTGTGTCGTCCCATTTATTTGTGGGACGAGACCCGCCTTCACATCGCTCCGGCGCGGCAGGCAAGCTCGTCCCTCCCAGGTCTGCGGCTTTACCTGACATCACCGCATGGTAATTGTGCCGCCTTCCAATCCATGGCCATGCGAATCCGCGACCGGCCGCTCGGATGATCGAAGAAGATGATTTCCTCCCACGGCGTCGGATTGAGTTTGCGATAGGTGGCGAGTTTAAGCGATGCCTCGGCCATTCCGTCTGGTTCGCGCGCCGTGTTCAATCCAAAGGCGTCCGCTTCACGTTCGGTTACCCGCGTGATCGTATTCTGGAACGGGGTCAGTAGAAAAAAAAGAATGCTCAAAATCAGGACGAGCAAAGGCAAACCGGCCGGGTCGCTAATGCCGCGCACGTCCCAGCGTTCGCCCCATCGGCTCGCGGCCGCAGCGAACAAACCGCCTGTCAGTGCGAACACAAAAAGAAATTGAAGAGCGCTGAAGGTGATGAGTTTGGTGATGTGATCGAGAACATAGTGGCCCATCTCATGGCCCATCACGTGCCGGATCTCCGGCAGTGTGCATTGCTTGAGCAGATTGTCGTTGAGCGCGATGCGAGTGGTCCCAAGGAATCCGGCTACATTTGCGCTGATCCGCGTGGTTTGCCGTGAAGCGTCGACCACAAAAACCTGGTGGACCGGGATTTGATTGGCACTCGCCAGCGCCAGAATCGGATCGCGCACCGCCGGATCCTCGAGAGGTTTATAACTATTAAAGATCGGTTCGACGTAAACCGGAGCGATCAATGCGCCGAACATTTGCAGGACGACCATAACCACCGTTCCCCAAATCCACCATGTGCGAGGAGCGCGCCGAAATACCGCGTACAAGATGGACAGAGCTACTGAAAAAGCGATGAGCGCGATGACCAGGCCTTCGAGTTGCTCGACAAACCACGGACCGAAAGTCTGCGTCGCCAGTTCGTATTTATGCTCGCGAAAATACTTTTCGTAGACCGTGAGCGGAAAATTCAGGACGGCAAAAATGATGACCATCGGGATGGCATAAACCACCACCTGCATCGTTTTGAAATCCGTGAAGCGCTCGGCGAGATCGCGCAATCGCGCCGAGATGCGTGTTTGCAAAAGAAAAATCGCGATCGCGACGGCCATGAGAAAATCCCAAAGCAGTAGCCAGTAGCCACCTTCGAAATAAGCGTCAGACTTGGCGCGTTTATCCGCCGGGACCGTGGCCAACCATGCAGCCGTCGCCGCGGCGGGATCAAAAGACTTCACGTTGTCCGGAGAAATTACTGCTGCGGGTGGCGGCGTGGGACTAGGCGTGGTTTGGACCGCCAATGCCGTAACCGCACCAAGCATCAAGACAAGAAAGATCGAGTGGAGTCGGCTGTGCATTGCACACCATTAAAGACTTGGGGGAGAAAAGGAAAGCCCGATGCTGATGGACTGAGCGAGGCCCGGGAAACCCCCTCATTAGGGCTGGACTCGACCGGCGAGTCTGGACAAAATTGCCGATCATGCGGGCACTGATCTTATGCTATTCGCTATTCTGCTTGATCGCCGTGTCGGCTCTTATTGCGGCCGAGCCAGCACCCGATCCGTCGCTGTGCGGACCGTACCCAAAGCTTTACAAGGAGATTGTCTGGAACTGGCTGCAAAAATCTCTGGTCGATGCCAACAGCGCGAAGATCGAATGGAAAGGCGAACCCAAGTGCACCGATGTGGGCGCAAACGGAGAGCATTCCTATGCCTGGCGGATCGATTTCACCGTGAACTCACGGAATCGGTTCGGCGCCTACACCGGTAAACAAAAACATGGAGCATTGATTCGAAACGGCGAAGTGATTAAAGGAATTGGACTCGGATACTAATATGAAACTAAACGCTAGATATCGTGGTCGGCTGGCTGGGGAAGGTTTGGTCGTCGTCATCATTTTGCTTGCCCTTGTTGGTGGCGGAGCATGGTGGCTTTATTCCCACAAGAACGCGATGGACAAAGAAGGGCGTGCGTTCGGAAAGCAAATGATCGAATCGTTGGCCGTGACACATGATTTGGCTTTTTTCCAAAATAACCTGGGACCTCAGGCGAAGCTGGATTATCCGCGTTCGCAGCAGGAATTCATTCTCTCGAAATTCCAGGAACTCGGCGTCCCGTCGCAGCCGATCAAGATTGATGAAAGCATGGTTTGGGAGTCGCAGTTTTTCGAGCCAAAAGGGTACTTCACGGCGCATCTTAATTACCCCGCGCGCGGCGCGACTCTTCAAATCGCCATCTCGCATCCAGTCGGCAAATGGCAGCTGGATAATTTGACCTTCGGCGCGGCACCGGAGCGCTGACGCCGTCGCCGCCCCGCTTTGCTCGCCGCGCCGGAGCGACGCGAAGGCGGGTCGGGGCGTTTCAGATTATCGCAGCAGCCGATCGAGATTTTCGAGACACAGTTGCGACCACGTTTCGAGCAGGTCGCGGCGCGCCATCAGTTCTTCTTTGCCCAGAAACGCCAGATTCGTGATCATGGCCTCGCGTTTCTGCACGCTCGCTTCAGCCAGTTTGAAAACATGGACAACTCCAAGATGGACCTGCCCCACTTCCGTGCTGTCATCGTTTAGAAGCGCAACGATTGTATCTTCAAATTTGGTCTCGATCCGCACTTCTTCGTTTACTTCCCGTTCGACACCGGCGCGGTAGGCCGCTTCGTCCCAGGCAAAAAGCGATTCATCGGTGTCGTTCATGTGGCCACCGATTCCAATAGAACCCTTCGCCACCAGCCTTTGTTCGCCGGCTTTTTTCCCGCGCACGTAATGCAGAACCTTCTCTCCGTGCGCGAGCAGGACATAGGGAATGATTTGCTTATGTGTCGGATCGTTTTCGGCCTTTGATCGTGGCAGAAAGAAATTATTTCCGCGCGACAGAATCGCATCCAGGTAACGGCGCGGCTCGAAACTCAGACCCTGAAAATGTCCTAACTGCTCAAACAGCTCCCGTTTAATAACAAGAATATTTTCGTCGGATTGATTCATGATGATGCCCTGTAGGGGACGCTGCCTGCCTCGCCGTAGCCTTCCGCGAAGGCTGGGTTAGCGTCCCTTTGTATAGCGATCGGGAAGCTGACAGCTTCCCCTACAGGGGTGCTGATTGCACGTGTGTCATCCTGAGCGAGGCGAAGAACCTCAAACATACGCTGTTCGTCCTCCTGATTCACGCATCAGAAGGAATAACTGATCCCAGCCTGCGGCCCAAGCAGGTTCAGGCTCGGATTTGGATCTGTCTGTCCGCCATTGGACAAATGTTGGTACAAGATCCCAACATCCAATTTCCAATGATCGCTGAGTCGATAGGACACTCCGGCCGCAGTGAGGATATTGAACGTGAAGTCCTGACCCTGGGATCCGCGCAAGTCAGGATTACTGTCGATCCAACCTAACCCCAGTCCGCCCGAAAAGTACGGAACAAAGCGGCTGTTCGGTCTGACGAAATTGTAGCGAAGGCCGAAATTCAGCCCGAAGTAGTGATTCTCGACTCCCCGAAAAATCGGCTCCGCCACAGCGCTCAAGTAAAATTGATTGTACCCTCGCAACCAACTGTCGCGATCGACAACGCCCCAACGAACACGCCCTGTCAAAAACTCCGCGCCAATCTCATAGCTATCCGGATTGTTGAAGACTCCGAGTAAGTAAGACGTCTCGGCCGCAACCTCGAATCGAGGCGGGTCGAAAGAAGCACCGTTCATAGTCTCCGTTCCGCCCATTGCGGAGAAGGCGAGCCACGAACTGCCAAGGACAAGGACGAAACGAGCGAGGACAATTCTCAAGCCGCCTACGATAAAGAGAGGAACTGAGTTTGCAATTATTTGCCCACGAAACGCACGAATAACGCGAAAGTAAAAACGCTCAGATTAAACCCAGCCGATCCTTGTACCTTAATCGTGTGATTCGCCTGTTTCGTGGGCAGCCTTTCTACCAAGGAGCGGTGGCTTCCCGGCCACCGAACTATCGTAAATCGGCGGTTGGGAAACCGCCGCTCCTTGTATCCGCATCGCCAACAAATTCCGCCAGGTCTGGTGGCAAATCACTCTGCCATTCGCCGGCGCTTGCTACTTTTAATCGTGCCGAATGAAGCGCATGGCGCGGCAGAAGCAGCTTGTGTTGAAGCGCGGTCGTCCATCCAGTTTCAATGAATTGCAGATAAAGCTTTTCATCGGGTCCATAAATTTTGTCACCAACAATGGAATGCCCGATCGAAGCGAGATGGACTCGGATTTGATGGGTTCGTCCGGTCAGCGGCGTAGCCCGAATCAGGCTGAACTTTCCGGAAGCCTTCCGAAATCGTTTCTCGACCGAGAATTCTGTCACTGCCGGTGCGCCTTCGGCGAAAATCGCTCGCTTCAACCAAATGGCTGAAGGTCGGTGTTTACCTTGCCGGTCCAAAGGCGCATCCACCCTTTTCGAATCCCATTCCGGCCATCCCCAAACGACGGTGAGATATTCCTTAACGATACCGTGTTGCTGCATTAAAAGACCGAAACGACGGGCCGCGGCCGACGTTTTCGCTACGAGAACGAGGCCGCTCGTCTCCCGGTCGAGCCGATTGACGATCGAGATTTGGCCGCCATTCGCCATTTCAAACGCGAGCAGTTCGCGTAGTTCCTGCCAAAGCGTACGCGGGCCGTTCGGCTTGGTCGGATGTGTGAGCAGAAACGGCGGTTTATCGACGATCAAATATTCACTGGTTTCGGCGACGATCGAAATGGCCGGTGTCGCAACAGTCCTTTCCGCAGGGTCCGCATTGGGTATCGCCACCGAAGACATCCTGCCATTGTAATGCCGGGAGATTGCGGACGCGAACAACTACGGTAGGTACTTCCAACTCGAATAATGCCAATCTACAAACTTGAGCGC
The DNA here is from genome assembly GCA_041167085.1 of Verrucomicrobiota bacterium. Classification (GTDB taxonomy): domain Bacteria; phylum Verrucomicrobiota; class Verrucomicrobiia; order Chthoniobacterales; family UBA10450; genus DATFCK01. The sequence continues at coordinate 82,869 of JBEEGV010000047.1, forward strand.
ACACAGATCGCCAAAGTCTCTCTGCCCGAATGTTGGAGATTTTTCAGTGATCCCCGAAACCTGCAAAAGATCACGCCTTCATCCCTGAATTTCCGAATTAAAAGCGAACTGCCAGTCAGATTTATCCCGGGCTATTGATTGAATACTCCGTTTCGCCATTGTTCGGCGTCCCGGTCCGCTGGCTCACTGAGATTCAGCACGTCGATTCTCCACGTTATTTTGCGGACCAGCAACGGGTCGGTCCGTATCGAATGTGGCATCATGAGCATTTCTTTCGCGAGCTGCCGGACGGTGCCACGGAGTGCCGTGACCTGATTCATTACATTCCGCCATTTGGACCGCTCGGTCCTTTGCTCGATGCCATCTTTATCCGGCCACAACTGGCCAAAATTTTTGATTTTCGGGCGCAAGTGCTTGCCCAACTGGCGGCGGAGGGGCCTATTCGTTGACTTGACCTCCACCCGAAAACCGCCTTACCTAGTCCGCTTAGCCCGACGACAAACCAAGCCTGTGGACCTCAAGGATATCAAAGCCATCATCGATTTGATGCGGAAGAATGACCTCTCCGTCTTCGAACTGGAAAAGGATGGCTTCAGGCTGAAGCTGGTGAAGGGAGCTGACGGACAGCCCATCATCACCGCTCCGATTGCGCTGGCCCCTGCGCTGGCCGGGGCGGCGACCTCTGCGACGGCATCCAGTGGGGCAACAGCACCCGGCGGCGGAGCGGCGGAAACTGGCGCGGGACCCTTTAAAGATATCGTTTCACCCATGGTGGGAACCTTCTATCGCGGTCCATCGCCCGAGGCCCCCTCGTTTGTTGATGTCGGCAACGACGTGAATGAGGACAGTGTCGTTTGCATCATCGAGGCGATGAAGGTTATGAACGAGATCAAAGCGGAAACGAGCGGAGTCATCGCCGAAATCATGGTCGAGAACGGTAAGCCCGTGCAATTCGGTCAGGTTCTCTTCCGCGTTCGCTAAGAATGTGGCGCGAGCTTCCAGCTTGCGTCTGCTGAATTCGCACGGGGAATCGCGACCGCCACTTCAATGTTCAACAAAGTTCTCATTGCCAATCGCGGCGAAATCGCACTGCGAATCATCCGCGCTTGCAAGGAGCTGGGCATTCGGACTGTCGCGGTCTATTCCGAGGCGGACGTCGATTCGCTGCATGTGCAGTTGGCTGACGAAGCGATTTGCATCGGTGCTGCCCCCAGCTCGGAGAGTTATCTAAAACTCGATCGCATCGTCAGCGCGGCGGAAGTAGCTGACGTCGATGCCATTCATCCCGGTTACGGCTTCCTGTCCGAGAATGCCCATTTCGCAGAGGTGTGCGAAAGCTGCAAGTTGAAGTTCATCGGCCCTCCCGCCAGCGCGATGCACGCGATGGGGGACAAGAATTCCGCGCGGGCATGGGCACGTAAAGCCGGTGTCCCCGTGACCCCGGGAAGCGACGGTATCGTCGAGACCGAGAAAGACGCCATCAAAGTGGCAAAGAAGATCGGCTATCCCCTGATGATTAAGGCTGTCTCCGGCGGAGGCGGCCGCGGCATGCGCATGGCGCATAACGAACCCAGCCTGGTCACTGGGTTCCACGCCGCCCGGCATGAAGCGGAAAAGGCCTTCGGAAATGCGGCGGTTTATATCGAGAAATTGATCGTGAACCCGCACCATGTCGAATTCCAAATCATGGCCGATGAACATGGCCATGTCATCCATTTGGGCGAACGCGATTGTTCAATGCAACGCCGCAATCAAAAGGTGATCGAAGAATGCCCGTCCCCGCTCATGACGCCCGGGTTGCGGAAAAAAATGGGTAACGCAGCGGTGAAACTGGCCAAATCAGTCGGTTATCAGAATGCTGGCACGATCGAGTTTTTGGTGGACGATTCACAGCATTTTTATTTCATCGAGATGAACACGCGTCTGCAGGTGGAACACACGGTTACGGAAGAGGTCTACGGTTGTGACCTGGTCAAGGAACAGATTCGTGTCGCCGCCGGCGCCCCTCTTTCCAGGCACGTCGCACACGCTCAAGCGCGGCTGCATGCCATTCAATGCCGGATCAACGCCGAAGATCCCGCGAAAAATTTTCAACCATCGCCCGGCAAAATTAATTTCTATTACGCGCCTGGCGGCCGCGGTGTTCGCATCGATTCGCACGTTTACACCGGCTATGTGGTCCCGCCTTATTACGACTCGCTCATCGCCAAAATTATCACCATTGGCGCAGATCGAGACTCCGCCATCGCCCGAATGCGCCGCGCCCTCGACGAATACTATATTACGGGTATCAAGACGAACGTTCCGTTTCACGCCAGTGTCATGCGCAGCGCGGAATTCCGGGAGGGAAAGTACAACACAGGAACGGTGGAGCGCTTCATGACTTCGGATAATTTCGAGCTCACCATGCCGGACCGGCGTCTCCACGAATGAATGTAGTCACGGTCCCGCAACGGCGGGATCGCCGTGGATGGAACGTCCCGACCCGCCTTCGCATCGCTCCGGCGCGGCGCGCAGAGCGGGGCGGCTGCAAAGCTCGCATTTTATGAGCAGAGACCTCGCCGATTGCCATCTCTACGGGATCCTGGATCTGTCCTACGTTGATAAGTCGCGCGCTTGTGAAGTTACCGAGGAGATGATCGGGGGCGGCGTCGATCTCATCCAGTTACGAGGCAAACGAGAGTCGGTTGCGGAGTTGGTAATTCTTGCCACGCAATTACACGCCCTGACCGCGCGAACGTCCGTGCCACTGATTATTAACGATCACGCCGAGATCGCGAACCTTGTCCCGATTAAAGGAGTTCACGTCGGGCAGGACGATGATCCGATCGCATCGGTGCGGCAAAAAGTCGCCCGAAAAATCGTGGTCGGAAAATCAACCCACAGTGTCGAGCAGGCTCTCGCCGCGCAACGCGAGGGCGCCGATTATATCGGGTTCGGGCCGATCTTTGCCACACCGACAAAACCTGACTATCAACCAATCGGCCTGGCTGACATCCGGCGCGTTCACGAAGAAGTGAAGATTCCCATCTTTTGCATTGGCGGGATAAAGACCGACAATCTCGCGCAAGTGATAAGTGCGGGTGCCTCACGCGTCGTTATCGTCTCCGGGCTGTTACAGGCCGATAACGTCGCCGATTACGCGCGCACCGCCAAACACCTGCTCCTCGCCTCCCCATCCGCCACCTTGTAACGTGACTCTTTAGCCTCTCAACTCCTCAACCTTCTCCACCATGCCCATCCTCGTCCTCGGTTCAATCGCTCTCGATACCGTAAAAACGCCTGTCGAAGAACATGCCGATTTACTCGGTGGCTCGGCGTCTTACGCGGCGCTGGCCGCCAGTTTTTTTTCGCCGGTCAGGTTAGTTGGCGTGGTCGGCACTGATTTTCCGGAGAGCGAGTTCGAGTTCTGGAAAGAGCGAGATATCGATGCCGAAGGCGTGCAGCGCGTGGAAGGCAAAACGTTTCGTTGGTCCGGCGAGTATGCCTGGGACCTGAACACGCGGGAGACACGTTCGGTTGCGCTAAACGTTTTTGAGAACTTCAAGCCCGCATTGCCCCAATCCTATCGCCAAACTGAGTTTGCCCTTCTCGCCAACATAGCGCCTGCGCTTCAATCGCATGTTCTGGATCAAATGGAACGACCCCGGTTTGTGGTCGCCGATACGATGGATCTTTGGATTGAGACGACGCGGAAAGATCTCGATGCCCTTCTTCCTCGAGCCGACCTTCTCATTCTCAACGACAGCGAAGCACGGGAAATGACCAAGGAAACAAGTCTGATTAAAGCGGGGCGAAAAATTCGAGGGTTCGGGCCGCGCTATGTCGCTATCAAGAAGGGGGAACATGGCGCGTTGCTCTTTGGCGAAAACGACTTTTTTAGCTGCGGCGCCTATCCTTTGGAAGACATCCACGATCCAACCGGGGCAGGGGACACCTTCGCCGGTGGAGTTGGTGGCTACCTTGCCGCGAACGTGAAAGGCGAAGTGAGCTTTGCCGATCTGCGGCGCGCAGTCATCTACGGCAGCGTGCTCGCCAGTTTTTGCGTGGAAGCATTCAGCCTCGAGCGTCTGCGTAAACTGAAGAAGGAAGAGATCGAAGAGCGTTACCAGGTTTTTAGATCGATGAGTCAGTTCGAAACAATGCCGTGAGGATTTTCGCCGTCAGGTGGATCGGGCTCTCCGAGCGCCAGGTAGGGACGCCTCTCCGAGGCGTCCGCTCCCGTAGTCGCGATGTTAGAAAAATCGCGGCGTTCGCGGCGTTCCTGATTTTCGCGCTGCCACCCGCCATCATGGCGCGGGAGCCGTGGGCCACGCTGCACGATTGCCGTTACCTTTCCAAAAGATTCAATGACGGCGACAGTTTTCACGTCAGCGTGAGCGGCACAGAATACATTTTTCGACTTTATTTTGTTGATGCTCCAGAAACCGACACGGAATTTCGCGATCGGATCGAAGACCAAGCCAAATATTTTGGGATCACGACCGATCAGGCCGTGGCCCTCGGCGAATTAGCCAAACAATTCACGCGCGAGAAACTGGGTCAGCCGTTTATCGTCCGCACTTGTCGCGAGGATGCCGTCGGTCGAAGCAAACTAAAACGGTTTTATGCTTTTGTTCAGACGAGCGATGGCGATCTGGGAGAACAGCTGGTCGAAAACGGTTTGGCCCGCGTTCACGGTTTGAGCGGGCAGGTTGGCGATCTGGCGGCGATTACGGCGGAATGGGAGAAATTGAATAGGCTGGAACAGAAAGCGAGGAAGGAAAAAGTAGGCGGATGGGGCGCTGGCGAAGGTCGGATCGCTACGCGTGCGTCACAGCCGGAGAGCGCAAAAGGCGTTGATCCGTTCGATACTTTCTTCAATCCGCCGGCTCAGAGTTTGCCAAGGCCGACAGCTAAACCCAAATCCGGCAAAGCGTCGCCGGCACGTTCTTCCACTCCGGCCGCGACAAAATCGGACCAGCCCGCATTTCCGCAGGCGAGCGAGAACGCGTCGGCCAAACTTGACATCAACACGGCATCGCAAGCCGAACTGGAAAATGTTCCCGGGATAGGACCTGCCATGGCCCAACGAATCATCGAGGCGCGACCCTTCAACAATGCCGATGAGCTAAAACGAATAAAAGGTTTCGGTGGCGAGAAAAAATATCAGCAGGTCCGCCCATTCTTTCAGTAGATCGACCGGGCTCTCCGAGTGCGATGTATCAGACAAGGTGGATCTCGATCTCCCCTGGCGCGCCGAAGCCTTGGCGAAGGAGGCGAGCGCGATGCTAAAAAAGATAGCGCCGTTTGGGCGCTCATAAGTAAGCGGCCTCGCCGCTTTTAGTTAGCATCGCGCTCGGAGAGCCCGACCCACCCTATCTGGGATGCGCCAGCGCATCGCAAAGCCCCGAAACGCGAATCGCTTTTCGGGTTACACCGTTGCGAAATACTTCTTGGTTAAACCAAACATCGACTCGCTTCGAAGCCCGAGTTAGCCCCGTGTAAATAAGTTCCCGCGTCAAAAGGGGCGAGTCCCGATCGGGCAGCAAAAAGAGCACATGCTCAAACTGCGAGCCCTGTGCTTTGTGAACAGTCATGGCGTAGGCCAGATCATGCTCGGGCAGCCTGGCTGGCGAAAGCCGCCTCGGCTCGCCATCAACTCCGATAAACCAAGCCCAAAGCTGCCTGCTTTCGCGGTCCTTCGGATCCGGCAAGATCACGCCGATATCGCCATTGAATAACTGTGCCTCGTAGTCATTTTTTGTCACCAGGATCGGCTTAGCTGCATATGGCTGAGAAGGATCGGTGATAAGCCCGGTGCGGTGGAGAACGCCTTCGATACCGGCATTGACCTGTCGCACACTGAAAGCTCCCTCGCGCACCGCGCACAACACGCGAAATCTGTTGAATTCCTTTATCGCCTTAAGGGGGTCGCTCTCGGCGATATAAGTTTTGTACCGCTCGAGAAGCAGTCCTTCGAGTTGCGCGCTTAGGTGAGCCACAGCCGGAAGCATCTTGCCGGTGACTTCGCCGCCATTTTTGCCGGCAAGAAGCTCAATCGCTTCGTCGGCTCTTCCAAACCGCACCGCGTTCGAAAGTTGATAGATCGCGTTCTCGTTACCAAACCGAAAATTCTTCGACAACACGAATAGCGCGTTAAGCAGTGGACTCTTTTCGGCGACGGCTGCGTCCGCCATGTCGGCCAGGACCGCTCCGGGCTGGACCGAGGCAAGCTGATCCCGGTCCCCCAGAAGAATCACACGTGTGTTTTCCAGCAGTGCATCGAACAATTTTGCCATCAGCGGCAGAGGGATCATCGAAGCTTCATCGACGATGAGGAGATCAAGTGGAAGCGGGTTGGCACGATTATGTTTGAAGAAGACGGAATTCGGCTTTGCCCCTAGCAACCGGTGGATGGTCGAAGCCGTCAGGGGCAGAAATTGTCGAATCTCCTGAGCCATCATTGCGTCGTCGTGCAGGGTTCGCAGAAGCTCCTGGATGCGGGCCGCCGCTTTACCGGTCGGCGCCGCTAACGCGATGCGTGGTCGACGCGTCACGGCTGTCTCTTGCACGAACTGTTCGAGAATCTTGAGCACCGTGGTTGTTTTGCCTGTTCCAGGGCCGCCGGAGATGATCGTGAAGTAATTTTTCAGCGCGCCGCCGATTGCGGCCGATTGTTGGCCGGAACTATCCGGAGTTGCCGCGTTTCGCCTCGCACGCATTGTCACCGATCTGGCAAGAGACTGCTCGTATTCCCAATACCGGCGCAGAAACAAACGATTTCCTGCGATGACAATCGGCGCACCGGATTCAGGGTCGCCGAACGCCGGCGAGCTCTTCAACGCTTCCTGCCAGCCACTCGACAGGGACAGACTGCCATCGGTTGTATCGCTCAGATCCAGACAAATGTGACCATCTCGAACGGCGCGACTCAACAACGCTGCAGTTCGCTCGACGACCGCATTCTCGCCGCCGAACCGCGCGATGAACCGGCCAAAATGCCGATCAATATCGGCGAACTTAATTTCTTGGGCCTCTAACGTTTCACTCATGTTGTTAGTTCTCTCAGAACCTCGATTGACTTCTCGGTTGGCCGCTGCGCGAAGATTCCCGACTTGGGATGTTTCGGGTCGACGCCGCGTAGAAACACGTAGAAGACACCGCCGAAGTGCCGCTCATAACCATAGTTAGGTATTCGGTTGCCCAGGAAAAGATCGGCCGCCATGGCGTAGAGATGCGCTTGCAGGAAATAATTGTGATCTAGCATGGCCGCGGTCATACCTGCCTCATTGTAGTCTGCGAGCCGGTTGCCTAACCAATTTGATTTCCAGTCGACAATGAAATAGCGGCCACCCGACGCGAACAACAGGTCGATAAACCCGCGCATGTAGCCTTCCACCGCATCGAAACGCAAGCGCTCGAGATTTCCGAGAAACGGTCCTGGCAGATCAGGGCACCGCTTGAAAACCTTGGACAAGCCGGCCGGATCCACTTTTTTTAACCGGTAGGTAAACTCCAGCTCGGAGATGCGCGAAGCTTGATCAATCTGTCGCAGCGATAAGCCGGTCTCGAGTTCGGCCCCTAGTAAATTGCGTAACGTAGCCACAATTGCGTCGCGACATTTGTTGCCGGCAAAGCCGTGCCAAAGCAATTGTTCATCGACAACGCCCTCAAGATCCGGCCGGCTAAAATCCACGCGTTCCAAAATGGCATGGAAGAAATCTCCGGCATGCGCGCCGCGTGCGAAATCGAAGATCGTATCGCCACTGGTCGGTTTTTCATCGGCCACCACTTCCGGTTGATCGCTGATCTCCGGTTCCGGCTCTTGTAGCTCGATTCTGCCGCTGTTAAGACCGCTGAAGCTCGCAATCAGTGCGGTACGATCGATCCGGCCTGTGAACGACCGGGCGGCAAGGTTAACGGCAGGCTCCTCTCCACTCTCCGACGTCGCGGTCGAGGTCGGGCCATCCGAGAAAGAGATGCTGTTAGGAGCCTGTTCCGCCAGGTCTTTCAGTGCTGTCGGCAGATCGGCGCGTGCCTGTTCGGGAAACAACCGGGCAAGTGGTGATTCGGCGAGATCCTGGTACGCCGGAACATGAATCGTGCAACGGTTCTTGGCGCGCGTAATCGCAACGTAGAGCATGCGCAGTTCCTCCGACGCAGCCTCTTCGGTCGCCCAGCCTAATTGCTCGTCCGTCCCAGTGCTTCTGCCTCGCAGGCTGAACGTCAACGTATCGTCCTTCGCCCGATCGTGAAATTGTAATTCGTCCCAGCGCGCCGGATCAACGAACGTCCAGAGGAACGGACAAAACACGATTGGATATTCCAGCCCCTTCGCTTTGTGGATCGTAACAATTTGCACCGCGTCCGCGTCGCTCTCCAGGCGAAGCTGAAACTCGTCCGCCGCTACCATGCTTGATTTCCGCTGTTTGCGCAGCCACGAGATCAGACCGTCGGGTTGAAGTCTCTGCGCTGTCTCGGCCGCGTGCAGTAGTTCGGCGAGGTGAAGGAAATTCGTTAGTCGCCGCTCGCCGCCGGGAAGTTGCACGAGCCGTGATCGGACATTCTGTTCCACATTGATCTGCCGGAATGCAGCGATAAAACATTCGGTGGACCAGCGGCTGCGCCACTCAAAGAATTTGTCCAGCCAGCGCTGGCGTTTGGCTTCGTCGCTTTCAAGCTGAATCAGCTCGTCGCCGTTCAGACCTACCACGCTCGTAATCAGAGCAGCTTTGAACAATCTTTCCCGGCCCGGCTCAAGCACACCTTCCAAAAAGTGCTGTAATTGCTCTGCCTCTCTCGACGCAAACACGCTGCGGTCGGTTTGCACAATGCTGCAGATTCCTTGGTCCCTGAGAATCTCCTGCATTTGTTCCGCCTGATTATGCGTGCGGACAAGCACTGCCATATCGCCGAAGGCAATTGTCCTGTCACCGAGTTGCCCGCCGCTTGTCCGCAACTGTTTCATTTCCGTTGCGACGGCTGTGCAAACCGCCGTTGTCGCCTCGCCCTTGTTCATCGCCTTGCCATCGTCTCGCGTCGAAGGAACCGGGCGAAACACCAAAGGGGCCGTAGCCGCTTTCGCGAGTCCGGTTAGGCGCGGGAAATCCAGTTTAGCTGCCGGTTGAATCTCGTGAAAACCGATTCCGGGCAAAACGAACGGATGGTCTGTTTGATCGAAGATTTCGTTAATGCCTGCGACCAGGTTCGGCTCAGAACGCCAGTTCGTTTGCAATGTCAGCGTCCGATCGGCGTCATGCGCCGCGGCTAAATAAGTGAACACGTCGGCCCCGCGAAATCCGTAAATCGCCTGTTTCGGATCGCCGATGTAATAAAGGCGATGCTCATCGGTAGCGAAGATTTTCCGGAAGATCTCGTATTGCGCAGGGTCCGTATCCTGAAACTCGTCCACGAGCACGGCCCGGTAGCTTGCTCCGACGGCCTTCGCCAGTCGCTCACCGTTCTTTCCCTTGAGCGAGGAGCGCAATCGTAAAATCAAATCGTCAAAGGTAACCGTATTCGTTCTGGCTTTTCGCTCAGGGATCTCGGTTTCCGCGTACTTCAGGAAGTCGTATGTCGACTGGAGGAACAGTGCTTCGATCAATTGCACAAACGCGCTGCACAGCTCGAAAAAGCGATGCGTTGGCGTCGGTTTTTTCTTCAGTGTTGCAACTGCAATCGCTTCAGTCGAAAGCTCCTTCAGCGACGAGAGGCAGAGGGGATCAGCGCAATCGAAGTCACCGCAAGCCTCATTCACTTTCCTCACCAATTCGTTAACCCGATCTTCGTTGAAGTTTTGCTGTGAGCGGGACAGCCCGGGATGAGCGCGCAGGATTCGTTCGATCGCCGGTCCGTTTACGTCCCATTCCGTCCTGATTTGACCCATCGTCTCTGCGATTTTGTCACTCAGTTGCTCGATACTGCTTCGGCCGGCTGGCGGAATGAAAACCGCGTCGGGGTGATTGCGTGTTCGATTGAGCAGCTCCACCCATTCGGCCGGCGACTTTTCCCAGGCCAGAAATATCCCGCCGATCAGAGGCAGCACGTTAGTGAGCTTCAGCCGCCAAAAATCGCGTGCCACTTCCTGAAACAACGGCGCGGGGTCGGTGACAAGTTCAGCGTCAAAAGCGATTCCGCTTTCAAAGGCGTAATCCTGCAAAATGCGCTGGCAGAAACTGTGAATCGTGAATGCCTGCGCTTCGTCAAAACTTTGCAACGCAAGGTTGATCGACCGGATACTCTGAGCTGCGTCGGTGCGATCGAGAATTCTCGCAATGACCGGGTCGTTCGACTTGCCGCGCCGCAACTGCTCAAGCGCTTCCTGTAATCTCTCGCGAACGCGCTCCTTCAGTTCTGCTGTCGCCGCAATCGTGTAGGTCACAGCCAGGATTTCCTTTATCGGAATGTGTTCCTCGGCCACGAGCAGCAGAATCAGTCCGGCGAGTGAGAAGGTTTTTCCCGTTCCCGCGCTCGCCTCGATCAGGGTGACACCGCGATCGAGCGGAGTCGTGGCTAAATCGAATACCTCGGCCATGTTGCGCCTTTTCAATCCGCGTGTTCCAGCAGCGGTGCCCACACCTGTCGGGCCAGAGCGATCGATTCTTCGCCCACCGGATCCGGATGCGGGAACAACTCGATGATGTGTGGATCATGGTTCTCACCGTTCTTCGACCTGAAATCTCCGTACCAGGCTGCTCGTGCTTTGCTAACCGGATTACCGCCGCCGCCATGTTCAGCGAGTGCGTAGGCCAGGCCGCTCCTAGGGAAGAATGGCACCGGCTCATGTAAGCCTCGCCAGTAGAGCTGGCATAAATCCGTCAACAACTCCGCCGCGGTTGCGACCGGCGACCACACCACAACATCATCTTTGCCGATCAAGATTGTCTTAAACTGACCGTTTTTGTCCGCCGCCGATCTCGCGAGGTGCTCGACCCATGCCCGCAGGCGATCCCGCGCTTTCAATGTCGCGGATCGATAGTGCACAATGTTCGATCCGTAGACCGACTCGATCGGCCCGCTCAGGGTGAATTCGCCCAGGGCCAGATCGATCGCGATCGGTTCCGCGCGCCTTTCCCGGATATGCGGTAAAACAGTGGACCGAAACGCCGCGGCATCGCGATCAAACGAACGGAGCTGTAGCTGGCCGAGAACGCCGGACGCAGTGACGCCGCGCGCGGTGAAGACCTCGAGATTGCTCGCACCGGTATCGATCCACTCTGTTAACAGATCCTGCTGGATCCAATACTTCTCGAGCGGGCCGAGCTCGAGCGGCTCGTCGTCCGGTAGCGAATCGTCGTACTCCTTCAGATCCATTCTGAAGCGCGCCCGCAGGAAGAAGCGCGCCGGTTCAGCCAGGAAGCTGATTAACTGATTCAGGGTGATCGCGCGCTCGACCGAGCTTGCCGCCGGCAAATTGCTGGCCAGGAACGGCATTGGTTCGGCCGACGTCCTGGGATTGACCAGCGCAGTCGCTGCGGCTGCGTTCGCCTCCGAATAACTGAACAGCCGTTCGTCGTCGCGGTCGAAGTAACGCGGACTAAAAGCCTGGAGCGGGTGCTCAATTAAGATCTGTTTGCGTGCCGTGGCGTCTTTCGGAAACGTGCAAGCTTGTTCCACGTAATCCAGGAGCTCGTTAACGACAATCGACGGCGGGATCTCCTGGTTGTGAATATTTGACCGTCCGACGTAGCTAATCTGAAGAGAATCCTTGGCGGCGCAGATCGTCTCCAGAAACGCATAACGATCGTCTTCCCGCGGCGAAGGATCACCGAGCCGCCATTTTGCCATCAGATCAAACTGCGCAGGCTGCGGACGGCGTGGGAACACTTCATCGTTCATACCCAGGAGGAAAATCACGCGCGCTGGAATGCTTCGGCCTGGTTTGAGTGCGGCAAACGTGACCGCACCGGTCAGGAACCCGCCGCGCTGTTCCATCGCGCCCAAAAGGTGCCCGAGGTGCGTACGCAATACTCTGACATCGACCGATTGATTGGCGCGGAGATCAGACGCGACCGTTTCCAATCGCAAAAATGTGCGGCGCAGGAACCGCAGATCGCGGATGTACTCTTCGTCATCTGATTGGAACAACTGATCAACTGTTTCCCGCAGCAGCGGTGTCCATTCAGCCAGAGGCCGCGCAATCCCGAACCCGTTAACGAAGCTGAAGATCGTTTCGACCGCCGACACGAAGCGGCCGAGGAGCTCGCCTCCTTCGCCTTCAACCTCGTCATAGGGCAGAACATGATCGAACAGACGCGCGTTCCGTCCACGCATGGCATAACCGAGCAGCAACCGGTCGAATCCGAACCGCCACGTGTTTGCTTGCGTTGGCGGTAACCCGAGCCGTTCGCGCTGAGACCCGTCAATTCCCCAGCAAATGTGGGTCTCGCGAATCCAGGTCCGGATCTGGGCCAGGTCATCTTCCGAAAACTCAAACCGCTGCGCGATCAGCGGCGAACTGATCAGTGCAAAAACTTCCTCTGCCGTGCAGCGGTTCGTCGAAAGTTCCAGGACCTGGAGAAAGGAATCGACCACCACACTTGCACTGCGCGGGTGGCGATCGGAAACGCTGTAGGGAATCTTGCGGGCAGTGTGCTCCGTGTATTCGAACACAGCATGAATCAGGGGCGAATACTTTTCGATGTCCGGAGTGAGAACGAGAATGTCGCGCGGCCGCAGCGTCGAATCTTTTTCAAAGAGATGGAGCAAGCGCTCGTAAACCACTTCCACCTCGCGCATCGGCGAATGACAGGAATGGATCACGAGCGACTCGTCGTCAGGTTGAACTGAGAACCGATGCAGGGATTCATCCGGGGACGTCGCATTGGCTGGGCGATTAACCGCGGAGAAAATGTCGGCCTGCAGCGTTCCCAGCAGATTAGCGGTTTCAGGCGCGGCAAATTTGTCCTTCTGGTCGACCAGAACTCCGCCAAGACGTTCATCCGCGTCGATCAGCAGTTCGGTTAATTGCGTCTCGGCGCGACCAAGCGAAGAGAGGAGCGGATTGCCGGTCGGCGCTTCCGTTTCCGGTATCTTCCGTCGGGCCCGCTGCTTCGGTGTGAGATCGTCGCCGTGATATTCGTTCGACGGTTGTAAGAGAAAGAGATGAACCGGCCTTGTTTTGGCCAATTGAAAAAGCACATCGAGATAGATCGGAGGAATCGCGGTTAAGCCGAAGACAAACAATCGACTCGGAAGATCAGCCGGGAGCCGATGGGCGTTCGCCTGCGGCGATTTTTCTTTCGCCTGCCTGACGCCTTCATCCGCGGTTAACGCGCGCCATAAACTGCGCTGCCAGGCTTCGTCCCCGGTCAATTTGTCAGTGGACGACGATTCCCACGAGCCCGCCATCTCCGGCCGGTAAACCGCGTACTGGTCAAACAACTCCGCGATCCGTTTACTCAGCTGAAACAACTTCAGCGGATCCGAGTCGCTCAGGTATGCTTTGACGGCTCTGAACTCGGGCTCCTGGAGCAGCGCCGGCAAGATGCGATGAATTGCCCAGATCATTTCTTCCGGCGGGATCCGTTCCTGCGGGCTGGGGGAGAGGACCTGAGGTGGGAGTGAGCTGATGAAATCCCCGAGGAACGGAAAAGAGACGTTGGCGCAGACGCCGTTCAACCGCGCGATTTCAAGGGTCAGCCATCGACGCATCGCCAGACTCGGCGCGATGACGATCTCTTTCTGGAGCGGCGCGTCGTTCGGCGAAGCAAGTAAGCCCGCCAGCTCCGCCGCGAGGACCTCCAGCCGGTTACTTCGGTGTTGAAAAAGCGCATTCGTCATCATCCGCCCGGTATCTTGCCGTACCTCCTCGGACATCGGCTGTCCGAGAGGCAAAAGAATCTGCTCGTCCTGAGAAGAATTTACGGTTCGACGCCGCTTCATTTTGCGCTTTTCCACTAGACCCAACTTACTCAAACCGGCGCGACGGATCGAATATTTTACACCTTTCGTGGAACCAGGCGCCCGGTCCAGTTCTCGCGCAAAAGGTCAAATCGATCTCGTCGTTCCAGCGATGCTTCGTTTAAGAATATCTCTGTGAAGGTGCGCCCCAATTCACGCTACGCAGAATTTGTCCACAGAATTGAACGGTCTTCACCAGAGCCGAAGCCGTGGAAAGGAGTTACATTTCGGTCAGTGGAACTTGAGTTTGCCGCGCCATCCGACGTTTTGAGTGCTCGCGGCAGTTTCTTGTACGGAGGACGGTGGAACGCTCCCGGATTGTTTCCCGTCATTTATTCCAGCATGCAGCCAGGAACGGCTGTGGAGGAAGCCTTTCAGCTGGCCGCTGATTTCGATCTTTCTCCGGACGACATAAAGCCGCGGGTAACGTGCGGAATCGAATGGGAATTATCGTCCGTGATTGATCTCGCAGGAAGCGGCCTTCCGTCCTGGATCCAGCTGGCGATATGGCTAAAGGAAGATTTCCAGAGAATCAACGATGGCGGAGCCGAAACATTATGCCAGGCATTCGGACGCGCGGCGAGAAATACGGGCATAGTCGGGATGCGCTGCCCGTCTGCTCACGTCGGCCGGGGTATAAATCTGGTGGTGTTCCGGGATCGGCTGGGGAAGAAGGATCAGATGCGGCTATTGGGAAAAGAGGAATTGGACAAACGTTTGGCATGACACATGCAATATTGCATGCAATACTGGGGCTATGGCAACTGCACGAAAAGCTTCCCGGAGATTGAAGCGGAGGGCTAAGGCGCGACGTTCACATGCTGCTGTAGTCGCCTCTCCCGAGACGGACCCGCTGCGCCGGCTCTCCCGGACTTATCATCTTTCAAACGAAGCTTTAAGCAGGGTGACCGGAGCTTCCCCACGGACGGTTTCGTACTGGAACGCAGGCATGGCGCCGCAGCGGTCCAGCGCCCAGAAATTAAAAGAAGTGATACGCTTATTTGATGCATTATCTGACATCATTAAAGCCAGGGCCATCGGCTCCTGGCTGCAGCGACCGAACAAGCAGTTCGACGGCTCGACCCCGCTGCAGGTCATGGAACGAGGAGAAAGCGACCGGCTTTGGCGGATGATCTGGCAGCTCCGGGAAGGCAATGCGGGATAGGGATTAAAAGACGGTGAGCGGTGTGAGCGGTTGAGACATTCACGGGACCTGTGATGTGTGATCTGTGACTTGTGACCGCTTGAGGATGGAGCGGCGAGCTATGGGGCGAAGAAATCAAAATTGACGAGAGAGTCGAGACATTTCACGGGAACCGTGACTTGTGACATCTGACGTGTGACCGCTTGAAGACTGAGCGGGGAGCTGGAAGGTGAGGAATAAAGCGGTGGTTTTTACGCGCTAGAGCTGTAATTCGCGGCCAATGCGGAGACCGTGTTTGCGATTTGTTCTTTAAGCTCGGTCGGCCCAAGCACTGACGCGTGCCCGCCCCAACTCAGGATCCAGCGTTCGATCTCTTCCAAGTTTCCCAGGGTCAACGACAGTTCGATCCCGCCATTGCGCAGTTGCTTCACTTTTTGTGATGGATGCCATTGACGCTCTTCAATTCGAGAAGCGGCGAACGCGTCGAAGGCGATCCGGATCACGTGCTTGGTTTTTGTCGGTTTTGCGAAGACGCCGAAGCTCTCGCCGAGAAACCGGCCGATCGAGAAATCTAGCGGGCGCTTGAACTTTGTTTTACTAACCCGCACGTCACGTATCCGCGGCAGCGCAAATGTTCTCAACTGTCCACGCTCCAGGTCGAATGCGAACAGATACCAGAGGTTCTCCACGCAACCCAAATGATACGGTTGGACGGAGCGTTGCTCGTAACGTGCCGCTCCGGGCTTCTTATACTCAAAGCGCACCTCAAATTGCTTGAAAACGGCGTGGCTCAATTGTTCGAACAGATGAACGTCCGCGACCGCTCTCCCCGTGCTGCGGAAAGAGATCGCCGAGTCCAAATCGCTCCAGGTCATTGATATGGTATCGCGCAATCCATCTGTGATCTTGCGAAAGGCAGTGGAAAGAGGGGCTTCAAACGACGTTCCTTTGTATTGCGCCAACGCTTTCTGACCAACATACAGCGCCACCAGTTCTCCTTCGGAGATCTCAATATTGGGAAAACTTGAGACAGGCTCTGTGTAATAGAAGCCGAAGTGAAGCTGATCGTACTCGATCGGCAGACCCAGCCGGTATCGCATGAAATCGATGTCGCGCTGCACAGTCTTCGAGCTCACCTCGAGCTCGTCGGCAAGCTTGCGGCAATTGGGGTAACGGCCGGCTTTCAGCCGCTCGTGCATACGCATCATTCGTTCGAGCGGCGGACGCGAGTGAAGAACTTGGGAACGGGTAGGGGAGAGTTGGATGCGGGTGTGTTTCATATTCAGCGGGATTGCATCCGAATACTCGGCATTTACAGCCTCGGCAACAACTTTTCTTCATCTCTAGGACAATTGATGTCCGACAGATGTTTCAACTCTCAACCAAAGCCGCGCCGTCTCGTCACGCCATAGCTTTAGCGACGGAGGATGGCGTAGATGGAAGTCCCGCGGCTGCGGGACGAAGGCGGATCAACTTTTCTACCATCTATGACAGTGTTTGTCCTACCCCCTGTTGCAGAGTGAGGAATATGAACAAACATCCCATCCTTCCAAACTGGCAGCTGCCACGTCGGACCCCATTCCTTTCAAGTCGCGGGAGCGCTCTCTTGCGGGCCTGGCGCTTGCGCTTCGCCGAACAGCCACGCGAACCGGACGTTCAAATGCAATTTACGTTCGGCCGCGCCCGCGTTGCGCGACGATAATTGCACATCAATACGCCTCCCGCGCTTCTGGAAGGTGGATCGGCCTCTCCCCTGGCGCGCCGAAGTCCCGCGGCCGCGGGACGAAGGAGGCGAGGGCGATGCTAAACTAACGCGGCTTCGCCGCACTTTCGGGGGAGCGCACGCCGCCTCGCGTGCTGGTTTCGGCGCCTCGCCGAAATAAAATGGTTCGTTACGGGCGTAATTTCCTGGGCCTTTGCACCCGCCGCTCGCCGGTGAAATGCGACTTACTCAGCCTCCAGTCATCAGCCTCTCGATTTCGCGCTCCCAATCCTTTAACTCACGTTCCGTGTCATCGTTCAGAGCCGCCGTGTTTCCCGGCATCTGAATTTCGGTGCCGAGGTCGAAGTCTTGCTGAGCTGCGGCAACCTTTGCTAAGCCGGTTGTCGTTGCTTCCGACGCTCGCATGAGATGGATTTTGACGATACCGCAGAGTCTTTGGCGCTGAAACGTCGGCTCGTCCGGCGCTTCCTCCCAAAGTTTAAGGGCGGCGTCCCAATTGCCCGTCCGCGAATAATAACTCGCTAAAGCGTCGATCATCGAAGCTCGAGTGAAATCGTCTTCGGTTGCGGCCAGAACGCCGGAACAATATCGCACCACCTTCTTTGCCTCATCCAGACGGTCGAGTTCAAGGCATACCTGCATCATTGTCCAAGCATCGAAAAACTTTGTCGATCGACGCGGAAAGAATCGGAACGCTTTCGACGGCTCACCCACGCTGAAATAATAGTTCAGCATCGCCGAGCGTGCCCTGTCACCTCGTGGGTGTTCCAGCCGGCCGTAGGCATCTTCAACTGCCTTCCTCCACACCTCCGGTTTCTCCATTTGCAAGAGCGCGTAGACGCATGTGTCGAAATCCTCTGTGGAAATGAACGTTTCATTGAGCGCCGCTCGGATCCGGGCAAGAGCCTCTTCTTGCATCCCAAGCTCAAGGTATCCATCAATTTCATTGATCTGTTGCTCACTGCGAATGTCAGTTCTGGTTGCCATAGACAAAATGATGGCACAGTGGGTCAGACAAATGCTGTCCGACCGGTAAAGGATTTTCCAAACCATGTCGACCTAATGAAAACCGTTGTGAAAATCGATTCGACGCTTTCGCCGTTTGTCTCCTGGGATTGAACATGGCGCAAGACGAGGGGATCTCGGTTCTTGTCAGGGCGACAGGACGGACTGATCAGCGGGGGCACGGGCCGCTCGTGATGCGCCGGCCGGTCGCGCATGCGCTCCTGCGTCTTGGATTAGTTAGCGCTAATCGGTAAGGCATTGGTCCTCATTCTTCGCCCGCACCGGCAAGCGGCCTCCGCGCGCGACGAATCGCGGGCGGGATCCTTTGTAATAAATACGTCCTCTCGCGTGGAGACAGCTCAACCGCGTGTGTAAGCTGCAGAATTGTCTCGATAACTGCCAGCCGGGTGCAAAGAACTCGACCAAAAAACGGATTTCCATCCTCCTGCACGTAGAGATAACCATCGGCATCACAGGCCAGCCCACTCAAATACGGGTCTGTCCAAGTTTCACCCACCAGATATCCAAGAATGGATCGGACGAAGTTCGTAGTCGTTAGGACCGCAGGGTGCAATTTCGCCGCAGCATTACGGCGAGTAGTTTCTAAGCTTTGCTGATTCATAATTTGCCTTTCACTGGCCACATCCATGCCCGGTAACGCTTACCGGCGACCACCGCGGCCATTTTGACTCGGTTGGTGGCACATCGAATTCGATGCGCGCTCTTGATGCTTGAGGCCATCTTACAAATGGCCCTTCGAAAAGCAAGATATTCCGATTTTCTCGACTCCTAAGCGTTTTGTCGCGGCTTCTTCTTGGTCTTCCTCTTCCGGGAAGAACGATTAACGAATAACTGCCAGCATCGCTGCGCCATCCCGTCAACATCCCTGTCGCGCCGTAGCGTCCCGCGAAGGAGGATCAACCTCTCAACTTCTTTTCTCCCCTCTTCGCACTACAGTTCCTAATAGTCAGGCCATGAGTCGGTGGGGCTAGCTGAACTCTCAATTTCTTGTGCCCCGGTATTGCAGTAAGTATTCCTGACGCGCTTCGAGTAGGTAAAGTAGCACCACCAAAGCAAGCAGCCAGCGACCTCAAGCGCGGTGGACGGCAATAGTCGGGGAAAAACACGTCGCGCAAACTGGCCTCCGAATCCGAGGGCCCACCACGCGATCAGCGCAGTCATAAAAAGAGCAATCAGGATTCGAATTACCAGATACTGCCGGGCTAGAATTCTCCCGTGCGGGCTTCCTTTCCAGATACTGATTCCAACGATCATTCCGTAGAGCGTGACCAGCAAAGAAACAACGGTGACGATCGTACCATGTTGGCGCACCACCGGAAAAACCGTATGGAGCCTCATAAAATTCCACATCACGGCGAGGTGATTGAGGCTCACGAGTGGAGCAATGAGGATCTGTCCCACGCAAAAAATGAGCAACCAGCCGCCAACGCCTTTCGGCGTTCTCTTTTCTGGTGCCGAGAGAGATTCTTCACCCATCTCGATCCACCGTTATAGCCGATTCTCGGCTGTTACCACAAATTGTTAGCGCTTCCGCATTCAGCTCCGCCCCGACCCGCTCAAGATCCACCGCAATGAGTACGCGTCAGGTGCGAGCGATTTGATCCAAGTGCGAGCATACCCATGTGATCTGCTCGTCCGAGAAAACTCGCGGTAGAGCTTCGAAGAACTCACTAATCGATCTGTCATTCAGAACAACCACGCCTGTGTCTGCTTTGGCTCGCTTTAAGGTCCAACCGGGAAAGATAAGCAGGGGGGTAACATCGTGCGATTTTCTAGTGCGATCCTCCAAAAGCTTCGTCACATGTTGTGCACACCTCATTGCCTGGCCAATCGGATCTCCAAATGCAGCTTTGTTGCCTAGTCGCAAGACTCCAGCTTCATCCACGCCGACGCATCCATTTCCAAAGATGCTGTAGGCTTTCGTTTCAATCGCGAAAATTCCGCCGGGTCCGACAAGCACGTGATCAATATTTTCGCCCGTAACGACAAGATCATCAAAAGCGACATACCTCTTTCGGCGTAACTGGGTCAACGCTTCGCTAACGCGGCGCTCTCCCTTTTCGGCGAGGTTCAAATTTCTGAACTCGGTGCGAAACCGCCAGATGCGGTAGACACAATAGACGGTAACGACAATCGCAACGAGCGTTGCAACTCCAGGACTTGGCTTTGAGCCGGTCCATTTATAGATCCATTGCCACAAGGCGAACATCCATGCGACGAGCAAAGCCAGTAGGTAAGCCACAATCTTGTCGTCAAAGAGCCGTTCCCGTTTTTCGCGCACCGATTGTCCCGGCAACCGCCGCAATGGTCCTTCAACCGGCGGGCGGACGTTCCGTTTCTTAGAGGCGAATGCCATGGGCCAAGATGCCGCGAAATCGTGCCGGTTGCGAGCTCTCGCTCCCTCTCATTTCCCATCCAGTATTTTCAGGTTTCAGTTTTCAGCTTTTTCCCTCTCCGCAGCGGAGCCTTCTCCTCGCTTTCTAAATTCTACTTTCTAATTTGGATGTCCCGTCGTCTCATAGTCCTGTAGTCTCGTGGTCAAGTTTTTCCTCTCCCCATAGGAAAAACTCTTTGTTAGGTTTTGCCCTTCATGCCGTCTCCCGAAGAACTTGCGCGCCGCAATATAGATACGCTTTTGGAGCAGTGCGGTTGGACAATACAAGATTATAAACAGCTCGACCTGTCCGGCGCGGGAGGCATCGCCGTCCGCGAAGTACCCCTGAAACGCGGCCGCTGCGATTACCTTCTCGTGGTAGACCGAAAACCCATCGGCGTGGTTGAAGCGAAGAAAGAGGGGACTACTCTCTCGTCCGTTGCTTTCCAATCAGGATTCTACGCGGCGAATTTGCCAGACTTTTTGGCGAACCTGGTGGCAGGACAATTGAAGTTCCTCTACGAGTCCACCGGCATCGAAACCTTCTTCCGCGATGAACGCGATCCGCACCCGCGCTCGCGCCGCGTCTTTGCCTTCCATCGACCCGAAACACTAGCGAAATGGCTCGAAGAACCGGATACCCTCCGCAAGCGGTTGGCCCAGATGCCATTCGCGCATCCTTATAATGGAGAGAACGTCCGCGTCTGCCGCGTCGAAGCCATCAGCGGCCTTGAGAAATCTTTCGTCGAAGCGCAGCCGCGCGCGCTCATCCAGATGGCCACCGGCGCGGGCAAGACCCTCACCGCCTGCGCGTTCACCTACCGGCTTATCAAGCATGCCGGCGCACGCAACGTTCTCTTCCTCGTCGACCGCGCCAATCTGGGACGCCAGGCCCTCGCCGAGTTTCATCAATTCGTCACGCCCGACACCGGCCGCAAGTTCACCGAGCTCTACAACGTCCAGCACCTCACCTCGAACCACCTCGACCCAGTCGCGCGCATCACCATCTGCACCATCCAACGCCTTTACGCCATGCTGCGCGGCGAAGACCTCACCGAAGACATCGACGAGAAATCAGGGTTCGAGATCGCCGCTGCCGATCAACGTCCGCGCGACGTCCAATACAATCCCGCCATCCCCATCGAGACCTTCGACTTCATCATCGCCGACGAATGCCATCGCTCCATCTACAATCTCTGGCGGCAAGTCCTCGAATACTTCGATGCCTTCCTCATCGGGCTCACCGCGACGCCCGGCAAACAAGCCATCGGCTTCTTTAATAAGAACCTCGTCAGCGAATACCCGCACGAACGCGCCGTCGCCGATGGCGTCAATGTCGGCTACGACGTTTACCGCATCCGCACCCAGGTCACCGAACAAGGTGGCCTGATCGAGAAAGGCCTCTTCGTCGACAAGCGGCATAAGGAGACACGAAAACTCAGGTGGGAAAAACTCGACGACGACCTCGCCTACGCCGCCAAAGAACTCGACCGCTCGGTCGTAGTGAAAGATCAGATCCGCACCGTCCTTCAAGCATTCCGGGATGCGTTGCCGGAGCTTTTCCCCGGTCGCTCGCTCGTTCCGAAGACTCTTATCTTCTGCAAGGACGATTCCCACGCCGAAGACGTCGTCCACATCTGTCGCGAGGTATTCGGGAAGGGCAACGATTTCTGCAAAAAGATCACCTACCAATCGAAGCATCCCGAGACCGGCAAACCTGCCAGTGGCGAACAACTCATCCAGGAATTCAGGCTATCGCCACAACTCCGGATCGCTGTCACCGTCGACATGATCGCTACCGGCACCGACGTCAAACCGCTCGAGTGCCTCGTCTTTCTGCGCGACGTGCGCAGCCGCGTTTATTTTGAGCAAATGAAAGGGCGCGGCACCCGCGTCCTTTCACCGACTGATCTGCAAGCTGTCTCCGGCGCGGAAGCACAAGCGAAGACACACTTCGTTATCGTCGACGCCGTCGGCGTCTGCGAAAGCGACAAGACCGATTCGCGTCCGCTAGATCGGAAACCGACCGAGAAACTCGAAAGCATTCTGCTCGGAGTCGCACTCGGGAAACGTGACGAAGACACGCTAACGACTCTGGCATCGCGTCTCGCGCGCCTGGAACAAGCGCTCGGTGACGACGAAAAAAAGAAGATCACAGAAGCCACCGGCGGCAGGACGCTAGCGGAAATGGCTCGCGCGCTTTTACAATCAGTCGATCCCGACGTCATCGCGGAGAAAGCCGCGGGAAAACCAGGCACCGAACCGCAAGAAGTCGACAAAGAGGCGCTCGCGAAGGCGCGCGAAGCTTTGGTCAAAGAAGCGTGCTCACCTTTCGATAAACCTGGAGTCCGCGACATCATCGTCGGCATGAAAAAGCAGAACGAACAAACAATCGATATCACCACAATCGATGTCCTAATTGACAAGGCGCTTGATCCAGCTGCAAAAGAAAAGGCCGAAGAAACTGTGCGCTCCTTCCGCGACTATCTCGCGCAACACAAGAGCGAGATCAACGCCCTGCAGATACTTTACTCGCGCCCATTCAAACAGCGCCTCACCGAACCGATGCTCAAGGAACTGGAAAAGAAGCTGCGCGAGAACCATGCCGCCTGGACCGAAGATCGACTTTGGGATGCCTTCGCCGCGGTCGCACCGACCAAAGTCAAAGGCCGGTCACAAGCGGGACGCTTTGCAGACCTTGTCGCGCTCGTCCGCTTCGCCTTGGAACAACGACCCATGCTTGCTCCGTTTTCCGATTCAGTGTCTGAACGGTTTAACGAGTGGCTGACGGACAGGGCGAAAGCTGGCGTGACCTTCAATAACGAACAGCTCGCGTGGCTAAATCTGATCCGCGAACACATCGCCACAGCGATTAGCATCGAGCCGGAGGATTTAGATCTTTCGCCGTTCAGTCAGCGCGGCGGCTTAGGCAAAGCACATCAACTCTTTGGTGAGCAGTTGCCCAAGCTGCTTAATGAACTCAACGACAAACTGGCGGCATGATTAACTCCCTGAAATCCGACAAAGCGATGAAAGAAGCGACAAAGGTTTGGAAGGCCTTAAAGAGAGCCATCAAACGCTTCAACGAAGGCGCAGACCAAGAGAAATTGCTGGGGCCGCGAAATCCCAAGAGCGGACGCGGCCCTGCCGCTAGCGAAAGGGCAATAGCACATAGACTCGCATTCTACCTAGAGCTGGCGCTTCGCAAGGACGGTTTGGTTACGAACACCAGCAAGCTGGCAGTGGACTGCGAATATAATCGCCATGGCAGTAAGGCGAAAACCCTCGCCGCTGAGGGTGAGATCAAGGCTATTGTTAAGGCAGCTCGAAAAAGGAAGAAGCGTATTCTCGACGAGGATGGATTTCTCGTGTTCTCGGTGGCTCCCGACATTGTGGTTCATCAGAGAGGAAAAGATGAAGCCAACCGACTGATAATAGAGATCAAAAAGGCCACCAATAGGGAAACGCCGCGTTATGATGCGTCGAAGTTAGAGTTATTCACCACCCCTCGAGACGATTATTACGGCTACGGATACAACTTCGGTGCTTGGGTAATCGCGGAGGATCGGCTCCCGCCAGCAAAACGTAAGTTGCGGATCGCAGCGAAATACCACGAGGGAAAGATTATCAAATGAGCGGTTCCAGCGAAACGCTCGATGGTACGACCTGGAAGTCGCTCGCAGAGATTGCGGCGGAAGGAGCGCCGATTCTTTACGGAATCCTTCAACCCGGCCCGGACACACCGGGTGGCGTTCCCTACGTTCGTCCCACAGAAATTACCGAGGACGTGATCGATCTGTCTTCGATTCGCCGCACCACGCCGACGATTGCGGGGAAATACAAACGCTCCGTCCTTAAACCGGACGACGTCATTCTTTCGATTGTCGGCACAATCGGAAAGGTGGCGATAGTGCCGTCGGAGCTCGATGGCGGCAATATCACACAGTCATCGGTCCGGGTGCGACCACGTTCCGAAGTTGTGTTACCGCGTTATGTCGCGTGGGTGTTACGTTCACCGGTTCTTCGTAGGCAATTCGACCAGCACCGACTTGGCACAGCCGTTCCAAGGTTGAACGTTGCCCACGTTCGCGCCCTGCGCGTACCGGTTCCGCCCCTCCCCGAACAGCGACGGATTGTGGCAGAGATTGAGAAGCAATTCACGCGGCTGGAGGCGGGGGTAGCGGCCTTGCAACGGGTGCAGGCCAACCTCAAACGCTACCGCGCCGCCGTCCTCAAAGCCGCCTGCGAAGGCCGCCTCGTCCCCACTGAAGCCGAACTCGCCAAAAACGGAGATCGAAAAGAGAAATTCGAAACCGGCGAAGCGCTGCTCACTCGTATCCTCGTCGAGCGCCGCCAAAACTGGAACGGACGTGGTAAATACAAAGAGGCTGCTGCGCCCGAATCCGCAAAACTTCCCGAACTCGCTGCTGGCTGGACCTGGGCGACGGTTGAACAACTTGCCTCTCCCGAACCGAACTCAATCACCGACGGCCCGTTTGGCTCGAACCTCAAGACTGAGCATTACACGGACAGCGGCCCGCGTGTCATCCGGCTTCAGAACATCGGCGATGGCGTTTACGTCGATGAGGAAGCGCACGTTTCCCAAGCGCACTTTGAACGGCTCCAGAAGCACCGCATCTTCGCAGGCGATGTCGTCATTGCCGGGTTTGGAGAAAACCCGCCGCGTTCTTGCCTCATTCCAGAAACGCTTGGCCCCGCCATCGTTAAAGCTGACTGCATTCGCTTCAAGCCGCACAGTTCGGTGATGCCGAGATACCTGAACGTCGCCCTCAACTCCGATCCGGTTCGCAAGCGAACGAAGGGGATGGTACACGGCGTCGGTCGTCCCCGACTGAACCTCGGCGAAATCAAATCCATTGTATTGCCGCTCCCACCCTTCGCCGAGCAGACGCGAATCGTGGCGGAAGTGGAGCGACGTTTGAGCGTCATCCAGGAATTGCAAGCGGTTGCGTCCGCCGCCCTTCAGCGTGCCGTGCGGCTTCGCCAGTCGATCCTTCAACGGGCTTTCAGCGGAGAGTTGACGCGTCCGTCTAAACATGTTCACCTGAACGCGTGATCGATCTCCCTCTCGTTTTATGGCTGAGATAAGATTCCGAGACCCGGTTCACAATTTCATCGGCTTCGGACTAGAGGAAGTTCGTCTGATCAATCTCGACGTTTTACAGCGTCTTCGAGGAATCGGTCAGCTCGCGATGGCATCCCTCGTATATCCCGGAGCGCTTCATACGCGATTCGATCACACACTCGGCGTTGCGCATGTTGCCGGGGAAATGGCGGACGCACTAGGCCTCGATGCTGAGGAGCGTACATTTGTTCGACAAGCAGCATTACTTCACGACATCGGCCATGGGCCATTTAGCCACGTTTCTGAATACGCGCTTGATCGATTCGCTGATCGGTCTGCCCTACCTGCGGATCTGAAGAAAGAGAAGATTCATGAGATCATAACGGGCCATCTCATTCGAAATCATGAAAGTATTGTTCAACGCCTCGGCCAAGAAACCTGTAATCGAGTGGCTCAGTTGCTTGCTGAGGGTGTCGGCGATCCTGTTCTTCGTACGATCGTTTCCGGACCATTAGATTCGGATAAACAGGATTATCTCTTGCGGGACAGTTTGTTCGCAGGCGTGAACTACGGCGTCTATGACATTCACCAACTTCAACGCTCCCTCGTCTGCGAAAAATTGGCTGACGTTAAGGAGCTAATGATCCGCGCCGACGGGGTGCATGCTGTAGAGCAGTTCGTGATGGCAAAGTACTACCTCACGACAATGGTTTATCGGCATAAGATTCGACAAATCACGGATCAAATGATCATTCGTGCGATCGTGCTAGGCATAGAGTCTGACGGGAACAAGGAACTACAAAGGCTTTATCGATTTGAGCAGAAGCCGAAGTTTTACGAGAATTATCTAAAATGGAATGACGCGAAGTTTCTTGATCGATTCGGGGAGAACGGCAAGAAAGGTGCGAAGTGCACGACATTGATCCAACGGCTCATCAGTCGTTCGCTATTAAAGCGCGTCTTTTATGCGCCAGCTAAAGAGTTCGATGCGGATGTTAAGGAACGTTTGATGTCGATCGAGGACCCCGATAACACGACCACGCGGGAGCAGATCGAATCGGAAATCGCAAAGGCTCTCTCAGAACAGTTCAACACGCCCGTAGAACCACACTTCACGATCCTCCACACCTACCAGATCAAGTCTGTTCGCGAGTCGTCGCGAAATGATGAAGCGAGCATTCTTGTCGCAAAGTCCAGCCGTATGCCTGGAAAGTTCGAAGATGAATCTGTTCTGTTTTCCTCGATTAATGAGCGGCTCTCAGATGAGTACGTTGAGATATACGCGCCGGTGTCGTGGTCAGATCCTGCCGAGAGAGCGCGACACCTCAATGCCATCACCCCTGTTTTGAAAGAGATAATCTCCACCCACGCCCGTTCCATTCAGCTGACCATGAAATTATGAATCCATACGATATTGTTCACCTCACCCTTCACGCGTTTGGAGGATGTATTGAGGGACGCACAAAACTTCAGAAGAGTGTCTACTTTGTAGGGATCATTACAGACTCCCTCGTCGATCTTGGTTACCGCCCTCATTTCTACGGCCCGTATTCGGACCTTGTTACAGCGGCGGTCGCCCGCTTGAAGTCACTCGGATTTGTTACGGAATCTGCTCTGGGTAGCGGCGCTATCGGCGACGGTGGTTTTGAAATTGCACGCCATGATTTTCAGCTAACAACAGAAGGCCAACGGATCGCTAAGGAGAAGGCGGAACAGAACGCCGAGGTCTGGTCAAAAATCAAGGACGCTGTAAATCGTGTAAAGAGCGCTGGGAGCATCGACTATATGCGTATGTCGGTTGCTGCTAAGACTTACCACATGCTCAAAGCCAAAGGAAAACCTGCGACGCCTGAAGAGCTTAGCGAGTCAGCGAAGGCTCTTGGATGGGAGGCGAAACCTCACGATATAGAACAGTCGATTTCATTCCTTCAAAAGCTCGGCCTCGTTTCGATCAAAACATAGCTGTGGCTGCTGACTCCGACGCGCTCGTCCAGAAACTCTGCAACATTCTGCGGGACGACGTCCCGTCCTACGGCGATTATGTCGACCAGTTAGCATTTCTTTTGTTTCTGAAGATGGCTGACGAGCACTCGAAGCCGCCGTTTAACAAACCTCTTCGAGAGCCTAGGACCGCCTTTGGCATATAGTAATTAATGCGCTCAGCCCACGAGATGAAATAGACATGAGCGACAATTCGAAGATCGAATGGACGGACGCGACGTGGAACCCGGTACGCGGATGCACGAAAGTCAGCCCAGGCTGCACGCATTGTTATGCCGAAACGTTCGCCGAGCGATTCCGTGGCGTTGTCGGCCACCCGTTCGAATTTGGCTTCGACCTCCGATTGGTGCCTGAAAAGCTTGCGGAGCCGCTACGCTGGCGCATTCCGAAGATGGTGTTTGTCAATTCAATGAGTGACTTATTTCATCCGAATGTTCCCGATGAGTTCATCGTAAACGTTGCCGATGTGATGGTACGCGCTAGCTGGCACACCTACCAAGTGCTCACAAAAAGGTCGGAGCGGATGCGTGACCTGCTGAAAGGAAAGCTTAGATACGCAGCGAGAGAGACTCACATTTGGTGGGGGGTGAGCGTTGAAAATCGAAAGCATGGCTTGCCTCGAATTGGCCATTTGCGTGAGACCCCTGCACGCACGCGATTCCTTTCGGTCGAGCCATTGCTTGAGGATCTTGGGCGCGTCAATCTCCGCGGCATTAAGTGGGTAATCGTCGGAGGCGAAAGCGGTCCGGGCGCTCGTCCTGTTGATCCAAAATGGGTTCGCGACCTGCAACAGCGATGCGAAAAGGCGGGTGTCGCTTTTTTCTTTAAACAATGGGGCGGCGTTCGAAAAAAGGAAACCGGGCGCAGACTTGACGGGAGGACGTACAGCGAATTCCCGAAGCGGACTGAGCTGCCGGTTTTAGAGAACACGGAACGTTTAGTGGCGCTGAAGGAAGTGGAGGACGCCTATCGGCTCACTACCACGCGATGAGCGATGAAGATTTGTACGCGGGCCGGGAGCAAACGCTGGTCAAGCATTTCATCCTGCAGAAATATCTTAGTCGCTTCGCTCACATTGTCGGAACGCACAAAGATGTTCTCA
Organism: Verrucomicrobiota bacterium; assembly: GCA_041167085.1. Taxonomy (GTDB): domain Bacteria; phylum Verrucomicrobiota; class Verrucomicrobiia; order Chthoniobacterales; family UBA10450; genus DATFCK01. The sequence continues at coordinate 111,209 of JBEEGV010000047.1, forward strand.
CGTATGTCGACTGCTTTTCCGGCCCTTGGAATGTGCGCTCGGAGAATTTCGCCGATAGCTCCTTCGTGATTGCGCTGACCGAGCTGCGAAAGGCGCGCGATACTCACGCTCAGCGGGGGCATTCCGTCAAACTGCGCAGCTTTTTCCTCGAAAAGAATCGCGCAGCTTACGCACAACTAAAACAGTTCGCGGACGGCGTCACCGACGCAAAAATCGAGACGCGAAATGCGACGCTCGAAGACTCCATTCCCCAGATAGTTGACTTTGTAGAACGTGGTGGCTCTAAATCCTTCCCGTTCATTTTCATTGATCCAACCGGTTGGTCAGGATTCGCGATGGAAACCATCGCTCCATTGCTTAGGCTTGATCCTGGGGAAGTGCTCATCAATTTCATGACGGGCCACATCCGGAGGTTCCTCGACTCACCTCAAGAAGAGACACAAGAGAGCTTTCAACGATTGTTTGGCTCAGGGGAGTTCCGAGAAAAAGTGCAGGGTTTAGAACAGCAAGATCGAGAAGACGCAGCGGTCGACGAATACGCAGCCAGCGTTAAGCGAGTCGGCGGATTTACATCCACCTGCTCGGCCATTGTGCTTCATCCAGAACGAGACCGAACTCATTTCAATCTTATCTACGCCACGCGAAATCCGAAGGGCATCGAAGTTTTCAAGGACGCCGAGAAGAAGGCCATGGAAGTCCAAGAAGTTGCTCGTGCGGAGGCACATCAACGGAAGCGCGTCACGCGCACGGGTCAACATGACTTATTCAGCAGTAAGGAACTGCATGATTCGAGCTACTACGATTCTCTTCGCGACCGGTATACCAACAAGACACGGACTGCGATTCTCAGAGCACTGGAATCGAAGGGACGGATTTTATACGATGACGCTTGGGGGCTTGCAGTCTCTGAACCGCTTTCATGGGAAAGCGATTTAAAACAGTGGATTGAAGACTGGAAAGCTGAAGGCCGATTATCCGTTGAAGGCATGAAGGCACGCCAACGAGTGCCGCATCGCGGCGAGGCGAGCTATCTCGTCTGGAAATGAGCGGCGCACAGCTGGTCCAAAAGCTCTGGAACTACTGCAACATCCTGCGGGATGATGGCCTGTCGTATGGAGATTACGTCGAGCAGTTGACGTTTCTGTTGTTCCTGAAAATGGCGGACGAACAGTCGAAACCGCCGTTCAACAAGACATCACCAATTCCGAAAGGCTTTGGCTGGAGTTCGCTTCTGAAACTGGATGGCGACGATCTAGAAATTCATTACCGTCATACGCTCGAAGAACTCGGGAAGCGGTCGGGAATGCTCGGCGTCATCTTTCGCAAGGCGCAAAACAAGATCCAGGACCCGGCCAAGCTTCGCCGGCTCATCGTCGATCTCATTGATAAAGAGCAATGGTCCAGCCTTTCCGCCGACGTAAAGGGCGACGCCTACGAAGGGCTTCTGCAAAAGAACGCCGAGGACGTGAAAGGCGGCGCCGGCCAATACTTCACTCCGCGCCCGCTCATCGCTGCCATCGTCGATGCAATCCAGCCTGCGCCTAACAACACCATTTGCGATCCTGCTTGTGGAACCGGCGGCTTTCTACTTGCGGCCCACGATTATATTGGTAAGCACTACCAACTCGATCGAGCCCAGAAGCAGAAGCTCAAGAATGGAACACTGTTCGGTATTGAGTTAGTCGATAGCGTAACGCGCCTGTGCGCGATGAATCTCCTACTGCACGGAATCGGCGGCGATCTCGAGGAGAATTTGCCGGTCATCACCAAGGACGCCCTGGCGGCCAAGCACGGGGAATACGACATCGTCCTGGCCAATCCACCTTTCGGCAAAAAAAGTAGCGTCACCATCGTTAATGAAGCGGGCGAGACCTCTAAGGAATCGCTCATCATCAATCGCGACGACTTCTGGGCGAGCACGAGCAACAAGCAGCTTAACTTCCTCCAACACATCTTCACCATCCTCAAGCAACACGGCCGTGCCGCAGTCGTGCTGCCCGACAACGTTCTCTTCGAAGGCGGCGCCGGCGAAACCATAAGGCGCGCCTTACTCAAGCAAGCCGACGTTCACACTTTGTTGCGGCTACCGACGGGCATCTTCTACGCGCAAGGCGTCAAGGCGAACGTCCTCTTCTTCGACCGCAAACCCGCGCAGGAAAAACCGTGGACGACCAAGCTGTGGATCTACGACCTGCGCACCAACCTGCATTTCACCCTCAAAGAAAACACCCTGAAGCGAAGCGACCTCGACGACTTCGTCGCGTGCTACAACCCTAAGAACCGCCACAGCCGCAAAGAGAGCGAGGGGTTCAAGAGCTTCACCTACGAAGAACTAACGAAGCGCGACAAAGTTAACCTCGACATCTTTTGGCTAAAAGACGAAGCCCTCGAAGAAAGCGCGAATCTTCCAGCCCCCGAAATCATCGCCGCCGACATCGTCGAAGACCTTCAAGCAGCCCTCGCTCAGTTCGCCGACATAGCCAATGATCTGAAACGTTAGGTCACATGCCTGCGCACAAGTTAGACGAGATTCAAACCGTCGTGATTGTCATGATGGAAAATCGATCCTTTGATCATGTGCTCGGCTACCTTTCCCTTCACCAATACGGAGAAGTCAAAGTAGACGGATTAAAGGATGATGCTGCCTGGCAGGAAAGTATCGCGAGCGTTTACAAGAACAAGGCCTTTCCTCCTTGGCGCGACTTCAATCCGTTCCGAGCGCTTGCTGGCGATCCTCCACACGAAAGAGATGACATACGGCTTCAGTTAGGCTCGATAGTGAACGGAAAATATGAAATGAAAGGTTTCGTTGAAAACCTTTCCCATGCAACCGCAAAGCCTGTCATTGATAAAGACCATCCACCCGAGGTAATGGGATATTTCACTCCCGAGGAAGTGCCTATCTCAGATTTTCTAGCACGTAATTTCCGTGTCTGTGATCATTGGTTTTCTGCGCTTCCAGCTGGAACTCAGGCAAATCGCCTGATGGCGATGAGCGGTTACACGCTGATTGATAAGAACGTCCACATCCTACCGAATCAACATCTTATTTACGATTGGCTGACAGAACGTGACATAAGCTGGAGAGTCTATCACGAGGGGATGCCTTTCTTTTCAATGATGCTCAATTGGACCCCCCACATCCTAAATGACAATCTTTTTCGGCGGTTCGACAGACTTGTGCCGGACATTTCGGAAGCAGCTAAAGGCGAAATGCCGCAGGTCATATTTCTTGAGCCCGCGTACACCGATGCCCCTCACATCGGGCCAAGCAGCGATGATCACGCCCCAAGCGGCGCCAGCGCGGGTCAAGAGTTCCTAATGAAAGCCTATAATGCCATTACGTATGATCCGACGCTCTGGCAAAACACGGTAATGATAATCACCTACGATGAGCATGGCGGTTTTTTTGACCACGTTTCGCCTCCTCCAATTAAAACCAGTGCTCCTGAATCCGGCAGCTATGCACCTTTCGAAACGTTAGGTGTCCGTGTTCCAGGATTCATTGTTTCGCCTTTCGTTAAGGTGGGACAGCCGTTCAATTCGACTTTGGATCACACTTCGATTCTGAAATTTCTCGGAGAACGGTTTTCACCCGACGGCTTGTACAGTTCACAGGTTGACAGCCGACAAGTAAGAAGCGTTTTAGAGGTTCTGGATCTCGGTGCCCGAGCGGAGTGCCCAGCTGCACCAGAATTGAACGAATATGTAGGCCGCGCCCAAGCAGCAGGGCGCACTTCGCCCGATGTGCCACTTGATAGCGAGATAATGAAATCGTTCCAGACGGCTCTCGACGCGCTACACGCTCATTCCGCCCCCGCGACTGAGTCGAAATTTCCGGAACTCAGACCCTTCATCACTCGGATATGAAGCGTAAGGCGACTCAACTCGGTTGCGTCATCTGCTCTACCCTCGTCCTGACTTTCGGAGGCTGTACCGGATGGTTTCGTCAATCGACCACTCCTACGACTGCATACAAGCCGGTGCACCAACACGCACTGGGAGGAGAAGTGTCGGGACTGGATGAGTCCATTCGGAAAAATCCCGCAGCTCTGAATCTCGGAGACGCTAACGGTAACACTCCTCTAATGCTCTCTGCCGTCCACGGCCATGAGGACGCTGTGCGCTTTCTCCTTCGGAAAGGCGCGCTTGTCGATAACACCAATGATCAGCATCAAACAGCGTTGATGCTGGCAGCGAAGGGCGGACAGAGGGATGTCGTTATGCTCTTGCTGCGCGCTAAGGCCAACGTAACCATTCGCGACGCACGCGGATGGAATGCTCAAACTTGGGCGGAAAAACAAGGCTACTCAGAGGTCGCCCAGCAGATCAAATCGGCTTCGCGTTAATCGATTGGTGAAGTCAGAATTATGGTCTGATCTTCGCTTTCCAAACTCGCGGTGTCGACTGCAAATGGCGTGTTGGATCGTTGCCCCGCAAAAGACGGACCGCCGTTCGGCGCGGTCAGGTCCCAGGGTCCGATCAATGCTTCCTATTGCGCATAGAGTCCGCCGTTGAATTCGAAGCCGCAGCTGTTTTGCGCTCGGCCTGCCACGTTTCGGTCCGGCCTTCGGTGGTGTAATTCCCGGCCACGGTCCCGTTATCTTTCAACTCGCCTTGCAAAACAATCGACTCATGCTTTTTGAAGACCAAAGTCGCGTCGAACTTTCGGTTGCTCCATTTCCCATTTTGAATTGTTCCGGGTCCAGTATGCTCAGTCTCCACCGTCCCGGTCAGCCGTTCACCGTCTGCTTGGAAGTGCAAGTTCCCCGAAACGGTTTGATGTCCAACTTGGAAATGGATGATCCAATCTCCGGTGATGGACTGCTCTGCCGTCCGTGTTATCGGTGGCGTTTGGTGCTGACCGAAGACAACGTAGGGAAGTCCGAGCACGCCGCACATCATCGCTGCTATGTTAATTCTCATCATGCATCGAGGCTTACCCGTGGCAATATCCAACGCAACCGTTAGATACCGGTCCCGCATGCAATTCCGTACAAATCGATGCTGAATGTCCGAAAAAGTTGAAATGCCTGCCAAGCCGACCAAGCGCCGACCCGATCGCCGTGTCGGTCAGACTCGTGCCCGTCTCGGGCAGGCGTTACGTAAACTAATGGAACAGCGGCCGCTCGAGAAAACCTCGGTCCAGGACGTGATCGAGCTAGCCGGGGTAAGCCGGTTCGCGTTTTACGCTCATTACGATGATAAGATCGACCTTCTTCTTTCCGACATGGACGAATTTCTGGAAAGAATGGCGATGCTGTTGGTTCTTCGAAACGAACAATCGAATCGAATTGCGCCGGTGCGCGAGTTTTTCGCTCATGTCGGCGAAGCGGAAGAGATCCGCGCGGCGCTGGCGCGCTCGGAACGGTTACAGGACTTTTTCGATCTGGCAGTGGAACACTTCGCGCGTGGGATTGAACTCCGGCTGAAACAAATCGCGGAGCGCGAAAATTGGCAACGCCCGCCCGCTAAATCGCTCGCCGCGGCGAGCTCGGACCTGGTGGCCCACGCCCTCGCAGGGGCATTTATCGGTTTCCTCAACTCTTGGATCCGAAAAGGTCAACCGCATTCACCCGAGGCGATGGATAGTCTATTTCACCAATTCGCTTGGGCTGGAATAAGAGCGAAAGGGATCAGTCTGGGCTTGCCCTGATTTAGACATCTAACATTGGCTGAATTGTTCTAAGACCGCGCCAACTTCTCAACCCAAAATCATCGCCACCGAAATCGTCGAAGACCTTCCGCCGTCGCCAAGGCTGTGGCGTGACAAGCCAAGCCGCCCTCGCTCAGTTCGCCGCCGTAACGGATGCGGAGCAACGGCCGGGCTTTCCAATCGCAGCCGATTTGAAACGCTAAGCCGAGGTTTCGGCTACTCGTTAATCGTTATCGGTTATCAGCGAGACGTCCGGTGACACGAACTCAGCCTATGGTTCTTCTGAAGAGCGATGGAAATTATCTTGACGTGGCAGGTCTTCCTTGGGTTAGCTCACCTTGAATCATTACTCGCGGCTTGGAGGGAGTGCGGATTGGAAGAGGTGCGCGCCAATTACAATCCAATGAAAACCTATCCGCAAATCTTCAGCCGTATCGCCGTTCTCCTAACGGGCCTGGCAATCGCCGCATCTGCCTCGGCCACAATTTTTGTCACCGCCGATAACGGAACAACGAATCTCTTCGGTACGCTTGACCCCAAAACCGGCCAATTCACCCAAATTGCTACGACGACTCCGCTGTTTTATGCCCTAACCACCGGACCAAACGGCGAACTCTTTGGAGCCGATCTGAGCTCCGGCAACCTCTACACCATCAGCACCGCTGGCGCGACGGCGCAATTCGGAAGCAGTACCGCTCCCGCCGCCTTTTACGGTCTGGCCTACTCCAGCACCAGCGGCAACTTTTTTGCTGATAATCTTGATCCAAATAATGTCACGCTGTACTCGATTGCCGCAGACGCGAACAGCAACTCGAGCATCGGAGTGATGGCCGGCCCTAACTCAGGATTCTTTCCCACCGGCAATCTCACCTTTGGCCCATCGGGAAATTTGTATTTTGACTTTTTCCCGACTAACGGGATCAGCTCAACCCTTTACATCGTTAATACTGCTACCGGTGCGCTGACCCCCGTGGGGAGCGGACTTGGCACTGACATTCTTGCCCTATTCTTCGATGGAACCACACTTTACGGCATTGATGCTAATCTGACTTCGGACATTGGTATTTACACCATTGATGCGACCACAGGCGTTGCCACGCGAGTGGCCACCGTGACCGGGCTTCCGAGCACCAACGATTACTTTCTTGATACGGCCACCTCGTTAGTGGCAATTCCAGGTCCTCAGATTGATGGCAGGGGCACGATTGCCGGACCCAGCGGCGGGGATGCGGATTTCTTTATCGTTGATGTCGAGAACGAGCAGATTACGGCCAAGTATCTTGAGGGCGAGTTTGGCTACACTGATCATAAATCGCACGTGACATTTACGACCGGGAAAATTGAGACTGTGACCATTAATGGCAATAATGGCGCCTTTACCGGCACCGGTCGGATCGGCGGCAAACATAAACAAACGGTTCAGTTTATGATCAGCGTCACCGCGAATCAGAAGCCGGCGACCGGCGACACCTTTAGCATGGTCTTAAGCAACGGATATACTGCCAGCGGCCACCTCACCAGCGGCAAAATCCTCATTCGAACTCTCGATCCCGATTAAAACGGGGATGGGAGAGATGGGGTCAGATCTAAACATTTAACATTGGCTGAATTGTTCTAAGACCGCGCCAGCTTCTCGGCCCAAAATCATCGCCGCCGACATCGTAGAAGACCTTCCGCCGTCGCCATCCTCCTCCGCGAAGCTACGGCGCGACAAGAGGCCATGGCGTGACCCGCCGACGGTGAAACTATGTCGTTGCAGGCAAGCCAAGCCGCCCTCGCTCAGTTCGCCGATCCGCCTTCGTCCCGCAGCCGCGGGACTACGGCGCGACAATGCGAGCTGGCGAACGATATCCAAAGCAACTTTGTTTCGATCGGTCGTTTGCACCAGAAAAACCGTTTTCGTGGATAGCGGCCTTGACTTCATAACGATCGTCAACACGCCATCGGATTAACTCTCAGGCTGCGACAGCCAAATTACTCTGAGACTGGGCTAGTTAGACCAGTGAAGTTTTGAGATCGTGGAAGACTTCTAAGCCGCCCTAGCCCCATCCACTACGCAACCCACAGACGAATCGGCTTGTATGACTACTTGGCCAAACAAATCGGTATCTCTTAGCGCGATCAGCTTGGTCGCGCTTGGCATAGCGTCTATCGCATCGACCGGATGCGCGGGGAAGGCAATTGAAACACAGAGGCCTTCAAGGGTATTGCGCGCAACGACTGTTCAGTCGTCGGAAGAGAATGCTTCGGCTAGCGCAGCACCGCAGAGTATCCGTAGCAGGTTCCAGCTCCTCCTAGACGAAGCGCTGTACTCTGAAAGTCCTTTTCAACGGGGCAATCAACTCACGATCAAATGGCAGTTTGTTACATACCGCGAAGGTAGTCGCGCACTGCGGTACGTAGTAGGTTTTGGCGCTGGCCAAGGAAAGGTTGTCGTGAAGGCGAGATTCTTGGATGAGCGAGGCCGCGAAGTCGCAACCATTCAGAGTGAAGGGACCATCACCATGGGGGCCTTTGGCGGTTCATATCAGACGGCTTTAAGCAAATGTGCTGATGCAATTGCGAAGTACACGAAAGAAACTTTTTATGCCAGCTCGCGCTGAGCAACTGAGCGAGCACAACTCCACCTCGACATCGAATTCCCGAGTTTCAAATATCTGACGGGTTCCCGCCGTCGCAGGGCAGCCACGAGCTATGGCGTGACAAGTAACCATTCGAGTGTCTAACTAACGCCGTTTCAGGCATGGCACATTTCGGCGAGGGCGCCGCAATGAACACGCGAGGCGCGTGCGCTCCCTAGAACAGCAGAAGGCAATTAGTGGGACGAGACGAGCTCGTCCCTCCATTCTTAACATCGCGCTCGCCTCCTTCGCCAAGGCTCCGGCGCGCCAGGGGAGAGGCCGATCCACCTCGCTCTATTTGTAAAAAAATTCTGTGAGGCGAAACCGATTTCGTTCTTACAGGGCGGGAAGGAATGCGACCCGCCCCCCGGGGGTGGGGGACCATGTTGAAATCGAGAAGTGGTAAGAAATGGCGGAGCAGCAATTTCGATCCGTAGCAAACTCGGTAGCAAGTGTCTCAGGATGAAAATGCGCGCCCGTGAAGATTCGAACTTCAAACCTTCTGATCCGTAGTCAGATGCTCTATCCAGTTGAGCTACGGGCGCTGAAAGTGCTGCGCCACCCGGCGGCGCGAAGGGCCTAATTATAGTCAGTTCTACTCCGCGTCAAACTGCCCGGGGGGCGAGCGTTTGTAGCCACGGCGCTCTGTCGCCATGTCCCGACGCAAAGGTCGATCATGAGCATGAGCGCGACCCCGATGTCACTTCCACGCGGGCTCACTCGTTCCATTGGTCATTCGCGCTGCCTTGCGCTCCTGCCAGCTACCCTAGCTGCGTTACCGCCTACCCACCCGGCTCCCGCTCGCGCGTGTTCCGCATTCCGAAATCTGCATTCCGCAATTTCTTCAGAATCCCACCGAAAGCTGCAATCCATTGACTGCCCCGAACACGGGTTGCAGAGAAATCGCGCGATTCCCAGGGCCCAGTCGAGCAAGGGATTTACCGACGAGCATGCCGGTCACCGGCTGGGTCGCCACGTTCTTGTCCTCGATCGGCTGTGCGACATCAAGCGTGCTGCTTCGGGCAAACAGTAGATCCGATGCCACCGCTGAGGTGCGTGACAAGGCTAGCGATTTATTCTGGCTCCAAATGTTCACGCTAAAAAGATTTGGTCCGGCCTGACAACAAACCGGCGCAGCAATACTGATGAGCAATGCCACAACCCATCTTTCCATAAATTCCCCCAATATGGATTCGGTTTAGCACTTGCCACCGCGCTTGTGGCGCAACATTTTTCGACCCCTAAAAGGGAGGGACGAGCTCGTCTCGTCCCACTACTGGCTCCTGCTTCCTGTACGCTTTTATATGTGGACTTCCCCAAGAATCAGCCCGCCATTGCCTGCGCGCGCACGAACATCCGCTGAGTAAAGCCAAGCGCGACGACACTCGCACCCAGCATCAACAGCGTCGATCCCGAATCAGGAACCCCATTCACGGGCGCGTTCACCAGGACCGAGAAAGCCGCGGTGTCACTCACGTCCGAAACGCCGTTAGTGCTATCAGGCCGGTTGGCTACCACACCCCCGTCAAAGAAAGCAGAGACGGTGAATATGGATGGATTGCTCGACATAACTTCGTAGGCATAGAGATCAGGCGGCGTTCCGGCCGGGACATTAATTTCAAAAATCGAGCCGGTATACGTTCCGCTCCCTCCTCCAAAGAAAGTAAGAAAGGCAGCATTGAAAGTTCCAGTCAGAAAATTCGTTTGCGAATTATTGAACGGCTCATCGAATGAAGCCAAATCCATCCGGTAATTCGGAGCCACAATTACCGTGCCGGTGAAATCAACCATGGTCACGCCACTGGAAGGCGCGGTCACGATCTGGTTCGGCATGTCCAGAGTGACTTGGACCGGATCGATAATGACGGCCTCGGTGATGGCCTCGGCGATTCCGGGCGCGAAAAGCATGAGTGCGAGTAAGAGACTGCTGCACGCAAAGAGTAGTTTTTTCATCGGCAAAAGCTGGCGGTTACCTCCCGTAATACGCGACCTCACAGGCCGGCGGCAAGCATAATTATTACAATTTCAACAATTCTCGGACCGTGATCTTCCTCGTCGCGCGATCCCATTCCTCGGCCACCGGGAGAGGATAAAGGTGAGGGCCTCTTTCGATGTTCGATGCCTGCCATCGGACGGCCCCGAATACCTTCGGGGTTCGATGTTTGCTTCCATTCGAGGTCAAAAGTCGAGTGCCTCGTTCCAACGGTAACGCGGGTGAAGGGAGCGGCCGGGCTTTCCATTTCGCATTCCGCATTCCGCCATTTTCAGCTCGTCACCCGCGCCAGGACAAAACCATCGTATTCTTTGCTGCCAACTGTCTGAATCGCAGTTGCAATCACCCGCGGCTCCGCTGCGACCAAGTCCAGCATACGGCGCACGCCTTGTACGTTTGCGTCCGAGCTATCGGCGTCAACAACTGCGCCCTTTCGCACGATGTTATCCGCCACGATCAGTGTGCCGCTCCGCGAAAGCTTTAACGACCAGTCGAAATACTCCGGATAACCGGCTTTATCGGCGTCGATAAAAATCAAATCGAATTGCGGCGTCTTATTCGCAACGAGCTGTTGCAAAGACTGCCGCGCATCGCCCACGACGATTGTGACAAGGTTTTGCAAGCCGGCGCGCTCGATATTCTTGCGCGCAACCGCGGCATATTCTGCCTTGAGCTCGAGGGAGACGATCGATCCGTTGGAGGATAACGCGCGCGCCAGGCAGATCGTGCTATAACCGCCGAGCGTACCAATCTCCAGGATCCGATTCGCCCCTTGCGTCTGCGCGAGCAATTGCAGCATTCGCCCCTGATTAGGCGTTATCTGAATTGCCGGCAACCCGGCTCGCTCACTCTCCCGCAAAGCCGCTTCCAGCACCGCATCACTCGTCCTGAGTTTTTGCGAGAGAAACACATCGACCTCATCCCAGAGTCTTTCGTCACCGCTTCCTTCCTTATCTTGCATCTCCATCACTTGACCCCATCAAAACGAACCCAGCAACGCGTTTGCGTCCGGTGCCAGATCAACCATCTCACTCTTCTTCATCATTGAGCGTTGGACGTTGAGCGTTGAGCGTTGAACGTTTGCTTCTTCCCACTGTTTTAGCCTTGTAACGCTTCAACTCCTCAACTCCCTCAACCACTCAACGCTTCTCCCCATGCTCCCGCCCACCACTCTCGCGCGACTCCGCTCCACCAGCGGCCTCGTCATCGGCCTGTATGTGACGATGCATCTGTCGAATCACGCGCTCGGCCTCATCTCAATCCAAGCGCAGGAGACAGCGCGTCCCTGGGTGATGGCGCTATGGCATTCGCTCCCCGGCCAAATACTTCTTTACGGGAGTTTGGCGACACATGCGTTTTGCGGCCTCGCTGCTCTCGCCCGCCGACGGCACTATCGCATGCCGGCCTGGGAAGCTTTTCAAATCTTCCTCGGATTGGCGATCCCGTATCTTCTTCTCGTGCACATCGTCAACACCCGCGGCACCCGCATCCTGACCGGAATCGACATCAATTATCCTTACGAAATCGCCAACCTCTGGGTGGATCCCTGGACCAGGTACCGCCAAATACTCCTCGTCGTCCTCGTTTGGGGTCACTTTGCTGTTGGTCTGCATTTCTGGCTGCGGATCCGGGCCTGGTACCGGCGCGTCTTTCCCGCGATCGTCCTCGCTTACGTGCTCATCCCAACGGGCGCTCTGCTCGGATTTGCCGAAGTCGGCATGACCACGAACGCTCACGCTCAGTCCGACCCTGCGTGGTTCAAGCGCATGAAAACACTCGGCGTCCCGGCCGATCCGAACCGTGCAGCTATCCGCAAGCAGCTGAAAGATTGGGCCGGCTACTCCTGGCTCGCGCTGGTCGGCGTTGTTATTTGCGCCGCGCAAATTCGTAATTGGCGGCGGCGACACGAGATTTTCACTGTCACTTATCCGGGAGACGACGTTGTCGAAGCCCCGATCGGCCTGTCGGTTCTGGAGGTCAGCCGCATGGTGCGCCGGCCGCACGTCTCGGTCTGTGGCGGACGCGCTCGTTGTACTACCTGCCGTATCCGGATCGACGAAACCGCGGAAGAACTGCCCATGCCTAACGATCTCGAAGCGCAGGCTCTCGCCCGGATCGGCGCGCCTACGGGCGTTCGCCTTGCCTGCCAGCTTCGGCCACAGAACGACGTTACAGTTTATCCGCTGCTTCATCCCGATCTGTCGATTCGGTCGCGCTCGCTGCCTGGCAAAGAATTCGGCGAAGAACGTCGAGTGACAATTCTATTTATCGATCTGCGCGGCTCTACCAGCCTGGCCGAAGGCCGTTTGCCCTACGATGTCGTTTTTGTGCTCAACCATTATTTCGCCGAGATGGCCGGCGCCGTTGAGGCCAGCGGCGGCCACTATTCCAATTTCACGGGCGACGGCCTCATGGCCTTATTCGGATTGGAGGCAAGCGACGACTACGGCGCACGTGCGGCGCTGAATTGTGCGGTGCGAATGCTGGAAAGTATGGATCGGCTTAATCAGCAACTCGTTTCCGAACTGGCCGAACCATTGGCCATGGGCATCGGAATCCATACCGGGGAGGGGATTATCGGCCAGATGGGTCCGCCAAAGACGCCGGTATTAACGGCGCTGGGCGACGCGGTGAACACGGCCGCCCGACTCGAAAGCGCCACGAAAGAGCTACAAGCGCCAGTGGTCGTGTCGCGCGACACGTTAAAAGCCGCCCAGCTTTGGTCCGATGAATTGGACGTGCACAATATTCTTTTGCGCGGCCGCTCGGTCGAACTCGCCGTCGCCGCTCTAGACAAAAACACCTTAGCTCACTTGCTCGGCGCCCTTTCTGGCGTCTGACCACTGACCTCGGCCTTCTTCGCCATTCGGCGTTCGATGCCTGCCTTCGGACGGCCCCGAACACATTCGGGGTTCTGCATTCGGCGCCTTTCGCAGCGATTGGAAGTTTGAATATTGAGGCTTGGAGTTTCACTGGGGTTTGGATGTTGGAATTTGGAGCTTCACACGCCCCGCATGTTATCCTCCGTCCCTACCTCAACTATTCCACTCCTGCGGCGTCCGCGGCCCGAATAACCGACAATGATTACCGCGCCGCCTTGCCGCGACTCACTGCGGCCCTTTCTGCTCAAGTTCCATGAGGCGCGACATGAATTTGTCGTTGGCGTGGTTGAGCGATCGAAAAAGGAGGAGATAAAACGACGCGACTGACACCAACAGCAGGCCTCCCACGACAAAGTGATGGGCCCGTATCCGCTGCCACCTTGGGAGGAAAGCCAGCATTCCAAACACCCCCAGGAGGACAATCACCGCATCGAAGCTCGCGCGCTGCCAGTAACTGCCGCCCAGGTGCAGCCACATACCAAACTCGTCAAAGGTGAGCGCCATACTGAACCCATAGGCTAACGCGCAGACACTTCGTTGCTTATCGTTGAGCCTGGCAAAAAGCAAAAGGCCGGCGACGGTCGCCAGCAGAAAGATCCCGTAGTTAAGGTGATGCACATGAGTGCCGCCCATATGCAGAAACAGATCGGGCATGCGCTTGCTCATGATAAGAATCACGAGGGTCCGCGATCCGATAAAGGTGAGCAGGAAAGCGGCAAAGGTCAGCCGGGCCAGGTGGCGCGTGGGTTTTGGAGGCAGCAAATGCGATTTTGACGTCAAGCATTTAAGCCTACGTCAAAATCTGGTCCGATTCTCTTTCGTTTTCCCCTAGATTGCTCGAGTTCCGCGACCCGTCGGGTATTGCTTCGGCGCAGCAATCCGAATTCCGAATTTCAAACTCCGCGATTCTGCGATCCTCTTTTCTACTTTGTATTCGGTCGCTGCCCGCTTCCTCACCGCTACCTCGCGGCGTTACCGGCCATGTCGCTCATCCCAGATCGCTCCATTCTAATTCCTACCTTCTACTTTGGACGGTCTCCGTCTTCTTCAGCATTGAGCGCCTGCCTTCGGACGGCCCCGAATGGCTTCGGGGTTGGGCGTTTGCTTCAAACTTCAAAGATCGATCACGAGCATGAGCATGAGCTCGCAGCTCGACCGATGTAACAATGTAACATTCTTAACGATGTAACTCTTGTGACGCGTCACCGCACCCGCAGCGTTACCTCCGTCCGCTTATCTCCGTCTCGTCCCGGCGAATAAACCGTGTATGTCCCGCGTTTCAGAGTTACGTGCAGGACCTTGGTCTCACCGGAAGTCGGCGCGACCACAAATTTACGGTCGACATCAGGTCCTTCGATCTGGAAGTTTTGCGCGGTCTTGCCCGCATTTTTGACCACAAACGCAGTCTTCCCTGGCTTGAGATGCGTTGGTACATCGACTCTGTTCTCGGTGATCGTGACGTCGACCCGGCGCGCGTCGCTATCCGGCGTGACAGCGTCCTCCACGGTATCGGCGGCCTTCTTCACCCCGTGAGCAACCGTCTTGGCGGCCTTTTTCGTTCCCCGAACGGTCGAATGCACAACGTTTTCGGCGGTATCAACCTGGGCAACAGCGGTGGAGATCACCCCAGCAACTAAAATCGCGGTTAAAAATATTTTCATTGTACTTAAGAATCGATTCTCAAACGGCCGTGCGTGTGCCTTACATCTGACTTGCGACCACTGACCACTGACCACGGACTCGGCTCCCGCATATTTCAGTTCCCCGCTTTTCACGAATAATCTGCTTACCCGATGTAACCTTGTAACTTTAACTATGTAACTTCCCCGCGAGCTTGCTCGCCGCGTCGTCCCCTCAAGTCCTCAACATCTCAACGCCTCAACGGTTTCTCAGTTTTCAGCTTTGAAACTCGCTCGCTTTCGGCGGTATGCCGCATGTAGCGGCACCAGGACAATCATCGAAAAATAAACCCAGCCGCTCCATTGGATCTGCTCGGCCGGCAAAATGAGGGCAAGGATTAGTGAGATGATTCCGACGCTTGCCGGAATGCTCCAGCCCGTGAGCTCCGCGCGCGTCATCAAATTTTCCCGTGCATTCAATCGCAGCGGAACGCGCAATTGCCAGGCGCGCAGATTCAGAAGCAGGATTTCAGCGGAAATGGCAACCAAACCAAGCGCGTAGATCACAAAGATTGTTCTGGCCTGCGATTCGGTGGTGTGAAGCGAGAACGGCTGGCCGACCTGGCCATTGCTCAGAAGGTACCACATCGCCCCGAAGATTGCCTTCAGCGGGTAGATAAAGATCAGGATCGTAACAATCATGGCCCAACTGATCAAAATCGAGGCGCTATCTTCGAGGCCGTAACGCCGGCTCCACAACCAATGGCCCCGCCAAAAAATGCCCAGCACCGCGATGCTGCAGACAAAGGTTGGTCCATTTTTGAAAGCCGCCAACAGCGCCTGAATGTTATCGGGGATCTGCTGCGCCGCGATCACCAGCATCGAAATGGCGAACGCGAAAGCGGCGTCGATGAACGTTTCCAGTCGCGTCATCTGCATGCCGCGCAATCGGAACCCCCGCAGCCGCGGAAGATTGTCGAGATCTGCGGGAAGCGCGGAAGCTATCTCCTCGTACCGTTCGTTCATCAGCGGTTAGCTAATCAGGAATCTATGAAAACAGGAAGACCGACATCTGTTTCCCAGCCGTCACAAGTCACTTTCCGTTTCAGTCAACCATTCCACATTTCAGCTGACGTCTGACTTTAGAGAAGGTTGATAGTTGATCCGCCTTCGTCCCGCAGCCGCGGGACTTCCGCCGCCGCTTCGCTAAGGCGCGACGAGACGGCGCGACGAGGAGTTGATTGAACCCCGAAAGGGCTTCGGGGTTGAACGTTTGCTGCTGTTTCTGTCATCTGTCTTCAGTGACCCATTCCGCAATCCGCATTCCGAAATAGACAAGTCCTCCTCCTTCAGTCTCGAATTTCTAGGCTTTGCCGGTAATTAAGCTTGCCACGCCCTTCGGTTCGATCTCAAACTGCTGCCTCTCCTATTCTTAATATATATGCGTCTCCTCGTTCTAATCGGCAGCCTTCTTTTCAGCGTCTGCGTGCCCGCGGCTAAAGCCTCTTTTCATCTCATGCAGATCTACGAAGTCATCGGGGGTGTTAATGGCGATACGACCGCGCAAGCCATTGAGCTGCGTATGCGGACATCCGGACAAAATTTTCTTTCGAATGCTCCTAAACTCGTCGTGGTGGATGCTACCGGAGCGAATCCGATCACGCTCATCAACTTCGGCAGCGACGTCGCCATTGGTAATCTTGGAAGCACGGTGTTAATCACCAGCGCGACTTTCAAGAATTACACTGCCAGTCCGGGCATTTTTGCGAACGATTTTACCCTAACGAACCTTATCCCGGCATCGTATCTGGCTGCTGGCCGGCTGCTCTACGAGGATTCCTCTAACAACATTTTATGGTCGCTGGCTTTTGGCGGATCCAGTTATACCGGTCCAACCAACGGAGAAACGACCAACGGCCCGGCCGACCCGGGGAAATTTGGAAACGCCTTGCCTTCGAATAGCTTGCGAGCGCTTCTTTATCAGGGAGCAGCTGGCGGTCAAAATGGCAATAACGCCACCGACTACGGCCTAACCGCTGGCGCCGCAGTGTTTGCTAATAATGCCGGCACCAGTTTTACTGTCGTTCCTGAACCGGCCACTCTCACGCTGGCATCGCTCGGGCTGATGTTTATTCTCGGCGCTGTTCGAACAAGCCGCCAGCGCGCTCAATAGCCGGCGAGTGCTCGCCGCGGAGAGTAGTTCCGGCGCACACGTGAACTTGCTCGGCACAATGTATCGCGCAGTCTTGCGACTGCCGGCCCGCTGTGCGATTCGCCGGATGCTCGCCGAAGGTTTGCCTCCTGAGCTCGCCGGCCCCTTTGCCTATCTCGCTTGGCCGGTAATTGCTCCCTCCGATCGGCGAGTGCTTGCTCCGATTGATCGTCTCCGAGAAATGCTGGCGAACCGGAGTGACGATCCGCCGCATCGCTTTATATCACCAACGGAACAGGCTGATGATCGGAATAACATCCCAGCCGCCGGGCCGCTGGAGCCTCTCACCTGGCACTGGGTCGCCCATCGAACTTCCGTCGGACCTTATTGGGGCGCGTTTCTTTATTTATGCGCAAAGCATACGCGCGCACGGACGGTGCTCGAATTGGGTGGCGCTGTAGGCATGTCCGCCTGTTATCTCGGCGCCGGGGATTCGAGCAGACAACTCATTACCGTGGAAGGCTCGTCCAGTATGAGCGCCATCGCCGAACCAAATCTGCGCGCAATCAATCCAAACGCGCGTGTGGTCAACGCCATGTTTGACGATGCGCTCGACGAGTGGTTGCCGAAATTGTCGGGCAAACTGGACATTGTTCACATTGATGGGCAACACGAACGCATTTCTACCTTGCATTACTTTGAGCGGCTCAAACCGCATTTGCATCCTGGCGCGCTCGTCATCTTTGACGACATTCACTGGAGCGACGACATGCGCCGTGCCTGGAAAGAGCTTTGTCAGAGTCCTGGCCTAACGCATGCCGTCGACGTGGGCCGTTACGGCATCTGCGTTTGGGGCGGCACGTCGCATGCACCGCGCGTCCACGATTTTTCCCGCTACGCGAGTGACTGGCGCGACGAAAACCGCCCCACGTTGGAAAGCTGAACACGCGCGAGCGGAAGCGGCCATCCCGATTAGTTAAGAACGATTAACCGATAACGCGCAGCATCGCTGCGCCCCAATCCGCAATCCGAGATCCGCAATTCGCAATTCCTAAAGCGCCTGCGCTGCCGTCTCCAGCAGGATTTCGGCGCCTTCGCGCGCCCCTTCAATCACCATTGTCTTTCCGCTTTTCCTAACCAGCTCCCGCGCCTGCTCCACCATTCGATCGACCATGTCATCGTCATGGCTGGGATCGTGATGAAAAAGCAGAAGCCTTTTCACATTCGCATCGAGCGCAAGCAGGACAACGCTGCTGAGCGAGCTATGTCCCCAGCCGACGTGTCCCTTGTATTCCTCGTCCGTATATTGCGCGTCCAGAATCGCCAATTCGCAGTCGCGCAAGAACTCCACCATCTTGGCCCGCTCCGTGCCGGCAAAATCTCGCGCTTCGTTCCGGTCGATTCCATCCTGCGCCGCACCTTGCATTTTTAGCGGCTCGTACGGTTCGTTATCTGGCATGTATGCGACCGATCCGGCGCTGGTAAAGAGCCGATAGCCGGCGCAGATGCCCGGATGATTCGCAAACTTGGCCGCGACTTTCACCTTGCCGATGTGAAACTCCATGTCCTTAAGTTCTTCGATCGCAAGATGACTTTGCAATTCATGCAAGCTCACCGGGAAAAAGGGCGTCTCCATCTGCCCGGCCAGAATCGCGCCCAAACCCGAACGCGCTCCTTCATAACCCAGGATCCGGATCAGATTCTTGCTGTTGTAGGCGGGGGAAAAGAACGGCAGACCCTGAATATGATCCCAGTGCGTGTGGGTAATGAGAAGAGTCAGCTTGACCGTCTCCGGTCCCAGCTCCTTTTCCAGCGCAAGACCGAGACCACGAATCCCGGTGCCTGCATCGAGCACGATAATTTCGCCGTCTGCCCGCACTTCTACGCAGCTGGTATTGCCTCCATACCGATTCGTCGCCGGCCCCGGCACCGGGAGCGAGCCGCGCACGCCCCACAACTTTATCCGCGGCGGCACCGAACCAGGTTCCTCAAGGGAAGCCGTCGCGCGTGGTCGCTTCGGAATCGGTGGTAGGAGTCGATCAATTGACTCCCGCAGGACTTCCCATGTAATCGGCTTAAGCAGAAACTCGTCCGCGCCGGCTTCCAGCGCGCTTGCGCGATCTACCGCATAATCCCGTCCCGACACCACGATGATCTTGGTCGGCTGAAGCTTTTCTCGGATGGTGCGACAAACTTGAAAACCATTCGATTTCGGCATGAGCAAGTCGCATAAAATAACTTCCGGCCGGTTCCGGAGAGCGAGTTCCACTCCGGAATCGCCATCTGCGGCCTCAAAAACTTTCCAATCTGCCCGCGCGAATAACCTGGCTATGGCCTGGCGGCCGTCCTCGTCATCCTCAATGATCAATACGCTTGGCATCGGTCTGTTCCTAGATCATAGATTGAAACTCGCTCGCTGCCCGCGCTCTCTCGCTGCTACCCTTGCAGCTTTACCTTCTATGGCGCTCATCCCATGAGCTTCATCTCTAGATATTGGATCCTTGAAGCTGGATGAGAGATGGAGGGGGCGCCAGCGTAATCATTGGTGCCGCGCGATCTCGCGAAGCATGCAGCCAGACTAGCTGACAACGCCAACGCACTGCGAGAAAATACGGACCTTCCCGGTTGGCTCTGAACCCTGGCTTCTGACTTTCGATGCTCGGCGTTCGATGCCTGCCTTCGGACGGCCCCGAACACATTCGGGGTTCGGCGTTTCTTGCCCGATTTAATGTTGTAACGCTTTTAACGATGTAACTTCCCGCGAGCTTGATATAAGAGGAATCGAACCTACGAAGCGAATGGGAAGCTGCTCTCTGCGACTGGCGATTGCGATCCTGGTCGGGTTTGTCTTCGGCCCCTTGGCCCATGCCGATAACTGGAATCCCGGGAAATCCTATGTTCTTGTCGCCAGCGTCACGCAATGGCCGGCCCAAGCTGGCTTGGCCCCTCTTAATATAGAGAAGCGCCGCGACCAGGATTTGGTCGCCCAATTTAAGAAGCGCGGCGTGCCCGGGAATCACATTATCTTTCTCGCAGATAGTGCCGCCACGCACTCAGCCATCATCAATGCGCTCGGATCCCTTGGAAGCCGCGCGGGTGAGGGGAGCACGATCATCTTTTATTTCCAGGGACACGGCAGCCGCAAACTGTTCTGTTGCTACGACACCGACCCTAAAAACCCCGACCAGACCGAGCTCAGTGCCGACGAAGTCTATGCGGCTCTAAGCAAGACATGGAAAGGCGACCGCCTGCTGCTCCTGGGCGATTGCTGCAGCTCAGGCTCGTTCGCCACGATCGTCCGGCGTTACGAAAAAGAGAAAGCAACCGTCCGCGCGGCCTGTCTGGCGTCGGCCACGGCCTCGAATATTTCGACGGGGCACTGGACGTTCGCCTCTTCGTTGATTCAGGTTCTAAGTGGCGATCCGCGGGTCGATCGAAACCGCGACGGAAAAATCACGTTGACCGAGGTCGCTCAATTCATCCATGACCGAATGAAATATGAGGAGAACCAGCTTGCCGGGTTCGCGCTCGCCTCTTCGTTCGACAAGGATTTTGTCATAGGCCCGGCTTTTCCCGGAAAGAAGATTCTGCGACGCGTTCCCGGTCCGCACCAGATAGGCGATGTCATTGAAGCGCGCGATTCCGAGGGAAAGTGGTATGTCTCGGAAATCATCAATTGGCGAAACATCCGGAACCCATATCGGGTTCATTTTTACGGATGGGAAAGCAAATATGACGAATGGGTCGACGGCAACCGGCTGCGTCCGATTGTTAAACCGACGCTCAATATTGGCCAGCAATACGAAGTGCAATGGGAGGACGAAAATTGGTATCTCGGCACGATTACGAGATCGGTCGAGAATTGGTTTTACTTTGTTCACTATGAATCGGAAGCCGGTGACGATGACGAATGGGTAACCGCGGATCGGGCCCGCAAACCGCAGCCGGGGACGGCCAAAGAAAAACCGCAATTTGTTGGGGCCGTTCCGCGGCCGTTGGCGATCGGCGACAGCGTAGCGGCGCAATGGTTCCGTGATTGGTATCGGGCAAAAATTACCTCAAACATCAACGGCACATACGCGGTGTTATATGATGATGGCAGCAAAGGCCGGCTGGCGCCGGACGATCTGATTCCGTTAGCGCGCCCAGGCGACCTTCGCGTCGGCCACCGGGTACTGGCGTGCTGGGAAAGCAAACCGAGAATGTTTCCCGGTAAGATCGAATCGCTCCAAAACCAAACAGCAACGATCCATTGGGAAGACGGCAGCGAGCCAACCGGGGTTCCCCTGAATGCGATTGCACGCATTAAGCCGTGACCACCTGAGACAACTGACCACGGACTACCGACCACCCACCTCTGTTCCTTGGACGTCACAAATCACACTCAACGTCTCAACTCTTCTCATCTGTCAGCTTTCAGTTGTCAGCTTTTTCCCATTAACGTTTAACGCTCCAGTGTTTCAGTGCTGACATAACGAGCATCTAGAATCGCATCGTGAAACCAATCGCTTTCAGCTCCGCGTCCAGCGTCTTTGCTTGCTCTGCCGTGAGTTCGACCAGCGGCGGACGCACCTTCGCCCAAGCCGGATCGTTCGCATAGATCGCGATGCCCTGTTTCAGCGCCGCGATCATCGAATAATGTTTCCTGCCAAACACGTCGCGCACGACATTTAACTTTACCTGTTGCTCGTCGAGATCGGCTTCCGCCGCGACATTTCCGCCAGTCCGGCTTCGGACCCACTCTATATAGAGCCCGTGAATCGCGGCTGGGTTAACGTTGGCAGTCGCGGAGATCGTGCCGACGCCGCCGTTCCGCATATTCGCGAGCAGGAAGGATTCGCTGCCGACGAACACGTCGAAACCGGATTTGGCAAACGCGTGGAGGAAAGTCTTGGTGTTATTCCAATCGCCCGAGCTGTCTTTCATGCCGGCGATAGCGTTCGGATAAGCTTTGAGCAGGCGCTCGACTAATCCGGTCGTGATGCCGACCACTGCAACAGGCGGAATATGGTAGAGATAAATTTTCAAGCGCGCATCGCCGACGCGCTGGACCACTTCGCTGAAGTAGCGGTAAAGACCTTCTTCGCTGACCCCTTTATAATAGAAAGGCGGCAGCATCAGGACACCCGCGCAGCCGTGCTTTACCGCCTGTGACGTTAGCTTGACCGTCTCGGTGATCGAGCAGCAACCGGTGCCCGGCATCATGCGCGCCGGATCGGTTCCGGAAGCGACGAGTTCATCGAGCAGCGTCGAGCGCTCGTCGACCGACAGCGAGTTCGCCTCACTGTTGGTCCCGAATACGGCCAGCCCGCAGTTCTGCGACAGCAACCATTTGCAATGCGCGATCCACCGCTGGCTATCGGGAGAGAGATCGGCTTTAAATGGGGTAACAACCGGCGCCAACACGCCGCGGATGGGTTGGTTCATGGTTTTTTGCGATGATATCCCTTGTAGGGGAAGCTGTCAGCTTCCCTGCAGCGGGTGCGCGGGCGGCGCTACCCGCAATCTGTGCCAGGTTATCTCGGTTCCCGCCTTCCGCCATTGGACGCTGAACGTTGAGCGCCTGCCGCCGGACGGCCCCGAATAGTTCAATGTTTGGTGGAAACCTAAAGATCGATCATGAGCATGAGCATGAGATCGCATCTGCTTGCCCAATGTAACGCTTTAACGATTCAACGATTTAACGTCCCCGCGACTTTGCTCGCTTCGCCTGTCCCCTCAACGCCTCAACCTCTCAACAGCCCGCCCTTGTAGGGCGAAAGATTACAATCCTAACGACCGACATCAATCCCGCGTTGAAAGGTCAGCGTGACACCCTTGGTTCTCATGGTTTCTTCGCAAAAACTTCTCGTCTTTCGTCCGCTAAGTTGTAACTCTGGACGCTCCATGCCCCCCTTGAGTAGCGAGTCCCGCGTCAAGCCGGATCCGGCGCCGTCTGCCGAAGCCACCGAGCACAAGGTTTTGATCCGAATCGTAGCATGAGAAACGGTCCGGAATCCCCGTGTGGTTTCTCGATTCGGCAAGTCACGGTGGGCCTGGCTTTATCTTCGGTTCTCGTTGTTTGCCTCACCTTCGCGGCCGTCGGCGGATCCGGCGCGACGCGATTTGCGGCGCCGGTGTTTCCGGTTCGGGCAGGCGTTCACCTGAGCCGTGGTAGCGATCTTGGATCGCCTAACGATTCCCCGAACAATGAAGCCGTGGATGTCCTGGCGGACCGTCAGTTGTCGACGCCAGCCAAAATAATGACGCCAACACGCGGAAGCTTTATGGCGGTGTGGCCGAATGTGATCGACGCCACGGCTTTCCATCTCGACGTTGCTAGCGATGCTTCTTTCACCAGATACGTTCCGAATTATCAAGATCGCGATGTCGGTAAGGTTACCTGCCAGATCGTGGCCGGGTTAAAGCCGGCGACACGCTATTACTACCGCGTTCGCGCTTACGATTCGTCCGGCGCTGCGACCGGGAACGCAGAAGTCGCGAGTGGACGCACCGCGAGCACCTCCGCAGGTCTCGTGATCAATCCGACATTCGATAATTCCATCACCCGAAACGCGAAAGCGTCGTCGATTGAATCCCAAATCAATGAGGCTATTGCCATCTATCAGTCGCTATTCAGCGACCCACTTAGCGTGTCGATTCTGTTCCGTTACGCCAACACGTTACCGACAGGTTCGCGCTTCCCCACTAATGCTATCGCCTCGAGTACCTATGGCACTTACCACGTCCCGTGGGACGATGTGATCAATGCGCTCCGCGCCGACGCTAAAACATCTAACGACGCTAGCGCCAACGCCTCTCTGCCTTCTTTCGCGCTGTCGCCCGAAATCCATCCTTCCAGCGCCAATGGCCGAGCACTCGGTCTCGATACGCCACCCTTCATGTTCGCTGACGGTTCCGTCGGATCGGGCGGCCCGTACGATGGGATCGTGACTCTAAACTCGGGTGTCTCTATTCAATTTACGCGCCCGACAAACGCAACGTCTTACGATGGACGCCGCCTGATTGAACACGAAATAGATGAAATTCTTGGTCTCGGCTCGCATATCGGTAGCAATACGACCGAACTTCGGCCCCAGGACTTGTTCAGTTGGTCCGGCTTTGCCAATCGCAATACGACCAGCAGTGGATCCCGCTATTTTTCGATCGATAACGGGATGACCGATATTGTCAATTTTAACCAGGACTCTAACGGCGACGCGGGAGATTGGCAGAGCGATCCCTGTCCCCAGGCCAATCCTTATGTGCAAAACGCTTTTGGCTGCAAAGGCCAGTTTTTCGACATCGCCGCCACATCACCGGAAGGCATCAATCTCGATGTGATTGGATACGATCTGGCCGTGCCACCTGCCTCACCGGTTGCGACTAATGCTACCAATATCACCAGCACCAGCTTTGTCGCCAATTGGACCGACGCGACCACAGTGAACGGATATCGTCTCGACGTCTCCGCCGATCCGTCCTTTAACAGTTTCGTCAGCGGTTACCACGATCTCGATGTGGGTAACGCAACCAGCGTTCAGGTTAACGGCCTGACCGAGAGCACGAACTATTACTATCGAGTCCGGGCCTACAATTCATTCGGAACGAGCGGTAACTCGAATGTGATCAACGCCTTTACGCCTTCCGAAAATCCGACACCGACACCGACACCGAGCGCGACACCAAGTGCGAGCCCGACGCCGACACCAACCGCTTCCCCCGGCGGGACGGAAACTCCAAGTCCGACTCCCACGGCTACTCCAACTTCAAGTCCAACCCCGACCGCAACAGCATATCCCACAGTCACTCCAGCGATGGACGATTGGAGTGAATATCAGCACGATGCGGCCCATACCGGATATTCAAGCGCAGTGATCGATCCTACAGCACTTTCGCTCGCCTGGAGCGCGACTGGATACGCGAATCCGCTCGTGGCCGGTGACACTGTTTATGCCACCGGGCGCTTCGTGAATAATGTGCCGGCGGTCAGCTCCTTTAATCTTTCAACAGGAACAATTAACTGGAGTTATCCTAACAACTTCGCTTTTCACTCCCAGGCAACGGTTGGCGGAGGGTTTGTTGTTTTCGCGGCCGCGACCAGTTCCGATACTAGCGCCTCGCTCTATGTGCTCGACGCTTCAACGGGCGAGCTCCGTTACACCGTTCCCATAATTGAAGGTTTCACAGACTTAATGCCGATCCTAGTGCGTGATAGCGGCAGCGGAACCGTCACCGCATACATCGCCGACAGTTCTGATGTAAGCGCCGTTTCCCTCGGACTGAATAACGGATTTGTACTGTGGACTCAACAAGCAGGTGAATTCGGCGGTCAATCTATGCCGTCGGTTGTCGGCAATTCAATAGTACTCGCGGGACCGGGCCAATATTACGCATTCGATCGAGTTACGGGCGCGATGAACCACTTTCACATTGGAACAATATCGGGCGGTGGTGGGACGACAGTCGCGTACGACGCAGTGCGTAGTCAGTTCTATGTTCGCGAGGATTACAACGGAAGCACGGCCACCCTTTCCGCCTATCGTTATGTCGATAACGATCACATCACGCTCCTGTGGCAGCGGACCGGCGATGGCATCGGCAACGGAGCATCCATAGCCATCGGGGCAAATGGCGATGTGTATTCCGCCGGCCTCGATGTTATTTGGGAATTGAATCCTAACACCGGCGCGACGCTTCGATCCATTCCGGGATCGTTCGCGACTGCAATGACTCCGGCCCTAAGTAACGGCATTCTGTGGGCATTTTCCGAAACCCAAGTGCTAGCGTATGACCTGGCTACCCTCCAACTCCGGCACGCATTTGACGGTTCGCGAGGCGACCTGAATTCAGCTTATGATAGTGTTGGCGGCCTAACCAATGGTTACTTTCTCTTGGATAACGCCGGTGGTTCCGGCTCTCGCGGCTTCGCCGTCTACGCTGCAACTGCGGGTTTGACGCCAACTCCCACTCCGACCGCGACTCCTACTCCGACCGCGACGGCGACGCCTGTGGATACGCCCACGCCCACCCCGACTCCAACGCCATCTCCAACACCAACGCCGACCGCGACTCCAACTGCACCACCCATTCGGCCGACAATTACGGTTTCGGTATCTCCGACCAGTGTCAGCAAGGGTGGCACGGCGGCTTTTACGGTTTCCGCGGCACCGGCTCCCTCTCAACCGGTCGTCGTCAGTTATCGTATGAGCGGCACAGCGAGATTGGGTAGTGACTACGCCTTAACCGGTCCGCCGAACGAGATCACGATCCCGACGGGTGAAACATCGGGCAGCACAACGTTAACGGTGATCACGACGCGAACGAAGGGCCGCGAGAAAGCGACCATGCAATTGAATTCCGGAACGGACTATAACCTGCCCAGTTCCCGACACAGGAAGCGAGTGCCGCAAGCATCGGTAACAATTCAAAACCGGTAATCAAAAAAACCGATCCCTTCGGACGTCTGACTTTAGAGAAGGTTGATAGTTGATCCGCCTTCGTCCCGCAGCCGCGGGACTTCCGCCGCCGCTTCGCTAAGGCGCGACGAGACGGCGCGACAGGTTGAACGGCTCGCGGGCTCGCTTTAGTTGAGAGTGAACGGATGTTTGAGGTTCGATGTTCTGCGTTCGGCGCCTTTCGCAGCGATTGGAAGTTTGAATATTGAGGCTTGGAGTTTCACTGGGGTTTGGATGTTGGAATTTGGACCTTCACACGCGCCGCATGTTATCCTCCGTCCCTCCCTCAACCCTCAACTATTCCAGTCCTGCGACGTCCGCGGCCCGAATAACCGAGAACGATAACGAATAACGCGCAGCTCCGCTGCGCTATTTCTGCGAAACGCGCGAATCATGCGAACGTTCGTAAGCTCGCATCGCCTCCCGCGTCTTCCGACCCATTACACCGTCGATTCGGCCGTGATAATAACCGGCGCGCACCAGGCGTCGTTGAATGTTCACAACCGCGGAAACCGACCTTTCATAACCGGGCCCGTAACCGCCGTTATAGTAGGATCCGTAGGGAGAACCGTACGGCGGGTAATACCCGTATGGGTTATATGCGTATGGATAATAACCGTAGGGATACCAGTCGAATGGGTAAAAGAACGGGTCACCGAAAAAGAAGAAGTCATCACCATCAAAATGACGATGGTGGAATCGATCGCCCCGAAAACCTCGGGAATTCCGGGAAAATCCGGGCCCGGACCGGTTGAAGCCGCTTCCTGGTCGAGCGGGTGCGAAACCGCTTCTGGCAGATCCGCCACCTCTCGAACCTCCACCGCTAGAGCCGCCTCCGCCATGCGATGCAGCGAGCACGACTGAGGCGGTCAAAGTTACCGCTGCCACTACCACGGAGCTAAAAACTGATTTTGTCCTCATAATATATTGGGGTTTCATTGATTGAACCCTGAAACAGTCCAAAAGCTTCTGCTTCTTAGCAAATAATTGCGATTTTTGTCAACGCGTAAGCGCTTAGTCCCGTCTGGAGAAGTGCTGGAAGCGCCAGCGCCGCACTGAGCTTATGGCAGACTCGAAATGAAGGGTCCCGTTGTCTGTAGTCCTGTAGTCTCGTGGTCTGGTTTGTCCTCTCCCCGCTGACCTCCGACTTCCGTCCTCCTTCTTCCACCCTCCATGCGTCCGTTCGCTGTAGCAGTTCCGATTTTCTCCTTAAACGGCCGCTGGAATGTTTCGAACCAATAAAGGGAGAATTGCTCTGGGAATAGTGCTGGTCGTTGGCTTTGCCATCGCCGCCTCGTTTGCCGCCGCGAATCATCCATCAAAGAGATCAGCTCTCGTTTCGTCCGCCGGCGCGCCCACGCTGGCGCCGCCGATCGTCTCGTCGACTTTCCTTGGCGGCACGGGATTCGAAATTGCCTGGTCATGCGCCGTCGATCAGTCCGGCAACCTTTATGTCGGCGGCGACGCGCAGGCGGCTGATTTTCCCGTTACCAGCAACGCTCTACAAAAAAGCTACGGTGACGGTGGCCAGGACGGCTTCGTTGCCAAGTACGACAAGAACGGGAACCTTCTCTGGGCCACATATCTTGGAGGCACTGGTTGGGACGGAGTTTTCGCCGTAGCCGTCGATTCGGCCGGCAATGTCGTAGTGACCGGCGTCACCGAGTCCACTGATTTTCCCGTGACATCGAACGCAGTCCAGGCCAGCTCACCTGGCGGCGACGCTGCGTTCGTTACCGTGATCAGCGCGGACGGCACTGCACTTGTTTATTCCACATATTTGGGCGGAGCAACGTCCGACGGCGTCCCGGTTCCCTTGATCAAAATTGGCGGCGTTATTCCTCCGGCTAATGTCGAAACGATCGGCGTCGGAGTCGCGGTGGGACCGGACAACACCATCTATGTCGTCGGCGGCACCAACACAATCGATATGCCGGTCACTTCCGGCGCCGCACAAGCAATCATTGGAGGTGAATCCGACGGATTCGTTGCCCGGATCGATCCGCAGACCGCCGGCCAGGCTGGTCTGATGTATTGCACCTATCTTGGCGGCGCGACCAGCGACTTTTGCGCAGCCGTAGCGGTCGACGCTAATGGTAATGCGTTCGTCACTGGTGAAACACAATCGTCCGATTTTCCAACCACGCTGGGTGCGTACCAGAGGGTGCACACGCCGGGAACCGCTGGGTTCGTCACCAAGCTAAATCCGAGCGGCTCGACCATGGTCTACTCGACGCTCGTTAGCGGGAGTCAGGGGAGCAGCGCGAGTGGCGGCAGCAATTACACCGCGCCGTCGGCGATCGTTGTTGACTCGGCCGGGCACGCGTACATCGATGGCGAGACTAACGATACCGATTTTCCAACCACCGCCGGTGTCGTGCAGCCGGCCTATGGTGGCGCGGATGACGGCTTTATCACCGAGCTTTCGGACGACGGAAGCGCTCTCGTCTTTTCGACTTATCTCGGCGCGAGCGATTATGAAGGTCTGTTCGGTCTGAAGATTGATCGTGCGGGTAATATTCTGGTCGGCGGTTACAGCTCGAGTCACGATCTCACTCCGGTGAACGCTTTCCAGCCGGCGATTGGCGGTTACTACGATTGCTTCGTGGCCAAGCTCACGCCCGGCGCGACCGCTCTTCTGTTTCAGACTTATCTGGGCGGTATCGACCAGGATTCCGTTTACGGGCTCGACCTATGGAATGACCAACTTTATCTCACCGGCCGGACAGCTTCGACCGATTTTCCCACCACAAACTCTGCGCCCCAAAAAATCTATGGCGGCGGCGTTTGGGATGTATTCGTGACGACAATAAACCTGAACCCTATTCTCCAGATCGATTCCATCACGCGAGGGGATACGGGGCAGGTGTTGATTAACGGTCACGCCGGCGCGTTGGCCAACATCAACCTCCAAACGTCGCCGGACCTGATCCAACCTTTCACTACCGGTCCATCGACCAAGGCCGATAGGACCGGCGCTTTTCAATTCGAAGATTCGGCCGGCGACGGGCTCGGGAAAAATTTCTATCGCGCATCGTTTCCGTAATCCAAAACGACTTCTGAGGAGTTAGCTTCTTTGCGCTCTGCGCTTTGCCCTTAGCTCTTCGCTTCCGCAATCCGCATTCGCTTCTAGCCGACCTGTGTCTTCTGCCTTCTGTCCTCTATGGCCGGATCCTGCGCGCAAATAGTGCCGCGGCCACGATCGCAATGTAAGCGACCGCGCCTGGCTCAGGAATCGGAATGAATTCGGTGACAAACATTTGCTGGCCATCTCCCAGTGTCCCCGCCTGGACCAGATCTTTTGTATAAAAGCGGGGTGTTTGTGTCCGGCTGCCCACCAGCAGTCTGCCCGAAATATCGATAAAGATATCGTCACCGTACTCGAAGCTGACGCTGTTTTCCAAAATGCCGGTCGACGCGTCGATCTTCATCAGTTGAAACGAAAAACCGGTATGGCCGAGCTCGGTCGCAAATAATGTATTTGTCGCCGGATCGTACTCGATCCCGCGCAGATCATTATAAAAGTTATCGTCGCCGACCAGCGGAATGCTGCGAACAACGGTGCCATTGTTTGTTATCTCATCGATTCCGGTGCTGAAAGCCACGAAGAGATCGCCGTTAGGCAACGGTT
Organism: Verrucomicrobiota bacterium; assembly: GCA_041167085.1. GTDB lineage: Bacteria > Verrucomicrobiota > Verrucomicrobiia > Chthoniobacterales > UBA10450 > DATFCK01. The sequence goes on from JBEEGV010000047.1 coordinate 141,200, forward strand.
TGGAGTCGATCACGGCGTTGTTCGTAAAGATGGAAGTTCCGGAACTTGGATCGCCGATCGCGAACCGGGTCAGTTGTTGGCCGCCGGCCACGTAAATGTATTGATTATCGAACGCAATTTTACCGGCGGAAATGTCTCCACCGAGATAGGCCGAGCCTGAATAGGTCTGTTGGATGGTGCCCAAACCATCCAGAGCCAGCACGGCAAAACCCGATCCGCGCACGACGGTCGCGTAAAGCAGATTGTCGGGCCCAAAGGCGAGTCCGCGAACTTCATCGCCCAGGCTTGACGGGAGAGTAAACGATCCGGTCACATTACCTGCGATGTCGTACTGAGTAATAACGCGCGAGAAATAGTCCGAGGTATAATAGTCGCCCGGGAGCAAGGAGAAACTTGCCCGGGTGGTATCGACCAAACCCAGGCAAAGCACCACCAGCAGCAGCAGACGAAGGATTCTCAGGCGGTTCATTCGGTACCAGCACAGAGAAGATCAGTTTCGAACCGTAAATTCCAGATAAATGAACAGGGGTGAGCTGGAGCTCGCCACGGCGAGCCCGTCCAATGGCGGACAGGGAGCAAGGCAGGTGGGGCGAGACTCTGTCGAGCCGCCTTAGGCGTTGAGCGTTGAGCGCCTGCCGCCGGACGGCCCCGAATTGTTTCGGGGTTGAGCGTTTGCTGCTGCTTCTGTCATCTGCCTTCGCTGCTGAGTTTCAGCTCTCAGCTTTCAGCTGTCAGCTTTGAGTGAAGCTCCGTTTGCCGAATAACGAATCACGAATAACGCGCAGCTTCGCTGCGTAGTCCCGTGGTCTAGTGATCCTGCTTTATTTCATTGAGCGTCCGCTGAAGTTCGCGAAAAGCGCTCAGTTTATCATCAGCACAGACTATATACCTTCTTCCGTCCCCGCGATGTGCGTCGACGAGGTCGAGGTACTGACCATCGCGCACGAAGCGGACATGTCCCCATGTCCAACCCGCTTCACTTAACTGGTTTGCCACGATCTCCCAATACTTCACGCATGGTTGCCAAAGCAGGGCCGGTGCCGCGGTTTTAATTTCGAGGTCTGCTTAGGGGGTCGTCTTCGCTTCGCTCGCAGACTTTTCCGCCGAATAGCTGAGAACGATCAGCGAATAACGCGCGGCCACGCCGCGCGATCTCGTTGTCCAGTTGTCCGTAGTCCGGCGGTCCCGTTGTCTAGTGGTCCCGTAGTCCCGTTGTCCGGTGGTCCTGAGCTTGCGCTTTCCTACGTTCTACTTTAGGCGCCCTCCGCGCCCTCCTTGCAAAATCGCGCACGAAGAGTACAATTCGGTAGAGCCGAAAGACAGGGATATGAACATTTTCGGATGTGTCGCAGGGTTCTCAAGGCCGCGATCGGGTGACCAGATTTTGGTTTTCCTATCGCTTGCCCTGTTGTTCGCAACCTGGCCTCAAAACCTGTCGGCCGATCCAGCCGCGCAAGCTCCGGCGCAGGCCGCGCCTTCGCCTTCACACACCCAACAGACTGCCAATCAGTTGCAGCAATTGGTAGCGCCAATCGCGCTCTATCCGGATTCGCTTGTCGCCCAGATCCTGGCGGCATCCACTTTTCCCGAGCAGCTCGTCGAGGCCGACAGATGGGTGCAAGCGCATCCTGATTTAAAGGGCGACGCCTTGGCGAAAGCTGTGGACCAACAACCTTGGGACCCGAGCGTCAAGGCGCTCACGGCATTTCCGTCCGTCCTTGGAAATCTGGATAAGAACCTCTCCTGGACGTCATCTCTGGGCGACGCTTACTACAACCAGCAAGAGAATTTGCTCGATGCCGTGCAAGTTATGCGCGAGCGAGCGCAGGAAGCCGGTAATCTTAAGACCACGCCGCAGGAAACCGTAGCGACGGAAGATTCGACGATCTCGATCGAGCCATCCAGTGCCGATACCGTTTACGTCCCCCAGTATAATCCGTGGCAGGCCTACGGAAATCCCATCGACGCGTGGCCGGATTGGTACCCATATCCCGGAATCTGGTATGATGGCCCGGGTTGCGTGTTCGGACCCGCCTTCGGAATCGGCTTCTTCGGCGGTTTTGATTGGGGCTGGCCTCGTTGGGGATTCGATTGGCGTCACCGATTCGTCGTTCACGACCACGACAGGTACCGCTCCCGGAGCACGACGTTTTACAACCGAAACGATTTCTACCGACGAAGCTCCGCCGCGGTTACCACGAACTCTGCCGCGCGCGGCTTACAAGCCCGCGAAGCCCGTGCGAACGCAGCGAACATTCCTTCCAACGGGAACATCGGCGAGCGAGGCTTACGGGTTCCCGAAGATTTACGGCAGAATACGGAAAACAGGCCGTCCATCTCGACGACCAACCCGCGCGGCGGAATGTACAACCGTTCCGGCACAATAGCCCGTCCTGTTGGCGGAAACATCCAGGCCGCTCGAGGATACGGTGCACCCAGCGGTCAGATGGGCGTTCGCTCCGGCGCCTTCAGTGGCTACGGCAATGGCGGACAGACCAGAAGCTTTTCTTCACGCGGAAGCGTCAGCTACGGCGGTGGAGCAGCGCGTGGCGGCGGCGGAGTCGCGCATGGTGGCGGTGGCAAGCCTCGATAATCGTGTTGCGTATGTTCCCGTTAGCTTATGAAATTTTTTGAAATGGAAAGAAGACATAGACGGCGAGAAAAACTGAGCTTTCACAAATCCACTTGGGCTAGTCTTTCTAAGCTGGCCGCGGTCGTTATCCTTTTGACGTACTGCTTGTCCAGCCATTCCATGGCGCAGCAAAAGGGCCAGAAAACGTTTTCATCGCCGCAAGATGCGAGCAATGCACTCGTCGCGGCGGCGCAGAGTAACGACGAAAAAACGATGCTCGAAATCCTGGGACCGGACGGAAAACAAATCGTCTCGTCCGGAGACGAAACCGAGGACGCGCTCCACCGCGCTAATTTCGTCCAGAAATATCAGGAAATGCACCGTCTGCTGAAGGAACCGGATGGAACCACTACCTTGTATATCGGCGCGGAGAATTGGCCTACACCCATTCCCCTCGTGAACAAAGGCAATGCGTGGTATTTCAACACCGAGGCGGGCAAGAAGGAGATTTTATACAGGCGAATTGGCCGGAATGAAATGTCGACCATTGGCGTCTGCCAGGAGTTGGTGGCCGCGGAAAAGGAATACCACTCCGCGCAGCACGATGAGTACGCCCGAAAATTCTTCAGTGACCAAGGCCAGCATAATGGCCTTTATTGGAAAGTTGCCGATGGCGAGCCCCAGAGCCCCATCGGCCCACTGGTCGCATCGGCCGTCGCTGAGGGCTATCCCAAGAACCACGGCGGCGCTCCGACTCCTTACCAGGGTTACTGTTATCGCATCCTAACGAGTCAGGGCAAGAATTGTCCAGGCGGCGCGAAGAATTATATCATAAACGGCAAAATGACTAACGGGTTCGCTTTCGCGGCCTACCCGGCGGAATACAGATCGTCGGGCGTAATGACATTCATCGTCGGTCAGGATGGAGTGGTGTATCAGAAGGATCTCGGCGGGAAGACCGATGTTCTCGCTAAAGCGATGAAGGAATACAACGTCGATCCCAGTTGGCAAAAGGCTGAAGCGCAGCGGGAAGACGCCACGGACGAGCAGAAAGCCAAGTAAAAAACATTCTGCGCGATTCCTCGCGCAATCTTTTCGACGTCCGTAAGCGGTTGATAGTTGATCCGCCTTCGTCCTAATTCTTAATCCTTATTTATTCCTAACCTTAAATATTGTTTCAATCGACTATCCGATTAGCCGTGAAAAAGGTAATCGGCAGAATCAAACACGAAATCCGGCGTCGACTGCCCGCGACATCATCGCCGTTGAACGGAGCGAATGGGATGAGCGACCCGCCTGTGCCATCCTCCTCTGCGAAGCTACGGCGCGACAAGAGGCTACGGGGCGGCAGGCATAGAACACGTCGCGATGGGGAATCCCGCGGGTAGACGGCAACGCAGCTAGGTAGCTGGCGCAAGCACGGGCAGTGCGAGTGATCAAGGGAAAGTCGACGAGGCAGAAGCGAGAGAGCACGGGCAGCGACCGAGTTTCAAATTATCGCGGACCTTCCGCCGTCGCCAAGGCTAGGGCGTGACCCGCCGACGTTGAAACTATGGCGTGGCAGGCAAGCCAGGCGGCTCTTGCCAGTCGCGGCCCGTAACGGATGCGGAGCGACGTCCGGTCTTTCAAATCGCGTTTGACCTGCAACGCTGACATGCGTCCCTCTAGCTAGTTAATTGCGATTGTAATCAGAGAAAGGTAAGGGAAACCAATGAAAACGACTATCCTGGCGAGCCTGGTCCTGTGCGTCGGTCTATCGAATTCGTTTGCTGGCCAGCTCGATCCCCGGTTTGACGGCAAATGGCCGGGGAGCGAGACCATTATCGGATATTTCGTTCGCGAGCAAATGGGCCGGGAGCAGAAACCTGGGCAAACACCCGCGTTGATTGCGATTGCTGATTCCGGAAAAATGGTAGGTGTTGTGCTGGGACTCACTCCCGGACGCTATAACGTTTCTCCAAAGTCGGACGGAAACACGTTGATCTTCGATGTGCCCGCTAACAGCAACAGGGGAGTAGGCCTGTCCATTGGACGAACCGACGGCAAATTAGTGTTGTCCGCGGACGGAAATACTCTGACCGAAACCGGGCACGCGCTTCTACCCGGGACGCGCCATCCTGTTAATTGCGTTATCACCGGGACGTTTCATCGACAATCAAAGAAATAGCGCAACGCAGAAATCACATCTAGTTACGTTTCACAGCATTATTACCTTATTTATACTAAACCTTAAATATGCTATTTAGGAGCGACAGAAAAATTATTGAAAAATAAGATGGCTGGCCCTTTGATGCGGGGGTGATTAATACTTCGATCGGATGAGAACGCGTCGTCCACCAGAATCGCGGTTGTACGTTAAAACGACAATTGATCTGCCGCGCGTGTTATTGAAGCAGGTAAAACATCATGCCGTCGCGAACGATACGACCTTGAAAGCGATGGTGATCGCTGCTCTAAAAAAGCATCTCAACCTGCGATAATTGGCCGGGGACATGCATGCTGTTAATTGCGTTATCGCCGGGACGTTTCATCGACAAACAAAAGAAGTAGAAGCGGCGTCGCTGCGCTTGGAAAAACTGAAAGCTGAAAAGAGAGTTAAGGCGCCTGCCATCGGACGGCCCCGAATAGCTTCGGGGTTGAGAGGTTGAGGAGTTGAGAAGATCGGAAAACGCCGAACATCCAATACCGAACACCGAAGTCAGAAGAAGAGTTGAGAGGTTGTGGGGAAAAGCTGATAGCGGAAAGCTGAAACGCTGAATGCTGAAGAGAACGGAGGACAGAGAAGAGACGTCACGAGTCAGCGGTACGTCAGAGATCAGATAGAAACGCTTCCGTAATCATCGCCGCCGACATCCGTCCAGGATTCCGCCGTCGCCAACGCTATGGCGTGACAAGCCAAGCCGCCCTAGCCCAAGTTGACATTCGTTCGTTATCCACAATCACTCACTGCTTCCTTCACCGCTACTTCGAAAGAACAGAAACGCCCTCAGTGCGCGAAAATCAGGTTGAAGTTTCGCGTTTCAGTTTTGATCGCTTAACGTCGCGGCATGAGGGCATCGGATCCCAAACTGCTCAAGGCGCTGAAGAAGGCGCGGGTGACGGACGCTCGGCGCCACCTCTTTCTTTGTCTCGGACCGGATTGCTGCGCGCCGGAGGCCGGGCAGGCAACGTGGGAATGCATCAAGCAGCGGACGAAGGAGCTCAATTTGTCCGTTATGCGGACCAAGGCCCTTTGCTTCCGCCTTTTGTCACTCAGGTCCGTGGCTGGTGGTATATCCCGAGGGGATTTGGTATGCCAAGGTCACGCCAAAACGCTTCGAGCGGATCGTGCAGGAGCACTTGTTAGGCGGGAAACCGGTGACGAAGTGGATCGCGGCGCGCAATCCGCTGGGCGATTAGCAGGGAGCGAAGCGACAACGGGACAACGAGCGAAGCGCAGAGGACAATCCGCAACGGACGAATTCGCCGTGGCGAAAGTCACGATTTGTCGGCTCGACGGAGTCTCGCCCCACCGGCGCAATAGAGAAGCGACGCGACTCTCAACTAAAGGCAGGCTTCGCCATGCCGTCCTATCAACTATCAACTTTCTCCAATGGCGGAAGACAGTTAGGGCTCACTTGACCGCGACGAGGTCGACGACGAACACGATCGCTGCGTTGGGTGGGATGCTGCCATCCCGCGTCCCGGTCTCGCCGTAGCCCAGCTCTGCCGGCACGATCATCAGCCGCCGGCCGCCTACTTTCATCGCCGGGATCGTATCGGTACCGCCAATCCCCTGAGTGAAGCCGCGAACCACTTTGTTGAGCCGAAAGCTGGTCGGGCCGCCATGGTCCCAGGACGCGTCGAACTGCTTGCCATCGGCGTAGCGGACGCCGACGTACTGCACAGTAACCGATGAGGTGGGGGTAGCAGCCTCGCCGCTGCCGATGACCAGGTCCTTCACCTTCAACTTGGCCGCCGGGAGGGTTGACTCGGCGGTGACTTTCGGCTTGCTGGACATGATCGTGGCATCGGTCACTGTCACGTTCTCGAAGCTGACCGAGCTCGGCGCGCCACCAGCGGGCGAGCTCGCTGACGGGGTTCCACCGGAGCTGTTCGGCGACGTCCCGTTCGAGATCATTCCTGCAATGGTAAATAAAAAAATGATGTTTTTCACGGTGTTAAGTGGCTGAATATCTACTCGCGAAGTTTCATTGCAATTCCTTCGTTTGCCCATCCTTCTATTTGAAAGCTGAAAACTGATAGAAGGTTGAGAAGATGATCCGCCTTCGTCCCGCAGCCGCGGGACTACGACGCGACAGGGTGGTTGAGGAGTTGAGGATTGAGAGGACAGAAGTCAGATGACAGAAACAAGAGCAAACGTTCAACCCCGAAGCCATTCGGGCCATCCTGCGGCAGGCGCTCAACGTCCAACGCTCAATGGCAGAGGCGACCGAAGGCAGCAGCATCTGGGAAACGTTGATACATAAATGTTGATGCTGCGAACGTATTTCAACCTGTCTGAAGCGGGTCTGGTGAAATCGTTTCTTGATGATCATGAGATCTTTTGCCTTCTGTTCGATGAAAACGCCCACGTCGTGCGCGCGCCTTTTGCTATCCCGGTTCGTTTGGTCGTTAGTGATTCGCAATCTGAGCAAGCGGCTAAGATTTTGGACGCGGCGCGTTTCATCCCCAAAGGTGGTAACATCATGACGGTGCCTCAGTATTTGGAGGCGGTCGGCCAACTCGATCACGAAGCCGTTCCCGAGCAACGCGCCGTTGAAGAAGCACGGGGAAACAATCCGTGGGAGATCCTGGCCATCGCATATCTGTTTCTCGTGCCGGGCCTCGGCTTTTTTCTTGAAAAGAGCCCACTCGTCTTGATTGCAACCAGAGCTCATTGGGGTCGAGGTCTACGCATCGCTCTTTCGATATTTGAAGTGCATTTGGTAGGAGCACTCCTGATTACAGCGGCTTTGTTAATTACACTTTGCTATTTCCACGTGCGTCGAGCCATCGCGCGCGATATAGGCAGAAATTCATAGATGAATTCAGACGAAACGAACAAAGAGTTGAAGGCGTGGCAAGCTTCGGCGCGGTATTGGGACAAGTACCAAGGGCTCATCGCACAGATGTTCGCGCCAATAACATCCGGTCTGGTCGAAGAAGCGCGGATCGGGATTGGCCAGAAGGTGCTCGATATCGGTGGCGGAAGCGGCGAGCCGTCACTGACAATCTCATCCATTGTTGGGCCAACAGGATCAGTAATGTACACGGATCCTGTAACTGGTATGGTCGAAACTGCTCAGGCGGAAGCAGGCCGGCGCGGTCTGACAAACATCCACTTCAGGCAATGTTCTGCCGATGCCCTGCCGTTCGCAGACGGTGCATTTGATGTAGCTGTCAGTAGGTTATCAGCAATGTTTTTCGTCGACCCCATCATTGGGGTGCGGGAGGCGCTGAGAGTGATTGTCGAGGGTGGATATGTCTCATTTGTCGTCTGGGCCCCCAAGGAAGTTAATCCTTTCTTCTCGACTGTTACAGATGTGGTGGACCGATTTGTGGAGTCTTCTCGAGAGGATCCCGATGCGCCAGATGCATTCCGTTTTGCCGTTCCCGGCAAGTTCGCTGGAGTCCTGGAAGACGCTGGCGCTGAGAACATGATTGAGCGCCGGCTGAATTTTCAGATTGAAGCGGCCATCTCCTTTGAACAGTTCTGGCAGTTGCGGACTGAGATGTCCGAAAGTTTGCGCGAAAAAATGGCTGGCCTCACGCCCGCCCAAGTACTAACCGTAAAACAGGCTGTTGCCGATACAGCACGGAGATACTTTGTGAGTAGGAAAATGAGTTTTCCCGCGGAGGCCATAATCGTTAGCGGTAGAAAATCCGCCATATAGCGAATTGACGCCCTGAAGTGACGCTGGGCTCACATCTATATATTCCGCGGCTAAGAAAGGAGCGCTTGTTAGACTTGACTGGTTTAACCATTCAAGTGGGCGATAACCTGTGTTCAATTGGAATCAGGGTTCCGAAACATCGAGGATATTGGGGACGGAGGAAGGAGAGAAGTCACCAGTCAGCGGTCACAAGTCAGACGGCGGCATCGTCACCAACTCACAGAGCGCGTTAGTGCGTTTCCCCGGCGCCTTACAATTTGCGCGAAGCCGCGCGTCTCGGGATCACGCTTGTAAGCAGAGCAGAAAACAAAAATAAAATCGCGGTACTCGGCTCGGGCACGTGTTCGACAGCCGACGAACAGCCGGTTCGCGATGGAGCCAGGGAATTGGGGAATGCGGATTTCGGATTGCGGAATGGAAGAAGGCGGAGGCCAGAGGTCAGCTGCTGGCTCATGCTCATACTCGTGATCGATCTTCAAGTTTAGATGTCACAGGGCAGACGTCAGCGCCACAAGGTGAGGGGTTTAGGCAACGGCAAGAATTAAATCGCCTGAGTTGCGCAACTGGCGGGAGAGTTGCTGGTTTTAATCATTATGAGAGCCGAACACATTGCAAAGCGAGCTGGGATGAAATCGAATCTGTTTAAAACCGTGGGACGAGTCGGAATTTACGCGCTTGTCGCATTCAGCGTTTTCTGGGGAATGCGAAATGCCACTGCCGAAAGACGAGACGGCGCTGTCGCCGTACAGAACGCGGCCGGCTCAGCCTTACCACAGGGTGCTTTCAGTCCCTCTCCCTCGCCGACTCCAACTCCAACTCCAACGGCGACTCCACAACAAGAGATAAATGGCACAGGCAGTTTTGCCGGCCCGAACGGCGGACAAGCGCACTTCTTTATCTTTGATGTCGAAAACGAGCAGATAACTCAGAAATATCTCGAAGGAGCGTTCGGCTACAGCGACCGCGGTTCACACATCACCTTCGGCACAGGCAAAATCAACACCGTTACAATCAACGGTAACCAGGCTGCATTTACGGGGACAGCCACGATTGGTAAAAGCAAACAGCAGGTGGACTTCACGGTTAGCGTGACGGGCAATCAGATGTCCCCCACTGCCGATACTTTCAGCATCAGCATGAGCAACGGTTATAGCGCCAGCGGCACTTTGACGAAGGGCTCTATCCGAATCGATAACGGCGAAGACTAATGGGGAGCGAAAAGCGGAAAGTTGAAACGCTGAAAGCTGAAGGAGACAAAAGAGTTGAGAGGTTGAGTCGTCGAGGAGTTGAGAGGACAGCGGGGAGCAGGGAGCTCGGAGGTTGGAGCTGAGAACTGACCGCTGAAATTGCGGAATGGGGAATGAGCGCAGAGCTGGGAGCGTTGAGATGTTGAGCCGTTGAGAAGATAGCGGGACTAGCTAAAGCTAAAAACTGAAATCGGGGCAGGCAAGGAGAGATCCTGCCCTAACGACCAGGATCTATAGGCTCATCTACTATCTCGATCTATTTCGAACCTTTCGGAGAGAATGAAGCGGCAATCTTCTCGAATCGTGGATCGCCGCGCAGCGGGTCGAGCATCGGGTTGACGCGCAGTTGCAGCGCAAACCAATCCCGTTCGTCCAGCACCTCCGGCAGGCAGGCGAAGGCCTCCTCGATATTGCCTCGCCGGACCTGAGCGAAGAGGTAATGGGCGGCTGGGACATAATCGCCCCGCGCGCGTTTGCCATCGAGCCCTTCGAGTTGCCTCTGCGCGAGCGTGCGCACTGCCGCGTCGAATCCTGCCGCCGCAAAAACCTGTTCGAGGACTCGAGCGTCTTCCGCCTGGCCGTTCAGGCTCAGCGCGGCACACCATTGCGTGATGGCTTCGGAGGTCATTCCTTTTTTCGCGCAGACCTCCCCGAAGTATTCGTGAGCCGCGGCATAGCCGGGATATAGCTCGAGCGTTTTCGCGAATTGAGCGGCCGCACGGTCGTAGTCGCGTAAAAAAAAGAAAACAACGCCAAGATGCAGATTCACTCCGGGAAAGAACGGGTCGAGTTGCAAGGCCCGCTCCATTTGCGCAAGCGCTTCGTCGTTGCGGCTGAAATACGAGAGGCAGAGGCCGTAATGAGCCGGAATATCGCCGAAGTTCGGATCCAGTTGCATGCCGCGGAGAAACAGGCGCTCTGCCGCCGGCCAATCCCGCTTGTAGTAAAGCTCGACCGCGGCAAGCGCGTTGTAAGCTTCGGGCAGCGTGTCATCGAGGCTGAGAGATTTGCGGACCGCGTCCTCCGCGAGTGGCCAGCTCTCGTTAGGCGGAAAAAAACCGTTCGCCGCGGCGAAGGAATAGTAAAGACTCAGACCGTTATAAGCCGGCGCATACCCAACATCGAGCCCGATCGCTTGCTCGTAATACTCGCGCACCCGTTCGTAGCCCGGGGCGTAAAAATTCCGCCAGTAATAGCGGCCTTTCAGGTAGAGCTCGTGGGCGTCGGTGTTTTTCGTCGGGCGCGAAGCAATGGCTCGCCGCTCGGCACCGGTGAGTTTCGCCTGCAAGGCCTCGGCGATATTCGTCGCGATGTCGGTTTCAACCGCGAAAATGTCATCCAATTTGCGATCATATCGCTCCGCCCAAAGATGCGCGTCGTTCTCCGCGTCGATGAGCTGAACGTGCACGCGCACGGTGTCGCCAGCCTTTCGGACACTGCCCTCAAGGATGGTCGCGACGCCGAGGAGTTTCGCGATTTCGGGAATTTGCTCGGCCGTGTTTTTGAAGCGCTGCGTCGACGTGCGCGAGATCACTTTCAAATCACTGATGCGCGATAACCTGGTCAGGATTTCCTCCTGAATCCCGTCCGCGAAATAGGCATTCGCTTTGTCCTCGCTCAAATTTTCGAACGGCAGCACCGCGATCGATTTGCGCGAAGTGGCGCGTGCTGGCTCGACCCTTTTCTCGGGCGCCTTGCCTCCCGAGAATATCTTCGGCAAGTCCGGATTGCCGATATCATCCGAGTAAAGATTGAAGATTCCAAGCGAGACGCCGTGTTTCACCTCGCAAGTGCCCAGATCATGCAGTAGCGGCCGCCACTGCCTGTATTGCTCGAGATCATCGGCGACATGTTTGGATAACAAAATGTGCCCGGCGTCGCCGCAATCCATCACCCGCTGCGCGATGTTGATTCCTGCTCCGGCAATGTTCCCCTGTTCGCTCAGATCGGTCACTTCTGTGACCGGCCCGCTGTGCACGCCCATGCGCACGCGCAACTCGGGGTGCTTTTTCAATGCGCGCGCGATCTCGATCGCGCACATCACAGGCCCTTCCGGGGTTGTCCGAAAAACCAGCGCGCCGCCATCGCCCGTCGGCAATCGCAACAGCTTGCCCTGGCCCTGCGCCGCGCGAAACGACTCCGTCGCGCGAGCGATGTCGCGCAACTGCTCCAAGTGTTCCGTCTGTTCGTGGATGAGCAGCTTAGTATACCCGACGATATCGATGAAAAGAACGTGCCCGATCTCTAGCGCGATCTCTTTTTTGATGTCACTCGCCATGGCAGGTTGATAGTTCATTCTCCTGCATGAGTGGTCGAGTGCAAACCTTAGCTTGTTACACTGCCTGTCGAGCATCTGCGCAGCAGAAGGCAGGGGCTTGGGGCCAGCGGGGAGCTGATTGCGGATTTCGGATTGCAGAATGGGTCACTCAAGCGATGACTTGGAACCGGAAGCAAACATCGAACATCCAAGTCGGACGTCACGCATCACACGCTAACTAGGCCCTATTGCAACGGGTTGTTGGGCAGGCGCACACTCAGGCGAAGGTGCAATTTAGGTATGGCAATGCGAACGCGGGCGGTATAGCATCGGCGACAGCCAGGTAATCATACCCCCATGAAGGCCGACGTTCGCTTCCCTGCTCGTTGGGTTCGCTGCCTAACGACACTGTTTGTCGTCGCTCTCGCTCTCATATTCGTTCCTTCTATTGCCTTCGCCGAAGGGAGCATGGTCGACGACTTGTACAATCTTCGCGATCAAAACCAAGCGAATGCGAACAAGTCGATAAAGGGAGTGCACGAAGCAATGCAAGAAGGGCCGCCGCCCGACCCCCAGGACCATCCGTGGACGGAAGGGGAGTTAAACGACATTCGGAACAAACATGCCAACCTCTTGAAAGCCAACAATGATCTGGCTCATAACCAGAGGGAATGGTTAAAGACCGACCAGAAAATCCTGGATAAACTGGATCCGAATGATCCAAGGGCGCGCGACTTAAAGAAAGAGATGAAGCAAATTGCTGATGGCCTGTCGGAAACGGTCAAACAACAGGAGCATTTTCGAAACAAACTGGCCGAGTCAAACACGGCGATCGACGGATTCAAGCAGAAGAACGATCCGACTTATGTTCCGCCGCCGCGGCCCAAGAAGACAACAGAGGCGCAGCCCCCGCAGTCTGAGCCGGTCGAGCCGCCGAAAACGGACGACGGTGGCGGGAGCACAGACAATGGTCTCGATGCATTGAAACAAAAGGAAGCGGAGCAGGACGCAGCGACACGGGAATTGGGCCGGCAGCGGCAATCCGCCGTTAACAAATACCTCGACGATCCGAGCGCGGATAACCGCGCGGAAGCGGAAGCTCTCAGGCAGAAGCTGGATGGAATGGTGGACGATTTAAACGGCATCCGCAATCAAGTCGACGGGCTCGAGGGCACATCGCGACCACCTCTCCACGTCCGCTCTGCTAAAAAGATCGCAGAGGAGCATAAAAAGAAGAGGGACAGCGGAACAAACACGGACGGGACCGAAACCCAGCAGGGGTCTGCGGGCGGTTGTATTCCGCCCATCTCCGGGAGCGAGCAGCATAACCCCGACGGCAGTGATGCTTCCAGCAGCTATCAAGACGTTGCGCCTGGCGGCGGCGGCGAGGGGGCCGGCGGCAATGGTAACCACTCAGGTCAAGGAACGCGGCGAAGGAGCCAGTCAAAGGTTGGTTCCTCCGAAAGCCATCACCACGCGGCCGGAACGCGGCGAAAGACGCAGTCGAATGTTCGTTCATCCCAAAACCACCCCCACGCGGCCGGAACGCGACGAGGGACGCAGTCGAATGCTGGTTCATCCCCAAACCATCACCACGCGGCCGGCGGCATGAGCGCCTCTAACCAGCAAACGACGACGCAGAAGAAAAATCGCCAGCAGCAACGCAGGCGGCAGGGAGTGGGAAAAGCTGAAAACTGAAAGCTGAGAGCTGAAATTTCGGATTGCGGGGTCGGATGCTTTTCATGCTTGTGCAGCGGCCGAGTTTGAAAAACTCAAACACCGATCGAATCAGGTGAGTTCGCTCGGCGAACAAATCTTCGAACATTACCGCCCCCGGTGGCGGCGATGCCGCACCAATATGTGAACCGGAGCGGAATGAATTGAATCGATGGTCGCTGTTAGGACATAATGGCCGGCGAGCAGATTATTCACCGAAAAATCAAATCTAAATTGAACCGGCTTTGTGGTCGTCGGAATTAGTGGATCAAGCGCGATCGCGTGGACCAGCTCGTTGTCTTTATACAGGCTAATCCCGTGACCGACATTCGGAATGTCAGTTCCCTCGATCGTAACCAGAATATCTGCGGGTGCGCTGAAGGTCTCGCCGTTAGTGGGTGAGACGATCCTTATTTCAGATAAAGAAGCCGGTGTCTGGCCATAGGCTGTGACAGCTAAATCCGCCGCGAGAAAAAGCGGCACCAGAAAACCAATCCGAGTCGGGCTCATGTTTCGCCAACCTCTTAACATAGGAACTCGAACTTTTGAAGATCAAATGAGTCGTGCCGCTTACATCGTTACCAGGGTGGAAGGCAGAGTAGGTGGGGAGGTGGTGGAGCTGGCAGACGAAAAAGCAACTTTCAACGTCCAACGTTCAAACGCTCAATGCTGAAGAGATGGAGGCAAAGATCCGATTCATGCTCGTGATCGATCTTCAAGTTTAAGTTTGACACAAACATCCAACATCGAAGCAAGAGTTGAGATGTCGAAGACTTACAACGGTTACAAGGGTGGAAGGAAGAGGAGCGGAGATGGGAGTTTGGAGCAGTGGGAAGCTAACATTCAACATCGAACGAACGCCAAATGAGGCCCCTAATAGCGGATGCGCTTAGCGTGCAGCTCGCCGCGAGCCATGCGTTCCCATTCGGGTAATCCGAATTGGTCGGCTTCGTCTCCTGAACCCAGTTTTGGTGGCATTGGCGGCGGCGGCACCTTCTCCATCTGCCCGAGCGCCGGATCTTCGTCGTTAGCCTGTTCGGGGTTGCGCGAATCGTACCCGGGCACCGTCTCTTCATTCTGCTGTGCCTGCATGGCCGCGCGCGGATTCAAATCATAGTCGCTTGCTCTCGGCTGGGTTGTCTGGGCAATGGTCGAATTTTTCTCGCGTTTGGCAGACTCAATGGCCTCCGCCGTCGGCTTCCAACGATCAGGATTGAAAGCGTCGTCTTCGCCCTGCGCATTGTTGTTATGCGAACGCGAACAGCCAACACACGCGCCACATAGGATGACAGTGACGAGCAAGACTTTCATTAATTCGCGTCGCATTGCGTCTTGTTTCTATCGGGTTCTAATCTGCTCACGCTGGCGGAGCAGATCGCGATGCCTGCTTTCCCACATGTCCGCATTTGCATGGTCGCCGCGACGCCGGGCATCGTCGGCGCTGTAGCGCGCGCTAACCGTCGCAAAGTCCAACGCCTGCGCGCCGCTTGAGACATACTCATTGTAAGCCGCCCAGTCTTCTTCTTTCATCTTCTCCTGTTCCAGTGCACCCGGCTTAATGTGCGCGGCCAGAGAGCGGGCCTTCCGCCTAACCGATTCTTCACCGCCGGCCGCCGTAGCCGCTTCTCTGCACTTTGTGAAAGCCGCTCGATAATCGCCATCGGCCGCAGAGGCAACCGCTTCAAGATAAGGCCATGTCGGATTGCCCTTTTCGATCCAGGCCATCTTGGCGTAGCAGCTTCGCAGCGTTTTGAGACAATGCTCCACCGAAATAGTCGGGTTGGATTTTGCCAGCTCCTGATGCAAGAGTTTTATCCAGTAATAAATCATCCGCCGCCCAATGCTCGGGACCGGTTCATCGCAGATCACCAGTTTTGATAGGTCCGCGTCGCGCGGGGCGGAACTTTCCAGATAGCTGACGGCAGTTAAGTAACGCTCCGCTGCACTTGCCACATCGCCTCGCTTTTCCGCCAGGCGCCCAAAATAGATCGATCTTCTTGTTTCGATAAGCGAGCTGCGATCAAACGGCTGCGCGGGTGGAGCCGCAGCCGGAGCGTTGAATGCCAGGATGCACGCCAGGAAGGCGAATTGTTTCTTCAGCATGGGTGAAGGGCTAGACATGTTACATGAGTTACAAGGTGAAAGGGAAGCAAACCCTCACGCTCAACGCCTAACGCTCAACGGAAGAGGAAGAGCCGAGGTTCGGCAAAGCTGAAACGCCGACGTTGAAGGTTACAAGGTTTGAGAGCGGAAATGATTCGCCACGGCGAATCCGTCCTTTAACGGACCAGATACTAGATACTGGATACTAAAACCGGCCTCGTCTTAGCCGCTTTGCGCAGCAGCTACTCTCTTCCGCCGAGTGACGTGTTCGACGGTCGCCAGGTTACTTTGAGTACTCGATTACGAAGCTATATGGATTTGCGGTTTGCGACCCATCATTCCAGGTGCCGTCAGAGCCAATAAACTGGATACAATTTTCTACTCCTCCGGCATTATTTGGTTCTCCGGCAGCCCAATCCGTAAACGTAAAAGGCTCACCCGTTAACCAATGCCAGCCCAGATCGTCTCTGTACCCTCCAATGACCGCAGCCAATCCTTCAGGGAACAGGGATTTAACGAACTGATCTTCTGCGGCGGAAGTAATGGCGGCAAGATATCCGCCTCTATCCGCAGCGAAGTTCCGCGCCTGCGGCCACGTTAAAGCCGGGCTCTGCAATACCTCATACCAGTGATCGTTACCGCCAGCTGACGCCGCCCATTGCGAAGCGGACGGAGGGTGGACAAAGGCAAGCTTCAATCGAAAGAACTTGTGCGTGATTGGGCCCTGGTTGATTGGCGTCTTGAGCCGAACCGTAACCGTCTCGGTGATATTATCTCCCGTTGGGATAGGGGTACCGACCGGTTCTATTTGGGTTTCACTGTCATCCCAGGTGAGCAGATCGTCGGAAACGCTGACTTTTACCGGAAAGCCGCTCGATTCAATCCGCCGTCGATAGGTAAACGTCAGATAGGTTGAGACAGAGTTGTTGTCGCTGGTCGATTGCAAGCCTACGCTAGGTAGTGCCGCTCGTTCGGCTGACGTTAGGCTGACATTCGGATCAAAATTAAAGTAAAATTCGAAGGCATTTGGGACGCCATCCAAGTCGGGATCGGCGTCGAAACCACTCACAGAAAGGTCGTTGATTTGGCTGTCGGTGAAATGCACCCCCTGCCAATCGCTCCAACTCGGATAGGTTGAGGTTGAGAGTTCCGCGCTTGCAAGAACAATGCCGTTCGCGGTCTCACCCCCCGCGACGAGCACTTCACCGTTAGGCAGTAGCGTCGCTGTGTGATAATAGCGTGCGGTGTTGAGGCTCCCCGTAACACTCCAGGCCCCGTTCAGCGGGTTGTACAGTTCGTTGCTTGTGAGAGCAGTGCCAAACACAGTCTCCCCTGCAACGAGGAGGACCTTGCCATTGGGCAGTAGGTTTGCCGTATGCCCAGAGCGTCCATTGTTGAGGTTGCCCGTGACAGTCCAAGTGTCGTTCGCGGGATCATACAGTTCCGTACTCGCCGGGTTATTGAATGTATTCCCGCTAAGATTATTTCCCCCTGCAACGAGCACTTTGCCGTCGGGCAGTAGGTTTGCCGTATGCCCAGAGCGTCCATTGTTGAGGTTGCCCGTGACAGTCCAAGTCCCGTTTGCCGGGTCATACAGTTCTGTACTCGCAATGGAAGTGCCATTGATAAATTGTCCCCCTGCAACAAGCACTTTACCGTTAGCTAGTAGCGTCGCTGTGTGAAAAAGGCGAGAGGAGCTCAGGTTACCTGTGACTGTCCAGGTGCCGGTCGCCGGATCATACAGTTCCGCGCTCGCGGTAGAGGTGTAGGACTCGTTGTTGTAAGATTCTCCTCCTGCAACCAGCACTTTACCGTTGGTCAGCAGCGTCGCGGTGTGAGTCTCGCGCGGGGAGTTGAGGCTGCCCGTGACCGTCCAGGCGCCGGTCGCCGGGTCATACAATTCCGCGCTGGCGACATTAGTGCCAGTGGAGCCATCAAAACCGCCTGCAACGAGCACTTTACCGTTGGATAATAGGGTCGCGGTGTGCTGACTGCGTTTGAAGTGGAGGCTACCCGTGACAGTCCAGGTGCCGTTTGCCGGGTCGTACAGTTCCGCACTCGCGGTTTCGCCGGAGTTGTTATCGCCCCCCGCAACGAGCACTTTACCGTTGGGCAGTAGGGTCGCTGTGTAATACCGGCGTGCGATGTTGAGGCTGCCGGTGTTGCCAAACGCAATTGGTTCATCGCTGCCACACAGTGTCGAAATGGATGCCACTCCGAGAAGAAATGTGATCGCGAGGAGAACGGACGGCTTAGCGCGGAACGGCGGAAAAGCTGCAGTTAGGGGAGAACCGCATTTCATAAGTTGTTACCGGTTGTTAACTGCTCAGATTCACATCTGAAGAATCAAATTCCCTGAGCTCATCTTGCTGAAGAGCAGATGCTTCTTAGTGCGCAGCCGCTCCTCCCTGGAGCGAATCCACGCTAACACCCTGGAGGTGCCCGTGACAATACCAAACACCGCGTCAACAATCCGGTGTCCGGAGTGTCTCACCTAGCAGCAAGGCAGCTAGTCATCGGCGCTTTGAAATCGCGTGCAATAATGTCATGCGCAAGAGTGGCCAGCGCGTCTCCCGGAGGTCAAAACGGTCCTCACACGCCTAAACCGTAGGCACTTACAACGCAAAAGAGGCCGTGTTTTCGAGGCCTGATGGAACCGATTCGTTCCTCGAATATGCTGCGAGCCCGGGTCGGAAAAGGCGTCGCAGAGCTCCGCTCTCCATTTTATCATCCGAAACTTAAGGCAAACAGATCACGCACCGTGTTGGGTTGTGGCGGTGGCAACGGTCGAATTACGCACGATGCTGGCGGGGATCGTCATGGCTTGACGGCCGAACTGCGAGACCGCGAAGAGACTGCTCATGATAAGTAGCGTGTAAACCAGTGTCTCCAATCTGCTGCGTTGTTTTTCCTCCGAACGCACGATTAACGCGTAGGTAGATTCGAATACTTCGGGATCGGTCGAGTTTGCTTTCATTGTTTTGACTCCATCTGTCTATGAGATGCAGCCGGCCGCCGATTTGGATTCAACAATTTCGCTGAAGCCCCCGGGAGTGACTTACAGATGGAATTGCAGAACGCTTACTAGAGGACGGAGGACCCGGGGGAAGGGAGCGGGAAGCGCCTCAAACTGTTTTTGTGGGCCGCTGCAGCCGGGCTTCGGCCAGATCAATGTCGCGTTGGATTCGGCGCAAGGTCTGGTCGTTGATGTCCTCTTCGTTGCGCAGCCCGATCACGGTGTCGCGCTCCGTGTCCAACAGCTCGCGGGCCAATTCCTCGAAGTCGGACGAGAACAATCGGCTGACGCTTTCTTCATGCGGGACTTCACGGCGGAGTTGGCCGATGCGGTCTGTGTATTCAGACCGAAGACGTTCTACGGTTTCGGGTCTCGCCCGCTTCAACGATTTCACGGCCTCGAGCCGCGCCAGGGCTGCCTCATTGGCCTGCAAGCGTGCCAGTCTCTCTTCTTTTTCCGAAGCGTGATCGTCCACAATTCCGAGCCAGCGGACCAGAGGCATCAAGGTGAGCCCTTGCAGAACGAGCGTTCCAAAAATAACGCAGAAGGTGAGCAAGAGAATGAGGTCGCGCCCAGGAAATGGTTGGCCGTTGCCTAGGACAAACGGAATCGCCAACGCGCCGGCTAACGAATCCGCTCCGCGCATCCCCGTCCATGCGATCAATGCGGTCTGTTGCCAGGGAGCGCGGTTTTTACGGCGGAATGTTCGGCTCACCAGGCGCGGCAAATAGGTGGCTCCGAACATCCAGAGAAAACGAACCAGCATGATCGTCGCAACAAACAGCGCCGCGAGCTTCGCCACTCCAACCGCCGAACCCGGAGGGAGCGCATGGATGACCTGCGGCAGTTGCAGTCCGATGAGCATGAAAAGCACGCCGTTCAGAATGAACACGACCATTTCCCAAACAGGCATGGCTTGCAGCCGCATGCGCCCGCTCAGGATTCGCGGAGCGCGCCATCCATAATAAAGACCGGCGATCACAACCGCGAGGATTCCGGACACATGCAGTCTTTCACCGCTGAAGTAGGCCACGTACGGGGTCAGCAGGGAGATCATGGTCTGCACGGGCGGATCGTCCAATCGCCTTTGCACTTGCGTTGCCAGCCAACCCACGGCGAGACCAACACAAATGCCGCCCGCGGCGACAAAGAGAAACTGCAAGCTGGCTTGCCCGAGCGAAAAGGCCCCGGTCATGACAGCGGCCACAGCGAAACGGAAGGAGATGAAGGACGTGGCGTCGTTAACCAAACTTTCTCCTTCGAGGATAACGATAATTTTGCGGGGCACGCGCAGATTGCGGGTTATCGCCAATGCTGCCACAGCATCCGGCGGTGAGATGATGGCGCCGAAGACAAAGCCAACCGCCAAAGGTAACCCCAGCAGATAGTGGAATAAATAAGCAGTTGCTGTCATCGTTAGCAGGACCAACACGATTGCCAGGGGAAGAATGGATCGAAGGTTTACTCGGAAATCTCTCCAGGAAGTGTAGACGGCGGCGGGATAGATGAGCGGCGGAAGAAACAAATTGAAGACCAGTTCCGGATCGAGGTGAATAGCGGGAAGGCCGGGGACGAGCGCGAGGACGCCACCACCAATGGTGAGCAGGATGGGATAGGGGGTCCGAATTTTCCGTGCGACGATCGCCAGCAGAGCGACGCCGACAAGACAAATCAGGATTAATTCGGTTTTTCCTACCATGATTCCGATTGCGCCGAGCCTCGCCGGAATTAGAGCAAGCGTCCAGACAGCAGTTGAGCGTTACAAGGTTGAAGCGTTAAATCGTTACATCGGCCGAGCAGATTCTGTCTCATGCTCATGCTCATAATCATGATCGAAAGAGTTGAAACGCCTGCCATCGGACGGCCCCGAATAGCTTCGGGGTTGAGCTGTTGAGGAGTTTAGGGGGTGAACCGTGAATGAGTTACAAAGTTAAAACGGGAAACAAACATCCAACCCCGAAAGTATTCCGGGCCGTCCGATGTCAGGCATCGAACATCGAAGCGAGAGAAAAGGGCAGGGCACTAAGCAAAATGGAATTGAGACCGACAGCTGAGTGGCTTCGGCACGGGCAATTTCTTCAAGATGGCAAAACTCGCGTAAGTTTGAGCTTTCGGTTCGCCAGTCCTCTTAGTTTAGTTGCGCGATGACCCAATCAGATCCACAACTCGATCCGGCTTCCATTTTACAGACAGCCTTCGGCTTTTGGTCTTCCAAGGTTCTTCTGACCGCGGTTGAGTTCGGCGTTTTCACTAAGCTCGGCCAGCGTCAAATGACAGGCGCGGAACTCGGCAAAGAACTGGGGTTACATCCGCGCGGAATCAGTGATTTTTTCGACGCGCTCGTGGCGATGAAATTCCTGGGCCGCGAGGGGGACGGGCCGTCGGCGAAATATTTCAACACACCGGAAGGCGCGCTTTATCTCGATCAGACAAGTCCGTGCTACGTCGGCGGCTGGTTGGTCATGCTGAACGCGCGGCTTTTCAAGTATTGGCACGACCTGCCCGAAGCCTTGCGCACCGGCAAACCACAGAACGAAGTCAAGCACGGTCAGAAGGGAATGTTCGAGGAGCTTTACGAGGAATTGCCGAGGCTCGAACAATTCATGGGCGCGATGACGGGACTCTCCCGGATTAATTTCGAGGCGTTCGCGGAGAAGTTTGATTTCTCAAGGTTCAAGACCCTTTGCGATGTCGGAGGCGCGACCGGCCTGCTCTGTATAGAAGCGGCGAAGAGGCATCCCCACCTTCAGTGTATCTCGTTCGATCTCCCGCCCGTCGAACCGATCGCCCGCAAGCACATCGCCGCCGCCGGGTTAAGCGATCGCATTACGACGGCCGCCGGCGATTTCTTCAAAGATCCACTGCCCAAGGCGGACCTCATCACCATGGGCATGATTCTCCACGATTGGAATCTGGAGAAGAAGATGCATTTGATCCGGTCGGCCTATGAGGCGCTGCCGGCTGGGGGCGCTTTCGTCGTGATCGAGGCGTTAATCGACGACGCCAGGCGCGAGAATCTTTTTGGTCTGCTGATGTCGCTCAACATGCTCATCGAATTTGGCGATGCGTTTGATTATTCCGGTGCGGATTTCCGCAAATGGTGTCAAAAAGCGGGCTTCAAAGACGTCGAAGTCATCCCGCTCGCCGGCGCGTCCAGCGCAGCCGTCGCCTACAAGTAGGCTGGCTTAGATTTCGTCTTCCAGATCCGCGATAAGGTCGCGCAGCTCTGTTGAATCGAACGGCTTGCCCACAACCTGATCTACTGCCAGGTCCTCATACGTGCCGATGTTTTCCGGCGAAAGATGCCCCGAGATAACGACAATCTTGCCGGTGTAATCACGCTCCCGGAGTTTCCGCACCAGCTCCATCCCGCCGGAACGCGGCATACGATGATCTGTAATGACGACGTCGAATTTCTGCTTCGCGGCCATGGCCAGCGCCTCTTGTCCGTCTTTGGCAATAACAATCTTTCGATGCGGCGCTTCCAACACACAGGCGATTGACTCTCCTATGATTGGCTCGTCGTCGACTCCCAAAATCCGCAGTTTCTTTTTCACCGGTAGACCTCGTTTGTCACTAACATGCCCCTGAAGGAAGAGCAGGGCTTGGGCCGGGTAATTGGAAAGCTGACAAAAGAGTTGAGGAGGTGAGGAGTTGAGAGGTTGAAGGGTTACAAGGTTACATCGGCCGAGCAGCTGCGGGTTCCTGCTCATGCTCGTGCTCATGATCGGTCTTCAACTCTAAGTTTGAAGCAAACATCCAACATCGAACCCTGAAGCTATTCGGGGCCGTCTGATAGGCAGGCGCTCAACATCCAACGCTCAACGTCGAAGTGGTAATAGATTACGCGCCGTGCTCGGCAATGGTCGAAGTGTGCACGATCTTAGCCGGCATTGTCATGGCCTCGCGGCCGAACTGCGAGACGGCGAAGAGGCTGCTGATAACAAGAAGTGTGTAGGCCAGTGTTTCCAATCGGCTGCGGTGCTTTTCCTCCGAACGCACGATTAAGGCGTAGGTGGATTCGAATACTTCGGGATCGGTCGAGATTGTTTTCATTGTTTTTGGCTCCATCTGTCTATGAGATGCAGGCCGCCGCCGGTTTGGATTCAACAAATTCGCTGAAGACCCCTGGTTAAGTGACTGATCTCATTCAATAGACGCCACCCCGAAGCTTTTTTGTCTGGAGACCGGCCACAGCCTTGTAATTTAAGAAGACCCGCGCAAGAAGGATTTCGATCTTTCCTGATGACGCAACGCCAGCTGCTACGCTAGGTTCGTCCGCGTCACCGCATGTCATCACAAACAGCCAGGGGCCGTGCCCGGAGAGTTGGGCTGGTTTTTCTCGGAATTTTTGCCGGACAACTGATTCTCTACGGTGCCTCTTTCGTGGGCACGAAGATCCTTTTGCCCCTGGACATACTGACGGTCCCCGGAAACTACATTCCGCTGCAGCCGGGTCAAAACGCGCAACAGCCGCACAACGAATACATGAGCGATGCGGTATTCGAAGATGAACCCGCACGGTTGTTTCGTCACAACGAATTGCGCGCCGGCCGTCTGCCGCTTTGGAATCCGTATCAGTACGCCGGAACGCCGAACATATCGTTCCTGTCTCCTTTTGCCCTTTTTGGGGCGCTGATCCGTTCGCCGAGAATCCTGCCCTGGGTATCTCTAGCCGTTGCGTTGGTCAGCGGATTCGGCGCCTACACTTTCGCGCGGCGAGTGCTTGAGGTCGGCCTCTGGCCGGCCGCAATCGGCGCCTGGTGCTATCCGCTGACCGGTTTTTTCGTTTTCTGGCAAAGTTATTCGTTAGCCTATCCAGCGGCGTGGCTTCCCTGGATGCTGTGGGCGGTCCACGTCACGCTTACACGATCCAATCGCTGGGCCCTTCCCGCACTGGCGCTAGTGACAGCGCTTACGATTTTGTCCGGGCACCTCGACATCGCCGCTCTGGTTCTAATTGCCGGTGGATTGTTCGCCATCTGGGATTTTTCCTTCCTCTTCCACGGCCGTATTTTCGATAAACAATCGATCGGTCGCTTCGCGACAGTTATTGCCGGATGGGCGCTCGGCTTCATGCTGGGCAGCCCCGAATTGCTGCCGGCTCTGGAGTATACAAAGACCGGATCCCGCCTGAGCGCACGCGGCGGAGGGCAGGAAGAGCGCCCGCCGGTCGGTTTGGTTTCACTTCCGCAATTCGTCCTTCCACACATCTATGGGACGATCGAACGCGGTAGTTTTCCAATCGTTCCGAAGAACGAAGCTAACCTGGCCGAAACTCCCGCCGCCGGGTTTGCCGGTTTGATCATGACACTTGCGATCGCCCCGCTGGCATGGGCAAGTCGGAGGCACCGAGCCGTTGCAGGTTTTTTTGCGGCGCTGACCTTCCTAGGACTGGCGTGGTGCCTGAATGTGCCGGGACTCGTTGCCCTCATGCGCCTGCCAGGTTTCAATATGTTGCCCTACAACCGTTTCGTGTTTGCCAGCTCTTTCGCAATCCTTTCGCTGGCCGTGATCGGATTCGAAACAATCTTGAGCACAACTGTTCGGTGGCGCGCGAGCTATTACATTCCGTTAGCCATTTTGGTGGTGATTGCGGGATGGTCTTCTTTTCGCGCCTTGTCTCTTCCGGAAGCAATCGCCGTGACACTGCCCGATGCCGTAACGACCGCTCCCCCGGTGAGGTGGATTACCGACATGGAAGCAGTCCACCGCGTTCAGCACTGGTTTGTGAAGATGTATCTGGCGGGCATGCTTGTTTGCCTTGTCGCGCTAACGGCCTGGATCGGTCTTCGCCTAACGGGTCGGTTCCCGCGCATTGTTGCTCTTCTGGCCGGATTGGCGGCGATCGGAGAGTTACTTTTCTTCGATTACGGGCGGGCCGCACAATGTGATCCCAAATTATATTACCCTCCCATTGCGGCGCTCGAAAAAGTCGGCGGATCCTGGCCTGGCCGTGCGATCGGTTTCAAATGTTTGCCGGCTAATCTGCTGCAAACACGCGGACTGCCGGATGTGAGAGGTTACGACGGAGTGGACCCGGCGCGGCTGGTTGATTTGCTCGACCTGGCCAGGCAGCCCGGATCAATCAGGCTGAATTATGCCGCGGCACAGTATTTCGAACCGCGAGCGGAAGAAGGGCTTTTTCCGGACAGCGTTCGATTACCGCCAATCCTGGATCTTTTAGGAGTGCGCTATCTCGTCTGTCTTACTCCGGATGCCACCGGTTATTTCGTTTTGACGAACCATTCTGCATTGCCGCGTGTGTTCGCGCCATTGTCGGTGAAGGCCGAACTCGATGAAAAGAAACGGCTGGCGAAGCTTGGGGCCGCAACCTTCGGCCCGCGCGATGTTGCTTACGTGGAAGAGCTGGACGATTCCATCGTGGCAGGGCGGGGAGAAACCACAATTGTTCAGGAGGATCCGCGCCAAATCACGGTCAACGCCAGGATGACGCGCGGAGGATTGATTGTACTAGCCGATCAGTGGAACAAAGGTTGGCGCGCGCACCTTGGCGATAAAGCGATTCCCATCCTGCGTGTTGATCACGCTCTCCGAGGCGTCATCGCACCGACGGGGGAGAGCACCATTGTATTTCGATATGAACCAGGAAGTTTTCGGTTAGGCGCAGGGGTCGCAGTAATTGCCGTGCTGATTGTAATCATCGATTTTTTGCTACGCCGTCCAACAGATTTCACGGGCAGGAACCGCCGCGACGACGTAACCAAAGCGCAGGCTATGTGAATTGATTCAGCGCCTCGATCACTCGCGCTACGTTATCATCGCGAAGCTGTGGATGACATGGAATCGAGAGGCATTGCGCGGCATGCGCTTCGGCGTCAGGTAAAGGGCCCGTTTTGCCAGCGATCGTGTCGCAACACCTATGCCGATGGGCAGGGACCGGATAATGGATCAAGGTGGCTATGCCCTTTCCCTTCAGAAAATCGGCGAGACGATCGCGTTCGACCGATCGGATAACGAACAGATGATACACATGGCTTTCGAGTTTCGCCGGCTGGTCCAAAAGTTGCACTCGCGGATTGCTGACCTGCGCGAAATACATCCTGGCAATCTCTCGCCTGCGATCATTGAAACGCGTGAGCCAATCGAGACGCGCGGAAAGGAATGCCGCCTGTAACTCGTCTAACCGGCTGTTCAGTCCGGCTTCCGCCAGTTCATCGCGCTTGCTCGCGCCGCAATTACGAAGAGCCTTCACCCTCTCGGCGATTTCGGGCGAGTTTGTAATCAACGCGCCAGCGTCGCCTTTGGCACCGAGGTTTTTCGTTGGATAAAAACTGAAGGCGCCCCATATGCCAAAGGTGCCGGCACGCTGGCCGTTCCAGCTCGCTCCATGCGCTTGAGCGCAATCCTCCAGAAGGTGAATGTCTGCCTGCGCACAGAACTTTTGCCAATGCTCGATGTCGCGCAGCTGTCCATAAAGATGGACGAGCAACACGGCCTTTGTCCGCGGAGACAAATATTGTTCGGCGCTGCCAGGATTGAGCAACGCCGTCGCGGGGTCGATGTCTGCGAAAACCGGGGTCGCTCCGGCGTGAAGGATGGCCAAGACCGTCGCGATCGCGGTCATCGGCGTGGTGATGACTTCGTCTCCGGGACCGATGCCAAGCGCCCGCAGCCCGAGCTCAATTGCTTCGAGTCCGTTCGCGACGCCCAGGCAGAACCTGGTTCCACAAAATTCCGCCCACGTCCGCTCGAACTGTTCCACTTCGCGGCCGAGGACGAATGTTCCCGACCGAACGACGCGATCGAAGGCCGCGAGCTCGGCACGACGCAATTCCTCCGGCTCCGCGAGGAAATCGTTCATCCCGATCATGACGCTGAATTCCAATAGCGGGCCCGATGCTGCCGATAAAAAGAGAGTGTTCGCGCCAGTCCGTCGGGCAGCGACACGCCCGGCGACCAGCCCAGTGCGTTGTGAATCTTGCCGAAGTCGCCGTAGTAATCGCCAATATCGATTGCCTCCCGATCGGCTGGAAACGTGACAAGATCGTAGCGCCCGTCGCCATTGATGCGCACGAGCAGCGCCGCCAGTTCTTCCAGATCGACGTGTTCATTATGCCCGAGATTGAAAACTTCTCCGTCAGCGTTTGAACTCGCCGCGGCCAGCAGCAATGCTTCGACCGCATCATCAACGAAGTTGAAATCGCGCTTCTGCTTCCCGGTGCCATAAATCCGGAACGGCTCGCCCTCGATGATCTGACGGAGCCAGATGCCAAGAAAAGTCTGCCGCGAATCTTTTACTCGCATGCCCGGTCCGTAAGTGTTGGTCAGGCGCAGAGCGCATGCACGAATCTTGTAAACGCGATGATAAAGCAGGTGGTACATTTCGCCGGCCAGCTTGTTGATGCCGTTGACGTCGACGGGCTCGAGCGGGTGCTTTTCGTCCACCGGAAGATATCTTGGCCGGCCGTAAACCTGGCGAGTGCTCGCGAAAACAATCTTCACCGCCGGGTTGTGCAAACGGCATGCTTCAAGAATCGACAATTGTGCAGCGGTATTGATGTTGAGGTCGGTCATCGGATCCGTCATCGAATCCAAATGGCTGGTCTGGCCGGCGAGGTTAAAGAGGAAGTCGCGACCTTTGACCAGAGAGGCCATCGACGACGTATCGCGAACATCGGTCACGTCGATCGTTACGCGGTCAACAATATCATGAACGTTGAAGAGATTGCCGCCATACTCAGGGATCAAGCTGTCAACCAATGTAAGTTTTGCATCAAGCCCGACCAGGCGACGGGCGAGGGCGGAGCCGATGAACCCCAATCCGCCCGTAACGAGCACGTTAGCGCCTGAAAAAGTTTTTTCCGTGAAAGGCACGGCGGAATGTAGGGTGGGGTCGAAAAAATTTCCTATAACAAATCCTGATTTTTTACGAACATCCGCCGCGGCCCTGCCGCCGCACCGATGATTCCCGAAACATATCCCGCTCCGGACGACCTGGAGTTATCCGTTGTTGTCCCGGTCTACAACGGCAGCGCGACGATTCGCAGCGTGGTTGAAGGAATTCAGTCCGTATTGGCCGGGAAGCGGTTCGAGATCATTCTGGTAAACGATGGTTCCGAGGATGACAGCGAGAAGGTGTGCGCGCAACTGGTCGAAGCCGCACCCGAAATCGTTACGTTGCTGCAGCTGAGCCGTAATTTCGGTGAACACAATGCGGTCCTGGCAGGCCTGAGTTATAGCCGCGGTCACTACGCCGCTGTTCTCGATGACGACGCCCAGAATCCGCCCGAGGAAATTGAGCGCATGCTGGCGGAGCTGAAACGCGGTAACTACGACGTCGTTTACGGTCATTACATTGAAAAGAAGCATGGCTGGTTTCGCAATTTGGGGAGCCGCTTCAACGACCGCATCGCCACGCTGATGCTGGGCAAACCGAAGGAACTCTATCTTTCGAGTTTCAAAGTCATGAACCGTTTTTTGGTCAATGAAATCACAAAATATCGCGGACCATTTCCTTATGCGGACGGACTGATTTACCGAACGACTCGTCGTATCGGACAAATTCCAGTCCAACACCGCGCCAATACCACCGGCCCATCCCGCTACACGCTGCGGAGACTGGTTAGCCTTTGGCTGAACATGTTTCTGAATTTTTCCATCGCCCCGCTGCGGCTGTCTGTTTACCTCGGGCTCCTCACATCCTGCTTCAGTGTCGTCGCGCTTTTGCTGATTTTGATCGACAAACTCTGGATTCAAAGGGACCTGACCGTCGGAATTCCAACTGTCCTGGGGAGCATTGTCTGCTTTTCCGGAATCCAACTGATGTTGCTCGGTTTGGTGGGCGAATATTTGGGCCGCCTTTACCTTGATCAAACCGGCACGCCACAATATGTCGTTCGTTACGTGAGCCGCGCCGGTTCTAATAAGGACAAGTCTGACCAGGCCTGACCCGGGCGCGTTCTCTGCACCGTATGCAATCGGGAGAATACGCAACGATGTTTCGCGTCGAAGAGACGCATTGGTGGTACCGCGCGCTGCACCAACTGATATTTCAGACACTCGATCGGGAATTGCCCGACTGGCGCTCGAAAAGGATTCTCGATGCGGGGTGCGGAACCGGCGCAATCCTGCAACGGCTTGGAAATTATGATAGAAATGTTGGGGTCGATCTTGCGCCCGAAGCGATCTCGTTCTGTCACAAGCGCGGTCTGCCCAACGCGCAAAAGGGTGATATCACGTCGCTGCCATTTGCAGAGAACTCGTTCGACGCCGTAATCTGCTCGAGCGTGATCTATCATGAGTGGGTTACGGACATGGATGCCGCTGTCCGCGAACTGCACCGGGTGTTGCGCCCCGAAGGGCTTTTCCTTTTGAATGTCCCGGCCTTTCGCTTTCTTCACAGCGCCCACGACGAAGCGGTTATGACAGCGCGACGGTTTCGTAAGCCCGAAATCCGGAGGGTCCTGTCCGAAAATGGTTTTGCCATTCAACAATTGACCTATTGGATAACACTGCTCTTTCCCCTGGCGGTCGTTGCGCGGACCTTTGGCGCATCAAAGGAAGGACGCGATTTTCCTGATGAGAAAAGAGGTCGCAGTTCATTCGAGCGAATCCTTTCCGCGATAACGTCGATCGAACTCCGGCTTCTGAGGAGAATGCCGCTCCCGTTTGGCGTCGCGTTGTTTGCCGCCGCTCGAAAGAGCTAGAGACGCCGCATTTGCTGTTTTTTTCCTTTTCCTTATCGTTCCCCCGAATCCGATCCTTCGGTAAAAGGATGAACCTATGACCGGTAAGACCTTCCACTGTCCCTTACCACCTGCTTCTCTCTTCGCTCTGCCTGGCGCACAACCGGGACTGGACAACCATTCGCAATCTTCGCGCAACTGATAACGGCACCGAGGCGACGAATCGGGCGTTCATCAAACAACCACTAAACACGAGCTCCATCATCGAGCATTATGCACAACGCGATACCGGATCTGAACAAGGCTGAAGAAGCAGTCCGCCAGAGCGAAGAGCGCTACAAAAAGCTGCTCGCGTCCGTCACGGACTATATTTACTCGGTTCGCCTTCACCGTGGCATCGTGCTTGAAACTTCGCACGGTCCCGGTTGCCTGTCGGTAACGGGCTACATGCCGCTCGAATATGAGGATGATCCGGATTTGTGGCACCGAATGGTGCATCCGGATGATCGTGCATCTGTCGTAGCAAATGCCGCCGAAATGACCGCCGGGAAAGTTCCGCCCACGATTGAGCACCGCATTTTTCATCGGGACGGGACCATCCGATGGGTGCGCAACCAGCGTGTGCCTCATTACAGTCCAGAAGGCGACCTGGCCGGATACGACGGGCTCGTTTCTGACGTCACATCGCAGAAGGAAGCAGAGGAAAAACTGACGCAGGCGAACGCACAACTCCGCGATGTGTTGGCCAGTTTAACCAAATCGCACGACGAGCTGAAGACGACACAGATGCAGTTAATCGAGTCGGAAAAACTGCAAACGATGGGACGCATGGCCGCCGGCGTTGCGCATGAGGTCAAAAACCCACTGGCGATTTTGCAAATGGGGCTTGGCTATCTGGCAAAACAATTCGATCCAAACGGCGATCAAACGAGCCTGGTGATGAAAGAAATGGGTGACGCCATTCAACGAGCCGATGCGGTGATCGGTGATCTCCTGGAATTCGCCGCGCCCAAGCAGTTGGATCTTCGCAATCGCGAGGTCGAGCCATTGATTCGGCGCTCTCTGACGCTGGTCAAACACGAGTTAAATGCGAGCAAGGTAAAAGTCGTAACAAATTTCTCGGGTCAACTTCCTCCCTGTCCACTGGATCGAAACAAAATGAATCAGGCCTTCGTTAATCTTTTCACGAATGCCTGCCATGCCATGCCGGAGGGCGGCGTCCTTACGGTGACAACGCTTTCCCGGCGCCTGAGCGAAACGGAAGCCGGCTACGTCGGAGGGAATCGTTCAGGAACCCGTTTCCGAGCGGGAGAGGAAGTGGTTATGGTGGAGATCGCTGACACGGGCAGCGGCATTCCGGCCGAACAACTCTCCAGAGTTTTTGATCCTTACTACACGACGAAGTCCACCGGAAAGGGCACAGGGCTGGGGCTGACGGTGACAAAAACCATCATCGACATGCACGCCGGCCGTATCCACATCGCCAATGGAAGCAGGGGAGGACTCGCGGTGACAATTGTTTTGAAATCCCAAGATGAAAATGAGAAATCGTAAGCCCAAAATACTAATCGTGGATGACGAGGCGAGTTTCACAAAACTCACCAGAATGAGTTTGACCGACTACGAGATCTGCGAAGAAAACGATTCGGCGAAAGCGCTCGAGACCGCCCGGGAATTCAAGCCGGACCTGATTCTGCTCGATGTCGTGATGCCGGACTTTGACGGTGGCGACCTGGCGGCGCAGTTTCGTGCCGATTCGCTTCTGAAAAGCGTGCCGATCGTATTCCTCACCGCAATCGTAACGCAGAAAGAAACCGAGAAACGGAAGCTCTTCGGCGGCTACCCGTTTATCGCCAAGCCCGTTACTCCGGAAGGCCTGATCGAAAATATCGAGCGATTTCTCGCGGCTTAGCTGCGCTTTACGGCGAATCCGCCCGGCCTTGTTTGAGCCTTGGCGCCGGGCTCTTGCTGGAACAGGGTAGCCTGCACACGAGCTGAGAGCAGCGGTAGAAAGGCCAATGATCTGGAAAGTCTCGGAGATCATGGAGCTTCATGATCGAATCATTCGATGTTAACCGGCAAATTTATCAATTCACGGTATGTCCAAAGCTCGTGCATGATAGGCGGCGGATTTTTATCCAGATCAATTCTCTGACTTATGGAAGGACTCGTTCTTGTTGCGCTCATCGTGATCGTTGTTTGTTTCGTATTGCCGATCGTCGCAATGGCCAAAGCATCGGGTGCCCAGCGCGCTTTGGAAGCATTCGGCAAACGGCTTTCGGATTTAGAAAAACGGCTCAAGGCTTCGCAAGGGCCAGTCGCTGAATCTCCCGTTAAGCAGCCTGAACCTGAAGCAGTGTTCGCCCGGGCCCCGTTGCCAAGAGCGCCGGCACCGCCGGTTGCTGTGAAAGAGGAGACGGCAACTCCGCCAGCCCAGATCCTTCCGCTACCGGTTAAAACTCCTCCAGTTCCAGCGCCTACTTCCGGTCCAACGGCTCCTGCGAGCCGTCCGCCGACTGCTTCGTTGCCGCCAGTCAATTGGGAACAATTCATGGGTGCGAAGCTGTTCGCGTGGATCGGCGGATTAGCCTTGTTTCTCGGTGTCGGATTTTTTGTTAAGTACTCGTTCGAGCACAATCTGATTCCGCCAGAAGTTCGCGTTGCGATCGGATTTTTTATTGGACTCGTCCTTGTCGTTGGTGGTGTCGCGGTGAAGCGCAAGGAGAATGCCGTCACTTCGCAGACACTCTGCGCCACCGGGATACTGATCCTGTATGCGGTCACGTTTGCCTGCCGCTCGTTCTATCATTTCGCTTTCTTTCAGCTCGTTCCGACGTTTGCACTCATGACGTTGATCACGGCCACGGCTTTTCTGTTGGCCGTGCGGATGGACGCCATTGTGGTGGCAATCCTTGGCATAGCCGGCGGTTTTCTTACACCGATTCTCCTTTCGACTGGTCAGGATAATCCGTTAGGCCTGTTCGGTTATATCGCGGTCTTGGACATTGGGCTGCTGCTCGTCGCGCGGCGGAAGGATTGGATCGCCCTTCCGGTTCTCGGTGCGGCCGGGACCATAATCATGCAGGTCGCCTGGGTGACGCACTTCTTCGTCCACGGGCGATACTTTTCTGGAAATAATCTTTTTGTTCCGATGGCGATCTTCCTCGGCTTTGAAAGTTTGTTTTTGGCTGCGTTCGTGTGGGTCAAGCGCGACAGCAAAGCGAAGGATGCATTTACCGCAGCTGCCGTCGGGCTCGCGGCTGTCGCGGTGCTTTGGGCTTTTTACTTTTTGGCGTTTCGAACAATTGCCGATCGACCCGCTGTTTTGCTTGGCTACATCCTGGTCGCCGATCTCGGCCTATTGGCCATCGTCTTTTTAAGAGAACGGCTGCAGGCGTTGAGCGGCATGGCCGGACTAACGGTTTTCACTTTTCTCGCGATCTGGACCGGTTGCTACCTCATCCCGCGTAATCTGTATGTCGCCCTCGGGGCGTACTTCGTCTTTGCCTTGTTGCATGCATCTATGCCTTTGCTCTTGCAGAGAGCCCGTAAGACCGCAGTGCCTTGGTGGTGTCATGGATTCCCCGCATTGGCGCTGTTGCTGGTGCTGATGCCGATCTTCAACCTGACCGAAGTCTCGCTCCTGATTTGGCCGCTGGTTTTGTGCGTGGATATCCTGGCGATTCTTCTGGCCGTTACTACCGGAATGTTAATGCCGGTTTTATTGGTTCTGTTCCTGACCTTTATCGTTGTCGGCGGATGGATGTTCCGAATTCCGAGCGCGTTGACAGGGCTGCCGACCTCTCTCTTTCTGCTTGGGGGCTTTGCGATTTTCTTCCTTGTCGCATCGGTGTGGGCAACCCGACATCTTGCCAGTGCAGTCGCTGGCCAGGCTGGTCGAAAAGATTCGTGGTTTGGCGATCCCCAGAAACTCTCGGTTCAGCTGCCGGCTTTATCTGCGACGCTTCCCTTTTTGCTGCTGATCATGGTTACACTTCGGCTCCCGTTAACGAATCCCTCGCCCGTGTTCGGGCTGGCCTTGTTACTGATCGTTTTGCTTCTCGGAATGGCAAAACTGATTTCTCTCGATGTCTTGCCCGCAGTCGGCCTCGGATCAGTTCTGGCGTTGGAAGTCGCGTGGCATTTTCATCATTTCGCGGCCGGCCAGTTCACCGGAGCCCTGCTCTGGTATCTCGGTTTTACCGCGGTCTTCACGGTTTTCCCGTTTCTTTTTCATCGACAATTCGCTTCGAAGTCCGCGGCATGGGCGACATCGGCGTTGGCGGCGCCTTTGCATTTCTTTCTTATTTACGACCTTGTCCGGAAAGCGCACCCGAACGGAATGCTCGGTTTGCTCCCGGCGATTTTCGCCGTGCCGTCACTGATTGCGCTATTTGTCGTCACGAAACGCACCCCCTCCGATTCGGCATCGAAAAATGCGCAGCTCGCTTTGTTCGGCGGCGCCGCCCTATTTTTCATTACCCTCATCTTTCCGATTCAATTTGATCGTGAATGGATCACAGTTGGTTGGGCTCTCGAAGGCGCAGCCTTGTGCTGGTTTTTCCGACGCGTGCCGCATCCCGGTCTCCGTCTTGCCGGTGTTGGATTGTTGATCGTCGCATTCGCCCGCCTGGCGCTGAATCCGGCGGTGCTCACTTATCACGCGCGCGCAACAACGCCGATTTTCAATTGGTATCTTTACGCTTACGGAATAACAATCATCTCTTTGTTCGTGGCCGCTCGACTCCTCGCGCCGCCGCGGAATTTCGTTCTCGGGCGGAGCGCGCAGCCTATCCTTTGGGCGATGGGCACTATCCTCGCGTTCCTTTTGTTGAATATCGAAATTGCCGACTTCTTCAGCAACCCGGGCAAGGCCCAGCTCATCTTCGAGCTTACCGGAAACTTTGCCCGGGATTTGAGCTACAGCATTGCGTGGTCTATCTTCGCGCTGCTTCTGTTGATTGTCGGAATTCGACAAGGTATCGCGCCGGTGCGATACGCAAGCATCGCGCTCCTCGGTGTCACGATTTTGAAACTGTTCCTGCACGATCTGTCCGAGCTCGAGCAACTTTATCGGATCGCGGCGTTCATTGTCGTCGCGATCATCGCAATCATAGCTTCCTACCTCTATCAACGGTTCTTCGGGGCCGCGGTTAAGGAAACGTCATGACAGCGAACCTTTGGTTATCCCATCGAAGAAGCGCCGCGTTTGGGGTAGTCGCTGCGACGATCCTTTGCACGGTTGCATCCGGAACGATATTGCCCAACGAGTGGCAGTTTACTCAAACTCTCGATGTAGGGGCGAGCGGTCTTGTTCGAATTGATCTTCCGCCGGAAACGCTCGATTTGTGCCGCTCTCATCTGGAAGATTTGCGTATTCTTGATCCTTCCGGGCACGAAGTTTCTTACTTTATCGACCGGCCGGCGCCCCGCTCCGAGTCGGTCGTCCCGGCCAAAGAATTTCGCACCGAGATCGAACGCAACGCCACCCGCCTGACCATTGCCACGGGCACGAATGCGCCCGTGCAAGGCGTCAGATTGAAGACAGCTGGAGCCACGGAATTTATTAAGCCGGTGCGAATTGAAGGTTCGCACGACGGAAACAAGTGGCGTCAACTCGGAGATCGCGAGCCGATCTTTAGAACATCAGCCGGGGCCGCACGACTGGAGATCTCTTTTCCTGAAGGTGTTTGGGAGTTCCTCCGACTAACGATAGACGATAGTCGAGCAGCTCCTATCCCGTTTACCGGGGCTGAGGTGTTGGTTGCCCGCTCGAATGCGGCCACCGAAGCAATGTCCGTCACTGTCACGTCGCGGGACGAAAGTCCGGGAATGACACGAATCGCTCTGAATTTGGGCGCAACGAATTTGACCCCGGCTTCCCTTCAAGTCGAAACATCGGAGCCGCTGTTTACACGCGCCGTCACGGTCGCGGTTCCAACCGTTATCGGCGATGACATTGCCGAGCAGCCACTGGCGGCGTCCGTGGTTTATCGTGTCGATCTAAACGGGAAAACCGAATCGCGGCTCGATATCCCAATAGATAGTCAAATTCAGTCGCGCGAATTGTTGCTCTTGATCTCTAATGGAGACAGTCCGCCACTCGCGATCACTCAGATTCGCGGACAACGACGCCCTGTTCATGTCACGTTTCTGGCCCGCGCAGCCGGACGATACTCATTGCTCGCCGGAAACCATCAATGCGCCGCGCCAAATTACGATTTGTCGGCGATGGCAACAGATCTGAAAAAAGTCGCCGCCATCGAAATCAGACCTGGGCCGCCAAGCGCCAATCCCGATTACAAACCGAACGACAATTTGTCTGCCCTTTCGCTGGCCGGCGCGACTATTGATGTCGAGCAGTGGAATTTTCGGAAGCGAGTTAGCTTTTCCGCCGCCGGCGCGCAACAAATTGACCTCGATTTTGATGTTCTGTCGCACGCAACGCGCGAGCTGCGCGACGTGCGCATCGTGAGCGAGGGCCGACAAATTCCATTCTTACTCGAGCGGACTTCGATTTTGCGAAAGATTTCGTTGCCGCTGGTATTGGCCAACGATTCAAAGAAGCCGTCGGTTTCGTGCTGGTCGTTAAAATTGCCGAAGGCCGGTCTGCCTATCACCCGCATTGCATGTGTCCCGGGTCCCGGAATTTTTCAACGCGAGATGCGTCTTTCGGAAAATCCGGCGGATGAGCGGGGCGATACTTATTTGCACGAGCTTGGTTCGGCCACCTGGCGACAGCTGCCGAATCAAAAACCGAGAGATCTTGTGATCGAGCTGACGAGTCCGCCGCTGACTGACACGCTTTATCTGGAGACCGATAACGGTGACAACGCAGCGATTGAAATAAGCGATTGTCGCGCTTATCAGCCGGTCACGCGGGCGGTCTTCAAAGTAAAAGCGGAATCGGCGCAACCAATCTGGTTCTACTACGGAAATGTCGATGCCTCAGCGCCACGTTATGATGTTAGCCTGGTTGCCGACCGACTGTTGTGGGCCGAGCGCACATCCGCCGCTGCTGGCGCCGAAGAAAATATGAAGTCGAAGGGCCAGCGCGTTGGCGAAACCCTCAGCGGTTCCAGTCGCTATATTTTTTGGGGCGTTCTCGTTCTCGTGGTCTTCTCGTTACTGGCTCTTATTGCACGGTTGCTGCCGAAAACCGAACAACGTTAGGAGAGGACTAATTGCGGAATCCGCATCCGCCGCTCGGTCATTCCGGAAGGCCTGATCGAAAATATCGAAAAATTCCTGACGGCCTAACTAGGGTAGACCACCTTAGAGAAACCAGGAGCCGCGATCTCCAGGCCGCCATGTATTTATGATCGGCGGACGGAAACTACGGCCGCTGCTTAACAGGAACAACTGTAGGGGACGCTGTCAGCGTCCCTAACTATTTGATGGGAAGCTAACAGCTTCCCCTACAAGAGAAAATCCGCGCCGCTGCATATTACGGGGTAGGGGAAGGAGATGAGTCCGCCCCGGGTGGCGGCGTGCTGGCGGGGGGTACAACGGCAGGCGCGGCGGCCGCCTTTTTCTTGGCTGCGGCGGCTGCTGCTGCTTGAGCAAGATTGGCATCCACTCCGGCAGCTTCAGTCGGATGAATGCGATGATAGTACTCGTTCGACTTCGCGAGATCACCTTTGCGAAAGAGTAGGGCGTCAAAGCGCTCGCGCCGGCTCAGTTCGAAAACCTTGTCCATCTTGATCGCTTCGAACGGACAAACTTCCACGCAAATCTGGCAGCTCATGCAGACTGAAATATCGATGTCGAAAACCGCGGGATAAAACTGCGGCTTGCCCATGTAATCCGGCTTCTTGTCGTCGCTCTTGACGATATAGATGCACTGCGGCGGGCATTCCTTCTCGCAGATTTTGCAGGCCACGCAGCGCAGCCCCGCTTCAGATTGTTCGCCATCGTAAACGAGAAAAGGAAAATTGCGGTAGTTTTCCGGAAGTGGGCTGCGTTCTTCCGGATACTGGACCGTAATCAGCCGATCCTTCTCGAAATAACTTCCGACGAAGTTGCGCGCCGTGACTGCCATGCCCTTAAGAATCCCGGTCCCAATCATCACCTGCAATGTTTACGCAACAATGTGATATTCCCAGAACAAAAATTTAGACCGGTGCGTTCAATCATTTTCCTGTTCGTTCTGAGTGCCCTGGCCGCGCAGGCCGCGGAGCGTGTATTCGAAAGCAGGCCGGAGAAGGCACATTTGCTCGAACTCTTCACCTCGGAAGGTTGCAGCAGTTGTCCGCCGGCGGAAGCGTGGTTTTCCAAACTGAAGACCGATCCGCTTCTGTGGAAGAATTTTGTGCCTCTGGCGTTTCACGTCGATTACTGGGATCGGCTTGGCTGGAAGGATCCGTTTGCGGCAAAAGAGTGGACCACCCGCCAATATCGGTATTCGGCAGGGTGGGGGAGCGAAAGCGTTTATACGCCGGGTTTTGTTCTTGATGGTCGTGAATTACACAATCGCGTTGTCCCGTCGGCGGCAACGGAAAAGCCGGGCGTTCTCAGAGTATTGATAAATGACGACAAGATTGTGGCTGAGTTTCGTTCAACTGGAAAAGGAACCGGAAGCTTCGATTTTCACGTTGCGCAGCTGGGCTTCGATCTGAGCACGAAGGTAAGCGCCGGTGAAAATAATGGTCGAAACCTGCATCACGACTTTGTCGTGCTTTCACTGGTGAGCAAAAGGATGATCGACGGTCGGGTCCAGTTCGAGATCGCCAAAGCAAACGCGCCGAGCGGAGCGATTGCGGGCTGGGTAACGGAACCGGACCAACTCGAACCGATCCAGGCTATCGGCGGATGGGTTCGCTGAAAAAGAGAAGTTAAATTGTTACAAAAGTTACAAGATTACATTGTTAACTTGCCCCTCGCCGCAGAAATCTCCGGCTTCTGGGGAGCGCATGCGCCTCGCATGCTGTTTGCGGCACCCTCGCCGCAAACTAACAAATCAATTCGACGAGGCGCCGAATTTCGACACGCGGGGCGCGTGTGCTCCCCGGAGGTTACCGTTGTAACGATGTAACGCTTTTAACGTCGTGACTTGGTCAGCGATCCACTTCTCCCATGACGATATCGATGCTGCCGAGAATCACCATGACGTCGGCCACGGTGTGGCCGAGACAAAGATCTTCCAGAATGGTTAGATTGATGAAACTCGGGGGACGTACGCGATAGCGATACGGATTCGTTCCTCCGTCACTGATCAAATAAAAGCCGAGCTCACCTTTCGGCCCTTCGATCCGTCCGTAAGCCTCTCCCGCCGGAGGGCGAAATGCACGAACCTTCACTTTTGGATTCATAATTGGTCCGGGCGGGATTTGTTCGAACGCCTGCTTCAGGATGCTGAGACTCTCGCGCATTTCGAGAGCGCGCATCATCAAGCGGTCGTAGGTGTCGCCGTGTTCGCCCAGGGGCACGCGAAACTTGAAACGCGGATAGAATCCGTAGCCATCCACTTTGCGGAGATCGTAATTCACACCGGAAGCACGGAGCATCGGTCCGGTGATGCCGGCGCTGGTGGCGAGATCGGCCGATAGCTTTCCCACGTGTTGAGTGCGAGCCATGACGATCTCATTCGAAACGATCAACTGCTCGAACTCCTCGAGGAATTTCGGAAACACATCCACAATTTTTCTGGCGCGCTCCAGCCAATCCGGTCCGGCATCGACGCGGCAGCCACCGAATCGCATGTAGTCGCACATCATGCGCGAACCGGATAACGATTCGAACAGATCGAGAATATTTTCGCGTTCACGAAAGGCGTACATGAGCGGTGTCCCCCAGGCGCCCATGTCGCTCAGGAGGAATCCGAGAAGCGAAGTGTGGTTTTGCAGTCGCGTGAGCTCGGCCAGGATAATGCGCAGATATTCGGCTCGCTCCGGGACCTCAATCCCGGCGAGTTTCTCCACGCTGAGCGCATAAGCCCAGTTGTTCGTCATCGAACAGAAATAATCCAGCCGATCGGTGTAGGGCATCGAACCGAGGTAGCTTATGTTCTCCCCAATTTTTTCGTGGTTACGATGCAGATAACCGAAGACGGGTTTGAGTTTGCGGACGATTTCGCCTTCCAACGCCACGTTCATGCGAAAGACACCGTGCGTGGAGGGATGCTGCGGTCCCATCGAGATTTCGAGTAGCTCGCCGTCGAACCGCGAAGTCA
Organism: Verrucomicrobiota bacterium; assembly: GCA_041167085.1. Classification (GTDB taxonomy): domain Bacteria; phylum Verrucomicrobiota; class Verrucomicrobiia; order Chthoniobacterales; family UBA10450; genus DATFCK01. The sequence continues at coordinate 180,807 of JBEEGV010000047.1, forward strand.
TCACTCGCGGCGGTGACTCAGTTATCTCATTCGTTAGCTCGCTCATGTTTTAGCGCGGCAGTGGGTCAATCCGTTCCCACTTCGCAATGCTCTGCGTCTCGTGATATTTTGCTCACGACAAGTTCTTCTCATGCCGAGGCCAAAAAGTAAAACCACAGCTGCCGACGCTCTCGTCGGTCTGTGGACCGTCGCCCTGACGGCGTTTGTCATTGCCGCGCTTTATTTCGCGCGCGAGCTGCTTATCCCGCTGGCGCTTGCGGCGCTAATCACGTTTCTTCTTTCGCCGTTGGTGGGACGCCTCGAGCGCTGGATCGGGCGGATCGCAGCCGTGCTGCTGATGGTTGCGCTGATCTTTTCTGCGACCGGGGCCGCGGGTTGGATGGTCACTCGGCAGCTGGTCGATCTGGCAACGAAGCTGCCCGAATACAAGGGTAATATTATTACCAAGCTTCACGCGTTCCAGGCTCCGAAAGGGGTTGCCTTCACTAGATTTTCGCAAACGGTGGACGAGCTAAAAAAAGAGCTGCCCGGAGGATCGGGGCCGGCGCCTGTCACTATTACGAAGGAGGCAGGCAAACCCGAGACAGCCGTCGCCTCGCCGCCGAACCCGCCGACAGAAGCCGTGCCGGTAAAGGTGGTAGAGACTTCAAAGGCGAATCCGTTTGAACTGGTCCAAACGATCATCACGCCTCTTCTCGGACCGCTGGGCACCGCCGCGTTGGTGCTGGTGCTGGTCATCTTCATGCTTTTCGAGCGGGAAGATTTGCGAAACCGGCTCATCCGGCTCGTCGGTTCGGGCCGGATCAGTGCGACCACGCACGCCCTGGATGATGCCGCGGACCGCGTTTCGCGTTATCTCCGTATGCAGCTCCTGGTCAACGTGATTTATGGCAGCTGCATCGCGATCGGTCTTTATTTTATCGGTGTGCCCAACGCCGCGCTCTGGGGCGCACTTGGCACCGTGCTGCGCTTTATTCCATACGTCGGGCCGTGGATCGCGACCATTCTCCCCACGCTCCTCGCTCTTGCCGTCTCGCCCCACTGGACGATGCCAGTTCTGACGGTCGCGCTTTTCGGCGGGATCGAACTCACTCTCAATAATTTTCTCGAGCCGCTGCTTTACAGCAAACACACCGGCGTTTCATCGATCGCCCTCATTGTCGGAGCCGTTTTCTGGACCTGGCTGTGGGGACCACTCGGTTTGGTCCTGGCCACGCCGCTCACCGTTTGCCTCGTCGTCATGGGACGGCACGCCCCGCGCCTTTCTTTTCTCAGTGTCTTGCTCAGTGATGAGGAAGCGCTCACGCCGGCGGAAGATTGTTACCATCGTCTTCTGACCGCCGGCGAACAGGATGAAATGGAATTGGTGGACGCGTACCTAAAGGCGAACTCGCTGACTACGCTTTACGATTCGATGCTGCTCCCGGTCATCACCATCGCGGAGATCGATGCCAGGCAGGAATCGCTTGACCAGGAGCAATTAGTCGAGGTCAAAAAGAACCTGCGCGATATCCTGCAAGATCTGGCCAGCCGCCCGGCGGTCGTCGCTCAATTTGACGCCGAAAAAACCGAGGCCGAGCGCATCCCGGCACTCGCGCGCTCGTTCGGTTGCCGGGTTTATTGTTTGCCGGCACGAGCCGAACGCGATGAGCTCGCCGGCGTGATGCTGGCACAGTTGCTTCAACTGCATGGCTTCGACATTAAGAATGCGTCGGCTAAACTCGACGCGAGCGAGCTGCTCGACATCGTAGAAAAGGACGACGCAGAAGTCGTCTGCATTTCGGTCGTCGTGCCATCGACCGTAATTCACGCGCGCTACTTGTGTATGAAACTGCGCACGCGATTTCCCAGGCTCAAGATTGCGGTCGGTCTCTGGGGCGTCACGGAAAGAGTTTCCGAAGCGACCAATCGCCTGCGCGATTCCGGCGCCGACGAAGTCGTGGTTTCACTGGCCGACGCCGTAGCTCAGATCTCCAAATTCGCTCGACCGATTACCGATGCGATGGTGCCCGCGCCGATCCCGGAGGATGAAGAAGAGCGCCTCGGCGCGCTGGCCGAATCCCAGCTGCTCGACGCGAAAGCCGAGGCGATCTTCGACCGGATTACGGCGAAACTCGCGCGCATCTTCGAGGTGCCAATCGCTCTCCTTACGCTCATTGATCACGATCGCCAGATTTTCAAAAGCCAGACCGGCCTGCCGGAGGATCTGGCCCTGGCGCGCCACACTTCCCGCGACGTGTCGATTTGCGGACACGCCGTTGCCCGCAATGAAATGCTTGTGATCGAAGATCTCGCGCGTGACTGCCGCTTTGCCAATAACCCGCTGCTCAGGGAACGTGGCCTGCGTTTCTATGCGGGCGTGCCGGTGCGTGCGCCTAACGGGCAGCCGATTGGTTCTCTTTGCATCCTGGACACCAAGCCCCGCCAGGTCACGCCCCGCGAAAAGCGCCTGCTCCAAGAGTACGCGAACGAAGTGACGGAAGAAATCACCCGGCGCGCGACGGTAGCGCAGCCGGCCACCGTCGTTGCAGCGTGAACAGAGCAGGTTAAAAGAGTTACATTGTTACAAGCGGATTTTGCGACCCGCGTATGGTCGGCATCCACCGCTTTAACGTTGTAACGATTCAACGTCTCACATCCCCTCCGTGAGTTTCTCCGCTCCGTCCACTTGCGGCCGGGTGCTGTGGTGCTGCTTTGCTCTCTCGAGTACTTCATCATGCGGCGTCGGCTCGTATTCGTAATCGTCCGGCTCCCGATAATCCTTCCGCATCGGATGATCTTCAAACTCGTCCCACATCAGGATACGCCGCAGATCCGGGTGTCCTTGAAATCGGATTCCGTAGAGATCGAAGATTTCCCGTTCCTGAAATTCGGCGCTCCGCCAGATGGGCGTGAGTGACGGGAGCGTCACGCCTTGTGCGCGATCGGCCGTACGCATTCGAATAATGACCGGCCCATGCTTCAGGCTCATTGAATAAAGGTGATAAACGGCCTCGAGGTAGCCGGGAACTTTGTCTTCGGTCGTTTGATCGACCTCTTTTTCCACACCATCCACGACCGTCTTGATCTTGATTGTCTTTTTCACCGTGCGCTCGGGCCAATCGACACCGGTAACGTTCGAGCAGTGATCAAGGTGCAGGGCGGAATCATCGCGCAGAAACTGTGCGACCGCCGGCGCGTGTTCATGATCGATAAGAAGCGACGGCTGATTTGCCGGACCCGGGTTGGGAATGATCTCGATTTTTGCGCCGGGGACCGCGGCTTCGATGCGCGCTTTGATTTGATCGAGGGAGTCCATGGATGACCTGAAAACCGTTACATCGTTAAATCGTTACACCGTTGAAACGGAATTACAGAGTGGAAACGCCTTGCTCTCTTTCTAAAATTATAACCCATTTAACTTTTTAACTTTTCCCCGACGCTCGGCGGGTGAAACAGGTCCGGATTCGACGGAGGCTCCAGATCGTGTGCGCCGAAGGCGGGGACCGGATACTCGCTGGGTTGATTCGCATTCAGGAATTCGGCTTTGCCTGCGCCGGTCAATTGTTGGTCGTCGATCTTGTGTTGCAGCTCCATGAACGCGTGCAGCAGCGCCTCCGGACGCGGTGGGCAGCCCGGAATGTAAACGTCGACCGGAATATAACGATCAACGCCTTTCAACACGTTGTAGCCTTGCTTGAACGGCCCGCCCGAAATCGCGCACGCGCCCATCGCGATCACGTACTTCGGATCGGGCATCTGGTTGTAAAGGCGCACGATTTGTGGCGCCATCTTCTTGGTCACGGTGCCGGCGACAATCATGAGATCAGCCTGTCGCGGCGACGGTCGGAATACTTCTCCACCAAAACGAGCAATATCGTAGCGTGATGCCGCAGTGGCGATCATCTCAATGGCGCAACAGGCCAGGCCGAACTGCAGCGGCCAGATGGAATTGCGCCGGCCCCAATTGTAAAGGTCCTGCATCGAGGTCACCCAGATTCCCTGCCTCTGCAGCTCGCTGCGAAGGCCTTCGTCGATGGGCTCTCTACTCCCAGCGTTAGGCATCACCATTGTAACAATGTAACGCTTTTGATCGCTTCAGCCAGACCCTGGATGCTGGATACTGGCATCGCGATGCCTTCCGCCATTGAGTGTTGAATGTTGAGCGTTTGCTTTCGTGCATCACTCCACTACTCCAATACGCCGTTACTCCACCTCCGCTCACCGCGCCCAGTTCAAGCATCCTTTGCTCCAGGCCCAGACGAGGCCTTCAAGCAGAAGGAGCAGGAAAACCAGGATGGCGACAAACGCCCCTACCGCAAGACGAGTGAAAGCGACCGCGAAGGGGACGAGGAAAATCGCTTCGACGTCGAAGATCAGGAAAATGATGCAGTAAAGATAATACTGCGAACGAAACTGGACGTGTGCATCGCCGATCGATTCGACGCCGCATTCATACGTGGCGTTCTTTTGGATTCCCGGTTTTGGCGGTTGGAAGAACCGACGCCAGACCCAAGCCAGGCCGAGCGGCGCTAAGGGAAAGACAATCGCAACGGCGCTGAAGACGACGATGAACAAATACTGATGGGGGCTTGTCATTGGCCTAATACCATTCTGCTCGAAATGATTCTGGTTTTGTAGGGGAATGCGTTGCCTTCCCGAGGGAAGCTAACCCAGCCTTCGCACAAGGCTACGGCGCGACAGGCAGCTTCCCCTACAGATTCGGGCAGAACACGGTTACAGATTCCGGTCACGCTACGACTATCGCTGCCCGTCCGCCTCGACCGCAAGTTGCAAGTTTATAACTGGGAACGAAACGGGAGCATCACCCACTCGGTTGTGCGTTCCCACAACGACCGTTTATTGAATTGCTCGAGGGTATACTCGCGCGATTGTTTCAGGTCGTTTTCAAAGATCGATTCCATTTCGTGTCCGAATTGAGGATCGTAAACCACGACATCGAGTTCCTCGTTAATTTCCGACGATCGCGCATCGAAATTCGATGAACCCACCATGGAGAACGAGCCATCGATCACCATGGATTTTTCGTGGATCATGGTTGGCTGGTATTCGAAGATCTTGACTCCACCGCCCAGCATCTGGCCGTAGGCGGCTCGGCCGGCCGACTTGGTCATGGGTTGATCGTTGTTCGGCCCGGGCAGGAGAAGGCGCACATCGACACCGCGTTTCACTGCTTTGACCAGCTGCTCGACCTGATCATCGGTCGGAGTGCAGTAAGAATTGGTGATCCAAATTCGTTTCTCCGCTGCGGTGAACCCTACCGCCTGGACAAGAGGGATGGGAGCCATGGAGAAAGAGCGCGAAGTCACGATCTGCCCGTGCAGTTCGCCACTGGATCGGAGCGGAGGAAATTGACCGGCTCCAGTCAATACTTCGCTGGCCGTCTTGCTCCAATGTTCTTGGAACGCGGCCTGGAGCTGCGCGACCAATGGTCCCTCGAGACAAAGGTGCACATCGCGCCAGTGCAGTTTGTCCTGGGCATGACCCGACCATTTATCGGCAAACCCGACGCCTCCGGTAAAACCGATGACTCCATCAATAACAAGGATCCGGCGATGCGAGCGTCGGTTCGTGCGGTCAACGCGCCATGAGTGGGTCGGATGATAATAAGCAAACTTGCAGCCGGCCTTCTTCATCATTCGAACGTCGGAATTATTCAGGCGCCAACCCGAACCGATGCCATCGACCAGGACCCGAACTTCTACGCCGTGTTGTGCGCGTTCACAGAGTGCATCGCGAAATTGTTCGCCGGTTTCATCCGAATAAAGGATGAACGCTTCGAAATTAACGGTCTTATGCGCACCTCGAATCGCCTTAAGCATGGCCGGAAAATATTCGTCCCCATTGTTTAACAATTGAATCTTGTTTCCCGGGACCAGGACGGGATTGGCGAGGGCGAGCGCAGATCCGATAAATTCCGGATCATGCACGGAAAAAGCATGGTCGAAGTGATAATCGAGCGTGTGACGCCGGAGGAAGAAGAGGCAGAAGAGTAAAACGATCCCGAGAAAAGAGAGCGTGAGCGCAATCCATTCGCCGATGGCGAGTCTCCAGAGCCGGTCATTGAGCCAATGTGAGGAGCGTGGTCTTTTAGGCATCGAATTACGTGGGAGTGTCTTCCTATCTGACTCCTCCTGATTTCACAAACGTTTCAATCAGGTGCGATGGCTGGGAGAGGGGTGTGACTAATGTATCAACCGGCCTATCCGGCATTTCTCTTGCTAATTACCAACACCCATGACCGGTTCCAAAAAAAGTGAGACTGCACGCCAAACGGCGCAATCAGTGATGCGGCGCGACATGAGCGCATTTACCCCGGATCTGTTTATGCGTTGGGTGGACAGGACCAACGCGCGTTTAAGCACGGTCGGATTTCATCTTTCGTTCGAGATTCGCAGCTGCGAGCCGCATTTTGCGATCAGGGAAGTCACCAGCGGCCGGGCAGTGTTCTGCTTTGCCGGGGCCACGCGCTTGCCGTTCGATCAAGGCGCGGTCGAAATGTGGACGGCGGAGGGATCCGGGGCGCCGCCACCCAAACAGGCCTTCAGGCTAGGGTAGCTTCCAACAACCGATCGGACCGGTAAAGACGGACATCAGATCCGGCTTTCTCTTAAGTGCCGCACCCAGTCGGCACCACAGCGGATTTCACACAAGACCGTGTGGACACCACTCACCATCACTCTCACGCATCCAAGATCTTTCCACAAAATGATTGACTTAATAGAAAATCCATGAAAACTGGACGACCCATGACGGCTTTAGCCGTCCTTGTTTGTCAAATACTGTGTATCTATCACAACATCAATTAGTTAGGTCCAATACTGCGCCAATATACCGGGTTGGTGGATCCGACAATCAAGGGAAACGAAACTGACAAGAGAGGGATAGGAAACATGAAATTACGAAGCTCAAATACCATCGCCATTACCGCTGTTGGATGTCTTTCACTGATGATGTACGTCGCCGCACAGGCGCAAGGTTCAGGCCGCGGTCGACAGCCGATGACCAATAACGGATTTAACAGCGCGGGCAATCAAGGCCTACAAAACTCTCAATTCGGAAGAGACACCTCGGAAAAGGCCCGAAATAAACGCCAAGGGTCGCCGACCGCAACGCCGACTGCCACTGCGACGCCAACGGCAACGGCGACATCGACGCCGAGGGCAACAGCGACACCCACTCCAACGCCAACAGCGACAGCAACGCCAACCGCAACTCCGACTGCGACCGAATCGGGTGAATCAACTCCACCGGGTAACCATTACGGCTGGCAGAAGGGCAAGCACAATCCGCATCACTCACCAACTGCGACGCCAACAGCGACGGCGACCCCACGCGCAAGTGCCACGGCGACACCGACGGCTACGCCAACCGGCACGCCGACAGCCTCACCCACAGCAACCGCAAGTCCAACGGCGACGCCGACAGCTACTGCAACCGCCACTGGAACTCCAAGGGCGACGGCCACTCCAACTCCGACGCCCACGGCCTCAGCCTCGCCAACCGCCACGCCGACTGGAACTCCAGTTGCGACAGCGACTCCGACTGCTACGCCCACGGCGACTCCGACCGCCCATTCCTAATTCCTAAACACCCATCTGCAAATCGGGGCCAGTGAATGTCGCTGTTAGGCGTTTGCGTTTGCTAAATGTCTTGCGGCTGTCGGGCAGTAGTGAGCCTTTGCTCTTAATCACTTTTCCCGAACGATATTCCCCATTGTGTAGCCGGAATACGTAACGACCTCTTTGATCTTCGCATCACTGAGCGTCTTTCCCGGTTTTGTCGTAATCATGACACGTTTCCTGGGTAGGTCGACCTTGACGCTCGCCACCTCAGGCTGCTTCCGGAATGTCTTTTCGATACCGGTGGCGCAAAAGGCGCAGACCATTCCATTGACCGTGGTAGTGATAGTTTCCGCGAAGGCCGAGCCCGATATCCCGGCCAGAATAACAAGAACTAACAGAGTGTGACGCATAGTGTTTTCCTTTCTTCAGAATTGCACGGTCCAGTTGACCATGACGTGATTGTTGCTGCTGTATCCCACCTCCAACCAAATTGTTTTGTAGAAGAACCGCACCAATGGCGTCGCCACGAAGTGATCGTTCTTTGCCGGATGATGATCCACTCGGATTAGCAGCCAGGTGTTTAGTTCATCGTAATTGGCCAGATAAGGCGCAAATCCCGCATGCGCGCGTTGCCAAAAGGATTTCTCGATGTTTCCCGCGTACATAAGCCGCGGTTCATAGGAAAAGAACCAACGGCGCGTTTCGTAATCGGCCAGTAACGCGGCCCACGCGGCCGGCTGGGTGTTGCTACCCTGACGCGCCATTCCTGCGCCCGTCATGCTGAAAATGTTTCCCTGCCCGTCCGGAAAATTCCATCTCTTTATTAGCGAGTTGAGCTGCGGTCCCGTTACCCAAAAATCATTCCCGCCGATCTCGTACTTCGAATACATCCCAAGCGCGAAATGCGGATCGAACGTGTAGTCGATGGATAGCGTGTAACCGGTTTCATCGTTTTCCTGCATCACCATCGTTCCGCCGACATAGGAAAGCGGCTTGGCTTGCATCGGCGCGGCAGAGCTCCAGAAAAAGGCGCTGACTAAAAACGCACGTGAAACGCTCGCGATTCGCAGTCTGGCGATCGAGGCTGAAACTAAGCAAAAGAATAATTGATAAGATGTTTTCATTGACCCAAGAGCTGAATTGAAGTCCAGGCATGCCGATAAATGGGCACACCTCCGGCTTAACGCTCTTTAGGTCAGATGAGACGAATACAGATTAACTGGAGTGGGGCAGGGGAATGCCCTCGCCACTCTACGTTTGAAACAAGTTGCGGCGGGTTCGCAACTTGAACAGGCATGGCAACAGCAATCGTCGCGTGAAGAGTCGCGATATTCTGTTGATCAGGATTCGACTTGGCAACCGGTTGGACCGGAGGTCCTGTGCGGTCATGCGAGGTGGCACAACAAGCCTTGTTTGCACAACAATCAGGCTGACATGCTTCTTCATTCGGCGTGTTCGTAACCAAGCAGGGCGTAGCCGGCAATCGAACGGTCGCTGCAAAAAGCGCGAGCACGACTGCAACAGCCACCGTGATCTTGCCAAACATCACGCTATTCAGTAGCACAATCGGCGGGCCCGGTCGAATTACCCCCTCTCGTTGTCGCGTGATTCACATGACATATTTTTGGGAATGTTTCACCCTTGTCCAAGAACAGTGAATACCTGTGGAAATTTGCCAGTGTCGAACTTGGAAGAAATTCGGAGTTGGCGTTAATAGGCTGGATCACCGTCGAGATGACGGCATAATCATGCGTCAGGCCTCACGATATGTCTCCCAGAACGGCACGCTGGTTTCCCAAAGCCGCAACAGCAATGGCCGCGGCCTTCCTTGTGTTAGTGGTCTTTTCCATCGCCGACGATTCACGACTCGAGGCCCTTCGAAGCAAGCACGCCATTGAGCTTTCACAGCTCGATTTCAGCAGTATTGCGCGAGAGGACCTTCCACGACCGGTAGAGCCTTTTCGGAGCGACGTTCAATTAATAAATGACAACCCAGCACTGGATGACAACACGCGTCTGTCGGCGCCTGAGACGTCAAAGAGCGAAGCGTCAACGTCCCTGGATCGCCTTAAGCGTGTCGAGGACCAGAAGAAAAAAGCTGAGGATAAACTTAGAGCGTCCCGTGAGCGCGTGAAGCTTCTGGAGGTTCAAAGGAGGGAGTTAGACCATTATTTCCAACAGCGCTCCCGCTGGACATCCTTGACCATGCTGGGATGTCTTCTCGGATACACAGTTTTCTCGCGATCGAACAAGCAAAGAAAGCTAGTCGTGGGCAGCGAAGTCTAACGGGGCGGTGGGTTGTAGGTTATTCGTTATCCGTTATTCGTGACCAATTGCGTCCTCGCTAGGGCGCAGCCAGGACATCGGTAACACTTCTGGGCAGGACATGGGTAACACTCAAAGTGGAGATGCATCCGCGGTTCACGATCACCTGCCGATTCTCGATCTCCTCCGCGGCCGCTGGGCAAGCGACAGAATTGCCAGTACGCCAACTAAAAGAGCAGATTGAAAATTCTCACTGTTGGTTTGTTGCTTTTCGCCTTCCGCCTCATTGCCGCCTGAATAATGCGCCGCGATAGAGTGGGGGATTGTCGCCCGACGATTGCGGCCACGTAAATCACGTTTCATAACACCGCTAGCGCTACAACCGCATTTACCGTACATGGTTATGGTGAAAGCAGGGTTTATCGGGGCGATCGGCGTTCTTTTGGTGCTGGCGAGCGGGCCAAAACTCCAGGGTGGGGGGATCGATTCTAACAGCGCGGTCTTCATCATTCTGATGGAGAACCACAACTGGTCGAGCATCAAGGGAAGCGCCTCCGCGCCGTACATAAATAATACCCTGCTGCCGATCGCCTCCTACACCGATCAATATTATAACCCACCCGGCATTCACCCGAGCGAACCGAACTATCTCTGGCTCGAAGCCGGCACCAATTTCGGCATTACGAACGACAAACTGCCTTCAACAAACCATCAGTCGACGACGAACCATTTGGTTACTCTGTTAAAAAATGCCGGGATCTCGTGGAGGACTTACCAGGAAAACATCACCGGAACGAACTGCCCGACGGCAAATGCTTATCCCTACGCCCCCAAGCATAATCCTTTTGTATTTTTCGATGACGTCGTTAACGCCGGATGCACCACCGTGATGCGGCCGTTTACGGAGCTGGCCAATGACCTCGCGAATCACGCGGTCGCGCAATACAATTTTATCACACCAAATTTGGTCAACGACATGCATGACTCGGCGGCGCCGTTGAACAACCCGGTCGCGCAAGGCGATACGTGGCTCCAGAATAACCTGCCAATGATTCTGCAATCGGACGCCTACCTCAACAATGGGCTCGTCCTCATCACCTGGGACGAAGCGGCCAGTGGTGACGGACCGATTGGGATGATTGTCCTTTCGCCCCTGGCCAAGGGAGTTGGCTATCGTAATACCATTCATTACACACACAGCTCCACCTTGCGGACGCTGCAAAAGATCTTCGGAGTCACCCCGCTTTTGGGAGGCGCCGCGACTGCGCAGGATTTGAGTGACCTGTTTGTCCTGAACGCAATCCCGGGCGCTGATTCGCAGATCATCATTGAAGAGGTGGCGCAGACCTCCACGAACTTTACGATCACATGGCAAAGCCAACCTGGCCTCATCTATCGCGTCCAGTGGACGAACAATCTCACCGATGCCTGGCAATCGATCACACCTGACATTACCGGCGATGGCAATCTTGAGTCGTGGACGGATGACGGCATGAAAACAGGAGGGTTCAGCTCGGCGCAGCGCTTTTATCGCGTCATCCTGCCGTAGCTTCGTTTTACGCGATTGTTAACGTCAGTTCCATGGAATCAACTCCAAGACCCATGGACTCTCCACGCGGCTTCTCTCACTTAATAGTCTGGATGAACCATTAATTTATCGCTATAATTAGTCCTTCTCTCGCAACATCACGGGTAAAGGAAATGGCACCGGAAGAAGATTCTCCAAAACAAAGCGAGCGCAAAAACACCGATGCGAGCCGCCATGGTGGACGCGCCAAGACCGGCGATCCGCGGCGCGACTCAGATTCATTATCTGAGCACCAAGCGGACTTAAACCGGGATGCCGAACGAGTAGAAGCAGACAAGGCCAAATTTCAAAGTCGAAGCGATTCAGACGCATCCCGTGATTTGGGGAGAGCGGATATCGGAAGAAGCGGCGCACGACGCCAGGCTGAAGGAGATGAAAGACTGCGCGTCGAAAGAGAGGTCACGGATGAAGCAATCGGAGCCGAGCGCCTCCGAACTGATGCGGCGACGAAGATGGGACGGAGCCATCATCAGGCATCCGCCAAATCTTCCGCTGAATTATTATCACAGGAACAAGCGAGCCATCAACGAACCAAAGCGACTCTCACGACCAGGGAGGAATTTCTCGCTATCGTAAGCCATGATTTAAGGAACCCACTCAATCACATTTCAATGGCGGCGCAGAATCTGTTGGAAGCGCCAGAAGAGCCGAAGGATGTAAAAGAGCTCGCCTCGTCAATAAATAGAAGCGCTGGCGAAATGCTTCGGCTCATTCAAGATCTGTTAGACATCGAAAGAATAGCTGCGGGCAAATTAACACTCCGTTACGAGGAGCATGACGTCGGCGAAATCATTGAGGAAGCCGTAAAGGAATTCACCGGAGACGCCGCTGCCAAAGAAATAACCTTGAGCGCAAAACCTGAAGGCGAATGTGGCTACGTCGTATGCGACCGAAGCCGCATCCTGCAGGTGTTGTCCAATTTGATTGGAAACGCCCTTAAATTCACACCGGCTAAAGGTCAAATTCGTCTTAGTTGCAGGAGAAGCGGTCCGGAAGGTAAAGAGGTGGTGGTTTCAGTGAAAGATACGGGAGAGGGAATCGCCCCGGAGAAGATTAAGACCATCTTCGAACGTTTCTCACAGATCGGCACCCAGGATCGTCGCGGCATAGGGCTTGGACTCTACATTGCCAAAATGATGGTGGAAGAACATCCGGGACGAATATGGGTCGAGTCGCAACTCGGAAAGGGCAGCACGTTTCACTTCACGCTTCCCCGTCGCGCGGCTGATCCATCGAGTCGCCAATAAGCAGCGGCAGCCGGCGAGGAATTAAGAGAAATCCAGTATCGCTGCACGCCGCAAAAGGCCTTTATCTAAAATATGTGGAGCACTTTGAGGATGATGATGACGACAACAATGACTCCGATAATGTAGAAGATGTTTCTGTTCATGGATCGTGCATAACAGGTCGCGTTCCTGGTGGCCAGCATATGGTGCAGGAATCGTTCCGGAAGTCGGTTGGCGCAATCAGCAACGAATCTCCCTGTTCATCTTCGATCCGGTAATCGCTTCGCCGAAGGTCTTGTTCCAATGTTCCTGGAAAGCCGATTGCAATTCGGCGACCAGCGGACCGTCAACCCGCAAATGCACGTCACGCCAATGAGTGCGCCGGTTGGTCCGATCAACCCGCCACGAGTGAGTAGGATGATAGCAGGCAAACTTGCAGCCGGCCTTCTTCATCAGCCGGACATTGGAATTCTTCAGTCGCCAGCCTGACCCGATGCCATCGAGGAGGATCCGAACTTCAACACCGTTTTCAGCGCGTTCGCAGAACGCGTCGCGGAATTGTTCGCCAGTCGAATCGGGATAAACAATAAACGTCTCGAAATGGATGGCCTGCCGCGCAGACCGAATGGCTTCGAGCATTGCGGGGAAATACTCGTCTCCATTGTTCAAGATCTGGATCTTATTTCCAGGAACAAGGACCGGGGTTAGCCAGACCGAGTGCTGACCCGATAAACTCGGGAGCGGCCACCGAATAGGTGTGCTGAAAATGATAATCGAGCATGTGCCGCCGAAATAAAAAAGCGGGAGAAAAGCAGGACGATACCGAGGAACGAAAACGTCAGAGCGATCCATTCACCGACGGCGAGTCGCCACCACTGATTGTTCAGCGAGTGTGAAGAATGCGGTTTTAGCATTTAGACAGGCTCCGATCGGGCAGGGAGTGGTTGCGCAGCGCATCCTATTCCCTGTCACCATTCGCGAAATCGTTATTGCTTCGGCGCGAGCGAGGCAACGATTTTCTCAAAACGCGGGTCGTCGCGAATCGGATCCCAAAGCGGTTGCAGGCGAAAATGGCCGTAACTGAACCAACCGGGAAGCTGCGTCGCGGTTTCCAATTGCTGTAACGCCAGGTCTTTCTGGCCGGTCCAGGCGCAAATAATGGCGAAGAATTCAACAATATGCGGTCCATTAATGGCATCGCGCGAGGGTGGTAAGAGCACCATCGCGCGTCGTCCTTCACGCAGCGCGGCTTCTTTGTTTCCGAGAGCGGCATCAATGAACCCCAGCATACAGACTGCCGGACCATAATCCGGCTGGGCATCAACCAGTTGTTGCTGCCGGATACGTGCCGTCGTAAACGCTTCGCGCGCCCCCGCGGCATCTCCCTGAAGCCGGGCAACCAGTCCTTCAACAGCAGCGCGGTTTAGAAGAAGTGCGTCTATTCGAATGGCATTATCCTTCAGCGCGATCATTGCTCTTTTGGCGGCTGTCACGTCGCGCTCGCAAAGAGCCAGGAAGACCCAGGCGTCGGCCAGCGTGGGCGCCGATGCCGGATCTTCCCTTAGAATCGCTTCGATTGTTTTGTGCAACGGCCGAGGATCGGCGTGCCAATCGAGCTCCATCAAGGCGCTCCTTACCCGGGTATCCACGTCTCGGGGCTTAATGGCGAGGGCGCGATCTAGAACAGCCGCCATTTCGGGGTAACGGCGGAGCAATTGGTGGGTGAGCGCGATTTGCTGGAGGATATAGATGTTGCGCGGGTCGCGGTCGATCTCACGTTCAAAATTTTGGGTGGATTCCTCCCAGCGGCCCTGGCGCCGGTCGATGAAACCTGCCAACTCGAACACCAGCGGATCATTGGGAAGTGTCCGTCGCGCTAGTTCGACTTCTGCGCGCGCGCCATCGTAATCAAGGTAACCACGGTAAAGGTGCTCTGCTTTGAGAAGATGCGCCTCGCCCGCATCCGGTCGGAGTCGGACAGCTGCATTGACCGCTGCGTCGGCCAAATCCAGCCGAGCGCGTGTGTGGTCCAGATTTGTCAGGTATATGATGTCGTGGGCGTAAGTGAGCTGGCAATAGGCGAGAAAGAATTTTGGATCGCGCGTGACGGCCTGATCGAGCAGATCAATGGCCTGAAGAAGCATCTCTTTCGTTCGGGCGCTGAAGGACGTGCCGAGCAGAAGAGCTTTGCCCTGGCTGTAGAGATCAAAAGCGACAAGATCATCGGTCGGCGGCTGTTCGATTGCCGCCTTTTCCGCAGGCGAGAGGTTGGCCTGAAGCTGATCCGCAATGGCCTTGGCGATTTCGCTTTGGATTGCGAACACGTCGGCTAACTCCCGGTCGTAATGGTTCGCCCAAACGTGCGTATCCGTCCCGGCATCGATCAATTGCGCCATGACCCTCACCCGGTTATTCGCACGTTGAACGCTTCCTTCGAGAATGTAAGAGACACCGAGCTGCTCACCGATCTCACGCAGATTGCGCCTTGCCGGGTCTCTGTATTGCATCACGCTCGTGCGACTGATTACCTTAAGATCCGCGACCTTCGCCAAATCCATCAGAATCTCATCCTGAACTCCGTCGGTGAAATAAACGTTTTGCTTGTCGTCGCTTAGATTTTTGAAAGGAAGAACCGCAATGCTTTTCGCCGGCGCGAGCGGAGCTCCGAGTCTTTTCGGTCTGGGCGACGGGCGGCGCAGAGAAAACAACAGGACCAAAGACAGGGCAGCGGCTAAAACCACGCAGCCCACGATTGCTATCCGTTTGAGGCGCCGAACCGCGGTTTGTTTTCGCCTTTCCTGTTTGAGCTTTTGCGGCAGGTCGGGATTGCCGAGCTTATCCGTGCAGAGATTAACTATCGACACCTTCAGGCCATGTTTGACTTCAAACTCACCGAGATCATGCAACTGCGATTGCCAGTGCCGGTATTGCAGCAAATCTTCCGCAGCGCGTTTGGACAACAGGATATGTCCGGCGTCACCGAGAGCCATGACTCTCTGAGCGATGTTGATTCCCGCCCCCGCTACGTTCGATCGATCATTGACATCGGTAGTGCCGCTAACTGGTCCGGTATTGATTCCCATCCGAACTTGGAGCTGTGAATTGCCAGACAACGCCTCGCTGACTTGTAATGCACATTGAACAGGCGATCGCGCGTCATTGAAAAAAACCAATGCCATCCCGTCTCCCGTCGGCAACCGCACGAGTTTATCTTGTTTTTCGGCGCTGAGAAATGATTCGGTGCGGCGGACGGTTTGATTAAGTTGCTGCTGCAATTCTCGCTGCTCGTTGATCAACAGTTTCGAGTAGCCGACTATATCGATAAATAGGACGTGCCCGATCTCGAGCTCCAGATCCGTGCTGGGATCAGCGGACATAGACGCGTCTACAGAGAGTTTCCTCAATCGGATCGTCGCAAAGCCTTTGCCGGTCGTCGAGCGCAAAGCTCAGAGTGTTTCTTTCTACCAGGAGAGATCCCCAATCGCAGTCTGCCTCGCGGTCGTTAAGAGCGAAGTAGTTCATCGATTCGGTTTCGCAGAAAATCCGGACACTTGGCGCGCTGATAAAGTGCCTTTCGACGCTGCGAACTTGCTGGAGGAAATTTTCCTGTCGTCAGTTGAAAAATGACCACGCCGAGAGCGTAATCATCTTCCTTCATTCCAGGCGCGCGCCCAAGTCTCTCATAGCTTGCTTTTGGGGCATACATTAATGAGCCCCAGGGCAACACCAGTTTTTCCGCTGGGCGACAAGCGCCTTCGAAATCGATAAGCCGCAACTTGCCGCGATGAACGAAAATATGCCACGGCTTGCAGTCACGCCATACCCATCCGACAGCGTGCATTCGAGAAAAACAACCTTCAAGTTGTTCGAGAATTCTCCGGGCACGCCGCCAGGAAGCTTTGTTTGGTTGCAATTTCGAAGCCGGCAGCAAAGGTCTGCCTGACACCTTCTCACACACGAGGTAGCGATTTCCCTCCTGAGTAAATTCACGGTAAACCTCGGGGACCGGCACTCCTCCTGAACGTAATTCCCGCAACACCCGGCCTTCGTGTCGCACGCGCGCGAATCCGTCTTTACCATCCCAGCTGATTTCGCCATCCTGGCGTCCCTCTTTGATAATCACTAAACGCGCGGGCGACGATGACAAGTCCGTTGCTTCGTAAACCCCGCCTTTGCCTCGTTGTGTGATAACTTTGAAGACAAGAAAATCTCTCCCAATTGGACCGGCGCTCGATCGACGTGTTCCGTTCAAATTATCGCCAGCTTTGCGAAATGGGTCCTGCAACCAACGCGGGATGGCATAACCCGCCGCGCGGCGATCTTGATGAGATTTACCCGCTGAATCAAAGACCAGATCGAACCGTGCCGGCGCCTTGGGGTCTTTTCGAAATACCCCGTACCGGTAATGGACGAGGCTGCGCTTCCGATAACGCGCGTCAAACGGAACTTCCGGTCCTTCCAAGCCGCGCGTGGCTTTGTGCAACTTTTGCGCGAGCTGAACCGCTTCGTCGGCCGATCGCGGATAAACAGTCAGAAACTTTCCCACTTGCGAAAACTCGGCCACGCCTGCGTTGAGCTGGGCAAGCAGTTCCAGGCTTGCCGGGGCCTTGAACAACACGTCGTCCGCAATCAGGATGGCGCGCACGCGCGCGAAGACGTCATTTGCTGACAATACTGTGGCGGAGACGTGAATTTTCCAACCTTGAATCGGGTCGTCGGAGCGAAAGCTGCGAGAATAGTGCCATTGCGTGTGGCGCAGTGGCAGCTCCTTGATTTGCCTGCGCCAGCGTTGGCGCAAAGCGCGGGCGAGATTGTCGAACGATGTTTTCGCTGTTATTTCTTCCGCCAAATTTTGGCAGGCGCCGCAAAATCAATCAACATGAACGTTGTCGTGCACCATTTGCTGTGAACATTCGTACGCTTTAGCAAATCCGCCGGTAGTTTTAAGGCCTTCATTTCTTCGGGCGTCGGCCAGAAATAATCATGGACTGAATCGCCCGCGAACTGATTACCTTCGCGAGCTCGAAGAACTTTGGCGTGAATGAATTCCGCAAAGTCTTCATCCTTCAGAATTTTCTTAACAATTTCTTTGAATGAATGCGGCTTCCTCGGCTTTGGATAATCCAGCGTCTCTTTTGATTTCACTTGTATCTTTGCCATAATGACGGTCCTCGCCTCGATTGAATCGGGCAGGAGACCGGCTGACAAGCCTTTTTTAGAAACCGGTTGCTAGGTATCGTCTTATACTAACGGATTCTGGTTAGGGCTTTTAACACGCGTGTGCCGGCTCGCCCAGCCGGTTACGATACTGGCTAACCTTTTCGACCCGGGCCTTTTAGGTCAATGAATTCTAAGGATTTATAGATTGCCTTTTGTGAATCCCGATTTCACATGAGACATATCCTTTTTTGGATCTTTCACCCTGACCGCAACAGCACTAAATACGCGGCGGAAATCTGTCAGTGTCGAACTTGAGAAGAGTTGGAGTTGGCGGCCAATACGCTGGATAACCGGCAAAGTTGTCGGCATTATTCCCATGTTAGGCCCGTTTAAACGATTACCGTTCCGATGACATCAACGCAATAAAGGAGAATACCGATGAAATACATGATCAGCTGGTCCGAACGGCCGCAAGGTTCACCGATAGAATACGAAAATGCCCAGAAGCGGATTCTGGAAGTTTTCACACAATGGAAGGCACCCGCCAATTTCAAGATCGAGTTGTTTGTGATACGAGTGGGTGACTGGGGCGGATATATGATGTTGGATTGCGACGATCCGTTGGCGGTTCACAAGTTCTGCTCGATGCTGCCTGCTTTTGTATTCGAGGCGCGCCCGGTGGTTCCCGTCATGGACGCTGTCAGAGTGGAACAGGAGGCGATTGGCTTTCGAGATGGACTCAAAGGGAAGTGACATTCGCCGACACGGCTCGCACACTGCCACGCCCATATCGCCTCGCCACTATGGCAGAGGTTTATGCGTAATCGGGCCCAACCGTACTAATAGTTGAACCGTATGTCGTTCGAGCAATTATCCTATCTCGCGCAAATTGTGGCCTCGGTTGGCGTGCTGGCGTCTTTGATCTTTGTCGGATTGCAGATCAAACAAAATACGGGCGCGCTCGAGCGCAACGAGCACAATTCCACAATGGCGCAATGGACGGTGATCCGCATGGCCATCGCCAAAAACCGCGACATTGCCGAATTGATGACCGCCGGCCTGCACGGAGAGCGTCCCCTCGACGCCGCCGATCAACTGAGGCTGGAGCAAATGCTGCAAGAAAATGCCTGGGCCTCCTTCCACATTTGGGAACGAACCCAGCGCGGTATCTTTCCAAAGGGGACTTTCGAAGCGACGGCTGGGCCACTCCTGTGCAGCTTGCTGACGACGGTGCGCGGCGGAGCCTGGTGGCGCAGCGCGAAACACACGGGCTTCATTCCCGGGTTCGTCGCTGACGTCGACGCCGTGCTCGCCAAAGACAGCGGAGCGCCCGTTGTGGTGAACGAGGACAACCCATGATTCGTAGGAACTGTCTTGCTGCGTCAGATTGCGGTGAGAAATAGAAGCTGATCGGCTATTCGGCACACAATTTTATGACGCTTCAGGACTGGAGTAATCTCGCGCAAGTGATCGGCGCGCTCGCCGTCGTTATTTCGCTGTTCTACGTTGGATTCCAGATTAAGGGGAACACGAGCGCCGTTCGCTCTGCCACCGCGCAAGCAGTCCACGATAATTATGCGGATTGGTATATGAGCATGGCTGGCGATACCGAGCTCAACCGGATCGCGATCAAAGGACTGAAAGACTACTCGTCATTGGATGAAACAGAGAAAGCGCGATTCATCGAGACTTTCATGGCATTTACATCTTTTTCGCAGAACGCTTTTTACCAGTGGCGGGAAAAGGCATTGTCTCCGCCGCTTTGGGTCGGCTGGGAGTTGCTCGTTATGAATTTGCTTTCTTCACCGGGCGGCAAAGAGTTTTGGAAAGAACGCGGGTACGTTTTCGGGAACGAATACCGCGACTATGTGGAGAAAGTCATCCTGACAAAGAAGCCACATCCCGAAGCCAGGCCCCTGGGCGCTTTCAAGATCAGCTAACGGGAACAAACAGCCTCGCGCCATCCGATTCTGTCGGTTCCGCGCATTCTCAGCAGCCCAGCCAAAAGGCCGATGAGCCGTTAATTCCGGGCGTATCGGAAACGATGGACCGTGAACAGGGCGAGAACAGTGGCGACCATGAGCCAGGTGGACGGGCCCCCCTCTGGAACTGACTGCGGTGGTGCCAGTGCATAACGTATTTGAGCAATCCCAGGGTCCGTGCCCTCCGGGACCGATGCGTTTCCAGCAATTGTCAGGGTCACGCTGGTAATCGGTGTCATAGAACTTGCGGCGAAAAGCGCGGCGTTAGACCCGTCGAGCGAGTTGCTGACGCTCCCCAATAGCGTTACTCCGCTAAAGAAATCCAGCGTAACGGGAAACGCTCCATATTTAGCGAGGGCATCGGGTTCCGCTTCCAACCCGAAAGTGCTCAGAGGTTTGGAGAAAAGCAAGGTAACCGTGGTGACGTTCATAAAGTCGACAGGCGACAGAACCCGGGGCGTGCTCGTCTCGACTGCGGGAGGCGAACCCCAACTCGACCAAGTGGTCGGCACGGTGAACTCTTGCATAAGAGCGGAGAACGTCACCGTCAGAAAGGCATCGGATAGAGTGAGCGTAGTGTCGCCGTCCATACCCGTTATCGGGATCAGACTCGTGGAGCCTGTGTACGCGGCGTCAGGCAGCGGAATTTGCGTAAACCCGGCACCATTTGCGGCCGGAATCCAGAGGAGCAACGCGGCAACGACAGTTATTCTCGAATAGCTAAAGATGTTGGTTGTCATGAAAAACCCAGCACTAACAGTCGGTATGACAGCGGTCAATAATAAATACGTTAGCGGCGTAACTTTTTACACGACGACTTCCATTCACGGTCGCTCCCAACCGCGGCTCCTTCAGAGGTGACTCAGCCCAAGCTCGTTAGAAGGCCAAAGTCGCGGCCAGCTCACCGCCATCAGAACCCACCAATCAAAATCTAGTTTTCATATTCCACGGGGGGAATTCGCACATAGCAGCCCGCGTTAAACAGTAATCTCTCTACCCGCGTTGGGATGCCAGGCCGCTTCAAATTTTCTCGGAACCGGTTGCCCCCGGGGTATAATGCGTCATGCAAAACAGGCAAAGCATTTTTGGAGTTTTGCCGTAGCGGAAAAAGCGGACCGCGAGTTCTACAAAAAGCTATCGGGTAACGAGAGACTGCGACTTTTGGTGGAGCCTTTGAATCATGCGCCGGAGCAAAGGCTTAAGAGAGTTTCTCGAATTACTAAACTTAGTGAGCAGCGCGGAAGCGTTGGCGACCAGAATTGCTGCCGAAATCGGTGAAATCCCAGTTTTCATCTTGGGCAAGGATGCTCTGATTCGCAATAAGAAGGCATAAGAAGATCTTCGCCTTTGGCACGGTCAGGCTCCGTTGCTTTCTCGACTTGCTCTAGGGCCTCCTGGCTGGCGTCCTTATCTTCCACGAATCATGTAACACAGCAGATGGCGCTTTGCCGCCAATTCCGTTGTTGTTCATGTGTTGAACGACAGCCAGGGTTTATCTAGTGGGGTAGCGTTATAAAAAACGTGGCGATGGACATGATCGCCAACATGACTAAAACGAGTGTCATACCAGAGACGGAGAAATTCAGCGGCAGTTTACCGAACAGCGAGGCTTGCAAGGACGGACCCTCCTGGTAGTCGTAATTAATGTGAATAAAGGGCGCTTTTCTCATGCGACTGATTGGAGCAGCCGGTGTGCGTAGCCTGCTGCGTGAAGTTGGTATTTAGAGGCGGGGCCAGTACCTAATTACTTTACCCAATCGGAGGCAAGACCCTTTGATTGGTAGTGCCTCAGTTTGAAAAACCGGACGCCAATTATTCGTTTCTAGTAAAAAGTAGGTTTCATAAATGCCGCTGGACAGACCGTGCTTGAATCGGTAAAGGGATGGCTCTCTTGTCGGCAGCGGGTCACGTTCCGCAGGCTGCACCAACCCATGGACTGTTCCGAGGTCGTTAAGAAAATTTCGCCAAGCGTTGCCAAGGTGTATTGCCTTGATAGCGCTGGCAACGTCCTAAACACTGGTTCGAGTTTTCTCTACTCGAAGCAGGGTATTCTCGTGACTTGCAATCACGTCGTAGAAAAAGGCACATCCGTTCTTTACCGATTCACCGACGAAGACACCTCAGTTTTCCATGGCGGTAAAATCGTTTTGCAGGACCCTGAGCACGATCTTGCTTTGCTAAAAATTGACAGTGATCGAAAACCCTTGCCGCGTCTAAGTCCC
Source organism: Verrucomicrobiota bacterium (assembly GCA_041167085.1). GTDB lineage: Bacteria > Verrucomicrobiota > Verrucomicrobiia > Chthoniobacterales > UBA10450 > DATFCK01. The sequence continues at coordinate 202,815 of JBEEGV010000047.1, forward strand.
GCTTCGGTAAAAGCCCTTCGCTCTGGAATGCCGGTTTTGTTTTCTGGCTATCCTCTGAACTTGGCGGCTCTTACGACTCACCAAGGGATCCTCTCGGCGATTACCGTGGACGCGTTGGGTGTGACAACATATTTGATTGATGGAACCGTGAATGCCGGAAACAGTGGTTGTCCATTGATGAATATGAAGGGAGAAATTCTTGGAGTGGTGAATGCAAAGAGACGAGAACGGTCAGATCTTCTTACGAAAGTTGAGGCGATGTCCCTCGGTGCAATCTCCCTGCATGGAATAGACCTAGTTGAAATTTATCAGGCTCTGATTTCAAATGTTCAGCTTGGAATAGGGTACGCTGTTCCCGCATCCTATATCCCAGAACACAGAGAAACAAAGCCAGCGTCCAAACCAAGCGCGAAATCTAAGAGCAAAAAGAACAAGAAAAAAACTTCAAGTGACGGAACCGATCTATAGAACAAACGGAACCTATCTCGGGTTCATTTCAAACGGGTTTATCTTTTCCCGCGACGGCCAGTATCTGGGCTGGATCGACGGACAGCACGCTTGGGACGCGGCCGGAAGGTTTCGCGGACAGAGATGGAACAAAAAATATATCATTTTAAATCGATTTGCCGTTCAGCCATTGCCGAAGCACCCCCGTGGCACTCCTGCGACACCTGCGCTGCCAGATCCACCACCAAATATCTCTCCAATCGCTCCGCCGACTGGATGGGTAGATGGCTTTTGAAGGCGCAATGTTTATGATTTTCCTTCTGCGAAATTCACGAGATTAAGTATAATGACGCGTGCCAAAGAAAGACTTCGCGCAACTGGCCCTCTCTGTTGTTCAGAAAGCTACGGGGGATGCAAAGCGCCCCGGAAGGCGGCGGGTCGGCGGATTAAAGGGCGGTCCCGCCAGGGCGAAATCATTGTCCGCCAAGAAGCGATCTGAAATCGCAAGAGTGGCGGCGGCAGCGCGATGGAAGAAAGGCGGCTAGGCTGCTGGAGCCTGTTCGTCTCCCCCGGCCTTTTTCCAATTAACATCTGGCTGGAAGTCCAGTTCCGTCTGAATTGGCTGCTCACCGGGATGCGTATTATTCCAGTGATCTTGAATCAGGGTTAACTGGTAGGCGTCGCCGACCATTTGGTCGCGCCGCTGCGTGAGGGCCTTCACGACTTTATGCCTTGCCGCTTCATCGACATCAATCCAGAACACGCCGTGTCCGGTTCCATCTGTCGAATAATTAAGGTTAACCTTGTACGGCAGGCCGGTGGTTTCGTCCTTGCGCGTTTCTTCGCGTAGAGCCTCCGCAAGACGCTTCGCAAGCAGATCGATAGGATCAGCGGGGATGGGCATTTTCCAGCCCTTCTTTTGCATCCACTTGGCGAACTTTTTTAGATCGACGTCTTCTGTGCCGGTTTGCTCTTTGTAGAGCCGGTACAGGTTTTGTATTTGTTGGTTTCTAGTCATTGTTTTGTTTTTGGTTTGGTTAAATTCCCACTGGATACACGTCGCCCCATCCGTCTTTTGGCGCGCTCGGCAGAATGAAACTGCGAACGTGTGATAGATGCTGGCGAAACCGGTCGTAGCGATTGAGTCGATGCTGAAGCTGTCCGGCAACTAATCCGGGATGCACCTTGATCGTTCGCGCAAATCCAACAATATCTTGCGCGTGGTAAAACGGAGCCTTACGACTAACGAATTGCCGCATATCTCGATCAGGGACGCAAAACTCAGCGGCTTCCGTATTTGCAGCGCGCTCAATCTGAGGGACATTTTCCCCGACGCCCGCTTGTTCGCCCTCCAATTCCGCGTCGAGCATTGCTTCGTCTTGCCCGTCCAACTTTAGGACATGTTCAAGCTCATGGCGCAAGACGAACCAAAAGTTATCGATTCGATCGTAGCGGAGTGTCATTGCAATTACTGGCGTCGCTTCATCCAACCAAAAACAAACTCCATCGATCATCGCGCCGGGAAGAGACTCGACGACGAGGTAGTGAATCCCGGCATCTTGAAGGATTCGTGGTACTTTGCGCACGTCCTCGATGGCAGCGCGTAACGGTCGCAGTTTCTCAATGGCCGCTTCGACTGACGCGGGAGAATAACGAGCCGCCATTAATTCGGTGGCGATCTGTCGAACTCGGTACAGCCACGCGAGTTGTACGGGGGTCACCGGACCATTGACCTTTGTTTTCTTAGCAGCGTGGGGAAATATTTGCTCAGGTGATTCGGCTCCAAAAAATTTCGTCAGCTCGGCTTCGACTTGGGAAACGTCCCTCACGTCATCCGCGTCTATCCAACCGCGCTTTATCATTTCTGCGACAGGCAAGTTCCCGAAAAGCTGCGCTCGATTTGCCCGTCCAGAGTCATGACGAAACATGATTTGGGCCTGCGCCAAATCGAAGGACTGTTGAAGCGAAAGGAATTTTTCGGCCGGGACGACGAATATGTCCTGCAATGCCAGCGCCAGTTCTGCGTCTAGCGCCCGTGCTCCGCTCATTATCTTGTTGAGCGCCGTCTCGTTAATGCCGAGGATGATTGCCAGCACGCGCTTGGTCCAACCGCGTGCGTCTAGCAGCTCCTGAATAAGTTGCCCTGGGGTCCGGTGGTTAAGGGTATCCATGCTGGCAGAGATAATCTGCAACCCCGAGCCACCCAGTCAAGCCCGATTTGCGAAAATCGTCGTTTTTGTCAAACTGACATATATGCTTGACAATATACCCTAAAATACGAGAATTGAGCCATGAACCGGCTAGATACCGCAAAACGGGTGCTGATAATTCGCATGATTTCCGAAGGGAACAGTATGAGGGCGGCATCGAGAATTGCTGGGGTTAGCATCAACACCGTCACGAAACTGGTGTGCGAAGTCGGCGAGGCTTGCGCTGCTTACCAAGATCGGAAGCTCCGCAATCTGAAATGCACAGAGCTTCAGCTCGATGAAATTCATTCCTTTGTGGGGTGCCGCGAAAAGAATAAGAAAAACGCGATCACCAGCCACGTTGGCGATGTTTGGACGTGGACCGCGCTTTGTCCGCAGACCAAGCTGATACCCGCTTGGTTCGTAGGGGACCGCAGCGCCATGACCGCAATGGAATTTTGCTTGGACTTGGGGCGGCGATTCAAGGGACGAGTTCAAGTAACTTCTGACGGTCTCCCGGCTTATCGCTTTGCGGTGCAAGCGGGATTTGGCGATGTCGATTTCGCCCAGTTAGTGAAGATTTACGGGCAAAACGACGATGGGGAAGAAATCGTAATCCGCACCGAAAAGAAAGTTATCTCGGGAAATCCAGACATGGACAAGGTGAGCACGTCGCTAGTTGAACGATCAAATTTGACGTTGAGAATGTGCTCGCGGCGGTTCACTCGGCTAACTAATGGATTCTCCAAAAAGCTGTCGAATCACACTAACGCGCTCGGTTTGCACTTTTTCATGTACAACTTTTGCCGGAAGCATCTGACGACCAAAACAACTCCCGCGCTGGCCGCAGGAGTTACAGACAAGGTGTGGGCGGTTCAAGACGTGATCGACATGGTTGACGAATATTGGAACGAGAAACGCCCAATCCAGCGCCCGAAGTTCTACCGAAAGCGGATGACGCCAAAATGGTATCCGCCGCAGACCCCGGAGACGCCTTGGTACCTGGACCCTAACGGAAAGAAGCCGGAAAATTCAGAGTGAGACACTACCCTTTGATTTTAGATGACATATATTGTCTGATGTTATAAGACTTCGTAGGACGCGCCCAAAGGGCCACACCGCCGGTCTCGCGCCAGAGACGGTCTTCTTAGGCGGTTTGGACGAAGAAGCGGGTTCCCGAAGGGATTTCGATCTGAGACATGAACTTCTCCTGACGAGTTCTTCTCTTTTATAGATCTCGATAGCGCTAAAGCTCTGATATTCAGTTAGCACTCTATATTTCCACGCACTTTACGCGTTTGGATTTTCTGGGGTTTTATCACCGTTATTTCGCTTCCGGCCCCTCTTACAAATCTCCCCGGAACATCGCCGCTGGAAAAAACCACCAATGATCCTGCCGCGGATCGACCTGTGGCCAGCCGGCTCTTTCATCCCGTCTTATTAGATTGAAGGCTGAATGGAGCCTCGCTCCTTGACCCTTCGAGGACTGATGCTAGCCTCCGGCTTCGCTTATCGTTCATGAAGTTGTCCCGCATTCGATTTGTCATCCCGGCTTTGCTTTTGATGGCAATTTTTCCCCGTCTGAGCGCGCAGGAGGCCATTGAGATCACTCCTGACTCGGTCACGGCAGAGCCGACTCCGATCGAAGAACAAAAGCCCGACAAACCCAAGAAGAAGAAAGAGGTCGAGGAAACCTCCGGTGCACGTGAGCTGGAACGGTCTGGTAAGAGCATCCAGGAAATGATGTCAGGCGACGAATTTAAGAAAGCCGGTCTCGACAAACTTTCCGCAAGTGAACTGAAGAGTCTCGATGCCTGGTTGCAAGGTTACCGGCAAACGACCGAGACGAAAGCTTCGGAAAAGGCGGCCGCGGAAGCTACGAAGAAAACGTTTACCAGAGACAAGATTTTTACCCGGGTCGACGGAACGTTTTACGGTTTGAACGGTCACACGATTATCAAACTCGAAGACGGCACAACCTGGAAGCAGGCAATGAAGGACGATAAATTGCAAGCTAACATCACGGATCATCCGCCAGTCATGGTGAGCCACAGCGGCTTTGGTTTCAAAATGCGTGTAGTCGGCACCGGCGAATTCTACGTGAATCCGGTGCGGTAGATTCAGATCACTCCAACGGTCGAACGGCTGTGACCGTCGGCGCGAGACGAACGAGCCCGAATTCCTGGTGCGTAAGTTGAGCGGCGCGATCGGCATCTTTGCCATCGACGACAACGGCAATCTTAATCTCCGATGTGGAGACCAATTGAATGTTGATCTGCCCTTTGCCCAGGCATTGGAACATCCGGGCGGCAACGCCTGAGTGAGATCGCATGCCAATACCAACCACACTTAGTTTCGCGACGCCGCTGGCCGTGTTGAGCCGTGTCGCGCCGATTTCGTTCACCACCGGCATCACAATCTTGCGCGCGTCTTCGAGCTCGTCCTCGTGAATCGTGAATGAGATATCGGTCGTTCCACTAATGGCAGCGTTCTGCACGATCATGTCCACGATGATGTGCGCGGCGGCGATGTTGGAAAAAATTCGGCCTGCGATTCCGGGCTCATCCGGCACGCCGGCAATGGTCAGTTTCGCCTGGTTGCGATCGAGGCTGATCCCGCGAATCACCACGTCCTCCATGCTGGGCGTCTCTTCCCTGGCGACGGTTCCGGGAATGGATTTGAAGCTCGAGCGCACTTCAAACTCGACGCCGAACTTTTTCGCAAATTCCACCGCGCGCGACTGCATCACTTTCGATCCTGCTCCGGCCATCTCGAGCATTTCATCGTAGGCGATCTCATCCAGCTTCCTGGCATCGGACACCACGCGCGGATCGCACGTGAAGACTCCGTCGACATCGGTAAAGATCTGACAGGCGTCGGCATTGAGCGCGCCGGCGAGCGCGATCGCGGTCAGATCGGAACCGCCACGGCCGAGCGTCGTCGTTTCGCCTTCCGGCGTTTGTCCCTGAAACCCGGCGACGAGGACGATGTAATCGTCGGCTAACAGTTCATGGATCAGGCGCGGGCTGATGTTCCCGATCCGCGCCTTGGTATGGGTTCGATCGGTCAGTATTCCGGCTTCGGCACCGGTCAGCGAGACGGCTTTGCCTCCGAGTGCGTTAACGGCCATCGCGGTCAGCGCCGTCGCCGCGCGTTCGCCGGTGGCCAGCAAAATGTCGAGCTCGCGTTCGGTCGGGTCGGACGACATTTCCTTCGAAAGCTTGATCAAATTGTCCGTGACGCCGGCCATGGCGGAAATCACCGCCACAACACGGCAACCTTCGCGTTGTGTTTCAATCAAGCGCTGCGCGACATTTTTGATGCGCTTCGCGTCGCCGACGGACGTGCCGCCGTATTTTTGGACGATTAAACGCATGGCGCTGACGTGATGGAAATGAAAGCGATCAAGTGCAAAGGAAGCCGAATCGTTTTCGCTCAACCAGCGTCGCTGTCAACTCGCTTGCTTGTAGAGGGTGCTTGCCCGCCACGCCGTAGCGATGCGAAGGCGGGTGCCAAGCACCTGTTCTCTTAGTTTCGGTGGTTGGCACCCGCCTCTCTCTGAAGCTACGGCGCGGCAGGCAACCACCGCTACAATCTTCCCAGTCCAATCGCACGCAACACTTCCTCCGCATTCGGGCGGATCGGCATGATCGCCGGCATATGGTCAGTCAGCACATCCGGATCTTTCAGGCCATGGCCGGTCACCGTGCAGACAATCCGACTACCCTCGGGAATCGCAGCGAACGAACAGGCTGCCGCGGCCGAGTTGCAGCATTTGAAGAATCCGGCAATGGACGCGGCGCTGGCCGGTTCGACAAAAATTCCTTCGTTTCGCGCGAGCCAGAGTTGTGCATCGAGAATCTCCCTGTCGCTAACCACGTCAATGGCTCCGCGTGATTCTTCGATGGCAGCACGCGCTTGTTTCCAGCTTGCCGGATTGCCGATGCGAATGGCCGAGGCGATCGTCTCGGGATTGTCCACCACGCGATTGTGGAAAATGGGCGCGGCCCCCGCCGCCTGAAAACCGATCATCGCCGGCAACCTGGTCGAGCGATCACACGCTTTGAACTCGCGGTAACCCGCCCAGTAGGCTGTGATATTGCCGGCGTTCCCCACAGGCAGAAGATGAAAATCAGGCGCGTCACCAAGTACGTCGACAATCTCAAACGCCGCCGTTTTTTGCCCGGCTATCCGATCGGGATTGATTGAATTGACAATGGAAAAATCTTTCCGTTCCCCAAGTTCACGGACAATTCGCAGTGCCTCATCAAAGTTGCCCTCAATCGCCACGATTTTGGCTCCGTAAACAAACGCCTGCAGAAGTTTCCCACTCGCAATCTTTCCCGCGGGCAGGATGACGGCGCACCGAATCCCGGCACGCGCGGCATAGGCTGCGGCTGACGCCGACGTGTTGCCGGTTGACGCGCAAATGAGGGTGTGTGCACCTCGTTCGACCGCCTTTGAGACGGCCACGGTCATTCCGCGATCCTTGAACGAACCGGTTGGATTGAGACCTTCGTACTTTACAAAAACCTGGCAGGCGCGACCGATCCGCTCACTCAATCGCGGCGAAAAGATCAGTGGCGTGTTTCCTTCGCCAAGCGAGATGACGGGCGTGCTTTCGGAGACGGGTAAGTACTCCCGGTACTGCTCGATTACTCCCCTGCTCTCTCGTGGCTTTGTTACTGGCTTTTGCATCGACATGAAATTCCAGGCGAACCTTACCATTTGTCGATCGAAAATCCGCGGCGAATGCGCGAAGGTGGAACGCGTTCTCCGAGCACGTTGGTAGGGATGTACGGCTACGCCGCTAATATCGAACATCGCCCTCGGAGAGGCCGATCCACCTCATTCAGATTTCGGATACACCCACGGCCAATCCACCGCTTCTTTACACAAGCCCGCGGCGACAGGATTTCGTCTGATATAATCTGCTTTTGCCTGAAGTTGGTCGCCACGTTCATCGTTCCGAAGGCGATGATCGAAAAATCCCTCCTGCCAAGTAATTCCGTGTGTACGTGCATGAAAACGCTTCCAGTCTCCAACCGTGCTGCTCATCGCCTTATCCGGAGCGAAAGAGATTAGCGCGTGCAAGTGATCAGGCATCAGAACCATAACGTGAACATGCCAGCGATTGGTTCGTTCGTATTCAATGATCGAGATCAGGAGCGATTCGGCCAGACCAAGATTTGTCAGCTCCCGTTGATGTTTCTCACGATCCAAGCCAATCCGAATGTGAAAGACGGCCCCCGGGGCAACCCAATCCGGAAAGACATGCTGTAGCCGACGTGGAAAACCAACGTAATCCTTCACTTGAAAGAGAAATACACGACCGGGCATGCCACGTGAAGGTGGAACGCGCTCTCCGAGCGCGTTGGTAAGGATGTACGGCTACGCCGCTAATATTTAGCATCGCCCTCGGAGAGGTCGATCCACCTCGCGCTGAAGAGCGACGATCATGGAGTTGACCGCTCAGCATCAGCCGCTTCGCTGAATTGCTTAGCATCGGCCTCGGATGGGCCGATCCACCCGGCGCGCCTTGCCCTCGCAGCCTCCCCTCCCAAGCCTTGCGGCGAGGCGCTGCAATGAGCACGCGAGGCGCGTACGTCCGCCGACAAAAAGGATTGCAAAGGCAGCACGGTTGTTTTCCGTTGGCGAGATGCCGTGCTCGCGTGTTCATTCCAAGATCACAACCCATGACGGCTGAACTGACGAAAGAGGATAAACTCCGGCTTCTTCGATTGATGCTGGAGAGCCGGCACGCGGATTTGCGCGAGCAAAATCTGAACCGCCAGGGCAAAGGACATTTTCACGTCTCCGGCATGGGCCACGAAGCTCTCGCCACCGTTGGTTTGTTGACGGAACCGGACGATTACATCGTCTCGTACTATCGCGATCGCGGACTTGTCCTCGCCCGCGGCATGACCACGCAGCAACTTGCGCTGGAATACTTCGCCAAGCGTAATACCGGCAGTGGTGGACGTATGATGCCATCGCATTATAGCGATAGCGATCTTCACATCTGGAGCGTTCCGACACCGACCGGGTCGCAGCTTCTTCCGGCTTGCGGGATCGCCTGGGGCATGAAGCTGGACCAGAAACAGAGCCTGGTGGTGGCGACGGTGGGCGACGCCGCGACCCGGCAGGGAGATTTTTATGAGGCGGTTTGTTTCGCCAAGGAAAAGAAACTACCCGTGCTGTTTCTCGTCGAAGACAACGCTTACGGAATCAGCACGCCGACGCGGAAAACCAATCCACTCGCAATCGATGTGCTTCAACCAAGTGATTGGAAGCAAATCGATGGCGGCAACGTCGACGAAGTGCATCAGGCCGCTGCGGAAGCGATGGCAAAAATCCGCCAGGGAAATGGACCCGCCTTTTTCTGGATCAAGATGGAACGGCTTTCCAGTCACACCAGCACGGACGATCAAAAGCTCTATCGCGCCGCGGAGGAATTGGCCGGCTTGGAAAAGTGCGACCCGCTCAAGTGCTGGAAAGACAAACTTATCGAAGAAGGCGTGATCACTGCCGAGGAATTCGCCAAGCTCGACAATGAGATCAAGGAACGTGTCCGGCGCGAATATAGCGAAGCCGAAAAAGCGGAGGATCCGTCGCCAAGCGAACTTCAGGCGGATGTTTTTGGCGATCCGCCGCGGGTCGCGGACGAGGAAATTCTGCCACCCGGAAAATACCGCATCGGCGACACAATCAATAAGACGCTGCGCCTGGGTCTGGAGAAGGACGATCGACGGATCATTTTCGGAGAAGACATTGAAGATCCCAAAGGTGGTGTTTTTCGGCTAACCCAGAAACTTTCGACCGAGTTTCCGCAGCAGGTTTTCAATTCGCCACTGGCGGAATCGACGATTCTCGGTGTGGCCTGCGGATTGGCCGCCTACGGAAAACGGCCGGTGTTTGAGCTGCAGTTTATCGACTTTATCTATCCGGGGTTTAACCAAATCGTGACCAACATCTCCACCTTGCGCTGGCGTTCATTCGGAAATTGGAAATGTCCGATGGTGCTTTATGCACCCTATGGAGCATATCTGCCGGGTGGCAGTCTATGGCACAGCCAGGCGAACGAGTCAGCTCTGGCGCATTATCCCGGATTGAATGTCGTCGTCCCGAGCATGCCTGATGATGCCGCGGGTCTTCTCTGGACCGCAATGCACAGTGAGGATCCGGTGATTTTTCTGATCCCCAAACATATGTTCTGGGCTGAGCGCGAGTCGACCGAGCCCGTGCGCGCCGTGCCGTTCGGATCTGCGCGCAAACATCACGACGGTACCGACGTCACCGTCATTGCCTGGGGAAATACCGTCGAAAAATCGCTCGAAGCTTTGCAGAAGCTCGACCAGGAGATCTCGATCGATTTGTTCGATCTCAGGTCAATTGTTCCGTGGGACAAAGCTGCCGTCGAAAACTCGGTTCGTAAGACGGGCCGTCTCGTGGTCGTGCAGGAAGACACGGAGAATTGCAGCGTCGGTCAGATGATCATCACTCATGTGACGTCGCAGCCGGATCTCTGGGATGCGATGGTGGCTCCGCCGATCCTGGTCAGCAAAGGAAACGTGATGATCGGGTACAATCCGATTTACGAGTACGCGGCTCTGCCAGACGTCGAACGGATCGTCGCCGCGATCAAACGTTCCGTGTCAACGACGCGTGAACGCTCTTCTGTGTCCGCGGTCGCCGACCGCGGCGATCATGTTGATCGCACGAAAAAAACGTCTACTCAACCGAAGTCAGCGACCCCGGCGCTGGCTACAGAGCGTCCGAGTTCGCAACGAACGCAGAACATCACTGTCCCCATCATGGGAGAAGGAATCCGCACCGCCAAAATTGTTGCGTTACTGAAGAAGCCGGGCGACCCCGTTGAGCTGGATGACCCGCTTTGCGAAGTCGAGACGGACAAGGCAGTTTATCCGATTGAGTCATCGATCGCCGGCGTGATGGGCGAATGGAAGACGAACGTCGACGACACGGTCGAGATCGGACAGGAATTGGGAACGATTCTCACTGGCGAGGCGTCGAATCAAAGGCCAACCGCCGCAGAACAATCTGTCGCCGCGGTTCCTGACCGCGCCATCGTCGCGGAAAAACCCAAATCGATGCAGACGGCAACGCGCGAGCCCGCCTTATCTCCGACTATCACCCGCAAGCTTAGCCGGGTGATTCCGGCCAATCTGCAAATCGATGCGCGCTGGGACGCACTGCAGAAGGCGCGCGAAGGAGCCAAGAAAAAGAACGGCAAACATGCTCCGTCCCCCTCGGCCATGATTGCGTGGGCGGTTGTTCGGGCCATGGAAAAGCACGCGCCGTTTCGGCGATTGATTTTGGAAGACGATCGGATCGTCGAAAAGGAGGACTTCGACCTCGGCATGGCGGTAGCTCTCGAAGGCGATCGACTGGCGACGGCCGTGATCGTCGAGGCGAACAAGAAGGATTGGCCCGAATTTTTGAAGGTCTACAACGAAACGATCGAGGCCACCCGGAGTGGTCGCGTTGATGCGATGAATGCGCCTGTCGTCATCACCAGTCTTGGCGCATTCGGGGTAAAAGTGGGCGCGCCGATTGTCGTGCCACCATCAGTGGCAACGCTCTTTGTGGGTACGGCGCATCGCGAGATGCTTTCGAACGGCAAAAAAGACGAGACGGCCGACGTCATTACCCTTTCGCTCACGTTCGATCATCGTGTCATGAATGGCGCTCGTGCCGCCAATTTCGTTCACGACATTAAACATCAGATCGAGCAGTTTACGATTCCCGGCGCGACTCGCGCCGTCGCCTCCCAATAATGTAGCAACCGGCCTACCTGCCGCGCCGAAGCCTTGGCGAAGGCGGGTGGCCGGTTCACACGTCGCTACACGCGCAGCGCGCTCACGACCCGCAGGAACGAGACAGCGCTAGAAATGAATGCCGCCTAGAGATTTAGCTTGCTGATATCTGCAATTCCGTTATCCCTGCCGCTTCAAGAGATCCCAGTATGAAAACAATCCTTAGAACCTTACTACTCACGCTATTGGCACCAACCATTTTGCTGGCCCAAGAGTCTTCCGATTATCAAGCCTCCGCCAGCAGCACCGCCGGTGGGCTAGTTGGGGGCCTTATTGGCTTGATCGTCGCCGTCATCATGATCGCGGCGATGTGGAAGATCTTCACCAAAGCCGGTGAGCCCGGCTGGGCTGCGATCATCCCGATCGTGAATATTTATTTTCTGTGCAAGGTCGCCGGCCGGCCTGGGTGGTGGGTGATCCTGATGTTCATCCCGCTTGTGAACTTCATTATCTGGATCATCCTCTGCATCGATGTCGCTAAGAATTTCGGCAAGGGCGCCGGATTCGGCATTGGCCTGGCCTTTCTCGGCGTTATCTTTTTCCCGATTCTCGGGTTCGGCAGCGCCACCTATCAAGGACCGTCAGCGGGGGCGTGAGACGTTCAACAGGAGACAACAGAGAAAACCGAGAATTTTTCCTCCGTTAACTCCGTTCGCTCCTGTTCAATGTAAGTTTGTTACACCACCCACTTGGGCGGCCGCTTTTCGTTGAATGCGGCAATCCCTTCGCGTGCTTCGGCGGATTCGCGCGCTTGCATGTGATGTTTCAGCGCAAGCTCGACATCGCGCTTTACCGATGTGGACCAAAGTTCTTCAATTAAGCGCTTCGTTTGCCTGACGGCATTCGGCCCTCCCTGCAAAACAGAATTGGCAAAAGCCTGCGCCTCCTTCATCACGTCAGCTGCCGGCACAACGCGGTTGACCAGCCCCATTTGCAGGGCGCGGTCAGCCCCGATCAACTCCGCGCCTAACAAGAGCTCGCGTATATCGCGCTCACGCAATTGCCGGCGCAAAAAAGTCATGACCAAACCGGCCACGAGCCCCCGGCGTGTCTCGGGGTAGCCGAATTTGGTTCGCTCGGCCGCAACCACATAATCGCAGGCCGACATAATGCCTGCGCCGCCGGCGACTGCGGCGCCGTGCACCGCCGCGATAGTGATCAGACGTGTTTCGCTCAGCGCGATCAACGTTTTCGCGACCATGTCAGCCGTCGCGTGTGCTTTGGTTTGATCGGCCGCTTCTTTCAAATCGAGGCCAGTGCAGAATGCGGCGCCCGCCCCGCGCAAGATGAGGATGCGCTCGTGTGGTTCGTCCGACGCCATCTTGATCGCCGCTGATAGCTCGGTCAGCAGTTGAAGAGACAATGCATTGCGGCGTTCCGGCCGATTAAGAGTCAGGACGGTGATCTGCGGTGTTTGTTTTTCAATAAGAACGACAGGCATGGCGACACTCGTTACAAAGTTAAAAAGGTTAGATCGTTAAAAGGTTACAATGTTAAAATCGTTACAAAAGTTACAAGGTCAGAAGAGTCACATTGTTAAATCGTGATTTGAAGTGAGGCAAACGTCGCGCTTCTGAGTTATTCTGCCAGTAACTTTCCCATGGTCGAATCTGTTAAGATCATCGAGTGTCCCCGCGACGCCTGGCAGGGACTGGATCGCCAGATCCCAACTGCGCGCAAGGTGGTATATCTGCGAGCCCTGGTCGATGCAGGTTTCCGGCACATTGACGCGGTGAGTTTCGTTTCGCCCAAGGCTGTGCCTCAGCTGGCGGACAGCGAACAGGTCCTGGCACAAATGGGGCCAATTCAAAATGTTGAGGTCATCGGTATTATTGTTAACGAAAAAGGCGCCGAGCGTGCGATCGCCACGCGAAGCGTGAGCACGCTCGGCTATCCATGTTCGATCTCGGAGACGTTCCTGCGCAGGAACCAGAACCAAGCACTGGCCGAGAACCAAGCGGTGCTGACGAGGGTTAAGGATCGAGCGGACGAAGCCGGCCTGGCTGTAGTCGCCTATATTTCCATGGCGTTCGGTAATCCTTACGGCGATCCATGGAGTGAAGGCAAAGTGGCGGAAGTCGCAAGGAGCATCGCTGCCATGGGGATCCGTTTTATCTCGATCGCGGACACGGTCGGCGCCGCCGGACCGGAACTGATTCATCGTGTGGTGGCGACGGTTTTGCGCGCCTCTGAATGCGAGGTCGGCGTTCATCTGCATAGCACGCGCGCCGGGGCCGCGGCGAAAATCCTCGCCGCTTATGACGCAGGTTGCCGGCGCTTCGATGCTGCCATGGGCGGACTGGGCGGTTGTCCTTTTGCCCAGGAGGAGCTCGTTGGGAACGTGCCGACCGAGGAAGTTTTAGGGGCGTTGAAGGAGCGCGGGCTGAAGTTGCCAGTCGAAGACAGGCTGTCGGCCGTCGCAGCGATGAACGCCGCGATCAGCGCCGAATTTTCCGGTGACAAAGCACCACGCGATTAAGTTTGAATGACGCCGGTATGAAAGCGCGCCTTCGGCATCGGACGAGACACGTAATCCAATAACTGGAGAAGAACATTGCGCGTTTCATGAGGCTGAATAATGGCATCAACCCAGCCGCGCGCCGCACCGTAACGGATATCAGTTTGTTCTTCGTAGTTTTTCTTTACCGTGGCGCGTAATTCTTCCAATTCCTCCGGCGACGATTTCTTGTCCCGTTCTCGAGCGCGAGCGAGGACGGAAAACACGGTGTCGGAGGCCTGGGCCGCACCCATCACGGCATAGCGCGCATTTGGCCAGGCAACGATAAAACGAGGATCGTAGGCCTTGCCGCACATGGCGTAATTGCCGGCGCCGAAAGAACCGCCCACAACCACGGTAATCTTTGGCACGACCGAATTGCTGACCGCGTTGACGAGCTTGGCGCCGCTGCGAATGATCCCGCTCTGCTCGGCGTCGCGCCCAACCATAAATCCGGTGACATCCTGGAAGAAAATAATGGGCAAGCCGGTCTGATTACAGTCCATGACGAACCGCGCGGCTTTGTCGGCGCTGTCAGCGTAAATGACGCCGCCCATCTGAATGCCTTGCTTTTTTGTGCGGACTTGCTGGCGCTGATTGGCAACGATACCAACCCCTCGTCCGCCGATGCGCGCGTAAGCGGTGACGATGGTCTTGCCGTAATCGGCTTTGTATTCGTCCATCGATTTTGCGTCGATGATCAAGGCGAGCAGATCACGAGCATCATATGGCTTTTGCCCCTCCAGGCTGATGAGGTCGTAAATCACTTCAGGATCTTTCGCCGGACGAGAAACATCGTTATCGGCTTTCGCCCGTTTCGTGGCTCCCGCTTCCGGTAAAAGCGAGATGAGAGAGCGCAGCCGTTTCAAGCACGACGGGTCATCTTTTTCATAAAAATCGACGGTACCGCTGAGCTCCGCGTGCATGCGTGCGCCGCCAAGTTCCTCTGCGTCGATTTCCTGGCCAATGGCAGCTTTGACGAGCGAGGGTCCGGCCAGATAAAGCCCGCTCCCCTCGGTCATCAGGACTTTGTCACACAACACCGGGAGATAAGCGCCGCCCGCAACGCAATTACCCATGATCGCGGCGAATTGTGGTATCCCGGCGGCTGAGATCACGGAATTATTGCGGAAGATACGGCCGAAATCGTCTTCATCGGGAAAAATTTCGTCCTGCAACGGAAGAAACACCCCGGCTGAATCGACCAGATAAACAATGGGCAGATCGCACTCGAAGGCGATGCGTTGCGCGCGCAAAAGCTTCTTCACGGTTTGCGGGAAGAACGCACCGGCTTTGACCGAAGCGTCATTGGCCACAATCATGCAAGGCACTCCCGCGACGTGACCAATTCCCGCGACAGTTCCGGCGGCGGCGATGTTCCCCCACTCCTGATACATTTTGTAGGCGGCCCACAGACCTACCTCGAAAAAGTCCGATCCCTTATCGAGTAACCGATTGATTCGTTCGCGCGCAGGCAACCTTCCCAACTTCCGCTGGCGCTCCAAGCCGGCTTTGCCACCGCCCTCGCGCAAGACTGCCTCCTGGCGTGAAATCTCCTCGCAACGTTCCCGTAGAGTGTCAGTAGAGGATTGGGCTGTGCGATTCATGACGCGAAAGACGCTTAATCTGCAGAACGGATCGAATCAAGCGCTGTAGAGGTGCTTGCCCGCCACGCCGTAGCGATGCGAAGGCGGGTGCCAAGCACCTGTCCTTGATTTTCGGTGGTTGACACAACCACCGCTACAATTTTCGACCGAAGGCCAGCCTAATAAATATCCTCTTCCGACGGATACCCTGAGTCACCTCGAATGGAACGCAACCGAGCCCTGCTGCCACGCTCCGATTCCGGTCGGTTGAACTGCTCAATGGCGAGTTTTAGAAAAAACGGAAGCGCAGCCAATGTGCCTACTGAAAGCAACGCGACGGCCGCTGCCTGCCGGATCGGCCGCTTGATTTTGTCTGCCATCAACATGCCGAGCCCCAGCCCAAAAGCGGTGCGCGTCAGGACGAGCAAGCTGTCGAACGGATTCGGTTCAGATGTTTTTGATATCGAAAGGGACATCGCCTACCCTATACGTCTCGTTTTGGAAAAAGAAACGGGAATCTTCGCGACCGGGCGGTCCGATCGGTCCCCGCTTTTTCCGTCAACATGGCGAACCCGATTTACGCTTTAATTTTGGCCGGTGGCAGTGGCGAGAGATTCTGGCCACTGAGCCGGCGCAGCTGTCCGAAACAGTTGCTTCGCCTTGTTTCGGAGAAAGCTCTCCTGGAGGAGACATTGGCCAGGTTGGAGGGCTGGGTGCCGCACGAGCGCATCCTGGTGTTGACCAATGTCGACCAGGAACAGGCTGTTCGGCGGTTACTCAAAAAATTTCCGAAAGAGAATATCCTGGCCGAGCCGGCCAAACGGGATACGGCGGCTGCGGTAGCTCTTGGGGCCGGGTGGGTCGCGTTGCGAGATCACTCCGCGACCATGATGGTCCTGCCCGCCGACCACGTCATCACGGATCGCGCCGCGTTTCGACAAACGATGGAATTGGCCGCGGCCGTCGCGCAGGAGACGGGCGGTCTGGTCACGATCGGAATCAAACCGACCTGGGCATGTCCCGGTTTCGGCTACATTGAACAGGGAGCGCCGGTCACATTGCGCAGCCGCCCTGCTACCGATGCCGTGCATCACGTGCTTCGTTTCCGGGAAAAGCCTAATGTCGATCTGGCCGAATCATTCCTGCGCAAAGGAAATTTTCGCTGGAACGCAGGAATGTTTGTCTGGTCGGTTGCAACCGTCCTGAGCGAGTTCAACAGGCACGCCCCGGAGCTTGCCGATTTCATTTCGCAGATTCGTGCGCCGGGAGAACTTGAAAAAGTGCTTCGCGAACGCTTTGCCAAACTGCCACGCATTTCTTTCGATTACTCCATCATGGAAAAGGCCGATCGCGTCCTCGTCGTGGAAGCGAGTTTCGATTGGGATGACGTAGGCAGCTGGCGGGCGGTCGCGAAATATTTTAAGGCGGATGAACACGGCAACGCCGCCAGCGGCGCAGTGACAGCGGTCGATTCGACAAATAATATAGTTTTCGACCAGACGGGAACAAATGTCGCGCTGCTCGGGGTGCATAATCTGATCGTGGTTCGGACAGGTGACGCGGTTCTGGTTTGTCATCGTCATCAAGCCGAAAGGATAAAAGATTTGATCGGTAAGTTGCCGCCCGAATTGCAGTAGTGCTGACGGCCGATGAAGCCGATCCTCGGAATTGATTTTGGTCGGGCACGAATCGGAGTCGCGATCTCCGACGAACTGCGTTTGCTGGCGCACCCGCTGGAAACGATCGCGTCGGGAAAAGAAGTGATCCCACGAATCGCAGAGCTTGTGCAACAAAGGCAGATCGCCTGCATCGTTGTCGGAGTTCCAAAATTGATGAGCGGCGCGCTCGGCAGCGCAGCGGAGGAGGTTTTCCAGTTTGTTGAAGGTCTTCGCGCAAAGGTTACGTGCGAAGTCGTAACGTGGGACGAGCGCCTAACAACGGTCGCGGCGCACCGGGCGCTGCGCGATGCCGGAAAAAAGACGCGTGATACCCGTGGCTATGTGGATCAAGTGGCGGCGCAAATGATATTGCAGGGGTATCTTGATCGGCCCCAGATCACAGATCAGGCGGGAGAGTTGCCCGCCTGAAGTCCATGTCGCGGCGTCTAAAGCTCATCGTCGCTTACGACGGCGCTCCGTTCGCAGGCTGGCAAAGTCAATCACACCGCAACACGGTTCAGGATCATCTGGAACGCGCTTTTCGGACGATCAATGGAGCTCGGGTGCAGGTGCACGGGGCAGGTCGGACTGACTCAGGAGTTCATGCACTTGCACAATGCGCCCATGCTGACGTTGGGAATGAGCGGCTCCAGCCGGCGCGGTGGGTAGCCGCTCTGAACGGGCAATTGCCGCCGCAATTGCGCGTCCTACGCTGCCAGTTCGCGGCAAAAGACTTTCATGCCCGCTTTTCCGCGGTTGGCAAAGTCTATCGCTATCGAATCTGGACCGGATCGGTTTTGCCACCTTTGGAATACGGACGCGTCTGGCATCTGCCGGCCGATCTGGCGCTGGATCGACTGAGATCCGCCGCGGCCGAATTCCTCGGCCGACACGATTTCAAGCAATTTGCCGCGAATCGTGGCCATCGGGTGACGGACACAGTACGGACAATCCGTGCTCTGGCCGTGCGGCGTCACGGTCATGTTTTGACTCTGGAATTCGACGGCGACGGCTTCCTTTACAAGATGGTCAGGCTGATCGTAGGCGCGTTGGCGGAATGCGCTGGCGGCAAGATCGCCATCGGCGACCTGCGAAACCGGTTAAGTGGCAAAACGGTCGAACAATCATCCCGTTTAGCCGCTCCAGCGGGCGGTTTATATCTCGTTCGCGTCCGGTACTGAGTTTGCTTTTAGCTTCGCCGCCCGGGTAGAGATAGTGAGGCGGCTCCGATTGGCAGAAGACCTGCTTTCTAGTAATTATAATGCGCCAGTCAGAGCAACTCAACGATTCTCTGCCTAACCAGCTGAAGCCCGGATTCTTTCGCCGAGTGTCCGCCTGGCTCTTCAGCCAGCGTCATTTTCACCTTAAACTCCTTTCCGGCACCGCGGCCGGAATCGTCGTCATTCTTCTCCTCGCCGGGATATTTCTTTATGTCACTTTGCGTAACCACGAACAGGAAACGCTGCGTTCCCATACGATCGATGTCATCCGGCTGAGCAGTTTGATTGAGAATGACATCGCGGCTTTGGAGACAGGTCATCGCGGCTTTCTGTTAACCGGAAATCAGATTTACATCGCCTCTTTTGATCGACGCCGAGACCTGATCCAGCGGCGATTAGACGACTTGAATGGCCTGATCAAAACCAGCCCGAAGCAGCAAAAACGTGTGATCAGGGTTCAGCAAGTCGTGCAGAATTGGCTAAACGATATCGCCCTGCCTGAAATCAAATCCCGGCCGGCCAAGACGGCCGATACACTCGTTCCGGAAGAAAGCACGGTAAACAAAGGGTCGGTTGCTCTCGGCAACTCGATGTTGGATCAGGCGCGCGACATTTTGCAATCCCTCCAGGATGAAGAACAAATCGTCCTGAATCAACGCATGCTCGATCAGGAATGGGCCACGCAATCGACTCAAATCCTGGATTTTCTTCCGAAACTCGAACGCTCCGTGGTTGAGATGGAAAAAGAAAAACGTGGTTATCTCCTGACCGGCGACACCGCCTTTGCCGAAGCCTACAAACGCGCGCTCACTGATTTTTCAACATACAATGGCTACCTCTCCATTTTGGTCGCCAATACCCCGAGTGAGGCGGAGCTGCTGGCCAACATACGCTCCAACGTCGATCGGTGGAGCAACGCTTCCGCTCCTGAAATAGAGGCGAAGCGTGTAGGAAAAGAAGCGGTGCGCAATGGCGACACCGAGAACACCGAAAATCTAATGACGAGCACCCGCCAGATGCTGGGTGAATTCGAGAAGAACGCTGTGGGCACGTATGAAGCACGCACCGCTGCCGCCAGCCGGGAGCGAATAATCAAAACCTCCGCGCTCGCCTTCATCGCCATGCTCGCGGTCGCTCTCCTGGTCGGATCGAACAGTTACAGTTTCGTCCTTGTCCGTCGCCAGCTCTGTGAGCTCGCGGCAGTCGAGGCACGCATTCGTTCGATCATCGAAAACATTCTCGATGGCATGATCACGGTCGACGAAAACGGCATGATCTGCTCGATCAATCCGGCCGCGGAAAAAATGTTTGGCTACACCGCGGCTGATTTGGCCGGATACAAATTTTCCAAATTAGTGCCCAAACTGAACGGCAACGAACCCGACGCCAAACCGGTCAACTGCACGTGGGACCAGATGGCGAAGCGCACCGGCACGACCACTCTGGCGCTCGGTCGCAGTCGCAAGCTCGTCACCTTCCCGGTCGAGATCTCACTCAGTCAGATGGAGGTCGATAATCAAAAACTATACGTGGCGATGGTGCGCAACGTGACCGAGCAGAAACGCTTTGAAAAAGAAATCGCGGCCGAGAAAGAGAGTCTGGCCGTTACCCTGCGCTCCATCGGAGACGGAGTCATAACCACCGACGTTCAGGGCAAAATCATCATGGTGAATAACGAAGCCGAACGGTTGACCGGCTGGACTTCGCCGGAGGCGATTGGCAAACCGCTCAAGGCTGTCTTTAACGTCGCTTTGGATCCGGCTGCTCAGGCTCGGGCCCAGCGAAGCGGTTACCGCAACGAAGCGCAATCGATTCTGCTTAGTCTGCCGGAAAGCGCCAATCTCACCGCCCGCGACGGCTCGGAATACATTATTGAACAGGTCGCCTCACCCATCCGCGACAATAAAAACGAAGTCGCAGGTGTCGTTCTCGTCTTCCGTGACATCACGGAACGTCAGCGCAACGAAGCGGAACGCCGCAAAGCCGAGACACTGGAACAGCTCGGATTGCTCGCTGGCGGCATCGCCCATGACTTCAACAATTTGCTCACCGCCATCATCGGCAACATCTCTCTCGCGTCGCTTCTGCTTCCACCGGACGACGAATTGGCGACTCGACTCGTCGATGCCAAGAACGCATCCATGCGCGCCCGCGATCTCGCACAACAACTTCTTACCTTCGCGCGTGGCGGAGCGCCGATTAAAAAGACGGCGTCGATCGGAAAATTAATTCAGGATACGGTAAGCTTCTCACTTCGCGGAAGCCACAGCCGGAGCGAGTTTTCCTTCGGCGCAGATTTGTGGCCGGCCGAAATTGATCCGGGTCAAATCAGCCAGGTGATCGGAAACCTTGTCGTCAACGCCGACCAGGCCATGCCTAACGGCGGCACCCTTCGGGTTAACTGCGATAACTTTAGCTGCACTACCGGAGACACCATTCCTGATCTCGGCCCGGGCGATTACATTCGAATCACGATTCGGGACGAAGGCGTCGGAATTCCAGACGATTACCTGAAAAGGATCTTCGATCCCTATTTTACGACCAAACCCAAGGGCACCGGCCTTGGCCTCGCCACGACCTATTCGATTGTCAAAAATCACAATGGATTGATCACCGTTGAATCCGAACTTCATCACGGCTCGACCTTCACCGTTTATCTGCCAGCTGCGCTACATCAGGAATTGCCGGTCGAGCAGGTGGGGCCGATTACCGCTTCCATCACCGGCACCGGTCGCGTCCTGGTGGTCGACGACGAAGAAGCGATTCGCGCCCTGGTCGAGTTTACTCTTACCCATCTCGGGTATCAGGTCACTGCGGCGGCCACCGCTCTCGAAGGCGTCAACGCCTATCGCGAGAAGCTCGAAGCGGGCGAGCGTTTTGACGCCGTTATTCTGGACCTTACCCTGCCTGGAGGCATGGGGGGGAAGGAAGCTTTGAAAAAGCTCATCGAAATCGATCCGACAGTGAACGCAATCGTTTCCAGCGGCTACGCGACAGACGCGACCATGAGCCGTTACCAGGATTTTGGTTTCCGCGGAGTGATTGCCAAGCCTTACGAAGCTGCGGAGCTCGGCAAAATCGTTCACGATGTGATCCTCTCCAGCACCGTCAACTACGATACGGATCAGTACGACGGCGGACGTCTCGCCACCCGCGTCGCCTGACGGCAGCGGTGGTTTCCGAACGACCACCATCTGCACCGAATCCGGCCCGGTTAGTCTGCGAGCCCGTGAAGATTCTTTACCAGGCGAAATCCGTTCTTCACGTAACCGAGATTCTCGTAAAACTTATGTGCCTCCTCGCGCTCAAAACGGGTGTTCAACGCGACGCGTGTGATGTTTTTTGCAATTAACGCCTGTTCCACGGCGCCGACCAACTGCCCCCCAATGCCGCGGCATCGCATGGTTGGCGTGACCACGAGCGCGAGAATGCGCGCGCCGACATCATTGTGTTCGTAACTGTGCTGGCAAACCGTGCCGATCATCCCGCACACCTTTCCTTCGCTCACCGCGACTATTGTTTGATACGCCGCATCCTTAAAGATCACATCGAAACGCATTTCCATCTCAGCCGTCCGCGTCTCGTAGCCCAGTTCGCACATGAGAGCCGCCACGGCCGCCGCGTCCCCCGCTTCCGCCATTCGGATCGCCAGGTCGCTGATCTTTCCGTTATTTTGTGAGTTCATTCACTTTCACTCTGGTCCGTTTCGCCTTCCCCATCCGAAATCCGCCATACGCGATGAACAGGTCAAACCTCCTCCTGCTTCAGTCTCGGCAGCAACTGCTCCAATATGGTTGCAATCGATTCATCTACCGTTTGTCGGTCCGTGTGCACGATGATCTCGGGACCTTCCGGCGGTTCGTAAGGCGCGTCGATACCGGTAAAATCACGTATCTCGCCCGCGCGCGCTTTCTTATACAGATGTTTCGGATCACGTGCCTCACAAACCGCCAGCGGCGCGTCAACGAATACTTCGATGAACTCGGCCTTGCCTTCCAGGGCGATCTCCCGCGCCCGTCGTCGATCCATCCGATAAGGGGAGATGAAAGCAGTAATTGCCACGGCCCCCGCGTCCGCCATCAACTTGGCCACCTCACTCACGCGACGGATGTTTTCCACGCGATCCTCCGGCGAGAAACCGAGATTCGAATTCAGACCATGCCGGATATTGTCGCCATCCAACACATAGGTGTGCATTCCGCGGCTGAACAGCTCCCGCTCGAGCGCCTGGGCAATCGTCGATTTTCCCGCGCCCGACAACCCCGTGAACCATACCACCGCACCGCGATGACCAAGTTGAGCGGCGCGCTGCTGTGATGTGATCTTGCCCTCGGTCCAAAAAATATTCTTGCTCTTTGCCACCGTGCGATCGGTATAAACTCCACCGAACACGGTGCCACCGGCTTGGATCTCACCGTCTTCGACCAGCACAAAACGGCCAAGATGTGCGATTCGCTCGTGATTATCGAGCACGAGCGGGGCCCGTGTTTGAATGGTCAGACGTCCGACCTCATTCCGTTCCAGCCGGTCGTGCTTTCCGGATTTCGCTTCCAATGTTGAAGAGTCCATTATCTCCTCGATCGAAACGACCTGGCATTTCACGTCCTGCGTGGCGAGCCGGATATTGTACAGATGACCGAGTCGCAGCGGATCACGGGCGATCCAAAAGACGTCAGCGTGAAAGCGATTGGTTTCGATCGGTGTGTCGGTTTGATGCGAAGCCACATAACCGCGCTCGACGAAAATCTGTTCGACCAAAGTGATCCCGATGGAATCGCCGGCCACCGCCTGCGCGCCGTCGGCCGGCGAATTCCAGCGCTCAATCGACTCCACCGTTGATGTTTTGTTTGCCGGTGAAAACACCAGTTCGTCCCCCGCCTTTAACGTTCCCGTCTCAATCCGACCCGCGATGATGCGCCGGTCATCAAACCGGTAAACATCCTGCACACAGAACCGCAGCGGTAACTCCGCTTGCGACGGCCTCGGCTCCGAGGCATCGAGCGCTTCCAGCACGGTAGGCCCGTGATACCAATTCAGGTTGCTGCTGCGACGGGCGATGTTGTCTCCGGTCTTGGCCGATGCCGGGATAAAACAGCGCGCTTCCAGGCCAAGCCCGATCAGAAACTTGCGGTACTCGCTTTTGATTTCGCGAAAGCGATCTTCCGCAAATTCGGCCAGATCCATTTTGTTGACGACGACAATAAGTTGTTTGATGCCAAGCAAACTCAACAGGTAGGCATGACGCCGGCTCTGTTCCCGCACTCCTTCACTGGCAGCGATCACCAGGATGGCGGCATCGGCCGTCGATGCACCGGTGATCATGTTCTTCAAAAACTCCTTGTGCCCCGGGGCATCGATGATGGCGTAACGACGCCGCGCCGTTTGAAATGGAATTTGCGTCGTATCGATCGTAACATTCTGTTGTTGTTCTTCGAGCAACGCGTCGAGCAGGAAGGCAAACTCGAATTCCATATTCTCCGCCGCGCACGCTTCGCGGATCATTTCGATCTTCCCCTCCGGCAGCGAATCGGTGTCGTGCAAGATCCGCCCGATCAGGGTCGACTTCCCATGATCCACGTGGCCGACGAAGACGACTTTCAATTTCGGAGTGTCGATTGCGGATTGCGGATTTTCCGAGTGCTTCATTGCCTTACGTCTCTTTACGATGACGCGCTGTGTTAATCGAGGCTACGACAATTGCGAGCAATTCATTGCCTTCATTGAGAAGGCTCGCGAGACGCGGTTGCCGGAGAAATTTGCGTGTGACAATCATTTCCATCCAGGACAAGCCTCGTCACATTCTTCTTCGACGACGCCGAGTTTGGATATGGAGTCTGCCCGTGAACGCGCGAGAGCCGCTGCGCGATAATTGGCACCTACTGAAGTCCCCGCGCGTAGTAATTGTCGTCCGAGTATTTTGCCGGTTTCATTTTTCGGTAACGATTCGACCGCTTGCACCACCCGGACTCCGAATTCAAAGGTGCGCTTTTTCAGCTCTTGCGTTGTCATATTCACCAATCGACGCTCTGCCGTCCGCAATTCGCAATCATAAACGCACCTGCTTTCGCAAGATCAACTTTGTTCCGGGCTTGCTTACACCTCAATCCGCGATCCGCAATCCGCGATCCACCATCAAAGAAAGCCTTTGGCCCTCAATTTCTGCATCGCGTTGCGTTCATGATGATCTTGCGCGCGGCCGGCTCGCTCACTCGTCCGCGTGGTTTCCAGCTCCTTGATGATCTTGTCGATGTCGTCGGCGTCGCTCGCGATCGGAAATGTGATCGGGCTGCAACCGAGCGAGCGGAAACGTTTCCCGTTCCGGGCAAAATACATTTGCGGGATCGGAATTTTCTCGCGCTGGATGTAGCGCCAGATGTCGATCTCGGTCCAGTCGAGCAACGGCTGAACACGCACGTGTTCTCCTTTCGCCGCCGTGGCGGGAAATTGTCCCCAAAACTCCGGCGGCTGGTCCTTGTAATCCCATTCAAACTGCGCGTTGCGCGGAGAAAAATATCGCTCTTTCGCACGCGTCGGATCTTCATCCCGCCGAATTCCGGTGATCAGCGCATCCCATTTGTATTCCGCTAGTGCCTGCTGCAAGGCCACCGTCTTCAGTTCATGCGTGACCGTGATCGGATCGTTCGTCTCATATCCCACACCGCGTTCCCGCGCCTCGGTATTGATTTTCACGATCAGATTCAACTTGTAATGGGTCATAGCCCAATCGCGGAACTCCAGCATCTCAGGAAACTCATACGTCGTGTCGATGTGCAAGACAGGAAATGGCACCCGCCCGAAAAACGCCTTCATCGACAACCAGATCAAAACGTTGGAGTCCTTTCCCATCGACCAGGGCATCGCGACATTTTTGAAACTTCGGTAGGCTTCTCGAAAAATGAAAACACTCTGGTTCTCAAGCTGATCGAGATGAGTGCGGGTCGGCGAAATCATTATTCGGCTGAAAGCGTCTCTATACTCTTACCGGTACTGCTCTGCAATCGGTACCGCGGGATTGGTCGCTTCGCCGATAAGCTCCAATATCCAAAGGAACATCAATCTTCGAACTTTGAATCGCCCACCCTAATCCGCATTCCGCAATTGACTTGCTCCGTGCCTTTCGCTGCTTCCCATTTCGGCGTTCGGCGTTCGGCGTTCGACGTTTCACCGCGTGGGCGCAGCCTTTTACGCGGTTCGGCGTTTGCGTCCTCCATTACGCCATCACTCCGCCTTCCCTGCTCGTGCTCTGCGCTCCATGCCGCTTCAATCTGTGTTTATCTGTGTCAATCTGTGGCTGCTTTTGTCTTGCGGCGACGATGACCGCCCTTAGTGTTTCTGCGATGCCTGAAATCGCGGCCTACGATTCAAAGATCGAAGGTAACATCATTTTCACCCGACTTGATGCCGCACTCAATTGGGTGCGCAAAAACTCTCTCTGGCCAATGCCGATGGGTCTCGCTTGCTGTGCCATTGAACTGATGGCCACTGCGGCATCGCGGTTCGATATTTCGCGGTTCGGCGCTGAAGTGATGCGATTTTCGCCCAGGCAGTGCGACGTGATGATCGTGGCCGGCACAGTCACCTACAAAATGGCTCTGGCCGTAAAACGAATCTACGAGCAAATGCCGGAACCGAAATGGGTCATTGCCATGGGCGCATGCGCTTCCACCGGTGGCATGTACCGCTCCTATGCGGTGCTCCAGGGCATCGATCAACTTTTGCCCGTGGACGTTTACATTTCCGGCTGTCCGCCGCGCCCCGAAGCGTTGCTCGCCGGCCTGATGAAATTACAGGAAAAGATTTCGGGCGGACCGTCCTTCATTGATCAGAAACCCGAGCTGGCAAAAAGACTTAGAGAGGCCACTGCCTGAGCTAACGTTCTTATTCCTACTCTTGTTCATATTCGATTAGGAATAAGATTAAGAATACGACTACGAATAAAGCCATGACCGGCACCGAACTCCTCAACTCGCTCAGCCACTTGTTTGGCGAAAAGATTTTGCAGAAGACCGAGTTCCGCGGCGAAACCAGCTACACCATTTCGCCGGGTGACATTCGGGAGATCGCAAAGTTTTGCCGGGACGAGCTTTCCTTCGACTACCTGATCGATATCAGCAGCGTTGATCACTCAGGTGAGGAGCCGCGGTTTGAAATGGTTTACGAACTTTATTCCCTGACGCTCGCCGTCCATTTGCGTTTGAAACTTCGCGTGTCGGAACTATCGCCGCTCGTCGACACCGTCTCCGATATCTGGCCGACAGCCAACTGGCACGAGCGCGAGATTTACGATATGATGGGAATTAAGTTTAACGGGCACCCGGATCTTCGTCGGATTCTGATGTGGGACGGCTATCCCTTCTTTCCTCTGCGAAAGGAATTTCCATTGGAAGGGTTACCGAGCGACATGCCCGATGTTGCTTTCAGCGAGGCTGCACCGATGGAGGGCGGCCCATTCGTCACCGTTCCTTCGACCGCGACAACCAAAGATCGTGAACCGCGCGCCCGACGCCCGGATCTGTAATACTCAGGCTGCGCTTCACCCGCTGAGTTGAAGCAGGTTTTTTTACCGGACCATGAACGAGAAAACCGCACACGCACAGGTTATCGCGCCCCCACCCGTTTTGGTGGCGTTGAGCATTGCTGCGGCTTTCACGGCAGAGCACTTTTGGCGGCTTCCGCTTTTCTCCGAAGACCAAATGTCCCGCAAATACCTGGCCATCGTTCTGTTTGCGGTCGCAGTAGCCATTTTTGCTGCGGCCGTTTCGCAGTTTATCAAAAACAAGACGGATTTAAGTCCGTACAAGCCGACGACGGCGATTGTTGTCGGAGGTATTTACCGATTTACCCGAAATCCGATCTACATCGCGTTTCTCTGCGTTATTCTTGGGTTTGCAGCGTCATTTAACAGCGCATGGTTTCTTTTCGCGGCACTCATCCTTCTGGTACTGCTTCATTTCGGAGTGGTCAAACGCGAGGAACATTATCTTTCCAGCAAATTTGGGGGGAGTTACGACGAATATCGCCGGCGTGTGCGACGCTGGATCTAATCAGGCGGCTCTGACAAACGCCAAGGTCCTCCCGCAGCGGACAGGCGAAGCAAATCTGAGAACTGCGTCGCGAAGTCGCCCTCACTACCCGGCATGATTTATTTCTGGTAACTTTGGACCGAAACGGAGAAGAGGTTCCCATGCCAAAATATGTCATCGAACGTGAGATTCTCGGAGCAGGAGATTTATCGCAGGAGCAGCTCAAGGGAATTTCAAAAAAATCCTGCGAGGTGCTGAAAGAGCTGGGTCCACAGATTCAGTGGATCCAGAGTTATGTCACGAGCGACAGGATTTATTGCATATATATCGCGCCGAACGAAAAGATGATTCGCGAACACGCGCAGCGGGGCGGCTTTCCCGCAGATCGCGTTTCCGAAATCAAACACATTATCGATCCGACAACTGCCGAGGGTTAACCGCGGCGAGGATTAATGCGGTCCAAATCCGCTATTTTCGCGATTCTCGTCGGCGGCTCCATCGCCGGAGTACTCGATATTACGTATGCAATTGTATTTTCGAGTTTTCGCGGCGTTCGCATGATTTGTAGGGCGTCTGTGCCAGACGCCAGCTCATCGAGCGGCGTTTCACAGAAACGCCCTACAATTAGCGGACCGCTGGTTTTGGCAACGGGTCTATTCATGCACATGTTCTTTATCAGCCTTCCCATCTCGCTCGCCGTCCGCAGAGCGGCTGCCCGCGTCTAGTTGCAGTGTCGATTTTCTGGCCGTGCCAGAACCATCCTGGGAAAAAACAGCAGCTCATGAGCCAGGACGCAACGATGAAAATTCTTGAAACAGAGCGCCTCGTTCTTCGCCAGTTGTGCGCCGACGATGCGGAATTCATTCACCAACTCGTGAATGAGCCGGCATGGCTGCGCTACGTAGGTGACAAGGGAGTCGCAACGGTCGAAGATGCTCGAGATTATATTCTGAAAGGGCCGGTGAAAATGTACACCGACGCCGGTTTCGGTTTGTGGCTCGTAGAGCGTAAAGACGACCGCATCCCGATTGGGATTTGCGGCCTAATCAAACGTGATTCGCTGGCGGATGTTGATCTTGGCTTTGCCTTCCTCTCGGTCCATCGGCGGCAAGGTCATGCCTTTGAAGCCGCCTCCGCAACGTTGTCATACGCAAAAAAAGTGCTGGGTCTCGAGAAGGTTATCGCCATCATGTCGCCGGATAACGATGCGTCGGCCCGGCTGCTTGAGAAACTCGGGTTTCATTTTGAGCGTATGACGCAACTTTCGGGCAATGGCCCGGAGCTTAAGCTCTACACGGTGTCCGTTTAACCGGGCGACTCCCCGGAAGTCGCAATTGTGGCCGAGCAGCGGCTATTCTGCTAAAATAGTTCGTGGTAAGATTCTTGGAATCTGCCGGGATATTTTATGGTGACCGTTGCACAGTGTTCGGACCTGACTCACGCCTTTCGGCTTAAAATGCTGTTGGCCTGCTCTGGCATCGATTCCTTCATTCCAGATGAGAACAGCGCGACCATCGCGCCGCATTATTTCTTCGCCAGTGGTGTTCGGCTGCAAGTTGCAGAAAAGGACCTGCGCCGCGCACGAAAAATCGTCGCGAGCCCCGGGCAGACCAGAGAGGATCCACCGTCTTAGCCACGAATCCCCGGCGCCTGTGGTTAGACAGAATTCTTGTCACGCGCGCGCCGGCCCGCTACGCTGGAGACGTGAAAACGATTTCTTTCATGTTTGTTCTGCTCACCTTGACCTCGATCACAGTGGATGCGAAAACGGCGTTGGTAGGCGCCAGTAGAAACGACGATTATGTCGCAATCACCGCCTCTAACAAAGGCATCGAACTGTACGAGAAAGGCGACTACGCTGGCGCACGCGCATGTTTTGACGCTGCGTTGCGTAAAGATCCCAGAGCGTGGCTAATCTATTACAATCGCGCGAACGTGTCTGTCCACGAAAAGCAATGGCAATTGGTTCTGCAGGATTGCAACTCCTGCATTAAGTACAAACCAAGCTTCTTTATGGCGGTCATATTGCGCGCTTCCGCCAATCAACATCTTGGCAATTACAGCAGTAGTTTGGCTGATTATAATCGGATCCTGAGCCTGCATCCGCTGCCCGGCGCGCAAGCATTAGCCCTGAACGATCGTGCCTGGCTCCAGGCGACATGCCCTAACGCTTCCATCCGAAATCCGCAGCAGGCCATTTCGGATGCAAAGGCGGCCTGCAATGTCAGCAGTTGGGGAAACGCGGGTTACATCGATACTCTGGCCGTTGCTTACGCCGAGGCCGGCAATTTCGACGACGCCCTGAAGTTCGAGGAGAAAGCCATCTCCCAGAGCCATGATGCTGACAAATCAAAAAACATGCAGCAGCGTCTAGCGATGTTTCGGCAACATCGAATACACTAAGACTAAGACACCGATGTCCATCAGCAGCGACGTGCCGAAAGCGTAATTGGGGGAGGGACGAGCTTGTCTCGTCCTTACTATTGGGACTAGGTCGTCCCTCCCATCAACGTGAAAGACATTCTCGGCAACATTCTTCGGATCACACCTCATTTCCGCGGGAAATCGCGGCTGCGAAGGCTTTGGGAATCCGCTGTATCTCACGGCTTGCGCCAAGCAATCCTGCCGGACGGCTCGATCGTTAGCGTGGACATGGAGATTCCGTACGAACGGATGGTGTGGTTGCAATCGGAGGAATGGGACGAACTGCGCTACCTTCGGACCAAGCTTCGCCTGGGCGATCGTTTCGTAGATGTTGGCGCGAATATTGGGCTGTGGTCATTAGTAGCGGCATCGACCGTCGGCGCCGACGGGCAGGTGTTCAGCTTCGAACCGAACCCGGTCACGTTTCGCAAACTGATCGCCAACATCACCCGGAATGCCTGCAGCAATATTATCACAGCGTTCCCGGATGCTGTTTCGCGCGAGGAAGGCTTCGTCTCATTCAGCTGTCCGCCACACCACAATCTCTCTGCAATCTCGAGCGGACCCGCCTCTGACGACACGCTTCAGGTCAGGGCCGTGCCGCTGGATTCGAAGTTCAGCTCCGCGAAAATCGCCGGCATCAAACTCGATACCGAAGGTCACGAGCTCGAGTCGCTCGAAGGGGCATCACGGCTGATCCAGAATGCTTCTCCCTGGTTCATCATTGAATTTAACACGACATTGCTGGTATCTTCGGTGCTTGGCGACTGGCCGGTATACCGATTTCTCTCATCGCGAGACTACAAACCGTTTGTCTATGACGGCTCGATCGGCCGGGAAACGAGAATTGATGAGACGTTCAAATCGGACGGTTATTGCAACATTCTGTTTCAGCGCGTTTCCTGAGCGGCGGTAAAGAAAGCGCGACATCGCTGTGGATATCCCTGCTTTTCACCCCTCGGGCAGGGCCGAGCTGAGCAGGCGCGAAAAAACGGCAGCCGCGCCCTGTCCTGTTTGCAGGACTTCTTCGTGACTGAGTTGGCTGTCGGAGAGTCCTGCACCGAGATTCGTCAGGCACGAAAATGCGACCACTTCCACTTCGAGAGCACGCGCCTGGATTACTTCCAGCACGGTGGACATCCCGACTGCATCCGCGCCTAGCCTTTGCAACATCCGCACTTCAGCGGGCGTCTCGTATTGTGGGCCGAGTAGCCCGGCATACACACCTTCGTGCAACGCGATGCCTTCTTTTGCCGCAACGCGGGCGAATCGCTCACGTAATCGGCGGGAGTAGGCTTCGGTCAGATCGATGAATTGGGGATTACCCTTAGAGGCCACGCCGGCAGTCGCTTCTTCACCATCTAAACGCGCCGCCCCAGCGAGCGGGCTTGTCCCAGTCAGGTTCAAATGATCGCTGATCATCATCCATGTGCCCGGCCTGAACTTCGGGTTAATCGACCCGGCGGCATTGGTGACGACAAGATTCTTTACTCCGGCAGCAGCTAAAACTCGAATGGATGCCGTCACCTGGCGAGCATTCCATGCCTCGTACAGATGAACGCGGCCTTGCGCGACAATGACGGGAACGTTTTCGATTTTCGCGAGAACGAATCGGCCGGCATGTCCCGGCACGGAGGGCTGTGGAATCTCGCCAAATTCCGCGTACGGAACAATCTCTTTATCGCCGGCATTCGGAACGATTGAACTCAGGCCGGATCCGAGAATGATCGCGGTCTGCGAATGCCAGCTGCGCAGTTTATTGAGCGCGTCGTTATCCTTGTCGGCTAGATTCATTGCTTCGCGTCGGCGTGATCGGCGAGCAGGGCTCGCCTAGGCTGCCGACACCGGCGGTGCTGAAGCAGGTTTGCGAGTTGCAGCCATAACGTCCGGTCGGAAACTGTCGTCGCGTGCACCGGGAAATTTCGATTCCGGCCTCGGATAAGCAATCCGGCTGTGCAGCATGGTCATCAGGGTGAAACGGAATCTCTCGGCGATGACACGCAGATCGCCCAGGGTAAGGTCGCATTCGTCCAGTTGCCCGTCCGCGATGCGTTCTTCAATGAGCTCGTTGACCAACTGTTCAATTTTTTGAGGTGTCGGTTTTTCCAAACTGCGCGATGCGCTTTCCACGATATCAGCCAGGCTGACGATGGCGCTTTCTTTCGTCTGCGGTTTCGGCCCGCTATAGCGGAAGCTTTCCTCACGCACTTCCGGAATATCTTCCGCGCGCATGTTCATGATTTTCCCGCCCGCCCGCGCGTCTTCCTGTTGTTGCAGCGCGCGCTGGTAAAAATAATAGACGAGCGAGGTCCCGTGATGCTCCTGGATAATGTCGATGATGCGGTGATTGAGCTTGTGCTTGAGGGAAAGATCAACGCCTTCCTTGACATGCGCGATGATGATGAGCGCACTCATCGTGGGCGCCAGATCATCGTGCGGGTTACGCTCGTAGTTCATGTTTTCGGTGAAGTAGTCCGGTTTCACCAGTTTGCCGACATCATGAAAGTAGGAACAAACGCGGCAAAGCGTGGCATTGGCTCCGATGGCTTCGGCCGCAGCCTCGGCCAGGTTCGCCACGACGAGGCTATGATGATAAGTGCCGGGCGCTTCGATCGTCATGCGGCGGAGCAATGGATGGTTCAGGTCGGAGGCTTCCAGCCATGAGATGTCGGTCGTGATCTGGAAGAGATGCTCGAGAATTGGTAACGCACCGCCGACGATCATGGCGGTGACAATGCCGTTGCCGATCGCAAAAGCGCTCTGCAGGCCGATCATTTTCCAATCGTTCCCGACGAGGGAGAACAGATTGATCGGACCGATTAATCCGAACGCGAGCGACAACAGCCAGATAGCGAGACCTACGCCTACGCCGGCGCGTATGAGCTTGCTGCGACGCCTGACCTGGAGGGTCAAAGAAACCGCGGTGAACCCGCTGATCAAACTGGTCACGAGAAGCGGCGCGTCGATCCTTCCAAAAAGAACACTGCTCCAAAGACTGACGAAAACAGCCGCATAGAGGCCATGATTTCGTCCAAGTAAAACACTGAGTGCAAGCGGAGCGAAAGCGTACGGTGTGATCAGCCCACCCATGTCGGGATTAAGAAAGCGATGGGTGCCGCTATTGCAGAGGACAAGAACGACCTTGGTCACCGCCAGCTGCAGAAGCATCGTTCCGAAAACAAGGAAAAGAAGCGACGTTCTCGAAAAGGTCTTCGGCTGATTGATCCAGAGTTGAATGAGCGCTGTCGCGAAAAAAAGAAGCGCGATGACAAAGTTCTTCGTCGGCTCCGCGTGTTGCCCGCTGAAAACGAGGAAGGCGAGGCCGGCAACAAAACCGGCGAAGACGAGCACCTTGATGTAGATGGAATATTCCAGACTCCGCAAAAGCTCGTTGCGCGTCCGGCGACGGCGGGTTTTTTTCGAAGCGAGACCCCGCCTGACGAGTTGATTACGTTTTAGGAAATCGAACATGGAAAAGCGTTACTTGCGCAAGGCGGGCGGCGCGGGGGATCGCAATTGTTGATAGGCATTAATGATCGCGCGAACAAGCTCGTGCCGCACCACATCACGCTCGCTAAAGTAAACTATGGCGATGCCGGGAGTGGTCTTCAACGCCTGCAAGGCTTCGACCAATCCGGAGCGTTTGTTCGGCGGGAGATCAACCTGCGTCACGTCGCCGGTGACAACGCACTTTGAATTCGGACCGATCCGCGTCAGCAACATGAACATCTGCTCTGTGGTGGTGTTTTGCGCTTCATCCAGAATCACGAACGCGTTACCGAGAGTCCGCCCCCGCATGTAAGCAAGTGGCGCAATCTCAATGATCTGGCGGGCCAGCAGCCGTTCGATTTCCTCCGGCTCGAGCATATCGTGCAGAGCATCGTAAAGCGGGCGTAGATAAGGCGTGATCTTTTCCTGAAGATCGCCCGGCAAAAATCCAAGCGCTTCGCCCGCTTCCACCGCCGGTCGAGTGAGAATGATCCGGGCCACCTGCTCTTTTTTTAAGGCAGCCACCGCCATGGCCACGGCCAGATACGTTTTTCCCGTGCCAGCTGGACCAATTCCGAACACGACATCGTGTTTTTGGATCGCTTCGACATAGCTACGCTGACCGGCGGACCGGGCCACGATCGGCGGTTTGCGCGATGACGTAGTGATCTTGGTTGAGACGACGTCGCCCAGATTTTCGTCACGCGCTTCAGCCACGGATTTCAACGCGTAGCTAAATTCGTGCTTCTGAATATTGACTCCCTTTTGGCGGGCTTCCTCCAATTGGTCGAAGACGCGCTGAGCACGTTCGATCTGGCCGGGTTCACCTTCCAATTTCACCCAGCCTTCGCGCGTCGTCACTTTCACGCCAAGAGAATCTTCCAGTGTTTTCAGCAACTTAACGTCGTTGGCAAAAA
Source organism: Verrucomicrobiota bacterium (assembly GCA_041167085.1). Classification (GTDB taxonomy): domain Bacteria; phylum Verrucomicrobiota; class Verrucomicrobiia; order Chthoniobacterales; family UBA10450; genus DATFCK01. Next base: position 237,102 of record JBEEGV010000047.1, read on the forward strand.
GCGACTGCAAAGCGCGCGGGCTTTCGAATTCAAGTGTGCGCGTCTCCGTCATGCGTCAACCGGATTGAACTCCGCGCTCGCGCCGAGGCTGAATTTGTTCGCGGAGAGTCCGCGCATCAGTTGTATCACGACTCCTTAGCGGAAACCGTAAACCAACGCCCAATGCGTCCGTTCTTCGGGGGATTCTTCGATTGCCACAATAATAAAATAACTACCGGTGCTTTTGGGAATGATGTGAGCCGCAGCAAAATGTCCTTTTTCCCAGCCATCGGGTTGCTCGGCCAGTTTGCCTTCGGCATCGTAAATGTGCACCGATATCTTGGCGCGCTCGACTTCGGTTCCCAGCCAGAACCAGTATTCGTTACCCTTGAACAGTTGCTGCCGAACCGCTTTTTTCTCTCCGGCGCCGAGGTCACCTCCCCAGTAATCTTCACGCACCTGGAAACCTTCTTTGACGTATGGCTCAGCCGCCTGGAGAGCAAACGACTGGGCGTCGTCCACCGAAGCGCGGGTGATGGTCGTGAGCAAGAAAAGAGATACGACGAACAAACTTCGTCGCGCGAGCAATGTGAAACAGCGGCGGGTCATGGTCGCTCCTCTCATTGCTTCGTCACGATGGCGTAATCCAGCCGTGTCGTGATTTCGTTAATTTTCTTCACCGAGTCGGGCGAAATCTTTTGGTTCGTGGCAATGAGCGGTTTCACTTCCACCAGCGCCCCCTGAATTTCCTGAATCAGTTGCGTTTGCGTCTTGAACTCCGGCATCGCCTGCAGCTGTCCTTGAAAATAAACGAGCAAATCCGGCTGGTGGAGCAGTTCGGCACCTTCCGCCTTGAAGTTCTTTGTCACCACAGCGGTCAACACCTCGGTCCCCCGGAGCCAGCCCCCCAGGCTGACCAATTGCGATAGCTTCTCATCGTGCAATTCATTCATCGCCTGCTGGACACTGTTCTGCGTTCGGTCGAGCTCCTGGCGAACGTGCTCCCAGTTCTTTTTGTCGGCTCCTTCCGTAATCGCCTTGGCGTGCTGCGTGATGGATCGCTCCACGTTGATCTGTTTTGCCAGCGCCTGAACACGCTGTCCGATCTCCTTTACCGCCGGCGCGTCTTCCGCCTGAACGGCGATGAAACCGTCCGCGATTACCGATCCGAGCAGAAGGGCAATGCGCGGGCGATCGGTGAAATTGCCGCCCCGGTTTGTCCGGACATATTCCTTCCAGTTGATCCCCCCAAGCTTGTTTAGCGCGCCAAAGACCTCGTTCGGCAGTGGAACCACGACGTTTTCGACGGTCGTCGCTATCTTCTGAACATCGATATGCTGTGGGGCGGGAGCCGCTACAGCGGTTAAACCTAGGCCTAGTACTGCGGCCATACTAAACCGGACATGCATAGAAATTTGGATCATCGGAAGCCTTCGACTGTTGATTTCGCCTGGGTATTCAGGATTAATTGGGGAACTTTAAGCAGAACTGGCCTCTGCACAAATTTGCCACCCTCAATACTTTGACCACGCTAAATAGCACGCCCCTGCCGTTTTGGCGTTATCTTCTCTGCCCATGACAAACAAGCGGCTCGAAACAATTTTGCAACGCGCTCAGGCCAAACGCTTCCTGGTCGTGGGCGACCTCATGCTGGATGAGTTCGTTTGGGGCAAAGTTGGCCGCATTTCGCCCGAAGCTCCAGTCCCTGTGGTCGAAGTCACGGGCGAATCTTTTTATCCCGGCGGCGCAGCCAACGTGGCTCGCAACCTCCGTGAATTCAGTGAAAGCGTGGCCGTTGTGGGCCTGGTCGGCAAGGACCCGAGCGGCCAGCGGCTGCGCGATTTGCTCGCCGAACAGAAGATCGATATGGCTGGTTTAATCGAGGATCCTGCATTCCGCACGATTGTTAAAACACGCATCATCGCCCGCCAACAACAGGTTGTTCGAGTGGATCGGGAACGGGTTGTGACGCCATCGGCCGCGCAAATCGAAACCGTCGTCCGCGCGATCCAAAAACAACTTCCGGCGATCGATGCCATTATCTTTGAAGATTACGGCAAAGGCTTTCTCGCGTCGGACATGGTCGCGCAGGTTGCGCAGCACATCCGGGCCGCCGGCAAGATCGCGGCGGCGGATCCTAATCCGCGGCATCCGATCGAGTGGCATAAGATGACCGTGGTAAAGCCTAACCGAGCGGAAGCATTTCTGGCGGCCGGCATCCCGTGGCGGGATCCCGACGGCGATCCGAACGACGATGCAGACCTGAAGCGAGCCGGGGAAGCGTTGCTGAAAAAGTGGGAGGCAAACTACATTCTGATTACGCTCGGCGAACATGGCATGATGCTGTTTCAACCCAATGAGGCGCCGCATCACGTCCCGACCAAAGCGCGACAGGTTTTCGACGTCTCCGGCGCGGGCGATACCGCTATTGCGCTTTTCACGATGGCATTGAGTTGTGAAGCGACACCGGTGGAAGCAGCTGAAATCGCCAACCACGGAAGCGCTGTGGTTGTCGGCAAACTGGGGACCGCGACCGTCACTCCGCAAGAGCTGGAGGCCAATTTCCGTGAAGACGAATCAGCCTGATCGAGCTTGATCATCGTTCCTACGATCACAGATGACCAAGTCCGCTGCCGTGTTCCTTGATCGGGACGGCACGATCATGCGCGATGTCGATTACTGTGGTGATCCAAAGAACGTTGAGGTTTTTAACAATGCATCCCCTACCCTGCGAAAACTCAAAGAGCGCGGCTACAAACTGATCGTCATCACAAATCAAAGCGGGATCGGGCGCGGTTACTTTTCAGAAGCGGAATACCGGGCCGTCGAGGACGAGGTTGCGCGCCAGGTGGGAGACAACCTTATCGACGCGACTTACTATTGCCCGCACCTTCCCGCGGACGGCTGCAAGTGTCGAAAGCCATCAGCCGAGATGGTTCTTAGCGCAGCTCGTGAACATGCGATTGATCTTTCGCGCTCTTTTTTCATCGGCGACAAGAAGAGCGATATCGAGTGCGGTCGCAGGGCCGGGGTGAAAACGGTGTTGGTGAAAACGGGCTACGGGAAGGATACAGACCACCGTCTGGCTGATCTGGTTGCTTCCGATCTGGCCGAGGCCGCGGACATGATCTTAAACGAGATGCTCAATGATTAAAGCCCTCGGCATTATTCCCGCGCGTTGGGCATCAACCCGGTTTCCGGGGAAACCGTTGCACATTATTTCCGGCAAACCATTGCTGCGACGAGTCTGGGAGCAGTGCCAGCGCGCCAAAAACCTCGATGAAGTCATCATTGCGACGGATGACATGCGCATCGCCGAAGCGGCATTCGATTGGGGCGCGGAAGTCGCGTTGACGTCGGGGCGCCACCAAAGCGGGACGGATCGCGTAGCGGAGGTGGCAAAAAAAGCCCGGAACTTCGGCTATATCATCAATATCCAGGGTGATGAGCCGCTGATCGATCCGACGTTGATCGACAAGTTAATAACCAAACTGCGAAGCGATCGAAGAATCCAAATTGTCACAGCGGCGCACGTTTTTACGGACGCGAAAGACGTCTTCTCATCGCATCAGGTAAAAGTCGTCGTCGATGGGAAAGGCCGCGCCCTGTATTTTTCCCGCCTGCCTATCCCTGCTCTCGGCACCGGAAGTGGCGGTTTCCAAATCGCCGTTAAAAACAAAGGACAATCCGGAGATCGCCAAACCTTGTTCCTCCGTCACCAGGGCATTTATGGCTTCCGCCGTGAAGCGCTCCTGCAATTCGTACGCTGGAAACCGAGCCGTTTGGAACGCGCCGAATCGCTCGAACAATTGCGCGCTTTGGAAAATGGTGTAACTGTTCATGTGCTCGTCACGAAACATGGATCACCCGGCGTAGACACGCCGCAGGACGCGAAAATTCTCGGGCAAAAGCTGGCTCGCCCAGGAAGGAGCCGCGTCGCGCCATGAGATACATTTTTATCACGGGCGGTGTCGTCAGCTCTCTCGGAAAAGGCCTCGCGGCTGCCTCTCTTGGAACGTTGCTTGAGTTGCGCGGGCTGCGCGTTGTATTCCAAAAATTTGACCCGTATCTGAATGTCGATCCGGGAACGATGAATCCGTTTCAGCACGGGGAAGTTTACGTCTTAAACGACGGCGCGGAGACCGATCTCGATCTTGGTCATTACGAGCGCTTCACCAACTGCGTTCTGTCACGACACAACAATCTTACGAGCGGCCAGGTGTATGAGAGCGTGATCTTAAAAGAGCGCCGCGGCGATTATCTCGGCATGACTGTGCAGGTCATTCCCCACGTCACGGATGTGATTAAAAACCGCATTCGCGAAATATCGGACGAAACGAAATACGACGTCGTCATCACCGAGATCGGCGGGACGACGGGCGACATTGAAGGTCTTCCATTCCTTGAAGCAATTCGGCAATTCATTCTGGAAGTCGGTCCCGAGAACGTGGTCAACATGCACGTCACCCTCGTGCCCTACATCAAAGCCGCGGGTGAACTGAAAACGAAGCCGACCCAGCAGAGCGTCGCTAAGTTGCGCGAGATCGGGCTGCAGCCGCAGGTGTTGATTTGCCGCTCGGAAAAACCGTTGGAGCGCGAAGTGCGTCAGAAGTTGTCCATGTTCTGCAGCGTCTCGGAGAAAGCGGTGATCGAAGCGCGGGATGTTGACCACACCGTTTATGAAATGCCGTTGATGCTGCACGCCGAAGGTTTGGATAAACTGATTTGCGATCTTCTTCACCTTCAGACGCGCGAACCGGACCTGAGCAATTGGCGAAAATTCGTGGAGCGTGTCGTTAGTCCAAAAAATCAGATTAAGATTGCCGTGGTCGGCAAGTACATCGATCTGCAGGATGCATATAAGAGCATTTACGAATCGCTCACTCACGCCGCGGCCAGTCAGGACTGCGGGATTGACCTGAAGCTCATTGATGCCGAAACATTGCAGGAAGGTGTTGATGGCCAGCTCCGTGATGTCGCCGGTGTTTTGATTCCGGGCGGTTTCGGCGAGCGCGGAGTGGAAGGAAAAATCAAAGCGGCGCGATTCGCGCGCGAGCACAAAATTCCCTACCTCGGTCTTTGTCTCGGCATGCAGGTCGCGACGATCGAATTTGCCAGAAATGTTTGCGGGATGGAAAACGCGAACAGCACAGAGTTCGATAAGAAAGCCGAGGAGCCTGTCATCTCCCTGCTAGAGGAGCAGCGCGGCGTAAAAAACATGGGAGCAAGCATGCGGCTCGGGACATGGCCGACCAAAATCGCCAAAGGGACGTTAGCGGAGAAGATTTACGGCCAGGCTGAAGTGCTGGAGCGCCATCGCCACCGCTACGAGTTCAACATGAAGTATCGCGAAAAGATGGGGGAAAAAGGATTTACCATCTCGGGAACATCACCGGACGGTGCACTGGCCGAATTGATCGAGTTACGTGATCATCCCTATTTTCTCGCGTGCCAGTATCATCCGGAATTTCAAAGCAAACCGACCAAACCCCACCCCCTTTTTAAAGGATTTGTCGAGGCGTGTCTCGTTCATCAGCAGGAAAACGGCGGTCCGACCGACAAGAAAGGTTGAATCAGGTAGGGACGCATCTCCCCGCCGGACCGTAGGCCCTCTGGGCCGGAGGCGAGGCGTCCGGATCAGGTGGATCGGCCTCTCCCCTGGCGCACCGGAGTCCCGCGGCCGCGGGACGAAGGAGGCGAGGGCGATGCTAAATATAGGCGGGCGCAGCCGCAGTTCATTACCAACGCGCTCGGAGAGCGCGTTCCACCTCCCAAGCGGACGGCTCGGAGAGCCGTCCCTACCTGTACTAGTCCCTACCTGCTTTGCGCGCGGCGCAATCGGTCGTTAATCGCCACGCCAAGACCGGTCTCGGGAACCGTTTGCGCAATGATCAGATCGAGATTTGCCTGGTCGAGTTCTCGCAGATAACGGAATAAATTCAGGGCGGCTTCGTGCAGGTCGCCGCGTTCACTTAAGTTGCGGACCATCGCATAAGACTTTTCGATTTTGCAATCGCTCCACGCGAGCAATCCAATACGTTGATTCTTCCCATCCCGTCCAGGTGACTCTAAGTCTGCCCTCAATTTCAATGGAGCTGTAGGAGCGTAGTGACTCGGAAGTTGCCCAGGCGCGGATATGTTCTCGGTCGCGGGAGCAATCTCAACCTCGGCGAAGTCGGACAATTGTTCTCTTGTCACCGGTCCCGGGCGCAGGATTCTGATTTTGCCGCCGGTGACGCTTACTACGGTCGATTCCACACCGTGTATCGTCGGGCCACCGTCCAAAATCATCGGGATCCGGCCATCAAGCTCGTCCAGGACATGGTGCGCCTCGGTCGGGCTGATTCGGCCAAAACGGTTGGCGCTCGGCGCCGCCAGCGGACCGCCGAAAGCCTGAATGACTTCCGAGAACACTGGATGCGCGCTAATCCGCACTGCCACTGTCTGGAGACCTGCCGTAACGATCTCTGGCACGACGCCGCGCTTTGCGGTCACGAGCGTAAACGGACCCGGCCAAAAGCGGCCGATAAGTTCCATAACTAATTGTTTTTCCTGCGTAGGAACATCAGCAACTCGTTCGAGCCAATCGACATCTGGCAGATGAACAATGAGCGGATCGAAGTGCGGTCTCTCTTTCGCTTCGAAGATCTTCAGGACCGCTTCCGGTTTTAGCGCGTCGGCAGCCAGACCGTAAACCGTCTCGGTTGGAAGGGCGACCACCTCGCCCTCCTGCAACAGCTTCACCGCCGGCTCTGTAGCGGCGGTCTGTGACCGCCGACGGCGATCATAGATCGCCGCTACAGTTTGCGTCTTCACTTGGGCAACTTCGCCGAAAGAACCGCGTCGGTTTGCTTTTTCCGGAAGGCTTCGAGGTTTTTCCGAATCCCGTCATCCGACAGGGCAAGTATGCTGGCGGCAAGAAGCGCGGCATTTTTGGCCCCGGCACCGCCTATGGCAAGCGTGCCGACAGGAATTCCGCCCGGCATCTGCGCCATGGAGAGAAGCGAATCCAATCCCTGCAGGGCCTGCGACTGCATCGGCACGCCCAAAACCGGAAGCCAGGTGTAGGCGGCGATAACTCCGGCCAGATGCGCGGCACCGCCCGCGGCGGCGATCATGACTCGGATCCCGCGCGAGGCTGCATCGCGGGCAAATTTCACCGTCGCGTCCGGCGTGCGATGGGCGGACAAAACATGAGCCTCGTTCGCGATACCAAGTTCATCGAGCGTTTTCACGCATCCTGACATCACGTCCCAATCGGAAGTGCTGCCCATGACCACGGCGACAAGTGAAGAGGATTTCGATTCAGCCATGACGGCCATTGTAGAGAGTTTCTGTGAAACGCCAAGTCGGCTCGGTTCCGCCTTTCAATCGGTGGCTTCGATCGGATATTGTCGCGTGCATCAAACAGGCAAGTCGATCGTGCTCATTGGGATGATGGGCGCGGGAAAATCGTCGATTGGACGTTGCCTGCAACTGCGCACCGGACTGGGTTGTCTCGATACGGATCAAATCGTCTCGTTCCGGTTCGGCCTCTCGATCCCTGAGATCTTTGCCAAATTCGGCGAGGGACAATTCCGCGAGGCTGAAGCAAAAGCGCTGGCCGATCTGGCACCGGTCCCTCCCGCGATCATCGTCACCGGAGGCGGTATCGTGTTACGCGAGGAGAATGCCCGGCAGTTGAAACAGTTAGGCATCGTGGTCTGGCTGGACGCCGAGGAAAACACGCTTTTCGAACGCGCGTCCCGGCGCGATAATCGGCCTTTGTTGCAAACGGATAATCCACGCCAGAAATTTTCAGAAATCCTGCAGGAACGCGCATCCATCTACGCAGAGGTTGCGGACCTGCGCGTGGACACAACGGAAGTCGGGCACGACGAGGTCGCTGATATTATATTAGAGGAACTCGAAAAACGAATGTCCAGTTCTGCATGAAAGCGATCGATAGCACGCCGGAGATCGGTCAGCACATTGCGAATGCGGAATTAAAAAACGCGCTGGGCTCGCTTGCGAATACGCTCGGCTTCGATTCCTGCCGCGTCGCGCGCTGCGCTCCCCCACTCCACGCCACGGAATTTCAAGATTGGCTGCGCCATGGCGCCGCCGGCGAGATGGCTTACATGCAACGGGGCGAAGAAAAACGGTGCGACCCGCAAAACGTCCTGCCCGGCGCGCAATCCATTATCGTTCTTGCCCAGAATTATTTCCAAGGCGGCAGCGCGGCCCATCGGCCGGCGGATGCAGCTGCCGGGCGCATCGCACGCTACGCTTGGGGCGACGATTACCATGACCTCATCGCCGCCAGGTTGGACAAGATCGACGCTTTCCTTCAAGGACATGGCGGAATCCAAAAATGCTATGTCGATACGGGCCCGGTGCTTGAGCGCGATTACGCAGCTGTGGCCGGAATCGGTTGGCATGGCAAGAGCACCATGTTGATCGACACGCGCCTCGGTACCTGGTTCTTCCTGGCCGAGATTCTGACCACTCTCAATCTGCCACCCGATCCTGCCGCGACCGACCGCTGCGGCACATGTCAGCGTTGTATCACTGCTTGTCCCACCGGGGCGATTACTGAGCCGCATCGGCTGGATGCCCGCCGTTGCATTTCGTACCTCACGATCGAACATAAAACTGCGATTCCGATCGAACTGAGGCCGTTGATCGGTGACCGAATCTTTGGCTGTGACGATTGCCTTGACGCCTGTCCCTGGAATCGTTTTGCCAAAGCATCGCGGGAAAGTTCCTTTGCTGCACGTCCCCCAACCTCCGGTATGGCGTTGCGCGATTACCTTGCGCTGACCGACGAGCAGTTCCGCGCTCTTTTCCGGAACTCTCCGATTAAGCGAATCAAGCGCCGTGGATTTCTGCGCAATGTTTGTGTCGCTTTGGGTAATATCGGCGATACGACCGATCTGCCGGCGTTGGAACGAGCGGCGACCGACCCCGAGCCGTTGATTGCGGAGCACGCGCGATGGGCGATCGAGCGCCTCCGGGAGCGGTTCAAAACCGGGAAAACGCAGATTTCTGAATCCAAACACGCTAGTCGTATCATCTCATTGAAGAGTCCGTGAACGGGATTTACTTTGCAAAGGTCTAACCTGCCGCTATTCCTCTCGCTTTCAGCGCTTTCATCCTCCTCAGATGCACCAGGCCCTCGCTAATTCAACCGCCGCGCCGACGTTGCAGAAACGACTGACAAACCGTTGGGGGCGTTGGAGCCTCAAGCGCAAGATCATCTACAGCAGCATCGTGGTCGTGCTGCTTTGGATCATTGTTTCGATCATTTTGGGCAAGCGCGAAAAACCGATTCCGGTAACGACGGAGAAGGCGGTGCGGAAAACAATCGTGCAAACCGTCTCTGCCACCGGCAAGATTCAACCCGAGACGGAAGTAAAGATTTCGCCCGAAGTGGCCGGTGAGATTATCGAACTTCCCGTCGAAGACGGAAAGGCGGTCAAGAAGGGCGATCTGCTGGTGAAGATCAAACCGGATACTTACAAAGCGTTGCTCGAGCAACAGGAGGCGGCGATCAGCTCGGCGAAAGCAACGAATCTTCAGCAAAAGGCGACGATGTTGAAGACGGAGCAGGATATCAAACGTGCCGAGGACATGTACGCGAAGAAGACGATTTCGGTGCAGGAATACAACGCCGCCCAGGCGGCCTACGGCGTAGCTAAGAATACTTTTGAAAGCTCGATCCATGAGATCGAGAGAGCGGAGGCCGCTTCGAGCCAGGCCCGCGACGCCCTTTCTAAAACAACGGTTTATTCCCCGATTGATGGAACGGTGACAATCTTAAACAGCAAGCTCGGGGAGCGCATTGTCGCGACGGGCCAGTTCGCCGGCACGGAAGTAATGCGCGTGGCCGACCTCAACCACATGGAGGCGCGCGTGGATGTGAACGAGAACGACGTCGTGAACGTGAAAGTCGGAGATATTGCGAAGGTGAAGATCGATGCCTATGGCTATCGCAAATTCCACGGCACGGTTTATCAAATCGCCAATACCGGGACGACAACAGGCGCCGGGACGCAGGAAGAAGTTACAAATTTTCAGGTTAAGGTTCGAATTGAGGACCACGATGTAACCCTCAAGCCGGGCCTGAGCTGCACGGCCGATGTCGAGACCGACACGGTCAAGGACGTGGTCGCGGTGCCAATGCAAAGCGTGACGATTCGCAGCGGCGACGTCAAATTCAGCCCGGAAGAACTGGAGAAGCGCAAGCAGAAGATCGCGGTCCGTGAAAAAGCGGACAACAACGCCGAATACACAAACGAGCGTCAGGAAAAGCAGGCTCAGCGGGAAGAACGAGAACGCCTTCAGAAGGGCGTCTTTCAGAAAATCGGCAACAAGGCGCAGTGGGCCAAAGTGACCACCGGCATCGCGGACGATACCTACATGGAGATCAAGAGCGGCATTAAACCCGGGGACGAAGTGGTCTCCGGGAGTTACAGCGCGATCAGCCGCAAGTTGAAGGACGGGGTTAAAGTGATGATCGATAAAGAAGCGATCTCAACAAAGTGACAGGTCACTTTGAAGATGGAAAACGCTGACCCGATCCGGCCCGTCGGCCCCCTCGTCATCGATATCGAAAACATCACGAAGGATTACGTGATGGGAGAAGAGACCGTCCACGCCTTGCGCGGCGTTTCTCTTCAGATCCACAAAAACGAATACATCGCCATCATGGGTCCGAGCGGCAGCGGCAAGTCAACGCTCATGAATATGCTCGGCTGTCTCGATACTCCGACCAGCGGACGCTACGAGTTCAACCACAAGAACGTGGCTGAGATGAATGACGACGAGCTGGCCGCTATCCGGAATCGGGAGATTGGTTTTGTTTTCCAAACATTCAACCTGCTGCCCCGATCGACCAGTTTACGCAACGTCGAGTTGCCTTTGATTTACGCGGGCATCGATCCGGAAACACGAGCGGAACGTGCAACTCAGGCATTGGTGGATGTTGGCCTGGCCGATCGGATTCATCATAAGCCTAACGAACTCTCGGGCGGTCAGCGCCAGCGCGTGGCGGTCGCGCGCGCCCTGGTCAATGACCCCTCCATCATCCTGGCGGACGAGCCCACCGGCAATCTCGATTCCAAGACGGGCGAGGAAATCATGGCGCTTTTCGAAAACCTTTATCAGCGCGGGCACACCATCATTCTCGTGACCCACGAACGGGACATCGCGGCGCACGCCCGGCGAGCGGTGCATCTCCGCGACGGCCTGATCGAGAGTGATGAGATCGGCGCGATTCCAGAATTAGAATCAGTGGCTTCGAGTTAAGGAACGACATGTATCGCACAGAAAATTTTCAAGGAACGGCGGTTTCCAAACCGCCGACGGCGATCTGGAGATCGCCGCTCCTTGGGGTCGTGGGTAAGGTCACACTCGAACCAAAAGGATTCCCAAACGAATTAATACAGGGCGGAGCTCCTGCGACGCCGCGATCACCCCGAGCTCGCGGGAGCTCGCCCCTCCAGTAATATGAAACGTTTCCTCTACGAACTGACTGAGAGCTGGAAAATTGCCGCCGCGCAGATGCGTTCGAACATGACACGTTCCACGCTGACCGCGCTTGGGGTCATTATTGGAATCGTCGCCGTCACGTTAATGGGCACCGCCATCACCGGCATCTCGATCGGCTTCGACCGAAGCATGGCCGTGTTCGGTGACGACGTCCTCTACGTCGAACAATGGCCGTGGCGTCAGGTGGACGATTGGTGGAACTACCGCGACCGGCCCAAGATCAAGACCGAGTACGCGGAGCATATCAACCGCATGATTGCGGCAACGCCCAACTCAAATCTGGTTGTCGCTGTCCCGACATCCAGTTTTTTCCGGAGCGTGAAGTACCAGGAGAATCAGGTGGACAACATTCTCGTCCGCGGAACCGTTTCCGATTACATCATCACGTCCACATTCGATTTCAGCAGAGGCCGCTTCTTCAATGATCTGGAGTCGCGCGGCGGGGCGAACGTTGTTGTTATCGGCTACGATGTGGCCGACGCCCTCTTTCCTTCGGAAGACCCGATCAACAAATCGGTCGTGATCAACGGGCAGCCGTTCAAGGTAGTCGGAATCATCTCGCGGCAGGGCACGTTCCTCGGATTGTTCAGCCTGGATGCGATCGTGGTCATGCCGCTGCCGGCTTTTCAGAAATATTTTAGCGCCAAAAGTGACTCCGACATCCTCGTTAAAGTACGAGACAAAACGAAACTGGCCGACGCTCGAGACGAGCTGACCGGCTTGATGCGGCGGGTGCGCGGCTTGCCGCCGGAGAAGAAAGATGACTTCAGCATCAACGAGCAGCAGGCCCTAAAGAGCACGCTCGATCCAATCAAGAACTCCATTGCCATTGCCGGTCTTTTTATCACCGGTCTTTCTCTGTTCGTGGGCGCCATCGGCATCATGAACATCACCTTCGTTAGCGTAAAGGAACGGACAAAGGAGATTGGAACGCGCAAAGCGCTCGGCGCCCGCCGGCGCACGATTCTCCTGCAATTTCTTATCGAATCGACTGCGCTTTGTCTGTTAGGCGGCTTCATCGGACTGACCGTCGCCTACGTCCTCTGTTTCCTGATTGGAAAAGTGGCGCCCTCTTTTCCGATTTCCTTTTCCCTCAATCTGGTCGTCGTGAGCATGTGCGTATCGGTCCTGACCGGCCTGGTTTCCGGCTTTGCCCCGGCATGGTCGGCTTCGCGGCTCGATCCCGTAACCGCACTCAGATATGAGTAATTAAACTCGAAATCCTAATATCGAATTTCGAAACAATAAGCGAATGACCAATGAAGAGAATTCAAAGCCTTACGATCCCGAAGAGCGTACCTTCCAGTTCGCTGAGGCAAGCCGCGCTTTTGTCAAAGGTTTGTCTAAAACAATCGCAAATATTGAGGATGCAAAACAGTTTATCCGCGCTTCGGGATCAATTGGGGCCAATTACATTGAGGCCAATGAAGCCATCGGGAAAAGAGATTTCCTTATGAAGATCAAGATCTGCCGACGCGAAGCGAAGGAAAGTCGCTACTGGCTGCGTCTGATCGACGTTAACGGCAAAGTAACAACGGACCGAACCCGATTATTAGGCGAAGCAGAAGAACTGATGAAGATCTTCGGAGCTATCGTTCGCAAATGTGAGGAGTAGGCTTGAAAATGAATGTTGATTCTGAGTTGGGGAATTGTTTCGGATTTCGATATTCGATATTCGAATTTTGACGATGCTTTTCCGCGAAATCATCGCCATGGCGTGGGCTTCGTTAGGCGCGAACAAGCTGCGCGCGGCTCTGACCATGACCGGTATCACGATCGGAGTCTTCTCCGTCATCTCGGTCATGACCGCGATTGGCGCCCTGCAGAATTCGATCGAGAGCGGGATTAGTTTTCTCGGATCGAATATCTTTCAGTTCGCAAAGTATCCGCCCAACGGCAACGCCAAGGGGAATACGCAGAAGAAATTCGTCAACCGAAGGAACATCAGTTATCGGCAGGCCTTGCGCTACAAGGAGTTGATGGCAGGTAGCGCGCGCCAGGTCTGCCTCAAAGCGATCGATTATAACGGACAAGCGGTTTACAACGGAATCAAGTCGGCCAAAAGTCTTGTCGTTTTTGGAACAAACGAGGCGTTTCTCGCCGCGAACGCTTATTCACTGGAATACGGGCGAAACCTTAATGATGAAGATGTGGCGCTCGCGCGCCAGATAGTCCTTATCGGCAAGACGCTGGAGAAGCGCTTGTTTCCGCACGAGAACCCCATCGGAAAAGTCATCCGGCTCAGTGGCCACACCTTCAGCGTCATCGGCGTCCTGGAAGAGAAAGGCACCTCTTTCGGTCAAAGCCAGGATGACGTTTGCGTCCTGCCCATCACGCGTTTCTTCGAAGATTATGGCGAAGCCAACCGCACCATAAACATCGCCACCCAGTCGTTTAACCAGCAGGATTACAATGGCGCTCTCGACAAGGGCGTCAGTGCCCTGCGCATCGCTCGCGGTTTGCGCGCGAATCAGCCCAATGACTTTGAGATCTACTCGAACGATTCGTTGAAGAGCGCTTTCGCGTCGATCGCCGGTGTCGTGCGCATTGGCGCTTTCGTCATCAGTTTCATCGCGCTTCTGGCCGCCGGCATCGGAATTATGAATATCATGCTCGTGAGCGTAACCGAGCGGACGAAAGAGATTGGAGTGCGCAAATCAATCGGAGCACGCAGCCGCGACATCATGCGCCAATTTCTAACCGAAGCGGTCTTCATCTCAGAAGCCGGCGGAGTTCTCGGAATCATCTTCGGCGTCATCGGAGGCGATCTCCTCGCCGCCTGGCTGAAAGTGGATTTAATCTTCCCCTACGGCTGGGCCATCGCCGGACTGGTCGTCTGTTCGGCAATCGGAATCGGTTTTGGCCTCTATCCCGCCTACCGGGCCGCATCGCTAGATCCGATCGAAGCACTCCGTTTCGAATAGTGGGCCCGACAGAGCAGGCTCGCCCCTTTCCTCTCCCACCGGGAGAGGATTAAGGTGAGGGCAGTACCAAGACTCCCGCGAATCACCCAAATCATCCATCCCACTCTTCCCCCGAGGCCCGCCGTCTTGTCAGTCCCTTGCCCTGCGGAAGGCACAGAACTTGCCCTTGGTGGACTTTGACATGCCATCTGCTTCTCCTATCGTCGCGCTTCAGAGCTGTTGCTGCCGTGCCTCCTGCATCTCATTCTCTCATCAGGACCACGTCGCAAGGTAGCATCCTTCTCATTGAAGAGTACGATGCCCTGGCGGCGGCGATAGCGTCTGCCCTGAAGAAATTCGCGCCTGCCCATGTCACCCATGTGGCGCGCTCACTCGCAGAGGCTACGACGCTCGCGAAGACAATCACGCCGGCATTATTCGTCATCGATTTTGATCCGGCGTTCCCGGGGTTAAGCGGTTTTTTGCAGAAAATGCAGGCCAAATACCAGAATGCGAAGGTGTTGGTCATCGCTGGGAAAATCCCCCCCGAAATCGCCGTCGAACCTCGTTCCATGGGCGCGTTGCAATTCGTTGAGAAACCGTTCGATGTCCCGGACTTTGGCGCAGCCGTTCAAGCGCTGCTCGGCCCCTGGACTAACCCGGAAACCGCCACGCCCCGCGGAGATCTGCATTCTCTCGGCCTGGCCGATCTCCTCCTCGCCCAATGTGCCGGTCAGCGGACCGTTGCCCTCGAGGTACAAAACGATCGCGGAAAATCCGGCGAAATTTACCTTCGCGAAGGTCGGGTAACACACGCCGAGGTGGGCCGAAAATCTGGCACTGAAGCCCTCGCCGTAATGCTTGATTGGCCGGACATTGAAGTCCGGGAACGAGAAAGGCCGCGGCCTGTTCGCCGGACGATGGAGGCCGATTGGACCGATCTCTTGGTCGATCGCTTTCGCGTGGCCGAAGCGCAGCAGACCAAGCCGTCAGAAGCTGTCGAGGCCGCGCCACCGCGACTGAAAATCGGGAAGAAGATCGTCGCCATCGACGACACAGAGATGTTGCTCATTTTCGTCGAAGACGTGCTCATGACGGCTGATCCCGATCTACAGATTACCACCGCCAGTGATGGCGCCAGCGGAGTCGAAGAAGTTACGCGCGTTCGGCCGGATCTGGTATTGCTCGATTACAGTCTGCCGGATTTTAACGGCGACGAGGTCTGTCGCCGCCTGCTGGAGAACGACGCTACAGCGCAGATTCCGGTTCTAATGATGTCGGGGCATGTCCCGGAAATGTCCAAGACCGCGGCAATGCATCAGAATGTGATTGCGACGCTCGAGAAACCGTTCCTTTCCGAAGCGCTCATCGCGCTTGTCCATAAATCGTTGCACGAACCGCGGCCGCCACGAAAGAAAATCGCCGCCCCTCGAAAAGCCACGGAGTTAAAGCCACCTCCTCCGCCACCGCCGGTTGTGACGGCGAAGCCCCCTGAAATTCTGAAACCGGAGGTCAAAACGCCGGCCATTTCGAAACCGTCGGTTCCATTGCCGCCGGCTGCTGAAATTCCACCGGTGCAGGCGCCACCTGCTGTCCCTCCGCCTCTTCAGGTGTCTCGACCTCCTCCTCCGTCCAAAGCGCCGCAGCCGCAACCTCCAATGCAGCCGCCAGGCCCACGCCAGCCCGCGCCCGTGCCGGGACCGACGAGCACCGTAACGCCACCAAAAACAGATTCCAGCGCAGAACGGGAAAAACCGGTGGACCGCCCGCTCCCACCCCCGCGAGCTCCGTTGCCGCCACCCTTTATCAGACAGCGTCCGGATGTTGGAGCGGATCAGGTTCCGCCTGCTCATCCCGCAATCTTTACAGCGCCGGTTCTTTCCAATGGATCTAATCAAGTGATCCTCGGACTCTTTTTGGATGTCGTTTCTGTTCAGCTCACTCCGGAGCTTCGAATGGGTTCGATTCGGGCGAAGCCTTCGTCATCGGAAGTCTCATTGCATATCGCTTCGCCGGCTATGCGTGCGACCCTGTCGGAGATTGGATTTCAGCTCGGCCCAGTCGCATTGGACGAGAATGGCCGGATCACGACTGTGCGCCTTATTCCAACGCGCACACCTTACAAAGCGACACCATTACAAAGCGCACTGCAAATTGGAGGCGTATCGGTTGTCCCGATAAATTCGACAAGGCGTATGCAACTTACTCCTGCTCCGCATGCGCCGATGACCATGCATCTGCTGGCGCACCTCGAGCTGGCTGGCGTCGAGCTTTCCCCAACATTTCAGATTGCGCAGTTGGTCCTTAAAAATAGAAGCAACACCGTTCGCGTGACGCTGAAATCTCAACCAGCGGGTCAGGAGGAAGGTGGCACAAAGTGCGAAACGCTGGCTGTGCATCTAGATCACTCCGCTCAGATCGCGGAGTTGCTTCTCAGCCCGATCCGTTAGGGGACCGCGGTTTGTTTTCCGCGGATCGCTCGCCTAAAAACTTTTCGAGCTGGTCGATTCCAAAATCCGCGAGCACCTCGCCGTCCCAAACCAGCGTTGGTGTCCTGGTCTGCCCGGAAATCTTTTGCAGCGTTGTCATCGCTTCCTGGTTCCCACGCACCTCGACCTTCTCGTAAGCGACGTGGTGTTTGTCGAGGTAATCGATCGCCGTAGCGCAATAGAGACAGCCTCTTTTGACATAAAGAACAGGAGTGCTCACAAGGCCTTATCGCAATCCGCGAGCGGCGCGGTCGTAGCCATGGCGTGCCAGCATCCGTCCGTCTTCAGCTATTCCAAACCGAGCGCTTTGAACGTGGCGTCAATGTGCTGGAAATGAATGTCGATGGAACAAAGCCGATCGATCTCCGCCGCCGATAACCGTGAAGCGATCTCAGGCTCCGCTTTGGCGTTCCCGGCAAATGTCCCCTCACCTTTCCATGTCTTCATCGCGGCGCGTTGGACGGCCTCATACGCCGCTTGTCGCTCCGCTCCCGCCCGGGTCAATGCCAGCAGAACGGCCTGGCTGTGATACAGCCCTTTGGTCAAAGCCAAATTTTGTTCCATCCGCTCGGGATAAACCTGCAATCCGGCCACAAGTTCGCGTAATTTGACCAGCATGTAATCCAGCAATGTGCACGAGTCTGGCAGAATAATTCGTTCCGCGCTCGAATGGCTAATGTCGCGTTCATGCCAAAGGGCCACATTCTCGAGCGCAGTGACTGAGTAACCTCGAATCACGCGAGCGAGCCCGCTCAAGCGTTCGCCCGTAATCGGATTCCGTTTGTGCGGCATCGCCGAACTACCCTTCTGGCCTTCGCCGAAATGTTCTTCCACCTCGAGCACTTCCGTTCGTTGCAAGTGGCGAAACTCCGTCGCCCAGCGATCAACACTGGATGCAACTAAAGCCAGCGTCGTGAGGAACTCAGCATGTCTGTCCCTCTGCACGATCTGGGTGGAGATCGTTGCCGGCTTTAATCCAAGTTTTTCACACACTCTTTTTTCAATTGCCGGATCGAGGTGTGCGTGAGTTCCGACCGCCCCGCTCAACTTGCCCACGCGAATGCGTTCGAAGGTTTGGCCGAGCCTTTCTTCGGCGCGCCCGAACTCATCGAACATCAGGGCCATTTTCAGCCCGAAAGTGATCGGCTCGGCATGAATGCCATGGCTGCGGCCAATCATGGGCGTGTTCTTAAATCGCCGCGCCTTGTCCGCTACGACCGCGCGTAATCCACGCACGTCCTCGATCAGGATTTTGCACGATTCGCTCAGCTGCACGGCCAACGTCGTGTCCAGGATATCGGACGAAGTCAGCCCCTGATGGATCCAGCGAGCCGCCGGGCCTACCGATTCCGCCACATTCTCCAGGAATGCGATGACGTCGTGATTCGTGCGTTTCTCGATCTCGGCAATCCTGGAGACCGAAAACCTGGCCTTTTCACGAATCTGCACTGCATCTTCCTTCGGAATCTGGCCAAGCTCGGCCATCGATTCGCAGGCCAGAGTCTCAACCTCCAGCCAGATTTGAAATTTCCGCTCGTCCGACCAGATCGCCCGCATTTGCGGCCGCGAGTAACGATCAATCACCCGGCCAAGATAGGAGAGGCGGCGGAATGGGAAAGTGTTTTATGGGCAAAAAAAATCGCTCCGGTGAGATACACCGGAGCGACTTCGAAATCGGTTATTGATTACCTTAGCAAACGCGGGCGCGCGTGTAGCGGCCGTTGTTTTCAATGCGGACCTGCCCACTGGCCAGAAGATCAGCCACCGTGGCGACGGTTTCCTTCGTGTTCTTCGTGCACGAGCTTACCGCCAGGATAAGATCGCCGAGCGAAAGTTTAGGACGGGGTTTGAGGATCTGATTGGTCTTTTTCATGATAATCGACACAAATTAGAGCAACTCCGGTGCCATTTCGTTCAATCTTAGGCCTACGAGGGTGTTAGCCGGGTATCCGATCCAGCGGAGCAGCAATCGCGCCCACCCCCTGACACTTGTGTCATTTTTCTTTACAGTTGGCGAAGGTTTGCGGCGATTATTGGTCTCTATTAAGAGAGCGCCACTCCGCCCCATCGCCACGGTTAATGAGGCCGGCTCATGAGCCGTAACGTCACCAAATAGAGCACAGCGAAAGCCACCACCGACACCACAATCCAGAATGACTGGCCCTTAATGAAATGGACGATTGCTTCCGGGTTTGAAACAAGGTCGGGCTGTACGCGATACGCTCGCTGGCCGAGATAGGCGAGAACCCAGCACCAGATGCCGGAGCCGACAACCGTCATCAAACTGAAAATTCCAAACGGCATCCGGACAAGCCCCGCTGGAATTGAAATCAGGTGCCGAACCACCGGCAGGAGCCGGGCAAAGAAAACGCCGCCAGCTTCGTACCGCCCCAGCCACCGCTCCGCCGCCACCAATTTTTGTTCCGGCACGAACACATAACGCCCGTATCTCGCGATCAAGGGCCGCCCAACCAGGCGCGACACCCAATAGGTTATTGCCGCACCCAGATAAGACCCCAACGTGCCGGCAAGAATAACTCCGGTAAAACTGAGTTTGCCTTGCGCGGCCAGAAAGGCCGCCGGGGGAATGACAACTTCGCTTGGCACAGGAAAGATCGAGCTTTCCATCGCCATCAAAGCGATAATGCCGAGATAACCGCCGCTCTGGACCCAGCCCAGCCAGATTTGCAGAAGATGATGCATACAGAATTTCGGATTTCGGATTTTCGGGTTTTGGATTTAGCCTGAGCGCGATTGGTCGCGGATTAGTTCAATCCGAAATCGCTAATCTGCAATCCGAAATTCACATGTCGATTTATCGCCGCGTTCTCGAGTATTACCGCCCGTTCTGGCCGCAGACGATCCTGGCGCTGTTCTTTTCCCTGTGCGCGATCGGCTTGAATCTGCTCAAACCGTGGCCGTTTAAGATCATCGTCGACAACGTCATCCCGCTAATGACAAACGGGGGTTTGGCCCACAGCCGGTGGGTGGAACAGATCGGGCGCAATCCGCGCCGCTCCCTGCTGTTTTTGTGTTTGGCGTTGGTCGCGATTCAGGTTCTCTGGGGAATCCTGAACTGGGTCACGAATTATATCTTCGTCAAGATCGGACTGCAGGCGTTGCTCAAATTGCGCACGGACCTCTATTCGTATTTGCAATCGCTCTCGCTCAAATATCACGACGCGCGCCGGTCGAGCGACTCCAGCTTCCGTGTGGCCTATGACTCGCAGGCGATTCAGACGATCTACAACAAAGGCTTCACCAACATCTTCGCGTCTGTCATCACGCTGATCGGCACGTTCGTCATCATGATGCGGCTCGACTGGGGCCTGGCGCTCCTTTCACTCGGTATCGTGCCTTTGCTCCTCGGTTCCATCTACTTTTTCGCCGACCGGATTCGCCGTGAATCCACCTTTATTCAGGAGCAGGAAAGCGCTGTCCTCGCTCAAGCGCAGGAAGGATTGAGTTCCGTGCGTATGGTCCACGCCTTTGGCCGCGAGGATTGGGAGGTAAGTCAGTTCCGTTTGCAGGCGACGCAGAGTTTGCAGGCGAACCTCCGGCTTACGTTGACCAATCTGAACAGTGCACTCGTCATCAGCACGCTGATGGTGCTCGGCACGGCCGCCCTCTATTACGTCGGTACAATGCATGTGCTCGGCGGAAAACTGACGCTTGGATCGTTACTTATCTTCAGCGCCTACCTGTTGATGCTCTATCAACCTCTGGAGTCGCTCACCTACACCACATGGGCGATGGAAGGTGCCACGGCCGGAGCAAAGCGTTGCTTCGAAGTGCTCGATCGCCATGATGATGTGGCAGATTCGCCTGGCGCCGTCGCGATTTCGAAGACGCATGGCGCTATCCAGTTCGAGAATGTCAGCTTCTCCTATGGCCCCGATCGCGCTGTTTTGCATGAGATCGATCTTGCCATCTCACCGAACCAAATCGTTGCCCTGGTCGGCGGGACCGGTGCGGGCAAAAGCACGCTGCTAAGTCTCGTCTCGCGGTTTTACGATCCGCTCCAGGGGCGGGTCTTGTTGGATGGTACGAATGTGAAGGACATTACCAAGAAATCGTTACGCTCCCAGATCGGGATGGTCCTGCAGGATACCGTGCTCTTTTCCACCACGGTGCGGGAGAACATCGCTTACGGGCGACCCGACGCGACCGAAGCAGAAATCGTCGAAGCCGCACGCCGCGCACAGGCGGATGGTTTTATTGAGCAACTACCGAACGGGTACGAAACGCCGGTAGGCGAACGCGGTGGACATCTGAGCGTGGGCCAGCGGCAACGCATCGGGATCGCGCGTGCGTTTTTGAAGAACGCTCCGATTCTCCTGCTCGACGAGCCAACCTCGGCCCTGGATCCGACGACCGAGTCGGCCATTATGGAAACGATCAAGGAGTTGATGCATGGACGAACGACTTTGATCGTTACCCATCGCCTCGCCACGATTCATCGCGTCGACCAGATTGTTGTCCTTGAACACGGGCGTCTGGTGGAGAAGGGCACGGGACCGGAACTGGTCGCGCGCGCCGGAGTTTACGCCCGACTGTATGCGTCAGGGAATTATCCGGCATGAGTAATGTCCTGCCAGATCGGCGCGTTGAAGGCGACTGGTGGACACATCCGATTCCAGAGAGTGTCGAATTCGGTACGGGCTTTTATTGCGAGAGCGCGCAAATTTTTCGCTTTCTCCGCAACTCGAAGCCGCGCGCCGTGATCATCGGGGATCATGTCTCCTGTTACGCCGGCTGTTCGTTCTCGGTGGGCGTAAACGGCCACTGCGTCATCGGCGATTTCACTCTGCTCAATGGCGCCCTGATTATGTCCGAAGACAGGATCGAGATCGGTTCGCATTGTCTCGTCTCCTGGAACGTCGGTATCGCAGACTCGGATTTTCATCCGCTCGAGCCCGCGCAACGGCTGATCGACGCTCAGGCGCTCGCTCCATTTTTCAAAGACCGGCCCCCGCGTCCGAAACTGCGCACGGCGCCGGTGATCATTCGCGACAATGTCTGGATTGGTATGAACGCCACTATCCTCAAAGGGGTCACCATCGGCGAGAATTCCGTCGTCGCAGCTGGATCAGTCGTCACAAAAAGCGTCCCGCCTAATACCGTCGTGGCGGGAAACCCAGCTGTGCCAGTCAAAACCTTTCAGTGATCGCAGAAAAGGCCGAACGCCAACGCCCAACGTCGAATTCAGAGACGCCCCTTCCGCGTTCGATGTTCGGCGTTCGGCGTTCGGCGTTTCTTCAGTCATGAAACGCAAGCGCATCCTCGTCATGGGCTTCATGGGCTCATGCCCCATCGCGGGCGTCATCTGGCAACACATCCATTACATCGTGGGGCTGCAGCGTCTCGGTCACGACGTCTACTACATCGAGGATTCGGCCCGTTTACCGTATAACCCGGAGACGTTCGAGGTCGGGAACGACTTCGAGTATGCGGCACGGCTTCTCGATCGGTTGTCGCGCGAATTCAATTTCAGGAACCGCTGGTCGTTTTGCGCGCGTTACTTGAAAAACAATCCGACCGCCGGATTTGGCCTGAAGAAAATTCGCCAGCTTTACCGCGAGGCCGATGCGATTCTGAACGTTTGCGGGACGCAGGAGTTCAATGACGATCTGCTCAAGAGCGAGCGCATTCTTTACATTGAAAGCGATCCCGCGGTCGAACAGATCAAGATCGACCAGCGCGTTAAACCGACAATCGATTATCTGCGCCGTCATCACGCTCTTTTCACTTTCGGCGAGAACGTCGGCACCAAAATATTTCCCGTCCCAACGCACGGATTCAAATGGCTGCCCACCCGCCAACCGGTCGTGACCGATCTTTGGCAAACGAAGCGCGGGCCGGCACGCGCTGCCGTTTTTACTTCCGTGGCCAACTGGTCAACCAGCGGATTGAAGGATGTCAGCTGGCGCGGAAAAAAATATCTCTGGAGTAAGTCGCGCGAGTTTTTGCGCTTTGTTGCAGCGCCTAAAAAGGCAAAAGAGACATTCGAGCTTGCCACCGACATCAAGGACCCGCGCACACGAAAGAAGTTCGAGGGCAACCGCTGGCGATTGGTTTCCCCTCTGCAGTTGAGCGTCGATTACTGGCAATATCGCGACTACATCCGGGCCTCCAAAGGCGAATTCACCGTGGCGAAGGATCAATATGTTCGCCTTCATACCGGCTGGTTCAGCGATCGCAGTGCCTGTTATTTAGCGGCGGGCCGGCCCGTCATCATTCAGGAGACCGGCTTTACCCGTCATTACGGCGGCGATCGCGGTTTGCTCGCTTTCCGTTCCGTCGGCGAAATCGTTGAAGCGGTTAAAATGGTCAACGCGGATTATGCGAAGCACTCTCGTGCGGCCCGCGCCGTCGCCGAGGAAACTTTCCGCGCGGAAACGGTTCTGCACAGTCTGCTCGAGCGGGCCGGAGTTTAAAACGGTCCGATGGCAGAGCCACCGTGCCCAGGTGGGAAAGGTATCGAGCATGCTTCGATTTGCATTCGCACGCATTCGACTATGTTCTCAGACTCTCCGGCATGAAGCGCCTTTTTGTTATTCTCTGCGCCCTCGCATTCGGCGCGATCCTGTTTGCACAGCAGGAACCCGCCCCACCCGAGCTCTCTCCTTCCACAACGCCGCGAATTGGCTCACCGCAGCCACCGAAAGGTTCAGCGAAACCGACCGAACAGCCACCGCCCCAGACAATCGTCGCTGTCCCGATCGCGCCGCAGCGCGGGAACGGCCGGGTCCAGAAAAGTCTAGTCAGGATAACGAGCACTGCGGTCGAACCTGATTACAAGGCGCCCTGGAACTCGGGTACGATCGGCCGCGGAATCGGCGCCGGATTCGTCATCGATGGCCCGCGTATTCTGACCAACGCCCATGTCGTCAGTAACGCACGTTACCTGACCGTGGAACGCGATGGCGACCCTAACAAGTATCCCGCCAAGGTTCAGTTCGTCGCGCACGATTGCGACCTGGCTCTTGTCACCGTCGATTCTCCTAATTTTTTCAAAAACATGATCCCGCTCCAGTTTGACGGGATTCCGGAGCTTGAATCTGTCGTCTCGGCCTACGGTTACCCGCTCGGTGGCGAACGAATGTCGGTAACGACCGGGATCGTTTCCCGGATCGATTTTCAACTCTATACGCATTCGTCGATCGATCAGCACCTGGCGATTCAGATCAGTGCGCAGATCAATCCGGGAAACAGCGGCGGACCGGTGATGCAAAATGGTAAAGTGGTCGGTGTAGCTTTTCAGGGATACAGCGGCGATGTCGCGCAGGGAGTTGCCTACATGATCCCGACGCCGGTCATTCAGCGCTTCCTCAAGGACATCAAAGACTCCCGTTATGACAAGTACGTCGATCTGGGATTGACTTATGCCAAGCTGCTGAATCCGGCGCAGCGTCAATATCTCGGACTCAAGGATGACGACCGTGGTGTTCTTGTCAGCACTGTGGTCGCGGCTGGTCCATGCGCAAACAAAGTGCAGCCTGGAGACGTTCTTCTTGCGATCGACGATCATCCCATCGCCAGCGACGCGAATGTGGAATTGGAAGGCGAGCGAGTCGAGATGCCTGAAGTGGTCGAGCGAAAATTCAAGGGCGACAAGGTCAAACTCGAACTCCTCCGCGGGAAACAACCGGTGGCCGTTACCATCGAGCTAAACACCGTCTGGCCCTATCTCATTCAGGGACACAGCTACGATTTGCGGCCGCGTTACGTTCTTTACGGCGGATTGCTTTTTCAGCCGCTCAACCTCGAACTAATCGATGCTTATCAACCGGCCGATCTGCGCTTGCGTCACTTGTTCGATTTCTTCGTCGTCGAACAAATTTATCTCGATCATCCCGAGGTCGTCGTCTTGACCAACATTTTGCCCGATCCAATCAACACCTACCTGGCGCCTTATCGCTATGGGGTTGTGGATGAAATTAATGGCTTGAAGATCCGCACCCTGAATGACGTTGCCAAGGCGTTCTCCGAGACTCCGGAGCGGTTTGTTGTGAAAATGATCGGGGACGGGCCGCCGCTTGTGCTCGATCCGGCACAGGTCGCGGCCGCACGCGATCGAATCAAAACAAGATACAACGTGCTGCAGGAGCAAAATCTTGAGGACCAACCTCCGCCCAGTCCCGCCACCGATGGAAAGAAAAGTTAAGATGCGTCTGACCTTCAGCCTGAGCTGTCTTCTTCTTTTTGCTGTGGCGGCTCCGCTGCATGCGAAGAAGGAGCCCGCTGCTCCCGTTAACAAAACAATTGTCCCCGTTAACAAAGCAAAAGAGCTGTCGCTCGTCCGCGTGAACGTGACCGGGCAACCGTACGATTACTTTCGGCCCTGGCAAAAGAAAGCGCCATTTTCCAAGCGCGGACTTGGGGCCGTTCTCGCGCAGGGGCGAGTGTTGGTTACCGCCGATTTGGTCGCGAACGAGAACTACGTGGAACTCGAGCGCGCTGAGTCCGGAGAGAAAAGCGCGGCCGAAGTTCGGGTAATCGACTACGAATCGAATCTTGCTCTGCTCGAGCCGACCGAGAAAAAGTTCCTCGACGGTTTGTCACCGCTCGAGTTTGCACTCGATACCGTAGTCGGCGATCGCCTTGCCGCATGGCAACTGGAGCAGACCGGCGCGCTCGTCGTCACGGAAGGTTTGGTCACCAGCGTGCAGATGATGCGTTACCCGGTCGAGGTCGGTCAGTTCCTCGCCTATCGCTTGAGCATCTCCATGCAATACCGGGAGAATAGTTATACCGTGCCGCTGGTTAAGAATAACAAGCTCGCCGGCCTGCTCCTGCGCTACGACCCCCGGACACAATTGCTCGACGTTATCCCGGCGCCGATCATCACGCACTTCTTAAAAGATGCTGAGACTCAGCATTACCGCGGATTCCCCACCCCTGGCTTTTCCTTTTTCCCGACACGCGATCCGCAGTTGCGCAAATTTGCCGGCCAGACCGGCAAACCGGGAGGCGTTTATGTCACAAGTGTGGAACCGAATTCTCCGGCGATGAAAAGCGGTTTGCAGGTGGGCGACATTATCACCGCAATCAAAGACAGCGCTCTGGACCAGAATGGAAACTATGTCGATCCGCTCTATGGCAAGATTGAATTTACTAATCTGCTCACCGCTCACGCCTTCGCCGGCGATTCGGTGCCATTTCAAGTACAGCGGGAAGGCAAGCCGCTGCTATTTAACGTCACCCTCGAGCATCGCTCCGCCGACGACTACGTCATCCCACCCTACAACGTCGGTGAACCGCCGCGTTATTACGTACTCGGCGGCCTGATTTTCATCGAACTTTCCCGCCAGTATTTAAGAGAATGGGGCGGCAACTGGCAAAAGGAGGCGCCGCCACGATTCGTCTATTTCGATCGTTTTCAATCCGAGCTGTTCCCGGAAGGAAACCGCCGCATCGTTGTGCTCAGCCAGGTTTTGCCCTCTACCGCGACGATCGGTTACGATGAGCTCGCTTTTCTCACCGTGACAAAAGCGAACGGTAAAGAAGTGAAATCGCTGGCGGATCTGGCCGAAGCGGCGAAAAATTCGACGGACGGCTTTATTAAAATCGAGACCGAGGAAGATCCGAAGCAACTCGAGCTCGACCCGAAACAGGTCAGCGAAGAAGCGCCACAGCTACAGCAGAATTACGGTATCTCCTCGATGGAACGCCTGCAGTAGCGCCGGCTGTCTAGCCACGTCGCTGCTTACCGCGCAGGAGCCCCGGTGATCGCCGACGAATCTTTCGGTGCCGCCGTGGACTTTGCCTTCTGCCTCCTGTTCCTTGATATCGTTCTCGGTCTCCAACCCGGTCATGTCGAGCAAGGCCGAGACATCTCTTCCCTTCGCTTATGAACTCCCTTCTGCCATTTGGGCAAGTCGGGTGCGGCCTCGATCAGCTGATTAGAAGTGGTTGAGAGCTTTTGAAACCGCTTCTAAACCTCTTCGCCCAACGAACCGGTCCGCTGTGCCGCCAAAAATTGCGTGACTTCGGCAGTGTAGGTCTCGAACGGATCTCCCATTACTAAAAAATCTCGGCTATCGTACGCGATCGAGTCCCAGTTGATCACGTATGGCCTATCGCTCTTCTGGAAATGCGCCACCGCCTGAGCACGGCCTGCCGCACGGGTATTGAGTGGCGGCTGATGCATCGCATCAGCTCGACGCACGCTGTTGTTCCACTCCCCAATCCGTTTCCCGGGGTTCACACTGAAAAACAATCCGCGCGCGGGATCGATGTTATGATATTCCAGATCGATGCTTTGCAGCCAGGGATCGTCCCAGCTCAAGCCTTCGGCCTCAATAAAGGTATCGAGCAACCATTTCTTCGTAATCCAATCCACGCCACCGATCAGTGCCTGGCGGTTTCGCTCCAGCGCTTCGAGGGTAAAGCTCCAGTTTTCGAGTAACCAATCGGTCTCGGCATTCCGATGGCATAGATGTTTTTGCGCGAGTTCGTGAAACTGCCATTGCACATCGAGAGCGCCCACTGATTTGCCATTGTCCAGTTCCACCAGCCAGCGGCCGGTCTGGTCCCTCGAAATGTTTCGCGTGCTTTGCACGGCATCGTTCAGGACGAGATTGCGCGGTAACCGTCCCTCTTCGAGCAGAGTCAACACACAAGCCGTCGTTCCAATCTTCAGCGCCGTGGCAAACGGGCTCATGTTTGAGTCGCCGATAAGCAGATGCAGACGGCGAAACTTCCGGTAATCGGCCAATGGCTCATCCCGCGCGTTGATAATGGCGCGATTAAACTGCACCCACTGGTAAATGTCGTTAACGATATGGTCGGCTCGCTGGCTTAATTGAAAATCCACGCGCGCTTCCGGTCGCGGAGGCTCGAAGTCGAACGCGAGCGGATTCGCCTGGCCGACCCGGCCGGCCCCGGTGAAAAGTTGGCGCGTCGCCAAAAAAGTGAGCAACGTCCCAAGTACCGGTGGCGTGAATTGTGCCTCACGCCGCATCAGATAATTCTCGTGACAACCAAATGTCGCCCCCGTGTGGTGATCGACATTGTTTTTAATGAAGGAGACGCGCCCCGCGCCACCGACGGCTTCGAGCGCGGACTGCAACAGTTCGTCTCCAGCGATATCGTATGTGACGAGGTCGCGCAGATGCAGGCATTCGGGCGATGCGTATTCGATGTGCCCCATGTCGAGATAAAGGCGGCCACCGTTCAGTAAAAAGCCGCCATTACCGGGGGGCTCCTCGTAATCCCGGTAATGAAGATCAATTGTCCCGGCCGCCGCCTTCCGGAAGAGATAATTCTTTACCTTAGCCGGCCAGACCTCGGAGCTCGCGTGCAACCCCTCATCACCGATCAGGCAGCCGTACTCGGTTTCAATCCCGACGATGCGATCCATTGATTATCATCATCCCTCACCCGTACATTTCGGACAAGGGGAGAATCCGGGTCGCCCATATCCTCGCCTTTCCCGGAAGCTCCCACACCACAGGCTTGAAAAACCCGGAAAAAATTGGCAGACTGTGTTCTGTATGAGCCATTTGGGCCTTCGTAGTCCCTTTGCCAAGGTCGGGGGCCTTGTCCATTTTGGGCGTATGCTCGACAAAATTCGAGCCCACGCGAATGGGCAGTTAGGCGAGGCTTACCAGGCAAATCTTGGAAAAGGCTTCGACGAGTTTTGTGTTAGATTTTTGCGAGCGGACTACAATCGCCTGGTCGAACGCACGAAACAGGGCGGCACGGACGACGAAGTCCTGCACTGGTGTTTCAGTGTTGGCCGCCAACCTTCCGAGGATGAAATTTACGTCTGGAACGAGTTCATGCGGAAACGTGGCTGGAACGATGAAGTCTCCGAGACTCTGAAACGGCGCAAGAAAGAAGGAGGAATGGCCGGCCGCTCGGAAATCGAGACGATGTTCAGCTTCATTGACGCCGATGAAGGCCGTTCGCCAATAACCAATCATTAGTAACGGCCGAAACTTCTGGTTGTTTCGCACCCTTCTCTGAAATACAGGTCAGGGTGAAAAATCTGATCGCAGCGCTCCTGGCCGTGGCGATGGCCGGTTGTTCTTCAGTGGGCAAGCCGATCGCCAGGGATAAGATCAACCAGGTTCAGGTGGGCGTTACGACAGAAGCAGAAGTGATCCGGATGTTCGGTGTCCCTTCCACAAAAACTCTCGATGCGAGCGGAACTATCGTCCTCACCTGGGTCTATTCGCGCGCTGCGGCCAAGCCGCAAACCTTTATCCCGGTTGCGGGCGTCTTCGTCGGCGGCATGAACACGCGGCTGCAACAACTCACGGTGCTGATCGGGAAGAAGGGCCGGGTCGAGCGCTACACCATGAATGACGCCCCGGGCGAAGTGAAGTACCACTAGGCCGCGCCGCAAGATAAATTAGGTAACGTATCGGGCACGGGTTCTGGGGAGCGCACGCGCCTCGCGTGCTGGTGATGGCGCCTTCGCCATCACGAACTTTCTCTCGTTCCTGACTTTGACCTTCCCGTTCTGCCACGAAGTTGGTTTCGGCGGAGGCGCCAAAACCGGCACGTGAGGCGCGTGCGCTCCCCCAAATGATGCCGAGCGCGCGAACCGTTGATTGTCACGTCAGCGGCCGTTCCTCTTTCTTCCCTTTAATGACATTACTCAGCGCTGATCTGCTCTAGCCGAGGCGGGGATTTTCCGGGTTACGGAGTCGCCTCAATCCCCTGCTCCGGAGGCGGTGGGGGCGGTTGCATCCGCCAATCGATAAACTTCCAGACTGCGAGCACGAGAAGGATGACTGCGGCCGTCGCGATCCAGACGCGCACCGGAGATTGAATACGCTGGTCCGCTTTCAGGTGAATGTTGGACGTTGCCCGTTCTCTCCTCGGCCACCGCCTTGCAGCTGTGCCGAGCTGCCCTTATTCCGCGAGCGTGTCGATCCGTTCGGCCAGAGCAAAGTCGAGATCGGTTAAGCCGCCCTTGCTATGGGTCGACAAAACCAGGTGCACCTTGTTATAGCGAATATCGATGTCGGGATGATGCTCTTCTTCCTCGGCGACTTCCGCGACCGAATTCACAAAATCGATTGAGTCCGAAAAATCATCGAACTCGAACGTGCGCTCGATGTGCTTTTTCTCCAGTTCCCATTCCGGGATCTTTTTCAGGCGCTCTTTCAGCTCGCCCGCTTTGATCAAATCAGCCATACCGTGGGAACGAGTAACACCCCAAAATCGTTTTGCAACGAGGAATAAAAGACGAATTTCAGGACGCCGCCCCGCTCAGGTAGGGACGGCTCTCCGAGCCGTCCGCGCTTTCACACATCGTTCAGCCAGGCACCCACGGACATCTCGGAGAGATGTCCCTACCTGTTAAAGCCTCTCCAAGGCGTCCGCTCCCCTCCGCCTCCCTCAACAATCCAGAATTCGCCGCAAATTTTTCGCCGAATCGAAAACCTCGATCGCACAGTCTCGCGCCTGCTTCGATCGCTTCGACCAGTTCGCCGTAACGTCGATGGCTGCCTCAGCTGCTTCATCCACGTCACCCACGAAGTGAAAACCGCTTTCCGAAGGAAGAAACTTCGCCGCACCCGTATCTTCGGTGATCACTGGTCTTCCCAGGGCCAGGAACGCGGCCGCGCGGTCGCTCAACCACCCGGTTTTCCAGGAAACGTCCACACCTTTGATTGCGGTAAACTCGGCCAGCGCGTTCGATAAATACCGGCGATAAAGTGCCGGCGTCCGGGCCACGCGATGAGGATCCACCACTTGCCAGCCATGGTTTTGCAATCGCAGCCTCTCCGGATCGTCGGCGTTGATGTTCATCGCCAACTCGAAGAGTGCGTCCGGAACTCTTCCGGGAAGAGCGAGGTAGCGTTCGAACGCGAACTTCTTTGATAAATCCGGAAACTCGCCTGCGACCTCGACCGCTCCGCTCCAGTACCATTGCCCGATGGTCGTAAATTTCCCGTTATGTGGGCGCGTTTTGCGTTGAAAAAGTTTTGTGTCGACCAACGGAAAAAAGGTTTTCCATTTCAAAGAACTTTTCGGCAGACGACAACCGCGGCGGCCCGCGTTGAGTCCGATCGTCCAGAACTCATGATGGGTCGATTGCCCCATCTCGAGCTTCGTCATCCAATAAAAAATCTCGCTTGGATCCAGGTCACAAAGTTTGCGGTGTTCAAACTGAAGCAGAAACGGCGGATGAATTGAATAACTGAGATTGAGCAAGACGTTCGGTCCGGCCAGCCGATCACGGAGAGCTTTCCTGGACATGCCGATGCAATCCATCGCGTCGAGGTCGTGCTCATCCCCGGCGTTCTTGTTATAGAGCAGGCAATAATTGCCCCCGAGTCCCTGCTCTCGTAAGCGCCGCTGGAAGTTATCGATGCTAAGCTGATCGATCCGCGCGCTTGCCGTCGCCGGGAGGTACTCCAGCCAGACCGCGTCGAGTTTCAAGCGCCGCAGCCCAAGCATCCATTGCAAAGGAACGGAAAAGTTGCCGCCGCCTTCGCGATACTTCGCCGCGAACCCGCACCCCACAAAAATGGTCACGCCAGAGATTGCCACCTCTTTCTGATTTAACCTTGTAACTTTTTCAACCATTTAACGCAGTGCCGCGGGAGTGGGGCGAGAATCATGCCGCCCTGCGGCAAACTACAAGCCGGGCTCACTTTAGATGCACCAGCCTTCGCCAAGGCTCCGGCTCGGCGAGCTAGCGGGAGCGTACTCTGTCGAGCCACCTAATGCCGCAACCACATGACCACGAGACCACAGGACAACGAGACAAGGTGGAGACCGATCTCCCTTCGGCAGCGCACGCGCGCCCCCGCGTGCCGTCTTCGGCGCCCTCGCCGAAGACTCCAATCGGGAGGGACGAGCTCGCCTCGTTCCCACTACGTCCCTTCAACGCTTCAACTTTTTAATTCTTTAACCATTTAACGCGGCAGCGCCGTCCTTCCGCGAGACAAACTGGCGAGAGGCGATAACCTTACTGAGATGAGTTTCATTTTTATCTTCATCGGCCTGATGCTGCTGCTCGACCTGCTCTGGTGGTGGCTGCTCGCGCGCCTGACCTTTTCTCGATCAGCGCGGCTCGTCGTCGGCATTTTCATGGCGACGCAGATGCTGGGCCTGATCTGGCTCATCGGAGGGCGTCTTCTCCAGAGGGGTTGGGATCGTGCGTTACCCAAGTTCGCCATAACGGCAATTTTCATTTGGCATTTCATGGGCCTCGGCTTGTTCTCTGCGGTCGGCATTGCGCTGCTACCGATTTTCGTAATTTGGAAGATTGCATCGAGAAACCGCGACAGAGGCGCCTTAAAGACAACGTCGTCGCCGAACAACGCCGGCGGGCTGAGTCGGCGGGAGTTTCTCGGTTTTGCCGCAGCCATCGCTCCGCCGTTGTTTACCTTGAGCCTGAGCAGCGTCGCGCTGAGGCAACTAAATCACTTTCGCGTCCGGCGCTTTGTCTTGCCCATCCGTAATCTGCCGAGTGATCTCGATGGAACGACTATCGCGCAGGTGAGCGATATACACGTGGGACGATTCACGTCCGGGCAGGTGCTGAAAAAAATGGTGAACACGGTCAACGAACTGCGCTCCGACCTCATCTTATTGACCGGTGATCTTATCAACGACTCTCTGACCGATCTTTCCGAGGGCCTCGATCTCGTTCGCGCGATGGACGCGCGTTTTGGTTCCTATTTAATCGAAGGCAACCACGATCTGATTGATAACGGACCGAAGTTCGAGAGTCGCGTCAAGGCTTCGGGTATTCCCTTTCTGCTCGACGAATCTACGATTGTTCAGGTGCGTGGTGCGCCGATTCAATTATTGGGACTAAGTTGGACACGCACGCGCGGCAAAGAACGTGATCACGCGATTTCACAATCGGTTCGTGATCTCTTGCGTCAGCAAACCGCCGGCGCCTTTCCTATCCTGCTCGCACACCATCCGCACGCTTTCGATGCCGCATCCGAGGCCGGCCTTCCGTTGACTCTCTCCGGCCACACCCACGGCGGACAGCTGATGTTGAACGAGCAAGCCGGGTTTGGTCCCGCGATGTTTCGCTATTGGTCCGGATTGTACGAACACCGCGACAGCAAGCTCATCGTCTCCAATGGCGTCGGAAACTGGTTCCCGTTACGAATCAACGCGCCCGCCGAAATCGTTCACATCACCCTGCGCCGAAGTTGATGCGAGAGGCGCCGGTGGGGCGCCGTAACGCGGTGAAGGAGCGGCCGGGCTTTCAAACTCTGTCGAGCCACCTAATGCCGCGACCACATGACCACGAGACCACAGGACAACGAGACAAGGTGGAGACCGATTTCCCTTCGGGGAGCGCACGCGCCCCCGCGTGCCGTCTTCAGCGCCCTCGCCGAAGACTCCAACCGGGAGGGACGAGCTCGTCTCGTCCCACTTATTCCGCTTCAACTCTTCATTTTAACCGTTTAACGCGGCGCACCCGCCGGTGGGGCGAGACTCTGTCGAGCCGCCTATTGCCGCGACCACATGACGACGAGACCACGGGACAACGAGACAAGGTGGAGACCGATCTCCCTTCGGGGAGCGCACGCGCCCCCGCGTGCCGTCGTCGGCGCCCTCGCCGAAGAACATCTTCAACGCTTATATGAATTGCGGATTGCGAAATTCTGGGGAGCACACGCGGCTCGCGTGTTCTTTTCGGCGCCTCGCCGAAAAGCATCTCCAACGCTTCAACCTTGTAACCCTGCAACTCTTCAACCAGTCAACGCGGCGCGGCGAAGCCGCGCGAACTCCGTCGAGCCGCTAACGCACCCCCTAAGAAGCTTCTTCGGTCGCGATTTTCTGGATCGCCGACTTCAGTTCCTGCCAGTCCACTGGTTTCGTAATATGCCGCGAAAATCCAGCAGCCAGGCTGTCTTCGATATCATCCTTCATTCCATATCCGCTCAGGGCGATTCCGGGAATCGGATGGTTGCCTGTGAGATCACGCATCAAATCATGTCCGCTCCCGTCGGGCAGTCCCAAATCGCTGATGAGGATGCTAAAGCTTGAGGGGTGTTTGTGCTGTGCCTCGGCCACTCTTTCCCTGGCCTCGCGAATGCTGGACACCCACGTCACTTCATGACCGGCGCGCTTCAACAATCGGATCAGTTGTTCCGCCGTATCCCGATGATCTTCGACCAGCAGAATACGCAAAGGCCGAACGATCCCGGGCGCCTCAAATGAACTTGCCGCCCTCGGAGCTTTATCGCGCGCCATTGCGGCAGCCTCCACTGTCGGCAGCGAGATACGGATCTTCGTTCCCTTGTCCATGCCCTCGCTCTCGGCCGCGATGCGGCCGCCGTGCATCTCAACAATAGCGCGGCTGATCGCCAACCCGAGACCGAGACCGCCAAACACGCGCGATCGCGCACGCTCTCCCTGTTCGAAGGCTTTGAAAATCCGCGGCATATTCTCCGGGCTTATCCCAATCCCTGTGTCTTGAATCTCCACGATCAATTCTGTTTTTTCGGCCGCACCGTCCGCGCCGCTGACCTCTCCCCCCGAGGAATGATTGTATGCGCGAATGTCGATTGTCCCGTTTTCGGGCGTGAATTTGCAGGCATTCTGGAGCAAATTCCAAAACACCTGCGTCATTCGCGAACCATCGGCCAGGACATGCATGGCCCCCGCACTCACGTCCATGGTAACATGCAGATTTTTTTTCGCGGCATCGTTCGCGCAATAGTTCTGCATGGTGTGTTCGAGTAAGGATCGCACATCGACGATCTGCCGGTTCAATTGCAGTTTGCCGCGAATGATGGCGGTAACGTCCAGCAGATCGTCAATCAGCCGTGCTTCGACTTCGATATTGCGCCGGATCATCTGCAGCTCGGGCATGATGTGACGCGAGACCTTCTTATCTCCTTCGAGCATCGCGACCGCGCTGAGAACGGGCGTCAAAGGTGTCCGCAATTCGTGGCTCAAAATTGCGAGAAAGTTGTCTTTCGCCTTGTTCGCCGCCTCGGCCGATTCTTTCGCGCGATTGAGATCTTCCTCGTTTCTCTTGCTCGCTGTGATGTCCAGGCTCACGCCGGTCATGCGGACCGGTTTTCCGGCGTCGTTGTAAAAGGCGCGTCCACGCGACGCCATGTGACGCACGCTGCCATCTGCGTCCACGATGCGAAAATCGACGTCCATATTGCGTTTCGTGGCCAGCGTTCTGCGAATCTCTTCCTGCAAAGGTTGGCGGTCCTCGGGATGGACCATCTTGATAAAGGAATCGATCGTCCGATCGAATTCTCCCTTCGTACGGCCGAAGAGCGGATACATGTAGTCGTCCCAGGTGACTTCGCCCGTGAGAAGGTTCCAATCCCATGTGCCCGTTTGTGATCCTTCCAGGGCAAGCCGCAACCGCTCTTCGCTTGCCACCAGCGCCGCGCTGCTGTCTCCGATCCGGGTCAGCATCTGGTTGAAGGCATCGGTCAATTGCCCGATTTCATCCGCGCCCCGCTTGATCGCGCGCACGGAATAATCCTGGCGGTTCGAAACCGCGTTCGCTACGTCGGCCAGCTCCAGGATTGGTTGCGCAATGCGATGCTGCAAAGTCGACGTTAAAGCAACTGTCCCGGCCGCCGCGCAGGCTGACACCAACAGAAGAATGAAACCATACACAGCGAATCTCGAATACATTTCTCCCAGATCAGCTTGGATATAGATCGTGCCCAAACGCGAACGATCTTGCGCGATCGGGCGAAATAACTGCAGATGTGAACCGACAAAGCGATGGCCGTTCCTTGCCGGATTTGCCGGTAGACTCTCCAGCGGGATGTTCGTTGGAAAACGGGCGAACAATTGCCCTTTGTCATCATAAATGGCCGCCGCTGTTACCTGGTGCTCAGCCGAAAGCGCGCTCAGAATTTCTTTCGCACTTTTGGCATCCTGGAAAGCCAGCGCCGCCGTGCTATTGGAACCGATAATTTCCGCCAGGACCCCAATGTTGACCGCAAGCGACCGCCGGAATGTGATCAATTCGTAAGTAATCAGCGCGCTTCCCATCAGGAACAGCGCGAAGCCGCTTCCGAGCAGGATCACAAGCATCAGCTTGCGCTTGATCGGAGTATCACGAAGAAAAACCGCCATATCAGGACTTCAAGTCAGCGACGCGCAGCAACTTGGAGCTGACGGTCAGATTTGCCTCTCGCAGCGGCGCTGGGTTCAGGCGTAACCGGACGCGGTTTCGTTCCGCCGGTAATGCAATCATCCCACCGTGATCGAGGAAATCGTCCGTTTCCCCCACCGTCACCACACTCTTTCCCGACACGGCCGCGAGGATGGAATCGACCCGTCCGCTCTCCGAGCGACCGACGAACAGCAGATGACAGCGTTTGATGTCTCTCGGCCCCCGATAATGTTCGATGACAATCGGCCGATCGTGATAGGTCTCCCCTTCCACCGCTTCCTGCAGGAGCGATCCAAAGGGGTCTTCCCCCACGATGCCAATAATCAACGGCTCCTTCGGCGAGGAAAAAGCTGAGTCGGGCCACTCAATGAAGTGACAAAAATTATAGAGAAAAACCGACTTGATCGCGTATTCGTTAGGCGAAGCCGACGCGACCGGCACCGGCGCGAGGGCCAGTGCTATCCAGAGAACGGCAGCTGCGATTCGCCTTGGCTTCAGTAACTCCATTTGACCGTGGCGAACACGCTGCGTTCAACTTCGCGCGCGAGGGGTGTTGTTCGGAACTCCGGATGCGTCTGGTCAAACAGATTGCGGCCGACGATCGCAAATTCCAGATTCTTCCGTGGCGCCCACGCCAGGCGGAGATCGGCGGTTAGGTAGGCCGGCGTTGCTGGGTGCGGCAGATCGTCGACGTACCGCAGGAATGAGTCGAAGCGCAAGTTCCACGGGAGATCCATGGCCGAGTGAATGATGAAACTGGCGCTCGGATCGTTCGCTTCCCCGTTTCCATTGCTTATATCCTGCCCGCCATTCGTCTTATCGATATCGACATGGAGAAGGGAAACGCTGCCATCCAGACGCCACCAGTTCGTCACCCCCCATTTCACCGCCAGCGAACCGCCGTAGGATTGGCCAACAAGTTTGTTTTGGATCGTGATGGTGCCGTCCGGCAGCGGCTCGATGCTGCGCAGGTTGTCGTAGTCATTATAATATCCCGCGATATCGAAAGAGAGGGTGCTCGTCGCTTTGATGCGGTAGCCCAGTTCGTAAGCCACCAGAGTTTCGGATTGGAAATCCGGATTCGCCACCAGAAACGGCGTACCAAACGCGGGGTTCGGCGCGACCAGATTCTGATCGACCCGGGTTGGCGTCCGAACCGCACGCGAAATCGCGCCCCACAGGGTTTGCGTCGGCGTGATCAGCCAGGTGAAACGGCCGGTCGGTTGAATCTCGAATCCGCTAAAGCTGTTGTATTCAAACTTTGAACCCGCCGTCAGGTAAAACTTGTCCGGCACAAGATGCCACTCGTCCTGAATGTACCCGCTCAGCAAATGTTGCGTGTCGGTCGCGGGAAGGAACGCCAGCGTCGGGCCGAGGTTGCCGATGTTGTCGTGCGAGAACCGGTAGTCGCCCCCATAGACGATGTAATGGTCGCCATAACGAAATTGATGCTGCATCTCGAGGTCGAATGTGTTGCGCTCCTCCTCGAACACGCCCGCGATCAGGCGGTATGTGCGGTCGTAGTAGGCCTGCACCATCAGACTCGAGTCCTTATCCAGTTGACGCGTCCAGCGGCCCAGAGCGTTTTCGCCGTCTACGTTGATATCGCCCGCATTAAGCTGCTCAAAGTTCCCGGAATAAAAATCGCCCTGAAAGGTCAGCGTATCCTCCGGATTCAATTTCGAATCGATCCGGAAACCGCCCTGTGTGATCCGCCGGTTATCCTCCATGTCATCGCCCTCGATGGGCAAACCATCCTGGCTTTGGTGCATGACATAGACACGATAAAAAGTGTCCTGCCCGACCTGGCCGCCGTAACGGATTCCGCCGAATCCGTCCAGCTCGTAGCCGCCTCCAGCGTAAAGAAGCAGGCCCTGCGTCTCATCGGCGCTTTTCGTTCGAATGTTAATCACACCGTTCACCGCGTTGGCGCCCCACAGGGTCGCGCCTGGTCCGCGAATGATTTCAATTTGTTCGAGATCAGGCAGGAACGTTTGCTGCACGTCCCAGAACACTCCGGAGAAAAGCGGTGTGTAAAGGGTGCGCCCGTCCATCAAAACCTGCATCTTGTTAGCGGTGCTGATATCGAAACCGCGCGTAGAAATCGCCCACGAGTGACCGTCCAGTTGCGCGACCTCCATTTCCGTCGCCAAACGCAGCGCATCGGGAATGTTCGTCACGCCGGCGCGCTCGATATCCTCGCTCGTCACCACGTCCGCTGCGCTTGCCGTCTCGAACAGCTTCTCCGGGCGGCGTGAAGCCGAAGTGATCTCGACATCGACTAGCGCCTCCAGTGGAAGCTTTTTCAGCTCGCTCGGTGAACGATTCGGTTTCTCCGCGCGAACCGGGAGCTCAGGTTCACCTTCCCTGGGGCTCCGATAAGCCTCCTGGGCAAACGCGCCCGCCAACGGAACAAACAGCGCCAGGGCAAAGCAAATGGATTGTAGCGGAGGCAAAGCGAATCTGCCCCCGTCACCGAAACTGGGAATTAAGGAGAAGCGTTGGTTGGGCATGAACGACTTTGCGTTCCAGGAGCCGACGGGCGGTAGCAGCCAGAATCGCACCAAACCCCCAAACGGAATGCTGGATTTCAGACCCTGTTGCATTCGATGTGCCCCGTTCAATGTTTTCTGGAAGCGCAGACTATCGATACCTATTTGACTTGCCAACTCATTAAGAACCCATCTTGGGTTCTAGTCGTCGCGCATTTGCTCTGGCAAAATTCATATTTTTGCCTGACATTCTGTTCAGTTTTTCCAAATGGCCGATCCAGTAAATCCCAGTAACACCGCTGTGCAGCAGCCGGACTCTTCCTCCGGCAATGCTGCCCCGAATCCCGCCCCCTCTCCCGACCGCGCCGATCTGCGGCCTGAAAGTATCAACGACGCGGTCATTCGGCTTGCCGGTAATTCGCAGGATGGAATTCAGTCAGCCGGGGCATTTCTCGCGCGTCTGGCCGGGCGCAGCGACCAGGACGTGATGACTTACATGACGATCCCGGCCACGATCTCGGGCGGGCCGTCGATTTTCCAAGTCCGTATGGGCACGGGCGAAGTTTTGTCCGCCGGTGACGAAGCCGATTTTCTCGTCGCTTTTTATCAACACAGTTACCAGGACCACATCGACTTCCTCAAAGAAGGCGGCGTGCTCCTTTACGATTCGGACAACGTCGAACCGAACCTCGATGACAAACGTTTCGTTTACGTCGGTGTGCCCATTACCGGTCTAACCGTCGAAGCACTGGGCGGCACGGCCAAGGACAAGGGCAAAAACATTTTCGTGCTCGGTCTCATCTCGAAAATTTTCCATCTCGATGTCGAGAAACTGGCGACCCTGATCAAGGAAAAGTTCGCCGGCAAAGACGAGAGCATCGTCAATACCGCCATCATGGCGTTTACCGCCGGCTACGCTTATCCCGTCGGCAACGTGCTGACGAAACAGTATCAGTTTGAAAAGTTGGAGAAAAAGCCCGGTGCGCGCGACCAGATCACGATGGACGGCAACCAGGCCCTCGCCTACGGACTGATCGCCGCCGGCGTGCGATACGGCGCGGGTTATCCAATCACGCCATGGTCGTCGGTCATGGAAACTCTCCGGAGTGAGTTCCCGAAATACGGGGGAATTTTTGTGCAGGCCGAGGACGAGCTCGGCGCGGTCTCGTTGGCGCTCGGTTTTTCTTTCTCCGGGTATCTCGCTGTGACCGGGAGCGCCGGTCCGGGCATCTCACTTAAGACGGAAGCGATCGGTTGGGCTTCGATGGCGGAAATGCCGCTGATCATTATTAATGTGCAGCGCGGCGGACCGAGCACCGGTTTGCCGACCAACGTCGAGCAAAGCGATCTGCACCAGGCGATCTACGGCGGGCACGGGGATAGCCCGCGCGTTGTCCTTGCCGCCGCCACGGTGGAAGACTGCTTTTACATTGCGCTGGAAGCGGCACGAATCGCGCGCAAATACAGCACGCCTGTATTTATATTGAGCGACACATCGCTGGCCACACGCATCGAGGCATTCGACGAGCCGAAACTGGCCGAGATCATGGTCGACCCGAAACCGAACCTCGCTCCACGCGACTCGTTCAAGCCCTACCCGCTCGATCAAATCACGCAACATGTCGCACCTGGCACTCGAATTCTCGACGGGAAGTATCCGCTCCTGTCCGGGCTCGAGCACGACGAGATGGGGCATCCGACAGGCAGCCCGAAGTTGCACATGGCGATGACTGCGAAACGTCGCAACAAACTGCGCAAGCTCGCTGAAGAAATCCCAGTGCCGGAAGTTTATGGCGATAAAGAAGGCGACGCGCTTCTGGTCGGTTGGGGTTCGACCTACGGCCCGGTTCACGACGCGGTTAAAAGGGCGCGCGAGCGCGGGGCGAAAGTCGGCGCCATTCATCTGCGCCACCTCCATCCGCTGCCTAACGGACTCGAGCACATCTTTGCCTACTTCAAACGCATCATCGTGGTCGAGATGAACGACCAGGGGGCCTACGGATTTGGCCAGCTCGCGACCATCCTGCGGGCAAGATATTGCGAACCAAAGATCTCGAGCCTGACCAAGACCGACGGTTTAACCTACCGGGTTAAGGAAATCATTGAAGGCGTGTTCGCCGGATTGCCGACCGCTCCGATATCGCCTAACGGACAGCAGGCACCGGGCGAGAACGCCCCCATTCATACCGACACCTCGGGCGAAAACGTCAAATCAACGGCCGATGTCGTGCCGCAGGGCGTTGGCTGACGCCATGACCACGGGACTACAAGACAACAGGACGACGAGACAAGGTGGATCGCGGTCTCCGAAAATGCCAGTGCGGCTCGAACCGATGGTGGCAACGGTGGGGCGAGACTCTGTCGAGCCGACACCCTTCAACCCTTATATGAATTGCGGATTTCGAATTGCGAATTGCGGATTTCCGGGGAGCGCACGCGCCCTCGCGTGCCGTCTTCGGCGCCCTCGCCGAAGAACATCTTCAACAATGTAACGCTTTCACGCATCAACGCTTTAACCCTTTAACGCTTCACGATTCAACGATTCTTCTACCACCATGAGTATTGAAACCGCCCCCCCAACCGCCAGTCCGGTTCCGGACAGAGAAAAGCTAACCAAGAAAGCCATCACCGCCGACCACCCAACCTGGTGTCCCGGCTGCGGCGATTTCGCCGTGCTCGCTTCCTATTACAAGGTTCTCGAGAAACGCCAGATCGATCACGAAAAGATCGTCACAATTGCCGGGATCGGTTGTTCGTCGCGGTTCCCTTATTTCGTCAACGGTTTCGGCGCGCACTACATTCACGGTCGCGCTGTCCCGTACGCGTCCGGGATCAGCCTGGCCCGGCCCGACCTGAACGTGTTCCTGTTCGGCGGCGACGGTGACGGTTTCTCGATCGGCGGCAACCATCTCAACCACGGCGCGCGCAAGAACGTTAACCTTGTCTATTTCATCATGGACAACTTCGTCTATGGCCTGACCAAGAAACAGACGTCTCCAACATCCCCGATCGGCTTCAAGAGCAAGACCGACCCGACCGGTGCCATCGACATGCCGGTCAACCCGATGAAACAACTCGTCAGCGCCGGCGCCAGCTTCATCGCGCGCACGCACGCCACGCAGGTCAATCACATGATCCAGATGATCGAGCGCGCGATGGACCATCCCGGGTTCTCCGTCATCGAATGTTTGAGTGAATGCGTCGAATTTTACCCGGGCGTCTTCGATCCGGCCAACCCGCGCAAAGGCGGCGCGTTCGAACTGATCGAAGAAAAGAAATGGGACAACACCCCCGAGGACGAACTCCGCCACGACGTCACCGACGAGCTGGCCGCGTACAAATTAGCCCAACTCCCCTTCCCCGGCGTCTTCGGCGTCTTCTATCAAAGCGACAGGCCGACCAAGAATGCCCTGGAGCAAAAATGGATTAAAAGCACTCGGGAAAAAACAAACAATGCCTCGGACCTGGAACTGCTCCAAAAAACGTTTGATCGGATGAAGTGATGTCTGGCTAATCGGGAATCTCAGCCTCGACCAGCTTCGCCAGGAGGATAAGTGACTCTTGCCAGCCCAGGTAGCAGGCCTCCGGCGGAATAGCTGCGGGCAGTCCTTCCTGCACGACGCTCAACTCAGTGCCGCAGGAGACCTCCTTCAGATTAACTGTCGTCTCGATTTCCCCGGGCAAGTTTGGGTCGTCAAACTTGTCCGTGTAACGGATACATTCGTGTGGCCTTAGCTCGCGATATTCTCCACCAAAGGAATGACTCGCGCCGGTCGTGAAGTTAGTGAACGACATCTTGAAGGTGCCGCCGACTTTCGCCTCAAGGTGGTGGACTTTGCCGGTGAATCCGTTCGGTGGAAGCCATTTGGCCTTGGCATCCGCATCAAGGAATGCCCGGTAGATCTTCTCGGGCGTGGCACGGACGATACGATGAAGTCGGATGGTGTTCGTGGACATGATGATTACTCCTTTCGATTGGTGATGCGCGCAAGTTCGCGTAGCGGAGTGGGAAGCTAGCAGCTTCCCCTACAGGGCGTTTTCTTTGGGCGCGGCAAACGTGGCCTCCAAATCGGATACCTCGTTTTCCGTAAGCACGAAATAACCCGAGTCCAAACCCCACCCAGTATCCATCATAAGCCGCTTATGATGCCGCATTAAAACGCAAGATTCGACGTTTCTCCCAGGCAACGTTTAGATTCGATGTCTCGCCTTATGCAAAGCCTTTCATTGCCGGCCGATATCATTCGCGCCTGTTGGATAATATTTTCCGTAATTTGGCTGCTGGCCGCGGCATCGACCAAGCATTCAATCTACCGTGAAAGCGGTGCGCGACGGCTGCGTTACTCGATATTGCTGGTGCTAGCCTTTCTTCTTTTGACCAGGGGCCACCAATTACCCTATCCATTTGATGTTCGAATTATTTCGGGCACGGAAGCGGTGCAGTGGATGGCCGGGATCCTATGCATCGCAGGTCTCGCGTTTTGCGTTTGGGCGAGAGCTGCTCTTGGGCGCAACTGGAGTGGCACCATCACCTTGAAAGAAGGACACGAACTCATTGAACGCGGGCCGTATCGCCTCGTCCGTCATCCGATCTACACCGGACTACTGGCTATGTTTCTCGCGACCGCGATTAGATTCGGGCATCTGGGCGGCATCGTCGCCGTCATCCTCGCGTTCGCAAGCTTTTGGATAAAGCTTGGCCAAGAAGAAAAGCTCATGCTCCAGCAGTTCCCGGATCAGTATCGGTCGTATCAGCACCGGGTGAAGCGCATCATTCCTTTCGTGCTCTAGTGGAGGCGTTCGTGCCAACCCAGGGATTTTGCATAAAAATCCGGCGCGGCAAATGTGGCCTCCAATTCCAACACCTCATTCTTCGCCACCAGGAATACCTAAAAGTCCATACCGCACCCCGCATTCAGCATAACCTCCTCCACCATGTTACGGCGCGTCGAGAGCCGCTTATGATGCAGAGTTGCTGGCCTGGAAACGACTTATGACGCGAATTTCACCCGGATGAAAAGCGGAGGATGGGAAGCTGGCAGCTTCCCCTACAGGACTAATCGAGGCTACGCCGCATGATTCAGTTGATTGCTGACATCTGACTTGTGACGTCTGATCGCCCGTCTAGGGAGAGGCGATGCTTTGCAGGAGCTCGAGTTCGTGCCACCGCGCGTAGAGGTGCGCGACTTTGTCGCGCGCCGTTTTCAATTGTGTTTCCAAGTCGAAAATCTCTGCGCGCGGTCTCGCATAAAAATCTGGCGCGGCGAACGTAGCTTCCAAATCTGATATTTCGTTTTCCGCCGCGAGAATAGTCGCTTCCATCGATTCCCATTCGCGCTCTTCTTTATACTTAAGCTTGCGGGGTTTTTCTTTGCTCTTCTTTGGCTCGGGGGCGGCCCCGATCGCCGCGGAGGTTGAAGCGCGAGCCGGGCTGAGAGCATCGCGCTTTTCCAGGTAATAATCGTAGTTCCCGACGGAATAGGCTACTCGGCCTTCGCCTTCGAAGGCGAGAATTGACGTGCAAACACGATTCAGGAAATAGCGATCGTGACTCACTACGATGACGCATCCGCCAAAGGCGACCAGCGCTTCCTCGAGCAAGCGCAACGTTCCGAGATCCAGATCGTTTGTCGGTTCGTCCAGCATCAAGACGTTGCCGCCGCGCTTCAGAATTTTTGCCAGCAGCACCCGGCTCCGTTCGCCGCCGCTCAGCTGCGATATCT
This sequence comes from Verrucomicrobiota bacterium, assembly GCA_041167085.1. Lineage (GTDB taxonomy): Bacteria > Verrucomicrobiota > Verrucomicrobiia > Chthoniobacterales > UBA10450 > DATFCK01. The sequence continues at coordinate 281,313 of JBEEGV010000047.1, forward strand.
TCGTGTTGATGCGGTCTTCGCTGAAAAGAAATCTTCTCAGATAAGCGCGCAACGTGATGCTCTGCTCGCCGAGCGTGACGTTTTCTCCGCCGCTCCCGACTTCTTCCCAAACCGTTTTCGCATCGTCGAGGAGCAACCGATTTTGATCGACGTAATTGATCTCGGTTCGCGCGCCGATCTCCACTTCACCACTCGCCACGGGCAGTTCCTGCAAAATGACTTTGAGAAGCGACGATTTGCCGAGGCCGTTCCGGCCGACAACACCGAGGCGTTCGCCGGCCACGAGATTGAGATTTACGTCCTGAAAGAGGGTGCGGCCGCCGAGTTCCACGCTCACGTCGCGCAATTCGATGACGCGATTCGCGAGCTTCGGCGGCGTGGGAATAATCAACTCGACGTCGAACTCCGCTTCCGGCCCTTCCTGCGCAGCCATCTCGAAATAACGTTCCACCCGGTCTACCGATTTCGTCCGGCGCGCCCGCGGCGCTTTTCTCACCCATTGCAGTTCCCGTTTCAAAAACTTCTGTCGTTTATGCTCCTGCATTTCCTCCACCGCTTTTCGCTGCACCCGCGCGAGCAGGTAATCGGTGTAGTTGCCGTCGTAGCTGGTGAACTGGCCACGCGACAGCTCAATGATCCGCGTCGCCACCCGATCGAGAAAATAGCGATCGTGCGTGACGAACAAACAGGTGCCGGCATATCGCGCGAGAAAATCTTCCAGCCATTCGATTGAGCCGGTATCGAGATGGTTGGTCGGTTCGTCCAGAATCAGAAAATCGGGACGCGCGAGAAGCGCCCGGCAAAGCGCGACGCGTCGTTTCTCGCCGCCGGAAAGCGTGTGCACGACGCGATCGGATTCCGGAGCGTGCAGATTGGTGATCAGCGACTTGATTCGATGTTCCAAATTCCAACCGTCAGCCTGGATAATCTGGTCCAGGAGCGTAGCGCTGAGCGGGCTGTCACCCGGGACGCGTTCGTATTCGCCAATGAGATCGAGAATTCGCTGCGCGCCGCTCAGAATGTTCGCATGGACCGTGGCCGCATCGTCGAGACCGGATACCTGTGGCATGTAACCGGTGACGACATCACGCCGGCAGGTGAATTCGCCGGAATCGGCATGCGCCACGCCCGCTGCAATCTGGAGGAAGGTCGATTTGCCAGAGCCGTTACGGCCGACCAGCCCAATGTGTTCGCCCTCGGTAAAGGCAATCGTCGCGCCGTCGAGCACGACCTGGGTGCCGTATTTGACGGAAAGATTGTTTGCGCTCGCGATGACTGCGCCTGACGTCTCTGACATGGGAACCTCGAACGTCGAACGTCCGAGGCGCCTCCGCAAGGCTATGGCGGTTTTCACGCAAAGCCGCGAAGGCGCAAAGAAGGGGAACTGTCGTGTAAAAATAGTTAACCCGCGGTCGCCGCGGCGGGCGCACCCGACGCCCTATCGAACAGCGCAATCACTGATGATTAACTCAGCACTGCTTCCGCTCTCGTTTCTCTCATCTGTCTTTCCTTTCTGCATCGTAAGCCGCTTACGATAGGACGCCGATTACAATCGAGAACGGCGCGACGTCGCACTATTTGTGCATGGCGCCGTTGAATTGCTGGAATAACTGTTCGTATTTTTCACGACCGCCTTCGGCGGCGAAATGGTCGATGGAAACCAGACTAAAGCAGCGGCCTTTGGGGAAAGTGATTGCGCATCCAACTCTGTTTTGTGATGTAAAGGCCGTGTCCTTAACGAATCTGATCAATAGTGAGCGAGTTGTATCTCTGGCCCTTGGCCTCATTGCCTCACTTGCCACCATCGACGCGGCTGCTTCGACGCAATTTGAGGCTGCCGAGAACGAGTCGACACGGCTTAACCAGACCAAAGAGGGTTATCGTTATATGGAGCAATTCTCGAAAGCGGTCGTGCGTTACATCGGTCCGGCAATGCATGCCTGTTCGAGCAAATCACCTGACACCAAGGAGCCGGCCATGATTGTCTTCATTGTCGCAGCCGATGGTCATGTCACGCGCGTCATGGCGTCACCTAACATTCCGTACGGCCAATGCGTGATGTCGAATCTGCCAAAGAACATGGTCCTGCCCCAGCCTCCGCATGATGGATGGCCTGCCGTGATCGGATTGGCAAATCATGAGCATGAAGAGAAAGCCAGGAAGAATGCCAAGCCCGGACCCAAGGATAACCCGGCGGTGATGCGATCGAGGGACTCTCTCGTCGCCTATGACAAGGCGATCGCTCCATATGTAGCCAAAGCGCGCGCCACCTTTCCGGCAGCAAAGAAGCGATTCCTCGCCGGATTGCCCGCGGGTTACAGGTTTAGCGTCCGGATTCGATTATCCGATTCCGAGAACAGATTGGAAGATTCGTTCGTGGGAGTGGAGAGCATCAAAGATGACAAGATCACTGGGATCCTGGGGGCGGTGGACGTCGTAAAGAGATACAAACGAGGCCAGCGGATTACCGTTCCCGAAAGCCGGATCGATGACTGGGTGATTGTGAGGCCGGACGGAGTCGAGGAAGGAAACCCTGTCGGGAAGTTCCTCGATACTTATCATCCCAAATAGCGGCGGCTTTCGCCGTTTCAGCGTAAGTGCGCCCGTCGTTAATACCTGCCTGTCGTGACTATGGTTGACCGTAAAAGCCGCGAACGATCGCTTCGCGAACTCTCGCTTCTTCTGCAGGATCAGCGGCGTTGATCATCTGTTCCGCGAGGCTGGACAGTTCTTTCCCCGTTAATCAGCGTTCAGCGTCCAGCTGATAAGCGAAACGGATAACGCCCAACTGTTCCTTTGGATCGAGTAGCTTGATCTCTTCGATTATTTCGCCCGCAGTCATTATTGAAATGTTTCGAGAGACACTCTACGCGAAAGACGGTCAATGGTCGGCTCCCTGTTGCTTCGTGGGACGAGACCCGCCTTCGCACAGCTCCGGCGCGGCAGGCAAGCTCGCCCCTCCCTTGTAACGCAGGCGGTTGGCACAACCGCCTCTACAATTTCACAGCCGATTCAACGCTTCAACGCTTCAACGATGTAACGCTTCTCTATTTCTGCATGGCGTCGTTGAACTGTTGAAAGAACTGTTCGTATTTTTCCTGGCCGCCTTCGGCGGCGAAGCGTAGCGGATACACTTTTTTGACGCAGATTTCTTTGGCGTCGGGCTGGCTCTTCAGGATCGACATCACTTCGTCGATGTATTCGTCCAAGGGCATTGCGTTGGGATCGCTCGCTTGTTGTTCGCCCATCAGCGTGGTCTGAACGTACGGCGGGATGAGTTCGATAACGTCGATGTTTGTCGACTTGAGCTGGTAACGCAGCGATTGCGTGTAGGAATGGAGCGCGGCTTTCGTCGCGCAATAAGTAGGCGCCATCGCGAAGGGAACAAAAGCCAGGCCGGAAGAGACGTTCATGATCGTGGCGCGCGGTTGTTTTCGGAACGATGGCAACAACGCGGCCGTCAGCCGGATGGGACCGAGCAGGTTGGTGGTGATGGTCTTCTCCGCATTGGAAACATCGCCCGGGTTCTCCAGGAGATTTTCGGGCTGCATAATACCGGCATTGTTGATCAGAACATTAAGCGACGGGAAATCCTTCGTTAACTGAGCGGTGAACGATGCGATGCTTTTGGGATCGGACACGTCGAGCGTGACGGATTTCATCCCGGGATTGGCCGCCGTTGTTTCGTCGAGCGTTTTTTGTCCGCGGCCGGCTATGATGACTTGATTGCCGAGGTGAAGGAAAGCTTCGGCCAGGCCGCGTCCGATGCCCGAGCCACCGCCGGTGATGATGATGGTGTTGTCAGTAGTTTTCATGATGGTCTCAAGTGCAACGGTAAGCGGTAACCGCGTGCAGTCGCAAGGGGACGATTATCTCGGCTGGTTGTGGGACTGTGGAAAAGCCGACTACGAGTCTCTGCAATCAATCCCTCCTTAAGACGAATGGTCTCGGGTAAACTTGACTGGTTTAACCAGTCAAGTTCTGAATGTCCGTTTCCTTAAGAATCGCGATCTGTGGGCAATGGGACGCTGCTGTCCGGGTATCCCTCGGCTCGACAGAGTGATTCACTCGCTCCCGCTCACTCACCATTAGGCTTCCCGTCTACCCGCGCCGCTCCCGCGACCGCGTGTTCTCGCTCCAGCGGATGTGCCATTGACGATTGGCTGATTGGATTAGATAAAGAGACAGAGCATGGAAACGAGCGAACCAGCCCCACTGGACAATCTCATCTTTGGCGAAATCCAGGTCCTGCTCGCTGAGAAGCGAACTGCGCTCTCTTCGTTGCGTACGGGAATTGCCATCTTCGCTTTGCCGCTGTCCGTTCTCAGTGTGCTCATCGCGACTTCGCATTATTACAATTTCGCGACCGTGATGCCTTTGTTGATACCGCTGCTCCTCCTGAACCTTGGCCTGGTCGTCCTCGGCTCATGGCTCATCTACCATTCCATCTGCCGCCTTCATCATTACGATCGCCTGATCCGGGCGCTAACCAAGAAATACAAGTCGCTTGAGGAGTATATGGATTAGCGCTGGAGTCACCCGCCTTCGCCAAGGCTACGGCGCGGCAAGCAGGTCAGAGGACACAGGACAGAGGACAGAAGGAAACAACGCCCAACATCGAACATCGAACGGCGAAGTGCGAGGCAGAGAGAGTGGACTGGGAACAGGCGGTTGACACAACCGCCTCTACATTTTTCCCCGCCGTTGTAACGATTTAACCCTTTAACGATGTAACGCGACGCAGCCGGCGCGGCACGCGCACGACGTCCAATTGAACAGAGCGATCGCTAAATTAATTAGTGGGACGAGACCCGCCTTCGCACAGCTACGGCGCGGCCGGCCAGCTCGTCCCTCCCTTGTAACGATGTAACCCTTTTAACGATGTAACGCCTTTTGCGCTTCCTCTCCCCAGTTAGCGATCCTCAACAATCAACTCTCAACCATCAACCCGCTTACTTCCTCACGGTTGCCCGCTTCCACCGGCTGCACCGTAGACTTGTCCGGTTGCATAGCTGGCGTCGCTCGCGGCGAGCTGCACGTAGATCGACGCTAGTTCCACCGGCTGGCCTGGTCTGCCCATGGGTGTTTGGCCTCCGAATTGTTTCAGCTTTTCCTGGGTCGCTCCCCCACTCACTTGCAACGGCGTCCAGATCGGGCCGGGCGCAACGCCGTTTACGCGGATGCCTTTCGGGGCAAGCTGTTTCGCCAACGATCTGACGTAGTTCGTCGTTGCCGCTTTGGTTTGAGCGTAATCATATAGATCAGGCGACGGATCAGTGGCTTGCTCCGAAGTAGTGCCGATGATGACCGAGCCCGGCTGGAGATGCGGCAGCGCAGCTTTGATCATCCAGAATGGCGCGTAAATGTTGGTTTTCATCGTCGCGTCGAAATCCTCGGTCGAGACGTCGAGAATCGACGCACGGGTTTGTTGCCGCGCCGCGTTACATACTAAAATATCCAAACCACCGAGACCGCTCACGGCATCGGCAATCAGTTTTTTGCAAAACTCTTCTTCTCGTAAATCACCGGGCAAAGCGATCGCTTTGCGTCCCGCTCCCTTGATCAGCGCAATCACCTCCTGCGCATCCGGCTCTTCCGTCGGAAAATAATTAATCGCCACGTCAGCACCTTCCCGCGCGTAAGCGATCGCGGCGGCGCGGCCCATTCCCGAGTCGCCGCCGGTGATCAGCGCCTTTCGGCCCATTAAACGGCCCGACCCTTTGTAACTTTTCTCACCATGATCCGGACGCGGATCCATCTTGCCAGCCAGACCCGGCCATGGTTGTGATTGGCCTTTGAAAGGCGGCTTCGGATATTTCGTTGTCGGATCCTGCAATTTTTCGGCACTCATAGGTTTCTGATTCGAGTTTTCTCCGGCGGCAAAGGCCGGCGAAACAGCGACGGCGGCAAAGCCCACTCCTAATCCCCGGATAACTCGCCGCCGACTGATTGTATTTTGTTCGTTCATGATGGCGTAAATGCTTTAAGCGGCAGATGGCCTGACTCAGCTAACGCTAAAATAGCATCGACCTCCCGCCGTCTCTTGGATGTGACAGTTTTTCGGCGAAGCATCGGCGGAAGAATTGCCGTTCGTTCTTTGTAGGGTCCGGACTCCAAATGGCCTCGTTAAACTTGACTGGTTAAACCAGTCAAGTTTCGAACCTTTCGTGTCTTAAGCTTCCCGATCTGTGGCGACAAGTTGCTGTCGGCGCGACCCTCGGCTCGACGGAGTCTCGCCCCACCGCTGGGCCGACCGCTCCCGAACAGTTTGCGGAATCCAGATCGCAGATCAGCGAAGCACGGTCAGCACGACGTCGTTTCCTCCGCCACCTTTGTAGGAAATTTTGAATCGGAGTCCGTCGACCCTGAACTTCGCGCCTTCGCCCAGGCCGTTGAATTTCCCTTTCACTGGATCGGCAGCGTCATTTTTGATGATGGTGAACTTGTCCCCAGCTCTGGGAAAGTATTCCAGCCGGACCGCAAGTGTACTTTTGCTCAGGTTTACTTTTCCCGACACGTTTGCCTGGTTGTATTCCGTTCCCAGCGTGGTTCCAAACAGGACTGCGACATATCTCGATCCGGTTGCCATGACGAAATTGCCGTGCACATTCAAAATCCCCATATCCTCGCCCGGCGAAATTTCCCCGCCGCTGTTAACTGTTACCGCACCGACAGTCCCTGATCCGCCGAGCAGGCCGCCGTTTACAATGACGGAACCGGCAAGCGATCCGTCAACATTTAGGACTCCGCCGTTTACCGTCGTCATCCCGGGATAGGTGTTCGCGCCCTGAAGCCCAAGAGTGCCGGTGCCAATCTTTGTCAAAGTGCCGCCGGGCAGCCGACCCCCGCCCTCTTGGATGACGCCGGCAAATTCAAGGCTCCGGTTGTTACTACCAACGGTCAGATTGTTCGGTCCCAAAAAGATGTTCCCGGTCCCTTCAATCGATCCGACCGTCACGCCGGGAGCGTTGTGATTACTGATTTCAAGGTCGCCGTCCCCGAACAATTCTATACGCGCCGTGCCTCCGGAAGAATCATCAAGAAAAGAAATCTCGCCTCCCGGGATGCCGTTGGCGCCTGCATTGGCGATCAAGGTCGCGTTGGTTGCCGTAGCATTGTCGAAAAAATCTGTGACCCCGCCGTTGTTGATGCATGTGCAATGACCTGCGGAGGAATTCCCGCTGAAGCTGGTCACACCACTCCCGATGCCAAAACCGGCTGCACCGTTATTAATGAATGTCGCGTCTCCGGCCGCAGAATTCTGCGAAAAATAAGTCGACCCTCCGCGCGCCGCAATCAGTCGTCGCTGATACGTCGAAAGTGGCGGTATCATCCGGGGCGTTAGGCACGGTGGGTGGACTCCAGTTTTTCGCCGTGTTCCAATCGTTAGTGGCAGGAGCGCTTCCCCATTGAGCGCTGCCCGCGAGAATTACCGCCTGAACAGCCAGCAGGAAAACCGACGCGCCGGCCGCAGACAAAACACGGATCTGGATTGTTATATGGGATGGAACTCTCGAATTCATTGAATGCGCCGGATGAGAGAATGGCGTTTGTATAATAATCACGGACAAAGTCAACGCTGTAAGTCCGCATTCTCGTGGGGAACGCCGTTGATCAGACTCGTTGGCGCTAACGAGAGAGCAGAGGGCGGGAACAGGCGGTTGGCACAACCGCCCCTACATTGCGCGGCCGTTGTAACGATTTACCTTTTTAACGATGTAACCCGGCGCAGCCGGCGCGAAGTCCCATTGCAAGGCGGCGACACTGCAACATCTTGAAACGTGAGCCAGGGCTTTGGGGTTGGACTGATTATTCCTGATCTGTGGCAACAGGATGCTGTCCGCGCGTTGCAACAAGGAAAAGACGTGGTTGTCCAGGCGCCGACCGGTTCCGGGAAGACCTACATTTTTGAGCTGCTCTACCCGAACCTGAAACAGCAGGCAGTCTTTACCGTCCCTACCCGCGCGCTGGCGAACGATAAGTTGACGGAATGGCGCGCTCGCGGATGGGACGTCGGTATTTCGACTGGCGACGTGGCGCTCAACCTCGACGCGCGCGTGGTCGTAGCGACGCTCGAGACTCAGCGTGGCCGTTTTCTCCGCGGAGATGGCCCGGGTTTACTTGTGATGGACGAATTTCAAATGCTCGGCGATCCCATGCGCGGTGTGCACTACGAGCTGGCCGTTGCTCTCGCGCCCAAACAGACCCAGCTACTGTTTCTCAGCGGCAGCGTCGCGAATCCGGAGAGTGTTGTCGCCTGGTTGCAACGGATCGGCCGCGACGCCGTCCTCATCGAACATCGGCAGCGTGCCGTTCCTTTGGAAGAAGCCGATCTTTTTACCCTGCCGGATTCGCAATTTGTGCAGTCGCGTAATTTTTGGGCGCGCATGATCGGTCGCGTGATTCGCGCGGACTTTGCTCCGGTCTTGATGTTCGCTCCGCGTCGGGCCGCTGCGGAGCAGATCGCCCAGGCCATCGCCTCAGCTGTGCCGGTGCGCGATCCTTTGCGGCTGACGCCCGCTCAGGAAGCCGTTGCCGGAAAGGAATTGACCAAGCTGCTGCGCAATCGAGTCGCTTATCACCACAGCGGGCTGAGCTACGCCGCGCGGGCCGGCGTGGTGGAAGCGCTGGCCAAGTCCGGTCAGCTTAACGTGGTTGTCGCCACGATGGGACTGGCCGCCGGGATTAATTTTTCGATGCGCTCGGTCATTGTCACCGACCGCCGTTATTTCGCCGGTAACTTCGAACGCCAGGTGGAAGCCGACGAAATGCTTCAGATGTTCGGCCGCGCCGGGCGCCGCGGTTTGGACGAGATCGGCTACGCGCTCTACACGAACGAGCTGCCGCGGTTAGGTGACGCACGGCCGCGCCAACTCAGGCGCGCTGCGCAAGTCGATTGGCCAAGCCTGATCAGCGTGATGCATGCAGCCGCCGGACGCGGTGAACAACCATTCACGGCCGGCGTGGAACTGACCCGGTCGTTGTTCAGCGTGCAGCAGGTACCGCTCGGCGTCGAACACTCGCTTGAGACCGGCGCGCGGCCCTGCGGCTTGTGGGTCACGGACGAGCGCGCACGGTTCGTTAGGCGCGGTATCACTGAAATGTTGAACTCGCGGTTGGAATGGGAGCCAAAGTCGGCTGCGGGAAATGCGCCCCTGGGCAATGCGTTAGTCCGCGAAAACGATCGCTGGCGGCGCGCCTTAACATTGCCCCGCACCCTCGAAGGTATTGGTCATGGCAATCTGTGCCGGCTGCGGGATTTGCATCATTATGGAAGAGAACTGGCGGTGGCAACGATTCTTGCCTCGGGCGATCTCGCGCTGGTTAAATGGCTGAAGAACGCAGTGGGCCGACGCGTGGTGGCCAGTGGCCAGTTTGAGGCGGAGATTTTCGCTCGCCTGCCCGAGCTGGTTAAACCTGGTGTCATTGTGGATCGTGTCACGCGAGGAAACACTATCTTCATTCGACTCGATTACTCGGACGTGCCGGTCCAGGCGCATCTCGATTCGTTAGGCAAAGCGCTCGTTGCCCCGCCGGAGCGGGAAAATCTACCAGAAGTTTGTCGCGGCTGCGACCAGCTGGAGCATGATAAAACGGTCTCGATCGGGAATTCACCGGCCTACGCCTGGCGCCACCTCGGTCTGGTCGAGCCCGATGGCGCGCCGACTACGCGCGGGATGATCTTCTCTTTTTTTCACGGCGGTGAAGGCCTGGCCGTGGCGGCGGCATTGGAAGATGAAAGCTATCCAATCGGCGATCTGGTGTTCGATCTGGCAAATATCAGGGCCGGCCCCCGGTTTGCCGGAGAAGACGCTCCGATGGGTGGGCGGCTCGGAATATTGTGTCAGCGAGTCTATGGCCGGGCCGATTATCCCGGTTATCTCTCCATGGGTGTCCCTGTGCATTACGGCGCCGGCGCATCGGAAGTGGTGCGCGAATTGATCGCCGATCCGCGTTTGCGGCACAAACTCACCGGTGAACTCCTGCGGCACGGTGATATCGAACGCGCGCTGGTTGAATGGCGCAGCCTCCTTCGCCACATTGTGGCTGCGCCCGAGCATCCCCTCCTCCGCTGGAACGAATTGAAAACAGCTGCCGGTGACCTGGTGGATAAGACTGCGTCGCCGACCGCCCTCGATTTGACCGCTCTTCTTCCAATGCAACCGCGGCGCACTTCGTAAAAGCGGGGGCTCGCTGACTGGATAACTTATCCTCGCGAAGGCGCGTTTCTTAGTCGAAATTTCCTTGATGACACGGAAGACGGTACCGACCCAGCCAGACTTGCTCAAAGGTCTCATCGCCGGCCTCGCGGGCGGATTGGTCGCATCACTGGTGATGGAGCAATTCCAAGCCGGCTGGACGAAAGTCAGCGAAAAGATACAAAAAGCGCAAGGCGACAAGGTACGGAAGTCGCGGGCAAAACCGGCGACAGTGAAAGCGGCCGATGCCATCGCGCAACAAGTCGTGGGGCACAAGATTCCGAAGGAGCAACAGAGGCTCGCGGGTGAGGCTGTGCATTATGCCATGGGCGCCACCTCGGCTGCCGTTTACGGCTCGCTCGCCGAATACGCGCCACTCGTGACGATCGGCGACGGGACGGCGTTCGGCACTGTCGTCTGGCTGTTAGCGGATGAAGTTTCGGTGCCTGCGCTGCACCTCAGCAAACCGCCCACGAGGTTTTCGTTCTCAACCCATCTTTATGCCCTCGCATCGCATCTCGTTTACGGAGCGGTCACAGAATCTGTTCGTCGCGCCCTGCGAAAAGTTCTCTAGCGTTGCAGCAGTCGGGGCGCCGAGGCCCCTCCCACATTGAATCAGCGCAAGCCGTCAGATTCATGCATCGTAAGCAGCTTACGATGCGACAGAACACGAACACCGAGTGGCGCATGCGTTCATTAGAAACGGGGTCGATACGTGGCGTAGGAACGGCTCCGCAGAGCGGCGCCCCACCGAGCACTGTGGCGAATCCGACTCCTCAGATCGGGTACCAGCTTGAGTAGTTCTCGTGTTAGTCGCTCTTTAACCAGGAGCCGAATTCACGCAGGGCGGCGGCCAGAAATGCCCAGGGCGATCCTTTCAACGCGTTGAGGATGCGCGGGCTAAGGTCCTGCTTCGGAGCCTGCAGCGTTCCGGAAAGATGGATCGTCGTCCACAAGTAACCATTGTTCTTCCGGGAAAAGACTTCCTCGGGCTTTGGGAGCCAGTCGAGATAGTCACGCGCCATGCCGAGCTGGATGGTTCCGCCTAACGATTGATCGTGGAGAGAAACGTTCCCTTCGATGCGGAACTTGTTCTTTTCTTCGATCCCGATGTCGCTTATTTCGCAGTCCGATTTTTCCCTTCTGAACCGCGCTTCGCAGTCGGTCAATCTCACTTCGCGCAGATCCGGCCGCGCGGTCAAGGCAGCGATTTGATCGAGCAGATTGAGCCCGCTCACCTGGCCATTCTTCACCTGCAGCGCGCCCGTCATCGTAGCTGAGCCAAGCTTGAAATCTTTTCCGGTCCAGCGGAGATCGCCGTTGCTTTGACCGCGGAAGTTCGCGGCCCACTTCTGAGGCAACCATTCGCGTAGCGGGAGGTCGGCCCAAGTGAACTTGAAATCAAGATTCTTGTCTCCGCCAGTGGCGGACGTGCCTTCGGCGCGAACCGTTCCGGCACTGGACGCGAGATCAAGCTCGTAAAGCGCGAACAATTTTTTTGTGATGAGCAAATGTACCTTACGCACGGCGAGATCGGGAATCAGCGGGTTCCGCAGGACCCCTTTCGTGGCATGATATTCAAAGTCGCGCCCATGGGGAGTTACGACGAGGCGGGTCCCGAAGATGCCGCCTTTTTTCCCGCGCATTGGCCACGTGACATCGGCGTCATCGGACCAGACGCGTTTCAGATAAACGCGGTCAGGCAAAAAGATGGCGAACCACGGTTTGGCCGGCTTCGGCTCGGGTGTGGGTTCATAGATTTGAATGCCGATTTCGGCACGGTCGACGTGCAGATCATCGATTTGCCAGCGCCGGAGTAAGACGCCGGCCGGGTTGAACCGCCCCGTAATGCCCTGCGCGTCGATCGAGGTCATCGCTTTGCGGCCGCCGCGCGCGTTGACAGCTTTGCTGGTTGCTTCGAGAAAACCAATCCGGCGGATTGGTTGGAAACTGACAGTGGGAAAATGGAGCCCTTTGGCTGTTTCTTTTTCCAGTTCCGTCCGAAACTGCGGGCTTTCGACAAAGCGGGTCACGGTCGGATTCAAGAGGAAGACCAGGGCGACGATCATCGCAGCGATGCCAGCGAGGGACACCGTCAAGATCAGCCAGGGTTCGCGCCGCCGATTCGTTGTCATCGCTCACTGGTAAACGGATGGCGCGCCGAAGCCGAGCGTAAGCGCCCGGAAGCCCCGCCGAGATTTTAGGACTTTGTCCGGGTGCGCCGCCACCCGCGTTTTACGCCAGGTGGAGAATAAGGCGCGCAGCATGGAGAATGGAACGGTAGAATCCCCGGCGATGAATTCTGTTCTCATCATTGGCGGCGGACCGGCGGGGATGCGCGCAGCGGAGGTTGCGAGCGCCTTGCGCGCGCGAACAATCCTGTGCGATGCCCAAGCTTCATTTGGCCGAAAGTTTCTCATCGCCGGGCGGGGCGGATTGAATCTTACTCACAGCGAACCGGTCGAGAATTTTCCCGAACGCTACGGGACGGAACCGGAGCGCTGGCGCGATTTGCTGAACGAATTCGGGCCGGCTCATTTGCAGGAATGGGCCAACTCGCTCGGGATAGAGACTTATGTCGGATCGAGCGGCCGTATCTTTCCGCGTGGGCAGAAAGCCGCCGGACTTCTACGCGCGTGGCTGGAGCGGTTGCGCACGAACGGCGTGGAATTTCAGACGGGAGCGCGCTTTTCCGGATTGGAACGCGTGGAGAACGGATGGAGCGTACGATGCGGAGATCGGGCGTTCGAGGCCAAAGCGGTCGTGCTCGCGCTTGGAGGAGCTTCCTACCCGGAGACCGGCTCTGATGGAAAATGGCCGGCCATTCTTGCGCAACACGGAATCGAAATCACGCCGTGGCAACCAGCCAATTGTGGATGGGAAGTCAATTGGTCGCCGGAATTTCTGGAGCGCGCGGAAGGAAAGCCTCTTAAAAATCTGACCGTGCGGGCGGGACGGCTCGACGGAATCTCGCCCCACCGGGACTCTCGGCTCGACGGAGTCTCGCCCCACCAGGAGATAGCAGTCTCCGGCGAGCTGCTTATCACCAGGTATGGTTTGGAAGGAGGTGCGATCTACCGGCTCGGGCCGGCGTTGCGTGAAATGCGGGAGCCGGAGTTGCTCATCGATTTCAAACCGCAATTATCCGCCGACATCTTGCGCGAGCGCGCGGCGAATCTGAGCGGAAGCTCCGAATGGTTTCGCTCCTGGAAATTGAGCGCGCCCGCGGTCGCGTTGTTGGAGACGAATGAAAAGGTCGATGATCTCGAACGGGCGATCGAGCACGTGAAAAATTTCAGGATCCGGTTACAAGGCCCGCGGCCGATCGAAGAAGCGATCTCTTCCGCGGGCGGAGTACGCTGGAGTGAACTGGACGAGAGCCTGATGTTATACAAGATGCCGGGCGTATTTGTGGCGGGCGAGATGATCGACTGGGAGGCGCCGACCGGCGGTTATCTTCTGCAGGGATGTCTTGCCACGGGGAATCGCGCTGGGAAAGGCGCAGCGCGCTTTTCCTCTACCGAGTAAAGTGAAAAGTTAAAAGCGTTACAAAGGCGCGGAGGAACTGGACGCCTTCTCCAAAACTGCATGCAATCTTGATTTGCGACGGCATTGTTCTCTCGCCTTGCGTGCGACGAAGTTTGAGTTCGAACGGCGGTTTTGGATTATCTGCGGCATCTTTGCCGTCGGATTCTCTCTTTCCAAGTTCGATCACGTTAGTTTCGCAGCGGCATTGCGCCATCTGGTCGCGCCTTCGCTCGCTTCGGGCAGTCCGCAGACTACGAAGGTTCTCCGCCTGATCATCGGCGCCGGCGCGCTCCTTGTTCTTCTCTCAGCGGCGTTGCGCACCTGGGCGGCAGCTTATCTTCGCACCGATATCGTGCACGATAACCGTCAGCACTCCGAAGCGCTCGTGGCAGATGGTCCTTTCCGTTATGTCCGAAATCCGCTTTACCTGGCCAACCTGCCGATGGCTGCAGGCATCGGTGTTATGGCCAGCCGGTTAGGCTGGCTCTTCCTGGTCCTGGCAAACTGGCTGTTTGTTTATCGGCTGATTTTTCGGGAAGAAGAAGCTCTTCGGCAGAGTCAGGGCGAATCTTATCGCGCTTACTGTCGCGCGGTGCCCCGCTTTTGGCCGTCCCTCAAACCGCGCGTGCCGTCCGGAAATCGTTCGCCACGATGGGCACAGGCGTTTGCCGGCGAGAGTTTCGTCTGGCTCTTCGGCGCCGCGCAGCTCTGCCTCGCGATCACTCTGAACCTGAAACTGGCGGGCGTCGTCTTCATCCTGGGATTCGTCTCCTATTTTCTCGCGGTTCGCCTTGTCCTAAAACGCGCGCCGACTCCTTCGTAGCAGGAATCTGCCGGCTCGATGGAGTCTCGCCCCACCTGCTTTGCTGAAATCCGTTGCAAGAACGCCGCGGTTAAGCGTTCGTCCCCGTGGCTATGAACATCAAACGCTTTCTCTTTCTAATCACAATCGGATTTTGCTCCACGAATTTAAGCGCGACGGACCCGGTTCCGGAAACTCCAAAGAAGCCGGTGACGGACGACTATCAGGGAATCAAGGTCGAAGACAATTACCAATGGCTTGAGAGCGATACCGACCCCGAGGTCAAAGCCTGGTCGGACGCGCAGAATCAGAAGACCCGCGCCTACCTCGACAAGTTACCGGACCGGCCAGCCATCGAGAAACAGTTAGCCGACTGGTATGCCAAGACGTCGCCAAGCTATTCCGGGCTGGTGTCGCGCCCGGGCATCCTGTTCACGATGAAATTTCAGCCACCGAAACAGCAACAGATGCTGGTGACGCTGGCGTCGGCGAGCGATCTGAAGTCGGAGAAGATGGTGCTGGATCCGAACGCGCTCGACGCCAAAGGCACGACGACGATTGACTGGTTTGTGCCATCCCACGACGGCAAATACGTCGCCATCTCTATTTCCCAGGGCGGGAGCGAAGATGGAACCCTGCACATCTACGAGACGGCCACGGGCAAAGCCTTGTCCGATTCGACTGCGCATGTGCAATATCCCACGGCCGGTGGCAGCGCGGCCTGGAACGCCGATGGCACCGGCATTTATTACACGCGGTTCCCGCGGCAAGGCGAGCGACCGGACGCCGACCTGAATTTTTATCAGCAGATTTATTTCCATAAAATCGGCACACCGGATACGGACGACACTTATTCGTTAGGCAAAGACTTTCCACGAATCGCAGAGATCAAGCTCGAGGGGTCACGCGACGGCAAATATGTCGTGGCAACGGTGGCTAATGGCGATGGCGGCGACTTTGCCCATTACCTGCTCGGGCCGGATGGAAACTGGAAGCAGCTCACGCAGTTCAGCGATCAGGTCAAAGCGGTGCGCCTCGGCCGGGACAATGCCCTTTACCTACTTTCGCGGGCGGATGCGCCGCGCGGCAAAATTCTGCGGGTTTCGCTCGATAACCCGGAACTCGCCAGCGCGACGATGATCGTGCCCCCAGGCGATGCGGTCATTCAGTTCCTGGAACCGACCGGTAACGCTCTTTACGTCGGGGATCTGTTAGGCGGCCCGGCCCAGATCCGGCGGTTCGGGTTGGATGGCAAAGGCGAGACGTTAATTCCGATCCCAAAAATTTCGGCGATTTCCGAAATGGAATCCCTCGAGGACAACACGCTGCTCTTCCGCGACGTGAGTTACACCGAGCCGGCGGCCTGGTACAAACTGGCCGCGGGCAAAACCGAGCCGGTGAAGACAGCGCTGGTGAACACGTCGCCGGTTTCGTTCGCCGACATTGAAGTGACGCGCGAGTTCGCCCCTTCCAAGGATGGGACGAAAGTCCCGCTCAATGTCGTTCGTCGCAAAGGGACAAAGCTCGACGGCAACAATCCCACGCTCCTCTACGGTTACGGTGGCTACAGTATCAGCATGCAGCCTAATTTCGATTTCACGCGCCGCGTCTGGTTCGACCGCGGCGGCGTTTACGTCGTGGCGAATATCCGCGGTGGCGGCGAGTTCGGCGAAGAATGGCACAAGGCGGGTAACCTGATTAAAAAGCAGAACGTGTTCGATGATTTCGCCGCGGCGGCCGAATACCTGACCAAACAGAAATGGACCCGGCCAGAGAAACTGTCGATCCTGGGCGGCAGCAACGGCGGCTTACTCATGGGCGCCATGATCACGCAACATCCCGAACTGTTTCGGGCGGTCGTTTCGGCCGTCGGAATCTACGACATGCTGCGGGTGGAGCTGGCACCGAACGGCGCCTTCAATGTGACCGAATTCGGAACGGTCAAGGATCCGGAACAATTCAAGGCGCTTTACGCCTACTCGCCCTATCACCACCTGGTTGATGGAACGAAATATCCGTCGATCCTAATGATGACAGGCGCCAACGATGGCCGCGTCGCGCCTTATCATTCGCGGAAAATGATTGCGCGCCTGGACGAGGCGAATAAATCGACCAACCCGATCCTACTGCGCACGACTTCAAGCGCCGGCCATGGAATCGGCACAGCTCTGAGCGAGCGAATCAAACAGCAAGCCGACCAATATTCGTTCCTGTTCGCCCAACTCGGAATGTCGGCGAAGAAGTAGATACCAGGTAGAGGTCACCAGTGACCCCGGCTCGACGGAGTCTCGCCCCGCCGACGGCGATCCGGCAGAGAAAGATCTGTCGGTCGGTCGGATTTGGCTCGGAACGACTTCGAAGCGGGAACGATTAGCTCGCGGCAGCAGCCTTGTCGCGAAGGCGCTGATTCCATTCGGCGCGCAAGACTTTCATCTCCGCACTGAGCATCATGAGACGCGCGGCGACGCCCTTGTATTTTTTGGTGATCCCGTTGACAGTCCGGTTCACTGCGCCCTGGCTGACAAGGCTTTGCAGCTTTTCGTAGGTGCGCAGGCGCAGCATCTCTTCGCCACCACTGGCGGCATTACGCTCCCGTAGATTGAGCAGGATTATGTCGAATAGAGGTTTGAATTCAAACGAGGCCTTGGAAGAAAGCACGGCAACCAGTTCCTCGGTGAGATTGTCGGGCGCACGACGTTTGAAAGAAGCGCCAGATGGTTTAGACATTAAATAGTATCGCACGTTTCCGGCAAATAGCGACCCTTTGCCGCGCTTTAAAGATGCAACCGTGCTATGTTACCCGCATGGGCGATAGATCTCCGAAAGCAGTGCAAAAACAGGCAGCGCAGAAACAGAACAAAAATAACGCGGCAAAACAGCAAAAAGGACAGGCCGTTGCCGCCAAACAAACCGGTAATAACCCGAAGCGATCTAAGTAACTTCCGGCCAATAAACAAAGGTCGATGTATGAGCCTTGTCCGCTGTGGCATGGCCATTGCTAAATAGAGGTCAAAGCTCGGAAGTCACTTAAAACACTTAAATTTAACGCTCCCTTTCGTCAGCTTTTGCAGCGGGACCAGAAATGGTCTCGCTTTTTTTTGATTCGATAAGCGCAGATTTCTCTACGCGCTCTCAGGCAGCGCGATTCTCACGGGCGCGCTTCCAGGATCAGGTTAAACGGTGTTTCGGTGGCGCGGCGAAACCGCGTAAACCCACCCTTCGTCACTACATCGCGTAAACGCGACTCGCCCGCCTGCGCGCCAAGACCGAGGCCCACTTCCTGGGAAAGCGACGCTGGCGTGCAAACTACCGTGGACACCCCGTAGTAGATTCGGCCGACAGGGTTCAGGTTGTCCTCCAGTTTATCGTTCGCGAACGGCTCAACGATCATCCACGTGCCATCAGGCTTGAGTGATTGACGCACGTGCGCGGCCGCGCCCACCGGGTCACCCATGTCGTGCAGGCAATCGAAGAACGTCACCAGATCGTAATCTTTCCCCGGGAATGCCTTCGATGATGCCGCCTCGAATTTTACTCGATCGCTTACTCCGGCTTTAGCCGCCGACTCACGGGCCCATTCGATCGATGGAGCGTGATAATCGAAGCCGAAAAACTTCGATTTTGGATAAGCCTGCGCCATCAGGATGGTGGAGACACCGTAACCGCAGCCGACATCGGCCACCGTACCTCCTGCTTTGAGTTTCGTTTCCACCTCTTCGAGCGCGGGAATCCATTCGTTGATCAGATGAGCGGAATAGCCGGGACGGAAAAAACGCTCGGTGCCTTCAAATAAAATGCAGTTGTGCTCATGCCAGCCCACGCCTTCGCCGGTCTTGAAAGCGTCGCGCACCTTCGGTTCGTCAATCACCGTAGACGCGATGATCTGGTAGGCACCGGGAATGAAGGCCGGACTGTTATCCACGGCCAGCGCCATCGCCTGTTCGTCAGGCAAAGTGAATTTACCTGACGCCGCATCGTAAGAGACGTATCCGCCGGTCGCCTGTGCGGAAAGCCATTCCCTCACGTAACGCTCCGAGGTCCCGGTCTTGGCCGCCACCTCCTGCGAAGTCATCGGTCCAGCGCCGGCCATCGCTTTGTAAAGTCCGAGGCGATCGCCCAGAAGAATGAGGCTTGTATTCATGGCCGCGCCCATGTCGGCCAGGGCTTTGCCCATGAATTCGTTTAGCTTCGCTTCGTCGACATTAAGATTGGGTTGGTTCATGTCAGTGGTATTACGTTCTGCGCGATCGACGCGCTGATTACGCGCATCGTATTTCTCGATGAAAGCCTGGTCTAGACTAAAAGCGAAGACGCCATCCATTTTGCGTCTGCGTGCGAATACAAGGCGTGAAGCGGACGATTACGTCAGGCGCAGCACGGGCCCGGAAGAAATTTCTGCGATATTTCCCCGATGGCTTTCGGGACGAAACTTACATCGACTGGGAACGGGGCTACAAATGGAACGCGCACAAGCAATGGATGGCTCTCTTCGGTCCGGCTGAGTTTAAGGCGCTGCTGGCGACTGGGAAGTTTGGAGAAATTGCCGCGCGCGCTGTGCGCATCGAATCACGCACGAATCTTCTTTTCTCCTTTGAGAAAATGGCGCTGCGCGATGCGTTAAAATCCAGGAAAGGCGCGGAACTCTTCGCGATTGGTCTTTACCAGTTCTTGCACGGTCGCGGCGACGACGCGGAGAAATTTATCTCCTGGTGCGAAATCGTAGCGAAACTGCCGCGGCGTCAGACTCGAGTTCTGACCTGGCCGTTGGTCAGCATTTGGGGTTTTATCGCTCAGCCGGATCGCCACTTCTTCCTCAAGCCTAATGTGACGAAAATCGCTGCGCGCGCCTACGGTTTCGATTTCCAATACCAATCAAAACCAAATGGGGAGACGTACGACAACTTGCTCAAATTCGCCCAATTAGTACGACGCGATCTGCGCGACCTTCACCCGCGAGACATGATCGATATCCAATCATTTCTGTGGGTCCAAGGCTCGGACGAATACCCCTGAGTAGCCATTCCCCAATCCGCGTTCCGAATCCCCCAATCCGCTACTCGTCGCGCCGCAGCGTGCGAAGGCGGATCCGCAATCGGCGTTCCGCAATCTGCGTTTTGCATTCCGAAATCCGTAATCAGCCTAGATGATCCATCCCCTGCCCTGATACTCCATGTAAGCTGCCGTGGCCTGTGCAACGTCGCGGCTGAAATAACGTTCAACAACGCGCAAAGCGAGGTCGGTGCCTGAAGTCAGGCCGCCTGCGGTCGAGATCTTTTCGCCTTCGACGAACCGGACGCCACGCTTCACCTGGATATCAGGAAACTCCTTCTCGAGCTTGTCCTGGAATTCGTGATGCGTCGTCGCGGGTTTCCCGGACAGCAGACCAGCCCTGGCCAGATGAAAAGCACCGGTGCAGACAGATATTGTAACGTCCGTTGATTGCCATGTTTTTCGCAACCACTCCCGCATCGTGTCCGAGCCCTTCTGCGCGGGAATCACCACGACCTTTACCTCAGGCACGTTGGCAAATGTGTAGTCAGGTTTGAGCTTAAGCCCGCTCCCTGACCTGACAATATCGGCCGCATCAGAAACCGCGAGCAAATGGAACGGCCGTTCGGTGGCATTCGGGACCGACACACTTTCGAACACTCCCCATGGCCCGGAAAGGTCGATGATGTTCACGCCCTCGGAAATCAGGACCGCGACGGGAATGCTTCCGCCTGCCGGCGGCGTTAATTTGGAATTTTGTTTCGGATCGACTTTGACACCAGCCGGACTGCCCTCGTTAGGCGCACCGTGTGCGTGTCCTGCGGGCAGGGCGACCGCCGCGGCCCCGACTGCCGCTGCTGTTTTCATAAATCGTCTTCTATTCATAATGGTAAAGTTGTGGTTCGGATGATCAAAAATCGCCAGTCATTAATTTGCGCGTAGCGCAGCAATCGGATTAACCGTCGTGGCGCGACGGGCGGGAATCGCGCATGCCATCACCGCCACGCTAAGAAGCAGCAGCGTAACCGCGATAAACGTCAGCGGATCGGTTGGTGAGATCCCGTAAAGCACCTCTTTCATTAATCTGACGAGGAACAGGGCTCCGACTGTTCCGCCCGCGAGACCAAGCAGGACCAGGGTCAGGCCCTGTCGAAGGACCATCTTCAACACTGCGCTGCGGTTGGCTCCCAGCGCCATTCGAATTCCAATCTCCTGTGTCCGTTGATTGACCGAGAAAGCGAGCACTCCGCCTATACCTGCGGCCGTGATGACCAACGCCAACAACGCAAAGAGCCCCAGCAGACTTGCAATCAATCTCGGTGGCGCAAGCGAGCGGGTCCTAACCTGCTGAAGTGTCTCGATGCTCGTGATTGGTTGCTGGGCATCGACGCGCCGAAGCGCTTCGCGCAACCCGCGGTTGAGCGAGTCCGGGTCAGCATGGGCGCGAATGAGCAACGCGCCCGCCGCCACCGCATTGCCTCCCCGTAGTGGAAGATGAATTTCATCGACCGGCTGCGAATCAAGCTGTTGACGCGCGTTCGCGATGACTCCAACGATCGTGTTCCAATTCAGCCCGTTATCGAAAGTGATGCGGCGACCGACCGGATCTTCGTTAGGCCAGAATCGACTCGCGAGCGACTGATTTACGATGGCGACCGGCGGCGTCTGCTGCGTGTCGCTCCTCTTAAATACCCGGCCGCGCAACACCGGTTGCCCAACAGTCTTGAAATAATCTTCACTATCGATGAAAACGAATGCCGCCGCGGAAGGTGTGTTCGCCTGCACGTCCCGATGCTCGATCGCGAACGGGGTTGGATGATTAGCGAGACCATCGAGCGGCACGGTGCCGGAAACCGCAACCGATTCGACGCCGGGCACTCGTGCGATTTCGTCCACGCTGCGGTCCCAAAAATCGAGGCGCTTCTCGAAATTGTTATAGCGAGTAAAGTTCAGACTCAGGTTCGCGACCAGAACACGGTTCGTTTCGATGCCGGGATCGACTTGCTGTAGTTGCAAAAGACTCCGGGCCGAAAGCGCCGCGCCCACGAGCAACGGAACGGAAATAGCAATCTGACCGATGATCAGCAGGCTGCGCAAGCTCCGGCCATGTCCACCCGCCGAGCGCTTACCGTCCTTCAGTGTACCGAAAAGTGCGTCGTTCCCCGGCAACCTGGGCCACGAGCCGAAGAGCAACCCTGTCAGCAACGAGATGACGGACGTGAAGAAAAGGATCGGGCCGCTCATGGCGATTTCATCGGCACGCGGGAGAAACGCCGCCGCATATTTTGTCAGGCCAGCGACTCCCCACCCGGCGAGCGCGAGACCCGCGACACCACCGAGCGCTGCGAGCAGAAGATTCTCAGTAATGAGCTGCTGCAGAATTCTTCCGCGACCCGCCCCCAATGCCAGGCGCATGGCGAGCTCGTGATCGCGCAAGACAAGCCGCAAAAGCGAAAGATTGGCGACATTGGCGCAGGCAATAAGTAGAACGAAAGCGGAAGTCGCCAGTAATACGAAGAGCGGCGTGCGCGACCGACCGGTAAACGCTTCGGCTATACTTTCCATTCGCACAGTGTATCCATCGCTCATCGGATAGTTCTGCGGATAAGTGTCCGCTAATTCCAATCCGACACGCCGGGCATCGCCAAGAGCTTGCGCCCATGTCACCCCATCCTTCATCCGCGCGAAAACATGACTGATGATGCGGCCGTTTCGATTCATCAGGACGTGTTCGGCGCCGCGAAACGGACACGCCGCCGCCGGCATGAATACCTGATCCAGATTCGGGAACGCCGGTAACGGCGGCAGCACGCCGACGACCGTGTGCGGCTTGTCGTTCATCTGAAAAACCTGACCGACTACGTTGGGGTCGCCACCGAAACTTTTCTGCCAATACTTGTAGCTCAACACGAGCACGGGAGCCGCGCCCTGCTTGTCTTCACCCGGTTCGAACGTGCGGCCAAGGAGCGGTTTCACTCCGAGCAGATCGAAGAAATTATCCGAGACGACCGCTGTCTGGACACGCTCAGGATCGGATCGGCCGAGGAGGATGAACCACATCGAGTGATATTCCGACACGGCGGAGAATGCGCGCGTCTTCGTGCGGAAGTCGGTGAAGTCCGGGACCGAGAATCCGAACGAACTTTCACCGATCTTCGGCGCCGCCTGATGAAGAATAACGAGCCGCTCCGGCGTGTGATAAGGCAAGGGACGCATCAGAACGCCATGCACGACGGAAAAAATCGCGGTATTCGCGCCGATCCCCAGCGCAAGGGTGATGACGACGACGGCCGTGAATCCGGGATTCCGAATCAGCCCGCGCACGCCGTAGACAATGTCCTGTCGGAGATGATCGAAAAAATATCGGATAGTCATTTGTGGCGCCGCTCTGTTCCTTTACCGATTCTGACTTCAGATTCGGTATGTCGCTACGACGAGAATCCGACACTTCTGGCCATCATTCCGACAAGAGTTATGGGGTCAGAGCGGCGATTCCGTTAATCGCCATCAGAGTTGTGGTGGGGCGAGACTCTGTCGAGCCGCAAGCCGCACCCCGCATGAGTAGGCGACGCTGGGCTTTCAAACTCTGCTCGCCGAGCCGTAACTATGCGAAGGCTGGTCGATCCGCAGACCTGCAGCCGCGGTCGCCGACCGAGGAGAAATAGTATTGGAATCCGATTGGGTTGGTCCCTCGGACCTTTCAAGGAGCGGCGGTCTCCAGACCGCCGAGTATTTAATTCGGCGGCTTGGAAGCCGCCGCTCCTTGGCGCCCGCGATGAGAGTTCAGCGCACAATCAGCTAATTTTTAGTGCGTTACGTCACTTATTTCTGTAAACTAAGATTTTGTTCTCTCTATATATAATAGAGAGCAGAGCCGCCCCCGGGTTACTTCCAAGTCGCGCCACCCCGGAACCCAGCGTCTAGCATCTAGCCCCGAGAGGTCTCGGGGCCGTCCTGTTACACGGACAGGCATCTAGAATGGAGCGACTGGGAGGAGCGATACCGCGGGTGCGGGAGTAAAGCTGCGAGGTAGCAGCGAGACAGCGCAGGCAGCGAACGAGTTTCAATCAAGGATCCAGAATCGCTGCGCCTCGGTCCAAGATCCGAAACTTGTCCGCCGTAGTCCCGCATTTGCGAGACGAAGGGGGATCCGCCTTTCGCGACACCGGGGTCGCTCCCACATTGGCAGAAGCTTACTTTGCTTTACTGGCCCGGGTGTAATCGATCTCCATCGTCTTCATTTCCTGAGGACCACGGGTCTCGTACCACTCGAAGCTCATGTGATCTTTGTCAGCGAGCTTAATCACTTCTCGAATGTGTTGCTTCATTCCCGGGATCATCTCGATCTCGCCAGTGGACGTAATCGTCTTCGTGGCCGGATCGTAATCGCCTTCCGTCGTCATGATCCCGGTGCCCATGTTATCGACCCAGGTAGCGACAAATTTCTTTTTCACGTTGTCGTAGCCTTCTGTCCCCTGCCCCTTGAAATCGAAATCTTTCGGTTTGCCGTCGGCTCCGGGCATTTGCATTTTGCCGTTTACATCCATCAACACATAGCGTCCGCCCATAATCGATTTGCGAACGGCGGTGCCTTTCGATTCCTGTGGTTTGTTGGCCGTATTACCGTCCATCCACATTTTATTCGTGAAATTCCAGGTGCCGTCGAGGCTGGTCAAGAGCTTGTGATTGTCGTTTATCTTCGACATTTCCATCATCTGTTTCATCATCTCGGCTTCACTCATCTGCGGCGCAGCCACCGGTTCGGTGGCCACGGAAGTCGAAGCCGAACTGGGCGAAGCTGATTCGCCTTGCCCGAAGGACGACGACACGATCGATGCCGCCGTAAAGAGAATCAATGTTAGTAAAAACGTTGAGCGAGTTTTCATAAACGCGATTCTGTTTCGGACCCCGCGTCGAGGTCAAGCATTCTGCGCCGCACCGTGAAAGGCGGTTGCGCCAACTGCCTAGCTCCACTCGGCACCGGCACCCGCCCCTGTTCGTTGAAGCGAATCTCTAATATTGCCTGCACGGCTCCCGCAAACTCGACTGGTTTAACCAGTCAAGTCTGGCGAGGTCTCCGCTGAGCCGCGGTCAATCCCCCTTCCAGGTAGGGACGGCTCTTCCCGCCGGGCCGTAGGCCCTCTGGGCCGGAGGCGAGCCGTCCGTCGCGTTAGAAGCGGAGCTCGAGGAGTGCGGTGGTTTGTGGACCACGAAATTCACGCGCCGACTCTCGAAAAGTAGGCCCGCGTCGATGCGAAAAGGCAGTGCCTAGCTGGCTTGCGGCGCGGCGCTGTTCAGCCAGCTTTTGATCTTGTCCGAATTCTTTTTATCGAACGCGTAGGTCAGCTTCCCTAACGGGTGACGCACGACCACGCGGACGCGCTTCCGGTTCGGATCGGTGATGCTTTTCCGGAAATGCGCTGCGCTCATGTAAAAGGCGCGCGCCAGATTCCGCTGCGCGCAAAAGACCCCATCGCTCATGAACCGGAGACGAGCCCGTTTCGAAGCGGCTTCGGCGATGTCCGGTGATTCTTTCAGCTTCCGTTTGAAAAGTTGTTTGCAGACTCCGGACGCTTCATCAACCGTCCGCTTGTCCATGCCCGCGATCGCGTCGCGGAGATGACCGAGCTTGAAGTATTGCTTGAAGAACATGATCGCGGCGATGGCCGGGAAAATCAGTCCGTGTCCGTGAAAGTTTTCGGTCTGCCCGGCCATGAGATTGAGGACGGCCACGCCAATGTTCCAGCAAAGCAGCAACACGCTGATAATCGCTTCGGCCAGAAGCGCGTGAAGGGAGGGTCTCTTGAGTGCGACAAGCCCGGCAGCAAGCATGATCAAAGCGAGACCGACGAGCCCAACGTTCATCGGATTAACCTGAACAGCAGCGAGACCGACGCCGACATTGATCACGCCCCAGATAATGCCGGCGAAAGCGGCGGTCCGAATCGTCTTACGCGCACAGACGACAAGGAGCGCCTGGTTCTGAGCAGAATCAAAGAGGGGATCATGGGCTTGCATACAGCGCTCAATTCGAGCACTTCGTATGCCGGTCGCGTGATAGCTCGGCGCCTAGTCGCTCAGTCCGAGAACCCCGAGCACTTGCAAATCACATATTGTGATTCCAAGATCAGTTATGGCTGGCGTCACCAGCTTGTTGCTCTGGAGAGTATTCCAAATTCCGACTTTGCGGCTTTGGGTTTAAATATGATTCCCATGCCACAAAGTGATCACCGGCGGCCCTCATTTCGACGTTCACACGAGCGAAAATACCGTCGTTAAATCGGATGAAATAAGATCGCCGGGCAAACCCGTGCCATTGATCCGGAGGGAGCGAGCCGGGCATGTCTACAATGTCCGACGATGCATAGCCATCGGGCGGAGCCTCGAAGGCAAAATCATTTGAACGAGCCACTAAGCCCCCCTGAGGAACGCTAATTTCAAAACGCCAATCGTATTGTCGTGCGCCAGTAGAACGCTCCGAATCCTTATTCCAGCAACGCAGTACAACCTCGTGAGGCTCGCCCCCTTGCGATGCAAGAGGAATGCGTAGAGGCGAGCCGTTACGCGCGATCCGAAAATTCCGCTCTCCGACTTTGACAAGCGTCTCGCTAACACCAGGCCTGTGCAGCATAAAAAGCACTGGATTTGTTTTGTCCGGAGAGTGAGGCGGACGGGTCGACGCCGCAGATACGTTATATTCGAATAAGCCGCTCGAAGTTGTAGCCGCAGACGCGCGAGGAATTACTTTAAAGCCCGGTTTCGAAACTTGAACCGAAAGGTTCAGACCGACTATTCCTTCAATACCAAAAAATCCATTCTGGTCGCTTTTCAAAATATATTCGGTCGGTCGACCACCTAGCGGTTTGTCATTTGCCGAAAGTTTTACATCTGCTTCCGCAATGGCAGCGTTGTGTTGATCAACGACCTTCCCATAAAAAGCGATGGGCGTTCTGAACGCCGAGATGAATGCTTGCTCTTGGACTTCTCGGGTGGGGATCGGGCTCGCCGACGTCGCAAGAGAAATTGTCGCAGTTGGACTAGATGAACCCTGTGCGGAACGACCAGCAGCAGCCCCTCTCGTGGGTAGCGGCAGTTTTGCTTTAGCGTGGGATTTCCACAGCCATGACAAAACCGTGACCAAGATAATTAACGCAAAGAGGAATAAGACTATCCCTTTACGAAGCATCCGAATCACCGGTTACCCACATCTATATTAAATTTCTTCAACACCTCTTTCCAAAATGGAGAGGTTTTCTGAATTGAGTATTCCCATTGCGCGCCGTGCTCAGTGCCGAAGTTGAAGTTGCCCGGTCCCATATCAACAAAAGCTCCTATACTTCCCTGCGTACCCTCCTTAGCACCAGCAGCATGAGATCGAGATTGCGTTACATATGCCATCGCTTCTTCAACTGATGCTAATGGTCGGACAAGGCGGGGAAATACGCCCGCATCTACATACTCAAGCTTATGCCCCACACCATTGCCGCTCGTATACCTGTAAAAATGGCCAGTCGCAAAGGTTTGCGGTTTAAAAAAACGGTTGTTAGCACTCCACTGGCCTAGAGCATAGTCATCAGGCAGACAAAAATTCACAATCTCTGTCGATACGGGGTTGAGCCGGTTTGCTAGACCGAATGTTAAACGCGTGCTTGAATCCTCGTCTGTGTCTGGCGTCTCGTAGTGGTCATCTATGATGTTAGCATCGTAGGCCATCGCTGCCATTGCAGAATTGCACATGGCGTATCCACTTACGCGCATATTGTTTCGCAAGGCCGACCCGGCGACCACATTGCCCATGCTATGGGCGATTAGGTAACGGTTCGCCTGATTCGGCAACACATTCATAAAAGAGGCCAGCGCCGGCCCAGAAAGCCACGCACGATATTCACTCGGATTGTACGTCGTCCCACCTGGTTTGTATAAATCCACCGGATCAATGCCGTTGTTGTCGCCATGGTAGGTTGGCCAACGAAAACAGTAAAAGCGTCCCTTGTAACCTAGATGCCACAGACGCTTGTAGGTCGTGTCGGACCAATTTAGGTATTCTTCATAAGTCATTCGCCAGCCGTGTACAAAAGCGATCGTCTTCTGGTCTGCATTGGGATCGACTTCCGGCGCCCAGTTCAATGGATCCCACGTCCAGCTAAGCGCTTGCGGATGGTCACTAATCCATGGATCCAGTATATCGGGTGCATCTGCAGTTATCTTGCCTCGCTCGTACATCTTTTTGATGTTCTTCAGGTCGAGCCAGACACCGCCGGCTTCGAATTGATTGTGATTGCGATCGATCAAGACGATCTCCAGTTTGCCTTTGCCTTCGGCGGCGCCCTCAAAAAGCAAACACTTCTTGGAATTATCTCGACTTAAACCCGTCCAGTAATCTTGTTTGAACACAAAAGTGCGCGTGGCATCGACGGACTGCGCGCCGAACTTGTCGACGACGGCTTCGTTAAATATCCCGGTAATCTGCGCTTGCGCCGCCATCTCATCCTTTAGGTAGCTATCTGATCCGTTATCGTCGGCAGAAGGATAGATATTGATCGCAGGAGTTGTGCCCGGACTGACCGACTTCCACTTCAACGCGACTTCTAAATCTCCAGACGCAACGAGATCTTCCAAGCCGCGCAGATTGATCCAGACTCGAGCGAAATCTTCCAGATTGCGTTTCGATGCAATCTTATGAAGACCAAAATCGGGGCGCGGCGCCGGCACTGTGTCGCCTTCGGCCGGACCTCCAGATTGCCCCCCCTCTATAATCTCAAGCTCGGTATCATCGTCGTCGTTAAGCCAAAATCGGTATGGTCTATCAGTTGAAGTAATGTCGCCGTTGTGGACGGAACCATCATCAAAGCTCATCTGGCCATCGCGATTGGCGTCGACCATCAGCTCTGCCGGAGCTAGCAGGTAGGCATTGCCGTCATCGCCGTTGGCCGCAATGAGGCCGTTGTGGCTGATCGACGTAGCGGAAATGAGGCGAGCACCGCCCTCCAACCCGCCGACGAGTTGATTCAACCGCAGCACCTTCCCGTTTTCCCAAAGCATCGCTTCGGTCCGACCAAAAATCTGGTAATCGCCCCAGCCAACAATCTGATCGTTGTCATTTATCGCCTGGGCTCCTGGAAAATGGATATCATCCGCCGTTCGCAACGTTCCCAAGTTCACAAACTTTTCGTTTGCGCTCAACGCAGGGGAATTGACCCAGAGTCCAGCGCCGCCGTGGGAGCCGAAGTTTCCGATCACGTGATCGGAGTTATTCAAACCGCTGGCAGAACTGCCATTTGCATATCCGTTAGGCTGGACTCCGCCATCGATCAGTTGTAGACCTTGGCCGCCCAAAAAGAAAGCAAGGCTGGCGTCAGGACCTGCTCCCAAACCAACAATCGATCCGTGATCATTGATCCCTGTCGCGAAATTATTCGATTCGGATTTGCTTGAAACCAGAAGATCGCTCGGCGTACCACCGGCAAAGCTCGTCGCATGTCTCCTCTCCCACGCGACCACCCAATTATATTCCGTCGTGACCCAGGACCTGTATGTGGACGAGCCGACTACCGTTCCAGCTGAGTTGAGAGCCAGACCTTCGCTGTAAGCCTTATTATTTGGGTTCGGGAAATCAGGATCAACTGCCTGATTTATCGTCAGATCGTTCAGATCTCTCGGGGCGCTTCCAACCTCCCACGCGCATGCATGCCTGCTGTATCCTGGGCCTAGATAATTTGCCGGAGGCGCGTTCGGAAACTCCTCCGTAAGCCTGGTTTCCCATGAGTAACTCGAATTTCCGACGATCACACCGGCATCATTGATGGCCATTGCTTCACTACCGTGTGGATCCGTTTCGGCCGGAAGATATTCGAGGCTGGTCGGATCCTTACCCGCTCGCCATAAAACCGCCTGGGTGCGCTGATATCCGAGGCTGATTCGACCGACAACCTGCCCGGAGCCGTTCACACCGTTAGCCACCCCGGGACCGAGCTTGATCGCAGCGTATCGATATTCCGGTACGACCGCCGTCGAAAGCTGCTTATGTAACGGCCAACCATCTTCCTTGTCGTCCACGCTGTCGCCATCGGTATCTCGATTGTTTGGATCGGTACCGAGAGCGAGCTCTTCCGCGTCGTTTAAGCCATCACCGTCGCTGTCGGGATTAGAATCGCTCGTGCCGGCCAACTCTTCCTGTGAAGCCCGCAACCCGTCTCCATCGGCGTCCACATCGGGGTTACCGGTTAGGGTAATGGAGCTTGCCAGGAAAGCCTGGCTCGACTGATCAAGAGCTCGCGCCGAAATGACATTCGCTCCGACTGCGATGCGCGGCAGGACAAATCGAAATTGATTCGCACCGGCAGGAGTTCCCTGGCCCAGCAATGTCGAGCCGGCATAAAACTCCACACGCGACACCGGCCGATCGGAATCCACCACAGCTGCTGTCATCGCGACTTCCATTCCTTCCCAGAATTCAAGCCTGTCGGAAGGCTCTGTGAAAAACAGGGTTGGCGGCAGTTGCATCACATGCAGAACCGCTGGGAGATGAAGAGGCGTGTCACCCGGACCGTCGTGCGACACCGCGACATCTGCGTTGTAAGAACCAAATGGCAGCGACCCCGCCGAAAAGAGCACCGATAACTCCGTCTGACCATTAGGCGGCACTATTCCGTGTTCTGGCGATACCTTGACGAAGGCGACACCGGGGGTGAATCGGATCGCAAGCGAATTCGTCAGGTAAGATTTGTTGAACGCTGCTTGTACACCGTGGGTGTTCGTCGAATCCTGAATGCCTATTGTACAAGAATTCGTCACTCCGCTCACATTGAGATAGCGCACCTCAATGGTGCCGTTGGAAAACAGCACGACTTGAAATGTAAACACGCCGTTGCGCTCATAACGCAGCACGTCCTGGAACTGGACGATCAGCCGGTCGTTTTCTTCCTGATAATAGATCTGACCGCCGCGACTCGGATTAAGATCATCCCACAAAGCCGCGATCATGGAACGTGTCGCATCAGGTGATGGCAATGCAGTATTGGCGAAATCGTAAGCGCCCTCCTCCAATGTGATGAAACCGTTTGAGCCGACGAACACCGACGAATAATTCCGCCCGTAAAACGGAAATTGAAAGTTGCTCAGGTCGACTTGCTCGAAGTCGTCATCGGAACCGGAAACATAATCGAGACGAGTTCCGGTTTGCGAGATGTCTTGCCACTGAAAAGTAACCCGGCCGCTCATGGAATCAGTCAGATCGTACGAATCCTGCGTTTCCGTTTGCACCGCGATTGAAAAATTAATCGGCTGCGCAGTGCGATTGCTCATAGTGGCGCGCTGCGTTTCGCGTTGCAGATGACCCAGGGTCGACTCAAAGCGTGCGGGTGATATATCAAAAAGACTTTGGGGTGGCTGGCCATTGTAGCGATCAGTCGGATCGGTGTGATTCAAAAACTCCTGCGCGATCGTTGCTCCGTCTCCGTCGGGATCGGCGTGAGGATCCAGGCCGATGTGGCCAAAATAATAGCGCTCCCACCAATCTGGCAGACCGTTTTGGTCGACGTCGTGCAGCAGATCGGTCGCCGTAAGATCAAAACTGAAAAGCTTCTTAAGCTGTCCGATGTTTGCCGCGCTAAAATCTCGCGCCGGGTTCGCGCTTGAACCCCATGGATAGGCATTCGTGTAACCCAGCGCGATGAGTCGATCGTAAAAGGGCTGCGCGACCGCTTTCACTTGTCCCAGGTTCAAGGTGGCGAAATCATTGGTGCCCGCGCTCGGTGTCGTCCAGCTCGCGATGAGAGCATGGATCGCGTCGCCCGCTCCACCTGGTAGCTGCAGATCGAGTTCAGCAGCTGCCGCTTTTGCAATGTTTTTCAGCTGGCCCGCGTTGACGGGTCCGTAATCATTCGCTGGAGCGTCGGTTTTGATAACTCCTCGAGCACTCCACCATGCTGGTGCCGAGGCAAATCCAATCAGCGGAAGGACCAGCGAACAGACAACGCCCGCGATAAGGCGTACTGAGACAATCCCAGTTTTCTCGGAATCTCCGCGCCGTTTCATTTACCCAGGGTCTTGGCAGACAGTTTGCAACGAATGCTACGGCGCTTGACCCTGCGTAAACTCGCCCATCGAAAGATCGCCCTGCGGCGCGATGCTGATCGCGCCGTTGATCTTCACGTTTCCGTTTACATTCGCGTCACCCTGAACATCTAATTTTGCGGCAGGTGAAGCGGTGCCAATTCCGACCCTGCCGTTGCGAAGCACCGTGAGTGCATTCGACCGATGCGAGTCATCGGTTCCATTGCCAATAACAAAAAGCTGATCATCGATCGCGGCTGCGTTCGGAATACCTTGCGGCGTGTTGTAGCTTCCGATCACGAACTGGCCGTAACCTTGCGCTCGAGTATGATCGCCGAGCGCAGATGCGTTCTCACCCGAGGCGCTTGTGTTCGAACCGAAAGCGATCGCGTTATGTCCCGTAGCCTGCGCTGAGCTGCCTACCGCCAGGGAATCGGCCCCGACTGTGTTGTTTACGCCCACCGCTAATTGCATTGGGTTAAGCGGTAGAAAACTTGTTGTAGCCGAAATTGTCGTCAGGACACGTTGGCCTCCGACGAAGATCCCCGGCTGAGGATTACTCGGGTCGAGAACAATCGTGCTGTTACCGATAGTGACCGGATCGAATAAGGTCAGACGATTCAGCGCGTCCAGCTTCATCATTGGTGCCGCTGCTGATCCACGCTCCCAAATCCAGTCGTTAGCCTGTCGCGCAGCGCCAAATCTAACCGTCGAAATACTGCCCGCGTCGGAAGCCGAAAGATAGAACACTGGGCGGTTCAGATCGTCCAGCATGCTCCCCATCGTTATGAGCGAGCCATAGAGATCGACGTCGCCGGCGACCGGAACTACCGCAGGTGCAAGCGATACAAACGAATAGCTCGCAGAAACACTTCCATCGAAAATGTTCCCGCCGGCGTCATCCCAACCTCGGAAATAATATTTGATGGTTGCGGCAGCAGGAAAGACGGCCGCGGGCGTATAAGTCCACTTCGAGTTTTTGCTAACCGTACCATCGTATGCCATGGCGTACTCTTTGTAGTTCCCCGCGTTAACCGAGATGAAGACCGACGCGTGCAGCGTGGAATAATACTGGTTCATCAGGATGGTGAACGTGCCGGGATTACCGCCAGTCTGGCGCAACGTGCCGCTCGTTACGCCGATCCAGGTGGGGATCGCATAGCAATTCGCGGCAAGGAAAAAGCTCGTTAGGACGGCGGCCATTTTGTGGGCGCCGTTCGTGTCAGTTGAACAAAACATTGGTACCTCCAATTCCAGTGACGAAGCCATCCATGGATTGGGGGCTATGTCGGAGATCGTCCTACACAATATTCCGGGGGAACTGCAACATAAAAAAACGAAATATCTTATTTCACCCAGTGAATGTGACAGAATCGGTCCAACCGAACAGATATAAGATCCAGAAATTCTGGAACTCACGCCTTACATCCGGCGCCTGACATGCGACGCAGCTGCTGCCGGGTTACCGCGGGACAACGGACTACGGGACGACGGACCGAAGTGGCAAAGCGCGAACGCAGAGAATGAGTCCTCCAAAAGATTTTTTGAACAAAAGATAACGAAGAAAACGAAGGCTCTTCTGCGGCAGACTCCAAAAAATAAAGCTTCGTTACCTTTGTTGCCTTCTGTTTATTGTCTCTTTCCCGACCGCGTGAGGCGCGTCCGCCTGTTACGCGGCCCTTAGCCCTTCGCTCCTGTCTCCCAACTTCCATCTCCGATCTTCTAGCTTCCAGTTTCTGACCACTGAAAACTCAAGCGCGGCTTAATCGTTATCCGTTATTGTTAACGGGGAATGAGAGGCGTACTTTTGGGGAGCACGCCCGTCGAAGGCGTCCCGCGTTCGAAATTCCATTCTTTAAAAGTTCGTTTCGGCGAGGCGCCAGAAACCGACGGGCGTGACGCCCATGCTCCCCAGTCAGGAACGATTAACGATTCTATCGAATCACGGATACGCGATTCGATAGAACTTACGCGTGCCGGGAGCGGTATCCTCGTAAGTAAAGTGGCCGGTCGAATCTGCGATGATGCCTGGATTTAGCGTCGTGAACGAGGCGTTGCTCGGGTTCGTTGCCGCTTGAATATGATTGGTCAGGCTGGCCGCGCCCGTGCATTGCAACACGATGTGCCCGTTCGCCAGGCGCGTGACGGAATTGATCTTGAACGTAGGCGCCGTAATCCGAATCGCGCTATCGTCGTTGATCACGGGCTGGTTGAATGACCAAAGTAGGTTCCGCCCGTTCAACTGCCCATTCACGTCGCGAATGCCCACCGCTGCATTCCTGCCGTTGCTGTTCGTAACGTCGTCACTCAAGGTCGCGTCGTCATAGTAGAATTCTATATTGTTGCTGCCTTCGTACAGTTTTAGTTCGAAGTTCACCGTGTCGTTGCCGGGACCGGTGTACGATTGCGTATAGGCCCAGTGAATGATTAAGCGCCGGCTACCCGCCGTGCCGAGCGTGACGTAATACCCGGAGTCGGAGTAGCGATATGCGAAGGTCCAATCGTGCCAGAAAGGCGCGACCGTGGGCAGGTTGGCAAGCGTCGGGTTTAGAGAAACGTTAACCGGTAACGGGCTTGTATCCGCTCCCCCAAAGGTGATCAGACCATTTGTGCTTACCGAGACCGACGTATAGGTAACTCCGTAAAATGTGAATGAAAATCCGATCGGGACGGTTACGGCTTCGTCTTGCGTGGTATCCAAAATCGATGTCGCGCCACTTGTCTGGATACTGAGGTCCTCGAAGTTGTAATCCGTTGTAATCGTGGCCGCGGTATACCCATAGGTATCGATCGCGGCAAAGGCGTGTGAGCCAAAAACCGCGACAAACAGCAGAGCCGCGGCCGGCAAAATGAGCCGGGAACGCGAACGGAATAAGCGCTTCAGGCCTGTATCTGGGGAGTTCATAAATATTTACGCCTGAGCCAAAAAAACCGAGAGCGCTCATCTAAGCATCTGGCATTTCAAATTTCCACACATTTCGCGCGATCTGGATAATTTCTTTCGCGTGCTGGCTTTTTGGGACCTTCGCCCCTGGGTCGCAGCCGTGAAGCTTGGGCAGAGATGATTGCCGTTAAGCCAGCGATCGGAGCGGTCCTCGGAGCGTTCGCGCGAATTGAAAAGAAGCAAAAAACAGCCTGAAACCCGGGTTTTAGTCTCTCTTCACAGGCTATATGAATCCTCTTGCAATTAGCCGTAAAACTCGCCTATTCTCCCCTTCATCGACTCTCTGTGAGTTGCCCCTAGTCTCTTTTATTATGAATCCACTCTTGCGAAAACTGCTTTGCAGCCTTCTCGGCGTTATGGCCTCTCTCTGCTTATTTGGGACGGCGTTGAGAGCACAAAGCCAGATCCACCCACAGGAGCCTGTCACCGGCGAAAAGCCCACTGACAAGTGCGAGGTCTGCCATAACGGCACCACGCCGCATACGATCATTGTCCCTTGCCACAAGCTGAACCATTACCTGCAGACACATCCGGGCGATTACGAAGGCCCGTGCCAAGGCGTTTCGCCGGAGAAGCCCCCGAAACCGACGCCGACGCCGTAGCGCGGAGCTGGAAGTTAGGAGTTGGGAGTTGGAATGCTAGATCGTTGTCTTGTTGTCCCGTGGTCCGTAGTCCTGTGGTCTCGCGTTTGCGAAGCCGAATAACGCGCAGCAAGGGCAAAGAGCCAAGCGCGAGGAGCTGGGGAGTGCGCCCGTCTCGGGCGTAGTTGAAGGCGGCCCGCGTTCGAAATTCCATCTTAAAAGTTCGTTTCGGCGAGACGCCAGAAACCGACGGGCGTGACGCCCGCGCTCCCCAATTCGTAATTCGAGATTCGAGATTCGAGATTCGAAATTCCTAACAAAGCTCTTGCGCGGATCATGACTCGTTCCGATGAGTTGGATCATGTCCCGCGCGCTTTTGCCCATCCATATCGCCTTGTGCGTCGGTTTACTGAGCGGTTGCTGGGAAGGAATTAGTCGTCGGGTCCTGGCAACGGTTCTCTCGGTTCGCGGTGAAGTTCTTTACGGCTCGGCTGAAAAGAATCTTCGCCCGATTGCTTCCGACTCGACGTTCGCGGTCGGCGACGTCATCCGAACATCTGAACACGGCCAGGTCGATCTGATTTTGATTCCTGGGATCCTGGCGCGGGTCTCGGAAAGCTCGGAGCTGCATATCGAAGAGTTGAAGCTGGTCAAGGACGGGAACGAGACGGCGGGCGGAATGCGCAATCGCATCGCGCGCATTCATCTGATTCGCGGAAAACTGACCATCGATTTCGAGCAACCGGACGGCGCATCGGCGCAGCTAAGTGTTATTACCGATCAGATGACGGTTCGGGCAGAGCCAGGCTGCGTTTTCGTGGTTGAAAAAGACAAAGGCGCTACACGCCTGACCTGCGTGAGCGGCAAGGTTTACGCGTCACAGAAAGATGGCAAAGCGGGAATGGTCGCCCAGGGCTTTTTTCGAGCATTTCCCTCTGATCGGCAGATGGCGGTTCCGGCCACGGATGATACGCGGGCCCAGGCTGATACGACTGCCGCGATCGAAGCGGCCCGGCAACTTCGGGAATTGCGGGAGGCCCAGTTGCCGCCGCGGAACCGGTTTCCGTTTTCGGGTTAGCCCTGGAGCGTAGGCGTGGGAGTTGCTTTGGGGGTGAAGTGTATTGCTTCGCCTGGGAAGACCACGGCCAAGCGCCTTATGAGAGCTTTTCGAACAGTTGCGATATTTCGCCGATTTCTCGGAGCGACTTCCTGCGCCCTTGCCCTTTCACTTTTCCTGGCCTCTCCCGCCCACGCCGCAGCATCCGATGAGCTGTCGCGTGCCGTCACTAAGGGAGGGTCGCCCAGCATTAAAGAAGCGTCGGTCGCTCAATTTCTGAACGCGCTCAATTCGATTTTGGTCCGGAAAAAGATCAGCGATTTTCCCGCATATGTGGCAGCGGCAGTTAAAGTTCGTCCGGACCTGGCTGACAAAATCGTGGTTTCGGCTCTGGCCGCCTGCCACCTAAAGAAACATGGTGAGGACAAACGACTCTCCTTCGAAACGATTGATCTCATCATCAGGGCCGCGGTTAGCGCCGACCCCGAAGCCGTCGATGCCATCGTAAAAGCCGCAATAATGTCGGAACCTTACGCGCAGGACTGCATTGTCGCCGCTGCCATCGCAGCGGCACCTGACCAAGAGCTCGCGATCCTCCGCGCCGCTGGCGAAATTCAAACAATGGCTTTCCTTCAGCGTCGGGAACCTGATAGCATTAACCCAGTGAACTTTTCCGGCGAGATCGTTAATTCTCCGGAGCAACCTCCTTCCGGCCCTTGATGCCGAAGCCTTTTTGCACGACAGACAGGCCGTCATCCCGCGCAATTTGCCAGCCGACTCCGAAGTTATCGATGATTTTTCATTGCGCACGACGATGAGTGCTTCCCAATTTCCGATCTGATTCACATGCGATCCCAATTCTGTCTCGTTCACGCCGTCCTGGCATTGTCAGTACCTTTTTCGCTGATTAGCTTCGGTCAGGATGCGGTGCGGTCGGCACTGACCAATGCCGATTCCAATACCGCCTGGCATCAGGCAGCCGCTCCTCTCGCTGACGTCGTCCTCGCGACCGAACTGTCGATGAACTATATCGATGCGGCATCGACATCCACTCCGACAGTCGGACCGTTCGTTCAAATTAATCCCGCGACCGACTCGAACCTGCACAGTTTCGGCAGCGCCGGTGGGAGCGAAGTTTCGGCTGAGCCGCGCCGGTTTCAGTATGGATTGAACCTGGCGATTCGCGGCGTCTATGACGACAACATCAACATTAGCCCGACGAATCGTGTGTCAGATTACTATTTCTCCATCGAGCCCTCTCTCACACTTGGCTTTGGGGGTGGCGATGAGAATTTTGTCCGGCTTGATTACCATCCGAGCGTTTTTCTTTTTGTCGATCATTCGGAGGACGACGCTGTTCAGCATCTAATCCGCCTGGCGGGCCAGTACCGTTTCAGCCGGTTAACACTGGGGTTAACCGAAGATGTTGCCTTGCTTGATGGAGCCGACCTTAACAGCCTCTCGAATGTGAATAGCCCGGGTAGCCATGCCAATCTCGATGTGGGGGGACGGACTCGCCTTAATAGTTTTGGCACTCACCTGACGGCGAGTTACGACCTGAGCGGCAAGACATTCCTGAGCGGCGGCGTTGATTCCACCGTTTATGATTACCAGCAGAATTTGATCAGCTCCGAGACGATCTCCGGCAATCTATTTTTCAATTATGTCTATAGCCCGAAACTGACCGTCGGCCTCGGTGGCACCGCTGGCTATGACCTCGTCGACGATCCGAATCCGGATCAAACATTTGAACAAGCCAATGCGCGGATGAGCTACCAGGTCACGGGCAAGATCAGCGTGACCGCATCCGGCGGTGTGGAGGTTCGGCAATCAAGTGACAGTTCGAGCGGCAATCGTGTCTCTCCGGTATTTGAGATCGGAGCGTCGTATCAACCCTTTGACGGCACGAGCATCTCACTCAGCGCCAATCGCCAGATCCTTAACTCCGCAGTCTTATTAGGGCAGGATTATACGACAACAAACATCACGATCGGCGTTCGGCAGCGTTTGCTGCAACGGATCTACGTCGGGTTAAGTGCTGGCTACGAGAATTCAAGCTACTTCAGCACGGTCACCGGTGCTTCGGCCAGCCGGGACGATAACTACTATTACATAGAGCCTGGCGTCGACGTGACAATCACTAGATTTTGGACGGTAGGCGCGTATTATTTACACCGGCAAAATGACAGCTCGTCCCCGTTATTCGGGTTTTATGACAACCAGGTCGGATTTCGGACTGCGCTGACATTCTAGCCAGACGAGATTTTACTTGGGATGAATAGACGATTTTTTCTCGCTGTGTGCGGCGCTTCGCTGCTGCCGCTTATTTCGTTCAGCCAAACCAACCCTCCGCAGGATGGATCACGAGCGGGCGCTCCTCCCGCACCTGCCTCTAACAATTCCGCCCCGGCCGCGTCGAGCGCCGGTGTAAGCGCGCCGACCGGTTACGTTCTCAGCTCAAATGATCAGGTGGCCGTCGAAGTTTTCGGCGAGGACGATTTACGGACAAACGGCCGATTGAATGCAGAAGGAAACGTCAGCCTTCCCCTGCTCGGCTCGGTCCATCTCAGCGGACTCAGCTTAACGCAGGCAGCTGCCCGACTGACGGAACTTTATGGACGCGATTACCTGGTTAACCCAAAGGTCAACGTCACTCTCGTCGGTTATGCCAAACGTCGCTTCACGGTTTTGGGCCAGATCAATCATCCTGGCAGTTTTGAGATGCCGGAGGGAAGTCCCGGGGGCGTGGATCTCCTGGAAGCCATCGCCATGGCCGGCGGGTACACGCGCATAGCCGCACCCGAACGAATCAGTGTCAAACGCCGGGACCAGGTTATTCGTGTTGATGCAAAAAAACTCGCGCGCAACAGCGGCGGCAACGGCGGTTTTCTCATCCAGCCCGGCGATACAGTTACAGTTGGTGAAAGCATATTCTAAATGGGAGATAGAAGATGGTAGCTGGAAGTTAGGAAAAGCGCTCATCACCTCCTTTCCGAAACGTGGATATATGCAAGGTTCCGTAGTGACCACTGCTCTCTCCGCCGAATAACGAATAACGATTAACTAATAACGGCTGTTTGAGCCCACTGTTCCCTGCTTTAGTTCGCCATTTTCTAAACTCTACTTTCTACTTTGAATTCGCTCCCCGCTCCTTGCTATTCCTCCATCCTCTGTCCTCTGTCCTCTGTCCTCTGTCCTCTGTCTTCTGTCTTCCACCTCACAGCTCCCAGCTCCCAACTTCCAGCTCCTCCCAATTCCCCGTGAACCCTCCCCCACCCACATCTACCCCTCCGCGCGCGGCCGCGTCCATGCCGGGCGCAATTTTCTCTACCACCACCGGCACGTCCATCGATCCCGGCGCTGGACGTCACGGCTTCGATTTCCGTCATTTCTGGCACGCAGTTACCGAGCGTCTCTGGGTCGTCGTTCTCTGCATTGTGGCCGGGCTTTTTCTCGGGCTTGGTTACCTGGCTCGTACCCCAAAGCTGTATCAGGGACATCTTGTGCTCGAGGTCGAAGTTGCGGAGCCATCCTTCGTCAACGGCGAAGATTCCGGCATGCGCATGCGATCGATGTTCTTGGCTAGTCAGGATGCCCTGCGCACGATCGAACAAAATCTCACCAACCGCAGCCTGCTCTCACGAGTCGTCCGTGCGGAAGGGCTCGCGGACGACGGCGGCAAGGCGTTGTTAGGCCAATCCATCACTACTTCGAACAGCACACCAACTCCAGCACCGGCTCAAAGTTCTAAGGGCGATAAATCCACCGTTGCACCTATCTACACTCCCTTGGAAGAGGCGCTCGGGGGCGCTATGATTGGGATGGTCAAGCCGATCATCCGCCGTGGCACCAGGCTGATTGATCTTTACATCACCAA
The DNA here is from genome assembly GCA_041167085.1 of Verrucomicrobiota bacterium. Taxonomy (GTDB): domain Bacteria; phylum Verrucomicrobiota; class Verrucomicrobiia; order Chthoniobacterales; family UBA10450; genus DATFCK01. The sequence continues at coordinate 321,344 of JBEEGV010000047.1, forward strand.
CCGCGATCCGGCCATGGCACAGCGATTGGCCGAAGCGATCGGGCGCGAATATATTCGAAACTCGATTGAGCGTCGGGCCTCGTTCAGTCAGGACACTTTGCGTTATCTCTTGGAAGAAGAAGAGCGGCTCAAAGCGAATTTGCAGAAGAGCGAGGCCGCCGTCGCCGAGTATAAAGAGAAAACCCCGGATGCACTTCAACTCGGCGGGGGAGCCGCTTCGACAGGCAGCCAAACAGGCGCTGGCGCGGGCGCGGGAATTGGCGGCACCCATAGTGGTTTGGTCGAAGACAAACTGCAGGAGCTAACCAGCAAATTAACTGCGGCAAAAGCCGAGCGTTTGCGTTTGGAAAGCGAGCTTAAGCAGATTCAGGAAGAGGGCGAAAATGTCGACGCGCTAGTTGCCATTCCCAGCATTGCCGCGGCTCCCGCCGTGATCGAGCGCCGTCGTGACATTGCTCAACTTGAGGCTGTCGTCGCCCAACTCGCGCAACGTTACAAAGACAAACATCCGAAAATGACGGCGGCCCGCGCAGCGCTCCGAGAAGCGAAGGACTCTCTTCGTCGTACGGTGCTAGCTCAACCGGCTGTGTTGAAGAACACAATCGAGCAGGCTCAAGCGACTGAAACAAGTTTGCAAGGAGCTGTTCGTGAACAAGAGAAGGCTGCCCTCGCCCTCAACAAGGCCGCGATCGGTTATCAGGAACTTGCCCGTCAGGCCGAAACAGACCGCGCGCTCTATGAAAGCGTTTTGAGACAGATCAAAGAAACGAATCTTACCAAGGACGTAAAGACGAACGCGGTGAGCGTGATCGAGCATTCACCGCTCCCTTATTTCCCGGTGAGCCCCAGCCGAGGCAAAGCTATCATGCTTGGTCTTCTTGGCGGAATTTTTGCCGGTCTCGCTTTCGTCTACGCATCCGACTTGCTCGACCGATCAATTCGTACAGTTGATCAGGCAGAATCAACGCTCGGCTTGCCCGTTCTCGCGGCCGTTCCTGAAATAACCAAGGCGGAGGCCGCGGGCGCTTCCGACACTCCATTGGAAGGCTCAAGTTATCGGCTCATGGCAGAAGCGCCGGAAGGCCCTGCGGCGGAAGCGTTCCGTAACCTTCGCGCTTCGCTTTCCCTGCTGGGTCCGGAACTCGAGCGAAAAGTTTTCCTTTTCACCAGCGCAGTGCCAAGCGAAGGCAAGAGTTTCACCAGTGCGAACTATGCCCTTGCTCTCGCTCAGCAGGGCCATCGGGTGTTGCTCATCGACGGCGATCTCCGTCGCCCGAGCTTGCACAAAATTTTTCGCCACATCGGGTCTGGTGCTGGCCACGACGACGAAGCTCTCGGCGTTGTGGACTACTTAGTGGGAGCGGTCGATCTTCCTAACGCGGTCCATGTTGTATCAGCGGGCTCGCTCGACAAGGAAGCGGCCGAAAAACTGACTAACGTGAGCGGTCAGCTCTCGGTCCTTACGGGTGGAAGACGTGCGCCCAATCCGGCCGAGCTACTGAGCGGCCCGACTTTTGGGAAACTGGTCACCGAAGCAGCCAATTTGTTTGATCGTGTTGTAATCGATAGCGCGCCCGTTCTGGCCGTAAGCGATACCCTTCTTATGACACCGCTTGTGAAAACGGTGTGCGTCGTCGTTCGCGCTGGTCATACTGCCCGCAACGCTGTGCAACGAGCCCTCGGTATGCTCACCGGCGCTGGTGGCCGGCCGGCCGGCGTTATCTTGAATCGTCTGCCGCGTAGGCGCGGCACTGGCTATTACTATTACTATGCCTCGCCCGGATACGGCAAAGGCGAAGGCGCCTACGGCGGGCGTAATAACCATCGTCGATCAAAGAAAAAGTCCATAAAAGATAATGGGGCGTGATTTCGAAGCCGCGCTTCGAAATCAGTTATTCGTTAATCGTTATCGGTCTTTTTCTGATCGCTGATCTTTGGCTTCTGTCTTCCGTACCGTTCCCGCAGTTGGAAGTTGGGCCTCCGGCTCGGAGAGAGCGAAGGGCTAAGCGGAAAGCGCGAGGGCAAAAAGCAATAAACAGAAGGTAACGAAGCTTTATTTTGGGAGTCTGCCGCAGAAGAGCCTGCGTTTTCTTGGTTATCTTTTGTTCAAAAATCTTTTGGAGGACTCATTCTCTGCGCTTCGCGCTTCGCTCCCGTAGTCCGTTGTCAGCGTTCCGGGCTGGGCCTCCGGCTCGGAGGAGCCTACGGCTCGGAGAGAGCACGGGCGTCGCGCCCGTCAGTTTCTGGCGTCTCGCCGAAACGAACTTTTAAGAATGGAATTTCGAACGCGGGACGCCTTCGACTACGCCTTTCGCGCATTTCCGATTAACTATTAACCGATAACGATTAACTCGTTGGCCCCCCCTTCCCCACTAACGATAACGATTAACTCGCTCTTCGCCACTTCGGTCCCGTAGTCCCGCCTGCTGGCGTCAGCGCCAGCCGGCGCTCCCCCAGCAGAGGCCCAGATACGTGGCGACGTAAAGCTGGATCGAATAGATCTGAAACGGAAAGTCAACGAACGCGTGAATCGCGACACCAATCAGCGCGACCACGACCAGCGGCAGAATCAACCGCCTCCGCGGAATCCACTCAGCTTCCGGGGAGCGCACGCGCCCTCGCGTGTCGGATTCGGCGCCTCGCCGAATCCTTCTTTGGCTTAGCAACGCCCGGACAGCGACTACCATTCCACCAAAGAGAAGTAGTCCCCACAACGCGCTTCCCAGCCAACCCCATTCGAGCAAGGTCTGCAGATAATCTTGATGCAAGAATCTCCACGCCCCGGGCGCATGGTCAGCTGATACATTGTTAAAATGGGGGAACGCGACCCGAAAGGTTCCCGGACCAAATCCAAGCAGGCCAGCATGCGGAACAGCGCGGAGAGCCACCCGAGCCGCACCCCATCGTAAATCAACGGAGATATTTTCCGACAGGTGTTGCCATCGTTGCAGCGGCTGCTCCAGATGACTTGCCTGCGCCACAGCGAACAAGACCAACAGAATTGCTGCTGTTCCGGCGAGCGCGACCCTCCGCTCACCCCTCGAAAGTCTCCGTACCAGCACCGGAGCCAATTGCAGAGCGCAAGCAATTATGACGAACATTGCGATCGCCTGCGCCATCCGCGATGTGTTCGCGAAAACTGCCCCCAGCACTAAAACAAAAATCGTAATCCAAATTGCTCGCATAGCCGGCCGCGGTGATATCGAGACTTCACGAATGGCCAATCCAGCTGCCAGCGGCAGGACCAGATTCAGAAATGCCCCGGCGTTCGCGTGATAATAATAGCTTCCAAAAAATGTATTTATTCCCGCGCGTTCGGGAGATGGCCCCCAAAAAATCATGGGAGCGCCCGTCGCCTTCTGTAACAAACCGAGCATGGCAAAAAAACCGGCCACAATTACGATCGCCGACCAAAGCCGGAGCACCCCATCATTATCCTGCGCAAGATCGACCACAAAAAGAACGGCTATGAGCAACAATACGGCTCGGATCATCCAAGCCCCGCTGATCGCGTAATCCACCGAACCGGGCGCACGCGTCACGACATTGCGCAGTGGAGCGAAAAGACCGAAATCCCCATCGTAAATCGCGGACGAATTAAGCACCATCCAGCCGCCGATCCCGAGCAACGCAACGACAAGTCCCAATAGAGCCTTGGAAAACTTGGGCCACCGCCGATCAATCAACAGCTCGCAGACCCATAACAAAAACGCAGTTCCCAGTAACCAATTAATCAGCTGAATGCTAGTCGTCGTCGTCCCGCCGTAGTACCACGGCGCGACCGCGAGGGAGCAGAAAAAGATGTAGCGCGCTGTAGCGCGCAAGAGGTCACCGGTCACAAGTCACAGGTCACAGGTCACAGGTCACAAGGCAGAGGTCAGAGATCACAGGGCACGGGCGAGCGGTCAGATGTCACATGGCAGAGGTCAACCATTCAGCATTAAGATTAACCGTCAATTCAGTCCCCTATTTTCGCCTGCTCTTGAGTAGGGAATCGTAGTCGGAATGATGACCGATCCATACCCAGATCATCAGGTCAGCCTCGCGCTGCGCGATTGCGCGATAATGAATCCCAACGCGCGCGGAGTAAAGCGAAGGATGTCCTTCCAATCGTTTGAAATGAATTGAACGGTGATTGGGATTGGAAAGCCAAATTCGGTAACACTTGTCCGCCAGCCGCTGGGCCCGTTCTGGCAGGCGGTAATAGTGCTGCCAGAACTCTGGTGTTGTCTTTGACCTCAAGTCTTCGGCTTCGGCCAGTCTCGCAGAGCGTCTTCACGAACCGCGGAGCGCGCTTCTTCGACGAGAAAATCAAGTTTTCCAGCAGCTGCATCCCCGCCCATTTGCCGATCCCAATTGTCATCAACATCCAGCAACCACGTGAGCAACTCCTCGCGCTCGCCAGGCGACAGAGCACCCGCTGCGCGTTTAATCTCCTCCATCGTGCTCATAAGTGAATCATACGTCTTCGCTTGCCGAATGTAAACTCGCGCCGTAGCGCGCAGGTCACAAATCAGACATCACAAGTCAGACATCAGCTGGGATGACGAACGAACTGGACTTGTTTATCATGCCGCTGAGCATTCGCCCAATCTCCGCGCATGTGGCCGTCAATTCTTTGTGTCGTTCGGACGAGATATAATCGCAGTCTCTGGCGAAATCGAGGATGAATCCGTCTCGCTGTTTTCGCCATCACAATCCGTAAGCTTGCTAACGAAATGCGCTTCATATCGCCGCTTGGCCCCCTCCGGCGCGTAGCCCCATTTTAGGTTTTCAACCATCTTAACCTTCTTCCTCTTGACGATTTTATCGAATATTCGAGCCAGCGCGCAGCTTCACGTGTTTGGCAAGCCTGCGTTTTGATGAGTTTCCACGGTCTGTGCTGGCGGGTTGATTTAACCCAACCGGCGTTATGAGAAGCGACACGGTTATCAAGATGTTCGGTTTGACCAACATAGATGCGGGAAGTCTTCGCACTTTGTATGGCGTAAACATAGAACATCCGCTCTTTCCTACGGGGCGGAGCCTGCTTCCCGCAAATTCAGGCAGGTCGATCGCGACGACCTTCTAATTTGGCTTGTTAGCGCGAATTTCTCTTCCGATGGAAACTTCTTCGAGAGTTCGAATATGTCCATCGCCAACTCATACCCGAGTTTATACACCCTCAGGTCTTTAGCTGATTCGATTCGATCCGTTGTTCGGTGTGAGGCCTTTCCGTCAGTTTGCATGCTGCGCACTGTGACACCCCGATACGCCATGTGTCACTTCTTTCTGCCGCTGACATCTGACGTCTGACATGTGACCTCTACGATGCTATTTGGCACCGACTAGCGTCCCTTGCCGAATAGCATCGTATGCACCGTCTTCAGCACTATCATCGCATCTAGCTTCAAAGAATAATGCCGGATATAATACAGATCGTATTTCAGTTTCTCGATCGCATCCTTCTCACTTTCTCCGTAAGGATAATTAACCTGCGCCCAGCCGGTGATCCCCGGTTTCACGAGGTGCCGGAAGTGATACAGCGGGATTTTCTTTTCGTAGCGATCGGCACATTTGATCCACTCCGCGCGTGGCCCGATCAGGCTCATGTCACCGCGAAATACATTCCAAAGCTGCGGCAGCTCATCGAGGCGCAACTTGCGCAGCCACCTTCCCGTTCGTGTTACACGCGGATCGTCCTTGCGAGTATAAATATCCTCATCCTCTTCTGGAGGACGCAGGATCATGGTCCTGAATTTGTAGACGGTGAAGGGATGGTTCTCTCGTCCCATTCTCGTTTGGAAATAAATCGCAGGCCGCCCACTGGTCAGCCAGACGAGACATGCGATGAAACCCATTAACGGAGAACAAATAACCAATAACGCGCCGGACACGGCAACGTCGAATAGACGCTTTAAATAGTGGTACGGAGAAATCCGGGCAAGTTGAAACCCGGTTTGCAATGGCCAGACTGGGTCCATCACTTCCAGTGGCACATACCGCCAGTGCGTTTCGTAGAACGATTCCATGGTATAGACACGCGTGGTATGAAATTGCGCCCTCACCAGTCCCTCCAGAAGGTCCGCCGGCAGCCGCTTGATTTTTTCAGCAAGAATAATCCCACTGTAATTACTTCCTGGAGCGGAGAGTGCCGCCTGCAAATTGCCCTGGACCATTGGACTACCCTCTCCGGCCAGGAGCTGACCGATTCGGTCCCCTAACGGATCGACAAAACAGAGCTGCTGCGCATTGGGCGAATGTTGATAAGCCTCGTAAAAATTCGCGGCCGCCTCGCCTGCTCCGATGACGAGATACGTTTTCCCGGCAGTGGTAGTTGCCACGGACGCGCGAATCCAGCGGCGGTAAACAAGTGAGATCGGCGCGAACAAAACGAAGCTCACAAGAAGCACGCCGCGGCTCGGCTTCATGGAATGGGCGAAAGTGGCTAACGAATAGATGAGAAAAGAACTGAAAATAAGCGACGCCGCCACGGCGAGAACGTGCTCCGTCGTGTAGGACAATCCGCGCATCTCATTATGACGATCGTATCCACCAATAGTGTAAAGCGCCCCAATCAGCACCCCGATCTGCAACAGATTGATAATGACCGATTCAAAAGCGGTCGGCTCGAATACTTCATGCCGAAGCGAGGTGGCCCCGCCATAAATCAAAGTCCAGACAAGGATATCCAGAAGAAGCAATAGGAGGGTCGGAGCCCATTCCTGAGTAATGATGGTTGCCCGGCGGCGTTGCCGCGCCACCCGGCCGGCCTCGATCGGCTTGCTCGTTATCGGAGATCCAGTAGGAACAAAATCCTCACGTTGCGTGGCGAAGGCCGGGTCGGCTCGGTTCATGTGGGGATCGATCATTATACGGCTATTATGAAAAATCGGAAGGCATTTAGTTAGGCACCGACACAATTGTATGCCGAACAATTACTTGCGAACTGGAAAGCTGGTTTCAAGCCAGTCTGAACCTACATCTCCGTCTGTTATCTGATCTCTGTTTATATCAGATTTCAGATTTCTGTATGCCCCCGCATTCAGTCCGCGACGACACAATCTGGTCGACGCCGACCTCCGATTACCCATTCATACACCTCGACCATTTGTTCAGCGATCCGCATCCAAGAGTATTGTTCCTGAATTAACTCTCGGCCGCGAGTTCCCATTTTCCGTAACTCAGATAGCGGCAAAGAAGTCGCCTCTTTAAGAGCAGAAATCAAAGGTTCTAGGCCCACATCGATCCACCAACCAGACTCATGTCTTGTTATATCTTCCCATGGTGTCGCTTGGGTCGTGATGACCGGAACACCACAGCCCAATGCTTCCGCGATTGCGATGCCGAAGTTCTCACTAAACGATGGAAGAACAAAAAGGTCTGATTCAGAATATACCTGCCACTTCTCATCCCCTATTACTTCGCCGCGAAAAATGACAGAATCTTCCACCGCGTATTTTTGCACCTCAATTTCGACATCGCGCAGATGATTCTCCTCGTCGGGGCCAACAATCAATAGTTGCCATCCGGTTGGTTTAAGCTCGGCCCATGCCCGAATTAGATTCAGTAAACCCTTCTTCGGATGGATACGAGAAAGAAAGAGAGCCTGCTTAATTCTCCCGATCCCATTTGATCTTACTGGTAATTTTGATGGTATAGTTACTCCGTTAGGAATCATCGCGATGGGATTATTGAAGCCGGCGGAACGAACACTCCGCGTCTCCATCACGGATGTTGCATGTATGCACGCCGCATTTGTCAGAGAAGCATCCTGAAAAAGACGCCGTGCAAGTTGCTTGCGTAAGGCCGATCGTTGCAGCGCCCAGGGCTCGAGCATTCCGCGAGGTGAGATGACATAGGGCCTATGTGTCTGGCGCGCCCATGACGAAACGACGATCGACGGATATTTCCAGAGCCCGTGCATATGCACAATATTCGGATTGATCGCAATAAGATCATCGCGCATCGTCGGGGCATATCCAAAGAGTGTTGGCCCTCTAACCGAATGAGCCTTAGCACCCACGGGAGCCCAAGCGTGGATATCTTCGCACGTCTTGCCGTCGGATAGCCCAACAACCTTCACCTCGGCTTTGCCCGATGCATGAATATTCTGAGACAGATGCCTTACAGATTCGAACATCCCTCCTCCAGTTCGCGAGAGAAACGGAGTTACCTGAACAACTTTCATGGACCTGATCAAACCCTACCGTGCTCACCAAGCACGGCTACGCGGCAAAGATACAGCTGCTGACCACGCGTAAAATATGTATCTTCCAGCTGTTTTTTTTCAATCCCGCAGTCCTACCGCTGAGTGCAATTCAAAGAGTCTCGCCAGCCGGTCTCGATACGTATGCTGTTGCGACCGGACTGCGGCATTTCCTGACCTCCGAATGTTTTCTCGCAACGCGTCATTCGTGAGCAGTTCATGTACTTTCTTGCACAAACTCTCCGGATCGGCAGGATTAAAAAATGCTGCTTCCTGCCCAGATTTGAACCATTTCTCGTGACGGAGCGTCGATTCCGCAAGCAAGACTCCCCCAATTGCAGGTATCTCAAAGGTCCGCTGAGTATAGTCATCGCGGTTTTCCTTCCGCAAGAATCCGAGCGCAATCTTTGCCCCTCCGATCGCCTTCGCCATCTCAACAGACTCGAGCTCCCTCATTTTGATAAATCGACGAAGTGGTGATGTTTTCGAAACTCGATTCCATTGACTTCCATAAATCGCGTACGTTCCCGGGACTCGCTGTACCAAGTGTTCCAGAAGTTTCGCTCGATGAACCTCCCAGGTTCCTACGAAGACGACATCAACATTCCATTGCGCTCCCTCTTCAAGAGGAATAGGCACTATTCGGTGGATCTCAGGATAATAGGCAAACGGAAAAAATTCTACATTCGGATTGTACGGTTCCAATTCTGCTACATTTACTTCTCGCGTTGGAAAGATGTAATCATAGGCTGCGATCGCTTTACGTTGAATGGTACTCCAGTTGTTAGGGTTTGAACTGAAAAAATCATCGTGATTGATATTCACAACCCAGCAGCCCATCTGCTGAAGCGCCTTTACATCATTCCCACTGACGAGTAATCCCTTTAGAACAACAACCACCTGGGGACGCACTGCCGCCGCCAGGGTGAGAAGGTCATCGATAACGACAAATCGATCCTTTTCTCGCAATTGGTGCATAAAATGGCGATAGATGTGTAGGAGTTTATTTTCTGCGTATTTCTTCAAATGGGCCGCGTCACTGAAGACGGTGAGAACATATCCCATCTCCCGGATAGTCTCCGCGTAGCACCACGCCCCACTACCTCGCTTATCAGCTTCCCCGTAGAGCAGGATTCTCATGCACCCACAAAGAACGCCGGTTCGATCCCAGAGAGCCTGACAAATGATCACTGATCACGATCACGAGGAAAAACCAGAGCAAGTATGTCACGAAATTGACGATGGATACCAGTTGCAGAAACATGAAAAACAATGTCGCGGTAGCGATCCAGCGGTTGCCTTGATGCTTAATAATTCGATTAAGAGCGGCGTCGACCCACCCGGCACCGAAAAAAAATATTGGCACCAATATGAGCAGCATTTTGTATGAATAATTGACAGCGATCTCAGCCCAGAAATTCACCCCCCAGCTAGTGTACGGATCGTCCCATGACACCAATTCTATTTCGCGCGGCAGCAAAAATCCGGTAGTTTGATTAAACGACGGCTTCGACGGCCATACTAGCCGGGGTATCAACTGTAAAGCGGCGTCCGCGTATCCGGCGCCACCTCGCAGTGAAATGAGGCCGCTGTCAAGCGCCGCCTGAACGTAGGCCAGTTCGCGCGCACCGTTCATTCGGATCCCCAGAAACTCGGTAACGAGCGAGTTCCGATTTTCCATGGACATGTCCATGGAGGCATAAAAAAAGACTTCGGGGTCTTCAAAGAATCGTTCCGAATTAAGTTTTTTCAGCTGCTGAAACGGCAGAACGACATACAAGATAATGATTCCGAGGACCCCGAAAATCACAAAGCCGCTTCGAGACCGAAAGATTGCTCCAATCCCTACGGCGCCAAGTAACATTATAAGCTGGGAGCGCCAGATCGAGAAGATGGCAAAATAGCCCGCAATACCGAGCACAGCCAGCGTGACGATGTTGGACATGATATCCTTCGGTCGATAAGCGATTACGGCTATCACAATAACCGGATACAAGAACGTGCTAAGGACTTGGAAGATAGTCCCCACACCTGAACGGGTGAACTCGAATAAGGAAAATGTGTATCCTACCAATGAGAGAAATCCAAAGAAGAACACAGTCGGCACATCAATATCATCGAGTGAAAACCGCTCAGCCTTGGCTTTTCGCCTAAAAGCGAATTGTTCGAGGCATACCTCGATCGCATAACCGACCAAAAAATAAGTATAGGGTATAACCAGAGAGGAAAACAAAGTTTCAAACCCGATTCGTTCCGCGTAATCTGGCAAGTAAGTGTAAGCAAAAGGACCTATGCCCATAAAAAGAAGCACGCTCGAATGGAGTCCAGCGACACCTGAAAGGAGATTGCCTCGGCGATACGCGCGATAAAGGGCGAAACAGGAAAGCAAAGTGATTGCCGTCGCGATCGCACGGTGTCTGAAAAGTAAATCTTCCAGCGGCATTAGACTCAGGATTCTAAAAAATCGACGCCTACAATTTTGTCAGATACGAAAATCCCTCCAGCGTCATGCGAATTTGGGCATGACGCAGGCACCGGAATGCGGCACGAGCAACTTTCATCCGCTGCTTCCTCCGTAACCTGTGTAATGCTAAACCAGCGGCTTCAGGATCTTCGCTGAACCTGCGAACTGCGTTGTTCCTGAAGATTTGATAATGTTCTTCTATTATTTTCCAGTTCACACTGCGGTTAATGTGACTTTTTTCGCGTGGATGAATCTGGAATAGAGGTTCATTGATGTACGCCACATCCGAAACTAAAAGTAGACGCATCCACATGTCGACGTCGCCCAGCACTGGGAATCTTTCATCAAATTCGCCGACTCGAGAGAGAAACGATTTGCGTAACATGATGATGCCAAAGATTGGGGATGAGTACAGTCGCAACATCTCGTCTATCATGTCGATGCCGCGCATGATTGGAGGATAAGGATGCCGGTAACGGCAAACTACTTTCCCGTTCTCATCCAGTGCGTCGGATGCATTGTAGACCAGGCCCACATTGGGGGAGGATTTCATCGCCGAGTACCACTTAGACAAACAATCGGGCCGATAAACGTCGCCATCGTGAACGATCGCGACAAGCTCGCTTGAGGCTCGTTCCATCGCTGCATTTTGGTTACCGGCATATCGCAAGTTACTATTATTACGAGCGTACCACACCCGCCGATCCACCTTAACATGTTGCTCCGCTATACTGGGAGTGCTGTCGGTGGAACAATCATCGTTAATGATCAGCTCAAAATCGCTGAAGTCCTGAGCGAGGAGGGATTCGATAGACCTGCCTAAAACATCGGCGCGATTGTAAGTCAACAGGCAAACACTGATCTTCGGTAGCCCCATGCTCTCTCAGCACAGCATCACGGCTGCCAGCTTGGAGGCAGATTCTTCGTGAGCTCAATATTCTTAAACTCCACCGACACCGAAGGACCATGTGCATTAACCCATCGAGCCATACGCGCTATGCCTTCCTTCAGGCTTACCTGGGCGGCGCTCGGAAAGACTCGCCCAGCTTTAGAATGGTCTGAAAACGCATGAACAACCTCGTTCCGAGCCGGCTCGAACTTGATGTTGTGCGGCCGACCAAACGCTTGGGCGATTTCGCGGCTAATCTCTAAGACGCTATAAGGCGTATCCGCACCGACGTTGAATATTTCATTCACAGCAGAAGGAATTAGCGGGCCCTCCGCAATTAAGGGCGCCACGCCATCGATATGTGAGAAGGCGCGGGTCTGCGCTCCATCCCCGAAAATTGTCATCGGTTTGCCTTGCAGAAGCTGATTCATGAAAATTCCTATGACGTTCCGGTACTTGTCCGCAATGTTTTGACGTTCTCCATAGACGTTGTGAGGTCGAAAAATGATGTAGTTGAGGCCGAACATCTCGTGAGCAGCTTTCAGATCGAGCTCGCACGCGTATTTGGATATGCCATAAGGATCTTCGGGTTGCGGGATCAAATCTTCAGTCATAGGGAGCTGATTCTTCCCATAGACCGCGATTGACGAAGTGAAGACGAAGCACTTGACGTCGTGTTTGACTGCCTCATTTATGAGATTCATCGTCGCAATCAGATTGGTTTGGTAATTGTAGCGCCTGATGAAGTGTGAAAGGCCTTCGGCCGCATAGGCTCCTAAGTGATAAACGTATTTGAAGGGACCAAGGTCCCAGAGAGATTTGGTGAACTTTGGATCTCGTAGGTCGCCCTGTACCCATTCCGCGTTCCCGGGTACGTTTTCGCGAAACCCACCCGATAGATCGTCGGTCGCGACTACCTCTAATCCGAGGTTAAGGCAATGGTCGGCGACGTGAGAACCGATGAATCCCGCTGCGCCGGTGACGAGTACTCTCTCTGTCATTCGAAGAGGACTTTCGAGTTATACAACCATCTCATTTGTATCTCAGAAACCATCGGTGTCCATCATCAGCAGCGACTAACTTTTATATTTGAGTAAAAGTTGATGCGCTTCGCATTTGTTATCTATTTGCCTGTTCAAGCTCTTCAAGTGGCGCAACCGAGGCTACGTAGAAATCCCCAAAAATGAGAACATGCATTCCAGCATTCTCGCAGTCGGCTTTGAGAATGAGCGATTCTGGAAATCGCGCACTGTCAGCGCAGATGTCCAGTTTCTTCTCTGCCAGCAGGCGCAGGCCGAAGTCCCTGATTTTTTCTTTATTCCATTCTCGAAGAAAAACGTCTTGGCCAGTCGATAAGTTCACTAAAGTCCCACGAGTATAAAACGACGAGGCCCGTGAGTAGAGAACATTCAGTCCAGGCGGCATCTTTCGCAGAAGCGCGGCCGCCTTCTTGAAGCCGGACTGATATTGCCTGTTCAGCGGAGAGAACGCATCGTCTTTCCAAATAGCGAACCCAAGATCGCTAACGCCGAATAACAAGCAGCCAACAAGAATGGACCGCAGGCACAGTTTACCAAAATGATCGAACCAAACTGGAGCCAAGCGCTTGCAGAGGAACGGAACTATAAGTCCGAGAACGATAAGCCCTAGATATAAGAGTAGCCGAGACACTTCCGGAACTTTCAAAAGATCTAAGGCACGCAACCCTTGCAGTTGCGGCCAAGGATTCTGAAAGCACAACGAGGGAATTTGAAATGCTGCGATAGATAGTATCCCAATACCTGCGCCAAAGACAATATTACGCCGCGCCATCGCCTGTTCACCCGCGGACGCCGAAAGTAAACGATCGTAGGCGAAGACAGACAACAATAACAACGACGGATAAATGTACTTCGGGTGTGTTGTTTGAAAGCAGAGCGGGTTCACGAGCCAGATAATCGCCCCGCAAATCAAAAAGCTGTCGGCTCGCCACGTCTCTGGCAATCGCTGAAAACCCCGCCCCAAACGCAGACCCACCGCCACCGCAATCAGGATCAAGAACCACACTGAAGACCAGACTACATTAACGTAAATGGAATTGAGGAGCGCACCGGGCGATCGAAGCCAAGCGAAAAGATAGCCGCCTCCTTTGCTGGTGTACATCGACAGCATAAGTCGAACGTCTGCCTCAGTCGCGTAGCAGTACAGTAAAAAGGAGCCGACAAATAGAACAGCCCCCAAGAATGCTCCGAAAATCACAGCCGAAAGCACGCGCCACTCGCGATAAAGCGCAGCTACCAGGCAGCAGGCCACGAGCAGAAACGGAGGCGTCGTTAGCTTACTCCAGAACAAAAATGCGGTGAGTATTGTTGTTGAGGCGCTGTTGAATCCGAAGCTGCGTCCCGGCATTCGAACAAAATTCACAACGAAGGCAACCACTGCGACAGCGAGAATGCTGGTGTCTATATCGATGTAAAGCATTCCATCAGCGACCGCAGGTATGGACAACTGAAGCAGAGCAAGCAGAGCACAAGCTACCCATCGATTATTCCGCCACTCTGTCTGTGTGCGAGTAGTCCCTTTAATTGCCATGAGGAGACAGGCTAACCAACAGGCGACACTTAGAAGTCGAGCCGATATCGGACGAAACGGCTCGTGCCCCAACGGAGCAAGCACATTGAGATACAAAGGTGGATGCCACAGCGCATGCCACCTTACTGTGCGGCCGGCAAGATTGGTTTCAGTCGTTTTGCTTGCAAGGGAGCCCGTGGATTTGAGGATCTCAGCGGCTTTGAGAAATACCCCCTCGTCATTCCCGGAAGGGGTTCCAGCGCGGAGTCCTACCGAAAGAGACAGACCGACGAAGGCAACCAGCACCACAGCGTACTGAATTACTCTAGCCATTGCTGTCATTAATCACCGCGGTCGCGATTTCTCTAAATCTGTACTTGGTAATAAGTGCAATCATTCGGAGGCCTAATCGAAATGCCTTCCCGAAGGATCCCGTAATCTTGGAAACCCCGACGCGGCTGCCATAGTGAACCGGGATCTCGATGCATCCCCAACCTCTACGAATGCAAAGAATCATTAACTCGGGTGAAAACGCGCTGTCTCCCACTTCCCAAAATTGCGAAATATCTGCAATTACATGACGGCGAATCATCTTATAGGAACAGCCCACATCGGTAAGGCAAGGCCCGTTGTGCAGGTATTCCAAATATTTGGCTACTACGCAATTACCATACCTTAGGAAATGCCCCATGTTGGCGCCATCCCAAATACAAGAACGGGACGTTCTGGTTCCAAAAATGCAGTTAAAAGAATCCGTATAGGCCAAAAACTTATGAATATCCGTCGGTCGGAACGTTTTATCCGATTCCACCAGTAACGCCCATTCTGTTTGGCACTCGAGTAATGCTCGGCGGCAAGCGTAGCCATAGCCCTGCTTCTCCTCCTTCACGACCCGCGCCCCAGCGTGCGTCGCCCTTTCCGCCGTTCGATCCTGAGAATTGTTGTCGACAACTACCACCTCTGTGACTGACGGAAAGCTCCGGAATCCCTCAACAACGTCTTGAATACCGTCTTCTTCGTTGAAAGCCGGCATAACGACGGTTACTGAATTTGAGATCTTTTGCGGTAGAGTCATCCCCGTTTAATGCCAACCCGTTGGCGTCCGACCATCTTATTGTTTATTTGCTCCGGCAATGACGAGCATCTGTTTCGCAAATGGTCTGATCGGCGAATTCAAATATATTCGAAGAAGAATTCCTGGAACTTTGAACGGTTTTTTGGAGAGGGAAAAAGGACAGAATCGTGACAAAATTCGTTCTACTGCAAAACCAAGATGTTCCAGGTGCCCGGACATCCCCACGTCGTTAAAAATCTTCTTGTGCGTATAGTCATCAAAGTAATCTCTATAGGCATAACGGAAATTTGGTTGCAGAAGGATGAGTCGTCCCGATGGCTTCAGCACTCTACGTATCTCTTTTGTGCTCTCCTCAAATTCCCTGTCATCCAAGTGTTCGAACACATTGCTGGCAAAAACAATATCCAGTGAATTATCGTCAAACTGTTTCATTCGGGTAACGGATCCGGTATGAGCGACGACACCTTTTGCCGCATAGCCTTTTACGATAGAAGATATGTCTAGCGCGTGTCGTTCGCGGCAGATGACGTGGTTGATGAAATGGCAATAGGCCGCACCAACCTCCAGGACCACGCCGTCCTCAGGAATGTAAACCTTCAAGAAGCGGACAATTTCCCGCCAGACGGTTTCGCGGTAAGGATCGTACGGCAGCCGTCTCGAAAAATAGTCCTCCTTTTCGTAGAGATTGCTCATCGACTTACTTTTCACTTCGAAAGGGTTTCAATGGTCACATTTCGGCCAATTCCCTAGCCAGGGAACGATTACCGATAACGAGGACAGTGCCGTCACGAGAACCAGGCAAGTTATCCTCGGATGCATCATTAATCAGCTAATCCAATCGGGAGTTTGCGCAGAGAACAAAACGCAGACGGAATCTTCTGAGAAAAAACTTGCGCTCCAGCCTGCAACTCGAAACAACTCCTCGAGCCGGGGTCGATGTCGCTTCCAGTGATGCAGTTCTCCAACCACCTTCGACCTGATTGGTGAGTGGCGCAGAAATTCCTCTAGAACCGGTATTTCGGCTCCTTCTATATCCAGTTTTACCAGAACGCGGCTGCCATGGAGTGGAGCGTACAGTTCGCTTAAGGGTAGCGTTGTTACAGTAAACTCTTGATGAAATTGATCAGAGCTGTCTAGGCCGCCACGATTCGCTTCACGTACATAAAACTTGGCTTCCCCGCTCAGAGCGGCCAAACACACAGGCAAAACCTGAGCTGTTAAGTTATTTTTGTTCAAGTGAGCACGCATAATCGCAATGTTGGCTGGAAGCGGCTCGACAGCTATCGCCCGCACTTCGGGCCAACGACTAAGGACCGCGATCAAGAACAAGCCGGTATTCGCCCCGCCGTCAATTAATGCGTCCGGTTTTACGGTGGAATCCACCTGATAAGAGTTGCGAACGCAATGCTCATAAAATGACAGGAGATCACTTGGCAATTCAGAGGTCCTTAACCCATAGTGAAGCTTCCGCTGTGACAAATTGCAGACAGCGTTAGCCCATACGACACCGTTGCCATCTGCACAGAGCCAGAAGAGCCAGCCTAGGCACGGTTTGAGCATGGGTCTGCTAGTGACAGCAGCGGCTAAGCTTAATTTGAAGCAGCTTATCGGGTCCGCTCCCACTCGCAGAACGTCTTTTAAATTTTCAAATGCCATCCGATGCCGAAGTTACTTTGCGCAAATCGCCAAGACTGGAGCAAACTGAATTTCCCAGTTGTATTTTTGTAAGTGCGCCTCACGAGCAGTCATCCCAAGTGCCCGCCTGACATCTGGATGGGAGCCAAGATTGTTGATAATATCATGCAGATCGGTTTTTAGATTTTCTAGTCGCGCAATTTTAAAACAATCCACCTCGGCGCAGAGATCGTTCATGCGTGGATCGTCATAAGCAATGATAGGCAAACCAGCCGCCATGTATTGAAACAGTCGGTTATTGGAGAGACTAGAGTTTAGTTCGTAAGCCTGCGTCATGCTACCGGGTGGAAATGGCCCATGAATCAAGTGACCAATATCCGCTCCTTGCAGTGCCATTTTCCAAATCTCGTCATTAGGCCGGTCCCAGAAAAGTGCGCGCCTCTGAAGACCTAGATCAACAATCATTCTTTTCAGATGATCAGCGTAATCCTTTGAAGGCCGGCCTATCATCAAGAAAATAAAATCTTCCGGGAGTGTCAGCATTGTCGAAAGGGTCTCTTCAATTCCTCCACACTCGCCTATTGCCCCAGCTCTCAAAAGAATGCATCCGCCTTCAATCTCTATACTCACACCTTGCTTGCGTAGCTCCGAGCGTAACCATGGATCTCGCGGCCAAACCGGATTCGGTAGGTAGTCTAAAGGCGGACAGTTGTGGCAGACGAGCGGGCGTGAAGGCAGCTTGCCGAGCTTCTGAGCAAGATGCGCTTTGTAAATATCGCTTGCCCAGACGATGTCGGCTTTTTTCAGGCGCTTCCATCCTCGCTTTATTATTCGACGGTCCAGTTTGCCTGCATCTCTAATCGCAGGGATATCGGGAATAAAGGAGACTAATTTATATCGATGGGGCTGATTCTTCATCGGCAAAGCAGCTAGAGGATGAAGCATCTTAACTACGACCAGCTGAGGCTTGATCTCTGCAAGCTTACGATGGATCTCGCTCTTAAAGCGTCGCCAGCGGAGCCAGCTATATAGCGGACGGATCCTTTTGAACCTTTGCGGTGGATGGATTTCATGGACCGTCAGCGAGTGACGGGCGTCGGTGGCGATCTCGTGATCCGAAACAGCATGCACAAAATGCACCTCGTAACCTTGAGAGGCCAGCGTTTCTGCGGCCTGACGTACAGGCGGGTCGTTCAAAGTGAAACTATGGCTTACGAGCATGCAGTTAAACCGATCATTCACATCTTCGCTCTCCTTCCGGACAATTTTACCGATGCGTGGCCGCAGACACAATGTCGAATCAGCGTCCGGCACTCGGGTGTGAGCGCCCTAGCACTTCATCGCGCGCAACAGCGCCTCAAAAGCTCTACCTGGAGTAATTTCAGCGATGCATTTGCGGCCAGTACGGCAGACTGGCTCATAAAAACAGTCACACTGAGTAGGAGGTCCAACGATCTCGCCTCGTCCGTAAAGTTCAAACTCATACGAGTTAAAAATATTATTGAATAGCACGAGCGGAGTGCGAGCAGAAATCGCCAAATGCATGGCTTGAGTGACGCTTGTGACCAAACACCGGCACCGGTGAATCAAGGCGTAAAAGACATCGAGTGATTGTACCCCCGGCCACAGGCAACCGGTCGCTGTCGCCAGGCGTTCATTGAGTCGCATTTCATCGGGACCACCCAGAATCACCGGTTTGATTCCCCGCGCTTTCAATAGCGTGATGAGTTGCAGCCAGTGGGATTCCGGCCAGATGCGTGTAGGCCACCGCACCCCGGCACCCGTGTTCAGCCCGATCCATCCTTCCCCGGGCAATATCTGTTTTGCTGCCTCGATGGAGTTCGTTGACGGCGATCGCAGCCAGTATTCTTGTCGAGCATAGGGAAGGCCGACGATATCGAGGATCTCTTGTACGTAACTCAAGCGGTTCGCCCTGCTGTAAGGATTATCCAACCCGCTTACGAATTTGTGCCACGCGCGTTGGTCCGCCGGATAAGGCACGCCGTTAAGAAGGGTGTAGCCCGCCCGCTCCTTCGCGCGGACGTGAAATGCGATCGCACAAGCCTCAACATCTTTGTCCAAATTCCAGCAGAAATCCCACTCTGACGCGGCTAATCGTGCGAGCGTCACGGCGTCCGGCCTTACCGCCTCGCAAGCCTCCTTCGGCAGCAACTCTGGAAAATGTGTTACCCACAGCACTTGAGTGCCTGTTCCTGCCGGATCGAGCGCCCGAAGTATTGGCGTTGTTCTCAACACGTCTCCGGCAGCACCAAGCTTGATGATCACCCCGCGCCGCTTCACTTTTACATACTCTTTGCATGTGCAAGTCTCACCGGAACGCGTGTGAGGAGCACAGGGCAGGTTTCCCCGATAGTAAAAGCAGTCGGTTCTCAGTAACCGAAGCAGATCGTGGGCAGTCGGCGGACTCTGTTGACTATTCATTACATCGGATACACCTAACCTGTTTTCATCTGCTTGATATCATGCGGCGGCCCCTCTCTCACCGCCTCAATACAGATCGAGTAATACGGCCAGCGCAGAAGACGGGTCACAAAGTCGTCAGCAATAGAGGGCAGTATCCTCAATGGTAACAGCAATGCCCAGGCGGCGGTACGGTTAACGACAGAACACTTCCGCCACAACGCGGTAAGTTTTTGGCTAACGAATCCGGAGCAGTATGAGATCTCGTCGACCGCCAGTCCAGCAGTCTTGCAGAGTTCCCGAAGGTGCGTTTCGCTGTATCCTCGCCGCACGTGACCGCCGTCTTCTATTGGAGACCATGGACCGTCATCATCTCGTGTCAGAGGGCGGTACTTGAGGTTCGGTGTGGTTAGAAGCAGTAGACCAGCTGGTTTAAGAGAGTTAGATAGATCTCTCATCAACTTTTGGTCGTCCAGGATATGTTCTATG
>JBEEGV010000048.1:0-2720 GCA_041167085.1 Verrucomicrobiota bacterium
TAAATCTCCGGAAATTTCTTGTCGTTTGCGCAACGGCGTCAAACGCCGACGCGCTGTTTCTTGCGACCATCGAGTTGGTCTTTTGAGGCTTCGAGCACGCTTTCGCGGGCGCTGACCTGGGGCACGCCGACATCCCACCAGGCATCGCCGGGTGTCCAGGTGAAGGCGTCGGAGACGATCGTCAAAACCGTGGTGCGGTCGGTGCTCTTGGCCCAGTCCATCGCCGCACCGAGATCGGCGAGGCTTTCGACCTTTCGTGTAAGCGCCCCCATGGATTCGGCGTGCTTGGCAAAGTCCACGGCGAACGGTTGCTTGACGCGGCAATCCTTGATCAAATTGTTGAAGCTCGCGCCGCCCTTGCCGTTCTGCAGGCGATTAATCACGGCATAGCCGCCATTGTCGCAAACGATAACGATGATCTTGTGGCCGGTGAGAACGGTTGAATAGATATCCGAGTTCATCATCATATAGGTGCCGTCACCGACCATGACGATCGGAACGCGGGTCGGGTCAGCCATCGCCGCACCCCATCCAGCCGCAATTTCATAGCCCATGCAGGAGAAGCCGAATTCGCAGTCAAAGGTATTGGGCTGTTTGACGCGCCAGTTCTTCATCACTTCGCCGGGCAGGCCGCCGGCAGCGGCGATGAGATAGTCGCGCTCGCCAGCATGCGAACTGACGATACCAACCACCTGCGCATAGGTTGGAACGGGTTCGTTGGTGGGTTTTTGATAGGAATCGAGCGCTGCGTTCCATTTCGCGAACTCGGATTTTCCGTGATCTGTCCATTTGGCGTCGGACTTCCACCCTTTGAGGGAGGCTGCCAGTTCGGCAAGGGTTTCGCGCGCGTCGCCGATGATCGCGAGTGCCTGATGCTTGGTTGCGTCGAAGCGCGCAGCGTTGATCGAGACGAATTTCGCGTCCGGCGCGAAGCACGTCCATGAGCCGGTGGTAAAATCCATCAAGCGGGTGCCGATAGCCAAAATGACATCGGCCTCAGCCGCCAGAGCATTGGCCGAGGTCGAGCCAACGATGCCAATCGGGCCGATATGAGCTGGGTGGTGGTGCGTGAACGCACCTTTGCCCGCGATGGTTTCGGCAACCGGAATGCCGTGCTCCGTTGCAAATGCGCCGAGAATGTCCTCGGCGCCGGAATAGCGCACGCCTCCGCCTGAAATGATCAGCGGTCGTTTGGCGCCTTTGAGAATTTCGAGCGCCTGCGCCAGACGATCCTTGTCGGCGCGCGGACGCGGAATGGCATGGACGGTCGGTTTGAAAAAGGATTCCGGGTAGTCCCAGGCCATTTCCTGCACGTCCTGCGGCAGCGCGATGAAAGCCGGGCCGCAATCCGCCGGATCGAGCAGGACAGCGACAGCCTGCGGCAGCGACGAGATGATCTGTTCCGGGTGGGTAATACGATCCCAATAGCGCGTCACGGCGCGGAAGGCGTCATTGACGTTGATCGAAGGGTCACCGAAGTGTTCAACCTGTTGCATGACCGGATCGGGGCGGCGATTGACGAATGTATCGCCGGAGAGCAGCAAGACCGGCAGGCGGTTGGAATGGGCAACGCCGGCGGCAGTTACCATGTTCAGTGCGCCGGGACCGATTGAGGAGGTGGCGACCATGATCTGGCGGCGGCGTTTGGCCTTGGCGAAGCCTATGGCGGCCAGCGCCATCGATTGCTCATTCTGGCCACGCCAGGTCGGTAGAGTATCTTTTACGGCCTCCAAGGCTTCCGACAGGCAGGTGACGTTGCCGTGGCCAAAAATGGCAAAGACGCCGGGAAACAGCATCTCCTTTCTGCCATCAATGATCGTAAACTGATTGCACAGATAGCGAACCAAGGCCTGCGCCATGGTGCAGCGAACCGTTGACATACGCGTTCCTCCCGAAATTCTCGATCACCTTCGATGGTGCATATTCGGTTTCGGGAATATTTATTGTCATTTCTTACTTTTGGCAAGATAAATTGCGAAAGGCCCGGTCGCTCGATATCATCGCTTGGAAGAATGCCTTTGCTGCCGTGTTTGCGCGACAGCGCGATTACGCGCCATCTCGGTCACAGTCGGAATTCGTGGCGTCGAGTCCCGGCCCGGCTGGAGCACCGCGGCGGTTGCCATCGCAATGCACTGGACCAAACACATCGGTGCCGCGAGCGACCTGGAGAACAGATATTCATCCTCCGGAATTGTGAAGAGTGTCTCGGCGTCCTTCGCGAGGGGCGACAATTGGCTGTCTGTAATGGCTATGATGGAAGTTCCATTGGTTACGGCCACCTCGGATATGACGACGACTTCTTTTGCGTAATGTCGAAATGCGATCGCAATCAGGACATCGCGGTCGGTCATGGTCGTCGCCATTTCTTGCGCCAGGCCTCCGGCCGGGTCGAGAAGGACGATGCGGCGGCGCAGCATCGTCAGAAGATACCTGAGCAATGATGCGATAGGTTCGGATCGAAGTTGTCCAGCAATGTAAATCGTTTCAGCCCGCACAAGCAGTTTGGCGGTGTCGGCAAGGGTCTTTTCCGAGATGACTTCGAGAAGATCTTGAAGTGCCGCCATGTCGCGCACGACCAGATCCCGCAAATAACCGAGACTGCCGTGGTCTTTATTTCGTGAAAGCTCACTTTCGAGAACGCTGATACGCTCCCGAAATCCGGGGGCAGCAGTGGCAAGCCTTGTCTGAAAAACCGATTGCAGCTGTTTAAAGCCGGAGTA
>JBEEGV010000049.1:0-6212 GCA_041167085.1 Verrucomicrobiota bacterium
GTATCGGCTGAAACGGAGGGATTCGGGAAGGCAATTTCGACAGCAAATTGTGACAAATGGGCTTGTTGCAGGGACAAGCTGATCAATATTGAACGATGAAAATGAATGTGATCGTGAAACCGAAAGAGACGGTGCTCGACCCGCAGGGCGCAGCGGTTCGCGATGCCATGCATCACCTTGGCATGCCAGAAGTGCGCAGCGTGCGAATCGGCAAATACATGGAGATCGAGGTCGATGGCGACAATGCCGATCTGGAGAAACGGCTCCACGGACTCTGTCGCGACTTGCTTTCCAATCCGGTCATCGAAGAATACGAGCTGAGGAAAAACAAGGAATGAATTTTGAACGGACAATCCTATGAAAACGTTGAGATACTTTTTTTGTGTTGTGCTACCACCTGTGGCCGTCTTAATGACCGGCCGGATCGGGAGTTTTTTTCTAAGTCTTATCCTGACCCTGCTCGGTTGGGTCCCCGGAATCGTTCATGCATGTTTGGTGGTGAATGATTACCATGAGGAACAACGCGCGGCCCGTTATGCGGTCGCACGCCAGGGTGCTTAGCTGGCGTTCGATGAGTTCTGAATCTGTGGAGATTTGCATGTCGCGCCGTAGCTTTTAGCGAAGGCGGATCTTAATCTGTCGCAAGAATGAAGTTCGCGGTCGTCCAATTTCCGGGTTCGAATTGCGATCAGGATTGCGTCGCGTCCATTAACAGCGTTGCCGGATTGACGGCCGAGTACGTCTGGCACAAGGAGACGTCGTTGCGTGGTTTCGACGCGATTGTTTTGCCCGGTGGATTTGCCTACGGCGATTATTTACGGTGCGGCGCGATCGCGCGGTTCTCTCCGATCATGCGAGCCGTCGTGGACGACGCGCGTGGCGGTAAACTGGTTCTCGGAACCTGCAATGGATTTCAAATTCTTTGTGAGGCCGGCCTGTTACCAGGCGCGCTCGTGCGTAATCGATCCCTGCGATTTGTGTGCGACATGGTCACCGTGCGAGTCGAGGTGCCTGATTCATCGTTCACGCATGGCAGCCCGCAGGGAACATTGCTTCATCTGCCGATTGCACACGGCGAAGGTTGTTACTTTGCCGAACCGGCGACGTTGCGAGAGCTGACCGACAATGGACAAATCATTCTGCGCTACGTCGACAAAAAGGGCCAGGTTTCTCCAGAGGCGAATCCGAACGGATCGATCGAGAACATTGCTGGTATTTGCAACCTGGAGGGGAACGTCTTCGGATTAATGCCTCATCCCGATCGCGCTTCGGATATTCGCCTCGGCAGTGCGGATGGCCTGAAGATATTTCATTCAATGCTGGAGACGATCCAGGGCCAGCGTGCTCGAGCAGCATAGACTGACGCTATCAGCCTGAGCCTTTTCGTTACGGGTACGGATACGGGTGTGGGCAAAACGCACACCGTCTCCGAATTATTGCGTTTGGTAAGGGCGTCGGGCGAGTGGCGGTGTGCCGGGATGAAACCGATTTGCTGTGGCGATCGTCACGACGCCGAACTCCTGCTCGAGGCAAGCAGCGGACCGCTTATGGTCGACCAGCTTAATCCCGTTTGGCTTAAAACTCCGGCGGCTCCATTTACCGCCGCTTTGACGGAGAATGTGACGATCGACGTCGAACAGATCCTTCGTGCCTTTCGTTTTCTAGAGCAGCGATTGGATTATCTTTTTGTTGAAGGCGTGGGCGGCTGGATGGTGCCGATTCGATCTGATTATTTCGTGAGCGACCTGGCTGTGAGCATGCAGCTGCCCGTTTTGGTCGTTGTCCGGAACCGGCTCGGTTGTCTGAATCACACTGCTCTTACTGTTCGCAGTATTCGTAGTCTCGGCCTGACTTGCGCTGGCATAGTATTAAATCAGCTGCCCGGCGACGATGATGTCTCGATGGCCACGAATGCGGATGTTTTGCGTCAGATCTTAGGAGCTCCGGTCCTTCCCGCTCTAACCGAAAAAACGACCGAATTGTCGGCAGAATGGAGGTCGCTTTTCCAAAGCTGTGTCAGCGGCCAAGTGTCCGCTGGGCATACACAAATGTAACAAAAATATACACGCCCAATGCTGGGTCTGAGGGCTTTACCTAGGTAAAAGGCGATGGCACCGGCGTTGCTAAGGTTAACAGTCAATAACCTCATATGCTCCTACAAAAAACACTTCACATGAGTCAGTCGCTGGACGAGTGCAAAGCGCGCCTGGCCAGCATCCAATCATATCGGCGCCAGTTTTTGATGGTCACGAAAGCGGTGGTGACTTCGTCAAAGACTGTCGACTTTAGTTTTCGGGGTCCGCTCGGTTTTCAGGCGCGGACGGTACTGTTGGCGGTAGATGGCGAATCGGCCGATGAATGCGCTTTTGAATCGGTCGGCGGCAACATCGACCTGATGGGGCTGGTCAGCTTCGCCGACATTCGGCCGAATTGCACCGAGATCACTTTGGCGGTGCATTATGAAATTAAGAGCAAGCTCTTTGCATGGCTTGACCGTCGTTTGCACTTTGTCGATGCGTTCGTGAATTCAGAACTCCGTAGCATCCGGGCCCACTTCGAAGGCATCGCTGCACCGTATGTCGAACAGGCTCCGATTTTGCCCATGTTCGAAGCGGCTACGGCCTAAACGAAAGCATTTTTTCCAAAGAGCACGCCGCCGAAAGCTGCGTGCTCTTTTGTTTTTGAACTTCAGGTAGGGAAATCTCTCCCCACCGGGGCGTAGGTCCCTCTGGGCCGGAGGCGAGATGTCCGTGGGTGTCTGGCTAAGCGACATGTGCGAAATCACGGACGGCTCGGAGAGCCGTCCCTACCTGACGCTGCCTGTTTGAACAGGTAGGGACATCTCTTCGAGATGTCCGTGAGTGTTCGGCCGGGCCATGTGCGTGAAACACGAACGCCTCGGAGATGCGTCCCTACCTGACGCTGTCTGTTTGAAAGTAAGGACATCTCTCCGAGATGTCCGCCTCCATGTGTGCGTTACCCTAACGAATTCGCACCGCGTGCGTTTTGTCCAAGCGCAGTACTTGTCCTGATCGCAAAGACACTTTCGCCTTTGGATCGGTCAGTTTTTCTCCGTCCAGTTGAACACTGCCCTGTTTGATCAGGCGACTGGCTTCCGTCCTGGATTTTGTGACCTGAAAACCTGCCGCATACGCCTCCGTCACGATCGAAACAAGGCCGCTTGATTGAATCTCTGCGCTGACGGCAACCGCGGGAAGGTCCGCATCCGATAACCGCTTCTCACTAAAGCGCGTGTTCCACCCATCCAGCGTTTCCTGCGCAATAGTCCGCGAGTGGTAGGTCTGGACAATTTCAAACGCGAGCTTCTTCTTCGCCTCGAGCGGATGTTCGTCCTTGGCCAGGGCGCGCCCGAGAAGTTGCGGATAGTAACGCTGCATCAGCTCATCGGAAATACTCATCAGTTTTCCGAACATATCGGCCGCAGGGTCGTTCACGCCGACGTAGTTGCCGAGGCTTTTACTCATCTTCTTGACGCCATCAAGGCCTTCCAGGATCGGGAGCAGAAAGACTACCTGCTGCGGCAAGCCTTCCTCTTTTTGAAAATCGCGGCCGACCAGGATATTGAAGAGTTGATCGGTGCCGCCGAGCTCGACATCCGCTTTCACCATGACCGAATCCCAGCCTTGCATGATCGGATATTGGATCTCATGCGCCCGGATCGCATGCTGGTGCTTGATTCGCTCGTGAAAATCCTCCCGCTGCAGCATTTGCTGCAAAGTGACGCGACTGTTCAGGCGAATGACATCGGCAAACGACATGCTGCCCAGCCAATCGCCATTGCAGACGGTTTCAGTGCGGCCGGCATCGAGGATCTTAAACGCCTGCTCACGATAGGTGGCTGCATTGGCCAGCACTTCTTTGTGCGTTAATTGGGGCCGCGTCGCGGATCGCCCGCTCGGATCGCCGATCATCGCGGTGAAATCGCCGATGATCAAAACCGCCTGATGGCCGAGGTCCTGAAACTGCCGGAGCTTTCGGAGAACGACAGTGTGACCGAGATGAATATCGGCACTGGTCGGATCTACCCCCAGCTTGACCCGTAACGGCCGGCCCAGCGCGAGCTTGGCGCCTAACTCCTCTTCACTGACGATTTGTGCGGCGCCATTTTTTAATAACGCCAGAGCTTCATCCGGCTGCATAGTCCGTTATCGAATAATGCAGCGGTGCCGTTTGCGCTATTTGTTTTTGTTCAGGAGCTCGCGGACCTGCTCGATTGTCATCGGCGATTTTTTTTGATTGAGGGATTTTTGGCTCTTGCCCTTCTCGAGAAAAGGACGGTTGCCGCTGTAGTCACGCGCGCTCTTCTTCTTATTCGCATCAAACGCTGAACGCGTTTCCTGTTTGCCCGTCGTCAAAGTGTGTCGATCGGTCTCGGTCGCCGACTGCCGGGCGAGGTAGTCAGCCTCCGCTTCGTTTCCCCGGTTGAAGTTTTCGGCATGAAACTGACCCGTAGAAACGTCGCGCGTGTTCGTGTAATTCTTCGTCCGCGCTTTTTGTTGGAGACCGAAAGTTCGGACCGTTGCCTGTTTATCGGTTCGGGATCGGTCGTCCGTGAATTTTTTGTTCTGCGCCTCATTCTGCATCGACGTATCGGGCTTGAGAATGCGATCGACGAGCTTGTGCTCCTGCTCTTGGGCTTGCGCCGAACAGACGAAAGTGAGCAGCAAAGAAATCGTAATGAGCTGTCTCACCAAGCCGAGGTTCTCGAATTGCAACCCCGCTTGTAAAGGAAATTGTCGGTGAGCGAATCCTGGCGGGTCGTTCGCAAGAATTGGAGCGCGGCGTTCGGCGACCCGAACCGGCTACAGCCGTTGCTACGCGATGCTTAAGGGCCGAGAGCTGCGCGCAGTACTGCTGCGCCAGCTGGCGGTCTTACACGGCCGGACAAGATTTCCCCGGCGGAGACAGGACGCCGGTAGTACTCCTCATTGTCATCCTTTTGGGTGCCAAGCACCGCACCTTCAACGGACACGCCAGCGAAGAGACCTTTCGATCTGCTGTACGCGAAAACCGCGGCTTTTGGTGTCACCGCCACGTGGGCGTCACGACCGACGGGCCCGGCAGCGACACTGGCGTCAGCGCCGAGGGTCACATTGCCACCTCGAGAAAATGCTCGCACGGCAGCGCGATTGTTCAGAACAAAAACAAAATCGGTTGCCTCCGCGCCGATCTGCGCGCCCCAGCCCGCGCCGCCGGTGGCGATGAAGGAAGGACCTGACCAGCCATGATCAGTGCGCGCCACCACCACGCCCTTGCCGGCTTTGCCACTAAAAATGAATCCGGCTTTTATTACTCTGATAATGGCAAGACCGCGGGCATTGCGCAAAACACTGCGGGGAATACCCTTTTCCGGCATGTGCCGAAAGTCCCTGATAATTCTCGCTGAGCGGTCAACCGTCTCCTGTTCGGAGGCGTAAAGCGGCAGTGAACAAGTAAGAACAAACGTAAGCGCGCAGAATAATTTTTTCATCGGAGTACAACCAGTTCGGTCATCGGCAAGCTAGTGGACGTGTGGACGAAAGACACCAAATAGTTTTGGTAGGTTTTGCGTTTGCGCTCGAAACCTGTCGGTAACCGCCATAAATATAAGGATCGGATAATTCTGAATGGAACCGTTTGATACTTCCGGAGGCGACGCCGCTTTCATGCAGCAGGCGCTGCGATTAGCGGCGAAAGCGTACGAAATGGACGAGGTGCCTGTGGGCGCCGTAGTCGTTCGGGCGGGCAAAATCATCGGGCGTGCCTACAACCAGACCGAACTTCTCAAAGACGCGACCGCCCACGCCGAAATGCTGGCGCTGACCCAGGCTGAAGCGGCCGTGGGCGATTGGCGGCTGACCGATTGTGACCTCTATGTGACAAAGGAGCCGTGTGTCATGTGCGCCGGCGCCATTGTCCATGTGCGAATACGACGAGTGATCTTTGGCTGCCAAGATCCGCGCAACGGCGCGGCCGGCGGAATGATTAACCTTTTGCAGCATCCCTCGTTAAATCACCGCTGCGAGATCACCTCCGGTGTTCTCGGGCAGGAATGCGCAACGTTGTTGCAAAGTTTTTTTCGCGAGAAAAGGATCGCCGGCAAGGAGACAGAGGAGTTCGGTGGTTAGGAAGCGGGAATAGGAATAGGAATAGGAATAGGAATAGGAATAGGAATAGGAATAGGAATAGGAATAGGAATAGGAATAGGAATA
>JBEEGV010000050.1:0-158421 GCA_041167085.1 Verrucomicrobiota bacterium
CGCTCAAAGCCCTGCCAACTCTGCGCATAAAATGGATAAGGCCGGTCCGGTTTCATCGCCTTATAGCGCCAATGTTTGTACATCCAAAGCCATGGCGCAGGGTAATTTCGCACGTAGGGCTCAAATGAATTCCAGCAGGCTTGAGCGATCTCTCGATGGGTCGCCCCGGCGACCGCGATCTTCTTGTGGATGACCACGCGGTAACGCCCGTCAGGCAGTGGTTCGCAATGCGCGGGGATGAGCGCCGCGCCGGTCTGCTGGCTCAGCCACGCATGCGCGGAGGTCACACTCGTTTTCAAACCGAAGCAATCGATCACGACCGCGCCTTGCTTGGGTGAAACCGTCAGATCGACCAGCAACGCGGTTCGGCCTTTACGCCGAAGCCCTTTGTAAAGTCGAACAACGCCGCGTTCCCGGGGAATGAACTCATGACCGGATTGTTCGCGCAGTTTCTTGAAAAGCGGATCCAGGCGCACGTTTTTGAACTCCTGCGAAATAATCGTCCCGCGCAGACCCATGAAAGCGCAGGCGTGGCTGAGCCACTCAAAATTACTGTAATGATAACAAGCCATGACAAAGGTGTGCTCAGGCCCCGTGTCGCGGATCAGTTCGTCGAAGTTCTCTAATTCGATATACCGCCGGAAATTTTCACGGGTCAGCCGCGGACTCCATAAAAGATCGATCATGGTTCGCGCGAATTGCTGGAACGATTCGCGCAGAATGGTTTGCCGCTCCGAACTCGTTAGGCGATCACCAAAAGCCGCCTCCAGGTTGCTGAGCGCCACTTCACGGCCTCGCCGATCGAACACCGACATCAACGTTCCGAGACACCGCGCCAGGGAAACACATGCCCCGCGCGAAAGAAGGGGGATGGCCTTTGCCGCCAAAGCGAGCCCGGCCCACTCCAGCCAATAGCGCAAGCGCTTGCCTCGGGAAATCATCGGGGGTTCTATACAGGTAGCGGCGATTAACCTCAATCGCCATGGTCCACGCCGAAGTTCAGGTAGGGACGGCTCTCCCCTGGCGCGCCGTAGCTTTAGCGAAGGAGGCGAGCCGTCCGTGATTTTGCGCACAAATTGTAGCGGCGGTCTATGACCGCCGGCCCAAATTAAACGGCGGTCATAGACCGCCGCTACAGCGGGGACATCTCGGAGAGATGTCCCTACCTGATGCGCGTGTTTCTTTCACCCTGAGATAAGAACGATTTGGAGACCGCACACGCATTGCCCTCGGTCCCAGCCTCTTGGATGGATGGGGCTCGCCTAATTGTTTACGCGTTGACTTGATTTCGTTCGACCCTAGGTTCTTTTTGCGCACGTTGGCGCGGCGCTCACCCGTGAAAAGCGTTCTCTTTGTTTGTACCGGCAATATTTGCCGAAGTCCCATCGCTGAAGGGTTGTTTTGTCGATTAATCGGCAATCGGAAGGACATCGAGGTCGCCTCCGCCGGAGTGCATGCCGTGCGCGGACAGCCCCCCAGCCTGTATGCCGTTCAGGTTTGCGAGGATAATGGTGTAGACATCAGTAATCTGCGCAGCCAACCTCTCACCGCCGGCCTGGTCGATCGCGCGACGCACATTTTCGCCATGACTGGTGCGCATTTGGAAACGATCCACCTTTTGTTTCCCCAGGGCGCGGAGAAATCTTATCTTTTGCGCGAATTCGAAGAGCCGGGCACAACCGTTTGGCGCGATGTTCCAGACCCGATCGGGCTCGGGCGTGAAGTTTACGAGGTCTGCGCGCGAACTATTAAAAACGCTTTACCGAGTGTGCTGGCCTTCGTAGAACAAAGTGCGTTGGTCCCGCCGGGATGGCCCCGGAAAAGCGGAGCCAGTTCGTACTTAATGGGAGATCTTCCTCATCGCAGTCAGTCAGGCGGCGCATCGCAATCATCCTTCCAAGCTGAGGCGCTGCGCCGGGTCGATCCGGAAATCTTCGACGCGATCAGCGCCGAAGAAAAACGGCAGCGCGAGAATATCGAACTGATCGCGTCGGAGAATTTCACCAGCCGCGCTGTGATGGAGGCGCAGGGAAGCGTCCTGACCAACAAATACGCCGAGGGCTATCCCGGGAAACGCTGGTACGGCGGTTGCGAAAATGTTGATGTGGCGGAGCAATTGGCGATCGATCGCGCGAAGCGATTGTTCGGAGCCGAGCACGTCAATGTTCAGCCGCACAGCGGCGCGCAAGCGAACATGGCGGTTTATTTCGCGGCCATCAAACCGGGCGACAAAATACTGACCATGAACCTTGCCCACGGCGGGCATCTCACCCATGGACACCCCGCCAATTTTTCCGGGAAATTTTACAAGGTCACGCATTACGGCGTGGACGAAAAGACCGAGCAGATCGATTACGACGCCTTGCAAAAACAGGCTGAAGAAACTCGCCCCGTCATGATTACCGCGGGAGCATCGGCCTATCCGCGCACGCTCGATTTCCCGCGCCTCCGTAAAATCGCGGACTCAGTCGGCGCGTTGTTGTTCATCGACATGGCGCACATCTCCGGCCTGGTCGCAGGCGGTCAGCATCCCAGTCCGGTTCCTCACGCGCAATTTGTCACCACCACCACGCACAAAAGTTTGCGCGGACCGCGCGGGGGAATTGTTCTATGCGAACAACGGTTCGCCAAAGAGATCGATTCGATGGTTTTCCCGGGCATTCAAGGCGGCCCTCTCATGCACGTGATCGCGGCGAAGGCTGTCTGTTTCCATGAAGCGCTGCAACCGCAGTTTCGAGAATACCAGCGTCAGGTGGTGACCAACGCCAAGGCATTGGCCGCCGGTCTGAACAAACACGGCTTTCGGATCGTCTCCGGCGGAACGGACAATCACCTGATGTTGGTTGATCTTCGTCCGAAGGAAGTCAACGGCAAACAGGCGCAGGAAGTGTTGGATCGCGCCGGAATTACCGTGAACAAGAATGCGATCCCTTTCGACACTTATCCGATATTCAAACCCGGCGGGATTCGAGTTGGCACACCGGCCGTGACCACGCGCGGCATGAAAGAGGAAGAAATGCTTGAGATTGCCGACCTGGTTGCGGAAGCGCTGCGCTGCCGTGACGACGCCGATGGGCTGGAGCGCGTCCGCTCCAAGGTTCGTGATCTCACCCGGCGTTTTCCGCCCCCGTCGTGACTTGTAGCCGCCCCGCTCTGCTCGCCGCGCCGGAGCGAAGCGAAGGCGGGTCGGGGCGTTCCCCCAGGTAGGGACTCCTCTCCCCGCCGGGCCGGAGGCCCTCTGGGCCGGAGGCGAGGCGTCCGTCTTTTCGCGCACAGAGCCCAATCTTCCTTCTCCCTCCGGGAGAAGGTTAATGAGGGCGGTCTGCGCTGAGTTCCATCGCGATTTTTGCTTTTGCAACTGCTTCCAGGACGGGTTCTATACAAGTTTGATGATTCTGCGTAATCTGCGATTCGGATGAATCGAGCCGACGATCAACAGCAAACAAATCCGCTACGCGAAGGTCTCTCGACTCGAGCAGTACCTCAACCGTGCTGCATCGTCATTTTCGGAGCGACCGGTGATCTGACCCACCGAAAATTAATTCCCGCTCTCTATAATCTGGCGGCGGACGGCGAGCTACCGCCGGCCGTAACAGTCGTCGCGGTGGCGCGTCGCGAAAAAAGCGATGACGATTTCCGGCGCGAACTACAAGAGGCGGTTGGGCAATATTCGCGTCAAAGCGTGCGTGACGAGATCTGGCAGAGTTTTGCCAAATCCATTTTCTATCATCGAACCGAGTTTCACGATGAAAAGGGCTACAAAACCCTGGCCGAGCGACTGGCCAAAATCGATCAGGAACGCGGCACACGGGGCAATCGCCTTTTCTACCTGGCCGTCGCGCCCGATCAGTTCGAGCCGATTTTGATTAATCTCAAATCGGCCGGCCTGAACGAGGCGCCGCCGGGAAGCTGGGCTCGCGTGATTGTCGAAAAGCCGTTCGGCACTGACCTCGACTCCGCGCGCGAACTG
The DNA here is from genome assembly GCA_041167085.1 of Verrucomicrobiota bacterium. Taxonomy (GTDB): domain Bacteria; phylum Verrucomicrobiota; class Verrucomicrobiia; order Chthoniobacterales; family UBA10450; genus DATFCK01. Next base: position 3,971 of record JBEEGV010000050.1, read on the forward strand.
AACCGAATTGTGAGCAACTCTTTTTCGGAAGAGCAAACGTATCGAATCGATCATTTTCTCGGCAAAGAGACAGCGCAAAACATTCTCGTCCTGCGTTTCGCGAACGCGATTTTTGAGCCGCTCTGGAACACGCGTTACATCGATCACGTCCAGATCACCGCCGCCGAGACGCTCGGCGTGGAAGGACGTGCCGGTTACTACGATCACGCGGGCGCTTTGCGCGATATGGTGCAGAATCATCTGCTTCAATTGCTTTGTTTGATCGCGATGGAAGCACCAACCGATCTGCGCGCGGACAGTATTCGCGACGAAAAAGTCAAGGTCGTGCGATCGCTCCGCCGTATGGCCGCGGAAGCCGTCGCGACCAATGTCGTCCGCGGCCAGTACGAATCCGGCGACATCAACGCGAAACCGGTCGCAGGCTATCGAGAAGAACAGGGGGTCGACCCGAACTCGATGACGGAAACGTACGTCGCGCTTCGCCTGCGGATCGATAATTGGCGTTGGGCCGATGTTCCGGTATATCTGCGCGTCGGCAAACGGCTCCCCAAATCCGCCACTGAAATTTCCGTGCATTTCAAAAAAGCGCCGGCCGTCTTGTTCAACAAAGAAGCCGTCACGCTGGACCAGAACGTCCTCGTGGTCCGGATTCAGCCGGATGAAGGAATTTCGCTTCGCATGCAGGCAAAGATCCCCGGAACCAGCTTGCGCATTGAGCCGGTGAAGATGGATTTTCATTACGGCACTTCTTTTGGCAAACCAAGCCCGGAAGCCTATGAGCGACTGTTGCTCGATGCGATGAGCGGTGACGCGACACTGTTTGCACGGCGCGACGAAGTAGAGGAAGCCTGGGCCTTCATTGATCCCATTGAAGCGGCATGGCAGGCGAAAAAGGATCAGCCGCCTTTATCTTTGTATCCCGCCGGGACATGGGGCCCCGAAGAAGCTGACGCGCTCCTCGCACGCGACGGGCGCACTTGGAGAAGATTGTGAAGCAACACGCCGCACAGGCTTGTCGATAAATGACGGTCGCAGCTGAAAATTATTCGCCCGGTCTTCAGGTTGAAATCGGCCGGGTTGACCGGGAGCTGAAGAAGCTTTGGGAACAGAGTGCCGGCGCAATGACGCGCGCGTCGCTCGTTAACCTTGCTATTTACAGCGAAACGCGCGGATCGCTCAGCCGGAACACGCAGCTCATTTCACAGATCACTGAACATAATGCCTGCCGTGCGATCATTATTGAGGCTGACCGCACTGCAAAAGAGAATCGAGCGGAAGCATGGATCAGCGCGCACTGCCATGTCAGTCGCGCGGGCAGCAAACAAGTCTGCTCCGAACAGCTCTCGTTTTTACTCGAAGGTCCATGCACGAATCTTCTGCATAGCATCGTTTTCTCGCATCTCGATTCGGATCTGCCGTTTTATCTCTGGTGGCAGGGCGAATTTTATCATCCCATGGATCATCATCTCTGGGCCTGGGTCGATCGCGTCATCTATGACAGCCAGATATGGCACGATTTCAACGCGCAGATGAAACTGGTGGAAACGGCGCAACGCGAAGCTTCCCAGCGTATCGTCCTTTGCGATCTGAACTGGACTCGCCTTGACCGGATTCGGATCGCGCTTGCCCAATTTTTCGACCATCCCGCCGCTCACCACCATTTCGACAAGATTGAGCACGTCGGCATCGTTTTCGCCCCCGGTTATCGTTCCACTGCAGCCCTGCTCGCCGGATGGCTCGCCGCGCAGCTGAAATGGCGTCTCGAAAGTGTCCAAAACTCTGGCGAGTTCTGTTTTACGGATGCCAGAAACCGTAAGATCAGAGCGGAATTAAAAGAGCAGGCCGGAAAGCCGATCGGCCAGGTTCAACTGCGCTCTACCGTGACGACATTCTCCGTCCAACACGCGCCAGACGCGGATCTTCTCGAGGTCTCCCGCCACGATGCGGGCGAGACGCGGATGCAACAGTTAATGCCCGCGGGTAGCAACGATCTGGTGCGTCTGATGAGCGATGAGTTAATCCGAGGCGGGCCGCACGCAATCTATCTACGCGTCATCGACTGCATTCGAAAACTAATGTGACGCGATCGCACGGGCCGTGTCAGGTAGGGACGGTTCTCCGAACCGTCCGGGCAAATGGGGTCACGCGTTTGATCGACCAGGAGAATGGGGACGAGCATGAGCATGAGCATGAACAAGATTGTTCCGCTTCCCATTGGGCGCCTGCCCTGGACGGCCCCGAAACCATTCGGGGTTGGGCGTTTGCTTTTAAGCTGAGTTTAAGCGCCGACGCGTCAGAAATTCAGGTAGGGACGGCTCTCCCCGTTCATGCGCCAACCGGAAAAACCGCCCGCTGCCCGCCCCGTGTATGACTCCTGCTCTGCAGGAGGCGGCGATGCAGAATTGTGACTTCTTCGCGTTTTGCACCTCTCTTAAGCGTCCGGAACTCAGGGCAATAGGCGAATTGTCATGGGTCCGGCACATGGGAAAGGGCGAAGTGCTGTACTATCCGGGAGATCCGGGGAATGCCCTTTACATCGTGAACCGCGGCCTCCTGGAGGTCGGACCCGAGAAAAATGGGCAAAGCAATCATACCTTTTACCTCTCTCGCGGCGATGTCATTGGCGACATCGAAGTTTTCTCGGAATCGCCGCGGACGCGCCTGGTCCGAGCCCACGAAGAGGCGAGCTTGCAGTGTTTCCCCAGCGCGAATTTCCCGCAGCTGGTTCGCGTTGTTCCCTCCTTTTTTCGTTATCTCTGTGAGCAAATGGCCGGTCGGCTCCTCAAGGCCCGTGAGCTGGCAGTTGAACAACACAACGCCATGGAACTTAGCGGACGTATCTCGACCTTCGATCTGACTACAATTCATCAGACGGTGATCAACTCACGACAGACAGGCGAGCTCAGCATCAAGGATGAAAGCAGCGAAACAATCGGCGCATTCTATTTCGAAGCGGGTCGCCTTTCCGCGGGGCAATTTCAACATCTCACCGGCGACGAAGCGTTTTGGCAGTTGTTCCTCATTGAAACGCTATCCGGAACTTTCTCCTTTTCGGCAACGGAACAACCGTTGACCAACTGGATCCAGTCCGCCCGAATCACGGAGGTCAGCAGCGACCCGTTAATTGTCGCCTTGCAATACCGCGATGAATTTTATGCCTTAAAAAGCGAAATGGACCCGGGGCCGGCCAAATTGACGCCACGCGCGGCGGCACTCCATTGGAACGGCGGGGCACCCGAGCACCTTGCCAGTTTGGCGAAACAGGTTTGGGGTGTCGTTTCGCGCAAACCCGGGACAATTAATGAAGTTTATCGGCAATGTTCGGCTTGCGAATTCAAGGTCTATCAGGTCGTTCACGAGCTCTTGCGCACGGAGCAAATCGCTCTCGCCTGATCAGGCAGCACGAGTTCTGCTTCAAACGGGGCATGCTGAAACGAACAATCCAATGGTGCGCGATCGTCGCGATTGCCTGCTCACTATTGCCAGGTTGTGCCTATTTTAGCGCAAGTGGCCGGCGGCAAATGGCCTACGCCCGATACGTCAAAAAGTACAGCGGGAGACGTGCGAAAGCGCAGGTAAAATATAAGAAGGTCAAGATGCCGCGCCAACCTCCGCCCTCCGATTTCAGAACCAATACCGAAGTGACTGGACCGCAATCGGTCACCAGCGGTGAGGCGAATCCACCGCCCCAATAAAGTCGCCGGCGGGCAAAATTTAATCCGATTACCGCTCAACCGGGATCGGCCTTCCGGCCTCATCAACGGCGACGTAAATAAACACCGCTCGCGTGACGCGGATTTCTTCGCCGGTCATGTAACGATGCGCCCACGCTTCGACCGGAATCGTCATTGAGGTTCGGCCGATTCGTTCGACCCGGGCATAACACGCTATCGTGTCCCCCACCCGCACCGGCTGGAGAAAGGACATTCCTTCCATGGCAACGGTCACCACGCGTGCCTTGGCCACTTTCGCGGCCAAGATTCCGGAGCCCAGATCCATCTGCGACATTAGCCAGCCGCCAAAAATGTCGCCGTTCCGGTTTGTATCTTTCGGCATCGCGATCGTTTGAATCACGAGCTCTCCGCTTGGTCGATCGGCCGGCTCCATATCGTCGAAGTGTAGAGGCAGCCATCTCGGCTGCAATTCCGAAAAAAACGCGTCACAATTCCCGAAACACAGCCGTTACAAAATCAGCATGCAATCCCCGTAGCTAAAGAAACGGTACCGCTCGCGGATTGCCTCGGCGTAGGCGCGCAAAATGAATTCTCGCCCGGCAAAAGCGCTCACTAGCATGAGCAAGGTGGAGCGCGGCAGATGAAAATTAGTCAGGAGCGCATCGACCACGCGGAACTGGAATGGTGGATAAATGAAAATGTCGGTTAATCCCTGGCCACCCCGCACCAGACCTTGATCGGTCGCAACGGATTCCAACACCCGCACCACGGTCGTGCCCACCGCGACGATTCGTCTGGCCGCATTGATTTTCTCGGCCGCTTGGTCCCCGATCGAAAACTGTTCCGAATGCATTTTGTGCTCTCGGATTTCTTCCGTTTTCACGGGTCGGAATGTTCCGAGACCCACATGCAGGGTCACGAAGATGTGCGGCAGAGCCTCCAGCAATCCCGCCGTAAAATGCAGGCCCGCTGTGGGCGCCGCGACCGCGCCGGGCTGTTGCGCAAAGACCGTTTGATATCGCATATCATCCTCGCGATCGCTCGGCCGGTCGATGTATGGCGGCAGGGGCATTAATCCTCCGGCATAAAGATCAAGCTCGCGTTCGAGCGAGATGATGCGTTCGCCTTCGCTTGTAATTTCCTCTACTCGGACAACCACTCCGCCCACCGTGGTTGAGCCACCCATGCGCATTTTTCGGCCGGGCTTGACCAGGCAACGCCAGCGCGTCGCTCCCAGTCGCTCCAGAAACAGGAATTCAACCTTTCCGTCATCAGAATATTTGCGCGCGGGCAGGACGCGCGTGTCGTTTAGTACCAGCAAATCTTCGCCGGATAAAAATTTCGGCAGCTGTCGAAATTGGCAGTGTTCGATCGTCTCCGTCTCACGTCGTAGCACCATCATGCGAGAAGCGTCACGCTCCGTGGGCGGCCGATTCGCAATCAGCTCCCGCGGGAGATCGTAATCGTAGTCACTGAGCGTGGTACTCATCGGCGCGTCACCTTTAGTGGTAGCGGCGATTGACCTCGATCGCCACCCCTGTAGCCGTCCCGCTCGGTTGTAGCCACGGCGCTCTGCTCGCCGCGCCGGAGTGGTGCGAAGGCGGGTCGCCGTGTTCCTTTAACAGGTAGGGATGCCTCTCCCCGCCGGGCCGGAGGCGAGCCGTCCGTGTTTTCGCGCACAGAGCCCAGTGAAGTCACGGGTCGGGGCGCTCCCTCTCCAGGTAGGGATGGCTCTCCGAGCCGTCCGTCTTTTCACGCACAAGCCGATCTCGCACCCCGCGCTCGGAGTCGCCCCGCTCTGCCCGTCGCGCCGAAGCCACGCGAAGGCGGGTCGGGGCGCGGTGTTTAGGAGCACGGGGACAGAGGCGCCGTGGCTACAACCGGAGCAAAAATCCGCATCGACAAAGAAATTGCGTGAACCGACAAAAGTTTACATGATGCGCCACATGCTTCGTCCCGCGCTCGATCTGGTTTTGTCTGCTCTCGAGCAAATGCGTGATGACGCGCGACGTTTGCCGTGGGCATCCAAAGCCACCATCGAGCGACTCGTTCAAAATCGCCTCGGTACTGCGCCGTCGGGCAATCTGGACCTGCTCGCACCCGTGCAGGCTCGAGTCGCTGTGTGCTCGAAGTGTCCACACCTGGCGACGACCCGCACGCAAACTGTCTTCGGCGTAGGCAATCCCCACGCAGATTTAATGTTCGTCGGCGAAGCTCCCGGTGCCGATGAAGACGCAAAAGGAGAGCCCTTCGTCGGACGAGCCGGTCAATTGCTCACGAAAATCATCGAGACAATGGGCTTTTCCCGCGATCATGTTTACATCGCTAATGTCCTGAAATGCCGGCCCGACGTGCCGCGGGGTTCCTCCGGCAATCGGGCACCGACACCCGCCGAAATGGACACCTGCAAGCCCTATCTGCTCGAGCAAATTAAGATTATTCAACCAAAGGTTTTGGTCGCACTCGGTGCCGTGGCCGTGGAAGGCCTGCTCGGGGCCCGCGGAACAATGCGTGATTTGCGCGGGCGCTGGCATTCGTTTCACGGAACGCCCCTCATGATTACCTACCATCCAGCTTACCTGCTGCGAAATCAGTCACCATCGGAAAAACGCAAGGTGTGGGAAGATATGCTGCAAGTGCTGGAACGGCTCGAGTGCGAGATCAGCGAAAAACAGCGAAACTATTTCCTGTAGGTAGGGACGGCTCTCCCCTGGCGCGCCGTAGCTTTGGCGAAGGAGGCGAGCCGTCCGCGTTTTTCAACACCCAGCGCAGGTAGGGACGCATCTCCGAGGCGTCCGTGTTTTCGCACAGAACTCAGCCAAACCCACGGACATCTCGGAGAGATGTCCCTACCTGCTCAACACCCCGCGCCAGGTAGGGACGGTTCTCCGAACCGTCCGGGCGAACAGGGTCGCGCATTTCATCGATTAGGAGAATGGGGGAGGAGCACGAACAAGATTATTCCGCTTCCCATTGGGCGCCTGCCGCTGGACGGCCCCGAAACCCTTCGGGGTTGAGCGTTTTCTTTTTTAAGCGCTGAGCCGTCCGTCTTTTCGCGCGCACCCTGTTCAAGCACCCAGCGCCAGGTAGGGACGCACCTCCGGGGCGTCCGTGTTTTCGCGCACAGGCCGATCTCGCATCCACGGACATCTCGGAGAGATGTCCCTACCTGTTACCAACGCGCTCGGAGAGCGCGTTCCACCGGGAGGGACGAGCTTATCTCGTCCCAATATCTCTTGTTAGGCGGACGGCTCGCCTCCGGCCCAGAGGGCCTCCGGCCCGGCGGGGAGCGCCGTACCTACCTGTCCTACCTGGATAATCTTTGGAACATGCGATCCAAAGATCTCTTGGAGGCCAGCGACATCGCCACCGATCCAATCATTCTCTTCGTCTCTCGTCGTGGCACTTTGATCCTGCGCTCAAAAACGGCGGCGCCAGCTTCATGCAGCAATGCCAGAGTACGCGCGCCAATTAATGCCGGTAAAGCGGTTGCTCCGCGAATTCGCCGGTTCTCAACCGCCTCGACATATTGCATACCAGCTTTTAATCCACGCTCTGCTTCTTCCAACCACCTCGCATACACGGGCAGGAATTGTGTTGGCTTTTCCAGGATTTCCGACGGCTCCAGGCTATGCGCATGCAATTCCTCGGCCGGAAAATAACATCGGCCACCACGAAGATCGTCGCCCGCATCGCGCAAAATATTGATCAACTGCAGCCCTTGCCCGTAACGCTTTCCCAGCGGCAACATTTGATCCTGCGCCGATTTGGAGAAGTTCCCGACATGACGTGAACAGATTTGCGTCCAGAATTCGCCGACGCACCCCGCGATGAGGTAGGTGTACAAATGAAGATCCGCCGCCGTCGAGGGGGCCTTTGCTTGGCCAGCGTCGCCGAACCATTCCAGATCCATCGCCTGGGCGCGGGTGATTTTCGCGAGCACGACGCGAATGTCGTCGCGGTCAGCTGAACTGATCTGAGCCAGCGCGCGCAGGCATTCCGGCAATAATCCGATCAGAGTTCGCTCGGCTTCATTGGACTGAAGCGGCACGAACGTCTTCTGAAGATCCAGCGTGCCCCCAACCGCGTCATCGCTCTGGATTGCAGCCGCCACGGTCTGTAATGCCTCTTTGCGGACTGAAGCTGGGACTTCAAAGGTGTCCGCGAGTGTATCGGTCGCGCGCGCGAGCAAATAAGCGAGGCCGACTGGTTCGCGAACACGCATCGGCAGCAGCCGAATCGAAATGTAAAACGAACGCGAAACGGAGCGAAGAACCGGCCCGAGCAATTGTTCTGCCGACGCCGAGCGCTTCATGCGCGTCTAGTCCGCCGGCATTCGCCCAACATTTTTGATTTGGATCCGGCCCGGATCAGCGTTTCCGAGACCCATTTGATCGGCGGTTTTGACATAGGAAGCCACTGAGCTAAGCACCGGTAAACTGGACCGTGAGCGCCATTGCTCCAATCGCTTCAAGGCAATCGCATCGATCGCTACCGGATCCTTGCTCGCATAAAGAGTGGCATGGTGCACGGAATAGTTAGGCTGTGATTGCGGACCGCCGGCATATTGCGCCAGCAAACCGTCCATTATATTCAGGACGACTTTTTTCCCGATTTGTGGATCCGCATAGATTTCCGCGATGCTGCCGGCGCCAAAGCCGGAGCCTTGCGTAAAACGGCGCCAGTTGTCGACGTTCGGAATGGTCACATTATAAAGGCAGCCCGCGATAGCGTTCGTTTCCACGGTGCTCATTACCGGCACATTGATAATCTTGGTTACGTCATTGGCGACGATTTTGGAGAAGTGACTGACGTTGCTCGTGTTCTCAGTGTCCGACAGGGGGACGGTCTTGCCCGGATCGGCTTTGTACTCGAAGTCGCCCCAGACCAATTTCCCCATAACCGGCGCGCTAAAGGTCGCCTTCGCATCGTATCCCTCGCGTGGGGCAATGGCTTTCAGCTGGTATCCGTCGGCGCCAGGTGAATAACCCGCTTCTTTGATTCCACCCAGCGATTTATCCCAGACAATGATGTCGCCTCGCGAATGTCCCGCCGCAACGAGGCCGTCGACAATCGCATTGACCACTTCATGATGCGTTGTGAAAAGCTCACCACCCGCTGCGGAAATCTTGATTCCAATCTTGTCCTTGGGTGTGACTAACGAGGACCACGCTTTGCCAATGTCGGGTTGGCCGGTTACGGCCAGGACCAGGTGATCGACCATCCCGCGCACGGTCCGGGAGTTTACATGGTAATCGACAATGGCCTCCGGGTCCCGGGCCAAGAACACGACGGAAGGAGTTGGCAAAGGCGGTGGCCCCTGCGCCAGTGCAGAGCTAATGGCGCAGAAGGAAACAATGGCTACTTTTCGGATGAGCAAAGTACTTGGATCGGTGGCAACGGATTTTATGGAGAACAACGCGAATCACAACTGCAGAAGTCGAGGGTGCCTGTAGGACGCTGCCGTGCCACACCGACCAGACATGGCCTCGATCGACAATGCTCCCCGCCTGTCGCAGCCGTCATCTGAAGATTCATGCAAGCCTTCAGACCTGATTCGACACCTTTACGTTCACATTCCATTTTGCGCGCGGATCTGTCCCTATTGCGCATTTTACAAGGATCTGCTCGACCGCTCGCAAACCGGGCGGTTTTGCGAGGCCATGGTGAAGGAAATCGAGCAGCAGAGTCGCAAATTCGCCGTTAGTCCTGAGACGATCTTCTTCGGCGGAGGAACGCCGAGCGCACTGACCTCATCCCAGTTGCAGTTTCTTATCAGTGGCATCGCACAAGCGCTCGATCTTTCCCGGCTCCAGGAATGGACGATGGAAGCAAATCCCGGCAGTGTTTCCGCTCGGAAAGCCGCACTGCTTGTCGATTCAGGAGTAAGTCGCATCAGCCTTGGAGTGCAATCGTGGGACGACGATCTCCTCGTTGTACTCGGTCGAGAACACAACGCCGCACAGGCGGTCGAGTCGTTTCGAATACTGCGGCACGCCGGTTTCAAAAACATCAACATCGATTTGATGTTCGGGCTTCCCGGACAAACCCCCGGGCAATGGGAAGCAACCCTTCATAAAACAATCGCCCTGGAACCGGAACATATCTCCGCCTACTGCCTGACCTACGAGGAGGATACGGAATTCTTCCTGCGCCATTCCCGCGGCGAGCTTCATTCGAATTCGGACACTGAAGCCGAGTTCTTTGAGATGACGATGTCGATTTTGGAGGAGGCTGGCTACGAGCACTACGAAATTTCGAATTACGCCCGCCCGAATTTCCGTTCGCTCCACAATCAGGCTTATTGGGCGGGGAAAGATTATCTCGGGATCGGACCGAGCGCGTTCTCCACGGTCGGGACACAACGCTCCCAGAATATTTGCGACTACCGTGCCTACGCCGATCGCATTCTCGCAGGTGAATCCGCGGTCTCGTCCACCGAGAATCTAACGGCCGAAATGAAACGCACCGAGCGAATCGCTCTGTCGTTGCGTACACGCGAAGGGATCTCGACCGCAACGGTGGGAGATCGGTTTGCTGAAGCGCAGGAATTTGTCGACCGCGGTTTACTGCGCCGATCCGGTGGAAATTTTGTTCTCACCCGCGCCGGAAAATCATTGGCCGACTCCGTGGCCGAAGCATTGCTGTAAACCACGGTCCCTCTGCGCAACATCGCGCTACAATGTCGGGATCCTGCCTCTGCTGCTGGGGAGCGCAGGCTGCCAGCCTGCAGCATTCGGCAACTTGCCGAATGCATTTGCGCAAAGCGCAATCTCAAATGCAACGATGAGCACTTCATCCTGACTTCGCGGCAAGCTGCCGCGAATTACAGGCCGGCGGCCTGTGCTCCCCAGAATGGAAACTCACAGCGAAAACTCCAAATTCCAACATCCAAGCTCCAGAGAAGCTCCAGTACCCAAGCTTCAAACCAGAGGCCTCCCAATTTGGGGATTGAGATTTGCGGCTTGAAATTTCTTTGGGACTTGGCGTTTGGCGTTCGGTGTTCGGTGTTCCGTGTTCGGTGTTCGGTGTTCGGTGTTCGGTGTTCGGTGTTCGGCGTTCGGCGTTCGGCGTTCGGCGTTCGGCGTTCGGCGTTCGGCGTTCGGCGTTTCCTATCAATCCGCAGTCCGCAATTTGCTTTCCCCTCCGTCACTCCACCGCGCCGTAGCGTCTCTGGCGTCGACTGAACTCTTCCACCGCTTCCGACAAATCTTTCCTGGTAAAGTCCGGCCATAGCTTCGGCGTCACGTACATTTCCGTGTAAGACGTTTGCCAAAGCAAAAAGTTCGATAAACGCATTTCGCCCGACGTTCGAATGAGCAGATCGGGGTCCGGATAGTAACGCGTATAAAGATGCTTATTGAACATGTCGACATCGATCATCGCCTTGTCGATGTGACCAAGCTCGACCGCACGCAGCAGACTCTTGATGCCATCAATGATCTCCAGGCGCCCCCCATAACTCAGCGCCAGGATAAGAGTGAGACCGGTGTTGCGTGAAGTCTCCTCGATCGTCTTATGCAGCTGCTGCTGACAATTCCCCGGCAGATCAGTTAGCCGGCCGATCGCCTGCAATCGCACATTTTTTTCCACCAGTTCCGGTGTTTTCTCCTTCAAGAACTTTTCCAGCAGACGCATCAGGGCGAACACCTCCGTCTTGGGCCGCTGCCAGTTCTCCGCCGAAAATGCGTAGAGCGTCAGATATTCGATTTTGAGCTCGCCGCAGCCTTCCACGCATTCGCGCACCGCTTTGGCGCCTTCTTCATGTCCTTTGATCCGTGGAAATCCTCTCGACTTGGCCCATCGGCCATTGCCATCCATGATGATTGCGATGTGCCGGGGAACGGATTTACTCGAGGGAGCCATTCCTAACCTTACAGGAAGATCGTCTGGCCCCGCGCCGGCCCCACACTGATCATGGACAATTTCGCCCCGGTGAGCTCGGAAATGCGTTTCGCGTATCTCCGCGCCTGAAGCGGCAGTTGAGCAAAGGTTTTGATCTCGCTCGTGGTTTTCCGCCAACCGCGAATCTCCTCGTAAATCGGCTCGCAGTTTTCCAACTGGGCGGCGTCGCACGGCGGAACAGAGAGACGTTTCCCGTTTAGCCGGTAACCGACGCAAACCTGAATTGGATCGACGTGATCGAGGCCGTCGAGATTGGTAATGGCCAGCTCATCAATGCCATTGATCATGGTTGCGTAATGCGTCGCGACCGCGTCGAACCAGCCGCAGCGGCGCGCCCGACCAGTCGTGGCGCCGAACTCCCGGCCCAGATCGTGCAACATTTTTGCCAGCTCATGGTTCTCCGTCGGTAACGCGCCTTCGCCGACCCGCGTCGTATAAGCTTTCATCACACCAAGAACGCGATCCATCCGATGCGGTGGCACTCCGGTGCCGGTGCAAGCGCCCCCCGCTGTTGTATTCGAGGAGGTCACGTACGGATACGTCCCGTGGTCAATATCGAGAAAAGTCCCTTGCGCGCCTTCGAACAGGATGTCTTTCCCCTGACGCAGCGCGTGATGCAGATAGACCACGGTGTTTGCCACAAACGGACGCAATTTTGCGCCCGCGACCAGATACGCGCGATTGACCTGGGCGTAATTAATCGAGCGCGCACCGAGCGCATGCAGGATGCTGTTGTTCTCGCGTATTTTCGCCCGCAGTTTTTTGCCAAACACCGTGGGCTGCATCAAATCCGACATGCGCAATCCGGTCCGCGCGGCCTTATCGCCGTAAGCCGGCCCAATCCCTCGTTTGGTCGTCCCGATCTTCGCGTGGCCTTTTCGTAACTCGCGTTGTTCGTCCAGGGCCCGGTGATAAGGCAAAACCAAATGCGCACAGTCGCTGATCAATAGATTTTTTTCGATCTTGATCCCGAGCTTCCGCAGACCCTCAATTTCGGCCACGAGCGCAATCGGATCGATGACAACGCCATTGCCGATTACGCAAACCTTGCCCCGGCGCAAAATCCCCGACGGAATCAGATGCAAAATATATCTCGTGCCACCGTGAATGACGGTATGACCTGCGTTGTTACCGCCCTGGCTGCGAACAACCACGTCCGCGTTGCCGGTCAGGACATCGATGATTTTGCCTTTTCCCTCGTCGCCCCACTGCGCGCCAATCAGGATTGTGTTTGCCATCTGGATGAAATTCGATCAAAAAAAATTCCCGACGGCATCGGCAAGGCGCGGTCGGGACTTGCCGACGAACGATATGAAGGGCGGGCAATCCCGCAACAAGTTTCATTGTAGGTAGGGACGGCTCTCCCCGCCGGGCCGTAGGCCCTCTGGGCCGGAGGCGAGCTGTCCGCTCACATAAGAATCATTCCACCGCGCCGTAGCCGCTCCGCACAGCGGGCAGAACGGGACGACTACAAACTACCGCGCCCTCAACCAAGCCACCGTGTCTCCTTCGTCTGTCATGTCGAGCCAAGTCGAGACATCTCTTACTGTTGCTCTTGCACACGTCGCGCGAAGTCCAATTTAGGACCGCGAACCCCCCGGTCTCATTCGTTTGTCATGTGGAGACATCTCTTACCGTTATTTCTAAACATGTCGCGCCACCGTTCGCCTCGATGCGCACGTCAAAAGCTCTGTCGCACTGCCTTAAACAAATTCCGTTGTAGCCACGGCGCTCTGCTCGCCGCGCCGGAGTGATGCGAAGGCGGGTCGCCGTGTCCTAACGCCCCGGCAGAACGGGGCGGCTACAGGTAGGGACGGCTCCCCCCGCCGGGCCGTAGGCCCTCTGGGCCGGAGGCGAGACGTCCGTCCAAAATTTGCATCCGTTCAACATCCAGTCCAACGACGAGATACGTAGGCTTGGTAATGCGTACAATACTCTTGATCATCCTGATCTTACTTTTAATCGGCAGCCTGCCCACGTGGGGTTATGCGCCAGCGGGCTGGGGTTATTATCCCGGCGGCGGATTGGTCGTCCTAATCATTGTGATTCTGCTCCTCTGGCGGGCGTAGGCACGAACAAAAAGGTTACAAGGTTACAACGAGTTGCAGGCGGATTTTTCCCGGCCGTTGTAACAATGTAACCGCTTCAACGAGTTACGATGTAACTGCTTCCCCGGACGGCGAAGCTAGTTCTTCGTCGCCGCGACCGCTTTCTTTAGCGCCACCGCCGATTCGCCTGTGCCGCCGCCATGATGTGAGTGCGAATAGTTCTTCGTGGCCGCCCAGTTAATTCTTGAGTCGCGCACAAATGTGTTCATCGCGACGCGGTAAGTGGCGCCACCGCCCTGAAGATGACGGTGCGTGGCGATGAACTGGCTCGGGTCATAGTAATTGGTGGAATCCTGCGCGAACGCGGAGCGGCTCATTCCAATCTCGATATTTTTGCGAACCTCGAGATGCAAATGCGCATCATACAGTCCGTGAGCATTGCCCATGGTGGCGATCTTTTGTCCGCGGCTCACGATCTGACCCCGCCGCACCGCAAAATTGTTTAGGTGTCCATAGAGGGCGTCCACCGTCTTGACCGTTCCCGCCTCGCGATAGGTGTGCCGGACAATGAGTACGTTGCCCCATCCCATATGACAGTCGCGCGCGAAAACGACTATCCCGTCGCCGATGCTGTAAATCGGATCGCCCAAATCGGTGTCGCCACCCCGAATGCCGTCCCAGTCTTCGCCCAGGTGGCCATGAGAACGAAAACCGCGCGCCTTGTAATATCCCTGGGCGTCCGGCTTGCCCACGGGGAAATCAAAACCGTCCGCCAACTTGGTCGACGCCGTTTCCATCGGCGCATTGAAGATGTGCAGGGTTGCCTCCTTCGTTTTCAGAGGCAATTGGCTCGACGGCTCCGCGGCGGGTCCCTCCACTCTGGTCAGACGCATGTCCTGGGGTCTCGGCATGCTAAACTTGGAAGCGGCGGACGCCGGTTTTGAACTCTGCGCGACAGGCGACTGGGCCTTCGTTGGCTGGGGTGCCACCGGTTGCGCCTTTGCAATCTGGGTTTTCGCCGTCGGCATCGCCACCGCCGGGACACGCACGAGATGCGTCGGGACCGGTGACGTCTGAGGAGTCGTCTTAACTACCGGTTGTGCCTTGGGAAAATTCTCTTTGCTCGCGGCAGGCTGTTGCACGATCGGACGCACCACCGTTTCCTTCTTCGCCGCTGGCCCCTTCGGCCGGGCTGATTCGTCCCCGCCGATGAACACATCCTGCCCATGCATCTGCCGCAGAAGAGCACACCCGCAAAGCGCCATGATTAAGGCTGTTTTCGGCATGAAGAGCCGCCGTTTTAGAACAACGCGCAGGAGATGACAAGCCCCTTGTTACTATGGGACCTCCAAAATTCAGGTCTGGCCGCCCCGCTCCGTCGGGGCGTCCCCCGCCCAGGTAGGGACATCTCTCCGAGATGTCCGGGCAAAATGGGATCGATTACGAGCACGAGCATGAGCATGACAAGGTAGGGACATCCCTCCGAGATGTCCGTCTTCGAATCTGACCTGCGCACCCACCCGGCCGGCTCGGAGAGCCGTCCCTACCTACAGCGCCCTACGCCGGTACGCGCTTGAGCTGAACGACCGGCAACGGAAACCGCAGCCGCAATTCGTCCGAGAGATAGATCTCCACGTGATGAAGCCCATACTGCTGAAACTGCACCCCGCCGAAATAATGAACGTTGGTCGCGTGCCCTTCCATTTCTTGCAGGACAAACTCCACTTCCGCCTGCGCGATGACCTGTTGTTCATCCACACCGACAATTCGCGATTTCTGCTTGAACTTGCCGGCGCCGCTGCACCACCGGGTCCAAATGCAGAGCCGCAAATAATTGATCGGCAAAGTCGGCGCCGGAATGACATTGATCACGCCGACCAGCGTCTGCATGCCGTTGAATTCGCAACGCACATCTTCACAGAGGACACAACTTTGCAGATCGGGCAGCATCGTATTCGTTTCCATCGCAGTTATATCAGATGACGCCATAGCAAAGTTAAAATAACGAGACCGAGGACGATTCGATAAACCGCGAACGGCACAAAACCGTGCTCCCGGACCCAGCGCATAAACCAGGCAACGACGATCAGCGCAACCACGAACGAAACCACAGCGCCAATGGCCAGAACCATCCATCCATGGGCATCCACATGCAGCGGAGCCAGTGTGTCTTCAGGTGCCGAGTGATGCGGCCGGATTGTTTTCAGGAGGTCGTATCCGGTCGCGACCACCATCGTCGGAATGGAGAGAAAAAAGGAAAACTCCAACGCCGCCGGCCGCGACATCCCTGCCACCTGACCGGCTGCGATCGTGGACATTGACCGCGAAGTTCCCGGGAAAACGGCGGACAGAATTTGCGCCGCGCCGATCCAAACAGCCTGAAACAAACTCATCTCTTCCATGTGATTCACGCGCGGCCGGGTGAAAGTTGCATCGACGATCCACATGATGACGCCGCCAATGAGAATGGCCCAGCCGATAACGTAAAGATTCTCCAAATTCGCGCCGATCTGTTTCTTCAGCGCCCAGGCCGGGATCGCTGTGATAACAAAAGCGATCATGGTCAGGATGAGCGGATGCGTGACAATGGTTCGATCGCCGCGTTCGCCGGCCGGAAATGTGCGCAGGAACATCAGGATGCGGTTCCAAAAATAAACCGGCAAAGCCAGAATAGCGCCGAGCTGAATAACAATCGTGTACATCTTCCAGAACGCGTCCTTCAGATCGAGATGAAAAAGCGCCTCGGCGATGCGCAGATGCGCCGTCGAACTCACCGGCAAGAATTCCGTGACTCCCTCAACGATACCGAGAAGAACGGACAATAAGAAATCATGCATGAGCTGAACTGTTGAGACGTTGAAGAGTTGAGATGTTGAGGAGACTCAGTTTGCCCGTGCCCGCTGACTCCGGTGTAACGCGTTAAGTTGTGCCGACACGCTTTCGATCGATTGGCGTAAGGAACCTTCGGTTTCCGCTGATAGTAAGCCGAGCTCCTGGCAAAGGATAATCAAACATGCGAGTTCCATTAACGAGCTGTAGGCGATTTCGGAAAAATGCGCCTGATCTTTGCGGCTCTGGCGGGCGCTACCCTCGGCTACATTCGCTGCGACCGACACTGCAGCACGGTTACACTGACTTGTCAGCGCGTAGACCTCACTCCGCGGAAACTTGGCCGTCACGCGATAGACGGACATCGCCAATTCTTTAGCAGCGTGCCAGACCCGAAGCTTCTCGAACGGATATTGTGGTTGTGTACTCATTTCGCGAATCTGCCGTGTCCAACGATCTTCTCAAGCCGTTACTCAAAATCCACGTTTCCCCCGTAAACGCCTCAACCACTCAACTTCTCAACTCCTCAACCTCTCAACAGCTGTCAGCTCCCTGCTCCTTGCTCCGCGCATCCCGATCAGCTCTTAATTTTCGTTCCGATTTCAGCTTTCAATTGTCAGCTTTCAGCTTTGAGCTCGCTTTCCGCCCCGGCTCCCAGCTGTAAGCCCGGATCCTACACGAAATCTAGGTTATGGTTTTTAATAATTATGCGATAAGATCGGACACTGAGAGGTTTCTACGTAGAAACCCCTTGCCGTTGAGTTATGTCGATCGCTTCCCCTGCGCCAAAATTGATGGAGACTCTGGGTCTCGCGCCCGAACCGTCGAGAATTAGCGACAGTGAATTATCGGCCATCCTTCAGAGTGAAAATTATGTTCGCGAGCGCTTCAAGCCGCATCCAGGAGATGGATTATATATCCACCTCTCGGATTTGCGGCTCATTCTGGAAAAGTTCCGGACCGATGCCCCGATCACCATTCTAGATTTTGGTTGCGGCGGTTCACCTTATCGGGGCCTGTTTCCGAACGCGAACTATCTGCGCGCCGATATCCCCGGCGGACGAGAGCTGGACTTTCAGGTTAAGAACGGCGGTTTGCCCGATGTCCGAAACGAATCTTGCGATATGGTCTGGTCAACCGAGGTCCTGGAGCACGTGGAAGACCCTTCTCTTTATTTGAGGGAATGTTTGCGTGTTCTCAAGCCCGGGGGGCGACTGGTTTGTTCCACTCACGGCATGTTCGAGGAGCATGGATGCCCTTACGATTTTCAACGTTGGACGGCGGGTGGGCTCAGGAAATTATCCGAGCAAGCTGGGTTCGAAGTCAGCGAGGTTTACCGGGTCACGACCGGCCCAAGAGCCCTGATCTTCCTTTTCGATCTGCATTACACAACCATCCGCGCGCCGAAGGGAACGCTCTTCGAGTATCTTGCCGCGGTCGTTCGATTCCTTTATCGAAAAGGTAGGCATCATCTGCATTGGCAGGCGGACAAATTTTTCGCAGCAAATCGAATCGCCCGGGAACAGGACACGAGCCACTCGGTCTATCTCTGTGTATTAGCCGACTGCAAGAAGCCGGGCTGAGAGGTCAGAGGCCAGCGGCCCTGACCAGGTAGGGACGGCTCTCCGAGCCGTCCACATCCAGGATCCAGATCAGCCCCTGTTCAGTGCGCTTTCCGCTGTTAGCCTTCTTGTCGCGCCGTAGTCCCGCGACTGCGGGACGAAGGAGGATCCGCTTTCAGCTGTCAGTTTTCAGCTTTACCCCCTCCCCCCTTGTCTCCCCTGAACCGTTATCGTATCCTTGGCCCAACGAGTGCTCCCGGACGGGACCACGGACTACGGACTACGGACTACGGACTACGGACTACGGACCACGGACAACGGACCACGGACAACGGACCACGGACCACGGACCACGGACAACGGACAACGGACAACGGACAACGGACAACGGACAACGGACAACGGACAACGGACAACGGACAACGGACAACGGACTACGGACAACGGACAACGGACAACGGACCACGGACAACGGACTACGGACCACGGACAACGGACTACGGACTACGGACTACTGACCACGGACAACGGACTACGGACTACGGACTACTGACCACGGACACTGACCACCTTACTTTTGTAACTCTTCATTTCAGCGTTTCTACTTTGAAATTCGCTCGCTGCCCACACTCACTCACTGCTACCTACGCAGCTTTACCTTCTATGTCGCTCATCCCGTTCGCTCCATTCTAAATTCTACTTTCTACTTTCCCCAATCCCATGTCTCACGACGCCACGACTGAACTGATCATCGAAGCCGGTCACACCGAGCGCAATTACTGGCGCGACCTGTTTCGGTATCGCGAGCTCTTTTATTTTCTGGCCTGGCGCGACGTATTGGTGCGCTACAAACAAACCGTAATCGGCGTGCTCTGGGCGGTCTTGCGGCCGCTGCTGACGATGTTGGTGTTCACATTCGTTTTCAGCCGGATTGCAAAACTGCCGGCGGAAGGCGTGCCCTACCCGGTCATGGTATTCGCGGCAATGTTGCCCTGGCAATTGTTTGCCACGTCGCTCACGGAAGGCAGCGGCAGTTTGATCAACAATTCCAACCTGATTTCGAAAGTCTATTTCCCGCGCCTGATCGTTCCGGCCAGCTCAGTCATTGTTTCCTTTGTCGATTTCGCGATCTCGATGGTGTTGCTCGCCGTGTTGATGGCGATCTACAAAGTCTGGCCCGGAACACCCGTCCTGATGTTGCCGGTGTTCACGCTGCTCGCGTTGCTGGCGTCGGCCGGAGCAGGCGTCTGGCTCGCCGCGCTGAACGTAAAGTACCGCGACTTTCGTTACGTCGTCCCGTTCATCGTCCAGTTCGGCCTTTACATCTCGCCGGTCGGCTTCAGCAGCTCGATCGTGCCCGAAAAATGGCGGCTCCTTTACGATCTGAACCCGATGGTCGGAGTAATCGACGGCTTCCGCTGGTCCATCTCCGGCGGCAAAACCGCATTCCCCTGGCAAAGCCTCGAGATATCGCTAATCACCATCGCCATCGTCCTGGTCACCGGCATCTGGTACTTCCGCAAAACCGAGCGCACCTTCGCGGATATCATCTGAGAATCACCACCCGATGCGCCTGCGCGATGTCGAAGCAATCCTGCGTGCGCTCAACGACGCCGAGGTTCGATACCTGATCGTTGGAGGTTTGGCCGTCGTCGCTCATGGCTACGTCCGAGCTACGGTCGACATGGATATTGTGTTGCAGTTGGACCACGACAACGTTTTGCGAGCCATGGCCGCGCTCAAGACGATCGGCTACCAACCTCTGATTCCGGTCGACGCATCGGAATTTGCTGATCACAAAGTGCGGGAAAAATGGATTCAAGAAAAACACATGATCGTTTTTCAAATGCGAAACCAGGAACCCAAGAGCACTCGTCTCGATATTTTCGTGGACGAGCCCTTTGAGTTCGATGAACAATTTGCCAAAGCAAAATGGGAGAATGTGGCCGGAATTGCTTCTCCCATATTGTGTCTGGAGGAATTACTTCGAATGAAACGGGATTCGGGCCGTCCGCAAGATTTGGCCGATATCGAAGAGCTTATCTTAATTCGGGAAAATCGAAAACAATGAATCCGAAGCGACCAAGCCTTAGAGCCTATTCTGAAGAGGAAAAGAAGATGTGGCGGCGTCATAACGTCGAAAGCCGTCTGGAAGATGCCGCGCTCTCCTTCGCCGAAAAGATCAAGGTTTTGGAGGACTTGGAAGAGGTGGCCCGGGCCTTTCACGGAGGGAAATTGCCCCGTACCGCGGACGAACATGACGGGCAACCCTAGATAGTCTTGTGGTCTCGTACTCCTGTGGTCTCGTGGTCCTATCGTCCCGTTGTCCCGTTGTCTTGTGATCCCACGCTGTTCCGCGCTCTTCGTTGCCCCGCTTCTCAACCTCCTCAACCTCTCAACATCTCAACTTCTTAATGTCAGTTTTCAGTTTTCAGTTTTTCCCTAACCGGTGAACGTGTTTCCGCAGTCGATCTTGATCACGGGCGGCGCGGGCTTCATCGGAAGCCATTTGGCCTTATTTCTCAAAGGCCAATATCCCGGCTGCCATATAACCTGCCTGGACAACCTGCATCGTCGGGGTTCGGAGTTGAATCTCAACCGGCTGCAGGATGCAGGCATTTCCTTCTGTCGTGGGGACATCCGTTTTTCGGATCAATTTCCTAACGACGCATTTGAGCTAATTCTTGAATGCTCCGCTGAACCCTCAGTTCTCGCCGGTCACAACAGCAGCCCCGATTATGTTTTCCAGACGAATCTGGTCGGCACCTATAATTGTCTGGAACGCGCGCGCGCCTGGAAATCCAAAGTCCTTTTTCTTTCTACATCGCGCGTTTATCCGATTGCTCCTCTGGAGGCGCATCCGTGGACAGAAGAAGACACACGGTTTCGATGGAAGGATATCGGAACACCGGGAATTTCATCCGCGGGAGTCTCCGAAAGTTTAACTATGGAAGGCGCTCGCTCGCTTTACGGATTTACGAAGTTCGCCAGTGAAGCTTTGATTGAAGAGTATCGGGCTGCGTTCGATCTTCGGGCCATCGTCAACCGTTGCGGCGTCATCGCCGGCCCGTGGCAAATGGGCAAGATTGACCAAGGTTTCGTGGCCCTTTGGGTTTTTCATCATTTGTTCCGCAAACCTCTGAGCTACATCGGTTACGGCGGAAAGGGAAAGCAGGTCCGTGATATCCTGCACGTCGACGATCTGGCGCAGCTTGTGAAGGAACAGATCAGCTCGTTCAACCAATGGGAGGGATGGATGGGCAACGTTTCCGGGGGCCTGGAAAACTCAGTTTCGCTTTGTGAGCTAACTGCCATTTGCAAGGAGCTGATCGGGGAGGAGCTACCAATCGAATCCCAGCCTAAGAATCGCCCCAATGACGTTCGAATTTACATCGGCGATTGCGCGCGCCTTTTCAGCCGGACGAAATGGCGCCCCACGAAAACTGTAGCGCAAACGACCGCCGAAGTAGCACAATGGGCTGAGGAATGCGAACCACTGTTGAGACCCCTGTTCAGTTAAATCCCCCGATTTCTAAGATTTTGGGTACCGGAGCAACAGGCCCAAAGCTAAAGCTCCTTTCCGTGATCATCCCTGCCCGTGACGAGGAGGGCTGCATTGCCTCCACCGTGGAACATTTGCATCTCGAGCTGAAACTGCGCGAGATCCCGCATGAGATCATTGTCGTCGACGACGGGAGTACGGACAGCACCTGGAATATCCTGGAGGGACTTACCCACCACATCAGCGAACTCGTCATCGTTAAGAACGATGGCGAGAACGGCTTCGGACGCGCGATAGCTCGCGGTATCAACGTGATGAAAGGTGACGCGGTCGTCATTATGATGGCCGATGAATCCGATGATTGTCGCGATGTCGTGCGCTACTGGATGGCACTCAATGAAGGTTACGACTGCGTTTTCGGGAGCCGTTTTGTCAAAGGCGGAGGCGTAATTGATTATCCGTGGTTGAAATACTGCATTAATCGAATCGCGAATCTCTTTCTGCGGTTATTGTTTAACCTTCCGCTAAACGACACCACGAACGCTTTTAAAGCTTACCGGCGCGAAGCGATCGAGGGCTGTCAGCCGTTTTTGTCTCCCCATTTCAACCTAACCGTTGAGATTCCACTCAAGGCGATCGTCCGCGGCTATACATGGACGGTCATTCCAATTACGTGGCGGAACCGCAGATCTGGAAAGGCAAAACTCCAGATCAGAGAGATGGGCAGTCGGTATTTGTTTATCTGCCTCTATGTCTGGTTGGAAAAATATTTCAGCAAAGGCGATTACCGAAAACAATGAGTCCAAATGATTCCGAACAATTACAACGGATTTATGATCTGCGTTTCAAAGGCGATCTGGAATATCGGAACCAAATTTGGTCGGTGCTCAGTCGTTACCTTCAACAATACGTTCTGACACAGCAGCCCGTGTTAGATCTTGGGTGCGGTTATGGTGAGTTCATTAACAACATCCAATGCGGCACAAAGTTCGGCATGGACATGAACCCGGACTCTCCCAGGTTTCTCGCCTCCTCAGTGCAATTCTTTCATCAAGATTGCTCTGCGAGATGGCCGCTTGCAGACGGCTCGCTGGGGACGGTTTTTACGAGTAATTTCTTTGAACATTTGCCAGACAAGCAATCTCTGGAACGCACGTTAAGGGAAATCTATCGTTGCCTCATGCCGGGTGGCCGGCTTGTCGCGATCGGGCCAAATATTAAATACTTGCCCGGAGAATATTGGGACTTTTGGGATCACCATGTGCCGCTGACAGAGATGTCCCTAAAAGAGGCGCTGATGGTAATCGGATTTCAGATTCAAAAGTGCATCGGAAGATTTCTTCCATACACTATGGTGAACGGGCCAAAATATCCCGCGGCCTTCCTTCGCGTCTTTCTTGTCCTTCAGCCTCTTTGGCGGTTTTTCGGAAAGCAGTTTCTGATCATTGCAGTGAAGCCTGCGGCATAACGATCGCGGCCAAAACGCCTACGGGCGAATGAGCCGCCTACCGAGCTGCAAGCAGCGAATAAAGAATCACATGTGGGCGTTCGAGTAGTTTTGAATAATGCTGATCGCAAAAATGCCGAACCGGGGAGTCTACGCCCGTAAATTGTGTCAACTGCTCGCCTCTTCTAATCCGTCGATTGAGGAGCGCGTCAAAACTTTGCCGGATCATCACCTTGAAAGTCGTTTCAGGGGCACTATAGCGGCTTTCCAAGTCGAGAATCATCAAATGGGTGAAACCGACGGTCTGTAAGGCCTGAACTGTGTCGGCCGGATGTTCCTCTCGCCCGGAAATAGCGATCACATTTCGATCCAACCAGACTGCTGGCGCCGCACCATAATGGCGATAGGCGACTATAACGCGGGCATTCAAAGGAATAAGCTGCCCAGCCTCTTCGATACTAGCAAAATCGATGACACGAGAACTCTTCAAATCCAAGACCATGAAGCAAACCAACAAAATGTGAACACAGACTGCCGCCCAAATTAGACTGGTCGACGACACGCTTGGACGAATTCGTTGGAGCAATCGCGCGAAGCCAAACGATGCGGCAATTACTAACCAAATCAAAAGAGGCAAGAAATATTGGGGCTCGGTTATCTTCCGAAGGACAAACACAATGTAGAAGGTGCAAGAGATTATAATCGACCACCACAGCCACGAATTAATGCGGCGAATTGGGCTTGCTATACCTGCCAAGATCCCAAGTGCGCCTAGGAGGCCTAGACCAAACGGAAAAAGGCAGGCGAAAGACTTGAGGTAAAAAACTGGACTAACAAGTTCTTGAATACGACCTCGCTCCTTCAGACCTGGACCGTAGAGATTCCACCCGATGTGGGGAACTAACGCATCGAGCGAAATCCACGCGGCGAGTCCTAATAGCGGCGCCATCCCCCAGACCAATGTTAGGATTGACGCTTGCTTAAGCGAACGGCAGCCCTTTGCGATGAGTAAAGCGACGAGGATTGGTAGACCGAAACCAATAACACTTTCCTTGGCAAGAATCGAAAAGAGGAAGGCGGCACTCGAAAACCCTAGGCTGCCGCGAAGGGCGAAATAAAAGGACGCGAGGATACCGGTCGTGCAAAGTATATCCGGCATGGGTACTCCGCCGAAATGGAGGACGAGCGGAGCCGTAGTCCAAACGAATGTCCCAACGAGCGCCGGGCCAGGATCGAGCCAGTGGCGCAAAATTCGAAAAATCAAATTTATGGAGAGAACCGCAAAAAACACCGCAACAAGTCGGACTGCGGCGCGCTCATGACCAGTGACCACTGCTAAGGGCCACGCAAATATCCCGTAAAACGGGACCTCGAGACGAGCGATTGTGAATGGTTGAGTCGGGTGGGTCGGCAAGGAGAAAGAAGCCTTAGGAAAGAGAACGGCTTGCCAACCATCTTGAAAAACGTGTCGCGCAATGTCGAAAGTCTGGTTTTGACGTTCAAAATGAACTGAAAGAAAGGGGGAGTCGATGCCCAGCAGCGCGACCGCAATGAAGAGCAACTGAAAAACCCAAACAAATTTCCGAGCGATCCGATCTGTAACGAGGGCGCAGAACCCCCATTGAACAGGAAGATCCTCCGTCGAACTCACAAGCGCTGACGCCTCTTTAATTTCTACCTCCACAGTCCAGTTCTAATACGGTTATGCTTTCAGTTTACGACTAAATAATCCCGATCTTTAGTCTGGCGACACAACTAGCCATTTCTTCCTAATGCAAGTTGCTTTCTGGTAGCCTTTTGCCGGCGTCGGCCCACCATTTTTTCTATTCTGGACACAACAATTCGACTGGCGCGTGAGCTTCCAAACTGGATAAATCGAGGTTAACATGCGGTGCGTGAAAACCATAATTACCATATAGCAAGACAAGGGTGAAGCATTTCTCTCTTTTTTTTACCGTCGTCTGGTTTACGGGAACTTCGATTACAGGCGTCGCTCGGGAACACATCGTCGCCTCAAATTCGTCGAAAACTCACCGCAACGACATCTATATCGCCATCCGCGGTGACGGGCTCTCTGGTGGCGGCACGATGTCCGATCCTTACGATGGCTCAACCAGCGATAAGTTTGACAGCATTATGGACGGCTTGCCGATCAATACAAGAGTAAGCCTCGCTCCCGGATCCATTTTTTTTACCAATGGTCTCAAATGGCACGACAATTCCAAAGGTTGGACAGTCAAGAGTGGCCTACATCTGTTGGGCAACGGTTCCACGGTCAAACTTGCCGTTCTACCAGACGACTGGCCAAACGTACATTTTCAGAAACACATAGTGATGGGTAATCAAGTTCTCGATCCTCCTGCAAACAATGTCACAATTGAGAATCTTACCATAGATGCCAACTGGCAAAACTTGGCGTCACCTCAAACGAACAAGGCACTAATTTGTGCTTTTCTCGTTGGATCCAACAACAGTTACCGAAAAGTACGCGCAATCAACGCTTATGGTGATAGTGCCAGCAAAACCGAATGCTTTACATTGGGATTCAATGCTGCTGCCGGCGGCGCATCGAACTGTTGGGCGTACGACTGCGTGATTGACACTCCACGCGGTGATTACCAGGCAGGGATTGCCTTCTTCGGCTACAGCAAGACAAATCCGTTAAAGAGATCTGGTGCCGTGAACTGCCAAGCCCTCGCTCGCTGTGAAAGCGGCCTCATAAATCTTGCTTATAACGATGGCCTCACAGTCACAGGTTGCTATACCTATGATTCCCAAGGCATTCATCATGATACCGGCACCCTGCGACATCTAGTCGTCAAAAAAAACACCTTCGAACATATTTTCGGGACTGGCGTTCAATCCCAGGCAACGGGCGAAGATGCTTCGGACTTTGTAATCTCGGAAAACTATTTCCAAATTACAAATCAAGTCAACGGGGGGCACAGTTACGGCGTCACCACCGATGCACGGAATACGGTTATCACCAAGAATGTTTTCGTAAAAGACGAAAGTGGTAGCGGTTATGCGGGTTGGCGAGCGATTTATTCAACTAACGCAAACGGGATGACTATTACGGATAACTCAGGCGACAATACTATGGAGTATTATGTGAAAGGACGAAATATCTCCGCACGAAACAACCGCGATTTCAACGGCCATGTTTTACCCTCCTTGCAAAGGCCCTAACCGGGTTGGAAAGAACTCCAAAGTCTTGGTCGCCAAAATCAATAATATCTAGGCATTAATGAAGAATCGCGCCATCATTAATCGGAGAGCTGCGCAATGAGAAACAACGATAAGTCCGGACCGATAAATGCTGGCAACTATTGGTTCCCCTCCTGTGTATCCCCATTAATTATTAGAATTCCGTATACAAAGTAGCAACGCAGCATGGCGTCACCGAACTCTCTTCAATCCATTGGCCCGCGGTTACCGCTGATTATCATCACCCTTGTCGCTCTCGCCGCAACGTTCTTCATCGGCACAGCGATTGGGCAAGGTGAATTCGTACAGATTTACCTGATTTTCTTCGCCATTGCTGCACTAATTGCCGTCTTTTCGATGGGATCTAAGTATTGGATGCTGATCCCAGTCGCGTTTTCGTTTAATGTGCCGGCGATCCCGTTTCATGGGCGTGCTTTCGAATTCCCGGAAATCGCCATCGCAGTCTGCAGCATCATCTTCGTGTGTCGCTTTGCAATCGTCTCGCGCGGGATAACCTTATTTAGAAAGGCACATGCGGGCGTAATTCTTTACACGGTCTGGGCAGGAATCATTTTCATGGTTCATCCTGTCGGACTTATGTCCTCAGGTTCTTCGACTGGCGGTGCGCGATTCTATTTCAAAATCGCACTCGGTCTCGCTTCCTTTCTGATCGTTGCCAACCAGAAAATCAGCGAACGTGATGCCAAATGGCTTATTCGACTTCTACTCATCGGGTCGGTGATCACCATGGCTGTTAACATTGTTGAATATAAATTTTTCCCATCACACCTGTACAACGATCTCAGTTCCGATGAAGCGTACTATACTTGGCAGCAAGCAATGGCCATTCCGGCCACGTGGTTCATGCTTTGGTTAGTTTCTCGATATAAAGTGCGCGAAATCTTCGGCTTCGCTAAACCGGGGGCACTTTTGCTAGCGCTTTTGTGTATCGGAGTCGCAGCAATTAGCGGCAAACGAGCAGGATTCGCCACCGTGCTTTTGACGCCATTGATCGCGGCGATACTTCGAAAAGAGCACTTTTATGTCTTTTGCAGCGCGCTGCTTGCGGCGCTTCTGATGTTTGTCCTTACGATGGGCCAGGGCACTCTTTTCCGTTTGCCGCTTCAAGTACAACGGTCGCTCTCTTATTTACCCGGCAAATGGGACTGGGAGGTACGATCGCAATTCCAAAGGGGCATTGATCCATTTCGACAGGAGCTGCGAGAACTAGCCTGGCAAAACATCAAACAGCATCCATTTGTGGGGCAGGGTTACGGAGTAAATGCGCGCGAAATTTACGGAATGGGCCGCGCAGCAACTGACATCAACGAATTTGGCATAATGGTGATGGCTCTCGGGTCGTCATGGCATAATACGTGGCTTGGCATTTGGGCAGACTTCGGCTTTCCTGCAGCCGTTTTCTGGGGCATCTTTTGGCTGCAGGCGATTGTCGTTAGCTATGGTGTGTATCGCGGGAGTCTGCATGAAACCCCGATCCGAACTCTCTGCTTTATGATTCTACTGGCTTTTATCGAAGATGTCTTGCGCTCCTGGACGGGCGGTCACAGTGCGGAGGATCCGTTCACTCGTTGGTGGATTTACGGGGTTATCGTGAGCTTCGCTATCGGCCTGAGACAAGATCGTAAAAATACACTAGTAGGAGCGCGAGGGGGGCGGTTCGAGACAACGCACCCTGAGGAAATCTTACAAACTTAAATCGCCGGCAGGTGATATCGGAGTTGCGTCCGCATGATTGCGTCGCATCTACCAATTCCTAACGAGACTGCAGCACATGGGACTTCTCGCGACGATACTAGTCAGTCTCCAATCTCGGCATACTTTGCGAAACCATATCTGGCAGTCGCTTGCGAT
Organism: Verrucomicrobiota bacterium; assembly: GCA_041167085.1. Taxonomy (GTDB): domain Bacteria; phylum Verrucomicrobiota; class Verrucomicrobiia; order Chthoniobacterales; family UBA10450; genus DATFCK01. Next base: position 32,017 of record JBEEGV010000050.1, read on the forward strand.
CTATGTCGCACAGGGATTCGGTTTGGCGTTTGGAGTCATCATGGCGCGGATTCTCTATCCGGCCGATTTCGGCGCCTTCGGTTTTGCCCTAGCCTCGGTCCTACTTGCACTGCTTCCGGCGACATGGACCCTGAATCCCATGCTGGTCGCGGATGGGGGCCGGACACCCGAACTCCATACTAAGGCAGCCAGCTTCGCTTGGTGCGTTGGGTTTGTGCGGTTTTCCATCGTTGTTTCCCTTGTCGTCTGGTTTTACCTTCGTGGCCAGCATCGGACCGCCGTCCTTTGCCTCCTTTGCGGAATCAGCGAGTCGTGGCGGGAATTGAACTATATCCAACGCTACTACCTCGAAGGGCTAGGCATTTTCAAACCGAACCTGATGTCCGCGCTCTTAGGAATTCTCTTCTGCGTTACGGTAGTCGTTCCCGTCGCCTTTTTGGGATGGGGTCCGTACACGCTCACGCTTCCGAGTATTGGAGGCGTTTGCATCGACTTCTTCCTTTATCGGCATTACTCCGGACGGACCGTCTTCGTGAAACCGGCGTGGAACATTGGCCGTGACATTTTCCGTGAGGGCTTCTGGATGTGGCTTATTCGTGCCTCGGAAGAGGGCCTGAATCGACTGGATAGCTGGTTCGTCGGCAAATTTCGCGGCGAGGCTGCTCTCGGTTTTTACAACCGTGCCTTTGGCTACACACCCATCAGTCATATGCTTTTATATTCGTTTGTCACGAGCCCCACCGTGGTTGGTCTGGCCCGATGTGAAACGGCTTTCGCGCGCCGGCGGCTGCTCGCCCGCACAGCCGCGATCGTGTTCTCCGGCGGCTTGGTGAACTGGGTAGTGTTCTTCTTTTTCGCCCGTCCCATCGTGCTGTTCGTTTTCGGCCCGAAATGGGAAGGAGCCGTTCCAATCTTCCAGGCATTTGCCAGCCTGAGCCTTGCATACGCGTTTGCGTATTTGCCGGTGACACTTCTATGGTCAGTCGGTCGGTATCGTGAGATCGCGCTGGTGCGCGTCTGCTGCCTTGCGCTCTTTGCCGGTGCGCTTTTTATTTTCCCCGGCACGCGATCAGCAATATCGGTTGCTTGGCTGGTACAGGCAACATGGCTGCTACAGGGACTTGTCTTGCTTGTTCCCTGTTTATTCGTTCTCGCGGACCTGCCAACCCGAAAGGCCAAGGTCGCGGAACCTCAGCCATTAATAGACGAAACCAGGCCGAAGTAGCTTCGGTTCGCAGTCTTAATATTATTAACCTTTCCGCCCCGTGACCGAAAGCCATTCGCCCGCTTTCGGCTTCAGGATACGCCAGCACGCTTCAAGGAATGTAAAAAGATACGGGCCGGGAGAAGCGGCAAGTTTCGGAAAACCGCGGCGGGCTCCGAATGATTGTGCCCAGAGCCCGAACGTTTGCTTCCAAATATGGAGGGAATTGCGGGCGCGGATCGAGATTTGGTTAAAACCCGCCCGATCCAAAAGCGTACGCATTGAAGCTGGGCCGAAGAGATGTAAGTGACGTGGCGGTTCTAATCCCCGCCAATGTTGCTTGAAGAGGTGGTGTCCCAAACTGGAAGCGTTGGGAGTATAAATAACAATCTGTCCGCCGGGTTTAAGAATTCGGACGCATTCCGCAATCGTTCGGACCGGATCCGGAACGTGCTCAATCACGTGACTCAGAGTCAGCGCATCGAAGCTCCCACTTGGGAAATTTTGTTGTTCCAACGAACCAAGGTGAACTGATAACCCCTGTTGCCTTGCAATGCTTACCGACTGCTCGTCAAAGTCCACCCCTTCAACCTGCCACCCCAGTTGGGCGATCAGCAACAGCCACAGACCCGATCCGCATCCTACGTCCAGCAGTCGGCCTTGTGGAGTCCAGTGCAGAAAACGCACTTCCTCATCTACTCTGCGCCGGCGCTGGGGTATAAGGTATAGAAGTTTTCCAAGACTCCCGGCTACGCCTTTCCCCACCCCAGTGTCGTAGTCATACCTGTCCGCCAGATAAGACTGTTTCAGCAGTCGATAGGATCGTCGCACCAACCCTAGTTGGCCTTGTGGTTCAATTTGCGGCGCATCGTGGGTGTAATAAGAGATGTAGGCTTTTCCGATGTCTTCCTCCAAGGGCATCGGGTCGAGCCAGATCAACTGGCACATGAAGTTGGAACATCTTTTCAAATCCCACGTTTGAGGGGCACCGAAGAGACGATCGGTCAGCTTCCGATGTATGAATTTGCCGAAACTGCCGCATAAAGCACAGCACGGGCGAGCCTGAGTTCTGATTTGTTCCCTAACGAGAGCCGTGTTCATGTCACTGAAAACCACCTGCCTGTCTATGCGCAAAGGGAATTTGCTCACGCTGTTGGCGTGCTACAGGTGCCAATTTCAACTGGATTGAACTATATTCTGTTTCACGGTATTTCGTTCATGCTAATTGACGGATTAAAGCATAGTCATCACGGCGACGCCGAAGTGTCTTTGGAAGATGAAGTAAGTTCCAACCCAAGCAGTACAAATCGAGCCCGAAATTCACGATCACGTTGCGAGGCCGGAGGCGGGCGACGGTCACATCCTTCATATCACCGCGATAGGATGGCCAACAACCGATGTAAAAGATCTTAACGATGGTCTTAATCATTCTTAGAGGCCGATCGTGCTTGATCGACAGGCGCATGGCGTTGCGGATTGCCAAATAAGCAGCACGCAAACGGTAGCGGGAGAATGTGCCGGAGGAATGATGCCAGATTGGAGCGTTGGTTAAAGCTCGCGCAAACCCGGCGGCCTTGGCGCGGATTTCAAGATCGGTCTCTTCGCCATAGGCCCAAAAGGCTTCATCGATCATACCGATTCGACTAAATAGGCGCGTGTCAACAAAGAGTGCCATTCCAGAGAGAAAGTCGTCTGTTCGCCAAAACTTCATTCCCTCCCACTGAGCACAAGCTTTTTCATAGTCTTCAATTGGCGCCGGAATCACATTTCCAAAAACTGTACCACTGACAAAGGCAACGTCCGGTTCTGCGCCGAACACGGCCACAGCGGCATCGATCCACTGGGGGTGAACCAGAATGTCGTTGTTGGCCAGGGCAACATATCGCGCGCCGCGTTCCATGGCATAGGTGATGCCGGCATTGTTGCCACCGGCCCAGCCAAGATTCTCTCCAGTCTGCAGAATTTCAATTCGAGGAAAGGTCCTGGAAACAAACTCCACAGAATCATCCGCTGAACCATTATCTACGAATAGAACCCGAAAATTCGGGTAACTGCTTCCCACGATGCTCGGCAAACAGTATTCCAAATGCTCCCGTCCGTTATAGTTTAGCACGATCACATATACCAAGGGGCCGGTTCTCGAAGTTAGTTCAAGGGAAGTCATTACGGCGTATTCCGTCTAAGATGTTAATCTATGGCAACGCTTAGACTTTCCTTTTTCAAGTACCATCCCAGAACAACGAAAGCCCAGAGCTTTTGCCAATGCAGTTGGCCGGTCATGAATCCTTCGCGAAGGTCACGCACTTGCGATGTGGTGAGGAGTTCGCGCTCGGTCACATGAGCTAACCCATCAATGGTGAAGGCTTGCAACGGTCCGCGCATCCAGTCGGCCATTGGAAGCTGAAAGCCCATTTTTTTCCGATCGTAGATCTCCCGGGGAAGCAAGTCCTGTACACTTTCCACCAAGAGCGGTTTGATCATTTCTTTACGCATCTTTTTCCGCGCGGGTAGGCCTAGGACAAACTCGACTAACTCGTGGTCGAGAAAGGGCACGCGGATTTCAAGCGAGACCGCCATGCTCATTTGATCCGAATCGCGCAACAGGACATCGCGCATGTAATGCCGAAGCTCAGACCAGCTAATCCGAGCAAAATCATCGCGCAACTTTGGCGTTCGTTCGTAATCAATGGGAGGAGAGGCAAAGCCAAACTCACGAAACATCCCGCCATTCCATATCCGCCGCCACCAGTGGGCGAATACTCCGGCATCCACATTTGGCGGAACATCAGAAAAAATATGTCGGCCCTTGTGGAGTTGTAAGGGTAACTCGAACAGGAAACCCGGAATCGTGGCCAGATACTTGAGACGGGAGAGAAAGCGAAACGGAGGGTATCCTCCAAATAGTTCATCGCCGCCGACGCCGGCGAGGGCGACTTTGAATCCGCGGCGAGCGACCTCTTTCGCGACGATATAAGTATTAATCGCATCCGTCGATGGAAGGTCCATCCTCAACACAGCTTCTTGGGTCGTTTCTATCACTTCCTCCGCCGTCAATCGGATTTCGGTGTGATCTGTTCGATATTCAGTCGCAATTCGCCGAGCGTAGGCGCTTTCGTCGTGGCTCTCCTGATCGAAGCCAACAGAAAAAGTATGCAGCTCATGTCCGAGCTCACGGGCGGCGAGCGCCGTAATTGCAGAAGAGTCGATGCCGCCGCTCAAGAATGACGCAACGGGAACATCCGAAAGAATATGTTCGCGGACTGATTTCTCGAGAAGTTCGCGCGTTCTTCGGACAAGCGAGGATTTCTCAAGTGACTTGCCTTTCGTCGCTTCGAATCGTTTCGGCGGCCAAAAGCTCACGGGTTTGCCCGCGCCATCGGCAGTAACACGCAGATGCGATCCGACCGGGAATTCCGTCAGATCGGGAAATAGGAGCAATTCGTGTGGACAACTGCCCCATTGAAGATACGCCAACATCGAATCACGAGTCGGCCGCAAATTCTTGCGTCGCACAATTCCGCGCACCTCCGATTCGAAGACGAATTCATCAGGCCCGGAAAAGATGTAGAGCGGCTTAATTCCGAATCGATCGCGCGCGAGAAAAATTGACCGATCTCCTTGATCATAAATGGCCAGCGTAAACATCCCCTTCAGCCGCGACAACATGGCCTCGCCCCAATGCCGATACGCCGCCAGGAGGGTTTCCGTGTCGCTCGTTCCCACAAAACGCGCCCCGAGACGCTCAAGCTCGGGACGCAGTTGCAGGTGATTGTAGATCTCGCCGTTGAAAATGATGATATTCTCCGTTGCCGGATCGGTCATTGGCTGATTACCGCTCGGCGAAAGATCGAGAATGGCCAGCCTGGTCATGCCTAACCACACCTTTCGATCGGGTGAAACCCACTCGCCTCTGGAATCGGGTCCACGATGCTGGATCAGGTCAAGATCCAACCGTTTAACGTCATCTTGAAATGAAAAGGCTCCGGCAATTCCGCACATGGAAAACTGTGTATTAAACAGATCTAAAACACAAAGCCGCGTCCAATTGGGCTTTAAGATCGATTCAGCAATTCGAGATAAAGATTATAATGATGGCGTGCGACCACTTCGGGCCCCATATAGTCGTGGATTTTTTTCCGGACCGCTGCCACCGGAAGATGGGGTGGATTGGTTACAGCTGTAATGATCGCCTGGGCTAAAGCATTTGCGTCTTCTTGCGCTACGACAATTCCACCGCCAAACCGCACGACATTTTCGGCCATAGCGGTGCCTTCAGTCACAATGCCATGTGTTCCGACAACGAGCGCCTCTACCAGTTGGTTACCGAACATCTCCTCACGAGACGGCGCAACAAGAGCTGCGGCCCTCCCCACCTGCCGCGCTACTTCCATATTAGGTAGCGTGCCATGAAAAATCACGCGCTCACCTAAGATTGCGCGAAATCGTTTCTTGATCCCTTGTTCATATTCTGACGGCGCGTCCTTATGATCGCCGAACACCCAAAGTGTCACGTCTGGCATCTTCGATCGGACCATTTGCAACGCATCACCTAGCAAATCCAAACCCTTTAAAGGAATAATTGTGCCCACGAATGCGATTACATTAGGCTCCTTCCGCTCCCGAATCTCGAGTAGTCGCGAGTCAATCGTGTTCGGAATGCGGTGGATTGTAAGATGCGCAAATTTCTCCTGCAAACGCATGGCCACGTACTCGCTCTTGGCGATGACATCCCTTGCTCGTCGTAAACAAATTGCTTCGGTCAGTTCGACGACTCTCGCTCTCGAAGCCCAAGGTAAAGACATGATTCGGTTAATGTGAAAGGAAATCCCCTGCAAAGTGATCACATGTGGAAAACGACTACGTTGGGCAGCCAATCCGTAGGCGTCCTCGGTCCCGTGTGCATGGACAAAATCCGGACGAAGCGCAGAGATGCGCGATGCAAGCCGTCGTGCGTCAAACCAGAATAAGGTCGTAGAGCGGAGACGATCCGGCGCAGCTAAAAAGTGGACCGGTATGCCATCAAACATTGTGTCAAATTGATGTGCCGCTCCAGGGACTTGAACGAGGATTTCAGGTTCAATTCCAGCATGGGATTTTTGCGCTACGGCAAGGTTCAGCACCCACCGTCCCGGATGTCGATGATAGGGGACCCGTCCGTAATCAGGGTGATCTACTGGAAGAGGCAGATTACAAAGGTGAAGGACTTTCACAATGAGGTAATATCCATCTGGCAGCTATGAAGTGCGAACCTCTATCAGCGCCTTTCGGTTCGCAAACGCCGGAAAGCTGTCGCGATTTCCTGGCCTTGCTGTAACAGATAAGATACTTGGCACCATGTGCGCGTTAAAAATCTCAATTGTCACGCCCACATTTAACGGGATCGCAACGCTGCGCGAAACAATTGAGAGTGTGCTCTCGCAGGATTACAAAGATTGGGAGCACATTGTAGTCGATGGCGGTTCGACAGATGGAACGTTAGACCTCGTGCGTAGTTACAATCATTTGCGTTGGGTCTCTGAGAAAGACGAAGGCCATTACCACGCGATGAACAAAGGCATCGAATCCGCTTCCGGGGAAATCATCGCGATTCTCAATGCTGACGACTGTTACAGGGAGGGAGCCTTAACTAACGTGGCGGCCGCTTGTGCGCAAAACCCTGAATGGGATGCCCTTTTTGGCGATGTCGTTTACGTGGACGGTGAGGGTCACGAGATTTTTCGACGCGAAGAAGCCGGCTACGACTACGATGTCCTGCGGTTCGGAAACATCTGCTACGTCATTCACCCGACTCTTTTTGTAAGGAAGGGTACTTACGAGCGCATCGGCGCTTATCGGCACAAAGCATTTCTGAATTCTTGCGATGCGGACTTCATACTGCGTTTGGGACAGAACGGCTGCCGCGTCGGCCACATCCCGAAATTATTGGTAAATTATCGCCTGCACGAACATGGCCAATCCGCGGATCGTCGAGTTTTGCGCAATATGCACCGAGAATTCTTGATCATCCGCAAAGAACATGGCTTTCCCGACGGAATAAAAGGGAAACTGCTTGAAATCTTTGCCCGTGGCAAAAGGCAGTTTCAGAAAGTCTTCTATCGAGGGAAGCTCGACTTAATTTCCGGAAAATGGTTTCTCAAGAAGCACATGCGTGAGAAAACGACATTCTCGTCAAACATTGGGCTTGATAAGCTGTAATATCGGACAGCGGGTATTGCCGTCGGACCGATTCCTGAAGTTAAGCACGCTTGCTAGCTGTAATGCAGTGGAAAAATCCAAACTTGTTCCCAGTGAACAGCGTTTTTGCATGCGTATTTTGTGGCACTTTAGCAGCCTTTCTCTCTTCGATTGAGGTGGGGCGCTCGATGTAGTCGGAGGGATGCCATTCCCGAGAATAACCCGCTAGCCGAAGACAGAATCGGTAGAAAAGATTGAGCAAAGGCAGCGCTGAAGCGGAGAGATAATCAGCCGAAGTTATCTCTGTGTGGACAACTATTTTCTCAAGCGGAAATTTTGAAAGCAGGCGGTCGATTTCTTTGCGAGTGTAACCTTTGGTGCCTACGCTCTCTACCTGGTTCCGTAAAATTGCACTTAGGGATTGCCACGGCTTTCCAGCGAGAAGAGCGAGTTTAACCCAGCGATTGAACACGTAAACACTGTGTCGATTATACAGCATAATCTTGATTTCTCCGCCCGGACGAACCACACGAACAAGTTCGGCAATTGCTTTTTCGGTATTCGGTGAGTGATGAAGAACGCCAAAAGAGTAACCGAGATCGAAACCATGCGATTCAAATGGCAATTGCTCCGCGTCTGCCACCAGAATCCGGTCCGGAGCGGGAAGGTGGTAAGCTTCGATCCTGTGCGTTAAGTTTTCGAGGGCTTCGGGCGTTAAATCAATTCCGGAGACATGAGCACCGGCGCGCAACCACTGAATAAAATCAGTGCCCGCACCAAAGCCGACCTCAAGGACTCGTTTTCCCTGATAGCGAGTAAACTGCGCGAATGCGTGAACAAATGGCTGGTCGAGATAGCGGAACGCTTCAATTTCTTCGAAGTATTCCAGCGAGAATTTGGCCGCTGACGCAATCTGCGTATCGCAACTTAGGCGATTCCAGAATTCCCGGACCTCTTCTTTTAGTTCTTCGCTGGCAGGATCGGGCATTCGCACCTAAAGCTCCCAAGTCGGCAGAATTTTCACAGAGTTACGCAACTTAATACCGCGGTATTGCGGCCAGGGGGAGCAGACAACCGCCAAATCAATGCCAGTTCGCTTTTCGATGTCCTTCAAGTCGTCCACGACTTCAAATTCATGGAGAGCAGGACTATTCGATGGTGTGGCGGCAAAGTCATGAACCAACACACGGTAACTGTGCCTTTTCAAATGCTGAGCGAGATGTAACCCGGCGGACTCCTCGGTGATGTACGTATCGGGCTTGTAGGAAAGGCCTAGCACCAAAACGGTACCGCCGGCCGGCACCAATTCCCTCACCTTTTCGAGAAGATTCGACTTCGTTAGTTCGTTAGTCCGGTCCGACGCTTCCGCCAGAGGAGCTTCGGAACCGACCTCGCGCGCGGCGTAAGCCAAAAGCCGGTTATCACGCGGGAAACATGGCCCGCCGAAGCTAAGGCCGGCCCGCAAGTACTTATGGCCGATGCGCGTGTCCGTGCCGATCGCATCCAGAATCGTGTTGATGTCAGCTTTCGGAAATTTTTCCGCGATCATTCGCAGTTGATTGGTGAAGCTGATCTTCATCGTGATGTAGCTGTTCACCGAAATTTTTGTCAGCTCGGCGCTGATGATCGACATGCGCGCGATCCGGCATTTGTTCCGATTGTAATGTCGATAGAGCTCTTCCAACGCCGCACCGGCCGCCGGATCACTTTCGCCGATCAAAACGAAATCGGGTTCGAGCAAGCCGTTGATTACGTTACCCAGGGCGATGAACTCCGGGTTGTAGCAGACATGAAATTCCGAGCCGCACGTCCAACCGGTCTCCTTCTCGAGCATGGGAATCAGAACACCGTCAATGGCCCCGGGCGTGGTCGTCGAGCTGCACACAAAAATGTGTCCCGTTTTGTTAGCGTCGCGCATCGCTTTGGCGACTGGTTGCATGGCTTTTAAGAGATACTCGTTGGAAAAGCTTCCATCCGGCAAACTCGGCGACGGCGGAATGAAGAAAGAGACGTCAGTCTTCACGCTTTCCGCGGGATCATTGGTTGCGCGCAACCGGTCTTTGCCTTCAACCATGGTCTCGGCCAGAAGCGGTTCATCTACCGGAGCAATAGCGGCATTCACTTTTTCGATCTTCTCAGGATCGATATCCACTCCGACCACAGAAAATCCGCGCGATGCAAACGTCGCGGCCATGCAAGCTCCGAGCTTGCCGAGCCCGCATACGGAAACGGATTCGATTGATTTCATGCAGTGTCGTGAATGCTGGTACTCCGCAGATCGTCAGGGCAAATCCCCATTTGACCATTCAACTAGTCGCAAATGACAACTGTTCGCGATTTGTAGTAGCGCCGTCGGGTTCACTTGGAGATTGGCAATTCATAGAGCTCAAACCCCATGTTTCCGGGCTTGGATTGGTTTTCAGCCTCATTGCGCGCGAAAGGCGATCCGATAATCCGCCAGTATAAAGACCTGAGGCGCAAGGCTAGGGACGGTTCTTCAGCCGGGATAGTCAAGGATTGGTTTACCAGAAGGTGACCGTTGCGTTCGAGGTATTGCATTAAATCAAGCGAAACGGGTCGCGATGAGTTCCACAAAAATAAATATCTCGGAACGATCCGTTGGGATCGGAACTCCGTTTTCTGGTCCATAAGTTGCGACACGGTCTCGATGTCATAATAAAGCAAGCGATCTGCCGCGAGCATGGTTATTTCACGACTTCCGCTGTCCCACGAAGGAAAGGGTGGCTCTTGTGCACGTAGATTGCTCATAATCACATCCTCCGGCTTGGTCGTTTTCTGGAGGAAAGCAGCCAGCGCAGAGCCAGCGTGGGATATCTTAGGGGACGATATCTGCAGACAAACATAAGCCAGGCCAGGGATGGCTAAAGCTCCCAAAACTAGGTAGAGCCACGTCCTGGTTTTTTCCAAAACGCAAGCCGTTAAGACTGCAATTGGAAATAACATGTAGGCATAGCCCGTGCGTTCGCGGTAATAAAATCGAATCAAAACCAGGGCTGTTAGGAGTAGGCAGCCAAGTCCGACCACAGCTCCAAGCGCTAATCTGGATCTCGCCTTTCCCCTCGCCCAATACACCAAGCCACACAATCCTCCGACGACCAAGGCCGGCCCAACTAGAAGAAGAGTCTTTGATGCGACAAAGGTAGCCATTCTAATTCTACTTGAGAGAAATCCGTCTTGCGAGCCGGTATGAGCCGCCGCGTACGCAAAAGATTCAGATAGGTCTGGCGAGTAGAGAATGACCTGCATCAAAAAAAGAGAGAAAGTCGCAAGGCCACCGGAGACTATCGCGAGCCAGAAGGAATTTTTCCAAGGCGTCCGTAATTGCCGGGGAAGAGAAACGTCTTCCTCTGCGGTGATCGCCATTAAAGCAGGCAATGTCGAAAGGATAAACCAAGAGATTTGACCACAAAGAAACACAACAATTCCCAAGAACATTGCACGTCCTCGAGAATTTCTGCCTTGCTCGACTGGATGAGAAATTACCAACATTGAGCTTGGCCAAATCACAGCGCCCAACGCGACAAGGTTCGTGTCGATGTCGAACAAAATGGCGGATGGTGCGAGTGTATATAGGAGGGTGACGAAGAGCGCTGAACTGGGCGTAAACATTCGCCTGAAAACGACAAAAACGGCGAGACAGCTGGCCAAACCGATGGATAAGACGATCAACATCATCCCCCACGCGCCAAAAAATCGATATGCAAAAGCAAACACCCACATAATTGGGTACGGGTGATTAACGTAATTGAAGACTTCCGGGTTGGAGAGATGTCCAGGTAGATACTGAATACCGACAAGCGCTCCCGCTCGTTCGAGAAATCCGTATTCAAACAGCTTCTTGATCTCGAAGACTTCCCAGTAAAAGGGCACTCTCGGCCGGGTCGCTAAGAGAGCTAGACTTCTGGATATGAGCCACGTAAAACCGACCAGGACAAGCTGCTTTCGATCGGCAAAGGTTGACATATTGCCGTGTCGTTAAACGCTCACCGCGGAGCAGTCAATGGCTGGCCTACATTTAGGGACCGAAGGAAAATTGGAAAATTCAAAAATCGGTGCGTCCGCGGTCCAACTGGACAATAATTAGGCGAACACGCGTATTCCATGGCCGATGATCAAACCAAAGATAATATTGTCCTGACAATCTTGATGCCGTGCTTGAATGAGGCCGAGACACTTGAGAGCTGCATTCGCAAAGCTAAGGCGAGCCTCGAAAAATTGAAGCGACCGGGAGAGGTCCTGATCGCCGACAACGGAAGCACAGACAAATCGCAAGAACTCGCGCAGAACCTGGGAGCAAGAGTCATACATGTAAAAGAAAAGGGATACGGTAATGCATTGCGAGCGGGCATTGAGGCGGCACGAGGACAGTGGATTCTGATGGGGGATGCAGACGACAGTTACGATTTCTCGAACATCGAACCATTCGTTAACAAATTAGAGAATGGCTACGACTTCGTGATGGGATGCCGCATGCCGGCAGGCGGCGGTAAGATTCTCGCGGGGGCAATGCCATGGAAACATAGATGGATCGGCAATCCCATCCTAAGCTTAATCGGACGTACATTCTTTAAGTCCAGGATCCACGACTTTCACTGCGGCCTTCGTGCTTTAACCAAGGCGGGTTGGAAAAAAATTGATCTTCGAACCAGCGGTATGGAGTTCGCTTCCGAGATGGTTATCAAGGCAAAATTCCAATCGCTCCGAATCATCGAGGTGCCGATCACTCTTTATCCGGATGGTCGCTCCCGAAAACCACACCTACGCAGTTGGCGAGATGGCTGGCGCCATCTGAGATTCATGCTTCTGTTCAGTCCTCGCTGGCTGTTTTTGATTCCGGGCGTAATTTTCGCCGCAGTTGGGTTTCTCGGAACTTTGGTTCTCTCTTTAACCGACGTAACTTTGGCAGGTGCGGCTTTGGACGCAGGCTCATTGAGTGTTGCGGCGATGCTTTGGCTGGCGGGCGCTCAGTTAGTGGCATTCGCCTGCTTCAGCAAAATATTTTCCATCGCAGAAGGTCTGTTGCCTCCCGATCCGAAATTTACCAAGGTTTTCCGATTCTTAACCTTGGAGAGAGGCGTTTTATTGGGGTTACTGGTGCTTCTATCAGGCGCTCTTCTCTTGATTCGAGCATGGTTGATTTGGCGGAACGTCGGTTTTGGTCAACTTTCTTATTCGGAAAATCTTCGGCGCATCATTCCTGCTGTCACCGCGATTGTGTTTGGGATCCAAATAGTCTTTTCCAGTTTTTTTGCCAGCGTTCTCGGTCTGAAGCTTGAAGGGCGCACCCCTCCGGGTTTCGATGGCGACCATGACTGAGTCTCACCTCGAATTCTATCGGCGCTGGCACCGCCTTTCCAAGCCGTACATCCAGTGGCAGCTGGCACAATTTGCACCTTACTTAGGTCGGAGGATTGCCGATGTTGGATGTGGATTGGGTAATTTTACAGAATCGCTTCTCGATCGTGATTTATATCTTGGCATCGATCTCGACGAAGAATTGCTTGCGGAGCTAATGCGTAATCATCAATCCGACCCGCAGGTCCAAACCATGCAAATAGATCTAACGTCGTCGGATGTTCCGGAGAAATTACGCGTTCATGCGATCGACACGATTCTATGCGTAAATGTGATTGAGCATATTGAAGACGACAGGCGCGCTGTCAGGAACCTAGTGGAGTCGCTTCCGGCTGGCGGTCATCTTTGTTTGCTCGTGCCGGCTCTTCCATTTCTTTACGGAAGTTTGGATAAACTGGACGGCCATTATCGTCGCTACACAAAAAAAACACTTACGGAACGTGTTCGCGACCTACCAGTTGACGTTATCCGAGACTACTACTTCAACATGCTCGGCGTCCCGGGCTGGTTTTTGAAAGGCCGGGTGCTAAAGCAAAAAACGCACACGGACGATAATTATAGAATCATGAATGCATTGCTGCCAATTGTTAGGCCGTTAGAACTGTTTTGTTCCCCGCCAATTGGTATGTCCGTGATTGGCATTTATAGACGTCGAGCGTAATCCATCTTCGACCGGCATCGGCACTTTCAACGACGAGCGGATCGATACTCTGAGTCAACTAAACGGTCATGAAACCGATATTACTTCAATGGCTTGTATGTCCGTTAGACCATGGCAGGCTGACCTTAGCACAGACGCTAGAGACAAGCCGAGAAATCGAATCGGGAGCATTGAAGTGTGTTAAGTGTGGGAACACATACCCGATAGTAAAAGGGGTCCCGCGTATCGCCCATTCGGATGATTACGCTTCGACCTTTGGCTTACAATGGAACCGTTACGCTCAGGTGCAGTTGGATTCTTGCAACTGCACTAACTTTTCACGGGAGCGCTTCTACACTATTACCGAATGGTTGCCGCCCGCACTCAATCAGAGACTGGTGCTGGATGTCGGCTGCGGTGCAGGTCGCTTTGCCGAAGTTGCGCTCAACGCTGGGGCCGAAGTTGTGGGCGTCGATTTGAGTTCAGCGGTGGACGCGGCCTATAAGAACCTCGGCAGCCATCCGCGTTTCCATTGTGTGCAGGCATCGATCTACGATTTGCCGTTTCCAGACGAGACGTTCGATTATGCCTATTGCATTGGTGTGATCCAACACACGCCTGATCCATGCAAAGCCGTGGAAAGCATTCTTCGAAAAATCAAAGTCGGCGGGAAGATTGGCCTTTGGATCTACGAGCTCGATTGGAAAGCCTTCGTCGGAACCGTTGGTTTCAAATACCTTTTGCGTCCGCTCTCTCGCCGGTGGGACTTTGAACAAACCCAAGCCTTCTCAACGAGACTGGAGCAATTATTTTCGCCAATCACTCGTTGGGCGCGTCATCGCGGGCTCATTGGTAAAGTCGCAATGAGAATGCTGCCGGTCTCATCAGCGCACCTTCAGGGTCTGCCGCTCAGTGAGGAGCATTTTCGGGAATGGGTCAGACTCGACACCCTGGATATGTACTCGCCGGCGCATGATCATCCCCAGACGTTCGCTCGGGTGAAACAGTGGCTCGAAGCGGCCAATTTTGAGGTGGATCCAAGACACCCGCACGGAGGGATTTCGATTACGGCCCGGCGGCTATCCTAGTGCATTCACCTTCGCCGAAGAACTGATCAGCCCAAATCTCGAACGCAACGATTGCATGAAGTTTGCGGCCAAAGTTCCGCTTTCCTGACAGGTGGGATTGCACAAATCCTTGCAACGTTTCGGCATTTAGTAAGCCGCGTCTTCGAATTCTATCCGGAGACGTGTAGCTCTCAAGAACCTGCCGAAGCGGTCCTCGATACCAGTCGTCGATCGGCATTCCGAAACCATGTTTCGGACGCTCGAACACGCGACGTGGCAACCGCCGAGCAAGCATTTCCTTTAAGATTACTTTGCCGGGACGAGCACGGATAGCAAACTGAAACGCCGCATTGATAAAATTCTGATCTAGTAATGGATTTCGGACCTCCAGTCCGTGAGCCATGCTGGCCCGATCTACCTTCGTGAGAATGTCGTCACGAAGATACGTGTCCATGTCTGTGACCATAAAGCGTTCAAGATTGGGAAACCCCCGCCGCCGTTTCCAACTGTTTGAGAATGCATCGGAATCGCTTCGATGTGGAACTGCCGGTTCGATCAATCCATCCAACTCCGGTTCCTTCCACAGGGTTGAGAGCCATCGCGCCACACTCTCATCGTCCGGCGCCGCCAATGCCTGCAAGCTCTTCGCGACTCGATCGCCGCCCCTGTGACCGACAACAGAATAAACCGCGCTGCTTGCCGCGGCCGGAAAGAGGCGCCGAAGGCGTAAGGCACCGGCAAATTGACGGTATTTGTCATAGCCGCAAAACAGTTCATCACCGCCATCGCCAGAAAGCGCGACCGTCACTTCACGCCGGGTTTCGCGCGAAATAACAAACGTCGGCAGAAACGAATCGTCACCAATTGGCTCGGAGCTCCGCGACAAGGTCTCCACGAAATCATCAATGAGTGAATTCGGATTGACCATGATCTCGTTATGATCAGTGCCGAGATACCGGGCGATCGCGGCAGCGTAAGGAACTTCGTTCTTTGAAGACTTTTCAAACCCGACCGTGAAAGTTCGAAGACGACCTGAAAGCAGTTCCTGCGCGTGCGCCGCAACCAAGCTTGAGTCAATTCCTCCGCTTAAAAAACATCCGAGCGGAACATCGCTAATTAAACGGCACTCGACCGCATCGTGAAATGGCTCCTCTAGGGCATCCGCAGCTTTACGAACGTCGGCAGCTTCGTCACGATTCGAAGGCGAAGAATCAGGAAGTTTCCAAAACGAGCTAACGGCAAGGCCGCTGCGATCCCAAACTCCGAAGTGGCCGGGCGGCAATTGTTGGATCTCGTTTAGAATCGTTCGGGGACTCGCGACATAGCCAAACTCGATATATTCGCGAAAAGCGGACGAATCGATGGTGAGAGGCAGGTCGGGAACATGTTTGAAAACCGGGAGTTCCGACCCAAAAACAAAGCGATTTGCATCCGTTGAGAAGAAAAACGGCTTCTTTCCTAAACGATCGCGCGCAAAGACAAGGCGCTGGGCTTGATTGTCCCAAATCGCGAAGGCAAACATGCCGCGTAATTTTTCGAAGAGGGCGTTCCCCCAGCTTTCATAACCATGAAGTAAAACCTCCGTGTCACTATGGCTCTTGAAATTGTGTCCTAATGCCTCCAGTTGCCGTCGCAGCTCCGGGAAATTATAAATCTCACCATTGAAAATGACTCTGAGCTGCCCAGTTTCATTCGACATTGGTTGAGCCGCCAACGGTGACAAATCGATGACTCGCAAACGGCGGTGCGCAAAACCACAATGCTCATCAAACCAAACACTGCCCTCATCCGGTCCGCGATGCCGGATGCTTTTCTCCATGCCTTGCAAAACCGAATCTGCCGGCGGACGGGTCCAACTTACATAACCAGCAATACCGCACATGAATCAGACATCGTACGACGGCCTGAAAACTGCGTCTAAGGAAAACTGAAGCCCAATGAAGAAAGGCCCACTACGCATCTTGTATGTTCACAACAGCGCCGACATCTACGGCGCAAGCCGGTCGCTCCTGCGGCTGCTCGGGACTCTGGATCCAAATCGGTTCGAACCTTTGGTCGTGCTGCCCGAAGACGGCCCTTTGAAATCGCGCCTCGAAGATCTCAACATCACGGTTTGTGTCGATCCATCACTTGCCATCGTCGATCGCTACACGTCGCCATTACTCCTCTTTTTTTATCGTTATCCAATTTCAGTTTCCCGGCTTAGCCAATTGATCCGACGAGCGAACATAGGCCTGGTCCATACAAATACGGCCGTCATAATTTCTCCGGGGCTTGCTGCCAGATTGGCCGGCGTGCCTCATGTCTTGCACGTCCGAGAATCGTTCGCGGAATTTCCAGGGTTCCTCTGGAAAATTTATTCCGCCTACATGCGTATGGTCTCGAACAAGATTGTTTGTGTTTCAACCGCAATAGCAAAACAATTTCCTCCGTCCGAAAAAATCGCGGTGATTCATAACGGATTCTCGATTGACGAGTTTGCTCTTGATCAGGACCCTCTACGCCAAGAATGTCGCAATCGTTTTAATATAGGTCCTACGGAATTCGTTGCCGTCTGCATCGGCCGGATCAAATGGAAACGGAAGGGACAGGAATTCCTCATAAAAGCCGCCGCGATTTTGCGCGATGCGGGTAATCCTTTCACTACGGTTATTGTTGGTCAGCCGTGGCCGGGAAACGAAGACCACCTGACGCGTCTGCATGCATTGGTCAGCGAACTCCAGTTGCAAGACCGCGTCATTTTTACAGGCGAACTCCCAGATGCGCGTCCGGCCTACGCCGCCTCTGACGTCGTCGTGCTGCCTTCAGCCCAGCCCGAACCTTTTGCGGGGGTTGTGATGGAAGCCATGGCGATGGGTAAACCAGTGATTGCAACGGCGCTCGGCGGTTCTCTTGACCAGGTAGTAGATGGAGAAACCGGTTATCTTGTTCCGCCAGGCGATCCCGGCTCGCTGGCGGAAAAACTCTCCGTTCTGATGAACGACCCGGAAATGCGAACCAAAATGGGCCGAGCGGGGCAGCTGCGAATACAAACGCAGTTTACGCTCCAGCAGACAGTGGACAAATTGGAGAATGTCTACGGCGATCTTCTTAAGACATGAGATTATTCATCACCGGGGCCTCCGGATTTATCGGCACCAACGCAGTCGACATTTTTTCCCAGCCGGGAAATACGATTCTCAATTACTCGCTGCATCCCCCGTTAAAGGCGGAGCATAAGGAATTCTGGGTTGCCGGCGATATTCTCGACGCCGATGCGACGAAAGCCGCCCTGCAGAAATTCCAGCCCGACCGCGTGTTGCATTTGGCGGCGCGGGCCGAGTGCGATGAGAACACCACAGTGGAAGAAGGTTATCGCGTTAACATCGACGGGACGCGCAACGTTCTCGATGCCATTCGCGCAACGCCTTCGGTTGAGCGAGTCATCATCACCTCGTCACAGTTTGTTTGTGGACCGGGACCTTTGCCAACGAGCGACACCGATTATTTTCCGGAAACGGTCTATGGCCAGAGCAAGGTCATCACGGAGAAATTAACGCGCGAAGCCAATTTGCCCGTTTGCTGGACCATTATTCGCCCAACCAACATCTGGGGTCCATGGCATATGCGTTACCGACGGGAATTTTGGCGGGTGGTGGAGCGAGGTTTGTATGTGCATCCGGGGCGAGAACCGGTCATCCGCTGCTATGGTTACGTCAAAAATATCGTGCATCAGATGCGAAAAATCTTCGAGACTCCGCCCGACCTTGTCCGCGGTAAAACGATCTATCTCGGCGACAGACCGATGAACCTGTTCGAATGGACAAACGGATTTTCGCGCCAGCTTACCGGTCGCGACGTGCGCGTCGTTCCGCGTTCGGTCATGCGTGCACTCGCCCTCCTCGGCGATATCCCGAGCCGCCTAACCGGCAAGCCATTTTTGATCAACAGCTCCCGGTTACGCAGCATGACCACGGATTACACGACGCCGATGGAGGAGACGTTTAAGTTGCTCGGCGAAAATCCATACAGTCTGGAGGATGGGGTTCGCGAGACGGTCGAGTGGCTGCGCAGCCATCGCGATTTTAACGCATCTCTGGGCGGCGGATTCTAGGGAATTGCGGATTGCGGATTGCGGATTGAGCGGGAACGCGGCGACAGCGCGCGCTGCCGATCAGCAAATTAGCGACGCGCGCGACGCCTGTCGTTTATGGATGGCCCGGATACCTTCGGACATCTCGGAGAGATGTCCCTACCTGGGCAAGACGAGACAAGCTCGTCCCTCCCGGAATCCGCAGCTAGCGACGCGCGAGGGTCTGAGCCGGGACCGCGGTCTTTGCAATTTTCGGGAAGAGTTCTGCGATGAAAGATTGGATCAACTCGTCGGTCGCCTTTTCGGAGCGACCGAATTTCGTTGAACCTTCGGTGATGTTGGAAGCGACCGTGACGTAGGCCCAGCGCTGGTCGTATCCTTTCGTGACGCGATCGCGAATGTCCATCAAAGCGCGGCGAATGGCGGATGGCGTCACGTCCTTGTAACCGATGAACCAATAATAATTCAGGTTATAGACCGTGTGCACGACGCCTTTGTTATCCGGGAACTTCTGCTGGCTATGCAATCGCGTCACCTGCAATCGTCCATTTGGCAGTGCCGGAGCACTTACAGTCACAACCTTAGAATCGATCATCGTCCATCCTTGTGCAGGCAAGCAACGCTCTGGACGATGCAAACTATTGTCCGGATCCTCTCCGGCGAGCACGATGGAAGCGAGAATCTGGTCTCCCAACCCATTGGAATAGATCCGGCGCGCAAACGTCGTATCGGCCGCCAGCTCTTCTCGCTCAGCCTGTGTAACCTTCTGCGGAATGCCCCACCACGTTCCGATGGAGTCGGGTAGCTCCATGCTGACACCGGCCGGCTGGCTACGGCTCTGAGTGGGAATAAGATAAACCGAACCCAACCCGACAAGTAACAGGAGCTGTAACAGCGCAAGGCGACGGGTCTTCATTGCGAGATTGCCTCCGGCCCCTTCGCGTCAGCCTCTCGCTGGGCGCGTAAGTTAAGCAGCTTGTGGCAGAAATACATCGCACCGAGAGCGATCGGGAACGAGATAAAGCCGGAGTACTCATGATAAATCCCCCCGGCCAGTTCCGGATAACCCAGTCGCGCGATCAGGATGATCGTCAGGATCCGGCCGGCGTTGGCGATCACGGCAAAGATCACCGAACACGCCAGTAGCAGCAGCTTCTTCCACCATACCTTCTCGAAAATGTGCGCGTAGATCGCGGTCAACATAATGATCGCGATTAACGATCGGATTCCGCTGCAACCTTCCGCGATATCGAATCCCCACGCACCGTTCATCGCGCGCAGGGTGGTTCCCACCGCATAGATCTTGATGCCGATCAGATTCGAAAACGCCTGGACGGTGTTGGTGATTAAAAATTGCAGCCGAAAACTTGTCTGGGCCAGCGCGCCGACTGGTATCATGAAGACGAGAAACGCAATCGGGAAAGCGAGGATGCGGGCGACCTGCCGGCCCCACAGAAAAAGCACGACGCCAAAAATCAGGAAGGGAATCGAGAGCAGCGTGATGCGCGGTTGAAGTGCGCGTGTCCCGAGCAGAACAAGCAGGATCCCGGCAGCTAAAAAAGCAAGGCCCCAATTTGAGGGCTCCTTTGCCGCTGTCTTTAGTTTGTCCCGGTGATACCAGACGAGGCCAAGCGCGATCGGGATGACGAGTTTTCCGTGCTCCTGGTTAAGATTCGGCAGCCAATGCTTCCACGCCCAGACCATGATCGGGGCGCCTGCGTAAAGGTTCAGCAGACAAAAGAACCCGACCAGCGTCAGAGAGATGGTCACGAGAAGAAGCGTCGCCATCGGATCGTGCTTCGCCCAATTCCCGGTTACGGCGGAACTGCTCGCCGAAACGGCGGGGTTCCGTTGCGATTCCGGCAACGTGTCTTGCCTGCTCACCTACTAGTTTACCGCGCCACTTGCGCGTGCGCCTTCGATTTCGACGAGGCCGGATTCATCTGGTCGTAGATCCAGGCGTAGGTGCGTTCGAGGCCGTCGCGGAGCCGGGTCGATGGTTCCCATCCGAAAACTTTTTGGATCAACGTGTTGTCGCTGTTGCGGCCATTGACACCTTTCGGCGCGGACAGGTTATAATTTCTTTTCAGCTTCAATCCGCCGATCTCCTCTACGATATCGACCAGCTTGTTAATGCTGACCAGCTCGCTGCTGCCCAGATTCAGTGGCTCGACAAAATCGCCTTGCAGAATCATCTGCGTTCCTTTCACGCAATCATCGATCCACATGAAACTGCGCGTCTGTTTTCCGTCGCCCCAGACCTCGATCTCGTGTTTGCCGGAAAGTTTCGCCTCGATCACCTTGCGACAAATGGCCGCGGGCGCTTTCTCGCGACCGCCGTCGTAGGTTCCCTGCGGTCCGTAAACATTGTGATAACGGGCGATGCGCGTTTCCAATCCGTAATCTTCACGAAAATGGCGGCACATGCGCTCGCTGAAAAGTTTTTCCCAACCATAGCCGTCCTCCGGCATCGCCGGATACGCGTCCTCTTCCTTTAGCGCAGTGACATTCGGGTCGGTCTGCTTGTCACCTGCGTAAGCGCAGGCCGATGATGCATAGAAGAAACGCTCCACGCCGGCATCTTTGCTGGCCATGACCAGGTGCGTGTTGATCAGGACGCTGATCATGCAAAGCGCCTTGTTGTTTTCGATAAATCCCATGCCGCCCATGTCGGCCGCGAGGTTGTAAACCTGGCCGGTGTCGCGCACGGCTTCTTCGCAAGCTTCCTTGTCGCGCAGATCCAGTTGCAGATTTTCGACGCGGTCGAAGGTCTGGTACCATTCATCGAGCGGTTTCACATCGACGGCACGCACGGTTTCACCCTGGCGCAGGAGGTCGGCAACAAGGTGTCCGCCGATGAAACCGCCGGCACCGCAAACTACAATTTTCCGAGAAGACATGGGAGGGAATTACAAGGTTGAGGCGTTGAGGCGTTGGAGCGTTAAAGCGTGAATCGTGAAATCGTGAATCGGAGTCTCTGTCCTCTGACGTGTGACATCTGACTTATGATATCTGACATCTTCTTCTTTATAGAGATTATGATGGTCGCCGACCCGACTTAGGGCCGCAAGTGGTAGTTTCTTAGCCCCAGCAGCTGGCCTGCCGCTCGCCAAATAAATCGGGGGTTATTGACAAAATAGCGGCGAGCAAGGCGCCGGGGCTCCTGGCTAAGGCGGAAAAGCCATTCCAAGCCCGAGCGCTGGACCCAGCGCGGCGCCTGCCGAACACGGCCGGTCAGGAGGTCAAAGGCTGCACCGACGCCGATAAAGATTTTCGGTTCCGGCAGCAGCGACATGTATTGCGCCATGAAACGTTCCTGCTTGGGCGTGCTCAAACCGACCCAGAAAAAATCCGGTCGTGTTCCCCGCACGTATTGTTGCAGGTCGCTAATCTCGGAATCGTTCAAGCGACGGAACGGCGGCGTGTAGGTGCCGACAATTTTCAAGCCGGGAAAGCGTGCGGTGAGATCGTCCTGCAGCTGCTCCGCCACGCCCGGAACGCCTCCATAAAGAAAATGCGTAAAACCCTCGGCCGCCGAATGCTGGCAAAGGTTCAACATCAAATCAGGACCGTACACTCGCTGGATCGTCTTATGACCCTGAAGCTTTCCCATCCAGACCATGGGCATTCCGTCCGGTGTGGAAAGAAGGGCGCGGTTAAGGATATCGCGAAAAGTCGGATCGGTCTGGGCTTCGCTCACGCCGTGAACGCCGGTCACGGTGACGTATCCCCGTCGACCTTTTCGGACGGCGTCGAACAAAAACGCGCGCGCGCGCTCCTGATCGAGCACGCTCACGCCGACACCGAGCACGTTGACTTTTTCAATGTCCATTCCGTCCGGCGCGATTTTATCACAGTGGGCAGGACGAGACGAGCTCGTCCCTCCCAGGAGTCCCGGATGGCTCGGAGAACGGGCGGCTTTCCCGGGAAGCTAACAGCTTCCCCTACAGATACAGCGTTGCAAACGCCCAACCCCGAAGTCGGCAGGACGAGACGAGCTCGTCCCTCCCGGAAGCCCCGGACATCTCGCCTCCGGCCCAGAGAGCCTACGGCCCGGCGGGAAGAGATGTCCCTACCTGGCTAGACTTTGCGGCCGAACTTTTTCTCGAGCTCAGCAAGAGAAATCTGGATCATGGTAGGGCGGCCGTGCGGACAACAATAGGGCAGGTCGCAATTGAGCAGGTCCTGAATCAATTTCTCCAATTCCAGATAACGAAGCGGATCGTTCGCCTTGACGGCATGGCGGCAAACGGTTTTCGCGATCATATCTTCGCCTAACCGCAGCGGCGAACTGCTGTTGCTCGCGGTTTTTAATTCGTCGATGACCGACTGAATAAACTCGACCGCATCGGAAGCGATGACGAATACCGGGAGACTGTCGATCTTGAACGTGTTTGGACCGAATCCTTCGATGCCGATTCCCATTTTTTGCAGGACCGGCAAATTACGTTCAATCCATTCGGCATCGCGCGGCGGCAAATCGAACGTCTGTGGAAGCAGCAACCGTTGCGATGGTACCCCCTGCTCTTCCATGCGGCGGCGCAGTTCTTCGAAAAGAATGCGTTCATGGGCGGCGTGTTGATCGACGAGAACCAGACCGTCGCTGTTTTCCATCAACACATACAGTTTGTTGAGCACGCCGATGATTTGGAAATTCTGGGGTGGCCGGGTGGGAACAATGGGTTGATCGGCGACTGGGTGGCCGGGGTCAACGCCCCCGGCTACAGGGGGAATCACGCGCGTCGGAAGGGAAGTGATCTCAACGGAACGTTGCCCGCGCAGCGCGAAGTCAGGCTCGAGACTCGGGAACTCGCGAGATGCCGTGGTTGGGCTGGTCTGAACAGAAGTTTGGGACGACACCCGTTCGACAGGCTCAGGGCGGGCTCCGGTCGTCCCTCCATTTGAAGGCGGCGGCCGAAAATGTTCCTGCCACCTGGCCCGCTCGCTTTCTAGTGTGCGTTGAACCGATTGAACCACCGCTTCGCGCACGCCACTGGGATCGCGAAAACGGACCTCCCGTTTTGCAGGGTGGACGTTCACGTCCACCGCCGCATGGTCGATCTCGATAAAAAAGAAAGTGATCGGGTATTGTCCTTTCATCAGCGCGGTGTGATACCCCTCGCGCAGCGCTCCATTGAGCAGCTGGTTTTCAACCGCCCGACCGTTCACGAAAACGAGTTGCTGATCCCGCGCTTGCCGGCTGACACCGGCGCGGCCGATGAAGCCATGTGTTTGAATCGGCGAGGCGGCGGCGGATTTAACCTCCAGAAGTTTCTCAACCGCTTCCGCGCCGTAAAGATCGCGCAACCGATCAAGCAAACTCGCCGCGGACGGAAGCTGGAAGGCGAGGCGTTCATCCCGAACAAAGCTGAAGGCAATTTCGGGATGGCCGATCGCCTGCAGATGCAACTGATGTTCGATGTTACGGCTCTCGGTATTTTCCGATCGAAGAAATTTACGTCGAGCGGGGAGGTTGAAGAAGATGGAGCGGACTTCTACCTGCGTTCCCGGCGCTTCGCCACCATCACGCACGACCTCGATTTTTCCTCCACTGACGATGACCTCCGTGCCAGCGACAGCTTCAGGTTCGCGCGTGGCCAGGCGAAAACGGGAAACACTGGCGATGCTCGGCAAGGCTTCACCGCGAAATCCCAAAGTGGCAACGGCTTCGAGGTCCCGCGCCGACCGAATTTTGCTGGTCGCGTGGCGTTCCAGGCAAAGCAAAGCATCGTCGCGATCCATGCCGGACCCGTCATCGATTACACGAATGACTGAGATACCGCCGCGCCGGATTACCACGTCGATTTTGCGCGCGCCGGCGTCGATGCTGTTTTCGACCAACTCTTTGACGACCGACGCGGGGCGCTCCACTACTTCCCCGGCAGCGACCTGGCTGGCGACGGTTTCGGGAAGCAATCGGATGCAGCTCATGGGGGAGGGTCTGAAAGTTGAGACTGTTAAGGGGTTGAGAGGTTGAAAGCTGAAAAAGAGGTTGAGCTGTTGAGGAGTTAAAAAGGTTACATCGTTACAACGTTGTCGCGCCACACGGATCTTTCATTGCGGATTGCGGAGTGGTTCGGCGTGGCAGGGAGCGACCTGGCTACATCCTCCTTCCATTGACTTGATTAGGCCGCGCCGTACCTTGGCAAAGTGATATGATCACCGTTACCCCCAGTGCTGTTGAACAGCTTCGTTCATTGCTCGCAGAGCACGCCGCGCCGGCCGAGAAAGGGCTGCGTGTCCAGATCGCGAAAGGCGGCTGTTCCGGGCTGCAATATGAAATGGCGCTCGATGACAAAAGAGCGGGAGATTCCGTTATCCAGGAAGGTGGAGTGCAATTTTTGATCGATGCCGAGAGCGCATCTTATCTGCAGAATGCGACTCTCGATTACAAGGATGGATTGACCGGGGTCGGTTTTCACATTGTGAATCCGAATGCCGCGCGAACGTGCGGATGCGGAACGTCATTCGAGGCGACGCGCCCGGAGTGAACTCGCCCCGATTTCGCTTTTTCGTTTAAATGGCGTACGGGCGTTTCAGTTACGATGAGCCATACGGCAGCTATGGACGACCCGTGCGACGGCGCATTAACTATTTCGCCTGGACCGTAGCAATCTTGCTTCTGACCGGGGCCGCGTTCGCGGCGTGGTTATCCAGTATCTACGTATTCGGACAGCCGGAACGCCCTGAGAGCTATCGGGTCCTGCAAAAGTTGCACAAGGTCGAGGCGCCCAAGCGATTTGAGCTGACCGCGGCGCCGCCGGGCGAGTTCCTGAGCCCGAAGCAGCTTTATGATCGTTACTCTCCGATGGGATCGGCCGAGCTCGCGAAAACGAACGCGCAGTTGGCGCGTAATTATATTCGAAATTTCCAGCAGGTCCGGGGCTTGATCCCCTACGTGGTTGGGCGCTACGTCGTCATGGAAGCGCGGGAGCTTGGTTCGAACGATGTTTTTACGACGGGAATGGTGGCACTGACCAGCGCAGTCGATCAAGGCTCGTTGTTGATGGAGCACGTTTATCCGGCCGATCCGCAAGCGGTGCCGTTGATGAAACAAACTCTGTTGCCGGGTTTGGAAGTTCGATTCGAACGGACACACGACCTTTCCGCGGTGATTCATGCGGAACGTTTGGGAGACGGCCGGTTGATGGTCACGGCGGTGCCGCTGCTCTATGGCACGTACACGACCGCGAAAGGCATCGGGACTTTTACGCTGGATCCGCCGCTCACTTTGAATCTCGATGCCGGCTGGCCGTTGTTTAAGGAACAAACACGCCTGCGCGCTGAACTGCACTACTTCAATTACCGCAAAGACCTCGCAGGCCCTCCCGCGCAGGTGCCCATTCCCGGATTGACCCCTCCTGCTTCAGCACAAAGGTCCGAAAACGCGCTGGTGCAAGTGGAACCGGCGAAAGCGGTTGAACCGGCCCGAACCGCGGAAGCCACTCCGGATACTCGCAAGATGCCTGCGGGCCAGTCGGGCAAACGCGGTAAGACGGCCAAGAACCAGAAGGCCAGCCCGCTTCCTGCGGCGTCCATCGCACCGTCTCGACCGCCGGTGGTGGCGCAAAAGCCATCTGCCACTTCGGCGCCGCCGATCGAGCTGGCGAGCGCGGCCACGCCCAACCGGCCGAGCGCGGCGCAACCCCCGGCAGCGTCGTCTGCTCCAGTAGCGTCAGCTCAAGCGCCGGCTGCCGTGCCTGTGGCACCGGCACAGCCAGCCCCGCCCGATTCTTCAACGGCTCTGGCTTCGACGGCGGGCGGAGGCACTTGGAAGACTTTTCCCCCGGGTAAAATGCCGATTGGTCGCCTGATTGGCCCGAGCGATCTCAATGACATCGCCGATCGAGGCATCGCGGGTGAACGCGTTTATTTGAAGGGGCAATTTGTAGTGAACTTTTCGGATGCAAATCGCGCTGTGCTGCGACCGCGCACGAGGCTGGCGAGCGCGATGTTAAATCTGGGTAAGGCTACGCGCATCATTGTGGAGTTTCCCGCCGGATATGCTCCGCCGCCCCAAGGCACGGTCGTTAGTCGCGATGAACTGCGGCCGCTTGAGATCACCGAGGTGCGAAAGCAGGAAGATGGACAGCTGAATGTTTTCGCGCGCGAGATCATGCAGTAGCGGATAACCCCGAAAGCATTCGGGGCCGTCCGTAAACGGCAGGCGCCGATCGAGTCACTTCCCATTCCGCAATCCGCATTCCGAAATCCGCAATCAATTAGTCGCCGCTTTTGCTTTCGAGCATCACTTTCCCGTCTCGAACCTCGAACGTTTTGAGATTATCTTCCTTCGCCCAACTCGACAGGTAACGACGGAACGACCAAGCCCCGTATTGCCGTTGCAATGCCTCTTCGGCAACGGGCCGGCCATTCACGGAGATGCTGGTGATTCGAGCGTCCGCCGGATTTCCGTTGACGGAGGATTGCACTGTACATTCGCCATTCAGGTAATGGCCCCTTAGCCATCTCACGCGCTCGAGGGGGATACTGACCTGCAATCGGGCGACATTATCATCGATCGAGACAAAAGCTTTGCCACGGAGTTTCGGGTCGGACGCGATAAGCGCGTTCAGCTCATCTGCGGTAAGCTCGATCCGCGCCGGCTCATGCGCGCGGGCGTGAGTATCAAACGATTGCCACCTGGCCCGCACCGTTTCCTGTTGCTGTTCGGTCGTGGAATTCGCCGGCAGTTCCATGTTCGTTGTCGGGAAATACTCAACGCGGAGGTAGCGAACGGCGAAATAGGTTCCAGCAGCAAAGGCGATGCACAGGATAATAAAGAAAAGAGCCAGAATGAGGCATCCCCGGGCGAAGCACCCCATTTTTTCCTGCGGCGGCGGCGGTTCAATCCAAGTCGTCATGTGGCGGATGGCGCATCCATCTTTTCCTGCGCGGCGATGAACTTATCGTAGAGCGTTTTCAAACCTTCTGAAATCGTGCGGGTATCGGCCAGCACCGGCATAAAATTGGTGTCGCCACTCCAGCGCGGCACGATGTGAACATGCAAATGATCGACCACACCGGCGCCCGCGCATTCTCCCAGATTAAGTCCGACATTGAAACCTTGTGCTTTCATAGTCGCGCGAAGCAGCGCCTGCGCGTGGGTGACGAGTTTCCATAGCTCGATCACTTCATTCTCACCCAAGGCTGAGAGTTCAGAGGTCTTTCTGTACGGTACCGCCATCAAGTGACCGACCGCGTAAGGATAGCGATTCATCATCAAAAAGGCTGTCTTGCGGCGTGTGATGACCAGGACTTCAGCGTCGTTACTCGCCATCGCCGCCTTCGACAAGAAATCGCGGTCGCGCGGTTCCTTCTTGAAGTATTCAACCCGCCAGGGGGCCCACAGCGTCTCGATCTCTTCCTTGGGAAACTCGTCCGCCATCTTGGCTCTTGTAATGGCGGTCTGCGACCGTCGCAATACTTTCTTCACGCCGCGGATCGCATCGATGCCAGCCTAACGCCGCCACCCGTTAACGAGGGCGGCAAAAATAGTGTTGACGGAGGCAGCTGTGATTGTTTAAAGCCCCCTCATGAAGAAGTTAACCTTAGCCTTGGGAATTTTGTGCGCCGGGTGCGCTTTAACGTTTGGCGGCACGGCACAAACCTCTAGTAAAGAGGTCATGGAGCAAGCACCGGTTGCCCTTACCTCCTGCTTCCAGGGATGGTACTTCGGAATCCATGGAGGCGGGCTCCTGACAAATCTCAATTCCGACACCTCTGCCGATGGCGTCACGACGTCGGCGCGCGGCGATGTCACCTCGGCGACTGATTTCTCCACTGGGGACAATAACGACGGGATGGCAGAAGGTGGATTGCACGCCGGTTACAATTTCCAGCGTGGCGGCTGGATTTTCGGCCTCGAAGTGGATATCTCAGTCACCGACTTGGAAAAGACAAATTCGGCTTTAGCTGTTGTTCCGTTGGATCAGGAGGGCGAGGTAAATGCGCCGTTTGAGTATGCGACCGCGATTACATCAAAGACGGACCTGAATTGGTACAGCACCGTGCGGCCACGGTTCGGACACACCCTCGGCCAGCGCGTTTTTGTATACGGCACCGGCGGCCTCGCCTTCGGCCTGACCGAAGTCAGCGAGATAACGGGTGTCGCTGCTGCCACGCCTCAAGGCGGCACGGTCAGCGCCCTGCTTTCCGACAGTGACAGAGGAGTCGCCTTCGGATGGACGGCGGGAGCGGGTATCGACTTCTGCCTGACAGAGCACATTATTTTGAACTTCACCTATTTGTATGTCGATCTGGGCGACTCCAGCGCTTCAAGCTCGTTCTCCGGAGCGAGTGCGCCGGTGAGCGCCGGCGTCCGGACCTATGATTCGGCGACTCACGTTACCAGCGACATGAAATTCCATGTCATTCAGGGGGGTCTGAGCTTTAGGTTCTAAGCGAAAGCTTAATTTACGTTCTTCATGAACGGCGGCATTGGTTTTCAATGCCGCCGTTTTGCTTTGCCGCGAATGCTCGGGTCGCCGCATTGCTGTGCGATGTATAAGGTGGATCGGCCTCTCCCCTGGCGCGCCGGAGTCCCGCGGCCGCGGGACGAAGGAGGCGAGGACGATGTTAAAATCTGGCGGCGCAGCCGCATATGATTAGCAACGCACTCGGAGATCGCGTTCCATTTTCACTCGCGCCAGGTGCTTTCTCTCTGCGGCGACGCCGGGACTAGCGCCTAATCAATACGTATTCTCCGCCCGGCATAGAGGGACCTGGTGACAAAACTGCATTCTCCAGGTCGCGCATCATGGTGGGCGCTTCTCGGCCCAGGACCAGCAGCGCATCGAGATTTCCGCGGTTCCATTCCGCGACCGCCTGTTCCGGCCGCGTGAAATGGAGTTTTTGCGCATATAAAAGCAGTCCTTCGTCGGGCGCGTTCAGGATTTCGTAGCGCCAATGATTTGCGGCTGTTGTTTGCTGAACGGCTTGTCCGAAATTCACGAGCGCGTCGCGATGATCGCGGTATCCGGTGAAGATTTTGAAGCCGGCATAACCGGCCGTAAAAAAGATCGATACTAGCAGCGCGACTCCGGCCCAGCGCATGGTACGTACGCGATGTTGTGCCACTTGCGCGGCCAGAAGCAAACAGAGCGGCGGAATCACCGGGAAGATTCGGTCCACACGCTTCGACGGGATCAGCGACATCACAAGCAATGCGCCCATGCTCCAGCAGATCAGCCAGAGAACTTCCGGCGAAATATTGCGGAGCACTTCCCGGATCTTCCATTGCCGCGCGCGGAGATCGACAATGCCCACGCCGATTAGAAGCACGCTCCAGGGTGCGAATTTGTGGAGCAAATGCGGCAGATAAAAATAAATCGGCTGCGGTCGATGCACCGTTTCGCCAAAACGCCCAACGAACTCACGCAGCACAACCTGCTCGTAAAACTGCGGGACAAAAATGCATCCGCCGATCGCCCAGAAGAGAAAAATCGCCAACGAACCCATCCACGGCCACCACCCGCACCAGGCGTCCGGAGCGTTATTCTTTCTCGCCCACCACTGAAAAATGGCGATACCGGGAAGCAAAAACGCGTAGACGATCGGTCCTTTGATCAACATCGCGGCCGTGAGCAAAACGAAAATCAACAATCGATCATGAAACCGCCACACCTCGCGCTTTCGAATTTTCTGCCAGATTTGTAAACCGATCAGGAAAATTGCCAGAGTCAGTGCCATGTCGGTGCGCACAAGTGTGGCCAGGCGAGGCGTGAGAAGATTAAAATTGAAGGCGCTGAACGCGATTAAACCGGCGGCCGTGCCATAGCTGGAGCTGGCATGGCGAAACAACAAAAGCGATATCGCCACGGCCGAAAGCAATGAAGGCACGCGCCAGGCGGCGTCCCATGAACGCGTGATGGTAAAGAGACCAGCCGAAATCCACGCAACGAGGGGCGGCTTGGTCGCGACGTGTTCGTGCGGCGTGCGCTGGTAAAACCAATGCCCTTCCTTAACAATCTCGAATGAAGTGAACGCCTGTTTAGCCTGATCGTAATCGTCGAGCTGCCATGGCAGATCTGTCGCGAGGAACAGGATGAAGGCAAACACGCCAACCACCCAGACTGTGCGTGTGCTCTGAAGCAGACTCTGAAAAGAAAAGCGCTCAGTCATTCATTGATGACTTTGAAGTGCGCGAAGCTACGCCAGTCCGGGGAGCGCACGCGCCTCGCGTGCCCATTTCGGCGCCTCGCCGAAATTTGTCTTGCTGCACTTCCGTTTGAATCAATTGAAACAAAGCATGCGATGGCGAGGGCGCCATCGCATGCACGCGAGGCGCGTGCGCTCCCCGGATTTCGCCGTTCATCTCGAATCTCCCGGCGGTGATGCGGTGATTTCGCCCAGGATCACGGCTGCCGCGCGTTGACTGGCGCCATCCTCGCCTAACGAATCCATGATTGCGTCAAAGCTCGAAACCATTTGCGCCTTTGCTGCCGGTTTCTCCAACAACCCTGAGACAGCAGCGGCAATGAGCGACGGCCGGGCGTGATGCTGAATGAACTCCGGCACAATTTCTCTTCCGGCAAGCACGTTTGGCATGCCAAGATGCCTGACCCTGACCACGAGGCGGGCAGCGAAATAGGTAAGCCAGGAGACTTTGTAAACAAGAACGAAGGGCAGTCGAAAATAGGCGGCTTCCAGGGTGGCGCTGCCGGAAGCGACGACGCCCACGATCGCACGCTGCATGATCGCCGCGGTCTCGCCGATCTTGATCGCAACAAATCCCGATTCTTTGCCGGCAGGCTCAAGCATTGTTTTCATCTCTGAAGCCAGCTCCGGTGACGCCGCCGCGATTTCGAACCGCAAATCCGGACGATTCCGACGCAGACAGCGCATCGTCTCGAGCAAAATCGGAAAAATCTTTCGCACTTCACGCCGCCGGCTGCCGGGGAATAGACCGATCAATCCGGGATCGCGCTGGGTCTCGATTTTTTGCTCGCGCAATCTTTCCAACATCGGATGACCGACAAACCGGGCGCGCAGCCCGGATCGACTATATAGATCTGCTTCGAACGGGAAGATGCAGAGCATCAAATCGACCGATCGCACCATTTGCCGGATTCGGCCCCGGTGCCAGGCCCACACCTGTGGACTAATATAATAGATGATCCTGGGCGCGGCCATCGCGCGGCCGCGCAACGCACGGGCCAGTCGCAAATTGAATCCAGGGTAATCAATCAGAACGACAGCATCAGGTCTCGTCGCGGAAATTTCGGCCAGAGTTTCTCGAAATTGTCTACGAAAGTAGGCGTAGTTCTTGATCACTTCCCACAAGCCGACGACGGCGGCTTCGTCAATCCAATTGCGAAACTCGCCGCCGGCGACGGACTTCATATGCGGCCCGCCCCGGCCGACGAATCGCAGCGCAGGATCAAGCCCGCGCAATGCCTGCATCAACGCGGCGCCGTGGTTGTCGCCGCTCGCTTCGCCGGCCACGAAGTAAATTGTCCGCGGCATCATTTCATTTCAGGTAGGGATGGCTCTCCCCGCCGGGTCGTAGGCCTCTGGGCCGGAGGCGAGCCGTCCGCGGCCAACGTTAAGAAAACGGACGTTTCGGAGAAACGTCCCTACCTCTGTTGAACTACACACTCGACGCGATTCGCTCCGTGATCTTTACCGCCAGTTCGAGCGCAGCGGTCGCGTGAAAACCGGACACGCGCGGCTCGCGACCGGTCCTGGCGCACTCGATAAAGGAGGCAAGCTGACGCTTTAGCGGTTCGTCGCGTTCGATCTGAACTTTGTCGCGAGTAATGCGGCCGCCGGAACGTCGGTAAATTTCGCCGGTCTGGTTCTGATAATCGAGCGATAGATAGGCGTCCTCCTGAAATACACGGATTTTGCGCATCCGCTCCGGACTGATGCGGCTTGACGTGACATTGGCCACGCAGCCGTCCTCAAACCGGATTCGCGCGTTGGCAATGTCTTCGCTCTTGCTCAACACCGGCACGCCAACAGCGTCGATCGTCTGCACGGTCGAGCGCACCAGATGCAAAATGATTTCGAGATCGTGGATCATCAGGTCTAAAACGACGCCAATGTCCGTACTGCGATCGGGGTATGGCGAAAGACGGTGCGCTTCAATAAAACGCGGGTGAGTCAGGTGCGCTTCGAGCGCGCCCAGAACCGGATTGAACCGCTCCACGTGGCCCACCTGCAGAATCAGATGATTTTTCGCGGCGAGTGTGGCCAGCTCGCTCGCTTCCCTTGTGCTTTCTGTAATCGGCTTTTCAATTAGGAGATGCTTGCCACGCTCGAGCAGCGGGAGCGCGACTTGATAATGACTGCTGGTAGGGGTGGCGATGGAAGCGGCATCGATCATTTCACAAAATTGATCGAGAGAGCCGGCGGCAGTGACACCATACTTTCGGGAGACGGCGCCAGCTCTCCCAGCATCGATGTCATAGACGGCCGTGAATTCCCCGGCAGGAATCTCGGCGTAGAGTCGCGCGTGATTGCTGCCGATGTGCCCCACTCCGACGACGCCGACACGAAGATTTTTCATGAACGAACCGCAAGTGAACCGCAACCGGGGGGCAAAGGCAAATTGAACGGCAATTTATGACCGAGAGGAATTCAACCCCTGGAGACAGATAGGGATGCATTTCCGGTTCGTCGGACGGACATCTCGCCTCCGGCCCAGAGGGCCTACGGCCCGGCGGGGAGAGATGTCCCTACCTGGCAGACAACGGTATCGCTACAGATTTTTGGGCTTTAGCAGCGGAAAGAGGATAACATCGCGGATCGATTCCGCGCCGGTCAGTAACATTGCCAATCGATCGATGCCGAGACCAAAGCCGCCGGCTGGCGGCATGCCGTGCTCGAGCGCGAGCAAAAAGTCTTCGTCGATCTTCTGCGTCTCCTCCCCGGCCTGATCAAGCAAACGACGTCGCTGCACATCAGGGTCATTCAATTCGGTATAACCGGGCGAGATCTCCACGCCATTGATGATTAATTCGTACACATCAACCAACGAGTCGTCCTCTCGATTCTGTTTGGCTAATGGAACCAGTTCCTTCGGACAGTGGGTCACGAAAAGCGGATCGAATGTTTTCTCCTCAACGAGCTTTTCGAACACGTGCTGTGTAACCTCGAAATCGGCCAGCTGCGGAGAGATCTCGACCTTCAGATCATGCGTGGCACGGTGACGCCGCTCTTCGCCGGAAAGGTCAAACCAGTCCTTGCCGGCAACTTCGCGCAGCAGATCGCGATAACGAGCGCGACGCCACGGCCGTTGCAGATTGAGCGTGCGCACGATTTTGCCTTCTGCGTCCCGGTGCGAAACCTGGAGCGGTCCGTCATTTCCCGCGGCATTCTCGTCCAATTCCAAAACCTTCCCGGCGGCATGACAAATCAGTTCCTCCACCAAGTTCGCAATCTTTTCGAAATCGGCGTAAGCCCAGTAGACTTCAAGCATGGTGAATTCAGGGTTATGCCGCCGCGAAATACCTTCGTTGCGGAAATTTCGATTCAACTCGAAGACCTTGTTGAACCCGGCAACGAGCAGGCGTTTTAAATAAAGCTCGGGAGCGATGCGCAGATACAGGTCCAAATTGAGTGCTTTATGCCGCGTCTGGAATGGCTCCGCCGCGGCGCCGCCCGCCACCGCTTGCAGCATCGGTGTCTCAACTTCAAGGAATCCACGATCTTCGAGGAAGCGTCGAAGCTCGCGAGCCATGACGATGCGCTTTTCAAAGACCTTTCGGGATTGCTCATTTGTAATTAAGTCCAGGTAGCGCTGGCGATAGCGCGCTTCGACGTCTTGCAAGCCATGCCATTTTTCCGGAAGCGGCCGGAGCGACTTGGCCAAAACTTGAAGTTTCTGAACCTTGACCGTCGGTTCACCGGTCTTGGTAACGAAACAAATTCCTTCAACGCCGATGAAATCGCCAAGGTCGAGCAGGCCGAAAGTTTCCATCGCTTCGGCCCCGATTTCCTTGGCATGCAGATAAACCTGAATACGGCCGGTAGCATCGCGCAGATCGACGAAATGGCTCTTGCCCATGTCCCGATGCGCCGTGATGCGACCGGCCAGACGAAACGTTTCGCCTTCCTTGAACTTTTCGCGGAGCTCCGCGATCGAGCTGGAAGTCTCGAAAGACGCGCCGAAGGGGTCTACCTTTCGCGCCCGGAGCGCTTCCAGTTTTGCGCGCCTTTGCGCGATCAGCTCGTTGTCCTGGTCCATTTTCGGACGCAGTCTAAACGGATTTAAGCCGGCGAACAGGCCGATTTGGAGGAATGGCGCCGGAAGAACCGGCTCCGGTGGTCCCCTACTTAGATCGGGCCGACAGACTTCCCTCCCTCCCGCTAATATTCCGTTTGCAAAGAAAACAGGCAGGGTGAGATGTTTACCTCCTTGTCCAAGCCCGGTTTTGTCCCGGCGCCGACAAGTCCCATGGCTGTCAATTTACCGGAAATCACATCGAAATTTGAAGGACCGCTGGTCAAGCAGTTCTCCGTATTTCTCCCCAACAAAGTAGGAGCCATGCTTGACGTGGTGAAAATGATCAACGCGCACGAGACTCACGTCGTCGCCCTTAGCGTCTCCGAATCGACCGATTCGGCGATCGCCCGCATCGTTGTGAGCGACCCCGATCGCGTTCAGGATTTATTCCGGCAGAACAATGTAGCGTTCGGCATCTGTGATGTGGTGGTGGTGGAGCTGCGTGAAGTTGCAACGCAACTGGTTAAGCTGCTCGCGGCGCTTTTCATGGCCGAAGTGAACGTCCATTTTACCTACCCCTTGCTCACTCGTCCTCGGGGGCTCGCTGCTCTCGCCGTGCACGTCGATGACAATGAATGCGCTACGTCGGTTTTGCTCGGCGCCGGCTTCAAAATCTTGAGCCAAAGCGATATTTCACGTTAAGTTCTCGTTCCGGTTTCCCAATGGCTGACAGGTCCAAAGATTTTTTTACAGAGACGGCGTCCATGCGAACGCTGACGTTTCCATCTTCCTCACAGGTTGATTGGAGCTTCAGAATTGGATTGGGCCTGGTCACGCTTCTTGCGGTCACGGAAATATTTGGAGTGGGCTATCACTATTTGGGGCGAGCGCGGCTTGCCCGGCGAGCGGTGCAACCGACCGTGACGCTGACCACTCCGGCGCCGGTCAAAGTCGCACCCACGGCCGCGCCTACGGTTGCGACGGTTGCCGCGCCGAGCGTCGCTCCTACCGTCGCGGCCGCGGTTGAATCGCCGTCCACCTCGACGCTTTCCGTCGCCGACCGTTTGCTCAAGGAAGCGACGTCGCTGCGCGAGCGGGGGGACACGACGAATGCGCTCGCTCGTTTGCAGCAGGCCGCGGAGAAAGATCCGAAGAACGCACAGGTCCTGGCGGAAATGGCGGCGATTTATGAATCGATCCAACTCTATGACAGATCGAATGAAACCTGGCGCCGAATCACTGAGCTCGGTCCGTCGGCCGGCAATCTCTACGACCTGGCGCAGACGAAATTAAAGCTGGGCACAGCCGCGCCTGCTCTGGCCAACGCGGCCACCGCAGTTACTCCAGCCGCGCCCGCTCCTACCGCCCCGCCGTCGTCTGCAGCAGAAATGGCCGCTGCTGCCCGCACTGGAGCCGAGGGCGTTCCGGAAGGTGCCGTTTTTGGAATCAGCGACGTATCGGTGACGGAGAGCCCCGACACCGATGCCGAAACCAATCTGACTTTGCGGATCTCAATCAAGGCACGGCCTAACACCGTCATCGACCACACCAAAGTCACGATTCGTGTTTACTTTTACGATACGGTTGGAGACAACGCGCAGCCGGTGTTGACCGACGCGCAGACGAATCACGAGTGGATGACGCCGAACCATGATTGGATCAGCACAAATCCGGAGATCCTGGCCGTCACTTATTTTCGGCCGAAGAATGCGGCAGTTTCGTCCGAAGCGGCGCTGTCGGCCGCGGCGGCAGCCGTTGTTCCCGGGAAAAAACCGGGAACAACGACACCACCTAAAAAGGGAGCGGCGGCGAGCGCCGGGGACGGGCGGCGCCATTATCTTGGCTACATTGTGCGAGTTTATTATAACGACAAGTTGCAGGCTCAGCGAGCGCAGCCAAGCAAACTGTTAGCTTTATTTCCATCTCCTCTTCCTTCGCCCTGATGCAAGTGCTTATCGCCCACCGGGACGCAGAGATTGGTGAGCAACTGGTGCAGATGGTGATTGATTACACCAGCCATGAATGCGACATGGCCGGCAGCGCTCCTGCGGCAATCGATTGGGGTCGTCGTCATGCAC
The DNA here is from genome assembly GCA_041167085.1 of Verrucomicrobiota bacterium. Lineage (GTDB taxonomy): Bacteria > Verrucomicrobiota > Verrucomicrobiia > Chthoniobacterales > UBA10450 > DATFCK01. The sequence continues at coordinate 68,799 of JBEEGV010000050.1, forward strand.
GATGTTCTTTGCTGATCACACAACTCGATGGAGATGGTTTGGACGGTTTGGCCCTGGGAGGGTCGCTGAGCGAGATCTTCTCGGGGTTACAAACATTATTCCTCCCTGCGTATCCGGCGGCGGAGCAACGAGTCGAGATTGCCGAGACCAAAGTGTTTCCCGAGCCGATCGATGGGGAGGCATTGCTTGCCGCAATCGCCCGGGCCGAAGCGGCCCGCGAAGGCGCGCCCGATTTGTTTCATTTCGCGGACGTGCTGCAAATGTGTTGTTTGAGCCGGCGGAGCGGAGCGCTCCAGATGGTGAAAGAACAAAAGAGCGGCATTGTTTTTCTCCGCAACGGAACCGTCGTTCATGCCGAAACCACGGGCGCGCGAGGGCGGGAGGCTTTTTTTGAGATGACGAAATGGGGCTATGTTGAATTTGCCTATGACCGCAGCGTGCGCCCGCCCGTGGAGACAATCACCCAAGGGTGGGACGAGGTTCTCATCGAATCGGTCGAGCGACGCAAGGAAGATACGGAACGGGAGGAACGGCAACGCGCTTGAAAAGGGGGTGCCCGCCAATTGCCTGGGCGGTGCCACGGGATTAGTCCGGCAATTGTTCGCGACCTTGAAACGTCTTATTTTACTTTTCGGTCTGTGTTCGCTGGCGTCGCGAGCCGAGGCCCAGATTCTGGTGGAGCTGAAACTGCCAAGGTTACAGTACATTGCCTACGAACCGATTGTTGCTTCGGTCGGCATTACCAACCTGGCCGGTCGCGACATCGAATTACGCGACGCCGACGGTCAGGCCTGGTTCGGTTTCGAAATCACCGGTGCTGAGGGTCAACCCATCGCGGCGACCAGCGCGAAACCATTGCAACCGCCGCTGAAGATCGAGGCCGGTAAACGCGTCACCCAGAAAATCAATCTCACCCCGCTTTATGCGGTACAGGAATTCGGCAACTATCACGTGCGCGCCTATATTCATTTTGCCGATCTGACCCGCTTTTATTATTCTCCGAGAAAAGTCTTCGAGGTAACGCCGGCGCGGCCGATCTGGCAGCGCACTGTTGGCATTCCGAGCGGATTGGGCGCGCCCGGAAATGTCCGCACCTATTCATTGCTGACCAATCGCTTCCCGAATCACACGTCGCTCTATGTCCGGGTCGAAGACAAGGACACCGGCATCGTCTACGCCACGTATTCGCTGGGGAGGATCATTGCTTCAGACGAGCCGCAGGCGCAGCTGGATCGGGAAAACCAATTGCATATTTTGCATTGCGCCGCGCCGCGGACTTGGACCTATTCTCGCATTGGGTTGAACGGGGAAGAGCTCGCTCATTCTTCTTTTGTCGAAACGAAAACTCGCCCCCGCCTTGCTCACGCAGCTGACGGATCCGTTACCGTACACGGGGGTATGGCGGAAGCAGCAGCGACCCCAGCTCCAGCGGGAACGAATCCTGCGCCAAAGCTGTCAGATAGACCGGCTGCAACGCCCAAAAACTGATGCGCCAATCTTATTATCGCCCAGGACTGGTGACACTGCTGTTCTCGCTGATCGCGGGAATTCAGACATTGTGCCCCTGGCCTGCCCAGGGCGAGACTCGCCGGGCTCTGCCCACCGCCAGTTCGACGGAAGATTCGGACGCGCCGGCGCAGACCGAGGGAAGAAGCGGCAAAAGTCGAAAATCAGATAGCCGGAGAAATCGACCATCGACGACCATCGTGATCGATGCCGGTCACGGTGGATTCGACAAGGGCGGGATACCGGGCCAGCGGGTAGCCGAAAAAGTGGTGACTCTCGACGTCGCCCTGCGACTGCGAAACGTTTTGCAAGCCGGTGGTTACAGAGTTGTCATGACCCGAGATAGCGACGTTTTCGTTCCGCTGCCCACCCGAGTAGCAATCGCCAACTCTTACCGAGACGCAATTTTCGTCTGCATTCATTTTAACTCGGCCAAACGGGCAGGTGCGAACGGGATCGAGACCTATTTCTATAGCCGGGAAAGCCTGCCGCTCGCATCTGCGATTCACTATAATGTCGCGCGCGGTGCGCCGTCGCCTAATCGAGGCGTGCGACGTCGAGGCTACTATGTTTTACGTAAAACGCGCATCCCTGCCATTCTGGTCGAATGCGGATTTCTCACCAATCCGACCGAAGCGCAATACGCCCAATCCGCGGCTTACCGGCAAAAATTAGCCGAAGAAATTGCCAGTGGCGTCCGCGGGCGTTCGGCGGTGGTCGGCAGTTCGACCGCCACTCGAAACGCGATCGTGGGAACTGTCCCGCTACAGCCATTTATCGATCAAACCAGAAGTTATGATCCTGATATTTCGCGCTCCAAGCGATCGAAAAGGAAATCCAAATCAGCCGGCAAAAAGCCAGCGCGCGACTCCGATACGGACAAAACGACTTCGACCAGGAAAAAAAGCAGCAAGAAGCGGTCTGACGAGGGCAACAAGGAGAGCGGGAGCAGCAAGAAAAAATCATCGACCAAGCAGACGGAAGACTGATGGACTCGCCCATCGTTAGTTCGGCGCAAATGCGGGCTGCCGAAGAAACGGCATTTAAGGCCGGCGCGCAGGTTGAGGCGCTGATGGATAAGGCGGGAGCTGGTGTGGCGCGGGCGGTGCAGCAGTTTTTTCCCAGACCTGGGATGTGCTCCGTCTATGCCGGGAAAGGACATAATGGCGGGGACGCATTGGTCGCCGCGGAACAATTGCGGCGAGCGGGATGGAGCATCGATCTTCACCTCGCATTTCCGGATTCCGTTTGTTCCGAACTCACGCGAAAGAAATTGAGCGCGCTTCGACAAGGCCAAGGTGATGTGGCGCAAGCGACCCGCTTGCGATCTACTGAAAACGCAAGCGGGACGCTTGCGCCACCTTCCATTATTCTCGACGGCTTGCTTGGCCTCGGCGCCAAATCACTCTTACGCGAGCCGGTTCGCGCCGCGGCGCGGGAGATCAATAAGCGACGGCGAGACGAGAACGCTTTTGTTTTTGCCGTCGATCTTCCAACGGGCCTCGACGGCGACACTGGCGAAACCGATCCGGAAGATTGTGTGACGGCCGATTTCACAATCACAATCGGCTACGCCAAGCATGGGTTGATCGTTGATTCGGCTCTTGATTTCGTCGGTCGCCTGGAAGTTGTGCCACTCGCCGAGTTGGTTCTGGCAGAAACAAAAATAAATGAGGTGCTCGCCACGGCGCATTCATTGAATGCCGTCCTGCCGAGACGAGAGTTCAGCGCTTACAAAAACCAGTTCGGAAGAATCGGTGTTGTGGCCGGCTCCGAAGGATTTATCGGCGCCGGTCTCATGACGACGGAAGGTGCGCTCAGGGCAGGCGCCGGCCTGGTTGAGTTGTTTGTCCCCAAAGAAATTTACCCGACCGTGGCCGCGGCCGCCCCGGCTGAAGCGATGGTAAAACCAATTCGGTCGTATCGCGATCTCCTTGAGGAAACGGTCGATATCTGGGCCGTGGGTCCCGGTTTGGGTACCGCACGCGATCGCGAGCTGCTACCGTTCATCGAGCTGGCCGAACAACCGATGGTGCTCGACGCCGACGCCTTGAACATTCTTTCCCAGAAGATCGAGATTTTGTCGCGATGCCGGGGTCCGCGACTTCTGACACCGCATCCGGGCGAGATGAAGCGGCTCTTCGAACATGGAAAAATGTCGCGGGCAGGAACGGCGCGACATTTTTGTGATCAATTTTCAATTACGCTCCTGCTGAAAGGCAGCCGCACCATCGTGTGCGAACGCGAGCGGCCATTAAGTTACAATTCGACCGGAAATCCAGGGATGGCGACGGGTGGAATGGGTGACGTCCTCACGGGTGTGTGTGCCGGCCTGGCTGGACGGAAATTGACTTTTTACGATGCTGCTCGAATCGGGGCGTGGGCTTGCGGGCGGGCGGCCGAGATTTCGATATTCAACGCGAAGACCAGTGAAGAATCTCTTTTAGCTCGTGAGATTCTGGCGCACCTTGGGGAAGCTTTTAACGATTTACGAAACCCGACTGTCTAACTCATACGATGGACATGTATCCTCAAAGCGTGCCACCGGCCGCCCAGCCGCACGCGCAAGACACGGTCTGGGCTCGTTTGAAGAAGGCGCTCGGCCCGGTCGGGGCAGTGGGAATTCTGATCGTGAAATTTTTCGCGAAACTGAAGTTCGTCATCCTCCCACTCCTGAAGTTCTTGCCGTTATTGCTCAAATCGGGCGGCACGATGCTGTTGATGATCTGGATCTACACCATGATGTGGGGCTGGAAATTCGCAGTTGGTTTCGTGCTACTGCTCCTTGTGCACGAATGCGGTCACCTGCTGGTGGCGAAGAAGTTTGGTTTGAAGGTGGGCGCGCCTGTCTTCATTCCATTTATGGGCGCTTTCATTGCGCTGAAAGAAGCCCCGCGAAATGCCTGGATGGAGGCCTGCGTTGGGATAGGTGGCCCAATGCTCGGCACGGCCGGCGCGCTGGTCTGTAATCTCCTCGGCGAAAGCTTTCACGCGCCGATCTTTATCGCTCTGGCCTGGTTCGGTTATTTCCTGAATCTCTTCAACCTGACGCCGGTCGGGATGCTGGATGGCGGACGCATTGTCACTGCTCTATCGCGGTGGCTTTGGCTCCCGGGATTCGCCGTGCTGCTCTGGTTTGGTTGGACATATCCGAACTTCATTGTCTGGCTCCTGGTGATAGCGTCATTGCCCCGGGTTATCTCCTTGTTCCGAAAGAAAACCGAAGAAGAGCGGCGTTACTACGAGGTCACATCATCCCAGCGCTGGACGATGTCTCTATTATATTTCGGATTGATTGCATTGCTTCTTTTCGGAATGCAATTGGCCTCGAAAGATTTGCAGAACCAGGGCTTGCCCGCGCATCACCGAGCGGACGACCCGGTCATGCAATAAACCAGATTATTCCCGGGAGGGACGAGCTCGTCTCGTCCCAAGAGAAAGGTCCCAGCCGGACGAGACGAGCTCGTCCCTCCCGTCGGATTTCCGGCAGCGGCCTGCTCTACGGGGCAATCAACTTCTGAAACCGCGGATCATTTCGGATGGGATCCCATTCCCAGCGATTCTTCAGGTCGTTGATCGTGATACTGTAAGCAACGCTGTCGACCGCACCGGGCGTTTTGAGCAGTCGCTCGAGCAAGGCGATCGCCCGATCATTCTCTCCCACCCGCGCGTAGATAAGGGCAAGATACGAGTTCATGATCGCGCCGTCGTAGGCGTCCTTCGATTCCGGCTTTAACTCCACCGCGCGTCCGCCTTCGCGCACAGCGTCTGCCTTGCGACCGGCAAAAGCGTAAAACCATCCCAGATTTGCATGCCGATCGGCACTTTCGGGCGCTTCCTGGACCGCGGCTTCGAATGCGGGGCGCGCCAGCTCAAAATATTTCTGGGCGTTCGCCGTGTCCCCTTGCGCCAGAAAAACGCATCCTTGCAGAAAAGTTTTTGGGGTCGATCCAGCGTTCGTGTACGATACCTCAGCGAGAGGCGTTCCTTCCAGTGCGCTCGTAGCCGCCATAAAATTCCGATCGATCATGGCCACATCCCACCGGCAACTGGTAATTTCGCCATCGGGATCTGTCGTAGCGGGAACCTGACCAAGTAGATACTTGAGCGATCCAGTATCGCCTTTCCACCAGAAATCAACGTAGCCGCTTTGAATCTTGGCCACGAGCGACGCCGGCGCCATGGCACGCATTTGCGCGGCCCAGCGCGATGCTTCTGGCCAACGGCGAAGCGCCGTGTTGGTAAAGAGCAGATTGCGCACGACATTCGGATTCTGCGGATCCAGCTTCTGGCTTTTTTCGTACGCCCGTAGCGCTTCCTGCCAATAACCCTGCCGGCGCTTGATCGCTGCGATGGTTGCCCCGATATCGGCATTGTTAGGCGAAAAATGCGCGGCGGTGTCCAATTCCTGCAGAGCCCGGGCGTAATCCTGGTCTATCCAAAAACTGCATTGCGCGGATGCGAGATGCGCTTCGGCTAGGTTTGGCTGGAGCCGGAGTGCGATGTCCGATTCCGTCTGCGCTTTCCCTTTCCAGCTATCGAGTGGCTCATAGTAGTGGAAAATCTGGACTTGAGTCGACGCGAGGCGTGCATGGGCCAGCGCAAAATTCGGGTCGAGCGTGATTGTTTGCCTATAAAGCTGTTCCGCTTTTTTGAAATCTTCGAGCAGCGTATCAGGATTACGTTCGATTTGATTGGCTTGGAGATAGACGACATAGGCCTCCGAGTTGCCAGTTGGTTTTTTTACCACTCGCGCCCTTTCGCCGGGGCTCAACGTCACGCGGAGTGCGTCCGCAATTTCTTGCGCCAGTTCTCCCTGCAAACCGAGTGAATCGGCCAATGTTCGATCGTAGCGATTCGCCCAGAGGTGACGATCATGCCGTGCGTCGATTAGCTGCACGTTGACGACGATACGGTTTCCTTCCCGCCGCACACTTCCTTCCAGCACATTCCCAACCGAGAGATCTTTGCTGATCGCGCGCAGATTGTGGGATTCCTTCGAGCCACGGTAGCTCATCACGCTCGTGCGACTGATTACACGCAGACCCTCGATCCGGGACAGGCTCGTCAAAATGTCATCCTGGATACCGTCGGCAAAAAATGCATTCGCCTTGTCATCACTGAAGTTTTCGAAAGGGAGCACGGCGATACTCTTTTCCGATCGCGGCGCGAGAAAGAAAAAGAGAGAAGCCACGGCTAATGCCAAAAGCACGCACCCTCCGATTAGAAAATTGCGACGACGCCATCGCGCTGAAGGTTGCGCCGCCGCTGCGGCACCAGCGCTTTCTTCCTGCGCCGTTCTGATCTTTTCCGGCAAGGCCGGATTTCCCGCCTCGCCGGTGTAGAGATTCACAACACCAACCCGGAGGCCGTGCTTGACCGGGCATTCCCCAAGATCATGCAACAATGGCTCCCATTGACGGAATTGGCTGAGATCTTCGGCGACGCGCCTGGAAAGAAGAATGTGCCCGGCATCGGCGCAATCCATCACTCGCTGCGCGAAATTGATTCCGGCGCCCGCGATGTTGACTCGATCATTGACATCACGAACCTGATTGACGGGTCCGCTGTGAATCCCCATCCGCAATTGAATCCGCGGATGATTTTTCAACGCCTTGCTGATCTCGACCGCACAAAGGACTGGTGCCTCGGGGCTGTTGAAAAAAACAAGAGCCATGCCGTCGCCGACCGGAAGCCGGACGAGCTTCCCTCCATCTTCCGCAACACGGAAAGCGGCGGTGTTGCGCACGATCTGCGCAAGCTCTTCCTGTAGTTCGCGCTGGTCATCGATCAGAAGTTTCGAATAACCGACCACGTCCATGAACAGAACGTGACCGATCTCCAACTGACCACCCGAATCCTCAGTCGACATTTCGCGATTAACGGTTAACCCGCCAAGGGGATTATCACGAGCGAAAAACAGGCCGCCTTTCGAGGGAGGTCGCCCAATGCTACTTTGGATAATGGCGTTTGAGCTCGAATCGAACTACAAACCAAAAGGCGACCAAGGCCAGGCCATTGCCAAGCTGATCAAGTCTGTCGAGGCGGGGAACCGACATCAAACCCTGCTTGGTGTGACCGGGTCGGGGAAGACCTTCACCGTCGCTAATGTTATCCGTGAGGTGGAACGGCCGACTCTGGTCATCTCTCACAACAAGACATTGGCGGCGCAGCTATATTCCGAGTTCAAACAGTTCTTTCCCCGCAACGCCGTCGAATATTTTGTCAGCTATTTCGATTATTACCAGCCGGAAGCTTATATCCCGCGCTCGGACACCTATATCGAGAAGGATTCATCGATTAATGAAGAAATTGAGCGGTTGCGTCTCTCGGCCACGAGCGCACTTCTGTCCCGACGCGACACCATCGTCGTAGCGAGTGTCTCCTGCATCTACGGCGTCACTTCACCGGAAGATTACGCGCGAATGCTGCTCACCGTGAAACGCGGTCAGCAGATCAGCCGGGAAGCCGTTCTCAGCCGTCTCATCGACATGCTTTACGAACGCAATGATATGAATTTCTCGCGCGGACGGTTCCGTGTGCGCGGCGACGTCGTGGAAGTTTATCCGGCCACGGCGGATGAAGAAGCCATTCGCATGGAATTTTTCGGCGACGAGATAGACGCAATCACGCGATTCGATCCCCTCACCGGTCACGCGCGTGACGCGCTCGGCGTCATCACATTTTTTCCGGCGAAACAATTCGTGACCCCGGCCGACAAGCTAAACCGCGCGCTCATGTCGATCCGGAACGAACTCGAACACCGCATCGTCGAACTCGAAGCGCAGGGGAAACTGCTCGAGGCGCAGCGACTGCGCATGCGCACGGAATACGACCTCGAGATGCTGCAGGAGATGGGATTTTGTAACGGCATCGAGAATTACTCGCGACATTTGTCCGGCAGAGAGCCGGGATCGCGGCCCTTTACGCTGCTCGACTTTTTCCCAAAAGATTTCTTGCTCGTCGTCGACGAATCGCACGCAACCATTCCGCAGATCGGCGGGATGTATGAAGGAGATCGTTCGCGTAAGAGCGTGCTGGTCGATTACGGATTCAGATTGCCGAGCGCGCTCGATAATCGGCCGCTTAATTTCGGCGAGTTCATGAAGATGACAAACCAGACCATCTATGTGAGCGCTACGCCAGCGGAATTTGAAATCCGGAATAGTATCGTCGGCAACAAAGATTACTTCCCCCATAAGCGAGCTCGGATTGGGGAGGATGAGGCGGTCCCGTTTGTCCTGCCCGGCGAGATAAAAGATGTGACCGCGGCGCGACGTGAAGGCGTCCCCGCGGGAAATCAAGCCCGCGCCCAGACACAGACTCTCTCAGACGCTGACCCGCCCATATCACGCACGGACGAGCCGCCCGAGAAATTCGACGTGCATACGCCCGGCGCTCCTCTCGTCGTCGAGCAGATCATACGTCCCACCGGCCTGCTCGATCCCCGCATCACGCTCAAACCGCTCAAACATCAAATTGACGACACGATCGAGTTTTGTCGTCAGCGCGTGGAAAAAAACGAGCGTGTTCTTGTTACGACACTGACCAAACGTACGGCCGAGGATTTGGCTGATTATCTGCGCGACGTGGGGCTGAAGGTGCGTTACCTGCATAGCGACATCGACACGATCGAGCGCGTGGAAATCCTGCGTGGTCTGCGCGCGGCCGAGTTCGATATTCTTGTCGGCATCAATCTATTGCGCGAAGGACTCGATCTCCCTGAGGTATCGCTCGTCTGCATCCTGGACGCGGACAAGGAAGGATTTTTGCGCAGCCAAACTTCGCTCATTCAAACTGCCGGCCGCGCGGCTCGTCACATCAATGGGGAGGTCGTGCTCTTTGCCGATCAGGTGACGCGAAGCATGCAGGCGTTGATTTCGATTACGGACTACCGGCGCGCCAAGCAACTGGAATACAACGAAGCGCATGGCATCACTCCGCAAACGGTCCAGCGCGCGGTCCAGGAAAGCCTGCACACGATCTTGCGTGGCCGCGAAATCGAGTCATCCGTCATTCGGGAAGCGGGCGGGGATTTCGATCTGACCGAGCTGTTGCGAGAATTGGAAGACGAAATGCAACGGGCTTCCGCCAATTTGGAATTTGAACGCGCCGCCCTCCTGCGGGACCAGATCATGGAGGTTAAAACCGGGACGGGCATTTCCAAGATCGAACCGAAACGGAGGCCGGTTAAATACACGCGCAACTCCGGGCGCAGGCGCTCGCGGGTGTAGCTTGCTCTTGGGGAGCACAGGCTACCAGCCTGTTTTCTTCGGCAGCCTGCCGAAGCTTTCTCGGTTCTGACGATCAGTCGCGTAATAAATCGGCGAGTGTTGCCGGCAAGCTGCCGGCAACTGCAGGCTGGCAGCCTGCGCTCCCCAGACGTCTGCGCTCGCACGGAATTAGCTCCAATCTTCCCGACTATGCGCTTGTTCTCGCTGCTTCTCTCCGCAGTGACATTATCGATGTTAGTAGTCGCCACGGCTTACGCCCAGCTAAACGAGTCGAGCTCTCTACCCGAGGTTGAACTATCCCAGCTCAGCCAACGTGATCCCAATCCGCTGGGAGAAAAAGCGCTGGCGATTCATCCGGAGCAATGGAAGCACGGCGAGACCGAACATTTCATCTACCATTTTGTTCACAGTTACGTTGCTACACCCGTTTCGGTGGAGGCCGAATTTCATTACCGCGTGGTGGCGAAAGAGCTGGAACGTGAACAGCCCGCGACCGACACGAAATCGCACATTTACATTTTTGAGCGGCCTGACGAATGGCAGCAATTTCAAACTTTTGGTCAACTCGAGCTATGGACGGGCGGAATTCATTCCGCCGGGAGTCTGTTCATCCATCGCGATCCGAGCTATAAATTCAGCAATAACATTCTGGGACACGAAATCGTTCATCTCGTGCTCCATCGTTTTTACACCGACGGGATCCCATGCTGGTTGGACGAAGGGTTCGCCCAATATGTCTCGAAAGCGGCTCATGCCAGTTACGAGCGAGCGCGTGGTTATATTTCCAAGCCGCATTCTTTGGCGATAGCCGATCAGGATCTCATCCCGTTATCAAATCTCCTGGCCATCACTCATCCTCCCTCCGACCGGGTCAAAACGTTTTACGACGAATCGGAAAGATTGGTGCGCTTTCTCGCGACAACGGACAAGCCCTCCTTTCTCTTGCTGCTGGATGCACTGGCCCGGCATCAGCCCTTTGAAACTGCGTTGCCCCGTAGCTATGCCGGTAAGATCGGCAATGTCGCAGCGCTGGAAGAAAAGTTTGGCGAGTACGCGCGAAAGGATCTCGGTAGTTCGCTGGAACAGGCAAGCGCCGAATAATGTAGCCACGGCGCTCTGTCGCCGTGTTAATTTTATTCCGCCGCCTCGACCAACCTTCGCCAAGGCTACGGCTCGGCAAGCAGAGCGAGGCGACTACAGTTGAGCGGCGAGTAATCTGCTGTTCCGGGGAGCACAGGCTGCCAGCCTGTCCTTTTCGGCAGCTTGCCGAAAAGAATTGGCGTCGGCAAGCTGCCGACACCTGCAGGCAAGCTGCCTGCGCTCCCCAGACTAAATGCGGCGTTTAGTTGCCGTTTGCGCAAAGTTGCTATGAACTACCAACAGATGCCAAAAACAAAGGCCAAAACCAAATCTGACGCAGCGAAAATTTATGCGGTGGTTGGTTCTGATGAGAGCGAAGTGAAACGCACCGCGGCAACGCTGGCTGAAGAACTGACGCCGCCGGGTCTGGGTGAGTTTGGAGTCGAAGTCATCGACGGTTGCGCGGACAACGCCGAGCAGGCAGCCTCGCGGATACGATCGACCATCGAAGCGCTGCAGACACTGCCATTCATGGGAGGAACGAAGCTCGTATGGCTAAAGAATGCCAACTGCCTCGCCGACTCGGTGATTGGCCGCGCCGCCAGTGTTCAGTCAGCACTCGAGGAATTATGCGATGTAATAAGCTCCAATCTGGGCCAGGACGTGACGTTTTTGATCAGCGCCGCGGAGGTAGATAAACGCCGCTCATTTTATAAATCGCTGGCCAAATGCGCCGAACTGCAAATCTTCGACCGGCTGGATGCGACACGGAGTGGATGGGAAGAAGAGGCAACGGAAATTGTCCGAGCCCGCGTCAGCAAGAGAAAGATGCAGTTCGAAGATGACGCCCTTGAACTTTTCGTTTTGCTCACGGGCGGCGATACGCGCCAAATCGAGAACGAGCTGGAAAAGATCGACATTTTTCTTGGCGCAAGCCGGCCGGTGACCGTGGAACATGTCCGGGAATTGGTTCCACTTTCCCGTGCGGGAGTCATTTTCGAATTAGGGAATGCCCTCGCGCAACACGATCTCGAGCGAGCGCTCACCCTGGTCCGCCGGCTCCTCGATCAAGGTGAAACCGCGATCGGTATTTTGCTGGTCGCAATTCTTCCGACAATCCGAAATCTGCTTTTGGCAAAGGATCTGATGGAACGGCATCGAATGCCACGGCCGCATGCTCCGTTCAGTTTCATATCGGCAATAAATCGCCTGCCCGAAGAGGCCACGGCGCATCTGCCCCGAAAAAAAGATGGAGGGATCAGCGGCTACGCCCTTGGCATCGCGGCGCAAAATGCGCACCGATTTGCAACGGCCGACTTGATCGAAGGCATGGAAGCGTGCCTGCAGGCCAATGTGCGGCTGGTGACCAGCCAGCTCGATCATGAGCTTGTCCTGACCGAGGTGGTCGTGAAGCTGATCGGGAAAGATTGAAGATTGCCGGACGTTTCGGTGAAGCCCCGCGCTGTTGAACCCGGCGTCTGACACAGACGCCCTACAAATTCAAACAGCGGGGGTCCCCTCGACCTGCTTTCGAGCGATCGGGCCAACGTAAGGGATATCCCAACGCACGCTGGTAAAGGCTTTGATCGTTGCAATGATCCAAATGACAAGAAAAGCGAGCTGCACAAGCGCGGCAATGATTGACCAAAGAAAAACGAGGACAGCGCCAATCCCGGGTATCTGCCAAAAGACGCCACGCACGACAGCGGAAGCGACGTTAAACAAGAGCCACGCGCCGCCGAAGATGATCGATTGCATCGCGTAGAAACGGACAAAGCTGTCGCGTTTCTCCAGTACATAAAAGACGATCCCGCCGATCAGCGGAATGCAGGCGAGCGCCGCGGCGACGTTGGAAGGAAGGTCGAGCGTAGAAGGATTCACCTCGGCTTCCCGAACGGGAGGCGGGTTCGACGGAATGGGTGGCGGCGGGATCGGATCGGACGGCTCGGGCATGCCTTAGTACAACAGGCGCGGACACAGCTTTGTCAAGCGAACTCGGTTTTCGCTTCCGCTCGCGCTCAAAATCAGTACGTTGCGATGCTGCCAATGTCTAAGACTTCAACCCGCGCTTTTACCCTCATCGAATTGCTCGTTGTCATTACCATCGTCCTCATTCTGGCTTCCATTGCCTACCCGGTTTACACGGGGGTCCAGGAACGAGCGCGCGCCACGCAGGACCTGAATAATCTCCGCCAGATTGGGCTGGCGACGCAGATGTATTGGAACGACAACGACGGAGTTTTATTTGACGCCACCACAGCATGGATGGGGCAACTTTGCCCGAAGTACGTTCCAAGTTGGAGGGTCTTCCAATCGCCGTTCGATAAGAGGGCACCGTCTGAAGTTGGCGATGCAACAACTCCGGTGAGCTACGGGCTGAATGGTAATAAAGTGCCTGGTCTACAGGCTGACAAAATCGTGAAGCCGTCAGTGTTCATTCTTTTTGCGCCGGCTCAATCCGCTTCTGGGAAAGGCAAAATTAAGACGGTCAGCTTTCAGGGCACGCCGGTCAGTGGCGTCCCTGGGGTTACTGTCTATAAAAATTCGGGCGGAGCTACTAGCGGGACCTACAGCGGTGGGACGCGAATCAACGCCTTATTTGCTGACCTTCACACGGAGAGCATGTCTTGGCTGGCATTTCAACGAGATACCGATCCCAAGACACCGTCAGATCCTGACGCGAATTATCGGTGGGATTACGCAGGAAAGTAACCGGTGGCGCGTGACGAGCCAACAGGCGCCTTAAAGCATCAGCCGAAGATTCGCGTCGACAAAGGCCTGCTCGGCCAGATCGGCCAGCACATAGCTGAGCACATCCCATCTCGTCGCTGCGCCGTCATCACGGACGCCACGATCGAACCGCTCTTCGCGAGAGACGTTACACAAAATCTCGCTGCCATCTCTTTCCAAGCAACGCTCATCGCTATCCCGCCGGGTGAACAGTCCAAGACCCTGGCACAGGTCGGGTCAATCTGTGATGAGATGGTGGCGGCTGGTTTGGATCGCCAATCGTTCGTCATCGGCGTGGGCGGCGGCGTAATCGGTGACATCTCCGGCTTTGTCGCCGCTATCTATCATCGTGGAATTCCGCATGTGCAGATCCCAACGACGCTTCTCGCCATGGTGGACAGCTCGATCGGCGGGAAGACCGGCGCGAACACCGCCGCGGGCAAAAATCTTCTCGGCGCCATTCACCCCCCATTACTGGTGCTTGATGATGTCGATGTTTTGCGAACCCTGCCAGAACGTGAATTCAATCAGGGATTCGCCGAGATCATCAAGCACGGCATTATCGCTGACGCGGAGATGTTCCGTGCGCTAAGTCAGGCATCACCGTCGAAATTTCGGCTGACAAACTCCGTCGGCGACACCCGCTCTCTGCAAGAGCTGATTCAACGCAACATCGAAATCAAAAGAACGATCGTCGCCGAAGATGAAATGGATCGAACCGGGCAGCGCGCGCTGTTGAACTTTGGCCATACTGTCGGTCACGCGATCGAGCGCGCAGGAGAATATCGCCAGTTCCTGCACGGCGAGGCTGTCAGTCTCGGCATGGTCGCCGCCTGCCAGGTTTCCGTGAAACGCACAGGCCTGCGAAAGGATGAGGCCGAAGCCGTCACCAATCTCTTGCAGCGATTCGATTTGCCGACGCGTTTGCCGAAGGATTTTCCGCGCCAGAAAATCTTCGACGCGTTGCCGTTCGATAAAAAATTCGAGCACGGAAAAATTCGATTTGTTGTGACACCGAAGCTCGGAACAGCCTGCCTCTCAAGCGATATCATTATGCAGGATATTGAGGAAGCGGTTGCGCAGCTGTAGTCGAGGTGGATCGGCCTCTCCCCTGGCGCGCCGGAGTCCCGCGGCCGCGGGACGAAGGAGGCGAGGGCGATGCTAAATATTGGCGGCGCAGCCGACATGTTTACCAACGCGCTCGGAGAGCGCGTTCCACCTCCACACGGACGGCTCGGAGAGCCGTCCCTACCTGGTTGGGCGAGCAGTTCGATAGTAATCCGCCAGACCATCGGCCACGCTATCGGCGTATTCGCGGAAAATACTTTTCCTCTCGATACCATTGATATTACGCGTGCCATCATAGTCGCCAGCCTCGATTCGTTCATAACCTTCCCGGCTGTTCATGACATACGGCTCACAGTAGACGACGGGGCAGCGATAGAGCCGAGTCGCCAGCAGATTTCGCGCGTAAACGTATCCACTCGCTCCGACCTTTGTCACTGTGTTAGCGGTTGGGTATTGGTAGGGCGGCAGCTTCGTCTCCTTCGCCATGGCCGCAGCCACAGTCTCGGCCAGCGGTAACTCCTCACCGTAAGCCCGACTCAAGAGGCGTCGGACCATTTCGAACCGCTCGTCGTCAAATTCCAGCTCAGTTTGCAAATAGGACCCGTTGACCAGGAGATGGAAATGGTTGTGATCGATGAGGATTGGATCCTTCGGGTCCCCCCAACCTTCGGCATTGAAATGCAAGCAGAGCACAAGATCGGGGTGCAGTTTTGTGTTTACCAGAACGGCGCGACGCCGAATTTCGCTATAACGATAAAATAAAATTTCGCTCTGCCAGCGGATGGTTTGCTCCCTGGCCGGATCACTCGAATCCAGAATATCTTTGCGCGGTTCCGGCACGCCGTTCCTGACGAGAATTTTTCTGGCCAACTCCTTGAAATCGTCCGGACGTTTCGTTGTGACCGGCTCCGCGCTGCGGCGGACCAATGATACGGTCGCCCCCAACTGCCGCAGTTTCGGGGCGAGAAGTCGTGCCACGCGCAAGACCAGGTCACCTTCCTGTACCGGCGGGCTTTCGCCGATCTGAAACCAACGCTCCTCCATCTTTGCCCATTTGCCTCCGAGATGCCCCGGATCAAGCGCGATGCGTAAGCCGGAGAGCGGCTTTTCCACTGTCGCCGGGCGAAGCGATTTCGCCGGACGCCAAAGTCGTGGCACTGGACGAAGCGACTCGGAATCCGGCGCGAAACGCAATGTAAACACCGTACCCCCGTCGCGGTTCGTCAGGATCCTGGCGGATTTTTCGTCCAGCGTGATCAGGTCGGCGGCCAACCCGTGGGTGCAATAAACATTCTGAAGCAAATCGACGAATTCATCCCGCGTGATTGTTTCCTGATATTTTTGCAGGATTTCCCAGTGCGGCCTGCTGCCGAGAACGCCGATATTGCCTGCACCCGCTCCATTCGACACGAGAAACCCGAGACAAATCAAGGCGAGCGGGGCGAGAAAAATTCGCGTGTGCGGAAAAGCAAACATCCGTGTTTGGATTTCGGTTCCTTTAATACGATGGTCGCGGAATGCTAACGGTTCTTTTTCTGGGCGACATCGTGGGAGAACCGGGACGCAACGCTGTCATTAACCGTCTGGCTGACCTTAAGGAGAAATACGCGCTCGATTTCGTCGTGGTCAACGGAGAGAACGCGGCCGGGGGCCGTGGCATTACGGGCAAGATCACCATCGACCTGTTGCGCGCCGGCGTATCCGTCATCACCACTGGCGACCATATATGGGACCAGAAGGATATCATGGCCTTCCTCCCGCTGGAGCCGCGCCTGCTGCGACCGGTCAATTATCCCGAAGGCGCGCCTGGGAATGGATCGATCGTCTTGCAAACGGCGAAGGGAAAAATCGGGGTCATTAACGTGCAGGCCCGGACCTTCATGCAGCCAATCCTGGAAAATCCATTTCAGGCGGTGGAAGCGGCGGTCGCCAAAATTCGCGAGGAAACGTCGAACATTATTGTGGATGTTCATGGCGAAACGACGAGTGAGAAGATCGCGATCGGTCGTTTTCTCGATGGCAAGGTTTCCGCGGTCATCGGCACGCACACGCACGTGCAAACTGCCGATGAGCGGATCTTTCCCGGAGGCACGGCATTTTTGTGTGACGCGGGAATGTGCGGGCCGGTGAATTCGATTCTGGGCCGAGCCATCGATCCAATCGTTAACCGTTTTATCTCCAACTTGCCGGCGGCGTTTCCAGTCGCGGGCGGCGAGGTGCGATTGCGAGGGGCGCTCATTGAGGTCGACGAGAACACCGGGCGCTCTTTACGCATCACGCGCGTGGACGAAGCAGCACCAAGCCCCAGCAGCCGCGCGGAAGAAACCCAGAAAAGTGAGGTGGAACCCGGGCCCACCCCGGAAGATCCCTAGCAGTTTCTCTTGCGGATGACTGTTCGCCCGCCCAAAATCGAATCCTTTCCGAATTGAGCCGTCAAAATTGCCTATGAAATATCTTTTCGTTTTCATCTTCTCCGCGCTTCTTGTGTTTCCGTTTTCAGCTTCGCTGCATGGGCAGCCCAATCGTGAAGCCAATAATCTCGCCCGCAAAGGCACGGATGCGGCCAGGAATCAGGAGTGGGACGAAGCGGTGGAAGATCTGCGCAAGGCCACCCAGATGGACCGGAAGTATGCGCCGAGCCTGGTGGCTGCGCTGCAGCAGCGCGCGACGGCTTACGCCGGTCAGCAAAAATTCCAGGAAGCGGCAGCCGATCTCGACGAAGCGCTGAAGGTGAATCCGCGAAACGCCAGCGCTCTTGAGGCACGCGCTTCCGTGGCGATGAAATTGAACGACATGGATAAAGCGCTCGCCGCCTATTCCGAAGCGATCAAGATCAACCCAAACGAAATCCGCTATTACCAGTACCGCAGTTACATTTTGGAGGTGAAAGGCGATCTGAAGAACGCAATGGCTGACACTGAGAAAGTGCTGAAGATGCAAAAGGACAATCCCGATGCGCTCGCGCGCAAGGCACGGTTGCAAGCTCGTGAAGCGGCCGGTGCGACTCCGCCGCCCCCTCCTCCGCAAAAGAAACCATAGACAGGTAGGGACATCTTTCCGAAATGTCCGCATCGATCCCGCGCTTGAGCTCGGACATCTCGGAGAGATGTCCCTACCTGAAAGAAGGTGTGTTGGGACGCCCCCGGCGGGACGTCGCTACCTAGGAAGCCGCTCCGTTTTGCGCTCCAGCCGGCTCGTTGTCTTCCTTCTTCAGAGCAAAACGTCGTTTCCGCCGGTTCGCCGGCAGCGGTGAAAGGGTCATCGTCACATTGCGCCCGGTGATCTTCGGTTCCATCTCCACCTGCGCCATGCCGGCCAGATCATCACGCACTCTGTGCATTAGCTGAATGCCCAGCTCCTGGTGAGCCATTTCCCGGCCGCGGAATTGGAGCTGAACACGCACCTTGTTCCCCCGATCGAGGAATTCTTCCCCGTGCCGAATCTTGGTCAGATAGTCGTGGTCGTCGATATTAACGCGAAACTTGATCTCCTTCAGTTTCGCGCCCGAAGGTTTCTTATCCTTGTCCTGCTTCGAGATGTCGTAGCGGAATTTTCCGAGGGCGACGATCTTGCAGACCGGTGGATTCGCCGTGGGCGCCACTTCGACTACATCGAGCCCAAGGCCCTGCGCCTTGCGCAGGGCATCGGAGAGCTTCATGACACCCAGCTGTTCGCCGGTGGATCCCAGAATTACCCTGACTTCGCGCGCGCGAATCCGGCCGTTTACACGAAATTGTGGTTGCAGATTAAATCAAGCTCCAAGCCAGCGAAACGGGAGTGCACCGTAACGATGTGTTTTTGTTCTCTCGCATTTTCGGTCGCACCGTGGTGATTCCGAAACACTCTACAGTACCATGGCCGCGATTACCATGGCAGGGGCCCGCCTATTGGCGCACCGGGGGAAGTTGTAAGCAACATTTTGCCGCTGAGCAAGGTGAATTTGAGATCATTTGCTGCAAGTTACGCGCCAACCTGATCACAGCCCAAGGGGCTGTGATCAGGAAATTCCAAGACCCAGGTTCCAAACCCCAAGGAATACTTAATCATCAAAAAGGAGAAAAACGCCATTCCTTGATGGGTGTTTGGGACTTGAACCTTGTTTGGAGGTTGGGATTTGGTCCCTTCCGGCGTAGCCGACTTGCAGCGGGCTATGGCGGGGGCTTTCCAAAATGCGCCGCAAACGACTCATATCCTTCAGCATCGTCGATCATGGAATCGATCGCTGCCGCCAGCGGGGCAACCCGGGCAAACCCGGAAAAGAGGGCGCGGTCTCCAATCTCCGTGTCGACGACGAATGTCGGCCGCTGAGTGACCTGAAGCTGATGAAATGCAGCCGTATCAGCGCGGACACGTTTTTCCACGAGTGGTGAGCGTGCTCTTTCCAGAAGTTCTTTTGAGTCGAGGTTGGCCGCGGCCGCGCCGATATCGGCGGCCATTTTCCAATCTCCAATTTTTTTCCCCTGCCGCAAAGCAGCCTCAGCCAGCGCCAGGCGGATCCGATCATCGTGGACGCCAAAATCTCTGCCTGCTTCAGCGACGCAGTTCGGAGCAAGATATTCGGTCAGCTTCGGATCGGCCCATTCCGAATGAAGCTTGAACGGAGAGCGCATGATCGTCCCACTGCGGCGATAAAACCATTCGTGCTGGTCGTGCGACGTCGGCAGGCCTGATTTATCCATCAGCGCGATCTTCCACTGGAACTCGACTTTGCCCGCGTATCGCCGCGTCAGCTCCGCCCACGCCGGCTCGGCCCAGTAGCACCAGGAGGAAACCACATCGAGATAATTAGTGACGGTAATGCGCATAATCTTACTTGGACGTTAAACGGTGGAGGCTCGACCTTTTGTGCTTCCCATGGCGGAACATCCAGCGTCCAATCTCGCGCGTCCAACAAAAGAGAGGCGAAGTCCAAGAATCTAGTGATCGATCTCAATCATATTTTCCTATTCGTGGCAATCGTGTCGCCCCTCGTCATTCTGGCGCGAAGCTGGCGTTCGGACGCGCCCTACCGTGGATGGCGCCTGGCCGCGGGCGTTGTCCTCGGTGTGACGACAGCAGCGTGGGTTATTTTCCGCAATGAAGCCGGCTACATCGGTGGAGGAGCCTGGCTCGCGCTGCTCTTTCTTCCGGCAGTAGGACTGAAGCGGATGAGCGAACTCTTCGCTATGCAGCGTTACAAATCGGCCCGACGGCTCGCCGCGGCCCTGCAATGGTTGCATCCGAGCAAAGATTTGCGCGATCAGGTTCAATTGCTGCGCACGCTGGAAGCTCGTCAGACGGCCGGCGGGAAACAAACGTCTCGGGTTGGTGTCAACGGCGGGGTAACGAACCTTAGCCGGCGGTGGCGCCAAACACCCGCGGTCATGGTGTTGATTGTTCTCAACATTCTGGCGTTCGGCGGAGAGTTGTGCGCCGGTTACTGGAGCAATCCGGGCGTTCTGCACACGCTCGGTGCGTTGGAGCCCGATTTCGTTCGGGACCACCATGAATACTGGCGTCTTTTCACGGCTCTTTTCCTGCACTATGACGTCCCTCATCTCCTCTTCAATGTTTTCGCACTTTACGTTCTCGGACCGCCGCTCGAACGAGCCATCGGCGTGGCTCGATTTTGTTTTTGTTATCTTGTCTCCGGTCTCGGTTCGACCGGCGGGGTGGTGGCGTTGACATTGATTGGCGTCGGCTCAGGCGCCGCGCGGTTAGTCGGGGCCTCAGGCTCGGTCATGGGCATCGTGGGCGCCTGGGCCGGATTTTTGTTGCGTCACCGGCATTCACCACTGGCCAAACGACGCCTGAACAACGTTCTGATGATTGTGGCCATCCAGACCGTTTTCGATCTGACAACCCCTCAGATCAGCATGTCCGCACATTTATGTGGATTAGTGACCGGATTTATAGCAGGTCTGATCGTCAGCCCCCGCATTCAAGGAGCGGCTTCCCAGCGGCCGAATTAACCCAAACGGCGGCTGGGAAGCCGCTGCTCCTTGAGCCTCTCCCCCAAGATTGCATCAATTGCGTTGTCTCGGCATATTCTTAGCTCTCAGGGTTCTGAGCTGGAATGTTTCTTGATTTAAATCCGCGGGAACGCTAACAGCGTCAACGCTTCGGCCATGCCTACTTTTCAAACCTATAGCGTTACCCCCACCCTGCCAGCCGCACTGGAGCCGCTGCGCGAGATGACTTTCAACATTTGGTGGACGTGGGAGCCCTCCGCCCGCCGGTTGTTTCGACATCTTGATCCCGAGCTGTGGGACCGGACCAATCACAACCCGGTGCGAATGCTGCAGCTCTCCCGGCAAGCTCGTCTGGAGGAGCTGGCCCAGGACAAATCTTTCCTGCGCGAGCTCAAGCAGGCCCATGACGCCTTCAAAAAATACCTGGCGCGCAAGGATACCTACGGGAAGACCGGCGCGGGCAGCGCCATCCAAAAACCGGTGGCATATTTTTCGGCCGAATTCGGATTTCACGAATCGATTCCGAACTATTCGGGCGGTCTCGGCATTCTGGCCGGCGATCACTGCAAGTCGGCCAGCGATCTCGACCTGAATTTTGTCGCGATCGGACTGCTTTATCGGCACGGCTATTTTCGGCAGGAAATCGACAGGGACGGGGTTCAGCACGCAGTCAATCTGAATCAAAACTTTCATCATCTGCCGATTCGCGAAGTACAGCGTGACGGCGCCAACCTGCGCGTCGGAGTGCGTATTCTCGATCGCGACGTTTTCGCCAAGATTTGGGAACTGCGCGTCGGCCGGGTGAATCTTTATCTGCTCGATACGGATACGCCGGAAAACAGCACGGAAGATCGTTTGATCACGGCGGAGCTTTATGGAGGCGACCTCGAGATGAGGATGCGCCAGGAAATCCTGCTTGGCATTGGCGGAGTAAAGACGCTCAGCGCGCTGGGCATCGAAGCGGAAGTCTTCCACATGAACGAAGGGCATTCCGCCTTTCTCGCGCTGGAAAGGATCCGGCGCATCATCTCGGAAGGGAAACTTGATTTTTATTCTGCATTGCAGGTCGTGGCCGCGGCCAATGTTTTTACCACGCACACCCCAGTCCCTGCTGGGAACGATTCATTTCCGCGTGATATGATGCGCAAATATTTCGGGCAATTCGCCAAGGAACTGAATATTCCATTCGACGAATTGTTTTCGTTCGGTCAGACCCGGGTCGACCCGAACGATCCATTTAGCATGACCATTCTGGCTCTGCGTGTGAGCAGACACGCCAATGGCGTCAGCAAATTGCACGGGGACGTGAGTCGATCTCTCTGGAAAGACGTCTGGGCGGGCGTGCCCGTTTACGAAGTGCCTATTACCAGCATCACCAATGGTATTCACACCAAAACCTGGATGGCGCCGGAATTCTCCGAGCTGTATCAGAAATATCTGGGCGACTGGGAGGAACACCTTACCGAACTCGATTTTTGGCGTCGCGTTGCTGACATACCCGACGCGCAGCTCTGGGAGACGCACCAGAAACTAAAGTTGCGTCTGATTGAGTTTGTTCGGCAGCGGGTCCGGCAACGCCGCGAGCGAATTGGCGAGTCACCGGAAATCGTGCGCCGGGCCAATCGAATCCTCGATCCGGAAATCCTGACCATCGGATTTGCGCGGCGCTTTGCGACCTACAAGCGTGGCGCGCTGTTGTTTAGCGACAAGGAACGATTGAAGCGCCTGCTGAACGACACGACCCGTCCGGTTCAGTTCATCTTTGCCGGGAAATCCCATCCGCGCGATGAAGGCGGTAAAGCTTTAATCAAGGAGGTTTACGATTTTAGCCGGGAAGCCGGGATTGAGAACCGGGTCGTGTTCGTGGAAGACTACGATAGCTACATCGCGCGCCGCCTCGTTCAGGGTGTCGATCTGTGGCTGAACCATCCACTACGACCTCTGGAAGCGAGCGGCACGAGTGGAATGAAAATGACGCCTAACGGCGGGCTGAACCTGAGCGTGCTCGATGGCTGGTGGTGCGAAGGTTACAATGGAAACAACGGCTGGGCGATTGGATCGGATATCCGGAATGGCACGGTCGAATTTCAGAACGAAGTGGATGCCGGCAGCCTTTACCAACTGCTCGAGAACCAGATCATCCCTCTCTATTACGCAAAACCGGACGGCAAACTGCCACTCGCGTGGCTGCAGCTCATGCGGGAATCAATTCGCAGTGTCACCCCGATCTTCAATACGCACCGAATGGTGAAAGAGTATGCGGAACGTCTCTATGTTCCGGCGGCAAAATCGCACGCCGATTTCCTGCGCGAGCAATGCGCCGCCGCGACTGAGCTAAGCCAATGGAAATCGAAAATCCGGAAGGATTGGGCGCAAGTGCGAATTTATGATGTGCAGGTCGCGAACAAGGATCGTCAGAGCATCGCCGTTGGCGAGTCGCTGCAATTAAGCGCGCGCGTTCATCTTGGCCCGGTCGATCCCAAACACGTCCGGGTTGAGGCTTATCACGGTGAATCGGAGAACGGCGGCATCAAGAATCCGGGCATCACTGTCCTGGCCGAGAGCAATCAAAATGGCGACGGCAGTTATATCTATCAGGGCGCAGTTCCAGCGTCCGAAAGCGGCGCGTATGGCTTCAGCATTCGAGTGGTGCCGACTCACCCGCACCTGATGCAGGATCACGAGCTGCGCTTGATTACCTGGTCATGAACAGGTAGGGACGGCTCTCCGAGCTGTCCGGGCGAGGTGAATCGGCCTCTCCGAGGGCGATGCTAAATCAGGTAGGGACGGCTCTCCGAGCTGTCCGGGCGAGGTGGAATCGGCCTCTCCGAGGACGATGCTAAACCAGGTAGGGACGGCTCTCCGAGCTGTCCGCGCGAGGTGGATCGACCTCTCCGAAGACGATGCTAAACATTTGGCGGCGCAGCCGCTTATCCTTACCAACGCGCTCGGAGAGCGCGTTCCACCTCCCCCGGACGGCTCTCCGGACGAGGATGTGTAGAGGCGGTTGTGCCAACCGCCTGACTCATTATAAATAGGCGGTCGGCACAACCGCCTCTACACCTCACTGACCCACCGCAAATAGGGTCGCGTTGTTAATCGCGTACACTTTGCCGTCAGCACCGATCACGGTCGGAGTGTAAGCTTCTCCGATTCCGGTAGTGAGAGTGATCACCTCAGTAAACCTATTGCTGGTCAGGTCCCATCGATACAATTTCCCATCCTCGCTGTTTGCCAGAATACTGCGTGTGAACGGATCGACAGCAGCCGTATTAATGCACCACTCCCGGACGGCTTGCGGATGGTCGGCCAAAAAATCCGGATCAGGAGTCTGTCCCAAAATCGTGAGCACCTCTTTCATGACCGTGACCCCGGTCCGCGCGTCTACTTGGGAGTCGTTCGGATCGAGAATGGCGAGCCGGTTCAATCCTTCGCCGCCAGATCCGGCATAATCATTATACTTGGTCATCAAGAGATACCTCGACGATCCTTGATACGATGGCACCATCGAGGCCGGAACAAGCGAGGCGGTATCGTCCCAGCCAAACGCGCCGGGAGCGCCTGTGCTCTGCGAAAGATCGGCGTTGAACTGCAGCAACCAGCCCTTATCCGTGCGCAACGGATTTTCGAGTACACCGAAGAAAACTCTTCCGTCTGGTCCCACAGTCGGCGAAGCGGTGTCGTCATCCTGCACTTCGGCTGGATCCCCGGTTTCTGGATCCACCAACAAAACCTTGTTCTTCACTTGCAGACTATGACTGTCGAGCGCGAAGAGATAACCGGTCATACCGTTGCGAATCATCGCGGTACCGTGTGCGGCGACGTAGAGTGTTTGTCCATCAGCGCTCAAAGCCGGCGCACAATTGAGTGGAACTTGCAGTTGGGTGACACTCCCAGGTGCACCAGCTTGCAGAATTGCGAAACTTCCTTTGCCGTTAGAGTTCACGCGTGCAATCCCGCCGCCTCCCAACCCTTTCGGAGCCGGCCCGTTCACCTCAAATCCAAAATAGATCGTGCCGTTCGCGTCTGAAGTCAGCGGGGTGCTGATCTGCACGTTTGGGCTGATAAATCGAGGCCAGCGGCGCAAATAAAAAGTGACGTGATGGGGAATGACCGCCTGGGGTGAGTCGGGGTTATCTCGGTAGTAGACGGTTCCACCTGCGCCGGCCCAATAGAGGCGCCCCTGCGGAGTAAGCGTTGGGCTGTAACTTGGCAGACCACCGCGTTGAGGCGATACGTAATCTGTCGCTTGCGTCCACAGCAAATGGCCATCGAGCCCGCTTCTACCTTGCAGTTCGAAACCGTCGTTGGCGCCTGTTTTCACCGGTATAATCACCGTGTTCAAGCTGGTGATAACAGGCGAACCGTAGTGAATGAACAGATCGTTCCCGTCGTACTGGGGCTGAAGATCCACCGGAGTCTGCCAGACGATTGTGTTCAACCTCTGCGATACGACATCCGATTGCGCTGTATGCTGAGGATCTCTGGCAAAGCCCGGCCACACGCTTTGTCCCTGAACCAGTTGTCCATCGCAGAGGACAATGGTCAACACCAGTCCAAAACACGCGATTCGGTTGACTAATCGATTTCGATCAAGAATCTCGGAGATCATCGTGACGGAAGGGCGGAATCTTAACACGGCTGGCAATCAATCGCACTGATCAAGAGCGCTGATGAACTCCGGAAAATCTTTGCCGTTTCGCGCAGCGCGATTCAACGCATCGAGACGCGCATCGATCGCACACGCCTCCGGCAAAGCCACTCGTCGTGATTGCCCGCCATTGGCGAAGACGATTTCATCCCATTGGATCGATTCAATCTGGTCGTTGAACCGCGCGACGGAGCGCCCGCGGAAAAACGCGCGGGTTGTCTCTGGTGGATGAAAAATGGCCATTTTGATTTCCTCTTCACTGGCCACCCGTTCCATCGAGCCTTGCCGGACGAGTTCGTAATACAAACCCGAATCCATATTTATATTATGATACTCCAAGTCGATCGATTGGAGCCAGGGATCGGTCCAGGAAAGTTTTTCTTCTTCCTGCAGCGCATGAAGTAAAAGTTTCTTCGCCACCCAATCGACCCGATTCCGAGTCGTCATCGGATCGCGCTCGAGATCATCAAGGACATTTTCCCATTCCTTCAGAATCCATTGACGATCCGGATCGTCGGATCGGTTTTCCGCCGCGGCCTTTAGGTAAATTCTCTGCACATCGATCGCCGAGATCTTGCGACCATCTGTTAATTCGATGATCCAGTTATGCTCCTGGTCGCGACTGATCGATCGATGAGCTTCGATGGGCAGGGCAACGTCGATCTGTGGCACTTTTCCCTGTTCAATCAAATCGAGGACGAGCGCCGTCGTTCCCATCTTCATGGCCGTGGCCCATTCGCTCATGTTGGAGTCGCCCAGAATGACGTGAAACCGACGGTAGCGATGGCTATCGGCATGCGGCTCATCGCGCGTGTTCACCAGCGGGCGCCGATTCATGGTGTCGATGCTGACAAGGACACTGAAGAAATCAGCCCGCTGCGAGATTTGAAAGATACCAGGCTGACTCGCAGAACTCTCCGCTTCGATGCCCATCTTGCCGGCACCGCCAAAGATCTGCCGGGTAATGAGAAACGGCAGGATGCCGGAGACAATTCTGTCCCAGGCCAGCTCTCGCGGCATGAGATAGTTATCGTGACAGCCGTAACTGTGGCCGACAAAATCCGTGTTGTTTTTGTAAAGACGAACCTGCTGTCCTGGCGGCAGCTTTGAATTCCGGCGACGCGCGCATTCGGCGAGAATGCGTTCACCCGCTTTGTCCTGGGCCACGATCTGTCGGAGGGTGGTGCACTCGGGCGTGGAATATTCCGGATGCGCGTGATCATTATAAAAACGGGCGCCGTTGGACAGGACAAGGTCGCTTTTTATTTCCTCGAAACTGAGTGGACGGTTCTTATCGATCTCGAAATAAGCCGACTCGTCCGTATCCTGAAGCAGCTGTTTGGCGCGGAATCCGCGCGCGTCGAGATGCGGATCCTCCAGCTCATAATCCCATTTCATGTGCGCGCCATGCTCGGTGTAGCACCGCACCAGCTCGATGGACTCGGTCACCACGTCCACCATGTCGGAGCCGTTCACGGTAATCCCGTACTCCGTTTCCAGCCCAAAAACCCGTTTCATACTACAACTTACCGCTTCTTTGTAGGGGAAGCTGATAGCTTCCCTCCTTATCAATTAGATCAATGTAATATGGCCAATCTCCAGATTGACTCACGAGCCCGGCGCGGACCGGATTGTCATGAACATAGTTCCATTTGTCGTGGAGACTTTCTTCTGAACGCAAAAGCCGGTCGAAACACCCGCGTTGCCACTCCCAATCTTGTGCAGGCAATCTCTTCCTTAAAAGCCTCTTGAAGCCCACCGTGAAATCGCCGACAGACAGCCCGCGCTCTTCCGCCGGGGTACTGACAAAATGCACATGGTCAGGCATGACGACACCCGCCAAAACGCGCCAGTTGCGAAGCTCCACCAAAACCAGATGAATTGCCTTAAATACTGTGGGATTCGCAAGCACACTGCGGCGTCCTTTCACGCATAAGGTAACAAAATAAACGACCGATTTTTCCGACGGTAACAAGATCTCCGTTAGTCGTGGTGGCTGTCCCATTGGAATCGGGAAGCTAACAGCTTCCCCTACAGATCTCACCGCATATATCGCGGAGATCGCAGAGGCCCCGGGAAAGAATTTTGTTCTTATCTCCGTGCCCTCCGCGACCTCTGCGGTTAATCAAATAACGCCGGATCCAGGACGTGCTCGTGAATCTGAAAGCGCTTTCACCGGGGCGATCTTGACGACGTTTTCCGGATCGTAATCGATCAATTTCAGCCAGTCTTCCGTGATATCGGTCGTCGGAAAGATATCGTTCTCCGTGTATTCGGCGGTAAACGCCAGTTGCAAATCCATTTCCCGAATCCCTTCCTCCTGTTGCGTGGCAATCGCCCGCTTGATTGCCATTGCCTTGGCCCGTTCCACAATGGACGCGATAATCGCACCGCTGATCAGGTCGCTTCGGTAAAGAATTTCTTTGCGACCACTGCGCAGTGTCACTTCGAGAAACTTGTTCTCCTCGCGTCGAGCAAACTGCCATTCGACAAAACGTTCAACCAAATGATCGACTGCGGCTCCAATATTATCCGCCTCCTTCGCCAAAGCGCCGTCGTAGGGAAGCGTATTCGTCAGATAGATGCGGTAGATCGACTGTGCGCCCTCCCGATTCGGGCGGTTGACCTTGATTTTCCGGTCGATTCGGCCAGGGCGAAGAATCGCCGGATCGATCAGGTCCGCGCGGTTTGAAGCCAGAATGATGACGACGTCGTCCAGTGAATCGATCCCATCCATTTCCGAACAGAACATCGGCACCAGCGTGCTCAGGATGTTCGAGTGACGCGAGGCTCGCCTTGTTCCGAGGACGCTCTCGGCCTCATCGATAAAAAGGAACGGCATGAACCCTTCCTTCCGTTTCTCGCGGGCGGTGGCAAAAATCTCGCGGACCATGCGCTCTGATTCACCAACCCACATATTCAGGATCTCGGGGCCTTTCACGTGCATGAAATACTCGCGCATTTCCTTTCCACTCTTTTCGCTGAGCTGCTTGGTCAAATTGTAAGCAGTTGCCCTCCCGATCAATGTCTTGCCACAGCCAGGCGGGCCATAGAGGAGAAATCCTTTCGGTGTTGCGTGTTGAAACTTTTTGAACAGATCCACATGTAACAGCGGCAGTTCGATGGCGTCTTTAATCGCCTGGAGAGCCTGTTCCTGCCCGCCGACCTTTTCCCAACCGAGTTCCGGCACGACATCGAGATAATGTTCGTGCGATTTGGCGCTGGATAACATCTCGAGAGCCATCCGGTAATTCGGATCGACCCGCACCTCGTCGCCTGATTTTAAAGTGGATTTAGCCAGGTCCGACGAGCGTTCCAAAACCATCGATTGGGTTCCATGATCCGATCCGACGCGCAATCGGTCCTCACCGATCACTTCAGTAATTTTGGTCACAGGCCCGGCCATTTCAAAGCCGAGGTCCCCGACAATGACAAAGGCCTCGTTCACCAGAACCCGCGTGCCTTTTTTCAATTTCGCCAGCGGAATGCGCGGATCGATGTTGCAATAATAATCGGCGCCGCCGACAACGATGTGAGCGGTGTCACGCGAAGTGGCGCCCAAAAATGTTCCGATCCGATTGGCCGGTGAAGTCACTTTTTTGATGACTTCCTCCAATTTCTCGATCATGTGCCGCGCTTCCCCGATCATATCTTCCTGGTCGGAAATGTCGGGCCGTAGATTCAACAGTTGCCGGCGCATTGGATCGCCGGGCGGCAACGACGCGATTAAAAGATCGAACGACTCAAGCAAACCTCTCGGCCGCGCATTTTCATCGCCACCCTCAAGTCCTTCGCTGCGCTCGTCACTCATTTTGGTTTGGGTCTTTACCGCCAGTCCGGTTACGGACCCGCCGAACCGATTCAATTATAACTTTATCGTGTTCCATTGGCAATATTTGACGCCGAACACATTTCAATTGTTCAACCGCGGAAATTCACCTTGGTCGCGGACCATTTATAGCACTGCTCCTGCCATTGAACGGAGTCGGTGCGGTTTCAGCGAGATACGCGCTAAGCCTTTTAGCCAGAATCGTCACATTCGGTTCAAACAACATGCCATCATGACGGCACGGTATATCACACACTTTTATTCCCCCCAAAGCCATGCCGGCCCAACCCACGAGTGGGTCAGATTCGAAAAGATCGAGACGCGGCGGCACTGTCGCGCGAAACAAATGAACTTTTCCAACAAACGGCTGGAATTTGTAACGGCGTCGAGCGCTAAAAGCTGTTTCCCGAAGATAGAGGTAACGATCGCGGTGGGGACGCGGCAACCGCCGGTAACCCACGGCCAGATCGAGCTGAATCCGTTTTACCTGCCACCATTCGCAGATCCCCTTCCCGATCTCGTTCCAGCCCAGTTTATTGTCGCCGATGGACGAATACTGCCGGAGCGCGAGTCTGAGTTTTTTGCGCAAAGATAGGTGTTTTCTCGGTCGCGGGTAATCGCCCCCGTATGTATCAAACAATCCGACAAAACGAACCTCTTGACCCAGCGCGGTAAGACGCCGGGCCATTTCGAACGCGACAACGCCGCCAAACGAACAACCGCAAAGGTAATAAGGCCCCGTCGGCTGATGCTCATGTAAAATATCGAGGTATCGTGCCGCCATCGCCTCGATAGTGCGCAGGAGCGGTTGCCGTCCATCGACTCCTTGTGGTTGAAACGCGAAGCAAGCCTGGTTCGGATCGAGATGACGAGCTATGTGCCGAAACTCGATCGCCTCCCCGCCGGCACCGGGAACATAGTAAAGAGGCCGCGGCGTGTGGCCCAGCTTGAGGGCGACCAATCGCAGATTTTCTTCCGACCAATCACTTCGCCTAATTTTTTCCGCCAGCTTTTCGATAGTTGGAGCTTCAAGGAATGCGGAAACGGGCAGGTTCGCGCCCAGGAATTTTTCAACTCCGGCCAGAATCCTTGCTCCGGCCAGGGAATCGCCACCAACGGCGAAGAAATCATCGTCCATGCCGATGTCGCTTGAACCGAGCGCATCCTGCCAAAGACGCAGAAGTTGCAGACGAAGTGAATCAACGGGCTCAGAGGCGGTCTGCTGGAGCGAAGGACTCGCGGCTTTGCCGGAAAGTCGCGCGCGATCCACTTTGCCATTCGGCAGGTACGGCAAAGAGTTTATGAAATGTACGTCTGAAGGGACCATGTATCGCGGGAGGGTTTTCCCTAATTCGTGACGCAACTGTTCCGCCTTCAGCGACGCACCGGGACGCAATTGAACAAAAGCGCAAAGACGCGTGGTTTCGAGTTCGGTTTTTCCCAGAACCGCTGTCGCCATCACACCGTCGATTGCCAGAAGCGCGGCTTCCACTTCGATTGGAGCGACACCGCAGCCTCGAATCTTGACTATATCATCCAAGCGGCCCCGGTATTCGAGCAGCCCGTCAGAGCGCAAGCGACCGGCATCACCTGTTCTTAATTCACGCCACCCCGGTCTGTCCGGCAGATCGCGGTAGACTTGAGCGGTGCGTTCCGGATCGCGCCAATATCCATCCGGAAGGAATGGAGAACGCACCACTATTTCGCCCACCTCGCCGTTCGCGGTCGGCACGCCGGGTGATGCCTCTACTGCTATGTCGACACTGGCTGGCGGACGGCCGATGGCCAGCAATTCTCGATCGAACCCTTCGCCACAATTCCACTTCGACCAGCAAACGTTGAAACCGGCCTCGGTCAGACCGAGTCCATTAATTAAGATGGCATCAGCTCGAGCACAGGCGGCGAACAGGCGCGCGTCTTTTGCAGTCGCTGCTTCGCCTCCGAGTTTGACGGCGCGTAACGCCGGCCAAAGATTTTTTCCGGCAGCCTCCCGGGCCAGCGCCCGATAAAGCGATGGAACGGTTTGCAGAGTCGTAATACCGCGATCTCTCAGCCAGGTGGCTGTTCTGGTGACGCTTCGATCGCGCGCTTCCAACAGGCAAAGCGTGGCGCCTGCTGCGAGGACGGCCAGGATCTGAACAGTGCTCGCCGGGACTGACAACGGCGATAAGAGAGCATGACGATCCGTCGCAACGAAATTAAACATCGCCTGGAGATGCGCCACGCCGCAGGAGGCTGTGCGGTGCGGCAATGCCACGGCCTTCGGGTCACCGGACGAGCCTGAGGTAAAATGAAAATACGCGAGCGTGCCAGGTTCGAGAACAATTCGGAGCCGTTGACCCGCCACCTGTAGCCGCGGCGCTCTGTCGCGGGGTGCCAAATCAATCGAAATATCCTGAGGAGTGATGACGTTCCCACTCCAACCGGCATCAAACAGCGCCTTCGTATCATCCGATTGGCAAATTAAAGCTGATGCGCCGCAAAAACACAGTTGCGCAACACGTCGTGCGATCGGATGAACGGGATCCAAAGCGACCGCGGCCCTCCCGGCCACCACGATCCCAAAGAGAGCTGCGACTGCTTCGGCGCAATGCGGCAGCTGGATGCCGACGCTCGAGGCACTGTCCGGCAATTGAGCGACCCGCGCGCTCCAGCAATCGACGCGCTGCTCAAAATCTCGATATGTCCATTGAACCGAATCGTCCTCAACCGCAATCCGATCGGGAAATCTGGCGCAACGTTCCCGCCAGGTATCGACCACGTTAGGCCATTGCGTGCCGCTCACGCTTCGACCGGCGCTGTAATCCTTTGTTGAGCGCGATCAAGAAACCGAAGGTCCGTGTAATGCCGCGGTATCTCGCGGATGTAACCGAGCTTTTGCATCAAGGTGAGCACCTGTTCCATCGCCTTCACATTACGAATGGCATTCACATCCGGACGATTGGCTTGCAGAGCGCGCCTAACGATGTCGGGACTAACCCCAATGAATGGCGCGGCAATTTCCGCGGCCTGGTCGGGATTTTCACTGACAAAGGCGCAGGCCTCAACATACGCATTGACGACTCGCTGAACGAGCTCGGGATCGCGCTCGATGAGCTCGGACGTCGTGGTGAGAGAACAGCCAGGCGCACCGGGCCAAAGATCGCCGGTGCGGCGAATTACGTAACCGACGCCAAGCTCCTCCATCATCGACGCGTACGGTTCGACCATGGAAGAGGCGTCGGCGCCGTTGCCAAAGAGGCAAATGATTGCGCCGTCGCCCGACGGAAACCGGCGATGTTCAACGCGATCCCGTGTCCAACCAAGACTATTAAGCAAACCCATCGCGGTAAGGTCTTTCATCCCACCCTCTCGCGGCACTGCGACCGAAGAGACTTGTTCCGGTTTGAGTCCGGCACGAACGACGATGGCCGCTTCCTCAATTCCTGAGCCGCAAATCACTTTGAGCGGTGCATCGCCTTTTTCCGCGGCGGCGACGCGTGTCCATGGAATCACCGCGAAATCGGCGGTGCCGGAGCAAAGTTGCTCGGGGATAAGCCACGCGCTGGGAGAAATGCTGACATGTGAGATTAGACCGCGCTCGGAAAAATAGCCGCGAGCGTGAGCGACATAAGCAGGCATTTGGCAGATGCCGCGCAACAACGCGAGACGGAGTTCGATCATGGAACGCGGGTCCTCTATGCGGTCACGCGGACGGCAAAAAACAAGCCGACGAGAGGCGCCGTTTTGGAGACAAAAGGCCCGCTGTGGAACAGGATAAAGATAAAAAAACCGGCGTTAGCAGTGGATGAGTCCTGGCGGGGCAACATACGAGCTCCCAGTATAGGATAAACGGGGCCGATCCGACAAGGGCGTCGCGAAAGGTCCAAGTCCCAAGCTCCAATATCCAAAGAAGCTCCAAATTCCCCAGTGTGAAATCAGATACCGCGATCTTGATCACTCGCCGGCCGAGCTCAACTCCCAATCCCCAAACTCCAACGAATTTCCAATAGTCAACCACCAGGTCACAACCGCGTGTAGCACCGCTCTCTTGGACCTTGGAAATTGAGGCTTCACTGGTGCTTGATATTGGGATTTGGAGCTTCGACCGACGACCGTCCCCTGCCTGTGTCGATTTTTCGATCCCAGTTGCGGCGGAGCACGCCCGAATCTAATGTCGTCGGTCGTCTGGAGTCTTAGCTCAATTGGTTAGAGCGCCGCCCTGTCACGGCGGAGGTTGCGGGTTCGAGCCCCGTAGACTCCGGGTGTAACGGGAATCCTGCTCACCCGTCGCGCCGTAGCCTTGCCCGAAGGCGGATGCTCGCAATCGACGTCTCCGATTGAAAGTGTAGGCTCCGCGGTTTGCTACAAATTCGTTAGGCCATTGAATGCACTTCGGTTCACGAGAACGGTCGTCTTGCCCTCCTTGGACTCATAATCGACTGGCTCGAAGACGTTTAGTTCAATTTAAAGATGGCGCTGCCTATAACTTGACCGTTGATCTTGATGTCGACGCGACAAGTACCGGTTCCGAGGGCACTCGAAAGAGCGCCGCCGGTGACGTAGGGGTTGCCTGAGGAGTCTACAGCAATACGGTGGGCCGCATCGCCACCCAAATATGTGGAGTAGGTGAGGACAGGATCAATCAAACGAGGGTCCGTAGCCCCCCGAAATTCGCGGTTTTCTCCCTTGGAGTTCCGCCAGTGTCAAAAAGATATCAATGGGGCTGGGTCCATTAGAAATCGCAGTCTCCGGCGCCCCGCGCTACCGGGACGTGAGCCTTGGTTGTCCCGTCTCGTCGCCAAAAGAAGCAGGCCAATCCGACAATGAAGCCGAATTGACCTGTGAAGATATCTCTAGCGGTCCTTTTGACCGTTTTGGCTATTTCCGACGGCGCAGTGCCAGGAGCAAAGGAGCGCCGCAAGCAATCAAGGCCAATGAAGCTGGCTCCGGAACAACCGCGAAGGTGTTAAATCCAATCTGCGCAGTATCCGTCCCGAGATTACCCGTATTCCCCGGATTCGTTACGTCAGAAACCGAATTATAAGCTTCGTTGGAGCGGAATATATCGCTATGAGAATTCAGGTATGTGGTCGCGAAATCAAAGCTCGTGGGATTGCCGAGAAGCGCGAGCGCGATGCTGAATGTATAAGGACCGTTGGCGTTCGTCGGAGAGAGATTAATGCTCCCATCGAAAGTGAAGTTAGATGGATTATCTAGCGTGTAGAGCGAACCGAAAAACGCGTTATTCGGCGAGAGGGCGATTGCAAAATCCGCGCCGAATGTAGGCGCGAAGTTCACAGTGGAACGGGTGACGGTGGTGCCACTAGGTCCGCCACTAAATCCAAACCCCGAAGTCGCCCTGCGAAGGACATCGCCGTTGGCATTCGAAGTTGCCCCGCCTGTATCAGTAAACGTCGCGGTGCTGGTAAATCCGCCTGCCGTGGTATTGAGGTAGATTACCAGTTCGTCGCTTAATGAGGTGGCTGTTGTTGGTGTTGTGATCGTGCCAAAGAGGGTCGTGCCATCACTTGTAAAGGTGAGCGACGCTCCATTTGCCGCGTCGCCAACGGGGCCACCGAATCCGGTGGCGCCGTTGCCGGGATAAGTGGTCGCTTGGGCCGCTGCAGCGGTAACTCCAAAAATTGCAAGTGCGAATAGTTTCTTATACATTTTTTTCATGATAGATTTAGAAGTTGATACCGGTAACACCCGTGTGCCCTATTATTCGCATAAGGGGCCAAGGGTCAAGAAAAAACCGTAACTAATGATATTTTTCCTAATCGAGCAGTAAACGTCCCGCACGACTGTCCACAGACCGTGCGTTAATGTAACGGACGCTGGGACTTACCCTTTCACGGCGCCGGCGGTGAGGCCGGCGATAAATTCCTTTTGCAGAAGGAGAAACAGGGCCAGGACGGGCACTATGGAAACGAGGGTACCGGCCATCAACATTCCATAATTGGTGGAGTACAGGCCTTTGAGCTGGGCAATCGCAACCGCCAGCGGAAATTTCTCCGGCGTTTGCAGGATCACCTGTGGGCCGATGAAATTATTCCAACAACCCAGAAACGTAATAAGCAGAAACGCCCCCGTCATCGGTCGCACAATCGGCAGAATAATCGTAAAAAAGAGGCGCAATTCTCCGCACCCATCAACCCGCGCCGCCTCCATGAGGTCCGTCGGGACGCTGTTGATCATGCTTTGGCGGAAGAGAAAGACACCAAAGGCAGGGGCGATGCTCGGGAGAATCAGGCCGGCAAAACTGTCGAGCAGGTGCAAATTATAAAGGAGTTGATAGCCAGGTGCGATCAGGAGCGCACCGGGAACAATCAGAGAAGAGAGAACAAGAAAGGTGATCGCGTTTCGAAACCGGAAATCAAACTTCGCGAGAGCGTACCCCCCCATGGCTGCGAAGAGTGTTGCGAGCACGGCGGTGCACGACGAATAAAAAATGGAGTTCAACACATTGCGGCCAAAAGAGAACTCCTTACTAGTAAATAAGTCTTTGAAGTTGCCGAAGGTAACATTCTTCCAATCGATCCCGAGGAATCCATCGCCTAACGGCAGGAACTGATACTTGAAATAGACCTCCGGCGTCTTGAGCGACGCGCAAACCAGCCAGACGAACGGCACCAGAGTTACTATCGCCGCGGCGATGAGGATCGCATAAATCAGGATCATCATCCCCCGCTCCAGCTGTTTCGTTCCGGAGATCATTAATTTTGTCGGGAAAGCCGCTGCTGAAGAACGGCAAAGGACATCAGGATCAATGCTATCGTCCAACCTACGGCACTGGCATAGCCGAGGTCGTTTCGTTCGAACCCATTTTGGTAGAGATACATCACGAGAGTAAGCCCGCGATTTTCCGGCCCGCTGCCGTTGAGCAACACAAGTGGCAACTCAAAAAGTTGGAGGCTTGCGATGACGGACAATAAGACCACGAACCCGGCGACCGGCTTGATGTCCGGCACAATCACATGCCGGAAGCGCTGCCACGCGTTCGCGCCGTCGATACAGCTGGCTTCCATGGCATCGTTATTGACGCTTTGCAGCGCGGCCAGGAAGTAGACCATGTTAAATCCGACATACATCCAAAGTGCGGCAACGATCAGCGCTGAGAGCACATACTTTTGCAGCCATGGAAATTCCTGCGGGAACCCCGGAATTACAGCGCGGAAGATCGTATTCACGAGTCCACCTTTTTCGCCGAACATCACACTGAACATCATCGCCACGAAAACCACGCCAACGAGCGACGGAGAGAAGAAGATCAGGCGAAAGAACGCGCGCCCTTTTAACCCGGGCCGGTTCAAAAGCATGGCAAGGCCAAGTGCCAGCGGAAGCTGAATGGTCACTGAGCCGAGCGCAAAAAGCAGAGTGTTCCGAAGCGCGCGCCAAAATTCGCGATCCGCCAGGATGTTCTTGAAGTTGTCGAGTCCAACAAACACCTCGTATCGAGGACCGTAGCTCTGTTTCATCGCAAGGATGAGCGATTGTGCGAGCGGATAGATCATGAACACAGCGAACGTCAAAACGAAGGGCGCAATAAAAAAATAGGGCGTCCAGGCGGGATATCGCTGGTACGATTTCATTTGTTAGGCGCGGCCGGCTGATCGCTTTCGAGGAAAGCATTAGCAGACATCTTTTGCTCCATGTAGGTTTGCGCATCGTCCAGCTCACTTTTCACCAAAGGCGCGAGCTGCGCCGGATCGAAGATCCCGCGCTCTTCTGCAATCCGCTTCAGCTTGGTCGCAGCCTCTATCATCCGCGTAAGAGCAATCACCTTATAAGGAGACGACGGACGATTCGGCACGTCCGGAGCAGCGTTGATGTAAAGTCGCCCGTTTGCCTGACCTGCGAAGTAAGGATTCGGAGCGTCGTAAACAGGGTTAGTCCAATTCGCCCGGACCGGCGAGATGATTCCGGTGCGGTTATACAGACCCACAGCCAGTTCTGGTGAAAGGTAAAGACGCTTGGCGAACTCCCAGCTTTGTTCGAAGTTTTTACTCCGCTTCGGAAAGGCGATCATCGTTCCGCCCTGCACACTCGTCCGGCGCCCACCTTTCTCCCATGCAGGAATAGGCATCAGCTTTACCTTCCCCGCTAATCCCGGGAGGTCTTTCATCCACAGCCCAGCCATCCAATCCGGCATCAGATTGCAGAGCACGTATCCATCAAGAAACTTCTGATTACCCTCCGCATCGAACGGCGGCGCGTTCGTGGCGATTCGATTCGGACCTGATACCCAGGAAATGATCGTGCTGATCACTTTCACGTTCGCCGGTGAGTTCATCGCGGGCTTTCCGGCTTCATCGAAGAAACCACTGCCCGCTTGCAGCAGCAGAATATCGATCGCATAGACGCTCGTTTCCCAAACGCTGACCAGGTAACGATCCGGGTAACCAGTCCGCGGATTAACCGGCATGAGCGGTCGCATGATTCGCACGAAGTCGTCCCAGGTTTCGATTCGGTTAACGTCGATACCCGCCGCTTCCACAATGTCCGATCGGTAAGCCAGCAGGACCGGGTGAACATCATGCGGCAAACCGAAGATATGACCGCGAGTTGTCCACGGGCTAAACGACGGCGGATTGATCTGCGACATCAAACCCTCGCGTTGAAGGATATCGGTCAGGTCCGCGAAACCCACGGCATCGAGTGGACCCGAGAAAAACCTGCTCGCCATGATCGATTCCACTTCTGTTAGGTCGGGAACGGCGGTATTCGAAAGAAAACCTGAAAGAAGCCGGCGCTCCAGGGCCGGAACACTTATGACCAGCGGCGAAATGTGTTCGGCGGGATTAGCATGCTCGTGATTCCAGCGCTCGATGATTCCGCTATAGAGCTGCTCGTGATTAAGGGCGAAGAGCCAGAAGGGCATTCCAACGCGAGGCGGGATTCGCCACAGGGCGATCGCGACGGTCGAAAATATCCCGAGCAGAGTGATGACCCAAGCTCCCGGAGAAAGCCATGATCGCTCGAGGAGCCGCTTTATTGAGCGCATGCCGGTAATTGCGAAACCGCCTGAATCGCCTTCAACTTGCCCGGACCGTTCCTCCCGTCACATCTTGAAGTTGCATGATAGATTGGGTTCACCATCGCCCCCGGATATTCCGCGCCGTTCCACCTGGATGCGACCGAGCTTCGGAGGAAGGAGAGCGTGAAGATGGCACGGAAAGGTGCTATCAGGCTACCGGATCAATCCTTCATGTGTCAATTATGCATCCGACGCATTAGAGCGAAGAACGCGAATTCTTTTGAACGCAGCCAACATTCGCCAATGCAAACTTTACTTCCCGTGCCAGCCAACTGATTTTATTTTACCGCAATAGCCGTTGCCCTGTCGCTTACCTTTTTACCGTTCGCTTCTTTCATGACTAAGCTCAACGCGAACGATCAGTTCACCACCTTGCGAATCATCGAGACAGCGCGCGATTTCGATCACCGGCTGACTGAACTCAAACCGGTATCCTTGGTCAAGAATGCAAAGGCGCGAAGCGACGCCATTCAGTGTTTCCCCGATCGAAGACGGCAGACGATCATCGGTTTTGGCGGTGCCTTCACAGAATCAACCGGCTACGTGCTGCAAAAGCTGGATACTGTTCAGCGCGCGGAGGTCCTTCAGAACTACTTC
Organism: Verrucomicrobiota bacterium; assembly: GCA_041167085.1. Lineage (GTDB taxonomy): Bacteria > Verrucomicrobiota > Verrucomicrobiia > Chthoniobacterales > UBA10450 > DATFCK01. Next base: position 107,464 of record JBEEGV010000050.1, read on the forward strand.
GATCCGGCAAAAGGGCTTGGCTATTCGCTGTGCCGCACTCACATCAACAGCTGCGACTTTTCGTTAGGTAACTGGGCTTGCGCCGAAGTCCCTGACGATCCTGAGCTAAAACACTTTAACCTGGACCGCACCCGGCAGCATATCATCCCCATAATCAAGGAAGCTCAAAGAGTACCGGGAGCGAAGTTCCTCCTCTTCGCGTCGCCATGGAGTCCGCCCGCCTGGATGAAAAGCAATGGTGAGATGAATAATGGCGGACATCTTCTTCCTCAATACCGCTCTGCCTGGGCGCTGCATTACGCCAGGTTCATTGAATGCATGGAGGCAGAAGGTGTTCCCATCTGGGGACTTACGGTGCAGAACGAGCCCGCGGCCGCGCAACGTTGGGATTCATGCGTTTATACTGCTGAAGAAGAACGCGATTTCGTCCGCGATTATCTCGGCCCCACGTTGCAACAACGCGGACTCGGCGATCGGAAACTCATGTTCTGGGATCACAACTGCGACCTTCTGCTCGAACGCGCGCGCGTCATGTACCAGGATAAGGCGGCCGCAAAATTTGTCTGGGGCGCAGGATTTCATTGGTATTCCGGACCCGGGTTCGAAGAGCTTGACCAAACACATCGCGAATTCCCCAACAAGGAATTGATTTTTACCGAAGGATGCCAGGAAGGCGGCGCTAAACTCGGGCGCTGGGAAACCGGCGAACGCTACGGTCACAACCTGATCGGTCATCTCCGTAACTGGACGACCGGATGGGTCGACTGGAACATGGCGCTCGATATCAAAGGCGGTCCGAATCATGTCGGCAACTTCTGTGACGCGCCCGTGCTGGTGGACACGGAAGCAGGCAAAGTGGTTTACCAGCCGGCATTTTTTTATATCGGCCAGGTGACGAAATTCGTTAAACCCGGTGCGGTCTGCATCGAGAGTACCAGCGGGACTAACGAGTTGCAAAACGTCGCCTTCCGGAACCAGGACGGATCAATCGCGGTCGTAGTCATGAACCAGACGGACCAGCCAAAAGAAGTTGAGATCGAAATCGGGGCGAACGCCGCCTCGTCGGTTTGCCCGCCTCACGCGATTCAAACCTATGTCACCCGCTGAGCGTTCGCTCTCACCCCATCGCCGCCGGGCGCAATGACTCTTTCGCGAAGCGAACTTCAGCGAGGCGAAGTAACACTGAGTTGGTTGGAGAGTCCGGTCAGTCGTAAACGCGGAAGTTCAACGGTCGTATTGCTACACGGCCTGGCCGGGAGCGCAACCGAGTGGATTGAGACCGCTGAAGCGCTCGCCGACGAATTTCACGTGGTCGCGCTCGACTTGCGCGGACATGGCCAGAGTAGCCGGCGGCCGGCTGACACCACTCGAAGGGGCTACGTCGAAGATGTCGCTGCGGTTATCTCGGCAGCTTCGTTAGGCAGCCCCGCGCATGTCGTCGGCCAATCCATGGGTGGGCACACCGCCATGTTGCTTGCAGCGTGGCACCCGCATCTGGTCGATCGCCTTGTCCTTCTTGAAGCGACCGCAGCAGGCTTCGACCCATCAGGCGCGAAACGACTCGGCGATTACTTCCGCTCCTGGACTCTTCCTTTTAAAAGCAGAGCCGCAGCAGTGGAAGCTCTCGGAGGCAGCTCCTTTGTGCAGGCTGTCAGCGCCGATCTCGAAGAACGTCAGGATGGTTTCTGGCCGCGATTTGATCCGGATGTCATGGAAGCAACCATGGAATTCGTTAGCGAACCGCGCTGGGCAGAATGGGGATCAGTCGCCAGCCGAGTCCTTACCGTGTTCGCCGAGAACGGATATTTCACTCCCGAGGAAAGGCGCGCGTTCCTGACCGCGCGGCCTGGAACCGAGTCATGCGAACTCAAAGGCGTTGGCCACGATGCACATCTGGAAGACCCCGCAGCGTGGCTCTCTATTTTAATTGAGTTTCTCACTCGATCATAAGGATGCTCGATCTCTGGAAATTCATTTAATCTGGAACCGAGGCACGCAGGAAAATCTTTTAGGGGAAAGCTGCTCCCAGTCGGACAGCCCCGCGACGGTGGCTGGCTTCCCGATTCTTCTGTAGTGGCGGCCGCCTGCTCAGCCGTATCCCCCCTGTGCGAAGATCTGGTGGCGGCTGTGGGGTGGTGGTATCGTAAGCGGCTTACGATTTATGAGAAAGCCTCGCTTAGCCCTTGGGTCTTTCCGATCTTTCGGCTTTAAATCGAAAGCATGAATTGACTCGGCGCCGCTCGCCATACAAAAGGCCTGCCGCTATCATGATTGACGCAATGATTGTCGATGGCTCGGGCACAGGGACAATTTCGCCATCGGAGAGAATTGTCGCCATGCCTAACAGAGTCGAGCCGGAGTCGCTGTAAAAAGCGATCTGTCCAAGTTGTCCACTGCTTAGTCCGCCGCCGTCGTTGCCGAAGAAGATCTGGTCGGTCCCGCCTCCGGAACCGTTGCCGGTCCAGTCATAAATTTTTAGTAACATGCCCGACGTCCACGCGGCCGCATTGCTATTCGCGAAAGTAAGGACGCTTGCTCCACCGCCCAAGTCGATGACCGAGTTAGCTGTCAAAGTCAACGCGCCGATGCCTTGAGTCGGGGTGGTTCCACTTACCGTGCCTTCACTCAGCCCACCGGTGTTAAACGTACCACCAGCGAGCGTAAGCGGGGTACTATTATTGATGCGATTCGTGCTCGATCCACTGGAACTTACCAACAGGAGCGTGCCACCTGAGTTAAGCGTAACGCGACTGGTATTCGCGAGTCTCGCGGTGGTGCTGCCCGCATTGTCGAGACTGAGGACAGTGTTCGTGATTGTCGTGGCGCCCGAATAGGTGTTTGCCCCCGAGAGAATAAATCCACCCGTGCCGCTTACGGTCGAGCTCGTGGTCGAGAATACAGAGTGCGAGTAATCAGTTCCAGTCAGAGAATAGGTCCCGGGATTGTAGACCGTGTAGGAGCCGACAAATGAAAGGTCGTGTGCACCGCCGATATTGCCACTGACTCGCAGGGGATTGGAAGAAACGTTGCCCCAGGTCTGATCAGCCCCGAGCACAACGTTGGCCGCGATAGTGTGAGCCCCTGACCCGGCCTGCACCGTAATCCCGCCCGTGTTATTCAAAGTATAAGTGTTACCGGCGATGACACTGCTATCGATACTACCAATCGTCAGGGTATTCCCCGCTCCGATGGTCACAGAACCAGTTGCGCCGCCGGTGAAGTTAAGGCTGCGAATCGTTAGGTCGGCACCCAATGTTGTGGCAAGCGCGCCCGCGTTGTTACTGAAGTAGACGTCAGGGTAAATGAAGAACGTGTTCGCGGACGGATCATTGAGACCCTTTTGCCGATCAGTCGTTAGGGCACGATCCATGGCAAAGTTCGTCGAGCTGCCGTTGACCGTACTCCAATTTGAGCCCTGACTACCCGTCCAATAGGCAGAGCCATAGGCAATCGATTGATACCAGGCGTTGGCCATTTTGTTATAGCCGGCCTGCGTAGGATGAATTGTATCCGAGGACATGTCCGTCGGATAACTCATGATATTGCGCAGATCGAGGAAGCTTACGTTCTGGCCCGCAAGGACGTGGTTAAAAACAACGTCGCCCATGAGTGGATTATAGGTTGCGTCCAACCCGGCGCTGTAGCTTCCACCGCCGTCACCGCGATAAGCGATGCTAGAAAGGATCGTCGCCACACCGGGACTCAGGGAATTCAGTTTTGAAACGGTGGCATCGAGGCGATGGGAAGCTGCCGTAAGCGTTGCCTGGTCCGTTCCCAGGTCGACGGCGTCATTGCCACCGATGTTGACCGTGACGTAGTCCGGGGTTCCATAACCCGGCGTGTTAAGCCAATTTCCACCGTTCGCACCAGGATCGCCGTTGCTCATCCCGAGATTGGCCAGCATCTGAGAAGTCGTCCATCCCGGATGCCCTTCGTGGTGCGTTTGGTTAGCGGAGGTCAGGATGTTGGCCGTGGTCGGCGTAGTCGCCAGCAGACTGGTGCTGCTGCCAATAAAGTTCGGGGTAAACCGGCCGTCGTTGACCAAATCCTGGTAAAGCTGCGGGTGATAACCGCCACCGTTGTACGGAACCTGCGCGCTTTGACCGGCCGTAATCGACGACCCGAACGGCAGAATCGTCAGGACCTTGGAGGGAACACTGCTCGAGACCACGACCTGCTCGGCCGTGTTGGTGTTGTTTAAAGTCAGTCGGAAATAACTGCCGCTGCTGTTCTTCACGATAAGTGAATTCACCGGCACACTGAGATTCGATGCCCCCGCAAACTCGAATGCGCCGGTCAACCCGCCACCGCTTGAGCTGATCACGTTATATGCGCCCGTCCCACTCAGGTTGGTCACATCAAAGGAGATGTCGTTGGTCCCCGCTAACGACGCCGAGCTCGCGGTCAATTTATCAGCCGTGCTCGCACCGAGAGTGAAAGAGAAAGTCCCGCCTCCGGGGGCGCTGAGTGCCCCAATCGTAAGATTATTCCCGTTGAGGTATAACGTGCCGGCTAACGACAATGAATTAGTGCTCGCACCCAGCGCCGTGCCGCTCGCCGCCTTTACGGTGGTGCCCACGCCAATGGTGTTCCCGCCGGTGTAGTTGTTATTTCCGGAAAGAGTCAGCACTCCACCGCTGGTGGTCGCGCTCGGACCGCTGTCGGAAGTGGTCAGGCCGCCAGGGCCAGTGATGTTGCCGCTGATTGTGCCATTGATCGCGCCGGCGCCGTAAAAATTGACCAGGCTGACGGTGCCGCCCCCAGCCTGAAGCGTGACCGGCCCTTGATAATCGCCCGAGCCGCTGAAGAAATCCCAGCCAATCGAACCGCCGTTCAAAATCAGCGCGTTGGTAATTTGGCTGCCGAGCGTCGTTAGTTCAGCGCCGCTGTTGACGGTGATACTGCCAGAGCCGGCCGCGGTAACATTTGTCAGTTCCAAGACACCCCCATTAAGCGTCCAGTTGCCGGTATAGCTGTTGTTAGCAGCGCCGATGGAGAGAAGACCGTTGTTCGTTAGAGTAATCGGGCCGCTACCGGTAATCTGGCCGGCAGTACTTAGTGTGATCTTATTGTTGCCATCGGAAGGGATGCCGTTGTTCAGTCGGATGGTTCCCCCGGTGGTTCCAGTCGCAATCGTACGGGTCATCGTCACGCCTGCTAGTTGCGCCGAGGCCAGGGTGCCACCGTTCAATGTGACGCTTCCACTACCAAGGTTGCTGTCTGTCGTGAACTGAAGCGTGCCGGCATTGATGAACGTGCCGCCCTGATAGGTATTCGCCAGGTTCAGAACCAAGGTTCCGGTGCCGGATTGCGTCAGCGCACCCGTCCCAGTGATGGCGGCGTTGCTGAAATCCGTGCCTTGGGTGACCGTGTTCGAGCGATTGAAAACGACGTTGCCATTGTCGGTGATCGCGCTTGTGGCGGAGAGCGACCCGGTGGTCCCACCATTACCAATCTGCAGCGTCCCCGCGCTGATCGTCGTGGCACCAGTATAGGTGTTCGCGCCGGCGAGGGTAAGCGTAGCCGCTCCCATCTTAGTCAGCGAAATCTTGTTGGTAGCGCCATCGGAAATGACACCGCTGTAAATTCCCGAGGTGGGCGTGGAACCATCCGCTGAGGTCCCTATAGTCAGGGCGCTATCGGCGGCGCCCGAGTTCGTGATCGATCCGCCGGTACCGGAAAGCGCGGCTACGCCTTCGCTGAAGCCCTTCATATCGAAAGTGCCGCCGGTGTTCACGACAAGATTGCCGCCGTCATAAATCTGGTCGCCACCACTGCCACCCAGTTGCGCCGTCCCACCGTTTATCGTCAGGTCCGTCGCGTTATACCCTCCCACGGCGTGAACAATGGACGTGCTCGCCTTGGCTAAAACTAATGTTCCGGCGTAGAGGGTCGCGCCGAAGTCAGCGTTATCGATCGTGCCCGAGAGAGTCAGCGTTCCCGCTCCACTTTTCGTTAGGCCATTAGTCCCTGTGATCTTTGTGCTAATTGTTCCGGAAACGCCCGAGCTGACCGTGACCATCCCGTCCGTACTGCCAAAGGCGAGGACGCCAGTGGTGCCGGTTGGCTTGATCGCATTCGAAGTGGTAAAAAGGAGTGCGCCGCTGGTATCGGTAAGAGTCGCGCCATCGTTAATGGAAAGGTCGGCCCCAGCCATGATGAGCGAGTTGATAGCTATCGTTCCAGTGGTAGTCGCGTTCGTGACTCGAACGTTGTTTCCGGCCGTCAAGGTCGTGCTCGAATCGAATTCATCCGTCGGATTCAACGGACGCAAACCAGTAGTAGGATTGTAGGTCAGGAAGGTATCGGCAACGCCCGAGGCAGTGCCAAGACCGCCGGTAGTTGAAGTAGCTTCTCCCACCAGGAAAGGAATGATCTTGGTGTTGAAGGTCCCAAGAGCGATCCCAGTCGATGCACCATCGGTGGTGCCGACCAGGGTTGGTGCGGCCGTGAGCTTGAAGAAGTTCTTTGCCACGGTGCTGGAGCCAAGCCCGACGCCGTTGATTAGGTCGCTACCATTTCCGACAGCATGGCTAAAGGATGCGGCAGTCACCGTGGCCGTAGTCGAGCCGCCAGCAGTAACTGTAACTAACGAGCTGCCCGTGCCACTAATTGCTCCGAAGGTTTCGGACGAAGCAGTCGCGGCATTGCCGTTAAAACTAAAACTCCCTCCGTTGAGTGAGATGGTCGAAGTATCAGCGATGCGGTTGGTGTTATTCGTTCCGACATTGTCGAGAATGAGCGAACCACCGGCGTTAATGGTGTAAGGCATGACACCGGAATTCACGCCCGCTCCACTTAGTGTTAGTGTGCCAGCATTGATGGTGGTGCCACCGCTGTAGGAGTCGGCACCCGCGAGGGTGAATGTACCTGAACCAATTTTGGTAAGTGCGCCAAAACCGGAGATTCCGGCGGCGGTGCTGGCATTGAATGCCTGCGTGTCGATAGTCGCGGTGACGCCATTATTAATCAACATAATGCGACTACTATTCAGCTGATTCACTGGCGTGTGGCCGAATCGCAATGTGCTGTTCCCAGTAAAGGTAAGTTGCTGAGCCCCTCCAGTAGGGTTGCCCCCGAGTCCGCTCCCTTCATTAATGACGAGAGTTCCAGCCGCGAGAATAACACCTCCAGTAAAGGTGTTGACGCCGGAAAGCGTTAAAGTTCCAGCTCCATCTTTTGTTACTGTTGCCGTGGAGGTAGCGATCACGTCGGATACCGTAATGTTTCCGGTGCCGCCGAAGCTAAGATTGAATGCCCCTCCGGAAATCGAGCTTCCGTTGGCGAGGGTTAAGAGTCCGCTATCAGAGTTAATCCGCGTGGCAGATCCAAGGGTAATAGCACCTCCATAAGTGTTGTTCCCCGAAATATTGCGCAGCGCGCCGTCGTTGCTTACTCCGGTGCCATTCAAGGTCAGAGCTTCAGCGCCGACCGTGATCCCGCCTTGTAACTGCAAAGCAGCGCCGCTGCTCACGCTGGTCCCAGCCGCAGTACTGCCCAACCCGGTTGCGCTTTGAATGTTCAATGCGCCCGATAAGACATTCGTCGTTCCAGTGTAGGTGTTCGCTTGAGGGAGAATGACGGTGCCAGGTCCGTAGACGTTAATTCCGCCAGCGCCGCTGATGATGCCGCCCGTTGAAAACTGAAGCTTGTTCGAGGAGACAAGGTTCAGACCCGCTCCGCTGGCGATGACGATGTTAGGCGAAATGGCGGAGCCGCCGCTGGTACCAGCCCCAGGGGCAAATCCTCCATCGAAAATTGCGCCACCGTTTGCCGTCACATTAATTGTGCGTGCAGAGGCATAACCCGCTCCGCCATTGGCCGTAAATTGGAGAGTGCCGCCATCAAGGGTCAGCTGGCTTCCGGTCGAGGTCCCCAAAGCAGTTCCCGTCGCCAGCGCCAAAATACTATTATATAGACCTGTGCCATTATTTAAGCTTCCGCCTTGCACAAACCAGCTCGTGTTCGCTCCGACGGACGAACCAGTATTCGCGAGAACAAGGGTTCCGGTTCCCGCTTTCGTAAGAGTTGATCCCACCGCCGCAGCGAGAGTGAGGTTGCTACCGAATGTCGTGGTGCCGCCGTTGGTCGTGATGACCGTGCCGGTTGTTAACGTCAGTGTGCCGGTATCGAGCGTGTAGCCGCCAACGTTAAAGGTCAGGCCACCCGCTGTCTCGGTGTCGACGAAAATTGTCCCGGGCAGGGAATTGAAGATGGCGGTGTTGCCTTGGATCCAGTCACTGCCGCTCCAGGCACCGGGTGAATCCCAAAGCCCGGAACCGCCATTCCACGTTTGGACGGATTCGATCGCTAACGGTGCTAAAATCCGGCTGCCGCTGGAGAATGAACGGGTGCCCGCACTGGTTCCGGTAGGCGCTGTGCCTCCTTTTGCTGCTCCCGCAGAGATCAATGGGCTGGACAACGCAGTCGCGCCGGCGTTAGGGCTGCTGACGAGGTTATTCTGAGGCGCAACCGTTTTGGCAGCGACGCTGTAAGTGCCAGTGCTCGCGGTTGAAGAATTGGTCTTGATCGTTTGCGTCGGTCTTGTCCGCCCGGCGGTCGAGCCAGCCGTCTCACCAAGAAGCGCTCGTTTTCCCGCTTCCCACCTGTTCGCTACCCAATTTGTGGCGGTGCCCACCACTCCACTGTCGCCAGTCCAAGTCTGCGTAGCTGCATTCCCCGATAGTGCTATGATCAGGAAGAGCGCAGCGGTACCGATCAAAAGGCAGGGAAGGATCGGGCGGGAAAATCTTCGGACGCGTGGGGCGCGTTCGCCGGAATCCAACGGATTACGCATAAGGCGAGAGCACAATCAGGGGTGTAAGAAAACCGCCCACGCATGAGTTGCGATCCGGCGACTTTTTCCGCTTGCGCATTCCTTTTGTCTTATGTGGAAGTCGTGACCGGCTTCTTATTCAAGATTGCGGCATTCCGGGGGGCGTCCATTTCAGAATATCATGTCGTGCTCGCAAAATTACGGGATCGGGGCCCGAGCAAAGCACAACACATGATGGGCTCTGCCGTTACCGGTAACATATATCGGGCCGAAAAAGAAGCGTCAATCTTATTTCGTAATAAACGTTACATTATTTTGGACCCTAACCGGGGGCAGAAATTCGGTTGGTCACAGGCCCTGGATGCGAAATTCGATTGATTTTTTCGTTGCCACGGATGGCTCGGTGCTGTTACCGGTAACCAGATTCGTGACTTCGCTACGCACCCCCGCCGCTTCGAATTTGACCGAAGCAAATCCCGCCTCCCCTTCCTTGCGGGGTTTCACGTTAATCGAACTGCTCGTCGTCATCGTGATCATTGCTGCGCTGGCATCGCTTTTGTTCCCGGCTGTCGCTGCCATGCGCAAGAGGGCCGACCAGACGACTTGTATTTCAAACCTCCGCCAAGTGGTTATTGCCTCGCATTTAGCGGCCGCGGAAAACGACGGCAGGTTTCCTAACATGCATGGCTATGCCTGGGAACCAGGGGCGATCTGGATCGCTGATGCGCTCGCACCCTACGCCGGCGGCATCGCCGGCAAGGATCCCGCCAAGGTCATGCGCTGCCCGGCTACGGAAAAAAATACCGCCGAAGCCTGGCTGAAAGATCCGCAATATGCGCACTACAGGTTCAACATTTTTTACGGCCAGGACAAGCGTCCGCTGAATGCCCCGAATGCTCTGTTGTTCTTTGACACGACCTATCCGGATTGGATCGCCGCGCAGTTTTCACATTCGCCTGGTGGTGGCGCCTTTCTGAACGCCGCTTATGCGGATGGACACGTGGTTTCCCTTACCTATTCACAATATAAGAAATTGAATCCAGGCACGGACGAGTCCCAAAATGACTTCTTCACGCTCGGTTGGATTAAGTAGATGCCAGCAGCTTTTCGGTGGCCCACCTTGGGGATTCTTAGTTTATCGTGCGCGATCAGCTCGCTGGCGGCTGAATCAAGCGAGGCGACCCGGACATTGCCTTTCCTGCGCGGTTCCGGGACGGAGATCGTAGACGAGGACGAAAAAACCGTCGTCTTGCGCGGCTGTAATCTCGGTAACTGGCTCTTAATCGAGCCGTGGATGCTTGGCCTCTCAGGCCTGCGCGATCAATCGCAAATCGAAAAAAACCTAACCGACAGATTCGGCCAGGATGAAAAGGACCACCTGCTTAATCTTTTCCGGGAAAATTGGATAACTCCGCGAGATTTCGGGATCATCAGGTCATGGAATTTCAATGTCGTTAGACTGCCATTTAATTGCAATCTTCTGGAAGGCGAGTCCAACCCCGGGCAACTGAAACCAGACGCCTTTTACTGGTTAGACCGGGCTGTTGAGATGGCGGAGGAAGCAGGGATTTACGTAATCCTCGATATGCATGGCGCACCGGGTGGCCAAAGCCTGGACGGGATCACCGGCCAGGCTGGACGGAACCAGTTCTGGAAGCCGGAGAACCGGAAGCGAGGCGCGTTCATTTGGCAAAAAATAGCCGAGCACTTCCGCGACAATCCCACGGTAGCTGCCTACGACTTATTAAATGAGCCATTCGGAATGATGAACAGCGACAACCACGACGCTGATCTCGTCGGAGCAATGGACCAGTTAGTCCACGCCATCCGCGAAGTAGATGAACAGCATCTAATCTTCGTTGCCGGTTCGCTGCGTGGAATCGAAATGTATGGCGACCCGCGATCGCACGGATGGAAGAATGTGGGTTTCACCGAGCATTTTTATCCTGGCGTTTACGGCGGCACCGCGAGCTTGGAAACGCATGCGCGGTTTATCGGGGCCAACCTCGCGGGGCGTTTGACCTTGTTGGATAAGTGGAACGTTCCTTACCTGGCCGGCGAATTTAATGTCGTCTTCGACCGGGCTGGCGGCGCGGACATGATGCGCCGCTACTTCGACGAGTTCGCAAAGCCTCGATGGGCGGCAACGCTTTGGTCTTACAAGCTTCTCAAGGCCGATGGCGGAGCACACCCGGATCATTGGTATATGGTGACTAATAAAGATCCTCTAAAGCTGCCGCAATTCTCCGCTGATTCGCGGGAAGAACTGTCAGAATTTTGCAGCTCGCTCAGCTCCATGCCCTACTCGCAAGCCGCAGATCTGCGGGACGCGATGACCGCAGAATCAGCGTCTCCTCTCCTTCTCGGGAAGTATTCGCCCGTCGAGCTGCCAGGTTCCCCGGTATCTCTTAAAGATTGGGCAGACACAAACGTGGGTAACTCTTTTCCTAAAGGCGGACACACGGTAAGCGAAGGCGTTGTTCAGGTCTTCGGCGGTGGACGCGACATCTACGAAGGAAACGACGAGTTTCATTTCGTCGCCCGCCCGGTCAGGAGCGCTTTTGATTTGAGCGCTCAAGTCGGGGCACCAGCCGAAACAAACGAGTTTGCAAAATCAGGCCTGATGTTCCGGGCATCTGCCGCCGCCAACGCTCCTTTCGTTATGGTTAACCTGTTCCCTGCCGGCAAATGCGCCCTCGCGTATCGCAAAAAGCCGGGGGAGCGAATCACCGAAGAGCAATTACGTTTCGATCCTGATGTGGTGGCGCTGCGATTAGCTCGACGCGGCGACACCTTTCAAGCCGCCGCCTTCGATAGCCATGGAAAGCAGCTTGCCAAGAAATCGCTCGACATACCGGAACTAGCGGCTGACGGGAAGCTTGGATTCTTCGTCCTAAGCCACGATGCGATGATCTTGAGCGAAGCGAAATTTTCGAATATCAAACTGGAAACGACGAATCTATCCAAATTTACCGAAGAGGTGTCCGCGGCGCCGCCCCGGAGCGATCGTGGAATGAATTCCTCCCCGGTTGTGGCAGCCGATCATGCGTTGAACGGATCCCCTGTTGCCGCGGGTGATTACGAATTACTCCCCGCGACTGGACCGTACGGTGAAGCAAGAGTGAAACGGAACATTCCGTATGTTTCCGAGGCCACGCCGCATCAGAATTTCGACCTTTACCTGCCAAAGGATAAAGGTGCGGGGCCGTTCCCGCTCATCGCGTGGATGCATGGCGGTGCCTGGATGACGTCGAACAAGGAATGGAATAACGTGAAATATCTCGTTCACCAGGGCTATGCGATTGCCAGCATCGATTATCGTTTGAGCAACGAAGCGGCTTTCCCGGCTCAGATTCGAGATTGTAATGCGGCGTTGAATTTCGTTCTCGCTCATGCCGCCGAATACGAGGTCGATCCCACGCGTTACGCTATTGGCGGAGCTTCCGCTGGCGCGCACCTCGCGTTGCTTTTAGGTTTAGCGCGTAACGAACCGATGTTTGGAGCAAGTAGCTCAAGACCGGTGGCAATTTTAGATTTCTTCGGCCCGAGCGATCTGACTAAACTCTTGGATGCGTCGCCCAGGAAAGATCCAAACGAGGACGCGCACCTTCGCGAGGCGGCAATCAAATTGCTGGATGCCCGGCCGGAACAGCTTCGTGAGAAAGCAAGGATGGCAAGCCCCGTGACCTATTTGACCATGCGAAGCGCGCCCGTCCTGATCCTTCATGGCATGAAGGATAATCTCGTCCCGGTTTCTCAAAGCCAGGAATTACATAGCCTGCTCAACACAGTCGGAGTAAAGAACGAACTGATCACAATTGATAGCGCCGGCCACGACGGAGATCTTTTTTCGACTCCAAACATTCAGGCTAAAGTCATCGCTTTCCTAAAAGAGGCTTTTCCCCGCAGATAACCGACCCGACGAAATACTACGTTTCTAAAACCTAACCATTATGAAAACACCTTTTCTTATCACTCTTTGCCTAACGATAAGCGTGCTCGCCCTGAAAGCGGACGAGCTTCTAAAAAACCCTTCGTTCGAGACAGAAGGCAAATCCAGCGATACAGCGGCGGACTGGAGTCGTTGGGGTGACTGGGTAAACCGCGAAACCGGATGGACACCTACGCATAGCGGCAAATGCCTGGTCGGTTACCACCACTGGCAGATCAACAAAGGCGACAACTCCGGCATCTGGCAGGATGTGTCAGGCGTGAAGGCGGGGCAAAGATTCTCGTTCTCCGTCTTTGTCTGTGCGGATGCGCCTAACAAAGGAGATAATCCCGCGGAAAAAATTGAGCTTCGGCTGGAGGCCACCCGTGGCGGACAACAGGTCCAGATTCAGGCGGTCTCCGTCCCGATCAGCGATTTAAAGGATTCTGGCTGGCACAAACTCACCGTTAGCGGAACAACGCCCGAAGATAATCTTCGCGTCCTTGTTGCGGTGACGCCCGCCGCGAATTCACCACGCGGCGGGGCGATCAAAATCGACGATGCCGCGCTGGAAGTCTCAAATTGACCGGGGCGTTTGGGCGTCGTTAGGGGATCGCGCGATTCGCGACGGACGGCGGTCGCGGACGGATTTTCTAAACCGCGCGCGATCAGGTCGACCTTTTACTATTGGTTGCGAACGGCAAAGTGAAAAGGCGTCCAGAGAACTACAGAGCGGCCAAATGGCTCGGCGCGAACGTGCAGAGAAAGTTCGGGACAAAGCGTAAACCTTCGAGACGATGATTCGCCGCGCCACCATGAATGACATCGCGAGGCTGTGCGGCTTCTCGAAGATGACCGTTTCACGTGCTCTGGCTGGGCGTCCTGGGGTGCGGCCAGAAGCCCGAAGGATCATTGCGACGGCGGCGAAGAAGCTCCGATATGAAGTCAATTGGGTTGCCCAGAGTTTGAACAACAACCGGTCTGGAGTTGTGGGTGTTGCCACGCCTTGGGACGGCTTGATCGGATCGAACTTCCTCGCTGAGATATTTCGAGGATTTAGCCGCCCTATGGATGAGAGCGCGCTCGAACTCGCCCTTTTCAACACCGAATCAGAGTCGTTTAATCACGGCTCAAAATTGGCCAAACTCTATCATCAAAGGAAGGTCGATGGATTGCTTGTCATCGCGCCGCACTCCGATGACGCCTTCCTCAAGACCTTGCGCCGCCTCCATGTGCCATTAGTTGTGGTTGGAGAGGGACTGCCAGATGCTTCCATCTGCTGGATAGCCTGCGACGATTCCAAAGGAATAACGTTGGTTAGCGAACACCTGTTTAGCCTTGGCCACAGGAGGATTGCTTTCATTGGCGGCCCGGAGAATTTGAACAGCGCTGCGCGCCGGCGAAAAGCATTCGTTGATTTCGGACGCGCCAAGGCTCTTCGACTGCCGCCGGTTTATTTCCAGACGGGTGACTACACGATCAGGGGTGGACGAGAGGCGTCCAGGAGATTACTGAAATTATCAGACCGGCCGACTGCGATTGTCGCGGCTAACGATATCACCGCATTCGGAGCGATGGAGAGTGCACGCCAATTAGGCATCAGTATTCCCGATGAGCTATCAATTACTGGATTCGACGATTTGCCTGAAGCGAGTGAACGCTGTCCGTCGCTCACGACGGTACATCAACCAGTCCGCGAAATGGGGAAAAAGAGCGCGAAGCTCCTGCTTACTGCCTTGGCTGAAAATAAGCTCCCGAAAGGACATACTAAGATGCCGGTTTCTCTAGTTGTTCGTGACTCCACCGGACCGTGCCGGAAAGTCAAACGCACGGTGCGTCCGAAACGGGTGGCGTAAGAGCGCTCGATTCGGGATTGCCTGTTGCCGCGGTAACGTTTTCCGTTAACTGCGGTCCCCTACTCGTCGTGCCGAAGATGGCAGGCCTCGGCTGCTATGCGACATGCGGCAGCAGCGATGAGCGGCGCAAAGGCAACGCTTGCGAACTAGCTTGCCCTTAATCATGCGAATCGATAGGTTACCGGTAACATTTTGAGTTGCTCCTTTGTTTCTCCCCGCTAAACAGCTCATGGAGTGACGCTCGTCTTGTTAAGAATCTCAGTCCGTGCGAACCAGGATATGTCAATTAATGCGATGGAGGGCCATTATTCTTCTGGCCATTGCCCAGTTGTCGCAAAGTTCGCTCCACGGGGCCAGCCAATCGTGGAACGGTGGCACCGGTAGCTGGGGCACGAACACCAACTGGACGCCAAACACATGGGTGCCGGGCAATGTGGCTATCTTCAACTCTCCGGCTGGCACTGTAACCGTCGGCACTCAGACAGCCGGCGGACTTACTTTCAATGCCGGTGGGTTCATCCTCCAGTCAGGTAAGCTGACGTTCAATACCGGTTCTGCCGTTAGCGTTGCCAGTGGCATAACGACCTTCGCCAGTAGTTTAAGCCTGGCCGGAGCCGGCGGTGTGAGTCTAACGAAAAGCGGAGCCGGCACACTGGCTCTCTCTACGAATAACACTGGCCTGGGGACGAATGCGAATCCGGCGGCTTGGACAATAACCAACGGAACCCTGGCCATCACCACCGCAACGACCCTGGGCGCGAATCCAAGTAGCGTTGCCACGCAGTTAACTTTTGCGGGAGACAGTAATCTGCAGTTTGCCGCAGGGATTACCTCAGGATCGGCGATTGGCACCAACCGTGGTTTCCTTATTAACAATGGGGTTACCGCTACGTTCGATACCCAAACGTTCACCGTCTTCACTAACAATGGGATTTCCGCTCAGTCCGGCAAAACCGGTGTCCTCAATAAGATTGGAAGCGGCATACTTTACCTGGGGAACAATAAAAACAGCAGCGACCGGGATAACACCTACTTGAAGGTTGTCGCAACCGCGGGCACGCTCGTGCTGAACAAAGGAACGCGGTCGGCCCATGCCGTCGGAAGCGGTGGATTAACCGTGGCCGGGGGCACGGTCAGGCTCGCGGGCTCAGGAGGGGATCAGATCTCGGATGATGCGCCGATCACATTCGCAGGTGGAACCCTGAATACGAACGGTCTGAGCGAAGGCTCAGCTAACGGTGGCGTGCCGGTGCAAGGTCTTGGCACCCTGGCTCTGTCAGCCTCATCTGTTCTCGACCTCGGCTCCGGCGCGAGCGTCATCACTTTTGCAAACAGCAGCACGAGCACATGGGCGAGCGGGACCAGGCTTTCAATCTGGAACTGGAACGGCAGCACATCAGGGGGCGGGTCGGATGCCGTTTTCTTTGGGGCTGACAGCAGCGGCCTAACCAATACCCAACTGGGCCAGATTGCCTTCTACAGCGACGCCGGGACAACTTTCCTGGGATCGGCAATTATTCTGAGTAATGGCGAGATTGTTCCGGTTCCAATTTCTACGGCTGTGGCCGACCCTTTCCTCCGAGTCAATGGTTTGGACATTCGTAATGGAGGAGGAACCGGTGACGCCATTCCACTCCGCGGAGTAAACCTGGGCGGCTGGCTGCTCATGGAATCCTGGATGGTCCCGATGGACTCGTCCGGTCTGGCGGATGAGTATTCAGTTATTCAGACTCTCGACAGCCGTTTTGGCGTCGAGACAGAGCAAGCCCTGATCAAATCCTATCAGGACGCGTGGCTCACTGCTGGCGACCTTGATAATATCAAGGCCTTGGGCATGAACGTCGTGCGTCTGCCTTTTTGGTGCGGTAACCTGCAAACTCTCGACGGCACCTGGCGCGCCGACGCGTTCACCCAAATGGATTGGTTGATCACCGAGGCCTGGCGCCGCGGCATCTATACGATTCTCGACTTTCACGGCGTACCGGGCGGACAGAGCATGTCGGAATCAACCGGGGTGGCGAATCAGAATCAATATTGGTCGAATCCCAATAATCAAAACCAAACCCTTTATCTCTGGCAGCAGATCGCGGCCCATTACAAGGGAAACCCGGCGGTCGCGGGGTACGATCTCATCAACGAGCCTTACGGGGCACCACCGGAAAACAACTATGTTGCTGTCTGGACCGCTTATAACAGCCTTTATCAAGCCATCCGCGCGACTGATCCGGACCACATCATCATCATGCAGGGGACTTTCGGGAACTGGAACTGGAGCATGCTTCCCCCACCCTCAACCTATGGCTGGACGAACGTTGTCTACGAGATGCATGAATACCAAAACAACTCATCGACCGATCCCATGGGGGTTCAGTCAGGCACGACCAACCAGATCACCGATTTTCAAAACCATGCGTCTTGGAACGTGCCAGCCTACATCGGCGAATTTAACGATTTCTCGCCGGGCTCCAATCCCACGAGCGTGTGGCAGGATGCGGTCCGGCGGTTCAATGCCAATAATATGAATTGGACGATGTGGTCGTACAAGGCGATCCACGGAACGGTAGGAGATAGTTGGGGTGTTTATGATCCGGTCAACGCTTTGCCACCAGCGCCAAACATTGCGACAGACTCAATCGACACCATTCAAAGCAAATGGGCCCAAGCCGGCACTCAATCCCGTTTTGCTATTACGCCGATGCTTCGACAAGCCCTCGGGGCACCCATCGCGATCCCAGATTCCTACCTAACCGCAACGGACGGGACGCTTGCCCCGACAACGGCCTCAGGCGTTCTCGCGAACGATCAGGACATCAACCTTGGAACATCTGGCATCACGTTTTCGGCGTTGCTCGTTAACGGGCCTACGCATGGTCAATTGTTACTCAACGCCGATGGTTCTTTCTCGTACAGCCCAACGGCCGGCTTCAACGGACTCGATTTTTTTCGCTACCGGGTTTCCGACAACTATGTCACGTCGGCCAATATTGCCACGGCGTTCATCCAAGTCGGCCCTCCGCTGCCTCCGACTGATCTGACCGCTATCCCAGGGGACGCAACGGTCACCTTGAGCTGGATGAACTCGGCGAGCGCGGCGAGCTATAACGTCAAGCGCGCTGAGATAAGCGGAGGCCCCTACACGTCGATGGCGAATGTTCCGAGACCGAGTAGCGGTGCCGCCACTTACACCGATCCGACAGTGACCAACGGCACGACCTACTACTATGTTGTCTCACCCACCAACGCTATCGGCACCGGCGGCAATTCGTCCGAAGCCAGCGCCCGACCGGCCCAGACCTTTGCCCAATGGATCGCGACGGTGTTTCCCGGCCAAACAGACCCGCTCATAGTCGGCCCAGCCTCGGATCCCGATGGCGACGGCGTATCTAATCTGGCTGAGTACCTGTTCGCCTCCAACCCAGCACTGAGTGACGCTGCCAACGCGATCAACTGCACAACGGACGCGCTGGGGAACATCATCTTAACATTTCCGGTGGCAAAAAACACAATTGGAATAACCTACTCGGTGCAGCAGTCGGCCGATCTCGTTACCTGGTTGGACACGGGCGTAGCCGCAACGATTCTGAGCGACCAGGGCACCTACTATTGGATGCAAGCCACCCTCCCGCGTGGCGCGAATCCCCGACTATTTCTAAGATTGGCGATCTTCCAAGGGGCCGCGGAATAAACTCATCTCGCGTGCCCAACGGTCACCGGCGAGCCGTTGGAGCTTGACGGCCCAACATCAGTTCTCAAGCCCGTCGTCTGCCGGAATCGTTAAATAAAAAAAACAGCCCAACTGGGCATGACGATACTAGGATGCCGGTTTCTCTAGTTGTTCGTGAATCCACCGGGCCTGTTCCCCAGCGGGTGGGACGACGCGACCACCAAGCCACATCGCGCATTACCGAACGATTCGCGAGATCAGCTGCACCGACGGTCCTTCTGAAGCGGAGCTTGCTTCACAGATCAAATCTTCGACCCGACTGATCACAACTACATCCTCTGCCGTCGCTTCACCGGCCCGATTCGCATTAGCCAGGTTGTTCGCGCGCTATCACCCACCGAGTTTAGTCTCCTTGTTGCGCTCACTCGGAATACGGTCGTCATGCTGTCTTGACAGTCTAGGCGGGAAGAGCCACCGTTTGTTTACCGAGACTGTCTAGGTAACGGCCTCCCGATCGCGAATCGGATTCAACAGATGAAAGGTAGATAAATTCATGAAACCAATCACCCTCGTCCTCGCACTGATTAGGGCATTCGTCCTTTCCGCAAACGCGGCCGACACCTTCAAGATCGACCCCGCGCATTCGTCGGTGGTATTTAGCGTGCAGCATCTCGGCGTCAGCAACCTCTATGGCCGCTTCAACGATATTTCGGGCACGGTTGTCTTTGACAAAGACAACCCCTCGAAGACCTCGGTCGAAGTGTCGGTGGCGGTGGATAGCCTCGATACGCATTTCCCAAAACGCGACCAGAACCTGAAAAGTCCGGACTATTTCGATGCGAAACAGTTTGCGACGATCACCTTCAAGAGCAAGAAAGTGGAAGGCGCCGGCGACGCTTTCAAAGTTACTGGTGACTTCACGCTGCATGGCGTGACAAAGCCGTTGACGGTCGACTTCAAAAAAGTCGGCGAAGGAAAAGGCGTGCAAGGCGAGCCGCGCGCCGGAGGTGAAACGCGTTTCACGATCAAGCGAAGCGACTTTGGGATGAACTTCCAGCAAGGGGCGGTCGGCGACGACGTCACTATCATCCTGAGCGTGGAAGGCGTTAAGCAGTAGCGGTCGTTTCGATTGCCGATGCTATTGCAGTTGCTGCTGTTCCTGTAGCCCGTCGCTGTTGTGCTCGCGTCGCACGCAACCGCCACTCGACTAGTGACGCTTGAAGCAGCGGCTATCCGCAGCGCAGATTTCACGGGCTCAATCCAAGGTAAAAAGAGGTCAGAGATTAGCGGCGGCTAAAGAATAACCGCAGATGATCCCGCAGCGGCGGGAGTACCGGGCTCCGGGGTAACGGGAATCCAGCTCACCTGTCGCGCCGTAGCCTTGCGCGAAGGCGGATGCTCATGATCGTAGTCGATTTCCCTCCTTTGTTTTATTCCGAAGGCTCCGCGGATTTGAATGATTCGTTGAGGCTATCAAGTGAACTTCACGCCCCAGTCTTCGACTGACTTGCGGAGGAATTGTTGCGCCACAATAAGACTCGTTAAGAAAACGCTCTTCAGATAGAAGAATTCATGCCGACGGGACAATCGTCCGAGGTGAAGTTCGAGATCGGGCACGTCTTGTTCATCGACATCGTTGGCTATTCCAAATTGCTGATTAATGAGCAGAGCGAGCAGATCCAGCTGTTGAAGGAAATCGTGCGCGAAACGGAGCAGGTCCGTTTGGCGGAGGTAGAAGGCAAACTATTGCGCTTGCCGACCGGCGACGGCGGCGCGCTTGTTTTTCGCAATAATCCGGAGGCGCCGGTGTTGGGCGCGTTGGAAATTAGCAGAGCCCTCAAAAATCATCCTGAGCTGCGCCTGCGCATGGGAATCCACAGCGGCCCGGTCAATGAAGTCACCGACTTGAACGGGCAAGCGAACATCGCCGGGGCTGGCATCAACATCGCGCAGCGAGTGATGGATTGTGGCGATGCGGGACACATTCTTCTCTCCAAGCGCGTTGCTGGTGATTTGGAGCAATACCCGAAATGGCGCGGATATCTTCACGAGCTCGGTGATTGCGAAGTAAAACATGGTGTGCGTATCGGCGTCGTTAATCTCTTCGGCGACGAAATCGGAAATCCGCAGACCCCAAAGAGGTTTCATGAGCTCAAGAAACATGGCGCCCGTTCACGCTGGACTGCACTCGCAACCGCCCTGCTTTTGCTTATTGGAATCGTTGTTGCCTTTGTCGTTGTCTCGAAAAAACCGGCAAGATCGACATCAACCATTCTGGAAAAAAGCATCGCGGTGCTCCCATTCGTAAACATGAGCGCAGACAAAAACGACGAGTATCTGAGCGACGGGATGACCGAGGAACTGCTTAATGTTTTGTCCAAAGTGAAAGGACTTCGTGTCCCGGGGCGCACTTCATCTTTCGCTTTCAAGGGCAAGGATGACGAGAACATTTTCCGCAAAGTAGGCGACCAACTTCACGTCAATGCCGTGTTGGAAGGCAGCGTCCGCAAAGCAGGCGACAAGCTCCGCATTACCGCGCAGCTAATTAAGGTCGCTGACGGGTATCATCTCTGGTCGGATACCTACGATCGCGACATGAAAGACATCCTCGCCGTAGAAAGCGATGTGGCGCAACGCGTGGTTGAGGCTTTGAAAATCAACCTTGGTGTCGAGGAGGCTCGCGCCTTAACAAAGAAAGCAACAGAAAACCCGGAAGCTTACCGCCTCTACCTCCTGGGGCGCTATCACAACGCTAAATTTACTCAAGCCGACATGACCGATGCGGTCCGCTACTTCGAGCAGGCTCTCAAACTCGATCCGAACTATGCTTTAGCGTATTGCGGATTGGCTGATAATTACGGCGGAAAAGGTGGAAACACCATGCCCGGCAGAGAAGCGTGGGCTAAACAGAGAATATTGGCGCAAAAGGCGTTGGAGCTCGCACCGGAGCTTGCCGAGGCTCACCTCGCGCTCAGCAACGTGCTCGCCAGCACGTTTCATTGGGCTGACGCCAGGACCGAGCTAAACCGCGCCCTCGAACTAAATCCAAACCTGGCGGGGGCTTACGACACGTCCGCTTGGATTTTAGCGGTGTTTGCGCGGTTCGATGAGGCCCTTGCGAATGAGAAGAAGGCCCTGGAGCTAGATCCATTGAACCCCGCGTTCAACGGTAACGTAGGCTGGACTCTTTATTGGGCGCGCAGATACGATGAAGCGATGGTGCAACTCAGTAGCAACGTGGAATTATTTCCAACTGATGCCTTCTCTCATTTCGCGCTAGGCTTGTGCTTCCTAAAAAAGGGGAATGCGGTTCGAGCCAAAGTAGAGCTTCAGAAGGCTATAGAGCTGGATGACCTGCCCTGGTACATAGGCTGGCTCGGGTATGTTCATGCTGTCTCCGGGGATCGTGCTAAAGCCGAACAGATTCTTCGTCATCTGGACGAGCTGGCGAAACGAAGGTACGTCACACCCAATGCGCGCGTGCCTGTCTATCTCGGACTAGGCGACAAAGAAAAAGCATTGGAAGGGCTGGAGAAATCTTACCAGGATCAGGATGGCGTCTGCGGGCAGCTGAAGATTGATCAGCTTTACGATGGCGTGCGTAACGAGCCGCGCTTCCAGGCAATCTTGAAAAAAGTGAATTTAGAATGATCACGAATCTCAACTGAAAAACAGCGCTTTCATCCATTATTTTTCACCGCAGAGGTCGCAGAGATCACAGAGAAAAAGAAATTTCTGGCTGTTCTGGTTTCCGGATCCAAAATCGCCTCTGTGCTCTTCGTGTCCTCTGTGGTAAATCTTTCCCTAGGCTCCGAGGTCAAATAAATTCGTTAGGCTTCCGCCGAAATGTCCGAGCTGTGCCTGTCGCAAGTGAAATCAGCCAGGCCAGAGACCGGGCTCCTTTCGCAACAGGATTATC
This sequence comes from Verrucomicrobiota bacterium, assembly GCA_041167085.1. Classification (GTDB taxonomy): domain Bacteria; phylum Verrucomicrobiota; class Verrucomicrobiia; order Chthoniobacterales; family UBA10450; genus DATFCK01. The sequence goes on from JBEEGV010000050.1 coordinate 129,610, forward strand.
GCCGAGGCTTGTTTAGAACTTTTTCGTCAACCGCAGGTAGTAGAACCGTCCCAGGTTGTCGTAAAGGGCGCCGGGATAGTTGTTGGAATTGCCGTTCTCGAATCCATATGCCTTTGGCGGGTCTTCCCCGAAAACGTTCGTGCAACCGGCCGTGAACGTGGTGTTGTTGAGGAGGGATTTCCAGCATGACATTCTATACGCAGCCGTGCTTTGGACTTCCTTGCCTTGTCCGCCCGTCCTCACCTCCTTGTCACCCTTTGAGTAGCCTGCTACCGGCTGGGATTCCACCGGAGGCTTGAAGATCACGGTATAAGAGGCCAGGCAGTCGAAGAACCAACGTTCCTTAACATAGTGCTCATGCGGCACAACTTTGTCGGCCGTGAAAAGCTGAGGAATGACTTCCTCTTTGAATCCGTCGAAGTAATGGCCGATCCAGCTCAAATCGAAGTTGTGCCATGTCCAGTCGATCGTCGAAGCGCCTTTCCATTTTAACCAACCGTCGCCAATAATCACCTGGCCGAAAAATGCGCCCTCAAACGGGTCGTTATTAGCACGTCCGCTTACCTCGTAGGTCGGTCCCCCTAAACTGAAAAGGACCGAATCGAGATAAGTTGCCTGCGTCGTCCAGGTAAACGTTCCCCAGTTCGGTGTCTGGTACTGGTAGAGCAAACTGAAATCGACGCCGCGTGCTTTTTCTTTTCCGAAATTATTAAAAAAGGTTTTAACAAAGGCCACCGTTTGCGTTACCGGTTCGATCTGGACCACTTCCCCCGGAGCCAGCATGCCTTTCTCAAACCGCCCTACCACTGACTGAGCACTGGGCACGACGGTAATCTCGGCCCGCTCGATGTCCCAGAAGTCTACCGAAAAGGTCAACGTCTGCCCGGTCGGCATCCACTTCGGGGTATAGACAAACCCGGAAGTAAAGTCGCGCGAACGCCCCGGGTGTAGATTTTTGTTGGTGGTAATCTCGAAGGGGGTGTCTGGCTCAGGGTTCCCTTTGTAGACCGTCGGCGCCAAACCACGGCCTGGCGGGCCAAACAGTTCACTCAACGAGGATTCGAGGTAACCTTCACCCCAAACGGCCCGGAAAGTCAGTTGCCCATCGAACGGCTGCCACCGCAAAGCCACTCTGGGAACGAGTACGTTCGTGTCGTTATTCCGGAACTCTTCAAACCTGCCTGAAGCATCCACCTCCACCGAATGCAGTCCCCAAATGCCTTGGGTGGGGCTGAAAATGGGAACCGTCGTTTCCGCGTAGAAGGCGTAATCTTTGCGGCCGCCCCTCGATGGCAAGTTCCCGGCGATCTTGTTTTCGTCGTCCGGATTATATTTGAACTCTTCCCGGCGCCATTCGCCACCGATGGCCAGTCCGACACCACCTGCCGGCAGGTCGAACAAGTCTGTCGTATAGATATTTATGCCGGTTTGCGCGAGCTGAGATTTTAACAGGTCACGAATGTTTGCCCGGGCATAGTTGATCAGCGGTATGTTAGACGCAAATGTCGGTTGCTTGTAGCTGGTAAATGGGTTGTACGGGATCGTCGTTCCAATATAATCGGCCGCAGTCGGATCAAAGATCGAGCTATTCGCGTTCAAAATCTGGTCGAATCGCGGCACTGAAACCGTCTGAATCTGGGAAATCAGATCCGTCTGGCTGTAGCGAAAGAAAGCATCGTAACCCCAATTGCCGTCAAACAGCTTGTCACCTTTGATTCCCAAAGTAGTGAGCCAGGCCTCAGTTTCGTTGTCGACCGGCCGGTCGCCGAAGTCGAAGATCCGCGCCCGGGTGCCGCCAGAAAGAATCTGATTAAATGGATTGAACGGGTTGTAAGCGTGCGCATTCACCCCGGTCTCGGCATAGCCTGGGGTGTTCGGCGGTGCAACGCCGTTCAAGTCTGCGTGGGGCGGAACGGCGATCACGGGGGCGCCTACGGTTTGAAACGAGCCGGTGGCGAGTGGCGCCAAGACATCGTGTGTCTTTGAATCGTCATACATAAAGTCGCCGTAGATCTGGACCTGGTCGCCGCAAACCTTATCGATGAACGACGCGTAACCGCCCCAACGTTCCTGCTCGGGGAAAGAGCTTGAGAACAGGTTGAAGTTAAAGACGTGGATGCGGTGAGAGGAAAACAGATATTGGCTGGCCGGTTCCGTTCCATTCGTATTGGATGTCGGTGAAACAAATTCAATTGGGTTTGTGCCGGGTGCGACGCCGGCGCCGGCTGCGGCAGCGACTACTTTGCTGACCTGGAAGTTCCAGGGGCTCGCGTTCGAACTCAGGAAGGGCGGAATGGTCGAGTTGCCGCGGTCCTGATTAAACGTCGAGTTGTGGTGATAATAAAAAATATCCCCATTGATGGAGATCTTGTCATCGCCGATCCCAAAGAGGACGTCGCCGAGATATCGGGCAGCATCCTTGTCCAATGTGTTGCCGTATTCGACGGTGGCCTGGGCTCCGCGGAAATCTTGCCAGGTCTTAATGTTCACCACGCCGGCTACGGCATCAGCTCCGTAGACGGCGGAAGCGCCTTGTTTCAGAATTTCGATGCTCTTGATGAAAGGCTGCGGAATGTTGTTTAAATCCACGAACGAGGAGCCGGGAAACGGGGCGACACGCTTTCCATTTATTAGAACGAGCGTCGCATTGACGTCCAGGCCGCGAAGCGCGATGGCGCTGCTGCCGGACGGGCCGCCCTGACCCGTGCCGTTGTTTTGCACCGGGATTTGGTTTGAATTGACAACCGGTTGCTGCCCGAGAAGTGATTCGGTAGTCCGCACGCCCGACTTAACAATCACGTCACGATCCAAATTCAACACCGGGTTCGGACCGACTTCTTCCGCTGTGGGAATATTGGACCCGGTCACAATCACCCGCTCGGCTTCGGCTCCAGCTCCAGCCGGAGCGATACTCCCTGTCGGCATTCCGGTGCTCTGGCCGGGGGACGTCACCGCCTCCTGGCCTGACGCGATTTGCAGCGTGCTCGCTGCAGCAAACACAGCCAATCCCAAAAATCCGGCGGCCACCCGGGGGATAATGTGTGCGGGGACTTGCACCTTGTTTGTTGGCCCGATTGTTTAGAGTTACACAAGCCAACGCAAGCAAATTCGCACGGCGACGAGTTATCCGACTAGCGCGGTAGACGTTAGGCAGGGCTAGATCTTTCTAAACGGCGACTACCAATCGCGATCTTCGGTTCGCATGAGTTGCTCGTTAGGCTATCGAGCGAACTTCCCCTGCGACTGGTTTGCGGAAAAACGGGGCACCATAATAAGGCTCGTTAAGACACTCGGCATCAGATAAGTTAATGGCATGCCGACCGGGCATAAGTCCGAGATGAAGTTCGACATCGGGCATGTGCTCTTCATCGATATTGTTGGTTACTCAAAGCTGCTGATTAACCAACAAAGCGAGCTACTCGAGACTTTGAAGAAGGTCGTGCGCGGAACGGAGCAGGTTCGGGCCGCCGAAGAAGAAGGTAAGCTACTTCGACTACCGACCGGCGATGGAGGCGCGTTAGTTTTTCGAACCAGTCCCGAAGCACCAGTCTTATGTGCGCTGGAGATTGGCAACGAGCTAAAGAAACATCCCGAGCTACCCGTGCGAATGGGAATCCACAGCGGCCCGGTCAACGAAGTAACCGATCTAAACGAGCAGGCTAACATCGCCGGCGCGGGCATAAACATGGCGCAGCGGGTGATGGATTGCGGCGATGCCGGTCACATTCTGCTCTCCAGGCATGTCGCAGAAGACTTGGAACATTACGGTCATTGGCAACCGCTCCTGCACGAACTCGGCGAATGCGAAGTGAAGCACGGCGTGCGTCTTGGCGTAGTCAATCTCTACAGGGATGGCGTTGGCAATCCGCAGCTGCCAAGACGTTTCCTCGCACTTAAGAAACGGCAGGGCCGAATCCGTTTCGTCGGTGCAGCGGCCGCACTCCTTCTTTTTGCTGCTATTGTCGGCGCGTTTGTCATTGTCTCAAAGAAATCGACAAGGCTGGCACCAAGTGTTTTGGAGAAAAGTATCGCAGTCCTTCCCTTCGAAAACTTGAGTGAAGACAAGGCCAATGCTTATTTCGCCGACGGCATCCAGGATGAGATTCTGACCAAGCTTGCCAGCGTTGCGGATTTAAAAGTCATCTCGCGGACTTCGACGGCTAAGTACAAGAGTAAGCCCGAAGATCTAAAGACGGTGTCGCAGCAGTTAGGTGTAGCCAACGTGGTGGAGGGAACGGTGCAACGAGCTGCGGACAAAGTGCGAGTAAACGTGCAGCTCATCGATGCCCGCGCCGATGCACACCTGTGGGCCAAGAGTTACGACCGCGACATCAAGGATGTCTTTGCGGTCGAAAGCGAAGTCTCGCAGGAAATCGCCGATGCACTTCAAGCAAAACTTTCGCCCCATGAAGCCAAAACGCTCGCCACCGCGCCGACCAAAGATCCAGAAGCGTACGACTCATTCCTGAAAGGCGAATACGAGGAGCGCGAGGCAGAAGGCTCGCTCAAAGGGGAACCATTCGATCGCGCGGCTGTTTTCTATCAACAGGCTCTGGACCGTGATCCGAACTTTGCCCTGGCCGCCGCGCGTCTCGCGGAGAGCCGGATTTTTCGGCACTGGTTCGCGACGAGACTAACCGAAGCGGACCTAACCGAAGTGAAGAGAATCGTCGACCGCGCCCTGGCTCTCGCGCCAAATCTTGCCGAGGCGCACATCGCAATCGGGCAATTTTACCAATACGGCAAAGGGCAGTATGACGATGCTCTGAAGGAGTTTGGCCGGGCCCTCGAACTGCAACCAAACAACGCCAACGCGCTGCAAGCCTGCGCCTACATTCACCGTCGTCAGGGCCAATGGGAGCGTTCCCTATCTGAGTTGGCCCGGTGCGAAGAACGTAACCCGCGCGATGCATCGTTGCCAGCCAACATCGGAGCTTCCTATTGCTATCTGCGCATGTGGGAAGACGCGAAACGCGCCGGTTCGCGCGCCTTGGCCCTCGATCCACACAATTTGGCCGGCATGCGCGACGTATTTTCCAGTTACCTTTTTGGAAAAGGCGATATCGACGCGGCCAAGCGTACGCTAGCAGGCTCTCCACCGGATCGGAGGTTCTTCTATTTCGGCGCGATCGGGAACAGCGGGATGGAGTTCTATCTTCATGTGATCCAGCGTGACTTTGCCGCCGCTTTGAAGACCTGCGAAACAGAGGCGGGCAACCCCGATCAAGACCAAGGTCGACTCGCGGCACGCGTAGCAGTTCACGTCCTAGCCGGCGATGCCGAGGGCGCGCACGACGATATTGAGAAAGCGCGTGGGATGCTTGAGGCGAGACTGCGGGAGCGGCCGAATGATGATTCCGCCATGATGCAGCTTAGTTGGGTGAACCTCGCGCTTAAACGCAACGCCGAAGCACTTCGTCTCGCACACCAAGCGAGTGAACTGGCGCCGGTGGAAAAAGACGCCGTGGCCGGTCCTCACGCCCTTACTTTATTGGCAGAAATTCAAGCGCGCGCCGGCGAGCCGGGCGAAGCAGTGAAGACGCTCCGACGATTGCTCGCAATCCCGGCCGGCCCTTTGATTTCCGTTCAGCAACTGAAACTCGACCCGGTCTGGGACCCCATTCGCAATGATCCTGGATTCCAACAGCTTCTCTCGGGCAAGGAACAGATCGGGCCTAACAAGTGAAGGATGCGAATTCAGAGGAAATATGACGTCTGACTCTGAGAGCAACCTGCGGCTTGAGATCGGACACGTTCTGTTCATCGACCTGGTGGGCTATTCCAAACTCTTGATCGAAGAGCAGAACCAGTGGCTCCGCCAGCTTACAGACATTGTGCTCGCAACCGTGCAGGTGCGCGAGGCGACGAACGAACAACTTGTTAGGTTACCAACCGGCGACGGCATGGCGCTCGTCTTTCGCAATAGCGCCGAGGAACCGGCACAGTGCGCGCTCGAGATCGCGGGGACGTTACATAAAGAGTTGGGATCAAAAGAAAAGCCTCCGTTGAGGCTGCGCATGGGCATTCATAGCGGTCCGGTCAGCGAAATAACTGATGTCAGCGGGCGCACCAACATCACCGGTGGTGGGATTAACATGGCCCAGCGAGTGATGGATTGCGGCGATGCCGGCCACATTTTGCTCTCCAAACATGTCGCGAATGATTTGCAGGAACATCGGCAATGGTCGTCCTGGCTTCACGATTTGGGCGAATGCGAAGTGAAGCATGGAGTGCGGTTAGGCATCGTTAACCTTTACCGCGATGGTGCGGGCAACCCGCAGCTGCCAAAAAAGCTCCGGGCTAGCCGACTAAGGCAAACCCGGAAGCGATGGGGTGCGATAGCGGCCGCGCTCGCTCTTCTTATCGTAGCTGCCACGGTGTTCCTTTTTTTCTCACGGGCGAAATCGATTATCGCCGCGCCGATGAGAAGCGTCGCGGTCATGCCATTGGTGAACACGAGCGGCGATCCGAACAATGAATATTTTTCCGACGGTTTGTCCGACGAACTCATCGCTGTCCTGGCCAAGATTCCCGGGCTCAGAGTCATCGGGCGCAATTCATCTTTTCTTTTCAAAGGTAAGTCTGGCGATAGCGTGAGCATCGGTCAGAAACTGGGCGTCGCGCAGTTACTGGAAGGTAGTGTGCGGCGACAGGGCGATAAGGTGCGCATCGTCGCGGAGCTAATCATGGCAAGCAATGGAGAGCACCTTTGGTCGGAGACTTACGACCGAGAACTAAAAGATATTTTCGCCGTTCAATCGGAGATCGCACAGGCGGTGGCGGCGCAGTTGAAGATAAAGTTGTTAGGCGAGAAGCCGACGTCGGACTCCGCCCGGTCGAACCCGAATCCCGCCGCTCACGACACCTTGCTCCAGGCGGTTTCTTTTTTCGATGGAAGTGCCGATGGCGCGCGTAAGGCCATCAGGTATGTCGATGAAGCGATTGCACTTGATCCTGGCTATGCCGCGGCTTGGGGCACCCTGGCCGAACTCTGGCGGGGTTACGCCGCGAGTGACGCCACTGAGGATGAGATCGACCAGGCTTACGCCAAAGCGCGCATAGCCGCCAAGAAGGCGATCGCCCTTGACCCCAACTCGATCGATGCCTTGCTCGCCATGTACGGGTTGGCGTTGACCCCGGACTTCGACTTCCGGTCCTGTGAGAAATATGCGCGTCGCGCGATCGAGCTCGCGCCAGGCAACATAGAGTGCTTGGCGGCTCTCAGTTCAACCTTTGTCGCGGAAGGCAGGCTGCAGGAAGCGGAGCCTATCAGGCGCGAAATGGAGGCCATAGATCCCTTGCACGTGGGCTGGTATTTCCATGGCTTCATCCTGGTTGGCCTTCATCGCTACGCCGAGGCGCGAGTAATGTTTACCAAATTCCTGGAGGAGACTCCGAAAGCGGCGCGCGTCCACACTCAATTCGTCACTCTGGATATTTTGGAAAATAATCCCAAAGGAGCGTTGGAGCATGCCCATCTCGAACAGGCAGGAATCTGGCGCGACTACGCCACGGCGCTGGCGTTGCAAGCTGGTGGTGATAAAGCCGCGGCCGACGATGCTCTGAAAGCTTTCACCGACAAATATGCCAAGATTGCCTCCTTCCAGGTGGCGACTCTTTACGCCCAACGGCACCAGCCCGACGAAATGTTCAAGTGGCTGGAGACTGCCTACGCCAACCGCGACGGCGGGCTGGTGAGAATATTCGTTATCCCCTTCCTCATGGATTATCGCGACGATCCGCGCTTCGCCGTCTTTTGCCGCAAGCTCGGGATCGAAAATCTGCCGCCCAAGCCATGAACGACCTGGTATAAATGCCGCCTGAATCTGAAAAAAATCTTCGGCTGGAGATCGGGCACGTCCTCTTCATCGATCTCGTCGGCTATTCCAAGCTCTTAATCGAAGAGCAGAAGCAGTGGCTCCGCCAGCTGACCGACATTGTGCTCGCGACCGCGCAGGTGCGCGAGGCGACGGACGAGCAACTCGTTAGGCTACCGACTGGCGACGGGATGGCGCTGGTCTTTCGCAATAGTGCGGAGGAACCGGCGCAGTGCGCGCTTGAAATCACCGAAGCGCTGCAAAAGAACTCGTCCACAAAAGAAATGCCTCAGTTGAGGCTGCGGATGGGCATTCATAGCGGCCCGGTCAGCGAAGTAACTGATGTCAGCGGACGCACGAACATTACCGGTGGTGGAATTAACATGGCCCAGCGGGTGATGGATTGCGGCGATGCCGGTCACATCCTGCTTTCCAAACATGTCGCGAATGATTTGCAGGAACATCGGCAATGGTCGTCCTGGCTGCACGATCTCGGCGAATGCGAAGTGAAGCATGGTGTCCGGCTGGGTATTGTAAACCTCTACCGTGATGGCACGGGCAACCCGCAGTTGCCGAAGAAGCTTCGGGCCAGCCAGCTAAGACAAAGTCGGCGGCGATGGGGTGCGATCGCGGCAGTGTTCACTCTTTTCATAGTAGCTAGCACAGTCTTCGTCTTCTTCTCACGTGCGAAATCAATTGTCGCCGCGCCGCTGAGAAGCGTCGCGGTCATGCCCTTGGTGAACACGAGCGGCGATCCGAACAACGAATATTTTTCGGATGGCTTATCGGACGAACTAATTGCCGTGCTGGCCAAGATTCCCGGACTAAAGGTTATCGGGCGCAATTCATCATTTCTCTTCAAAGGTAAGTCCGGCGACAGCGCCAGCATCGGTCAGAAACTCGGCGTCGCGCAGTTGATCCAGGGCAGCGTGCTGCGACAAGGCGATCGCGTGCGCATCATCGCGGAGATGATCAGAGCGAGCAGTGGAGAAGCGCTCTGGTCGGAGACTTACGACCGGGAAGTGAAAGATATCTTCGCCGTTCAATCCGAGATCGCGCAGGCGGTCGCAGCGCAGTTGAAGATAAAGTTGTTAGGCGAAAAGCCGACTTCGGACTCCGCGAGGGCGAACCCGAATCCCGCGGCACACGATGCCGTACTGCAAGCCGGGTTCTACTTGAACCTAGAAAACATGGACGGCTATCTCAAGGCAATCAACCATGCCACCGAAGCGACTCAACTCGATCCTAACTATGCCGAGGCTTGGGCCATGTTATCCGAAGCCTGGCGAGCTTACCTCGTGTCTGGCGCGCCCGAAGAGATGCGGGCCCAGGCGGAGGCCAGTATGCGAGCAGCAGCGGCTAGAGCGTACGCGCTGGACCCGAAGTCCATTGACGCGTTAGTTGTTATGGCGCATCTGGCGGTAGCCCCAGACTTAAACTTCGCTGCCGCTGAGAAATATGCGCGTCGCGCGGTCGAACTCGCCCCCGCCAACCTGGACGGTTTGGGCGCTCTCAGTTCAGCCTTGATTGCGCAAGGCAAGCTTCAAGAAACGTTACCGCTCAGGCGCGAAATGGCCGCTATAAATCCTTTGGAGGGCTCGTATGCCACTGGCCTCATCTTCGTTGGACTTCACCGCTACGCCGAAGCGCGAGTATTGTTTAACAAATTTCTTGAGGCTCATCCGAAAACGAACCGCGTCCACACTCAACTCGCCACTCTGGATGTCCTGGACAACAATCCGAAAGGAGCGCTGGAGCACGCGCATTTGGAAGAGGAAGGAGGCTTTCGCGACTACTCCATCGCGTTGGCGCTACAAGCCGGGGATGATAAATCGGCCCGCGACGCTGCGCTGCAAGCTTTCATCGATAAACAAGGCAAGGATATGCCCTGTTGGTTGGCGGTTCTCTATGCGCAACGCCGCGAGCCGGACAAAATGTTCCAGTGGCTCGAGACTGCTTATGCTAGTCGCGATGTTGCGCTCTCGAGGCTATTCATTTTTCCCTTCCTCATGGATTATCGCGACGACCCGCGCTTCGCCGCCTTTTGCCGGAAGCTAGGGATCGAAAACCTTCCGCACAAGCCATGAGCAACAAAACAGAAGTCAGCGGTTCGCGGGCCCGAACTTTACGGCGGGAGGCGGTCAGTTTTTGAGATCCGCCTAGGGAAGCCGGCGACTCGGTTTTGGTGAAAACCGAGGCTCAGAACTCAGGGGGTTTGGTCCCGCAATCGCGGGAAAAAACCGTAAATGATTCGGCCCCTCCTCCGTCGCGAGTACGGTGCGGCGAGCAGCCGCGGGAGTACCGGACCCCGTAGACTCCGCGGTGGCCAGTGAATTCGTTAGGCCATTGAGAGCGCTTCGGCGTCTGTGCTGCGGGCGACTTGCCCAAGAATTGCCGCGTTAGAATAGGCTCGTTTAGCCGCGAGCGTTGAGTTAATAAGAAACCTCATGCCGTCGGAGCATTCGTCAGAGGTAAAATTCGAGATCGGGCATGTCTTGTTCATCGACATCGTTGGCTACTCGAAATTGCTCATCAATGAGCAGAGCGAGCAGTTGCAAACGCTCAGGGAGATCGTGCGTGGGACCGAGCAATTCCATCTCGCCCAGGCGGAGGGCAAATTGTTGCGGTTGCCTACCGGCGATGGCGGCGCCCTGGTTTTTCGCACCAGCCCGGAAGCACCCGTTTTGTGCGCTTTGGAAATTAGCAAGGCACTGAAAAATCATCCAAACCTTCGCGTCCGCATGGGGATCCATAGCGGACCAGTCAACGAAGTAACCGATCTGAATGAGCAGTCAAACATCGCCGGCGCCGGGATCAACACCGCGCAACGCGTGATGGATTGCGGCGACGCCGGCCACATCCTTCTCTCCAAGCATGTCGCGGATGATCTCGAGCACTATCCGCAATGGCGGGCGCAACTGCACGATCTCGGCGAGTGCGAAACTAAACACGGAGTCCGTCTCTCGGTTGTCAATCTCTTCCGCGAAGAGCTCGGCAACTCCGAGTTACCGGAGAAATTCAGGAACGTTTCCGGAGCGCGCAAAACCCAAGGGCTGACCCAGCCAAAATACTTTTTGATCGCCGCCGGTGTCATTGCCCTGATCGTTCTCGCGCTTTTGATTTTCGCATTGGTAGGGACGCCTTTTCGAGGCGTCCGGCAAGATAGAGTAAACGACGAAGGACGCCTAGGGGAGGCGTCCCTACCTGCCGCAACAAAAAGCATCGCGGTTCTTCCTTTCCAGAATCTGAGCAGCGACAAGGAGAACGCCTACTTCGCCGAAGGCATCCAGGATGAAATCCTGACGCGTCTGGCCAAGATCGCCGATCTCAAGGTGATATCACGTACTTCGACGCAAAGATATAAAAGCGCGCCGGATAATTTGCGCGATATCGGCCGGCAACTAGGTGTCGCCAACCTGCTCGAAGGCAGCGTACAGAAAATCGCGAATGCCGTGCACGTGAATGTGCAACTCATCCGCGCGAGCAACGATGAGCACATCTGGGCTGAAAGCTACAATCGCAAGCTCGATGATGTTTTCACCGTGGAAGGGGAAGTCGCCGGCGCCATCGCCGAACAGTTAAACGCCAAACTCAGCGGCGCGGAAAAGCAAGCAGTAGCAGCCAGACCTACCAGTAACCCTGAAGCCTACGATGCCTATCTGCATGGCCTCGCCTTTTTCGAACGCCCTGACTTACTCGGGCCCGATCAGCTCAGCGCCATCCAGTCCTTTGAAGAGGCAGTCCGTCTCGATCCGGCTTTCGCCCTCGCCTGGGCCCGGCTCGCCAACGCGCACTCCAACTTATTCTTTGACGGTGACGACACTTCCGCGGCACGGAGCGAATCCGCTCACGAAGCGCTGAAGAAGGCATTGCAGTTACAGCCCGGACTGCTCGAGACCCAACTGGCGGAAGCTTATTATCATTACTTTATCGAACGCGACTACGATCGCGCCCGACAGATTTTCGAACAGATCCACCTGAAATCGCCTAACAACTCCGAGGCTCCACGCGCGCTCGCGCTGATTGCCCGCCGGCAAGGTCGTTGGGATGAAAGCCTGGCGCGTTTCCATGAAGCGATCGAGCTCGACCCTCGCAATCTCAAGACGCTGATGTGGTCCTCTGATACCTACCGTTCCATGCGCCAGTTTCAGATGGCTCTCAAGTTCATCGATCGAGCCTTGGATATCGCTCCGGGCGATAATGGAGCGATCGTGCGAAAAGTAGACACCTACCAGGCCCTCGGCCAGCTCGACCAGGCGGATGCCGTTCTGGCGCAAATGCACACCGATGTCAAAGACGCCTCCATGATTTTTGCCGCGGCCAGGCAACTACTCCTGCGACATAATTACCCCACAGGCGTCGCGCTGATGCAGTCATCTCTCGCGAAACTGGATCCCTCGCAGCACTCTGATCATAGCGGGCTTTTATTCTTGCGTGCCCAGTTTCAGCAACTCGCCGGGGACGCAGCCGGCGCGAAAGCCAGCTATACCCAAAGCCGCGGGGAAGTTGAAGCAATGCTGCGCCAGCAACCGGATAATGCCGACCTCATCAGCGCTCTTGCGTTGATCGACGCCGGCCTCGGCGACAAAGAGGCCGCTCTGCCGGAGGCGGACCGAGCCATGGCAAAGCTGCCCTCTTCCAGGGATGCGCTTTTCGGACCGGTCTATGAGGAATCACGCGCGCGCGTTCTAGCACGCTTCGGCGACAAGGATCGCGCGATAACAACCCTGAAGCATCTGCTCGCCATACCTTATGCCGGCTCGTATGCCGTCACGGCTGCGTACCTCCGGCTTGACCCGGATTGGGATAATCTGCGCGACGATCCGCGTTTCGAAAAGCTTTGCCAGGATCAGCAGTAGTCAATTTGCATGTCGGCCAACTCGTCATCCGAAGTGAAGTTCGAGATTGGGCACGTCTTGTTCATCGACATTGTCGGTTACTCGAAAGGATTGATTAACGAGCAGAGCGAGCAGCTGCAGAAGCTGAAGGAAATCGTGCGGGGAACGGAGCAGGTTCGGGCCGCGGAAGCAGAGGGTAAACTGCTTCGCCTGCCGACTGGCGACGGTGGCGCACTTGTTTTTCGCACTAATCCCGAGGCGCCGGTTCTCTGCGCCTTGGAAATTGCGAGGGCGCTAAAGAGTCATCCCGAACTTCATGTCCGAATGGGAATTCACAGCGGTCCGGTGAATGAAGTAACTGATCTAAACGAACAAGCCAACATCGCTGGGGCTGGAATCAACATTGCTCAACGCGTGATGGATTGCGGCGATGCCGGCCACATTCTCCTTTCTAAACATGTGGCGGATGACCTGGAACATTATCCGCGCTGGCGGCCGTATCTGCACGAGCTGGGTGAATGCGCAGTCAAACACGGTGTGCGCCTTGGCCTAGTCAATCTCTATAAGGATGGCGTTGGCAATCCGCAGCTGCCAAAAAAGTTTCAAGCCCTCAAGAAAAAGCGAACCCAACTTCGCTGGGCAGTCCTGGCAACCGCACCCCTTCTTTTCGCTGCGATCGTCGCTGCGTTCGTCATTGTCTCAAAGAGATCAACCAGACCAGCGAGCCTTTCGGAGAAAGGGATCGCCGTTCTTCCGTTCGAAAATCTGAGCGACGATAAAAGCAACGCCTACTTTGCGGATGGCATTCAGGATGAGATTCTGACGAAACTGGCCAGCATTGTCGACCTGAAAGTCATTTCACGAACATCGACCGTAAAATATAAGAGCAAGCCGGAAGATCTAAGAACCGTTTCGCAACAATTAGGCGTAGCCAACGTCCTGGAGGGCAGCGTGCAAAGAGCCGCGGATAAAGTGCGCATCAACGTCCAGTTGATCGATGCGCGCGCCGATGCGCATCTCTGGGCCAAGACTTACGACCGCGACATCAAGGATGTATTCGCGGTGGAGAGTGAAGTTTCGCAGGAGATCGCCGATTCGCTGCGAGCCCGGCTCTCGCCCATCGAGGCTAACGTCCTGGCAGCTGCACCGACAAAAGATCCGGAAGCGTACGATCTTTTCTTAAAGGCCGAGTATGAGCATCACGAAGCGGAGAGTGTCTTTAAGACCGAGTCCTTCGATCGCGCGGCCGCGTTGTATAAGCAGGCCATCGCACGCGACCCTAACTTCACTTCCGCTATCGCTCGTTTGGTTGAGATTCAAGTTAAGCGGAATCATTACGGTGAATCATTTAGCGAGGCGGAATTGGAAGAAATCGGGAAAACCGCCGAGCGCGCTGTCGCTCTGGCGCCTGACCTCGCCGAAGCGCACGTCGCTCTCGGTTTGCTCTATTACTTTGGCAAGTTTCAATACGAGCCGGCGATGGCTGAATTCCAACACGCACTCGCCTTGCAGCCTAACAATCTCGCCGCGCTACGTTACAGCGCGGGGATCCACGCGCGCCAGGGCCAGCTGGAACGTAGTTTGGCGGAGTTAAAGAAATGCGAAGAGCTCGATCCGCGGGATCCCATGTTCGCGGATTCCATCGCCGGAACTTATCTTGATTTCCGGATGTGGCCGGAAGCGAAACGCGGCGGCTTGCACGCATTGGCGCTTGATCCGCACAATGTCGCCGCAACTCACATCGTCTTCTTCAGTGAACTGGGCCGGACCGGTGATCTGAAGGAAGCTGCCCGTATTCTGCATTCGATTCCGCCGGCGAAGGAATTAGGCGCCTATACCGCCGGCGGTTATCTAAGTCTTGTCGGCTTTTATTCCTATCTGGCCACGGTCAATCACGACTTCCCGACTGCGCTAAGTTATTGGAACGACGCAAGTGACGATCCCGGTGCTGAACGGACGCGACTGTGCGCCCGCATTGCTATTCATGTCTTGGCCGGCGATAGCCCGGATGCGTCTGCAATTGAGAAAGCCCGCAACCTGACCGAAACGAAACTAATTCAACAGCCGGAGGATGTTGATACCATGATCCAACTAAGCTGGATTAACCTCGCGCTTCATCGCAACGACGAAGCTCTCCGACTCGTGCGGCACGGCGCCGACCTGGTGCCGATGAAAACCGATGCAGTCGCCGGGCCTTTTGTTCTCGCCGCCCTGGCCGAAGTCGAAGTGCGCACCGGGCACACTCCCGATGCGATCGAGCATCTCCGCTACCTTCTTGGCATTCCCGCCGGCCAACAGTGTTGCATTCAGCGTTTAAAAATCGATCCAGTCTGGGACCCGATCCGCGGTGATCCGGGCTTCCAACAGCTCCTCGCCGACAAGGAGCAGATCGGGCCTAACAAGTGAAGGATGCGAATACAGCGGAAATATGACGTCTGACTCTGAGAGTAACCTTCGGCTCGAGATCGGGCATGTTCTGTTTATCGACCTGGTGGGCTATTCCACACTCTTGATCGAAGAGCAGAAGCAGTGGCTCCGCCAGCTTACAGACATTGTGCTTGCAACCGCGCAGGTGCGCGAGCTACGGATGAACAACTCGTTAGGTTACCAACCGGCGACGGCATGGCGCTCGTGTTTGGCAATAGCGCAGAGGAACCGGCACAGTGCGCGCTCGAGATCGCGGAGCCGTTACATAAAGAGTCGGGATCAAAAGAAATGCCTCAGTTGAGGCTGCGCATGGGAATTCACAGCGGTCCGGTCAGCGAAGTGACCGATCTCAGCGGGCGCACCAACATCACCGGTGGTGGGTCTGGGTATCCACGATCCGATTACGAGTGAATTCGTTAGGCCAATGAACCCCTGAATCAGCAACATAAACCATGAGCGACCGGTTTAGGAGTGATCGCGCAATGACAGATCAATCCAGAACGCGTTCGCGTTTGCGCCATTCAGTCGCTTGCTCGTAGGCGTGGGCCAGACGGCAAACTGTTGCTTCATCGCCTGGCCGACCAGTGATTTGCATGCCGACGGGAAGCGCGTCGCGTGTAAAGCCGCAGGGAACGGAGATGCTGGGCAGACCGGGGAAGTTTAATGCTCGCGTGTTATGCAGCATGGCGAGTTCCCTCGCACGAACTGTGTCAGGATCGGCTTGAAGATCGGCAATGGTAAATGGAGGGATTCGGACAGTCGGAGTGATTAGGAGGTCCACACTTTCGAAGATATCCACAATGGAGCGTCGGACGTGCTCCATTTCGCGCCTGCTTTGAATGTACGTCGCAACCGCTATCTCGGAGCCGGCACGAAGCCTTTTCAGAGTTGCCGCCTGGTAGAGGTTGGGGCTCTTTTCAATGTAATCCTTGTGATAAGCGTAAGCTTCGGCCACGAGGATTGGGCTGTAGTGATCCATCCAGGATGAGTAAGTAGCGTCCGTGGCAAGCGGCGCGACGTCCCTCTGCGATGCAGTAATGCTTTTAAGAACGGAGAGTGCCGTTTCCATCACTGTCTGAATTTCAGGATGAAGTTCGTCGTAAAAGTAGGCGCGCGGAATGCCGAGCCGCAACGAAGTGGTCGGCGCTGACATTTTCTCGGTGTAATTGGGAACGGGCGTATCTACACTCGCCGTATCCTGCCGATCATAACCGGCAATGACCTGAAGTACTAAAGCGGCGTCCTTCGTCGTGCGCGTCAGCGGACCGACATGATCCAATGACCATGATAAAGGTATGACGCCGGAAGCGCTGACCCGTCCATAGGTTGGTTTCAATCCAACAATGCCGCAATAGCTCGCCGGCTGCCGTATAGAACCTCCCGTATCGGTGCCAATTGCTGCATAACAGAGCCGCGCCCCAACGGCAACTGCGGATCCTCCGGACGAGCCTCCCGCGCTGTAAGCCGGATCCCAGGGATTGCGAACCGGACCAAAATAACTGATTACCGAACTACCGCCGAAAGCGAACTCGTGCAGATTAGTTTTACCCAGGAACACCGCGCCGGCAGCTTTGAGACGGCGAACGACCTCCGCGTCTTTGGCAGGAATGCGGTCCTTAAACAAACTACTGGCTGCGGTCGTGCGCAGGCCAACTGTATCCACTATGTCTTTGAGCGCGATCGGCATTCCGTGCAGCGGACCGCGCCAATGGCCGCACTGAATCTCTGATTCCGCCACACGAGCTTCCGCCAATGCGGAATCGGCAGTGACAGTGATAAAGGCGTTCAGCTTTCCATTGAGTCGCTCTATGCGGCTCAGACACTCCTGCGTCAGTTGGACTGGCGATATCTTTTTGCTTCGTAGAAGGTGAGATGCCTCGTTTAGGTCCAGTTGAGTAATGTTCGACCTGTCCGCCTCTTGCCCCGCGGCGGCATGGGCGCCCGTAGCTTGTTTATCGATACTCACTATTAATGTGCCTGCCGCTCCTGCTAAAGTGCATTTTATGAATGTCCTGCGAGATTGGTGACATTTCTCTTCTTTAGATAGCATGATTGCATCCCCGCGACTTCAAGTCGTGTCATTAACGGATGGGTGAAATGAGGGTGTTCTAGAAGGGCGTATTGCCCAAAAGGCGCAGCTATATTCGAAGGGCGATTGCTCCCCATTTGTCATTCCGAGCGAGTCGAGGGATCTCTCATTCCAACAATGACTAGCAATAAACGATGTCTCGACGAAGTTTAATCCTTAGCGAAGTCGAAGGGCTCGACATTGGTTGGGACGACAAAGTGATCGATCACCCGCCGGATTGCTCAATCGCATTCCCGTCGATTACTCGCGCGCGTTCGATATCGCTACGCTCGCGCGCAATGCCGGCATGAATCTTTCGAGCTTTCAGGCGCACTTCAAGGCAGTGACCTCTTCGTCGCCGCTGCGATATCCACGGAGAGACACCGCCGCTTCGTTCGGCCGCTCCGTGCGGTGCTGCCGGTGAGCCTGCCCAGCCGGCGTCTGACAAGTTTCGCGAAGAATGGGCTCGTTAAAGCACAACTGTTGAGATACTAAACAGCATGCCGACCGAGAATTCGTCCGAAATGAAACTCGACATCGGGCACGTCTTGTTCATCGACATCGTTGGTTACTCGAAAGGTTTGATTAACGAGCAGAGCGATTCGCTGCAGAAGCTGAAGGAAATCGTGCGCGGGACGGAGCAGGTCCGGGTCGCGGAAGCAGAGGGCAAACTGCTTCGCCTGCCGACCGGAGACGGTGGCGCACTCGTCTTTCGCAACAGTCCTGAAGCGCCGGTCTTATGCGCAATGGAAATCGCAAAGGCGCTGAAAAGCCATCCCGGATTGCGCGTGCGTATGGGCATTCACAGCGGTCCGGTGAATGAAATCAGCGATCTTAATGAGCAGGCCAACATCGCCGGCGCCGGAATTAATCTGGCCCAGCGGGTGATGGATTGCGGTGACGCCGGCCACATTCTTCTTTCCCGGCATGTCGCGGAAGACCTGGAGCACTATCCGCGCTGGCAGGCGCACTTGCACGAGCTGGGCGAGTGCGAGGTGAAACATGGGACGCGTATCTCGGTGGTGAATCTTTACACCGACGATGTCGGCAATGCCGCCGTGCCGGAAAGATTCAGAAAAGGAGAGGTCGTCGCTCCGCCTCCAGAAACGGCTGCAAGATCAAGTAAACGTTCACTTCCTCTTGTGCTTGGAATCGTTTCTTTAGCGGCACTGGCCATCCTTGCCGTTCTCTTCGGGCCAAGGTTCTTCCGTCCGCATAATCAAGCCACGTTAACAAACACAGCGCAGTCTAAAGACTCTTCGACAACTCCGGTCTCGGCCAAAAGCATCGCCGTGCTTCCGTTCGACAATCTGAGCGATGACAAATCGAACGCCTATTTTGCCGAAGGCATTCAGGATGAAATCCTGACGCGTTTGTCGAAGATCGCGGCGTTGAAAGTTATCTCGCGCACTTCGACGCAAAAGTATAAGAGCGCACCGGATAACCTGCGCGAAGTAGGCAAACAGTTAGGCGTTGCCAACTTGCTCGAAGGCAGCGTGCAAAAGATCGCCAACGCCGTGCACGTGAATGTGCAGTTGATCCGCGCGGCGAACGACGAACACATTTGGGCCGAAAGTTATAATCGCAAGCTCGACGATGTCTTCGGAGTCGAAGGCGAAGTGGCCAGCGCGATCGCTGAGCAGCTCAACGCCAAACTCACCGGCGCGGAAGAAAAAGCTGTTACTGACAAACCGACCCAAAACACCGCCGCCTACGACGCTTATCTGCGCGGGTTATCGATCGAAAACGCTGGAGCCATCGAAGGATTGCCGAAAGCGGCGGCGGCCTATGCTGAAGCAACTCGGCTCGATCCAAAGTTCGCGCTGGCATGGGCACATCTTACCCTCACCCGCAGCAGACTTTATTTTAACGGCGTCGATCCCGCTGAAAATTCGGCCGCGGCTGTGAAAGCGGCCGCCGATCAGGCGCTCGCGCTGAAACCGGATTCCGCCGAAGCATGGATGGCTCAAGGTGTTTATCGCTACCGGGTCCTGCGCGATTTCCCCGGCGCGCTCCAATCCTACAGCGAAGCACTCAAACGTTTGCCAAACAGTTCTCTTGTTCTCCAGCAAATTGCCCACGTCGAACGGCGCCTCGGAAAAACAGATGATGCGGCAAAGCATTATCAGGCAGCGGCAGAGCTCGACCCGCAGAACTTCGACAATATCCTCACTGTGGCTGACGCTCTTGCAAGCTCGCGGCGTTTTCCGGAGGCGGAAGCGGCGATCGACCGGATACTGCAATTGTCGCCGGGCAATGAGGTAGCGATGGCGAGTAAGACTCTCATCCTGCACGCGGAAGGTCGCCTGCAGGATGCCGCTGACCTGCTCGCGAAAATTCCGGCAAACTCCCAGGACAGCATCGTTTGCCTGACGAGAAATCTGCAAGCATTCTACGAGCGGCGTTTCGATGCCGCCATTGCTCAAATGCAGCAAGATCCTCCATCGGTTGCAACGGATCCGCGGACGATGTTGCTGCTCGGTTACTGTCAGCAGGTCGCCGGCAAAAAGGACGAATCTCGGGCCACCTATCAGCGCGTGGTAACGTCCATCAAGCCGTCTCCCACTTCGGTCGTCCCGATCGATGCGAGAGTGTTACCCAGTACTCTTGCGGTAGCGTATGCTGGTCTGGGCGAGAAAGAGAAATCGCTCGCGCAAGCGCGCCAAGCCGTCGTCGATTACGCGACAGACGAGCTCGCGAAACCGCAAGCTGAAAGCGCGCTCGCCCAGCTCCAGGCCTATTTCGGTGATCTCGATTCAGCGATCGCTGCACTGCCACATCTTCTCGAAGTGCCTAATGGCGAAACAGTCGGCTATCTTCGGATCAATCCGCTCTGGGATCCGCTGCGCAAAGATCCGCGCTTCGAGAAACTTTGCCGGGAACCGGCGAAATGACGGAGGCGCCTTCTTTCTTCGCCGAGTTAAAGCGACGCAACGTTTACAAAGTCGCGGTTGCGTATGCGGTCGTTGCCTGGCAGGAGCGCGCCTGCGAGGAGCACTCGGCCCAGTTGTACACCTTCGCCTGTTTTCCCGATTACTGTTCGCTGCATTCAGATTCGCACTTTGCCGATCTTGCTCGTCGAATTGGAATCGATCCCAGGGTGCTCAGTCGACAGGAGCATCCGTGAACAATTTCTTCTCGGAGCTGAAGCGACGCAACGTTTACAAGGTTGCCGTCGCTTATGCCATTGTCGGCTGGCTCCTCGTTCAAATTGCCACCCAGGTTTTCCCGTTCCTCGAGATTCCAAACTGGATCGTGCGGTTAGTAATCGCACTGGTCGCGATCGGGTTCCCTATCGCTCTCTTAATCGCGTGGGCTTTTGAGCTCACTCCGGAAGGAATCAAGCGAACGGAAGATGTCGATCCTGGTGCCGCGGATGTTTCGAAAAAGCACACCTGGGTCTACGTCGTTGTGATCGGCGCTGCGTTCTCCCTCGGTTTATTTTTTGTTGGACGTTACAGCGCTCGAACTACCGGGAGCGCCTTGCCGAATGAATTGCCAGCGAAATCTATCGCGGTCTTGCCATTCGAAAATTTGAGTGAAGAAAAAGGGAATGCCTATTTCGCCGAAGGCATCCAGGACGAGATTTTAACCCGCCTGGCCAAGGTGGCCGACTTGAAAGTGATCTCGCGCACGTCCACCCAAAAATATAAAAGCGCGCCGGACAATCTCCGCGAAATCGCGAAACAGCTGGGTGTCGCCAATATTCTGGAAGGCAGCGTGCAAAAAGCTAATGACCAGGTGCGGGTGAATGTGCAGCTGATCAACGCGACGAATGACGCGCATCTCTGGGCCGACATTTACGATCGAAAATTGACCGATATGTTTGCGACCGAGAGCGAAATTGCAAAAACCATCGCCGATACCTTGCAGGCAAAGTTGACCGGTTCGGAAATGGCAGCCATGGCTAAGGCTCCCACGGCGAATGGCGAAGCTTACGAGCTTTACCTGAAAGGCAGATACTTCTGGAACAAGCGGACCGGCGCGGACTTTCGCAAAGCCATCGACTATTTCAATCAAGCCATCGCCAAAGATCCCAACTACGCGCTCGCCTATGTCGGCCTGGCCGATTCGTATCTGCTCCTCTCAAACTACGGTGCCGCGGCCCCGCGAGATTCGATCCCACAAGCGAAAGCCGCCGTGAAGAAGGCCTTGGAGCTCGACAGCAACTTGGCCGAAGCCCACGCCTCCTCAGCGTTACTTTCCCAGAACGATTTCGATTGTGAGCGCGCGATACGCGAATACGAGCGTGCCATTGAGCTAAGTCCAAATTACGCCATGGCGCACCACTGGTTTGGGGACGGACCATTGATGGCGCTGGCACGATCTGATCGCTCCATCGCGGAGGGAAAACGCGCCGTCGAGCTCGATCCGCTTTCGTTGATTAACAACTCCGATCTCGGCTGGGACTATTTTAATGCGCGGCGTTATGACGAAGCGATTGCGCAACTTCGCAAGACGATCGAAATCGATTCCCACTTTTATCTGGCACATTATTATCTGGGCGAAGCACTACAACTTAAGGGGCAACTGACTGAGGCAATCGGTGAATATCGGACAGCGGTTGAGTTGAACGACGACCCGGAAGCGCTTGCCCTTCTTGGCCAGGCGTATGCCCGAGCCGGGCAAAGAGATGAGGCGCAAAAAATTCTCTCGCGTCTGACCGAAGAAGCAAAATCGCGCTACGTCTCGGGATACAGTTTCGCGCTTGTACTTACGGGCTTGGGCGATAAGGAGGGCGCGATTGACGCATTGGAGCGGGCCTATCGCAACGGTGAGGGCGCCGACATTTACATCATCAAAGTCGACCCATTGCTGGATGACCTGCGCGGTCACCCGCGATTCGAGGCGCTTGCTGAAAAGATTGTTCCGGCGCGCCAGTTCAACGCGCCGCCGACCAAACCGAAATGAGCCAGCGCACTTTCTTCAGGGAGCTGAAGCGCCGCAACGTCGTCCGCATGGCCGGGCTATATCTGGTCGGCGCGTGGTTGCTCGTGCAGGTGTCGGGAACGGTGCTACCCATGTTTGGCGCGCCCGATTGGCTGCCGCGCAGCATCGTGATTTTGCTCGCGATCGGTTTCATCCCGACCCTGATCTTCAGCTGGGTTTTCGAACTGACGCCGGAAGGCTTGAAGCGCGATGAAGACGTGCGACCTGAACAATCGATCGCACCGCAAACCGCGCGGCGGATGGATCGCACCATCATCGCCGTGCTCGTACTCGCGCTCGGATATTTTGCGGCCGACAAGTTCATGCTCGCGCCTCGCCGGGCTATGGCACCTAACGATTCGTCATCCGCTACCAGCGCCAAGTCGATCGCGGTGCTGCCATTTGAAAACCTGAGCGACGACAAGGCCAACGCCTATTTCGCGGAGGGCGTACAGGACGAGATTCTGACGCGGCTCGCAAAAGTGGCGGACCTGAAAGTTATCTCGCGCACGTCGACACAGCACTTCAAGAGTTCGCCGGACAACCTTCCGCAAATCGCAAAACAGCTCGGCGTGATGAACATTCTCGAAGGCAGTGTCCAGAAATCCAACGATCAGGTGCGCGTCAATGTGCAGCTGATCAATGCCACGACTGACGCGCATCTTTGGGCCGATATTTACGATCGCAAGCTGACCGATATTTTCGCGGTGGAAAGCGACATCGCGAAAACGATCGCCGAAACGCTACAGGCACGGCTGAGCGGCTCGGAAAAAACCGCCATGTCGAAAAAGCCGACAGCGAATCCCGAAGCCTACGAACTCTATCTCAGAGGCCGGTTCTTCTGGAACAAACGCACCGCGGCCGATCTGCGGAGATCGATCGATTACTTCAATCAAGCAATCGCGAAAGATCCGAACTACGCGCTGGCTTACGCGGCTTTGGCGCAAGCGTGGAAGCTGCTCCCCGCTTTCAATGGGGGCGCACCGAAAGATTGTTTTCCACAAGCCGAGGCCGCAGCGAAAAAGGCGCTGGCGCTCGATGACACTTTGTCCGAAGCCCATGCTGCTCTGGCGTCGCTCAAGGGACTCAACGGGTTCGATTATGCCGGGGCCATTGTTGAATACGAACGAACGATGCAGTTAAATCCGAACGACGCGACGGCACATCAATGGTTCGCCAATGATACGCTCGCGAACGTCGGCCAGAACGAGCGCGAGCTCGCGGAATTGAAACGCGCGGTGGACCTCGACCCGCTCTCGCTCATCATTAACGCCAATCTCGGATGGGCCTATATTCATTTGGGCCGCCTCGATGAAGCCATCGCGCAGTTGCGCAAAACGGTGGAAATGGACGGTTCATTCTACTACGCCCGCTACGCGCTGGCATTGGCCCTGGAGTTGAAAGGCGCCATTCCGGAAGCCATCACGGAATATCAAAAGACAGTCAGCATCACCGAGGATGCTGCGCCACTCGGAATGCTCGGCCGTCTTTACGCTGTGCAGGGGCGAAAAGATGAAGCGCAAAAAATTCTTGAACAATTGCGCCAGAGACGAGAGCAAAGCTACACTCCGGCTTACTATCTGGCCCTCGTTTATCTCGGCCTGGGCGATCGCAATGAAGCGCTCAACTGGCTCGAAGAGAGTTATCGCGAGCGCGATGGCTTTGACATCGGACCGATCCGCATTGATCCCCTGCTCACTCCGCTGCACGGCGATCCGCGTTTCGAAGCGCTCGCGGAGAAAATTGTTCCGGCGCGCCAATTCGCCAGCCCGGCAGCGACGAAGAAATGAACCTGCTCAACTTCTTCGCCGAGTTGAAGCGGCGCAATGTTTATAAGGTTGCGGTCGCTTATGCCGTCGTCGGATGGCTGGTCATTCAGATTAGCGCGACGGTGCTGCCCACATTTCACGCGCCGGAATGGATAGTCCAAACGCTCATCCTCCTCGTCGCTATCGGTTTGCCTATTGCGCTCGTCCTGGCCTGGGCCTTCGAGCTCACTCCGGAAGGGATCAAGCGCGCGGAAGACGTTCGGCCTAACGACTCGCTCACGCCCGGTACCCGTCGCAGGTTCGTTCTTATCGTTGTCCTGCTCGCGGCGGCGGCGGCGGGGTTGCTGGTCTTTCAATTCCTCCAAACTCACCCGGGCCGTGACGACAAAGAGCACACCGGAGGTGGGTCGCTTGCTCTTTCAGACAAATCGATCGCGGTCCTACCTTTCGACAATCTGAGCCGCGATCCGGACAATGCGTTTTTCGCGGAAGGCGTCCAGGATGAGATCCTGACCCGGTTGGCCAAGGTCGCGGACTTGAAGGTCATTTCACGTACCTCCACCCAGCGTTTCAAAAGCGCACCCTCAGATTTGCGCGAGATCGCAAAGCAGCTCGGGGTGATGAACATCCTGGAAGGAAGCGTGCAGAAATCCAATGATCAGGTGCGCGTTAATGTGCAGTTGATTAATGCGATGACGGACGCGCACCTCTGGGCCGACATCTACGATCGCAAGCTGACTGACATGTTCTCGGTCGAGAGCGACATCGCCAAGACTGTGGCTGATACCTTGCAAGCGAAGCTCACCGGAAGGGAGATGAGTGCAATAGCCAGTCGGCCAACCGAAGATCCGGTCGCGCACGAGCTCTTCGTCAAAGGCCGCTACTTCCTCGGATTGCGGCGCGGCGATAATTTACCACATGCGATTGAATTGTTTCGTCAAGTCATTGCGCGCGATCCCCACTACGCGGCCGCCTACGCGGGACTCAGTGAAGCCTATATCTTGCTTCCGAGGTACACGGCCGGCGATCCAAAAGAGACCCGTCCGCAAGCCAAGGCAGCGGCACTGAAAGCATTCGAGCTGGATCCAAATCTGGCCGAAACGCACAACGTCCTTGGGAAAATCGCCTACGATCATGAGCTGGACTTCGAAAAGTCCTTTCGCGAATTCAGGCGCGCGATCGAGCTAAACCCGAACTATGCGGGAGCGCATCACTGGTTCAGTGGCGCCCTGGAAGGCCTCGGGCTGTTCGACCAGGCCATTACAGAAAGCAAGCGCGGAACCGAGCTCGATCCGCTTTCGGCGGTCAATCTGGCCGACCAGGGAAGACTCTTTGTGTCGGCCCGGCGCTTTCCCGAAGCGAAGATTGCGTTCGAGAAGGCCCTCGAGCTCGATCCGGATTTTTCCTACACTCACTGGCATTATGGCGAAATGTTGCAAGCGAGCGGTGACCTCAAGCGGGCTGGCGAGGAATACGCCAAAGCGCGGAGTGAGAACGAAGCTCCGGAAACCGTCGCCTTGACCGGACAGTTAGGCGCGAAAATGGGTCGGCCCGAGGAAGCCAGGCAGGCTCTCGCCGCGCTGGAGCAGCAGAGTAAGCACCGGCCTGTCGGCAATTACTGGCGGGCTATTCTCCACCTCAGCCTTGGCGACAGAGACCAG
Organism: Verrucomicrobiota bacterium; assembly: GCA_041167085.1. Lineage (GTDB taxonomy): Bacteria > Verrucomicrobiota > Verrucomicrobiia > Chthoniobacterales > UBA10450 > DATFCK01. The sequence goes on from JBEEGV010000050.1 coordinate 155,119, forward strand.
GCGGTTCGCTGGCTCGAGCAAGCCTATGTCGAACGGGATGGCTACGAGATCGGGATCATTAAAGTCGATCCGATGGTTGATTCGTTGCGCGGAGATCCTCGTTTCAAAGCACTGGCCCAGAAAGTGATTGGACCAAAAACCGCAACCGCGAAATGAACGGCAACAACTTCTTTGCCGAACTGAAGCGGCGCAATGTTTACAAAGTCGCGGTCGCGTATGCCGTCATCGGCTGGTTATTAGTCCAGGTCGCGACCCAGGTTTTCCCCTTTTTCGAAATCCCGAACTGGGCGGTGCGGTTGATTGTGTTGGCAATCGTGATCGGATTCCCGATCGCGCTTGTCATGGCGTGGGCATTCGAACTTACTCCCGAAGGTTTAAAGCGCACGGAGGATGTCCATCTGGTGTCGGCGAGACGCACAAAATCTCACGGGTGGATTTACATCGTTATCGTTGGTGCGCTTCTCTCAGTTGGTTTGTTTTTCATTGGACGTTATACCGCCTCACGCGCCGGAGAGGACGGGCGGCCTCCCGCAATGGCGGGATCCCTACCACAGAAATCAATCGCGGTACTGCCCTTCGAAAGTCTCAGTGAAGAAAAGGGCAACGCCTATTTTGCCGAAGGCATTCAGGACGAAATTCTTACCCGCCTCGCGAAGGTGGCGGACTTAAAAGTAATCTCGCGCACTTCGACGCAACGCTTTAAGAGCGCCCCGGCAAATTTACCCGACATAGCAAAGCAGCTTGGTGTAGCGCACATCCTGGAAGGCAGCGTACAGAAATCAGCGGACCAGGTGCGCGTTAGTGTGCAGCTCATCAATGCTCTGACGGATGCGCACCTATGGGCCGAGACTTATGATCGCAAGTTGATCGATATCTTTTCGGTAGAGAGCGAGATCGCGAAGACCATTGCCGACACTTTGCAGGCGAAGCTCACCGGCTCGGAAGAAAAAGAGATTTCGAAAAAGCCGACGACGAATCCCGAAGCCTACGAACTTTATCTCCAAGGCCGCTTCCTTTGGAATAAGCGCACCGCGGCCGATTTGCGGAAATCGATCGACTGCTTCAATCAGGCGATCGCGAAAGATCCGAACTATGCTTTGGCCTACGCCGGTCTCGCGCAAACGTGGAGCATCCTCGCCGCCCACAATGGCGGCGCCCCGGTCGATTGTTATCCGCAAGCCGACGCCGCGGCCAGGAAAGCACTCGCGTTAGATAACACCCTATCTGATGCCGTCGCCGCTCTCGCCTCAACCAAGGCAAGTTACAATTTCGACTTCGCGGGCGCAAAGCAGGAGTACGAGCGCGCGATTCAGTTGAATCCGAACGATGCTACGGCCCACCATTGGTTTGGCGCGGAAGTGCTCGCTGCCACGGGAGAGCAGGCACGCGAGCTGGCGGAACTGAAACGCGCGCTCGAGCTCGACCCTTTGTCGCGTATCATTCAAACCAATCTGGGTATCGCCTATTTGCATAATGGCCGCACCGACGAAGCGATCGCGCATTTTCGCAAAGCAATTGAGTTAGACGGCACGTTTTACTATGCCCAACGCAGTTACGGCCTGGCCCTTGAGCTCCAGGGTGAGATTCCGGAAGCAATCAGCTACTACGAGAAAGCAGCAGCGCTCACTAACGCGCCCATTGAACTAGGGATGCTCGGTCGCATTTATGGAATCGTCGGCCGTAAAGATGAAGCGCAGAAAATTCTTGAAAGGCTACGCCAGTCGCGCGCGCAACGTTACACCGCTGCCTACTCACTGGCGCTGGTAGCTCTTGGCTTGGGCGATAAGGCCGGAGCGCTCCATTGGCTGGAGGAAGGTTACCGCGATCGCGATGGCGATGCCCTTGGCGTAATCCGGGTCGATCCGCCACTCGCTTCGTTGCACGGCGATCCGCGCTTCGAAGCACTCGCTGAGAAAATTGTTCCGGCGAGTCAATTCCGCGGCGGTTCTAAATGAAGATCGACAATTTCTTTGCCGAACTGAAGCGGCGCAACGTTTACAAGGTGGCGGTCGCGTATGCAGTGGTCGGCTGGTTAATCGCTCAAATTGCGACGCAGATATTTCCATTCCTGGAGATTCCGAACTGGGTTGTGCGTTTAGTTATCGTGTTTATCGCGATTGGCTTTCCGATCGCGCTGGTGATCGCGTGGGCGTTTGAAGCAACACCGGAAGGAATCAAACGAACGGAGATGGCCGACGTCATGGCGGCCGCGACCGGACCTAAAAAACACGCCTGGATTTACATCGTCGTAATCGGCGCGGTGATTTCGGTAGCATTGTTTTTTGCAGGCCGGTACACCGCCGGAAGCAAGGCCGCTGCACCGACCAAAGACATTACGAGCAAGTCAATTGCAGTGTTGCCTTTCGAGAATTTGAGCAGCGACAAGGAGAACGCCTATTTTGCGGAGGGAATCCAAGACGAGATCCTTACGAGGCTGGCCAAGATCGGCGCGCTAAAAGTTATTTCGCGAACATCGACATCGCATTTTGCGAGCAGTCCGCAGAATCTCCCTGAGATCGCACGACAGCTCGGAGTCGCTAATATTTTGGAAGGCACTGTGCAAAAGGCGCGTGACGCCGTGCATGTGAATGTGCAATTGATCCGCGCGGCCACGGACGATCACCTCTGGGCCGAAAGTTACGATCGCAAACTGGACGACATCTTTGGAGTTGAAAAAGAAGTGGCGCAAAACATCGCCGCTGCACTGAACGCGAAGCTTACCGGTGCGGAAGAACAAGCCCTCGCGCAGAAACCTACCGCTAACCCGGCCGCCTATGAAGCTTATCTCCGAGGTAATACGCAGTTTTGGGAGATCAACGAACAGTCGCTGCTCGCTGCCGAAAAATCCTATAAAGAGGCAGTTGCCCTTGATCCGCAGTTTGCGATCGCGTGGGCTGCGCTCGCTCGACTAGACGCGGTCCTATTTTTGATCGAAGACACTACCGCGGCACGACGCACAGCTGCAGAACAAGCACTCAACGAAGCTGAGCGTTTACAGCCGCAGGCTGCGGAAACGAAAGTAGCGCGCGGCTACTTCAACTACCTCGTGCAGCATGATTTGAAGGGGACCGTCGATCTCATGGAGCAGGCGCATCGAATGTGGCCGAACAACGCCGAAGTTTTACAGCTCTTGTCATTTGCCGCCGCCCGTCTGGGGGAGTGGAAGAAGTCCGACAATGCCTTGGACCAGGCCGTCGCGTTGAATCCAAGGGATCTCGCAACGCGCAGGTGGGCCGTGGAAAACCGCCTTGATGCGCGTGATTTTATCACAGCACGCCAGCTCATTGACGAGGCACTGAAAGT
>JBEEGV010000051.1:0-3254 GCA_041167085.1 Verrucomicrobiota bacterium
AAGACAGATCCGGCGCGCGGCATAGTCCCTGACGTTTGCGTGATCGGTGCCGGCTCGTCCGGCATGACGGTGGCAAAGGCCCTGCACCAGCGCGGCGTCGCCTTCGACTGCTTCGAGAAAGGTTCGGACATCGGCGGGATGTGGCGTTACGAGAACGACAACGGCCAGTCCTCGGCCTACGCGAGCCTGCACATCGATACGAGCCGCAAAAATCTGGGGTACTCGGATTTCCCCATTCCCGACGACATGCCTGACTTTCTGTCGCATGCCAAATTTCTGGAATATCTGGAGAATTACGCGAATCACTTCGGGGTCCGGAAACGGGTGACGTTCGGAACCGGGGTCGAGGCGGTGAGGCAAGCGCCGGATGGGCGCTGGAATGTCCATCTGTCGACTGGGGAGATTCGGAATTACGGTAACGTCATCGTCGCCAACGGCCACCTTTGGGATCCTCGCACACCGGTGTTCCCCGGCGAATTCCGTGGCGAGACGATTCACTCGCATTATTACCGGACCGCCAGACCCTTCGAAGGCAAGTCGGTGCTGGTTGTCGGTCTCGGGAACTCCGCAGTCGACATTGCGGTCGATCTCGCGCGCCGCGCGCGGAGCGTGACGATGTCCACTCGTCGTAGCGCCTGGATCATGCCGAAATATCTGATGGGGTATCCGGTCGATCATTGGTCGAGGTTTTTGTCCAGACGCCTGCGCCTGCCGACACCACTGACACGAAAGATCATGTCGAGACTGATCCGGCTTGGCGTCGGGGACCAGCGGCGGTTCGGCCTGAAAAGACCGGACCATCCCATGTGGCGCGAGCACGCCACGCTCAGCCAGGAACTGTTGCCGTATCTTGGGCACGGCTGGATTTCCATGAAGCCCAATATCAGCCGCATGGACGGCAAGGAAATTGCATTCGAGGACGGCAGCCGGCAGGTATTCGACGCGATCATCTTTGCGACCGGCTACAAAACTACCTTTCCGTTTCTCGACAGAAACACGTTCGACGCCGACACGGACACAACGAATCTGTACCGTCGCATGGTCTCGCTCAAGCATCCCGGCCTGATCTTCGCCGGCCTGGTTCAGCCAGTGGGGCCGACAATTCCACTGGTGGAGATCCAGGGGCGCTGGCTGGCCGCGATGCTCTCCGGCGATATCGCGCTGCCGGAGCACGAGGTGCAGGTACGCGAAGTGGAACAGCACAGGCAATACCAGAAGCAGACTTATCTCGATGCGGATCGGTATGTGCTCGAGGTTGATTTTCGTACCTATGCGGCCCAGATGAACGCCGATATGCGCCGGAAGGCGGCTCGGTGAGCAAGTCGGCGCTCAGCGAGGCGCCTGCCCGCCTGCCTGCAGCTCCCGAACACACTATCGACAGATATCGACAACATTTATTATAAAGTCCACGAGACATGACCGCGCATCGCAACATGTGCGGCCTGCAAGGCCTTCAACGTTCTAAGGAGCGACTCGCAATTGAAGTGATTTCTATAGTCCACGTCGATAAATGCAAGGGCCACGATGCCGTCTCGATCCAGTAAGTAAGTGGCCGGGAGCGGAACCAGCCAGTTATCCGCTTTTCGGACAGACGGGGGGGCGTAGCCCAGTGCCTCGTAGCTTGACCTGAGACCGGCCGGAAGCTCGAACGCAAGTCCGTATGCGCGTGAGACCTTCATGTCGATGTCCGTCAATTCGCGCATCGGTCTCGATGCACCCGGCCTGGTGTGCTTGCAAGATGGTGCGATCGCCACTGCGTTCGCGCCAAGCGCCAGTATCTCCTGGTATGCGGTTGCGAAATCGTCCAGACTTTGCTCCCCGAACGAGCACCATCTGCCCCTGAAAAAATGCAGTACCACTGGCCCGTCGTATAGTAGATCTTCAAGGGCGACGAGTCGCCCCGTAGCGTCTGTGAGAGAGAAGAGCGATGCCCGTCTGGCTGCCCGCAACGCTCGTGACGCCGCCCCGGATGAAGCCGCCATGACGAGTTCGGCGTCCCTGTCCGCTTCCTGACTAGCCGTGCTCTGATTTGTCCGTGTTTCCGACATACATATGCTTCGGGCCCCCCACCTCGATACGATCAATCTATCGATTCCAGTGTAAAAACGGAAGGTGCAAAATGGGATAGCGCCCATTCCAGAGAGAATCGTGATGGACCGCCTTGCCGCGATCGAAATTTTTATACGCGTTGTCGACACCGGTTCGTTTTCAGCCGCTGCCCGGCACTATGACGTGGGGCAGCCGGCAGTGTCGAAGGCGATCGCACAACTGGAGGACTGGTTAGGCGTCAAGCTTCTGCTGAGATCCACACGGGCGCTCACGCCCACGGAAGCGGGCAACAGCTTCTATCAGCGCGCAAAACGCGCGGTCGAGGAGGGCAATGAGGCGGTGCTGGCTGCGCGCGGGAACGCCTCCGGTCTGTCGGGCAAGCTTCGAGTCTCAGCGGCGGTATATTTTGCGCGGCTGCATATCGTGCCGCGTTTGCCGGAATTTCTGGAGCAACACGCGAACCTCGAACTGGAACGTAAGCGTCATGCAGAGGCCGCGCCGACCGTTCAGAACTCAAATTCCGATAGTCGTTCGTTGACGGCAGCGAGGTCAAAAGCATCGGGATCGAAGCTGCCGCCACACCATTCGAGCAGTTGCTCATGGTCTTCATGAGACGGGTCGGTTATAGCTTCTAAGAATTCAATGTACCCGGGTCCACCACCGACGTCTTCGGGCGGACAGGCGTTGCGGCCGGCCAAGCAGATCGGCGAGCGTAAGTCGGAATCAGGCGGCAAGATTTTTTCGACTTTGACGCGATGTTGCCAATTGTCGCCAAAGTCGTAGATATAGGTGAACAATTTCCGGTCACCAAGTGCCACCGCGAGGGTTGCCTTGGCTTCGTCTAACAAAGGCGGATCGTCGGGGACATCGGGTCGGAAGAGCGGATCGACCTCGCCATAGTTTTTGTCTCCAATGACGTACTCATGCACGTGGCCACCGTCCCACCCCATGGTCATGAGCAAGATGACGTGAAGCCTGGAAAGCTCAACCGACCCACGAACGAGGATCTGCCACCAAATCGCCGGTCTGAGACCCAGTAGTTCAACCCGTAACTGATAGATGAACTCTGGAGAGCTGACCATTCGCAACGTGGGTTTGCGACTGCTTGATTTGCGTGCTTGAGCCATCGCGATGGTCCGTTAAGCTGCGAGCTGTGTGGCCTGTTCAACGGGCATCAGGCGCCACGGCAGCAGTTCGTCGACGCG
>JBEEGV010000052.1:0-13390 GCA_041167085.1 Verrucomicrobiota bacterium
TCGCAGCGATCACAGCGAGCATGACCGGGAATAACCAGCCTTATCGGCGTCCCGTGGCCGTAGGCGCGGGCCTCGCTTTTGTCGCGACATTGATCACGTGGTTTATCGCCGTGCGAATCGTCGGCCAGCTCAGCGAAAGTATCCCCGCACTCGCTGTGCAAGCAGCGACCGGACTCCTAGCGGTAATTGTCCTGCTCGTGATCACGAATTGGTTTTTCCACAAGATTTATTGGGGTGGCTGGATTCGGGCGCATAATCGCCGCCGAAAAGCGCTCCTCGCCAGTTCGAATGGCGAAAGCTCTCGACAGCGCATTCTCTGGGGTTTGATCCTGCTTGGATTTACTTCCCTTTATCGCGAAGGCTTCGAAGTTGTTCTTTTTCTCCAAAGCTATAATCTCCGGCTGGGCAGCGGTGTGGTGCTGAAGGGCGCGTTGCTCGGCCTTGTTCTTTCGGGGCTGGTTGCTGTCTTTACCTTCGTTCTGCAACAACACCTTCCACATCGAAAGATGCTGATTACTACAGGGATTTTGCTGGCAGTGGTGTTGCAGGTCATGGTGGGCGAACAAGCTCAGGAGATGCAACTCGCGCATTGGATCTCCAAAACGGAAATTCATTGGCTGGCGAACGCTATTCCTGACTGGATGGGAATGTGGTTCGCGGTGTTCCCCACTTACGAGACGATAATCGCTCAAATAGTCGCCGCGGTCTTGGTCGTGGGCTCTTATTATGGCGCGAGCCAGATGCGGCGCGGGGTACGAGCGGCCAGTAGCGAGTTGCCAAATGCAACCATGGCCACCTCGAATATTTCCCACGCCGTCCTCCGTTAAATCGGTTAAGGGTCGATCGTCGGGATTAAGTTCTCGGCAAAGCGTTCCATCTCTTCAAACTGCGGGCTGCATTGCAGCAGGAGAAGGTCAACCCCAACCGCTTCAAACTCGGCAATGCGTTCGGCAATTTGTGCTGGTGTGCCGACCAGTCCGGACCGCAATCCTCGATTACTAACGGAGTAATCTTCGAGCGAAACATGTTGGTCAAGCTTCGTCCCGGTCAGCCATTGCTGATAATTGTCGTAGCCGGCCGCGGACTGCTTTACGTCGGTAATGCGGGCCAGTTCTTTTTGCGCTTCCTTTTCCGTGTCACGAACAATCGAATAAGCAGCGACTCCGAAGGTCATGGGACCGAGACCTTTCTTTTCCCTTCGCTCGGACATGTCGGCGATTTTGGAGCGGATGCGATCGGGAGGATCTCCATGCATAACAAATGCATCGCAACGTTCACTGATTAATTCTTTCGCCGCCTCGGATTCGCCCCCTGCGTAAATCACCGGTCGTGGCTGTGAGATTGGTTTTGGCCGCAGAACGGAATCCTCCACTTGATAGTAACGTCCAGAAAAAGAAAAATGATCCCGTTTCCACATCTGGTCGACGATTTCCAGCCACTCGGCCGTGCGCGCGTAACGATCGTCATGCTGCTCGAAATGGACACCGTATTTCTTGGCCTCATCCGCCCACCATGATGAAACAACATTGAGGGAAAGACGGCCCCGGCCGGCGATATGATCGATGTTCGCGGCTTGTTTGGCGAGCAGGGCAGGGGAGTGAAACGTGGGACGGACTGCGACCATCAACTCGAGGCGTTTCGTCACCGCCGCCAGGGCTGCGGCTGTAGACCAGGCGTCGAGCGCAGGCGCGTGAGCCCCCTTGATGTCGTTAAGGTTCAGTTCAGCGATTAACGTGAGATCGAATCCGATCTCTTCGCTTCGTCGCGCCAGACGACTCGCATATTCCCACGTCGCCTCCATCTGTTCGTCTTCCACGTTTCGAAGCCAGCCGCCGAACACTGGGAGCCAATACCCATAACGCATTAGGGCCTCTCCTTCTCGTGCTCAAGGTAGTCGACCAGCCGCACGTGCGGATCGAAGCCAACGATTTGAGGCGCGTTCGCCACAAAATTGGAAAGGGCATTGACGTCGTAATAGACGGCGGTGCCATCGCGATCGTCGACGAGGTATTCAACGCTCCCCACTTCAATTTGTGCGGCGGCGACGATTTTTTCAACTGCATCAATTATTTTCTGTGGGGGCGTGCAGCCCTTCACTTTCAATCCGGCCGTTGGCGCATCGCTCGACTGAGCTTCGAGAAATGCGGCGACGCTTTCGACCTGACAGATTTCAGCCGGGCAGAGATTGAAGCTTTCGCCAGTGGTGAAGATGTCGATCGCGTAGAGAAACTTGCCGCCGAGCGTTTCTACACGAGTAATGTGACCACCGCGCGCCGGGATCAATTCCTGGACTAGTGCAGTCTGATCGATCCCCAATTCCAACCTGGTTTCGTCGAAGGCGGCACGGAGATTCTCGGCCGAATCAAAACGCACGATGCCGGCGCCGCGTCCGCCGATGTTTGGTTTCACCAGGAGCGGGAATCCGATCAGCGGCGCGGCGGCGAGCAATTCGTCCGTGCAATTGACCACACGAGTCTTTGGAAAAGGCAGGCTCAACGAGCTGAGCAGCTGGAGTTGCAGCGCCTTGGACGTCTCCACGGCGAAGGCTCGGCTGCCGTTGATTACGCGAATGCCAGATGCTTCAAGATGCGCGAGGTAATTATGCGTAAAAAATATTCCCTTACCGTTCCCGCGCAGATACGCGGACGCACTCATGCGGTTGAAGAATAGCGAGAAATCTGCGCCCTCCGCGTGCGGATCGTATGAATGACAGGACGCGCCCAACTTCACGTAATTGATGCGGCGCGCATCGAGCTCCGCGAACAGCGGCCGGAACCAATCCGGATGTTCGTAGTAAATTGCGATCGGTCTTGAGATCACGGGCGCGCCGGCGGTTTCAATAAAATACTTCGACGCGCACCCATGCTTCTTTGCGCCGTACTTAACGCCTCCGTCGGTACCGCCCTCCGCATATTCCGAGATCCTGGCCTGCGCTCTCCGTTGGGGAGGGGCGCCGTTCCAAACTTGATTGCTGGCTGCGGCGGTAAACTCTGTGCCAGCTTTTCAAAAAACGCCTGGCGATTCGGGTATAATATCTGACTAATCATTGATTGCATTGCGGCTATTCGGTTGCTGTCTTTGGGCTAAAGATTCTCGATCCAGTCGCAGATGGAGGGATCACGCGAACCACAGATTGTTTAATGGTCCTTACGCCAAGCCCATGCTTGTGAGCAGTCTGCCCCGGATCTGGCCGTCCGCTGGCAAGCTGTGGGCGCGCTCGTATTCACGGATCGCGCGTCGTGTCGCGTTGCCACTCACGCCATCGATCGCGCCATGATAATACCCGGCACGAGCTAAACGAAGCTGGACTTCCTCTACCAAAGAGTCGGTATATCCGGCGTCGCCCTGGTAAACGGCTGGATAGTAAGAATCGTACCCGTACCCGTAAGGATAGTATCCGTAATACGGATAATAAAAGAACGGATCCCCAAAATCGTCAAAGACAAAGCGATCATCGAAGTCGCGACGGTGGTGCCGATCGCGATTCCCGTTACGGAATCCTCTGGACTGTGTCATGCCAGGCGCGGCGCGCGGGCCGGCGCGAGTGAAACTCGGTGCTGTGCGGGCGGCTCCCGAACCGCCGCGAAAGCCACCACCGTTAAATCCGCCCCCGCCGTGTCGCTGGGCCATCGCGTTCGAGCCCGCAAAAATGCCAACCGTGAGGACGATTGTCGCTACAGTAACGTTCTTGTGGCTCATAAGTGTTTCAGTAAGTTTTTTGGTCACTTTTCCTTCCACTAGTACAGACCGTTTTAGCCGCGTTTTATTCCGCTCTCGCCAAGAAAAAGTAAGTGCCGCGCCGCTTACGCCGCCTTTACCAAATCGGCCGCGGCGACCCCCAGCTAATTGAAGAGCCAAGACTCTCCTTGAGTTTATCCCGCGCGCGTGCGAGTCGCGACATAACCGTACCCGGTGGAATCTGGGCGATGTGGGCTATTTCGTTGTAGGACAAACCTTCCAGGTGGCGCAGCGCGAGGATTTCGCGAAATTCTACGCTCAATCGGTCCATTGCCCGCCTAACTAACTCCGCTTCTTCCGTCTGCTCCAGTTGCGTTGTCGGACTAACAGAGTCGTAGGTCGACACGTGCATTTGCTCGTCAAAAGTTGTCGTGAGATCAACCGCCCGATTCTTTTTCATCAATGTATAGGACGTGTTTCGGACAATCGTCAGCAACCAGGACCGGCCGTTAGAACCATGGAATCCGCCGAAGGATTTAAATGCGCGCAAATATGCCTCTTGCACAACATCCTGCGCATCCTCTTTGTTATGAAGGAGCCATTTGGCGAGGTTGTGGGCCGCATCCATGTGGGGCAGCATTGTTTCTTCAAAAGAGGCCAATTCCTGTCCCGGAGTGGCATCTTGTTCTTCGTGCTTTTGCAGTGCGACAAACTTCACAATCCTGGCACTCGAATCGAGATCTTCGTCCTCAGAAGCAATATTCGGCTTTCAATCGGACGGTTAATTCAGTGCATCAAACTCTTTCTCGAGATCCAATCCGAGAGCCTTTGCTACGCCGCCGCCGTAGGCCGGATCAGCGCGGAAGAAATGGCAAATGGCACGCAGTTGAATCTCCCGCGGCACCTGCCCCATGTGACGAGCGATATTGCCGAAGAGACGCTGCTGCGCCTCGGGCGTCATGAGGCGGAACAAGTCGCCGGGCTGGGTGTAATCGTCGTTCCCGTCTCGGTGATTGTAGCGACCCGCCACGCCGGAAATCTTGAGCGGCGGTTCGTTAAAAGCAGGACATTCTTTGGGCCCGGCGAGGCTGTTTGGTTCGTAGTTCACCGCACCGCCGAAGTTGCCGTCGAAGCTCATGCTGCCGTCGCGATGATAATTCATGACGGGGCAGCGCGGGCGGTTGACCGGGAGCGATGTGTGATTAACGCCGAGCCGGTAGCGCTGGGCGTCCGTGTAGGAAAGAATCCGGGCCTGGAGCATCTTGTCCGGTGAATGACCAATGCCGGGGACGACATTAGCCGGCGCGAAAGCCGCCTGCTCAACTTCGGCAAAATAGTTTTCCGGATTGCGATTGAGTTCCAGTATGCCCACCTCGATCAAGGGGCAGTCGCCGTGCGGCCACACCTTGGTCAGGTCGAAAGGATTCCATTGGTATGTTTCCGCCTCCAGTTCCGGCATGATCTGCACGCAAAGTTTCCATCTCGGAAAGTTTCCGTTCGCGATGCTCTCGAAAAGATCGCGTTGTGAGCTTTCGCGGTCCTGGGCGACAATTTCCGCGGCCTCGGCGTCGGTGTAAAAGGTGATCCCCTGCTGGGAACGCCAATGGAACTTCACCCAGAAACGTTCGCCTGCGTCGTTGTATAGGCTATACGTGTGTGACCCGAAGCCGTGCATTTCTCGCATATTCCGCGGCAGTCCACGGTCGCTCATCAGAATCGTGACCTGGTGCAGCGACTCGGGCGAGAGCGACCAAAAATCCCAGGCCGCGGCATTGTTACGCAGATTGGTTTTTGGGTCCCGTTTCTGCGTGTGGATGAAATCGGAAAATTTTAAAGGATCGCGGACGAAGAAGACAGGAGTGTTGTTGCCGACCAGATCCCAGTTGCCTTCTTCGGTGTAAATTTTCACGGCGAAGCCGCGCACGTCGCGTTCTGCGTCGGCCGCGCCACGTTCGCCGGCAACAGTGGAAAAACGCAACAAACACTCCGCTTCGTTGCCGACTTTCGCGAACAGCTTGGCGCTGGTGTATCTCGAGATGTCGTGGGTCACGGTGAAGCGCCCGTAAGCGGCGACGCCTTTGGCATGGACCACCCGCTCAGGGATCCGCTCGCGATTGAAGCGGGCCATTTTTTCGATCAGCCAGAAATCCTGCATAAGAACCGGTCCGCGCGGACCGGCGGTGACGGAGTTTTGGTTATCGGCGACGGGAGCGCCGGAGGCGGTGGTGAGAGCGGAAGCGGATTGTGTTTTGGTTTGAGGATGGGACATAGCGCGTGGTCTCAGGCTGAGGTTGATAGCGCAGTGTGATCCTCGGATTGCTATTGTAGAAATATTATTTTCCTGCATATGGTATAGGAGTTACCTATGGAAACCCAACAGCTTCGGTATGTGGTCGCGGTCGCCCGTTCCGCTAATTTCAGCCGGGCCGCGGAGCAATGCCATGTCGCTCAGCCTTCGCTCAGCCAGCAGATTCAGAAACTTGAGGAGGAACTCGGAGAGCGGTTATTCGTCCGGCTTCCGCGGCGAGCTAAATTGACTGCGGCAGGCGAACGGTTCATCCCTCGCGCCCTGCGAATCCTGGAGGAAATGGACACCGCGCAGCAAGAAGCTCAGGGGGCCAAAGAGTTGATTCACGGGCGGGTCGTTCTCGGTGTGTTGCCAACGATTGCGCCGTACTTTCTGCCACGGGCCATTCCTGATTTCAGCACCCATTTTCCCGGCATTGAGATTGTGGTGCACGAAGATACCACGGCCCGACTGGTGGAGCTGGCGGTCGCATGCGAATTGGATATGGCCATTGTCTCGCTCCCAATTCGCGATGACCGATTCGAAGTGGCCGAACTTTTTCGCGAAGATCTGCTTCTCGCTCTGCCGCCCGGCCACGCCCTGACCAAACGGAGAAAGATATCGCTCAGGGATTTGGACGGCGAATCATTCATCCTGATGAAGGAAGGACATTGTCTCGGCGACCAGGTGCTCAACTTCTGCGAGAAGCGGGATTTCCACCCGCAGGTGAGCTGCCGCAGTACTCAGATCGAAACGATTCAGGCGCTGGTCAAAGCCGGGATGGGCATTTCTCTCATCCCAAAGATGGCGACACGCGGTGGTAGCTCTGCCGCTCCCGCCTATGTCGCGATGCAGAAGCCAAAACCTCAGCGCACCATTGCGGCCGTTTGGCTGCGCCAGCGATCGCTTGGACCTGCAGCCGGAGAACTACTGCGCCGAATGCGCAATTCCGCGAAGAAGGTTCGCTCACGCAACTAATGCAGGTTGCTTGCTGAGGGCCCGAGTCAAGATCAGATGCAGTCTAACGAGGCCGGCATTTACACTCACATCGTACACGCAGCTTGTTACTTTCTCGACCGCGGACCTTACTTGTTGACAATTGTCACCGTCGCCTGGTTCGGGTTTGTCTTACGCTTCTTGGATATAACCGACAGATTGTAACCCTGGCCGGAGGTAAGTGTCAGTGTTGCCTTTTCTTGTTTTTTTGTTTTAGCCGTAATGGCCGTTAGTGTGATGCTACCGAAAGACTGACCCGCCGGAATCGTGATCTGATTTGCGCTGCCGCTTAAGGTGTAATCGCTTCCAGGCGCGGCGGTCCCGCCGATGCTGTAACCTACAACGAGCGGTTGAGATGGATTGGTCGTCGTCCCGCTGACGGTAAATGTCGCTGTGCCGTTTTTTCCAATCTTGACCGGCGATACGGCCAAACTCACGGTTGGGTAGGCAACGAAATTCGCAATCAACGTGCGAGCGGAGGTCGCGCTGGACTCATAATTGGTGGATGTGCTCACGATCGAGCCGTTCTCGGTCCAATTCGCGAAAGTATATCCGCTGTTTGCCAGAGCTGTAACAGTGACATCGGAGCCGGAGAGATATCTTCCGCCGCCGTCGGCGACGCCTTCGTAAGCCAACCCCGGGTTAACGGAGATGGTGTAGCTCGGTACCGTTGGTAGCGAATATTGCTCTACCAATGTCTGGGCCGGGTAAACGGGGTTGGAATACCCCACGGCCCAAGATTGCGAATCCGATGAAGACGCGACGCCGCTCAGCAGCTTCTCTTCCGCCCCCGTATCAGCCGCGGGAGTTACCGCCCACGCGACACCGTCCCAATTTGCAATGAGCGGGTGACGAGTACTATTACGAACATTGTGATAGCCGACAGCCCAACATTCGGTGGGCGACACGCACGTGACATTGGAAAGAAACTCATCCAAACTCGAGCTACTCGTTCGTGGGACCACTGACCATGCCGAGCCATTCCAATGCTCAAAGAGCATCTCGTACGTGGAGCCGCCCGCATAGTCGCCGACCGCCCAACAATCTGAGGCAGATGTGCAGCTCACACCCGACAGATAATTCTGCGTGCCGGGGTTAGGCGAGGTAACAATCACCCACGACGCGCCGTTCCATCTTTCGATCAGCGTGCGATAGTTTTTGTTTAGGGAATCTTGATAATAACCGACCGCCCAACAATCTGAGGCAGAGGTGCAGATCACGCCGGTCAAGAAGCTAGAGCTAGCCGAGGGCGGCGCTAGCGAAGGAACGATTGTCCAGGAAGTCCCGTCCCATCGCTCAATGAGGGCGGTCGCGGGGGAGCCAGAGAAACCGATTGCCCAGCACTGCGACGCGGTCGCACAAGATACAGTATAAAGAATATTGGTCGACGTATTCGTATTCGATGATGCGATGATATTCCAGGTTGTCCCGTCCCAGTGCTCAATGAGCGTCTGTGAACCACCTTGTATGTAGCCGACGGCCCAACAATCCGAAGCTGAGGTGCAGGTCACGCCATTGAGCTGGTTGCTCCAGCTTGTCGTGTTTGGCGAGCTGACGATCGTCCATTCTTTGCCGTCCCAGTGCTCGACCAGTGTTTGATATGTTGAGCCCTGGCTATAGCCCACTGCCCAACAGTTCGCTTCGGACACGCACGTGACTCCTTGAAGTTGGTTAGGCTCAATATTGGCAAGAGTAGTGTTTGGGTTTGCCGACGGCACAATCATCCACGATGAGCCGTTCCAATGTTCCATTAACGTTTGGTACACGCTGCCCTGATAGTTGTCATACATGCCGGCAGCCCAGCAATCGTTTCCAGCAACGCAAGTTACGCCATAAAGCGCATTGAACCGGGTGGGGTCACCATTTGGTGAGCTAACTATTGACCAGGAATTACCATCCCAATGTTCCGCAAGGGTATTGGTGCCTGAGTAGCCAACGATCCAGCAGTCCGACGCGGAGGCACAGGTAACGTGCTGTAAAACGGGGGGACCAGTTGTGCTTGTCGCAACAATCGACCAAGACTTTCCGTCCCAATGTTCGACCAAAGCGCCGTAGCCGCCATGAACCATGTCTTGAGAGTATCCTGCGGCCCAGCAGTCTGATGAAGAACTGCATGTCACCCCGTTCAGATAACTATCGGTAAACTGAGACGGATCTCCGTTCAGTGAGCCAACGATCGTCCAGGACGCGCCGTCCCAATGTTCCAAAAGAGTTTTGTAACCGCCCGGATAAATGCTGTCGAAATATTGGCCAGCAGCCCAGCAGTCTGAGCCGGAGACGCAAGTTACATCGTGTAGATAATTGCCCGTTGCGAAGCCGCTGTTTGGCAGCGCTACAAGTGTCCACGCCATTCCATCCCAGTGCTCGGCTATATTGCCGGTATAGGAATGCCCGACGGCCCAGCAGTCGGACGCCGAAACGCACGTCACGCTGGAGAGCGAATTATCTTGCGTAGTGCTCTTGTTAGGCGAATCGACAACCGCCCATGCCGATCCATCCCAGTGCTCGATCAGCGTCTGAATATAGTTGGGGTTAGGGCTGCGATATGAACCGACAGCCCAGCAGTCCGCTCCCGACGCGCACGTTACTCCATTTAACGAAGGTGAATTGTTGAGCGAAGGTGAATCCACAACAGACCACGCGCTACCGTTCCATTGCTCGATAAGAGCTCCGCCCGGGCCGTACCCATATGGGGTGAAGGATCCGACGCTCCAGCACTCCGAGGCCGAAATGCACGTGATCGAATGCACATAGCTATTGCTGTACTGAATGGACTGACCGGTGACATTTCGTGATGGAACAACCGACCAGCCGGACCCAGAACTCGACCCGAAGCCGACCGCCGCAAGGAAAATTGCGCCGAGAACGAAACTACTCGCGAGAAAAACACGAGCGGTAAAGAAAGGAGATTTTCGCGTGAAGCTATCGAGCACGGCAATTACGGAAAGGGGGGATTGGCCTGTAAGGGCGGGAATCTTATTACGCTTTTATGGCGTTTACAACCTCGGAGCCTGTGGGGCCCCGGTATCTTTTGACATTTCGCGGCTGAAATTTCAGCCGAAACGGTAGACGCCAACGATGATCTCTCCTGTGTCAAGCCGTTGAAACAACCCATTATGACATCTTTTTGACATCCGCCGATTTGCGGGAAACGAGGTTTTCTCGTGCGAATCTGCATTGATCGAGCCGCGTTTCGGCGGCGTGAGCCGCGTGACTGCCGCTTGACTAATCACCGCGCGGAAGCCAGGAACAGGTAAGATCGGCGCTGGCAGGCTTTTGCGGCCAAGATTGTGGCCAGTGGCGAATTCCAAGAGTAGATGCGTCTCCCTGGGCTGCTATATTTGCGTTGATGAATTCGAATTCTCGCCTTCGCACTCTCAGGATGCTTTGTGCGGTGCTTTGCCTCTCCGGCCTCGCCGCGCAGGCAGAAGACACTGATGACTTGATCGCAAAAGGCGATCAATTCGACAAACAACTCCAGGCCAAAGAAGCGCTCGAAGTATATCTACCTGCGAACAAGGCCGAACCGAACAACGTGAAGCTTCTCGTTTGTATTGCCCGGCAGTACCGCCATCTCATGGCGGACGCGTCATCGAAACAAGAAAAACTGCGGCTGGGAAACATCTCGCTCGAGTTCGCCAATCACGCAGCGACCCTCGCTCCAAATAATGCCGAAGCCCAACTCTCGCCTGCGATCAGCCTTGGGAAAATGCTCCCCTTTATGGGCAGCAAGGATCAAATCAAGGCTTCGCCCCGGATCAAAGCGGCGGTAGACCGGACTCTTATCCTTGATCCGACCAACGACAATGCGTGGCACATTCTCGGCCGGTGGAATTACGTGCTTGCAAACGTTAACGTGGTGAAACGGGTGTTGGCGAAGGCGCTTTATGGCGATTTGCCACTAACGACTAACGAATTGGCGGAGAAATGTCTTTTAAAGGCTATCGAAATAAATCCGAACCGGCTCATGCATTACATCGAACTGGGCCGCATTTATGCGCAGATGGGACGCAAAGAAGAGGCGCGCAAGAATATTGAAAAGGGGATGGCCATGCCTAACAAAGAAAAGGATGACCCGGAGATGAAAGAGATCGGAAAGCAAACCCTGCAAAAGCTGGGTTAGAAGGCCGGCGCGACGGCACTACGTCGTTTGCAAAGATGGTTCGTAGGCGGACCACTCTGGCATATCGGCCAGGCCGCCGCCCATGAATTGATGGTGCCAGAGCTGGGTGGCGACGACCGCAGTGAGGCCCATTTCGACGGAGAGCCGGGGAAGCGATCCGGACCGCAATTCACGGAAGCCTTTACGCCAGCGCGTCACTTCGCTGACATCAAAGTAACCGGTGCGACGCAGCGAATCTTCACTCAAAAGCTGGGTAACAAACGGCGGTTCCGGGTCCATGTGAAAGCTATCGAGAGGTGCGCGAAAGATCACTTTGCCGCGTCGGGCGATCGACTTCGGAATCCAACGCTCCGCGAGCAAACGTAGTAGATACTTGTCGCGGAACCCGCGCAGCTTCCAGCGCGGATGCAATTTCGCGGTGAAGTCAAAGACGTCCTCATCCAGGAAGGGATACCGAACTTCGACTGAGGAGTGCATCGCCACGCGGTCGCCTTTGGCTTGCAAGAGATGTCCGGCCAAGAGCACCCGCGCCGCGATCCAGATGCCGCGATTGAGCGGGGCCCAGCGTTTGGCTTTTTCCAGCGGAAATCCCAATTCGCCCCACGGATGGCTGTCGTTCATGACCTCGCGCATCTGTTCGGAGTAGAAACGCAGCTTCGAAATCGCGAGCAAGCCATAGGAATCGATCCATGCGTTTTGACCGCCGATAGAACTTTCCACTCGCTCGCGCCATGCCGGCGAAAAATGCGGCACCTTGTTCAAACGCAGATAACAGCGCCGCGCCAACTCGCTCAGTTTTAATCCGGGCACGGCGTCGAGAAACCCCATGAACTTGGCCGCTTTGTACCACGGATAACCGACCAGCCATTCGTCCGCCCCTTCACCGGTCAGCACGACTTTTTGACCATTGGCATGAACGCGCTCGGCCAGTTTGAGCAACGCGCCGCAAGCCGTGTCGATCACCGGTGCTTCGGCAGCTTCAATGAGTGGGGGATAACTTTCTAGCGCTTCCACATCGCCATAGTCCTGGACAATGGGTGGCTTCGCTCCGATGTGCCGCGCCGAGAGACTCGCTGCACTCAGTTCATCAAACTCCGGCTCATCCACCCGCACGGTGTAGGTGTTGATCGCTGGACCCTTGAGGCGACAGGCAAGCGCGAGGATCATGCTCGAATCCACGCCGCCGGAGAGATAAGAACCCACTGGCACATCGGCGCGCAGCCGTTCTTCGACGGCCTGCATAAGGAGCCGCTCGAATTCATCCACCAGCGCACGCGGATTATTTCCCCATTCCTCGTCACCTTGCGCCGGGAAATCCATTTCCCAATAGGCCCGTTCGGCAATGACCGGACTCGTGCTCGAACTTCCCGGCGCAATGCGAAGGCAGTGTCCTGGCGGCAGGAGTTGAACACCTTCGAAACAGGTCCTCGGCCCCGGCACCGCGGAGAAGGTGAACACGTGATCGAGTCCTTTGCGATCGGGTCGCGGCGGAACCATTCCTGACGCAAGCAGGCCTTTGATTTCGGAAGCAAAGAGCAGCCAGTCGCCCTGCCGGCTCCAGAAAAGCGGTGCGATACCGAAGCGGTCGCGGCCAAGATGGAGTTGTCGGAGCTGCGCGTCCCACAGTGCTATGGCAAATTGGCCGCGCAGCCGCTCCCACATTCCTTCGTGATGATCTTCCCAAAGGTGCGGGATGATTTCCGTATCACAATGAGTGCGGAAGTGATGTCCTCGCCTAAAAAGTTCTTCGCGCCGTTCGACATAGTCGAATAACTCGCCGTTGAAGACGACGAAAACGCTGCGGTCTTCATTCGTCATCGGCTGTTGCCCATCAGCCAGGTCGACAATACTCAATCGTCGCGAAGCGAGTGAGATTCCCGGTTGTTCAAGAAAACCTTCCTCATCCGGCCCGCGGTGGGTGATTGCACGCGCCATCCGTTGCACCACACCTTCCGGCGCCAGGCGCTGCCCAACCAAGTCGATTATTCCCGCGACGCCGCACATGATCGTTCAAATAGAGTAATAGTCCTGACCACCGGTTCGTGGGGTCCGTTTGATGAAATCGGCTTGGAGCGGGGAAAGCTTGTTGGAAAGCATACTGCCATTAGCATGGCAGAGGACGCCGAAGAAAAAAGTTGGGAAATGGGCGACCACCGCAGTTAAATAAAACAATGCCGGGAAATGATGGTAAGTAAATGCGTCGAGCATGTTAAAAGCGAATTGATGTTGGATAAGTGAATGTTTTACCGTCCGTTGACGTCATAAATCCGAGCCCGGATTGGTAGCTGACTTGACATGGTCACAGG
>JBEEGV010000053.1:0-3613 GCA_041167085.1 Verrucomicrobiota bacterium
CCGCGCGTGCCAAGCGCGCTGTGATTAAAATGACGCTGAAAGGCGCCGGCCGGCGAATCGCTTACGCCGCGGTTCAATCGGAACTGCGTCAAGGGATTGGCGCAGTGAATGCCCGGATCCGGGAAGATCGTCGGGCACTGACCAGCGACACGCGCCAGTTGTCATGGGTCGACTGGCTGCAACAACAAGCGAGCAGCGGACGCAACGATGCTCTCGAAGCGTTGCGCGTAGCTCGGGGCTGCGGCCAGGCCAGCACCATCTCTGCGCCCACAGCCGCGCTGGCTCCCTCTCTTAATCCGCAGACTCAGGTTACAAAGCAAGGAACCGTAATTCAAAAGGTCGGAGAACATGAGATCCGGGATACTGGCGCCGGTTTGAAGGTCGAGCCGAACGTTGGTGACGACGTATTGGTTGAGCTGCTCGGACGCGCGGCCGAACGGTACGAAGGTGGCCTTACCGCCTTTGGTCCACCCGATTTTCAACTTCGAATCGCTCGAGTCGCCGGCACGAATCACGTTGCGGTTTCATTCGCCGATGAGGAACTTGAAAAAGCGCGGCAAGCTGCCCAGGCAGCGGCCCCGCCGCCAGTGAACAAGGCTGGCTTAGAGTATATTACCGAGCGGAACTCAAAACGAGGTCGCCTTACCGATATACCGTTCCATCGGCTGTGGCGACCGGAGGATGCGGGCGAGCTCACGTTCGTTGGTTTGCGAGTCGTGGCTCAGCAAAGCCTCTTAATTGCAAGCAATGGGACAGAACATCTAGTCTTGGCCATTACACCGGAGCAACGGCAGCATTTGGCCCAGCACCAACGCGGGACCCTTCTTACCATTTCCTCCGCTGTGACGATCCAAGCACAAGTTCAAGGACTCGAACGATGAGCAAACGCAACACTCTCGTCGGTCCTCAGCTCCAACGGGGAAGAACGGATTTCAATCCCGATTTGAAAAGGTTGATAGCGTTCGCGGCGGTGATCGTGCTGGGTTCGATCGTCGCAACCCAGGTGCTTGCCAACAGTTATCGTTTCCACCCAGCGCTTGGATTTAACCTGTTCCATATCTATCCGCCCTGGTCCTATTTTGTGTGGGCGCATCAATGGGAGCAGGCGAATAATCATACTCTTTTCGCCCAAGCGTTCGGCCTTGGGTCGCTGGTTACGATCGGCGGGTTCTTCGTTCTGATATTGGATGTTGCGCGCAGAAATTTCAGGGTGAATCCCTATCTTCACGGATCAGCCCGCTGGGCCGGCCATTCCGATATCAAGGCTGCGGGCCTGCTAAACAACGATGGGGTCTACGTTGGAGCCTGGCGCGATAAAGGGGGTAAAATTCATTACCTACGACACGCCGGACCCGAGCACGTTCTCTGTTACGCTCCGACGCGGAGCGGGAAGGGGGTTGGTCTTATTGTGCCGACGCTCCTTTCGTGGAAACAAAGCGTGTTCGTGACTGATCTCAAAGGGGAGCTTTACGAACTCACCGCGGGATGGCGACACGAATATAGCCACAACAAAATTCTGCGCTTCGAGCCAGCAGCCGCGTCTGGTTCCTGTTGTTTTAATCCGCTCGATGAATTGCGCATTGGGACCGAGCACGAAGTAGGCGATGTGCAGAACCTGGCCCTGTTGATCGTCGATCCGGACGGGAAAGGCCTTCGATCGGATAGTCACTGGCAAAAGACCGCCTACTCGCTACTGGTCGGCTGCATACTGCATTTGTGCTACAAAGCCAAAGTCGAAGGAACGCCGGCGACTTTTGCCGCGCTCGACCAGATGCTGGCCGATTCGAGCCGGCCGATCCAGGACCTGTGGGCTGAGATGCTTGCCTATCATCACATCAACGGCAGAAATCATCCTGTTGTTTCCGCGTCAGCGCGTGACATGATGGACCGGCCTGCGAACGAAGCTGGTTCAGTTCTATCGACGACCAAGACTTTCCTGGACCTTTATCGGGATCCCACTGTCGCCAGGAATACGAGCCGTTCGGATTTTCAAATCCGGGACCTGATGCACTACGCGGATCCGGTCAGCCTCTACATCATCACTCAGCCAAACGACAAGGCGAGGTTGCGGCCGCTTGTCCGAATCGTGGTCAATATGATCGTGCGACTTCTTGCCGATAAAATGGAGTTTGAAAATGGCCGCCCAAAACCCAGCTACAAACACAAGCTCCTGGCCATGATCGACGAGTTTCCTGCGCTCGGTAAATTCGAAATCTTGCAGGAAAGTTTGGCGTTCGTCGCCGGCTACGGGATTAAATGTTACTTGATTAGCCAGGATATCAATCAGCTTAAAAGCCGGGAAACAGGATATGGTCCGGACGAAACGATAACCTCCAATTGCCATGTCCAGGTTGCTTTCCCGCCCAACAGATTGGAGACAGCCGAGCACCTTTCAAAGCTGACCGGTCAAACGACGATCGTTAAAGAGCAGGTTACTCGATCTGGACGGGGTTTAGGGACTCACGTCTCCACGACGATGCAGGAAGTTCAACGTCCATTGCTCACGCCGGACGAGTGTCTTCGGATGCCTGGGCCGCAAAAAGACGACCATGACCGGATTACTGCAGCGGGTGACATGGTGGTTTATTGCGCCGGTTTCCCGGCAATTTACGGGCGGCAGCCTCTTTATTTTGAGGATGAAACCTTCGTGGCCCGGGCGGCGATCCCGCCGCCAAAGCGAAGCGATCCACTTTCTAATCTGCCCGTGCCGGAGGTCAAAATTCTCTAAGTCTAAGACTTCCGGGATCCCATAATGTTACACCCGGAGAGGGCTAGATTGCGGAGCCTATGATCAAAAGGATCTACTCACAAATGCTCGTGACTGTGGACACTTCTGATTCTCCGGTTAAGCTGATGACAGTTTTTTAGTTTATCCTGTATGTCTCAAGCCATTCATCTCGAACTCGAAGTACCCGATGACCTCGCACGGTTACGACTGCCGGCCGGGGTTCAGCAACGGCTGACGGAGTTGCTCGACAAGCAGGATGCAGGGACAACGCTGACTGATGCGGAGCGGCACGAGGCCGAAGGGTTGGTTGATTTGGCAGAGCTGCTGTCGCTCCTGCGGCTGCGGTCGGAGCGGATGAGTTCGCGAAGCGGGTAGGGTGATGGTCATTCCCGCCAACCTGCGGCGCCAGGTGATCACGCGGGCGGCGAATTGCTGCGAGTATTGCGGCCTAGCTCAGACAGGTCAAGAAGCGACTTTCCACGTCGACCATGTCGTGCCCGTAGCAGCTGGCGGACAATCAACCTCGGAAAATCTCGCGCTGGCTTGCGTCTCATGCTCGCTGAGAAAAGGCGCTCGCTTGGCTTCGGTCGACCCACACACAGGCAAGGAGGTCATATTGTTCGATCCGCGCCGAGACGCATGGCGACTGCATTTCTGCTGGGACGGCGTGCGAGTGGTGGGTATCACACCGATAGGACGCGCAACGGTCATGGCGCTACACATGAACCGTCCGCTGGCCTTGGTAATCCGGGAGGAGGAAACGCAACGCGGAAGACACCCGCCGCAAACCCATCAATAAAGGGACTTTGTTGAGCAAATTGTGAGGCCAGCTAGAGGTAACGCAATGGGGGAACGGGCGATCCGTGAATTCACCAATTTGGTTTT